>NZ_JAJQXA010000002.1:0-102568 GCF_021245985.1 Flavobacterium soyae | reverse complement strand
ATGAAGCTGTAATTGCATTGCAAAAAGAGCCTTTTGTTCTTATGACAGGTTCAATGCCAGGAGAAGGTCCAAAAGCAACGCTTCATTTGTCCATCTCAGACCCGACAGGAGATAATGCAATATTTGAGTATATCAATGGAAAATTAGTGATCCACCATGATACAAAGTATACTGTTATGACAAACTCTCCTATTTTTGATCAACAGCTTGCATTAAATGAGTATTGGAATTCTATTGGAGGGCTCACAATGTTACCAGGAACCAATCGCGCGGCAGACCGATTTGTTCGTGCTTCATTTTACAGCAGCGTTTTACCTAAAACCAATGATCCAGCTGCCGGCGTAGCAGGACTATTAAGTGTAATAAGAAATTGCTCAGTACCCCTTGGAATATCAACTGCCGATCAGCCTAACATTGCTTCTACTTTATGGAGAACGGTGTCGGATCAAAAAAATCTGGTTTATTACTTCGAATCATCAAAAACACCTAATACATTTTGGGTAGATTTCAAAACAGTTGATTTTTCTTCAGGAACCCCAGCCAAAAAGCTTAATCTGACCAATAATGAAGTGTATGCAGGAAACGCCGCGGGATCGTTTGTAAAAAGTACTCCATATAGTATTAAAGGAGATCCAAAATGAGTTTGTAATTATTAAATAAAAGATTGAATAATATTTTGTGTTTATTTTCAATGCAAAAAAGTTTTTGGGAAAATAACCATAAAAAACTCCTTAAGAAATTAAGGAGTTTTTTTATGGAATGTCAGGGTTTGTATTTGATTGACAGTCTCTTATGTTTCTCGAGTTTAAAATCTCAATTTCGTAAGTAAACCAACTTGGTCGGGATTTCTTACTCTATATTCCAAAACTGGATTCCACCCTTGAGGTCAACAGATACAAGCTGGTTTTCGTCTTTTGATACTTTTAATTTATTTACAGTTGCTTTATGGTCGTCTGTTAGTGATTTTAAAAGCTTGCCGGTTTTTTTATCCCAAATTCTTATTGAACGGTCAATGCTGGCTGTATAAATTTTATCTTTAGCAAATTTTGCCGTAGTAAGATTCATGCTGTAATTGTCTTCATATACTTTACTATCATCGTATATATCATGTGTAATCCAATTGGGGTGCTTTACTTTAAATTCCGTTTGATGAGTATTACTGTTGTATTTGGCACATTCATTATAATTTAAGGAAAGAAAATTTCCTTCACTATCCATGTCCGTAAATTTCTTTAGGTCAACTAAAATCTCTTTTTGTACCGTATTGTTATTCATATTCCAATAGGTAACTTTACTTGGAGTAACAATTACTGCGATGTTTTGTTTGTCAATCTTTACAATAGTTCCTTTTGGGAAATCAGATGGCAATACCAATTCCTGGTAATTTTTGGTTACATCCCAGATATATTGGTTTTTTTTCTGGTCCTGAGTAATCAGATAATTAAAATTATCCGAAAAGAATACAGCAATGGACCAAGTGGTTTTTAAGGGCAGTTTTTTTATGATTTTTCCATTTTTCTCATTAATTAAAAGGATGTCATTTTCTAAAGTGGCAGCGGCAATTTCTTTTCGCTGGGGATTATAAGCCAGAGAATAAATTTCATCTGCAATTTTTGCAATAGCAATTTCTTTTGGACTGCCATTTATTCTTTTGGAAATACGTCCGCTGAAAGTAGAAACAAGCACCGTATCTTTAATACCAGTATAAACCACATCTGTATAAGATACCGGGTTTATATTTGTCAGTTTAGGGATGAAAATATTTTGACCTTTACATCCTAATATTGCAAAAAGTAAAATGAGCGTTGATAGAATTTTATTATTGTTCATTTTCATATAATTTTATATTTTTATCATTCTTCTTCAATTTTACAGATGCATTTCCATCACTGGTAGATAGTGTTATCGTGTTTTTTCTATCATGGTCATTTAACATTATTGCTGCAGCACCTTGTGGTTCTGATAGTAATAACATCTGCATGCCGCTTTTCGAGTCTAAAGTCAGAAAAGCATTTCCTAAATTGTCATCTGTAACATATCCTCCTCTTTCCTGTCCTTCCGCATCATAAAGCATGACACCAGAAACGCCAACCTTACCTCTTGAATTTAATCTGCTGCCATAACTGCTCAAATTCTGTTCAGGTAAGTGAGAACCCATAATAACACGCTCAACTCCAAGTGAGTCAACAACCACAATACCCCGGACTTTTATTATTTTATCCTGAAAATCTACAACTTTAACATTATCCTTACTGGAAAATGAAAAGAGATAGAAACTAAAAGCTAACAGGTTACAAATACTTAGTGTGTAAAAAATTTTTGACTTCATTTGGTTTATAATTTAGATTTATAGTTTTGACGGTTTATTTTAAAAAAGTTACAGCAATAGTTCCAGATTTTTGAAATAGTTTTAGGTGGATTGGTTACCTCAGGTTTTAAGTTTCCATTTTCGGCTTCTTGTGTAGGTATTTTGGATAAAATGAATACCTAATTCCGGATGAAAATGGGCAATATAAATGATTATATATCAAAAAAAGAGGGACAACATTTCTGTTATCCCTCATGGTGGGCGATGAGGGGTTCGAACCCCCGACCCCCTCGGTGTAAACGAGGTGCTCTGAACCAGCTGAGCTAATCGCCCTATTTTATTAGAATGCTATCATTTTGTGATTGCGAGTGCAAATATACAGCTAGAATTTGTAATTGCAAGCATATTTTAAAAAAAATCAAATATTTTTTCATGCTTTTATTTAGCATTCTATTTTTCAGCTTTTTAAAAATTAAATAAAAATTATGTTTCAGTTAATTTTAGTTAAAAAAAAGAATACAGCTGCCTAATTTATAATAATCTTTTGTAATCATTTGCTATAGTCATACATTTGCATATCTTAATTGTATACTCAAATGGCAAGATTTCAGGAAAATGATTTACCAAAGGCTAAATTAGACTCTAATTCACTTCAAAAAGCTTTCAGAATTTTTAAATACGGAAAAGGCCATAAATGGAAATTTTTCCTTGGTTTGATCTTCTTATTATTAACCAGCGCCACTGCCCTCGCCTTTCCTAAATTAATGGGAATGCTGGTTGATTGTGTTACCAATAAAGACCTTAGCAGGGCTAACGAAATTGCTGTTGGATTAATGGTGATTCTTACGCTTCAGGCGATCTTCTCTTTTTTCAGGATTTCACTTTTTGTAAATTTTACAGAGAATTCATTATCTAATATCCGTTTTGCTTTATATGAAAATCTGGTAAAATTACCAATGTCTTTTTATTCTCAAAAACGTGTTGGAGAGTTAAATAGTAGAATCAGTGCTGATATTTCGCAGCTGCAAGACACCTTTACTACTACAATTGCCGAGTTTTTACGACAGTTAATCCTGATTATTGGAGGATTTGTTATTCTGGGAAATATAAGTCCGAAATTAACTTTAATGATGCTGGCCATTGTACCAATTGTTGCAGTTGCCGCCGTTATATTTGGAAGATTTATTCGTAAATATGGAAAAAAAACTCAAGATAAAGTAGCTGAAAGCCAAATAATCGTTGAAGAAACACTTCAGGGAATCAGCAATGTAAAAGCTTTTGCCAATGAATGGTACGAAATTCAACGTTATAGAAACAAAATAAAAGAGATTGTAAAAATTGCTATTAAAGGTGGTCAATACCGAGGTTACTTTGCTTCGTTTATCATTTTATGTCTTTTTGGATGTGTAGTTGCTGTCGTTTGGTACGGAATTACATTGACTATAAAAGGTGAGGTTGAGGGTGTAGGAGATTTAATTTCGTTTGTACTTTATACGACCTTTATTGGTGCTTCTTTTGGAGGAATTGCCGAAATGTATGCGCAAATCCAAAAAGCAGTTGGAGCAACAGAACGCGTTTTTGAATTATTAGAAGAAACTCCGGAAGCAATCAATGCAACACCAAAAATATCTTCTATTGAGAAAATAAAAGGAATTGTTTCTTTCAGAAATGTTGCTTTTAGTTATCCTTCAAGAAAAGAAGTTCAGGTTTTAAAAGATGTAAATTTCTCTGCAGAATTCGGACAAAAAATAGCTATTGTTGGTCCAAGTGGTGCCGGAAAATCAACTATTTCATCACTTTTATTGCGTTTTTACGATATAACTTCAGGAGAAATTTTAGTTGACGGAAAAAGTATCTACGACTATGATTTAGAAAATCTTCGTGGAAACATGAGTATTGTTCCGCAGGATGTTATTCTTTTTGGCGGAACTATCAGAGAAAATATTGCCTACGGAAAACCAAATGCAACTGATGAAGAAATATTATTAGCTGCAAAACAAGCAAATGCATTCAATTTTGTGGATGGCTTTCCTGAAAAATTCGAAACACTGGTTGGGGAACGCGGTGTAAAATTATCAGGTGGGCAGCGCCAGCGTATTGCAATTGCAAGAGCTTTGCTTAAAAATCCAAGTATCTTAATATTAGACGAAGCAACTTCATCTTTAGACAGCGAAAGCGAAAAACTGGTTCAGGAAGCTTTAGAAGTTCTAATGGAAGGAAGAACTAGTATTATCATTGCTCATCGCCTTTCGACGATTAGAAATGCGGATAAAATTTTAGTTCTCGATAACGGAGAAATTTCAGAAGAAGGAACACATCAAGAATTAATAAATCTGGAAAACGGAATTTACAAAAACTTAAGCAACTTACAGTTTAGTAATTCTTAGTGAATTTTCAATTTTTAAATTCCGAATCTCAATTATAATGCAAATCCGGCAGGTTTAAAAACCTGCCGGATTTGTTTTTCTAAATTTTTATTTATGTAAACTGGACTAAAGTCCAGCTCTACAATATAATTGTTCCTTCGGAACTATCAAAGAGCCTTTGGCTCGATCCATATTGTAGGGCTGGACTTTAGTCCAGTTTACATAAAGAATATTCAAATATCCAGAAATTTAAGAAAAGTCATTTTAGATGCTAGAAAACATAAAAGCTCCAATTTTCATTGAAGCTTTTTAATATATAAACTGTAAACTGAGACTGAAAACTATTCCTTACCTTTTCTACGTTTACGTTCTGCTTTAATCATAGATAATTCGCGGCTTGTCTGTCCTGCTACAGAAGTATTTTCTTCTGCACGGCGAATTAAGTACGGCATAACATCTTTTACAGGTCCAAACGGAAGGTATTTTGCAACATTATAACCGTTTTCAGCTAAGTTGTAGCTAATATTATCGCTCATTCCGTATAATTGCCCAAACCAGATTCTTTTATCGTTTTTGGCAATACCTTTTCCAGCCATCATTTCCATCAATTTGTAAGAACTCAATTCGTTATGAGTTCCTGCAAAAATTGACATTGTTTCTAAATGTTCTAACATATAATGAACAGCGGCATCATAATTAATATCTGTTGCCTCTTTAGAAACACAAATCGGTGAAACATATCCTTTTTCTTCTGCTCTTTTGTTCTCTTTTTCCATATAAGCACCGCGAACTAATTTCATTCCAATAAAGAAACCTTCGTTCTTTGCTGTTTCATGAAGCTTTTTTAAGTAATCTAAACGATCCCAGCGGTACATTTGTAATGTATTAAAAACAATAGCTTTTTCTTTATTGTATTTACGCATCATATCAGTAACTAAATCATCGGCAGCATCCTGCATCCAGCTTTCTTCACCATCAATTAATAAGGCAACATCTTTTTTGTGAGCTTCACTGCAAACCTGATCAAAGCGGGCTGCTACTCTATTCCATTCTTCTTGTTCAGCCGGACTTAAAGTTTGTTTCTCTCCTAATTTTTCATACAATTCAAAACGTCCTAAACCTGTTGGTTTAAATACTGCAAACGGAATCGCTAAGCGCTCTTTTGCAAATTCAATAGTTTTTAAGGTCATTTCTAAAGCAGCGTCAAACTGTGTTTCTTCTTCTTTTCCTTCAACCGAATAATCTAATACAGATGAAACACCTTTGGTAAACATTTTATCGACTACAGTTAGACAGTCATCTTCGTTTACTCCTCCGCAAAAATGATCAAAAACTGTTGCACGAATCAATCCTTCAACAGGAAGATGTGCTTTGATTGCAAAATTTGTAACAGCAGTTCCAATACGTACTAAAGGCTCACTATCAATCATTTTAAAAAGAAAATAAGCCCTGTCAAGTTCTGTATCACTTTTAAGTGAAAAAGCAACCTGAGTGTTATCGAATATTTTTTCCATTAAGTTTAGTTTTTGTGCAAAGATATAGACTGTTTTGAATATTATTTACTAAATCATATCATATTTTTTGATATCTTTAATCCTCTTAAAAATATTACTTGTTATAAAAGTAGGATTTTACTTTGATTTTTATGTAATTTTGCAAAAAAATGAAAACGTATGAATACTCAAAAGATTGACAGTATTATAAGTGAAGTAAAAGGAAAATACACTATTCCTAATTTTATAGTTCTTCTTTTTATCTCTTCGTTATTAGTAATTGACTTTCTGCCTTATTTTAAAAGTGCAGAAATCATTAATCCGCAGTTTTTATACCTTTCAGTAATTAATGTAATTATTGCTGTTTATTTTTATTGTAATCCTTCTTTAATTGCGGCAGATATTTGGCCCGTTTTTAAAAAAAGTTATATTTTTAAATTATATACAGCATTCTTGTTTTTTTGCGCTATATCTTATTTTGCTGCAACAAATACTTCACTGGTATTTACAAAATTTACAGAAATAGTTATTGTATTCTGTTTATTTATAAATCTGTCTATTCTTTTAAAAAACAAATTAGACCTTCTTTATAAAATTATATTTATAGTCAGCATCAGTGCCTTAATTCAATCCTGGCAGCAGCTTTGTCACTTTATTATTATTCCGCGTCATGCTTCAATTATGGATTTATTGAATACAATGAAAGGAAATACGGGAAATATAAACATTTTGGCAGCCAGCCTTACTATTAAAATTCCTTTTTTACTCTTAGGTATAGCTCATTTTACAACATTCAAAAAATGGTTTTTAGTTTTTATTTTATTTTCTGTTACTTCGGTTATTTTTTTAACGGGAGCCAGAACACCGCTTATCAACTTATTTTTAATTTATTTAATTTATATCATTTATCTTTTAAAAGAATATAAATTTAAAAGGGAAACAATTTTTAAAGTTTTATTCTTGATAATTCCGGTATTGACTGCCATATTATTTGCAAACTCAATATTTCAAAAATCAAAAGACAAAGGAAGATATACCTCTTTAGAAAACAGGGTAAGCAAAATAAGTACCAATGATGAATCATCACAACAAAGGTTAGCTTTTTGGAGAAACACATTAGAAATGACCAAAAAAGCTCCTCTTACAGGAATTGGTCTGGGCAATTATCAAATTGAGTCTATTCCTTATGAAAGGACAATCTTTAATGACTCCATGGTTTCTTTACATGCCCACAATGATTTTCTTGAGATTTTAGCTGAAACAGGAATAATAAATGGATTAATTTATCTTTCTATATTTATTTGTGTTTTTGTTATAAATCTGAAAAAAATAATAAAACCAGAAAATAAAGAATCCCAAATAATTGCTGTATTAATCCTATTGCTTTTAATAGTATACGGAATAGATTCGTTCTTTAACTTTCCCATGTACAGACCAACAATGGCAATATTTTTTAGTTTTATTCTGGCCTTGAGCTTAACTAATTCTGAAATAAATCAAATTGCATTAACCAATAAAATATTTTTTTCAAAAATTACAGTTTCAATTATAATTGTGGTATCAATGCTAACGAGTTATTCAGCTTTTATAATTTACAAAGCATCAAATTTAGAATATCTAATCGCTCGTGATAATATAAATATGAACCAAAAAGGATTTCTTACCGGAGATCAGGTAGTGAGTAAAATTGTTGCTTATCCAAATACTTTCAGCAGTTCAGAGTCATTTTATGAATATGCCGGAATTTATTATGTTCGTGAAAAGCAATATGATAAAGCTTTAAATTGTTTTTCAAAAGCCAATAAAATTAATGGATATTCGGGACGTATCGATTTTTATAAAAACGTAATATCTAAAAATAAAGGCGACATTGATAGTGCTTATATTTATATTAAGAAGGCATTCTATCTGCGTCCAAGGAATTATGATTTATTTAATACTGCGATTAATTTTGCAATATCTAAAAGAGATACTTTAGAAATAGTAAAAGAACATGAATTGTTTTCTCAATACAGACCAATGCCTAAAACATGGGATCTTGCAGTTCGCGGACTTAAATATTCAGGATATAATTATCAAAATTTAATCGAGCTGATTGATCAAGGACTGAAAAAATTTCCTCAGGATAGTGCCTTAACAGTTCAAAAAAATGAACTTTTAATTACGAGTTACCTAACCGGAGGTCAAAACTTTGAAAATAAATCTGATTTAAATAATGCTTTACAATCCTATGAAAAAGCATTGAAAATTGATCCTAAAAATGTTTACATATCACAAAATATAGGGTTCAATTATTTAAAACAAGGTCAGAATAAAAAAGCAATAAACACTTTGCTTGAAGCATTAAAACATCCAGGCTTAAATGATGGAAAGACAGAATTTTTTCTGGGGATTTCTTATTTGAAGGAAAATGATAAAACTAATGCTCTTAAATACTTTAATTTATCAAAAAATAAAAATTATCCTGCAGCAAAACAATTAATGTATAAAATGCAAAATGTTGGAGCAGATGAAGCTGTAATAAAAAAACGTAAAAACGATCTTTTAATTGCCGATTTAATTACAGAAGGTCAGAAATTTGAAGAAAACAAGGAAATGGACAAAGCTCTTGTATCCTATCAAAAAGCTTTAAAAGTTGACCCAAAAAGCATTTATGCAGCACAAAATATAGGTTTCTATTATTTAAAGGTCGGGCAGTCAAAAAAAGCAATCAATTATTTATTGAATGCTTTAAAGTATCCAGGGCTAAATGATGGAAAAACAGAATACTTCCTTGCAATTTGCTATTTAAAAGAAGATGACAAAACGAATGCATGTAAATATTTAAACATATCAAAAAATAAAAACTATTCTAATGTAGAACAATTACTAAAGATGTGTAAATAGTTTCTGCTCTTTTAAAGCATTAATTTAGAATGATTCGTTTTTAAACAAATTAGGGCTGAAATTTGAATATATTTTAGTTAAAAATGCCTTATTTTGCGGTTTCAATTAACCGAAGAATTATGCAATCTATTCAAGCGAACAATTATCTCGTGCATTTTAACCAGTATGCATACGAAGCTTTAAATAAACATTTAAAAGAAAATAAATACTCAAATATCTTTATTATTGTTGATACTGAGACAAATGAGTATTGCCTGCCCAAACTTTTACCTGTAATTGAAACAGATTTAAATATCGAAATTATCGAGTTTGAAGCTGGAGAGGCTAATAAAAATATTGAAACCTGCATTGAAATCTGGCATGTTTTAACAGAACTTGGAGCAGACAGAAAATCACTTATAATTAATCTTGGCGGCGGTGTTGTAACAGATTTAGGCGGTTTTGTAGCTTCAACCTTTAAAAGAGGAGTTGATTTTATAAACATCCCTACTACCCTATTATCTATGGTTGATGCTTCTGTGGGAGGGAAAACAGGAGTTGACTTAGGCAATCTTAAAAACCAGATTGGTGTTATAAATGTTCCTCAAATGGTTTTGATTGACACAGGATACCTTGAAACTTTATCGCAAAGCGAAATGCGTTCAGGACTTGCAGAAATGCTAAAACACGGTTTAATTTATGATGCGGCTTACTGGAAAGAGTTTCTTGATCTGGGAGCTATTGATTATAATGCATTAGACCAATTGATTTACCGCTCGGTAGAAATTAAAAACGAAATCGTAATTCAGGACCCAACAGAAAAAAACATCCGTAAAGCACTTAATTTCGGCCATACTCTGGGGCATGCTATCGAAAGCTATTTTTTAGAAAGCGAATCCAAAAAAACTTTATTACACGGAGAAGCAATCGCTGTGGGGATGATTTTGGAAAGTTATATTTCCCTGCATAAAGATTTAATCACTTCAGCAGAATATTCTGAAATAAAAACAGCTATAAAAGCTATTTATGACGATGTGAAATTTGAAGAAAACGACATTGATCCTATTTTAGAATTGCTTGTTCATGACAAAAAAAATGAATATGGTTTGATTCAATTTGCGTTAATTGAAGGAATCGGAAAAATTAAAATTAACCAATCCGTTGAAAATAAATTAATTCTGGCTGCGTTTCAGGATTATAAATCTTAAACTTTTTTTAATTAAAAGCATTGCTTTTGGTATATATTATTTTTTACATTTGCCACAATGAAAACAAACAATAAACAAAGACAATTCAGCTCTTACAGAAACCGTCTCAACAGTTCTTTACTTAGAATGTTGAACCGTTTTTACAATAGCAAAAGTCCGTTTTGTTTTGATGTTTTCCTGTGCTCAAAAGCAGAACACGAAAAACTGCAAATTATATTTGCTAATATTAGAGTTTGAATTTTAGATTTAGAATAAAATCACTAAATTTAATAATTACTACTTAAAATATTGAAATATAAATGAATACAAAATATTCGGATCTAATTAACCAAACATATTACTTTCCGCAAGAAGAATTTAAACTAAGCAAAGACAACCTTCAGTTCCACAACATCGATTTGATGAAATTGGTTGAACAATATGGTACACCACTAAAGTTTACTTACCTGCCTCAGATTTCTGAAAATATTAATAAGGCAAAGACCTGGTTCAGAAATGCAATGGAAAAGAACAAATACGAAGCAAAATATTATTATTGTTACTGTACAAAAAGCTCTCATTTTGAATACATTATGAACGAAGCTTTTAAAAATAACATTCATATTGAAACTTCATCTGCATTTGATGTTAATATTGTTGAGAATTTATTAGAAAATGGTAAAATCAATAAAAGCACTTATGTAATTTGTAATGGTTTTAAAAGAGACGAATACATTAATAATATTGCAAGATTAATCAATAACGGACATAAAAATACAATTCCGATTATTGACAATTATGAAGAACTTGATTTACTTCAGGGAGAAATCAAAGGAAAATTCAAAATTGGAATTCGTATCGCTGCCGAAGAAGAACCTAAATTTGAGTTTTATACATCAAGATTAGGTATTGGTTATAAAAATATCGTTTCGTTTTACAAAAAACAAATTCAGGAAAATGATAAACTAGAGCTTAAAATGCTTCACTTCTTTATCAATACCGGAATAAACGATACTTCTTATTATTGGAATGAGCTTGTAAAATGTATTAAAGTCTACATTGCACTAAAAAAGGAATGCCCTACTCTGGATGGTTTAAATATAGGCGGAGGTTTCCCGATTAAAAACTCTCTGGCATTTGAATACGACTACCAATATATGATTGATGAAATTATCAATCAAATTAAAATAGCATGTGATGAAGCTGAAGTAGATGTTCCAAATATTTTTACAGAGTTTGGCTCATTTACAGTAGGTGAAAGCGGCGGTGCAATCTATCAGATTTTGTATCAAAAACAACAAAATGACAGAGAGAAATGGAACATGATCGATTCATCGTTCATTACTACCCTTCCGGATACCTGGGCTATTAATAAACGTTTCATTATGCTGGCTATTAATCGCTGGAATGATACTTATGAGCGGGTTCTCTTAGGAGGATTAACTTGTGATAGTGATGATTATTACAATTCTGAACAAAATATGAACGCTATTTATCTGCCTAAATATAATAAGGAAAAGCCATTATATATTGGTTTCTTTAATACAGGAGCGTATCAGGAAACTATTGGAGGTTACGGTGGTTTACACCATTGTTTGATTCCGCAGCCAAAACATATTTTGATAGATCGTGATGAAAATGGAATTCTGGCAACAGAAGTTTTCTCTGAGCAGCAGACTTCAGATGATGTGTTAAAAATATTAGGATACAAGAAAAAAATGTAAAAAAAAACTGTAAATTAATTAAGGTTAATTATTATAAAATTATTAATTTGCATATACACAAAAAAGGTTAAAACTTTTAATTCAAAAAAAACAAAAAAAACAAAAATCAAAATGAAAGGACCAATCAGTCAGTTTATTGAAAAACATTATTTACACTTTAATTCTGCTTCACTGGTAGATGCAGCCAAAGAATACGAACAACAATTAGCAAATGGATCTAAAATGTTGGTGAGTATGGCTGGAGCAATGAGTACAGCAGAAATTGGTAAAATTTTTGCGGAAATAATTAGACAAGATAAAGTACAAATTATTTCATGTACTGGAGCCAATCTAGAAGAAGACATCATGAATTTAGTAGCTCACTCTCACTACGAAAGAGTTCCTAATTACCGTGATTTGACACCAGAAGACGAATGGGCCTTGCTGGAAAAAGGATTAAACCGTGTTACAGATACTTGTATTCCTGAACATGAGGCTTTTAGACGTTTACAAAAACACATCTACAAAATCTGGAAAGATGCTGATGATAAAGGAGAACGTTATTTTCCACATGAATTCATGTACAAAATGTTATTATCAGGTGTTTTAGAAGAATACTACGAAATTGATTTAAAAGACAGCTGGATGTATGCTGCTGCTGAGAAAAATTTACCAATTATTGTTCCGGGATGGGAAGATAGTACTATGGGTAATATTTTTGCATCATACGTAATCAAAGGTGATTTGAAAGCATCTACAATGAAATCTGGTATTGAATACATGACTTTCCTTGCCGACTGGTATTCAAAAAACAGCCAAAATGGTATCGGATTTTTCCAAATTGGCGGAGGTATCGCAGGAGATTTTCCAATATGTGTTGTACCAATGCTATATCAGGATATGGAAATGCATGACGTTCCTTTCTGGAGCTATTTCTGCCAAATCTCAGATTCAACAACTAGTTACGGTTCTTATTCAGGAGCAGTTCCAAATGAAAAAATCACCTGGGGTAAGTTAGATATCAAAACCCCTAAATTTATTATCGAGTCGGATGCTACAATTGTTGCGCCGTTAATTTTTGCATATTTATTAGATTTATAGGATATTTTTATGAAAAGAGTTATAGTAGACTACGCCAAACTGACAAACGAAATTTTAAACCTTTTGGTTGAAAAATTTCCTGATGGTTATGATGATTCGGATGTTATCCGTTTTAGAAACGCTAAAAACGAATTAGTAGAAGCTGTTGAAGTTCGTACTGAAGACACTATTTATTTAGTAAAAATCAGTACTAAACTTGCTGACAGAATCGAAAATTATGATGAAGATGATGATATTGATCTTGATGTTGATACAATCGAGCCAGTAAAAGGTCTTGATCTTGATGATGATGCAGCAGATGATGATGACGATGATGACAATCAGGATAAACCAGACGTTGATGGCGGAGATGACGAAGATGACGATGACAGAGACCCAGACGATATAGCTGATGATGACGAAGATGAAGACGATGAAGATTAATCATTTTCTTTAATATATAGACAAAGGAACTCTATTTTTGAGTTCCTTTTTTTATTGCCATAGATAAAATAAATTATAAGAAAATTACTATATTTATATTTTAAAAAGTATTTTTAAAATATAGATTATTCGCCAATATGAAATCAGAATTACTGCACGCCAAACTGAAAGAAAGTTTCGGGTTTGAAAAATTCAGGCCAAATCAGGAAACAATAATAACAACTATTTTATCCGGACAGGATACATTAGCTATTATGCCTACAGGTGGTGGAAAATCAATATGTTTTCAGCTGCCGGCCCTTATATTACCGGGAATAACTATAGTTATATCTCCCCTGATCGCTCTAATGAAAGATCAGGTCGACAGTTTAAAAACAAATGGTATTGCGGCATGTTATATCAACAGTAGTCAATCATCTGATGAGCAGCAGTTTTACATCGATAATTTAAAATCGAATAATTTTAAACTCGTTTATATTGCTCCGGAAAGTTTATCGTATTTAGATAATGTCTTTAACGAATTGACAATCAGTTTAATTGCAATTGACGAAGCACATTGTATTTCGTCTTGGGGTCATGATTTTAGACCGGCATATACAAATTTAGGTTATCTAAAAAACCGCTTCCCTTCTACTCCTGTTTTAGCCTTAACTGCAACAGCCGATAAAGCAACGCGTGTAGATATAACCAAACAATTAAATTTAAAAAGCCCAAAAACTTTTGTAACTTCTTTTGATCGCGCAAATTTAAGTCTCGAAGTACGACCAGCATTAGATCGGGTAAAACAAATTATTGATTTTGTTGAAAACAAACCCAACGAATCAGGGATTATTTATTGCTTAAGCAGAAAAACTACAGAAGAACTTGCTGAGAAATTATCTAAAAATGGAATTTCTGCAAAAGCTTATCATGCAGGTTTAGACAATACAACACGAGCAAAAACTCAGGATCAATTTATAAACGACGATTGTCAGGTTGTATGCGCTACTATCGCATTTGGAATGGGAATTGACAAATCAAATGTCCGCTGGGTTATCCATTATAATTTGCCAAAAAATATTGAAGGTTATTATCAGGAAATCGGACGTGCAGGCCGTGATGGATTACCTGCTGAAACGGTTTTATTTGAAAGTTATGCAGATGTAATTCAACTTCAGAAATTTGCTTCTGAAGGGTTGAATTCTGATGTGCAGCTTGCAAAATTAGACCGAATGAAGCAATACGCAGACGCAGTAAGCTGCAGACGAAAAATTCTTCTTTCTTATTTTGGAGAACTAGTTACAGAAAACTGCGGTAATTGTGATATTTGCAAAAATCCCCCAACATTTTTTGATGGAACGATTCTCGCGCAAAAAGCACTTTCGGCGATTACAAGATTACAAGAATCTGAGCCTTTAGCTGTAATTGTAGACTTTTTAAGAGGTTCAAAAAACGCGTATATCTACGAAAAAAATTATCAAACGCTAAAAACGTACGGAATTGGTGCCGATATTTCCTGGTACGATTGGAATCAATACCTGATTCAGCTTATTAATTTAGGATATTGTGAAATTGCTTTTCATCAGCATAACAAAATTTTATTGACGTCTTTTGCCAAAAAAGTTCTATTTGAAGGAGAAAAAGTAAAACTGACAACGGTTGTTAAAAAAGTAATTGATAAAAACGAAATAAAACAAGAGAAAGCAAAAACTGCTGCCAAAAATTCTCTTTTTGAAACACTTAGAAAATTACGTTATGAAATTGCTAAGGAAGAAGAAGTTCCGGCCTATGTGATTTTCAGCGATGCTTCGTTAAGACATATGGAAATTTTAAGACCAATGAGCGATGAGGATTTCCTTGCTGTAGAAGGTGTTGGAAAAGCAAAACTCGAAAAATATGGGGCAGATTTTATTAACGCAATTATTGAATTTCAAAGAAATAAATCGGTTGTAAAAAAAGAAAAAAAGGAAAGCACGTATGCTAAAACTTTAGAGTTATTTCAAAATGGACATTCTATTGAAGAAATTGCCGGACAAAGAAATCTGGGAGAAACCACGATTGTTTCTCATTTGGCAAAATTATACGTTGACGGAAATGATTTCGATTTAAGTCAGTTTGTTTCAGATGGAGAAATCAATGAAATTAGAAAAGCTCAAGTTGAATTAGAAAATCCTAACGCTTTACGCCCTTATTATGATTACTTTGAAGAAAAAATGTCTTATGATAAAATTCGATTTGGTTTGGCGTTTTTGGAGAGAAAGCATCAAACTATTAAATAAATTAATATTGGCGTAGATGGTATACGGATTTTACGGGTTCGCTATCGCGAAGGCGCGGATTAATACGGATTTTTTGTAATTTCGAGGAACGAGAAATCGCACTAGAAACTCGACAAAGATTGATAATTCACTATGAGGAAATACTTGTGCGATTTCTCGTTCCTCGAAATGACAAAAGCAAAAAATCCTATGAAGTAAATTCACAGGATTTTTTTGTTTTTATAAATTTTAAGCCTTATAAATATCTTTCTTCAAAAACTTTTTGATGATGTTTTTGATGTCCAATCATAACAAAACCTAATGCGCGAACTGAAATCGGATTATTAGAAGCAGTCCCAATTCTTTTAAGCTGTTCTTCAGATAAACTTTTATAAAACAATAAAGTTGAATGTCTTAAAGCAGAGAGTTCAGTTAATAAATCCTGAATACTTCTTTTATTTGATTCTGTATTATTAGCATAATCATCTTCTTCAAAACTAGGTAAAGGTGTTTTATCGTTTCTTGAAAATCTCAAAGCGCGATAAGCAAAAATACGCTCAGTATCAATAACATGCTGGATAATATCCTTAATTGTCCATTTCCCTTCTGCATAGCGATAATCAAATTTATCCATTGGAATATTCTGAACAAATCGGATAAAATCATGAAGAGAAATTTCTAATTCTTCGATTAATTTTCCGTCGCCGGCTTCTTTGATATAAGTACCAAAATGGCCTGAATATTCATTTTCTAGTAACTGACTTGCAATCATTTTTTATAATTTTAAAGTTTACAGATAAGATTAAGCCGAATTTCTACTTGCATTCGTGTTTCCAAAAAGAGATCTCGTTACGATTTTTTCGTATACTTTGATAAGCTCTTCATTGGTCGAATTTTCTTTATTTAATTCATTGATTTTTAATAGTGCATATTGTTGTATTGTCAACAACGGCAGCACAATACGCTCTCTTATTTGAATTGATGCTATACCATCAGGATAATTTTCCATTAAGGTTTTATGACCCGCAATTTTTAATAAAAGACGTTTTGTTTCAGAGAATTCATCATAGATAATCTGCCAAAACTCACCAAACTCAGGATCTTTTCTCATGTAGGCCGTTAAAGGTAAAAATGATTTTGCCAATGACATCATACTGTTCTCTAAAAGTGTTTTAAAGAATAAAGAGTTGTGATACAAATCTTGCACTCTATCCCATTGACCGCTTTCTTCAAAATGTTTTAAAGCTGTTCCTACACCAAAAAATCCCGGTACATTTTGTTTTAACTGGCTCCATGAACCCACAAACGGAATTGCTCTTAAATCTGCAAAATCTAAAGATTCAGATTTACTTCTTTTTGAAGGTCGGCTTCCAATGTTAGTTTTAGAATAATATTTTAATGTACTCATTTTTTCCAAATACGGAATAAATTTAGGGTGATTCTTAAAACTTAAATATTTATTATAACCCAAATCTGCTAATTGAGTCAAAATTTGTGTTTCTTCTGCAGATAATTCATTCTTTTCTTTACTAAAAACCTGATTAGTTACACCAGCACTCAATAAGTTTTCAATATTATAGCGGCAAGAATCTAAAGTTCCAAAATTAGAACTGATTGTCTGCCCCTGAACCGTGATCTGGATTTCTTTGTTCTCAATTTTTGGACCTAAAGAAGCATAGAATTTATGTGTTTTACCACCCCCGCGCGCTGGAGGTCCTCCGCGGCCATCAAAGAAAATAGCTTTAATTCCGTATTTTCTTGAAATTTCAGTCAACGAAATTTTAGCCTGATAAATACTCCAGTTAGCCATTAAATAACCACCATCTTTTGTACCATCAGAAAAACCAAGCATAATTGTCTGCTCATTTCTTCTGGCTTTTAAATGCTTAGAATATTCAGGATTTGTATACAACTGCTCCATAATTTGATGGGCATTTTGTAAATCATCTACAGATTCAAAAAGCGGAATTATATCAACCGTTGGATTCTCCCAATTGTTCAAACGAATCATTGCAAAAGTCTCCATTACGTTTAGGGCACTTTCGTTATTACTAATAATATAACGATTAGCGCCTTCTTCTCCATTGTTTTTCTGAATAGTCTTAATTGCCTGTACAGATTCTAACGTCGATCTTGTAATTTCGCTTTCAAAATCGGCAGGGTTTAAATTTCCTTTTATTTTTGATAAAACATCAATTTTTTGATCCTCTGTCAATTCATAGTAATTCTTTGGAAAAATATCTGAACCTGAATTTAAGTAATAATTGACAACATCTTTAAAAACAGCATTATGAATTTTACTATTCTGGCGAATATCTAAAGTTGCAAAATGGAATCCAAATAAGTTAATTTTTACTAAAAGAGCTTCTAAATCATCTAAATATAAAGACTGATGTTTTTCAATAATTATAGTTCGAATCTTATTAAGCTGCGTCAATAATTCGTCTAAAGTGATAAAAATTTCACCATTAGAATAAAATACAGAACGGTAAAGTTTATGTTCAAGATCAGACACCAAAGTATCTACACCAGAGAAAGTTAGCTTTCTTTTTAAGTTTCTCATTTCAACATAATAACACTTTAAAATTGAGGTTCTTAATCGATCTGCAACTTTAAGCGTAATCTCTGTTGTAACGAATGGATTTCCGTCACGGTCACCACCCGGCCAGAATCCAAGTTTTATCAATTGATTATGAATAGGATTTCCGTTGTGAAGATTTTTTTGAAGATAATGTACAATTTCTCCGGCTGTAGCATAAAATACATTTTCGAGGTACCAAATTAAACTTACAGCTTCGTCGTAAGGATTTGGTTTTTCATGCTGAATAAAAGGTGTTTTTCCCAGCTGCGCCAATAATTGTTTGATCTGCAATAAATCGTTCTGACGAATTGCTTCAGTCAAATCGTTTATAATTCCTAAAACAGGTCCAGGATAAAACTGAGTTGGATGTGCTGTTAAAACCGTACGAACATTAAAATTTTCTAAAAAATTAACTAATTCGTCGTCTTTTTCTTTTGCATCTGATTTTTCTTTAATATCACGCAAAGATCCTCGCCCTTCCATATTATTAACTTCCGGAAAAGCAGCATCTTCGATAGCATCAAACAATACAATCTGACGTTCTATATATTGAATAAATCGAAACATAAGATCGATTTTCTCCGTTTCTGAAGCATTGTTTAGAAATTTGTTTGAAAAGAAATCAAAAATTTCTTTTGGAGTTTCCTGTTTTTTAAATCCCGTTTCGCACGTTTCTGTAAATAATGGCAGTAAAACACCTGTATTATCTATAGAATCAAATGGTAATGTTATGAAAACACTATTGTAAATGTGGTATTTAGAGAGAACGTCTTTATTAAAACGTTCTATTTTTGGCAACGTGTACATAAATTCTTTTATAGTTGGTTGGTTAATTGGTCATAAAAAAACCCCAAGAATAAACTTGAGGTTATATTTTAATATAGCATTCAAGAGGAATTCTTACATATTTTTGAAAATAGTATGCATCAAACGCTTCTTATCGTTAATACTTTCTTCTAATGAAATCATTGTTTCAGTTCTGTAAACACCATCGATATCATCAATCATGAAAATAACTTCTTTTGCGTGTTTTGTATCTTTTGCTCTGATTTTACAAAAGATATTAAATTTTCCTGTCGTTACAGATGCAACTGTTACGAATGGAATTTGATTGATACGCTCTAATACGAATTTAGTTTGTGATGTATTATTAAGGAATACCCCAACATAAGCAATAAATGAATAACCCAATTTATCGTAATCTAAGGCTAATGAAGACCCCATGATGATACCGGCATCCTCCATCTTTTTTACTCTAACGTGTACTGTACCAGCAGAAATCAATAATTTTTTTGCAATGTCAGTAAACGGAACTCTCGTATTGTCTATTAACATATCTAAAATCTGGTGATCTACTTCATCTAAACGAAATTTACTCATAATTCTTTAATTAATATTACTAATTGCTATTACAAAGTATAAAAATATATATAAAAAACAACAAATTCACATAAAAATTAACTTTTTATCAAACCGTTAACAAATTTAATATTTTTATCTAAATAAAAATCTGCTTTTTGGTTCATTTTCGGAATATTAAGATAATCATCAGAGTAAACAGCTTCATTCCCGTTGTATTCATAATGACCAAAATAATTTTCCAATTCGCCTGCTTCTACGATATAAGCATTAAAATGAATCTTATTTTCAATCAATTCTTCTTTGTATTGTGCGACAAAATTCGTAATAATTTCGATACCATCATAATTTATTTTGATATTTTTATACATAAAATCATAAAAAACGACTTTATTTTGTGAAATATTCAAATAATCAGAAATTCTATTGACAACTAAATCGTTTTCGCTTATGAGTTTGAAGCCTGAAATTAGTGAGAAAAATATGTATTTTCTTGTAATTTCCCTGTCGTAATCATTAGGAAAATGGCCGGCTTCAAATAATATAGTAGGAACCCCTAAAAACTGAAAAGTATCTCCTATACAGTTTATATTGAATGAATCGTCAAATCTTCCTACTTGTCCGGGAATATATTTTTGCAATTCGTCGTTAATTCCTGCAATTAAATTGATTGCTTTTTGTCTGTTTTCATTTACTTCTCTTTCTTCATTATACGATGGGGCTAAAAAAGAGACAGTTGCAGGCTTGCCAGTATCGCCAGCACCAAAAATAGTACGCTGATCGTGCAGATTAAAGCAGTAATGAGGTTTAAAAGTTTCGAAAACCTCTCTTAAAATGTTGCTTTCAGGCTGTGTTAAATTTTGAGAATCGCGATTTAAGTCAATTTTATTAGCATTTTCGCGTGTATAAAGTCTTGCACCATCCGGATTTAAGATTGGAATCGCATAAAATGTAAATGCTGCCAGCATTTTTTCAGCAAAATCAGACTTGCTGTTTAATACGTTTATAAAGTCAAAAAGTGCTTTTGTTGTGGTACTTTCGTTTCCATGCATTTGAGACCATAAATATATACGTGTTTTTCCTGTTCCAATTTCATAACTATATATAGGTTCTCCTAAAACAGATTTCCCAATAACCTTAACTTGATTATCAGTATTTAGTTTATCTAATAATGGCTTAATATGATCTAAAGTTAGATATCGGCCTTCGATTGACTGCTCTTTGTATTGGTTAAATAATTCTTCTAAATTCATTGTGTTTTGATTAGTTTACAAAAGTAAACATCTTTATTTTTACAATTGTAAACAAGAAAAAATCAGAGAAATTTAGAAATGTAAACACATTTAATAATAGATTTTATGGTTTTAAGCGAAATATGGTTAACAATTGTTATTACTTTAAGTATAAAAATGTAAAAGCTTGTATTTCAATATATTAATTGTGTTCACATGAAGTAACAGTAACATATTAAAAGCTTATTTTGAGCATTTTGCAACTGTAAAATTGCATTATCAAATCTTTTTAATTACATTTGTAAACATGTATGATTTAAATTAGAATTTACAATGGTAAACATTGATGATTTTGTAAAAAGGCTGGAAATTATACTGGATTATTACGGACTAAACGCCTCTTCTTTTGCAGATAAAATTGGCGTGCAGCGTTCGAGTATGTCTCACCTGCTCTCTGGAAGAAACAAGCCAAGTCTTGATTTTGTCATGAAAATTTTGGATGTTTTTCCGGAAGTAGATTTATATTGGATTTTAATTGGAAAAGGAAATTTTCCAAAATCAGAAAATAAAACGATCTCAAATTTTCAAAATACAGATTCAGATTTCCCTTCTTCATCAAGCAAAAATTATTCCGGAGAAGATTTATTTATTCCAATAAATAACGATGAAAATAAATCAGTAATTAAAAGTTCGATCGAAATCAAAAAACCAAATTTAAGTTTTGAAGAAGACGAAATTGAGAAAATAGTAATTTTCTATAAAAATGGAATTTTTAAGGCATATGTACCATAGATTGAAAATTTCGCGTATTTGAAAATTTTAAAAAATAATTTTCATTTAAGGGATTCTCGCGAATCTGAAAAAACATCAAAAAATTAGATTTGAATTCCGTTTCCAGGAATTTTTCCTAAAACACCTTTATAATGCTGTTTTAAAATTTCCCAATCGGCTTCGTAATTTCCAGTCGGATAAAATGGCTTTCCTAAATTAACTTCTTTCCCGCTCCAGTTAAAAGCAACCGGAACAATTGGTACATTCGCTTTAAGCGCTATATAATAAAATCCTGTTTTAATTTCGGTTACACCTTTTCGTGTTCCCTCTGGCGCAACAGCCAAACGAAAAACTTCTTTACGATCAAAAATAGCGGCGATAGAATCTACTTTATTTAATCCACCGGTGCGATCAATTGGTTCACCGCCCACGTTTCTAAAATAATAACCAAACGGAAACTTGAATAATTCTTTCTTTCCAACCCAGTTCATCTGCAAGCCAGAAATACCACGGGTTAAAAGACCTATATAAAAATCATGATTACTGGTATGCGGCATAACCATTAATATACATTTTTTCACTTCAGCATTTTCCATTCCCACTATCTTCCAGCCCATTAGCTTAAAAAAGATGAATTTGTATAGTCTTTTCTTCATTAAAATTTAATATTTCTTGCAAAATAAAAGATTTAAAATGGTATTTTTGAGTAAAAGCATTACAAAATGATTCAAAAATTATTCAGTTATCTATATCCAATTAAAATTTTCAAAAAAAAATCAGCCCGAAGCAAAGTAATCGAAATTACCTGGGCAAATGGAGAATTAGTTTTAGATTCTGAAAACACAAATTATTCATACGGAAGTTTACAGCGTATATTAAGGTATGGCCTTCGAAATATTGGTTATGATAAAGTAGTAAAAATGGATCATATTCTGGTTCTGGGAGTTGCCGGCGGAAGCGTAATAAAAACCCTTGTTGACGAAATTAACTATAAAGGTAAAATTACCGGAGTTGAAATCGATCCTGATATGATTCAAATTGCAAATCAATATTTTAATCTAAATGAGATAAAGCAGCTTGAAGTTATTATTGATGATGCATTTGAATTTGTTTTAAAAACAAAAGACCGATATAATTTAATAATTATTGATATTTTTGAAGATACCAATATGCCAAACTTTTTGTTCGAAAAGTTTTTTAGCGAACGAGTTTGCTTTCTTCTAAAAGATCAGGGCTTTATTTTATTTAATACCATGATTCTCGATGAAGCACATAATGTTCGAAACAGAAAATATATTACCGAAATAAACTCACAATTATTTACTTCAAAAATGCTGCCCCGCATAGAAGTTCATAATGAATTAATAATAATCGAAAAAGTAGCCTAAATTTAATTTTATGAAATCCCTTGTATCTATATTAAAAGCCTTACCACCTACTAAAATAATTGATGCCTCTATTGATTTTTCAAAATACCTTCCTTTAGATTTATCCATAACAAATACTGAATTAGTCGAAAGTAAACCCGAAACGGCTGCAGATTTTGAGCGTTTTATTTTTGCCTACCTTACTGATAATAACGCCGAAGTTGCTTACGGAGGTTATATTGAAGGACGTAACTTATATAAAAGAAGCACCATTTTTAAAAATGATTCGGTTCCGGAACGAAATATTCACATTGGACTTGATTTATGGGCAAAAGCTGCAACTGCCGTTTTAGCGCCGCTTGACGGAAAAGTGCATAGTTTTCAAAATAATGAAGGTTTAGGAGATTACGGACCGACTATAATATTAGAACATGAAGTAGAAAACGAGAAATTTTATACTTTATACGGACATTTATCGTTAGAAAGTATAGAAAACCTTACCGTTGGGACAATTTTTAAGAAAGGTGAACAAATTGCTGCTTTAGGAAATTCAACTGTTAACGGAGATTACGCACCTCATGTTCACTTTCAGATTATAAAAAACTTAGGAGACAAATGGGGCGATTATCCCGGTGTCTGCAACACAAATGATTTAAATTTTTATATTGAAAACTGCCCCGACCCAAACTTATTATTAAAAATAACTTAAATGATTATGAAGAAAGCGGGATTGATTATATGTTTGTTGTTATTAATTGGATGTAAATCGAAAACTGTAAGCAGAGATACTGAAGATTTAAAAATTAAAAAAGTTTCTAACGCCGATATTAATTCTGAGCAGCAAAGAAAAGCTTATGAATTAGGCAAAAGAGTTTTAGAAACCTGTAATACATCAAAGTTTAAGCCTTTTAATGAAACCGAAGTTACTCAGTCTGTTAGAGAAAACACGACCGAAGAAAGATTGACTAAAACCTGCACAAGATTTAGACAATATTATGGAAGTTTTATTGATTTAAAATTAGACGGCGTTTACAAAACCAAACAAGAAGTTATTTACCGCTACCACGCTTTATACAGCAAAAAAGTAGCAAACAAAGAACTTCGTATTTTTGTAAATGAAGAAAATTTAATATCTGCTATTAAATCAATGGATTGGGATGAAAAATTTGATGCAAAAATAGCCGAACAATAAAGTAAAAATATATGAAATTAAAAATGCCGCTTCTTTTGTTACTGTTTATTTCATTTTTTGCAAATGCCCAGCAGACTATGAGTGTAAAAGGATCTCAGCCCTTTTCGGCAACACAGGATTATACTTTTATCTGCGAAAAATATGCTTTTACGGGCGAAACTAATATTCAGATTGCAAAAACAGATAAAGGGGGCATTTTAAAAATTACTATTGCGACTTCAAATGATAAAGCCAGAATTGCCGGAGGTCTTTACGTAGATTTGGCAAATGCCGATGTTATTGCCTGTGTCGATAAAAACGTAAAGGAATCTGCAGACGGAAAGACAGCTTCTTACTATTATTTTACTCCTGCCGAATTTGCTAAACTCAAAAAAACAGATATTTATGCCGTAAGATTTATCATAAATGGCGGATCAAATACTTTTGGTAACGAAACGGGATATTTTACGGCGCATAACAAAAAGAATTATTTTTCAACGGCTTACGATAAATCTAAAAAGAGTTACGACACTGCAAAAGAAATTAGTATTTTATAAATGTAAGGTTTATAAAAAAAAATGTAAGGTTTATAAAATAAATCTTATATTTATAATCTAATTTCCAAATTTATGACACCTAACGAAGCTTTTATTATAAAGTTCTATACTGCTTTTGCCAATTCTGATTTTAAAACAATGGCAGAATGTTATCATCCAAAAATACACTTTATTGATCCCGCATTTGGTTTATTAAAAGAAGAACAAGTTTCGAAAATGTGGGAGATGCTGCTTATTAGAAGCAAAGGAAACATTAAAATTGAATTCTTTGATGTAAAAGCAGATGAATTTACCGGCTCGGCAAAATGGGTAGCCGCCTATAATTTCAGTAAAACAAATCGTAATGTAACAAATAGAGTTTCGGCCGAGTTCGTATTTCAGGACGGCCTAATCATCAAACATACAGATAATTTTGATGTCTGGAAATGGTCAAAACAAGCCTTTGGACCAACTGGATATTTACTAGGCTGGACAGGATTTTTCCATAAAAAAATTCAGGAACAAGCCTTGCTTTCCCTTAAAAAATTTCAGGAATCTAAATAACGTAGAAAAGCCGGTTTAAATCGTAGTTTTTTTTTAAACACAAAGTTCAGTTCACTAAGGTTTTTTCACAAAGATTGCAAAGGTTTTTGATTTATAAAAGTTTTTTTTAAGATCTCAAAGTTTAGTTTGAGATTATCAATTATAAAAGTAAGCCCGGGAGTTTTAAAACTCTCAGGCTTATTTACTTTATTTATTTTAAAACCAGCTTTGTGACCTTAAAAAAACTTGCTTTTAAACTAGAAAACTTTGCAATCTTTGTGAAAAAAACTTAGCGCTCTTTGTGTTAAAATTAAAAGTTAGAATAAAATTAAGATTTAAACCAGCTCTTCACTAATTTATCTTCAAATGAAGCAGCGTTTTTATGAACAAATTCATTAGTATCTTTATTATAAGAATAATCTAAAGCCCAAGTTTTATGGTTTTTAGCCAAGTCTATAATACTATTACACACAAAAGCAATTTCTTTATCAGTTGTAGTTGGATGAATTGACATTCTAATCCATCCTGGTTTTTTTATTAAATCACCAATTGTAATTTCATTAACCAGTTTATTAGAAGTTTCCTGATCTACGTGTAATAAATAATGACCGTAAGTTCCCGCACAACTGCATCCGCCTCGAGTTTGAACCCCGAATTTGTCGTTTAATAATTTTACACCTAAATTAAAATGCAGATCTTCAATAAAAAATGAAATTACACCCAAACGGTTTTTATGCTGACCAGCCAAAATTTTAATATTTTCAACTGGATCTAACTGACTAAAAACAAAATCAACAATTTCGTGTTCACGCTGCAAAATGTTTTCAATTCCCATTTCTTCCTTTAGCTCAATTGCCAAAGCGGTTTTAATAACCTGAAGAAATCCCGGAGTCCCGCCATCTTCACGATCCTCTATATTATCAATATATTTATGTTCGCCCCACGGGTTTGTCCAGCTCACTGTTCCCCCGCCCGGACAATCCGGAATCATATTATTGTATAGTTTCTTATTGAAAATTAAAACTCCCGAAGTTCCTGGACCGCCAAGAAATTTATGCGGAGAAAAGAAAATCGCATCCAGATAAGCTTCAGAATCTGCAGGATGCATATCAATTTCTACATAAGGGCCTGAACAGGCAAAATCTACAAAACAAACTCCATTATATTGGTGCATTAATTTTGCTGCTTCATGAAAAGGGGTTTTTAAACCCGTAACATTTGAGCAGGAAGTAATCGATGCAATTTTTATAGTCCTGTCGCTGTATTTCTGTAATAATAGTTCTAGATTGTCTAAACAAAAAAGACCTTTTTCACAAGACGGAATAATTTCAACATCAGCAATTGTTTCTAACCATGAAGTTTGATTAGAATGATGCTCCATATGAGAGATAAAAACGATCGGTTTTTTTTCAGCCGGAACTGTGGTGAAATTTTTAAGGTTTTCAGGGATTTTTAAACCTAAAATGCGCTGGAATTTATTGATAACGCCAGTCATTCCTGTTCCATCCGTAATTAAAACATCATCTTCACTTGCGTTTGTATGACGTTTTATAATATGTCTTGCGTGGTGATATGCCTTTGTCATGGCAGTTCCAGACACAGTTGTTTCTGTATGTGTATTGGCAACAAACGGTCCAAATTGATTCAAAAGTTTCTCCTCAATTGGTCTGTAGAGCCTTCCGCTGGCAGTCCAATCGGTATAAATAATATTTTTTTTGCCAAAAGGTGACATAAATTCCTGATCTATGCCAACGATATGCTGTCTAAAATCCTGAAAATAAGTTTCTAGATTGATGGTACTATTTTTGGTATTCATTTGTTGTGCCTGTGTTTAACTGCAAATATATTGCTTTTTTCTAAAATTGAGAATTTATCAATTCTAAACTTCAAACTTTAAATAAATTTTTAATATTTTTAGTTAAACAGTGATTTTTTAGATAAATTATCATAATATTCTATCGGATTAATAGGGCATGTAAACTTTAAACTATTTACATTTATGGGAAATTTATCAACAGCCACTTTTGGTGGTGGATGTTTTTGGTGTGTAGAAGCTGTGATTCAGCGTTTAAAAGGTGTTGAGATAATAAAATCTGGTTACTCAGATGGTTTTATAAAAAATCCTGCATATCGTGAAGTATGTACAGGACGAACAGGTCATGCAGAAGTTATTCAGGTTACTTTTGACTCTGACATAATTTCATATCATGATTTACTAACCGTTTTTATGACAAGTCACGATCCAACAACCTTAAATCGTCAGGGCGGTGACAGCGGAACGCAGTATCGTTCGATAGTTTTGTATCATGACGAATCGCAAAAAGAAATTTCGGAACAAGTTTTTGAAGAAGTTCAGCCCGTTTATGCAGATCCAATTGTAACGGAGTTAAAACCTTTTGAAGTGTTTTATGAAGCCGAAGATTATCATCAAAATTATTACAACAATAATCAGGAAGCTGGGTATTGCCAGGTTGTAATCGACCCAAAAGTTCAAAAACTTAAAAAAATGTATGCTGATAAATTAATTGGCTGATATTTTTTTTTCAGTCACAGATTACACAGATTAA
Organism: Flavobacterium soyae; assembly: GCF_021245985.1. Classification (GTDB taxonomy): domain Bacteria; phylum Bacteroidota; class Bacteroidia; order Flavobacteriales; family Flavobacteriaceae; genus Flavobacterium; species Flavobacterium soyae. The sequence goes on along the minus strand of NZ_JAJQXA010000002.1, from coordinate 74,758 downwards.
AAGGATTTCTCTTTTTTTGACGGGGTAAATAGAAAAAAATGAACACAGATTTAAAAAAAACGTTTAATTTAACTCGTGTAATCTGTCAGCCAAATATAAAAAAATTAAAAAATGTATGCTGATAATTTTTCAGCCACAGATTAAAAGTATTTTTTTTAAAATCTGTGTAGATTCTAAATATTTACAAATAAGAGAGGAGAAATCCTTTTAATCTGTGTAATCTGTGGCCCAAACATAAAACACAAATGAAAAATTTAAAAATAAATAATAGATTTACTGCCGAATTGCCAGCAGATTCTGATTTAACGAATGAAATTCGTCAAGTTAGAAATACTGCTTTTTCATATGTAAATCCAACAAAACCTTCAAATCCTAAATTAATTCACGCTTCTGATGAAGTAGCTGAAATGGTTGGAATTTCAAAAGATGAAATTCAATCTGAGGAATTTTTAGATGTATTTTCAGGAAATGAAATCCTTCCTGATACACAACCTTACGCCATGTGTTATGCCGGGCATCAGTTCGGAAATTGGGCAGGGCAATTGGGCGACGGACGTGCTATTAATTTAGCAGAGGTAGAAAATAATAATCAGTTTTTTACCCTTCAATTAAAGGGTGCCGGTAAAACACCTTATTCCAGAACTGCAGATGGTTTGGCAGTTTTGCGATCTTCGATAAGAGAATATTTATGTGCAGAAGCCATGTACCATTTAGGCGTTCCCACTACCCGATCTCTTTCGTTGATTCTTTCCGGAGATCAGGTTTTGCGTGATATTTTATACAATGGAAATCCTGCTTACGAAAAAGGTGCAATTGTATGTCGTGTTGCACCTTCTTTTATTCGTTTTGGAAGTTTTGAAATGCTGACAGCCAGAAACGAGCTTAAAAATTTAAAACAATTTGTAGAATATAATATCAAGTATTATTTTCCTGAAATTACCGGCGAGCCAAAAGAACAATATTTACAGTTCTTTAAAAAAGCGGCAGATACGACCCGCGAAATGATTTTGCATTGGCAGCGTGTAGGTTTTGTTCACGGCGTAATGAATACAGATAATATGTCAATTCACGGAATTACAATTGATTATGGCCCTTACGGATGGCTTGAAAATTATGATCCGAACTGGACACCAAATACTACAGACAGTCAAAACAGAAGATATCGTTTTGGGAACCAGCCGCAGATTGCGCATTGGAATTTATATCAATTGGCAAACGCTATTTATCCTTTGATTAATGAAACGGAGCAGTTAGAAAAAATCTTAGAATCATTTATGGATGATTTTATTGTAGATTATAAGCAAATGTTTTTAAGTAAATTAGGAGTATTTACTTCAACTGAAACTGATAATGATTTGATCGATAATCTAGAAACGATTTTACAATTAACAGAAACAGATATGACGATCTTTTTTAGAAATTTAAGTTCTGTTAAAAAGTCTGATTCTGTTGAAAAAGCGATTGAGAAAATTCAATTTTCGTTCTATAAAATCGAAGAAGTTTCAGGAGATATTTTAGATGCCTGGAAAAAATGGTTTGCAGTTTATCTGAATAGATTGAACTCTGAAGAATTATCAGATAAAGAACGTTCACAAAAAATGAACTTGATTAATCCGAAATATGTACTTCGAAATTATATGGCACAATTAGCTATTGATGCAGCTGATAAAGAAGATTATTCATTGATAAACGAGCTGTATACATTATTGCAAAAACCATACGATGAACAGCCGGAATACGAAAAATGGTTTGCAAAACGCCCGGATTGGGCACGATCTAAAGTAGGATGCTCTATGCTTTCTTGTAGTTCTTAGATTTTTTTGCCACGAATTACACTAATTTTCACGAATTTTTTTAAAGCTGTCACATCGAGCGAAATCGAGATGCGAGTATGTTCTCGACTTCGCTCGAACTGACAAAAATATTAATTCGTGAAAATTAGTGTAATTAGTGGCAAACTTATTTCGATGTAATATAATCCACAATCATATTAGCGTGAATTCTTGAATTTTCGATAAACCATTTATGCGTCTGCATTCCTCCGCAGACAACGCCTGCAAGGAATAAACCTTCAACATTCGTTTCCATCGTTTCAGGATTATAAGTTGGAATTTTCAATTCGTCGTTTGAAAGCTGGATTCCTATATTTTCAAGAAAATTTAAATCTGGTTTATAGCCTGTTAAAGCCAGAACAAAATCATTTTCGATTGTCACTTTTCCGGTTGGAGTTTCAATTTCAACTTCATTATCACGGATTTCAGTTATATTCGATTCAAAATAAGCTTTGATACTTCCTTCAGCAATTCGGTTTTCGATATCGGGTTTAACCCAATATTTTACTCGATTATTGATTTCATTTTTGCGAATTACCATCGTTACGTTCGCTCCTTTTCGCCAGCATTCTAAAGCAGCATCAACAGATGAATTATTAGCACCTACAATCACGACATTTCTAAAAGCATATTCGTGTGCTTCTTTATAATAGTGGCGAACTTTGGGCAATTCCTCTCCTTTTATATTCATTTGAATTGGAATATCATAAAAACCGGTTGCAATAACAACGTTTTTCGATTTATATAAATTTTTATCGGTAGATATTTCGAAAACAGAATTTCCTGTTTTTTTAATTTCGGTTACTTTTTCAAATAAATTGATATTGAAATTAAAATAACGATGAATATTTCGATAATATTCTAAAGCCTCCTGACGACCTGGTTTAGGCGCTAAACAGTTAAACGGAATATCGCCAATTTCAAGTCTTTCGGCAGTTGAGAAAAAAGTCATATACAATGGATAATTGAATATACTGTTTGCTATTGCACCTTTTTCTATAATTAAATAATGTAAGTTTTTCTTTTGAGCTTCTATTGCGCAAGCCAGACCTATTGGTCCGCCGCCCACAATAATTAAATCATATTGATCAGCCATATTATTCTTTTCCCCAGTTTTTAAAAGGATTTTTGCTCAAATAAGCATTATAATATCTTTCGTCATTTGTTACTTCTTCTCCCAGCCAGTCAGGTTTTTCAAAACTTTCATCTTCAGACAGCAGTTCAATTTCAGCCATTATTAAGCCTTCATTTTCGCCATAAAATTCATCTACTTCATAAATATGATTTCCGAGTTTAATCTCATAACGAGTTTTCTCAATTTTACCTTTTTCGCATAATTTAAGAAGTTCAGCAGCTTCGTCAAGCGGAATTTGATTTTCCCATTCAAAACGAGACATTCCACCCTGATGCCCAATACCTTTTATGGTTAAAAAAGCTTTTTCCCCTTTAATTCTTACACGAACTGTTCTTTCAGGCATTGAGCTTAAATAACCTTGCGCAATTTTATTTTTTGCAAATGCCTGTTCTTTAAAATCGTCTGATTTTACAAGAAATTTTCTTTCTATTTCGAGCATTTTAAGTCTTAATTTATTTTACTGCAATTTACTCAATTTAATCCAGTCATGAAATTTCATTTTTAAAATTCCTGATATAAAATTCGTTTCAGATCATAATTTATTTGATCTAAAATGAAACCATTTTCACTGATTGTTAACACATTACATATGTTAAATTTGTTAATTTTGATAGAACCTTAATTTATCAATCATGTCTAAAAAAGCACTTTATCTATTAGGGATCGCTCTTACCATAATTTTAGGTACTATTTTGTATATAAAGTTTTGCTGCAATTGCGATGCGGCACAGCCAAAGGCTTCCAAAAATGCACCTTCGGCACTAGTTAAGAATGATAATTTTGTTCCTTTTATAGATCCGTTAATTCTTCATTTTAATACGAATAATCAAACTTTAATTTAAATGAAGAAGAACAGCAAAAAATAACTGATATTATTAAATATTTAAAAAATGTAAAAAATACTTCTGTCTTAGTCGCGGGGCATAGCGATAATGTAGGCAATCGGGATTTAAATATCGCTCTGGCACAAAAAAGAGCTGATTTTTCTAAAAATTATTTAATTAAAAATGGTATTGAAGCCTCTAGAATTGTGACTGAATCAAAAGGGCCGGATGAACCAATTGGTGATAATATGACCAGTGAAGGAAAAGCAAGCAATAGAAGAACTGTTATTACCATCAAATAATCAAAAATATACTTATTATGAATTTACCATGTATCTTAATACCGATTTTAGTGGGTATAATCTGTGGAATTTTAGGTTACTTACTAGGAAAATTGAACTCAAAAGGAGATGATTCGTTAGCCGCATCATTACAAGCAGATCTTGATGCCTGCAAAGCAAATACGAAAAATTTAAATGTAAAAATATCTTCTCTTGAAGCAGATCTTACAGCTGCTCATGCCAAAGCTTCTGCATCAGTGGCTAAATCATTTGTTTCGGAGGCTCCATCAGCTTTATTTGACAGTGAGCTGGCTTCAAATGTATTAGGAAAAAAAATAAAACAGGACGATTTGAAGATTGTCGAAGGAGTTGGTCCAAAAATAGAAGCTTTGTTTAACGAAGCCGGGATTAAAACCTGGCAAGATCTTTCGGAAGCATCGACAGAAAAATTACAATCAATTCTGGATGCTGGAGGAGAAAATTATGCAATTCATAATCCAAGTACCTGGGCTAAACAAGCTTTATTTGCCTATCTGGGCAAATGGCAGGAATTAAAAGAATGGCAGGAGAATTTACTTGGAGGGAAAGAGTGAAAATAGGTTCAAAGGTGCAGAGCTGTAAAGGTTCAGAGGTTTTATATCGTGCTTTTTAACCCTATGAATCTTTGTTACTTTGTACCTTTTCTAAAATTACAGAATCCCAATCTGCAGCTGTATTGTACCATAATTTTCCTTTTAGAACTTCTAGCGGAGAATCAAAATTATTGGTGTAAAGTGCTCCTGTTCCTAATCCTTGGGGCATTTTTGAATTTTGAAGAAATGTCCATTGCGCGATTGCGTTCAATCCAATATTACTTTCAAGTGCAGATGTAATCCACCAGCCAATATTATATTTATCAGCTAATATTATCCATTCCTGCGTTCCTCTAAAACCGCCAATAAAGCTAGGTTTTAAAATAATATATTGAGGTTTGATCTCTTTTAGTAATTTTTCTTTTTCTTTAAATGTAAATATGCCTATCAATTCTTCATCTAAAGCAATTGGAAAAGGGGGCATTTTACACAAATCGGCCATCGCCTGAATATTTCCTTTTTTAATAGGCTGCTCAATGCTGTGCAATTGAAATTTATTTAATTGATTGAGTTTATCTAAAGCTTCATCTAAAGTAAAAGCACCATTTGCATCAACTCTAATTTCTATTTCTTCTGCTGAAAAATGACTACGGATAAATTCTAATAATTCTAATTCTTTTTGAAAATCTATCGCCCCAATTTTAAGTTTAATACAGTTGAATCCGTCTGCTAATTTTTCTTCAATCTGTTGTTTCATAAAAGCCGGCTCGCCCATCCAAACCAAACCATTTATTTCAATTGGCTGAGTATTATCGGTAAAATCAGATGAAAAAAGTAAATATGGATTTTTACTTTTAAGGGATAAAAAAGCCATTTCAATTCCAAATTGAATCGAAGGAAATTCCAGTAAGGATTCCCAAAGTGTTTTTTCGCCTAATTCAATATTTTCGCAAACCCATTTTAGCTTTTCTTCATAATCATCGCGATCATCAGCACTTAAGCCACGAAGTATGCCGCACTCACCTATTCCTTTTTTACCGTTTTCTTCAAGAACTATAAAGCAGGTTTCTTTTTCGGTCATAACACCGCGAGACGTCCCGGACGGACGCTTAAACTCGAGCATATATTTGTGGTAAGTTGCTTTCATTTTTTTTTTAGATGCTAAGATTCTAAGATCCCAAGATGCTGAGAAACTAAAAAATTTAGAAACTTAGTATCTCAGCAACTTAGTAACTTAGTTAAATAATTTTAAAACTTTTTCGAAGTCTTTTGAGGGTAAACCAGCTTTTTCGAAAAGGGCAAAATCAGATTTTGTTTTGTCTTTCCAGCTTACGCTGTCTGTAACGTTTTGATCCTGGTATTTTTTATATATTGCTTTTGCATCACTATAATTATTGCTTACTAAATAAACGTGTGCTAAGTTTAATTTTACCAGTAACTCTGTATTATCTAATTTTTCGCCTTCCTGCAAAAACTTTAATGCTTTTGCATATTGTTTTGTCAGGATATAGCAATAACCAATTGAACTGTAGTCTAATGCTGTAGCTTTACCGTCGTTAACAATTATATTTAATTTTTGAATAGCTTCGTTGTACTTTTGCTGTTTTATTAAAACTGCAGCCTGATTTCTTAAATCATTATAAACGTTTTTAGAAATGTCGGCATCTTTATAACAGGCATTTCCAAAGTCTTTGTACACTTTTGTTTTTTCAACAGCAAGTAATTTCTGAAATTCTGAATAACGATATTGTTTCATTATCTTATCAAGTATACAAACGCAAAAATCATCAGAATTAGCCATTTTTTGTGCCATTGTCGATGTTTTGCATAAACTGATAATCTCATTTTTGTTATCCTGATTCCAGCCTCGGTTTAATTTAGTATCGACCCAGGGCACAACTTCTAAAACTATCTTCTGGCTCAAAAACCAGTTTTTGCTTTCAAAACCAAACCAGATTGTGGCTGTATTCTCTTTAAGGCAGGAATTTTTATCTAATGAAATTCGCTTTGCGTCTTTACTAACCGGTTCTGATTGTGAATAACAGGCCGAATCAATTTTTCCGTCGGTAACGTATTTTTTAGCATTTTCATTTGAGGTAAACAATGAATATGTACATTGATCGTCTCCAGAAATTTTAGACATTAAAAAAACAGCTCCGGCTGATCCCTGACCTATTCCGTATGGATCTGGAATTGCTTTTAGCAGAGAAACGAGACTATTGGCCATTTGCTGATTTTTGTCCAGAAGTGTAATTCTGTACACAATTTCGGTTGTCCCTACTGGTAAATCTTCTGTTTTTACTACAAGCCGGTCTCCTGCAGAAACCAGAACTTCTTTTGTAGTTGCGCGTTCTTTGTCCCAATAACCATCTTTTTGAGCAAAGGTGCTGTAGGTTGAAGTTATTAAAAGTATTAAAAATATTCTTTTAAGATTCATATTACGGATGATTACTATTTATTTTTATTCTCATTTTTGTCATTCCGGGGAACGAGGAATCGCACTCGCAGATCGACAAAGATTGGTTCTTTTCTTTGCGGAATTTCTAGTGCGATTCCTCGTTCCTCGGAATGACATAACATAACGAATAATTAAATAGAATTTTTATTATAATTCTATAGATTCTCCAATATTTAAAAGCATCAAATCTTTTCCTTTATCAAAGAATTTGCGAATTGATTCTTCGTGGTTGATTTCGATGTAACCAAAAGTATCAAAGTGATAACCTAAAATTTTGTCACATTCTATGAAATCAGAAGCAATTATGGCATCTTCAACATCCATTGTAAAATTATTTCCGATTGGGAGAATCGCTAAATCTAATTTTGTTCTCATCGGAATCAGTTTCATATCAAATGTAAGAGCTGTGTCTCCGGCAATGTAAATGTTTTTATGTTCTCCTTCGATTACAAATCCACCGGGGTTACCTCCGTAAGTTCCATCAGGGAAAGAACTTGAGTGAATTGCGTTTACATATTTTACTTTCCCAAAATCAAATTGCCAGCTTCCACCATGATTCATTGGGTGTGCATTAAAACCTTTCTTTGCGTAATAACTTGTAATTTCAGCATTTGAAACAATTACTGCATTGGTGTTTTTTGCAATAGTATCTACGTCTAAAACGTGATCACTATGCGCATGAGTAAGCAAAATATAATCGGCTCTTAATTTGTTTATGTCAATAGCAGCGGCCTGAGGGTTTCCAGAAATAAACGGATCAACAAGTATATGTTTTCCTCCTACTTCGATTCCTAAGGATGCATGTCCGTAAAATGTAATTTTCATCTTAAAAATTTTTAAAGTTGAACTAATTATCTTCCCCCTAAGAAAAGATTAACAATGATGTCTGAAATCAACGAAATCATACATACTGTCAATAATATAGATAACAAAAATGTACTAAGTGCCAGCTTTTTTAATTCCGGATCTAACAGTTTAGGATTTTGATTTTTATAAACGGTAATTAAATGTTTAGTTAACGGAATATAAGCCAGTAAAAACAAATATTGATCAAAATTATAATCACTTAAAAAGGCAAAAATTATAACTAAAAGCATTGCCGTAATAATCAATGAAAAGTGATAAATTTTAGCTTTTGCTCCGCCCATTTGTACTACAATAGTATTTTTTCCTGATTTTCTGTCTGATTCTTCGTCGCGCATATTGTTTAAGTTTAAAACACCTACGCTCAATAATCCAATTGAAACTGCAGGAAGAATTAAAAGCGGATCAACTTCTTTTGAATATAAAAAGTTAACGCCTAATGTACTTACAAGTCCGAAGAAAATGAAAACAAATAAATCACCAAATCCTCTGTATCCATAAGCTGAACTTCCTACTGTATAACGAATCGCCGAAACAATTGCAGCGATTCCCAGCAGCAAGAAAAAGATAGAATAACCAAAATTATCCTGACCAAAAGCAAAATAAATCAATATAATAGCCGATAACAAAGTCAGCAATGAAGTAATTATTATGGCTTTTTTCATAGCTTCCGGCGTAATTGCACCACTTTGAATGGCACGCTGCGGACCAATACGATCTGTATTATCTGTACCTTTTACTCCGTCGCCATAATCATTTGCAAAATTAGAAAGTACCTGAAGACCAAGTGTTGTTAAAAGAGCGAAACCAAAAATTTTCCAACTAAAAACTTCTGTTGGCGTATTAATTGTTTCTGTTGGGTTTGAAAGTGCATAAATACTTCCAACTATAATTCCGGAAACTGATAAAGGTAATGTGCGCAGTCTGGCGGCTTCAATCCAATGTTTCATATTTTAATTTTAGATTTTTAGAGTTTAGATTTTAGATTATTGGATTCTTTTTAATTTAAAAAAATCTAAAATCTGTAATCTAAATAATATTGTTTTTTTATCTAGAATTTAGATATCAGTTTCAGATTCAAAAAAATCTAAAATCTGCAATCTAAAATCTAAAATATTTATGGCAGCCATTTATTTTCGCCAAAGTTTGGTTTTCTTTTTTCTAAAAAGGCATTTCTTCCTTCTTTTGCTTCTTCGGTCATGTAGGCTAAACGTGTTGCTTCTCCTGCAAAAACCTGCTGCCCGACCATTCCGTCGTCTGTTAGGTTCATGGCAAATTTCAGCATTTTTATAGAAGTAGGTGATTTTTGAAGAATTTCCTGTGCCCATTCATAAGCAGTAGCTTCTAATTCATTATGCGGAATTACGGCATTTACCATTCCCATTTCAAAAGCTTCCTGAGCGGAATAATTTCTTCCTAAAAAGAAAATTTCACGTGCTTTTTTCTGTCCTACCATTTTTGCCAAATAAGCAGACCCGTAACCACCATCAAAGCTGGTCACATCAGCATCTGTCTGTTTAAAAATGGCGTGTTCTTTACTTGCCAGGGTCATATCGCAGACTACATGCAAACTATGTCCGCCGCCAACAGCCCAGCCAGGAACTACTGCGATAACTACTTTTGGCATAAAACGAATTAAACGCTGTACTTCAAGAATATTTAAACGATGCTGCCCGTCTTCTCCAACATATCCCTGATGTCCGCGCGCATTTTGATCGCCTCCACTGCAAAATGAGTAAACACCATCTTTAGTTGATGGTCCTTCTGCAGAAAGTAAAACTACTCCTATTGAAGTATCTTCTTGCGCATCGTAAAAAGCCTGGTATAATTCTGAAGTTGTTTTAGGTCTGAAAGCATTTCTAACATTTGGTCTGTTAAAAGCAATTCTGGCAACTCCATTACATTTTTTATAGGTTATATCTTCAAATTCTCTGGCTGTAATCCAATCCATTTCTGTTTGTTTTATTTAAAAATTATAGTGTAAAAATAAACCATTTTTTACATTTTTCCCTATTCAATTTTGTTTAAGTCTCGGCTATATTTTTCTTTCAATGTTAACAATTAATATTCCTGTACAAAAAATAACACTTTTTAACATTGGTATTAAAAAATAATGAGTAATTTTACGTCCTAGAAATCAACAAGATACAAATTATTTTGTTGATATAAGATTGATTTTCTTTCACTGATTTATTAACCTAAAAAATGATTTTTTTGAGAAAATTTAAAAAATTTGTCGCTCATTTTTTTATGGTTTTAAATAGTAAACCTGTTAAGAATGAGCAAATGATTTATTCGTTTGTCAAAACTTCAAAAAGGAAATAGTAACACCTAAGGTTAAACGCTAGAATTGTTTTGTAATTAGTATAAAATTGATTACGAAAAGAGGAAAAATGCTAACTAAAACTTTCTATAAGTTATTTTATTAAACCAAATGGATTAGCCGTGAAATTAAATTTTTGCTTTTGAGATAAACGCATTAATTGTTTAAAGACATACCATCAAGAAAGTAGTTTCTAAAATTCGTAAAGCTGCTAACTTTCAAGATGAATTCGAATTATTTTATTTCTGTTTTTTTTTAATTACAATTTTTTTTAAAACTAGAATAAAAAGGGAAAGGCTGCTTGTAATGAGCAGCCTTTCTTGTTATGTAATTTTCTTAAATTCCAAATTCCAATGTATAACGTACTACATTGGAATTTAAAATATTGGAATTTATTCTTAATCTTTTAAAAGATAAATACCATCTTCTTTAATTTCAATTAGTTTTTCTTTATATAAAGCCCCAACAGCCTTTTTAAAAGTTTTTTTACTCATTTTTAAAACCGTTTTTATGTCTTCCGGATGCGAATTGTCATTTAAGCGTAAAAATCCCCTATTGGCTCTTAATTCGTCTAAAATCTTCTCTGCATTTGGTTCAATGCTCTGATAGCCCTGAATTTGCAATGCCACATCAATTTTATTATCAGGACGAATGTTTTTAATATAGCCACGCATTCTGTCACCAGTTCTTATCGAATCATCATAAACCTCGTCTTTATACAAAAGTCCTTTATGCTGTTCGTTTATAATTACGTTAATTCCAATTTCGGTAATATGCGAAACAATTAAATCAACTTCTTCGCCTTTCTCGACAGTTAAATGATCGTTGCTCAAAAACTGATTTGTTTTGCTGGATGCGACCAAACGATTTGTTTTTTCATCTTTATAAAGATAAACAAGGTAGCGTTTTCCTTTTTCCATTGGACGTGCCTGTTCTTTAAAAGGAACCAGGATATCTTTTTCCATTCCCCAATCCATAAAAGCCCCAACGTTATTGATATAGTTTACTCTTAAAAGAGCAAACTCATTCAATAAAATATAAGGTTCAAGTGTAGTTGCAACCGGACGCTGTTCATGGTCTAAATAAACAAAAACAACAAGTTCTTCGCCTATTTCAAATTCATTTGGAACATATTTATTTGGTAATAAAACATCGTGAATTCCGTCTGGATCTTTTTCAGGATTTCCTAAAAAAAGACCAACTTTTGTATCACGCAATATAGTAAGTGTATTGTATTTTCCTATTTCAAGCATTATTATGAGGTTCTAAGCTGCGAACAGCTAAGTTTCTAAGGTGCAAATGTACGAAGTTTGAAATGGTAAATGAAAAATGTTTTGGATTAAGCCATAGAAAAAGAAAAAAGCGCCTTATTTATAGACGCTTTTACATTTATTATTTATAAACACTTTCTTTCTTAAAGTGTAATGTCAATAGATAATAAACAACAACTCTGTGTTTATTTCTGTTTGATTTGCCATATTTTTCTAAAACAGCATGAATAGCTTCATCTAAAGCCGGGCCTGCCGGTAAACCTAATTTCTTGATCAGAAAATTATTTTTAACTGTATCTAATTCAGACTGCTGGCTTCCTGCTACAGTTGAAGCATCATCATTGTAAATCGACGGACCGCAGCCAATTGTTACTTTTGTCAATAAATCCATATTTGGAGTTACTCCGCATTTGTCTTTTAAATCTGCTGCATACTTCTGAATTAATTCTTCTCTTTTGCTCATAATAAATTTAATATTGATTACTATTTTATGTATCAAATCTAAATAATATTATGATTTAAAACAAATATTTAACACTATTTAACTTACAATATATTTAAACAAGCTCTTTAAAGTATTGTTTTAAAATTGCATCGTTTTCTTTAGTCGGTGTAAATACTTCAAGTATTCCCGGCGCTTCATTAGTATTATATAATTTTTCTAAATTTTTATTTAATTCTTCCAAATCATTGGCTTTAAAATAATTGCATTGATACATCTTAGCTAAATGCTCTGCCGTTAATTGATGAGATGTTTCAAAATAAGTATTGAAAACAGGTTTTTCTTCATGTCCGGGCAAAATCCTAAAGATTCCTCCTCCTCCATTATTAATTATAATAATTTTGAAGTTTTTAGGAATATAAGAATTCCATAAAGCATTGCTGTCATACAAAAAGCTTATATCGCCCGTAATAAAAATAGTTTCCTTTTCGCTGCCTACGGCCGATCCAACTGCTGTTGAAGTGCTTCCGTCTATTCCGCTTGTTCCTCTGTTGCAAAATACTTCAATTGACGGATCAATTTCAATTAATTGTGCATAACGAATTGCTGAACTGTTGCTAATTTGTAACTGACTTTTTTTGGGAAGCGATTCGATAACTTTTTCAAAAACTTTAAAATCTGAAAATGGAATTTTCTTTAAATATTCTTCTTTTCTTTTATTTCTCAGACTGTAAATTTTATCGATTTTTGAAAAGTAATTGCTTGCTCTAAATTCTGTTTTTGGAAGCAGATTTTTAAAAAAATCATTTGGCTCCATTACAAAATGTTTACTTAAAGCATTGAATGTATCATAAGCACGTAAAGTATCTATATGCCAGTGATGTGCAGGTTTGTATTTTCGTAAAAATGCTTTAATACGTTTTGATACAATCATACCACCCAAAGTGATTAAAACCTCTGCTTCCAGCTCTTTAAAATCAGAATCGTCAAATGGTGTAATTAAGGTATCTATACTATTAATAAAACTCGCATGATGCAAATTTGAGGTAGTTTCTGTAAGTACAACAATTGATGGATCGCTGGCCAGGTTTTCTAAAATTTCCTGATCTATAGAATTAGATTCGTTTATTCCTCCAATAAGAATTAGTTTTCTTTTTGCAGAATTCCAAATTGAAACGGTTTCTTCGCTGTTTTCGATAATTTTAGATGGGGTTTCTTCCTCAGGATTGGTAATTTTTGGTTGAACAGAAAGTTCTGAAACCGTTTCATATAATGGCTCTTCAAATGGTGCATTAATATGAACCGGCCCTTTTTGAAGAATCGCTGTTTCTATAGCTTTATTAATTTTCAAATCATTTTCTGCAGATGCATCTTCTGTTAAATTGGCATTAAAAACAGAATGGTTTAAAAATACATTTTCCTGACGAATCGTTTGTCCGTCACCTATATCGATTTTACTCTGCGGACGATCTGCAGAAATTACAATTAAAGGAATCTGACTGTAAAATGCCTCGGCTACAGCGGGATAATAATTCAATAATGCTGATCCTGACGTGCAGACAACTGCTGTAGGCTTTTTTGTCTGCTGTGCAATTCCTAAAGCAAAGAATGCAGCACAGCGCTCATCGGCAATACTGTAACATTTAAATTTTGGATTTTGTGCGAAACCAATCGTCAGAGGTGCGTTTCGTGAACCAGGAGAAATTATAATATTATGAATTCCTTTTGCTGAACAAATCTCGATAATGCTTTGTGCAAGCGCTATTTTGGGGTAAATCATTCTAAATGGTGTATAATTTTTTAAGAAAATATATTTTATAAAAATTTTCTTTTTGCGAATACAAAGTTACAAACTTCGTGCTTGATTTAACTTATATATTAGGAAGATATTAATACTGTTTTTATAAAAAGGGAATATATTTGTATAACAGTTTTTTTTATTAAAATTAACCTTTTATGCGTTTTTTATATTTACTTTTTCTTTTCGTTTCTCTGCAAACCGTAAAATCTCAAAATCAGTTTGCTGTTGACGGAATAACATACAAAACAGCTCTCGAAAATGCCAGTACACAAGGCAAGCCGGTTTTTGTAATGCTGTATGCAGATTGGTGTCCGCATTGCAGCCAAATGAAAAAAGAGGTTTTCAGCGATACAAATGTGATGGATTTTTTGAATAAAAATTATATCTGCGTTTGGAAAAACATCGAGAAAGAAGAAGGAACTGCACTTAAAAATAAATTTAAAACGACTTCTCTTCCTGCATTTTTATTTTTAGATGCTGATGAAACCCTTTTATATGCTTTAAAAGGCGAAATGAAAAAAGAAGAATTTCTGGCCGAAGCTAATTATGCTTTAAACCCGAAATTACAGCTTCCTTATTTAGAAAAAGAGTTTCTGGCTGATCCGAGTAATTCAACCAAGTTTTTTACTTATTTGAATACGCTGAAAAAAGGGAAAGACAGAACTGAATTATCGATTCCAACCCATATTTATCTTCAAACACAATCAGATTCTCAATTAATAAGTGAAACCAATTGGCGTGTAATTGCAAATGGCGTTACTGATATTAATTCGAGAGAATTTCAATATGTTTTAAAACATCAAAAAGAATTTGCAGCAGTAGCTTCGCAAAATCGTGTGGACCGTAAAGTAGAGAGTATTGTAAACGAATTACTTCGTCCGCTTGTTGATAATCTGGATACTATAAATTATTATAAACAAAGAGAAGTCGCAAAATCAATTAGACTGCAGAAAACGGATTCTCTTGTTTTTAAATTTGATCTGACGCTGGCTGAACGTACTGAAAAGTGGGATTTCTACAAAAAAGTAACTTTGGAAGATACTGAAAAATTGGTTTGGAATGATGCTGGTTTCTTAAAAGACATTGGACAGACTTATTTGAAACATATTAATGATACCGAAAGTTTGAAAAAATCAATTTTTTGGGTAAAACATTCTTTAGAATTAACGGATTCTTACGATGGAAATTTACTCATTGCCCGGCTTTACAATAAAATAAAAGACAAAAAACAGGCATTGAAATATGCTAAAGATGCCAAAGCAATTGGTAAAGAAATGGGCTGGAATACCAAAGATATTGATACTTTACTGACTGAATTAAATTCTAAATAAACTTAAAAATTATTATTAGCCACGAATTCACGAATTATTCCAATTAAAATTCGTGAATTCGTGACGGAAAAAACAACAAAACTATGAGCGTTATTCTTAGACCTGCAACCACAAACGATTTAGAGAAAATTCTTGATATTGTAAATCATTCTATCCTTCATACAACGGCAAATTATAGTTATGATATTCAAACTCTTGAAATTCAGACAAAATGGTTTGAAGATAAAAAAGCTAAAAATCTTCCTGTTGTTGTAGCTGATTTAGATGGTGAAGTTGTTGGTTTTGGAAGTTATGGCCAGTTTCGTGAAAAAATTGGTTATCAATACACAGTCGAACATTCTGTTTATGTAGTTGATAATGTTATTGGAAAAGGAATTGGCTCCAAATTATTGACAGAATTAATTCGTTTGGCTAAAGAACAGGGTTTTCATGTTATGATTGGTGCAATTGATGCTGATAATGCAGGAAGTATTGCTTTTCATGAAAAGTTTGGATTTGTGGTATCAGGAACAATCCGCGAAGTTGGGTATAAGTTTGATCATTGGCTTGATTTGGTTTTTATGCAGCTTATATTAGCGTAAATGGCACGCGGATTTTACGGGTTCGCTATCGCGAAGGCGCGGATTTATAAGGATTTTTTTTCTTTTCGCTTTTTTGTCATTTTGAGGAACATGAAATCGCACTCGCATTTCCTCATAGTGAATCGCCAATCTTTGTCGAGTTTCTTGTGCGAGACAAGACTTTTTGGAAAAACCTTTGTCCCTCTGTCTCTTTGCTGCTTTGAACCTTAAAAAAATCCGCAAATTTGATAAATTCAAATTTGCGGATTTTTTTGTCTGGATAGTTCTAACTAACTTTTAATCCAATTGATTACTTCTGGATCAGTAACTAAAGTTTTTGGTTTAATCACTTTTACTAATTCTCCTTTTTCGTCGATTAAGTATTTTTGAAAATTCCACTCAACTTCAGAATCCTTCAATCCATTTTTCGATTTTTGAGTTAAGAATTTATAAACCTCACACATATCGTCGCCTTTTACAGAAACTTTATTCATCATAGGAAAAGTTACACCGTAATTTTGCTGGCAGAAAGTTTCGATTTCTTTATTTGTACCAGGTTCCTGCGAAGCAAAATTATTTGCCGGAAAACCAACAATTACAAAACCTTTGTCTTTGTATTGTTTGTAAATAGCTTCAAGATCTTTGTATTGAGGAGTTAATCCGCATTTTGATGCCGTGTTTACGATTAGGATTTTTTTGCCTTTTAAAGACGCAAAATCAAAAGTATCACCTGATAAATCTTCAACTTTAAACTGATAAATGGTTTCTTTTGCCATAGTTTTATCTGATTTAGATAATTTATTTGTGTTTGTTTGAGCATGAGTCTGTGTGCTTAATAAAAATAAGGCACTACAGGCTATAAATAGTATTTTTTTCATTGTATATTTTTTTATAAAATTAATTAAAATCTGTGTCGCTGAATATTTTTACCGCTTTTATTTTTATTAATTATAAGTTAAATTATAAATGAAGCCCGGCGTTAATCAGACGCCGGGCCTCCCCCCATACAAACAAATCAAACCATGAATTAATTATTTGTTTCTTATATATTTAAAATTATAGCTGATGCCCCGGTTATAATGAAAATTATTTAATTTTAATAGCATTAATTCAATTATCAATGGCATTTATAATGGAAAAAAATCTGTTCGTTTAACATGTGTGATTACTATTATTTTATTGATTTTCGACTGGAAGTCCGAGGACATCAACTATTTAATATTTTTGCTTAATACATTTTGATCGATTTCATTTTTAAAATCTTTGGTGCTAAAATTTATTAGCGATAAAACAGTCGTTAAACCGATAATTAAGATTTTAAATTTTTCAATGCTTCTCATAATTTTTAACTTTAAAAATTCAATTTTATTAATTTCTGAATCTTTCAACAGCCATTTTCAACTTTTCTGTTATATACGTAAAAGGCTTACTTTTAGATTTAAAAAAAGTAAAAAAAATTGCACTTTTTTTCTAAATTTCATCTAAAAGCTCTGTTTTCTTAAGGTTTAGACTGTTAAAAAAACATTGTTTTTCATAAAAAAAATGAATTATCTTTATCTCAGGTTATAAAATAATGTTCTATATTTTTTTGTTTAAGTTTAAATCCAAATCTATGAATCAAGAAGAACTGTTAGTTTTAATTTACAAAAAAGACGAAAGAGCTTTTACCCATTTGTACGATATGTACTCTAAAAGTTTATTTTCAGTCATTAATGTTCTAATCAAAAATCGTGAAGAAGCCGAAGATGTTTTGCAGGAAGTTTTTGTTAAAATCTGGAAAAACATCGATTCTTATAACGAAAGCAAAGGCCGATTTTACACCTGGATCCTCAATATTGCAAGAAACACCTCGATTGACGTACTGAGATCTAAAAATTTTAATAACAACCAAAAAAACCTTTCCTCGGATAATTTCGTAAATCTGTTAGATGACAGTAGTAAGTTAATTAATCGAATTGATACAATTGGAATTCAGGAGTTCGTAAAGAAACTGAAACCAAAATGTATAGAAATTATTGATTTATTATTCTTCAAAGGATATACTCAGCAAGAAGCTTCAGAAGAATTGGCGCTGCCGCTGGGAACTATCAAAACTCAAAACAGAAACTGTATTAACGATTTAAGAAATTATTTAAAAATATAATGGAAGCACAAGAATATATTGAATCAGGAATTCTAGAACTTTATGTTTACGGCTTATTAACCGAAAAGGAGAATCTGGAAATAGCCGAACTGGCAAAAAACAACAAGAAAATAGACGACGAAATAATTGCGATAGAAAGAGCTATTGTTGCTCTGTCGTCAAGCTTCGCTCCTTTCCACTCTGTTGAAAATTTTGAAAAAATTAAAGCTCGTTTAGAACTTAAACATGGTAAAGCTGTCGATTTAAAACCTGCATCAAACTGGACACAATATGTGGGCTGGGCTGCGGCTGTTTTATTACTGTTAGGTTTTGGATACCAAACTTTAGAATTAACTAAATCAAAAGAAGCAATCTCTACTGTTGGAAATGAGAAAAATAAAATAGAAAGAAATTATGCTTTTTTAGATCAGCAGAATAAACAAACTGAAAAAAGTTTAAGCATTGTTAGAGATATTAAAAACACTGGTGTAACTCTTGGCGGTCAGGCTGTTTCTCCAACATCTTTTGCAAAAGTATACTGGAACCAGCAGACAAAAACGACTTATATTGATGCTGCAGGTTTGCCAAAGCCTCCAAAAGGAAAGGTTTATCAGGTTTGGTCTTTAAAATTAAGTCCGGTATTAACGCCTACAAGCATTGGTTTACTGAATAATTTTGAAGGAAATACACAAAAAATATTTGCTGTAAACCAGACAGATTCGGCAGAAGCATTTGGAATTACTTTAGAGCCGGCCGGAGGAAGTCCAACTCCTACAATGGAGCAGTTATATACTTTAGGAAAAGTTTAAAACCTAAAATATTTATAAATTTAAAGCGTATATTAATTACTTTTAATATGCGTTTTTTTATTTCATCAAAAACAAAACTATTCTAAGTTATGAACGGAACTTTACTTTTAAGAATTGCTACTGCAGTAATTCTGCTGACACATTCTGTTTTCGGAATGTTTAATAATTGGATTAATGATTTTGGAAATTTGTATTTAAACCAGATTGGCTTTGCTCCTTTTGGTGTTTTCCTTGCCTGGTCAATTAAACTATCACATATTATTGCTGCCCTGCTTTTACTGTTTAACAAATATGTAAAACCGGCAGGATTTGTAACGATTTTTATCCTGATTATGGGAATTATTTTGGTTCATTTTCAGGAAGGCTGGTTTGTTGTGGGCGGCGGAAGAAATGGTGTAGAATACAATTTTTTATTGATTTGTGTTCTATTAGCAATAATGTATCCAAACGGGCTTAAGTTAAATTCTAAATAGCTTTATAGATATGGAAATAACTTGCAAAAACTGCCAACAGGTTTATAGAGGCCATTACTGTAATAATTGTGGTCAAAGTGCCGAAACGCATAAAATAAATGCACATTTTTTGTGGCATGATATTCAGCATGGTTTACTGCATTTTGATAAGGGAATTTTGTATTCCTTAAAGCAATTATTTAGCAGGCCGGGACATTCTATCCGTGAATTTATTGAAGGTAAGCGTGCCAGACATTTTAAACCCCTTTCGCTTGTTGCTGTTTTAGCAACGTTATACGGTTTAATGTATCATTATTTTCATATCAACCTATATTCTTACAGCGGTAATGTTGAGGGAATAAATTATTCTGAATTTAATGAATGGACATCAACACATTTTTCATGGATTACAATAGCCACAATTCCTATTTATTCGATTGGAACTTATATTTGTTTTAAAAAACAAGGTTACAATTTTGTTGAGTTTTTCGTTCTCAATACTTTTAAGGCTTCACAGCGGTTATTTGCCCATATTATTACGTTTCCGTTTTTACTATACTTTAACGGAACACCTAAAATTACTTTGTTTGTTAAAATTTTATATATAATTGATGTCCTTTTGATTTTCTGGACTAATATTCAATTTTTCAATAAAATCTCCAAGCTCAAAGCATTACTGCTGTCGATTCTAAGTCATCTTATATTTTTGACTATTTTCTATCTAATCGTTATTGTAGTAGTTTTAATGATAACCAAATTTTAAAACGAACTATTTCTAAATTAAAAGAAGCTGTCCTTTTGAGACAGCCTCTTTTTTATTGACATATTTCTTTGCTCCACAGGAACATTTCATTGGTAGAAAAATTATATTGTTATAATGGTTTACGTTCCGTAGGAACGTTTGATTTTTGACATTGTTTTTTAATAATCTGATCTGTCAAACGTTCCTACAGAACGTAAATGTGGCTTATTTTTATTTTTTTCTACCTGCGAAACATTCCTATGGAATGATAAATCGGATATCAAAAGGGGATTAATTAAATAATTATGAAGAAAGAGGCTGTCTCAACATTTTGAGACAGCCTCTTTCTTCATATCAAAAAAACTACTTTTTAGTTTTATAGAACTTTTTATAACTCGGATATGTTATCGCGGCAATTGCAGCAATTGTTCCCATACTGTAATAAATCCAGTTTAATGAATGGGCTTCGCCGCTTGCGTAAGAATGCAGACCAACTAAGTGGAAGTTTACTCCATAATACGTAAATAAAATAGAGATAAACCCAAACATACTCATTACGTTAAAGAACCATTTTCCACGTAAAGCCGGAACAAAACGAGCGTGAATTACAAAAGCATAAATCATAATAGAGATTAAAGCCCAGGTTTCTTTAGGGTCCCATCCCCAGTAACGTCCCCAGCTTTCGTTTGCCCATTGTCCTCCAAGGAAGTTACCAATGGTAAGCATAATTAAACCAATTGTTAATGCCATTTCGTTGATATATGTAATCTCTTTTACGTTCAGGCTCATTTTAGCTTTATTCTTTTCATTGGTAAAGAAAATCAAAACCAAGGCTACAAAACCTAAAATCATTCCTAAAGCAAAAGGCCCGTAACTTGCTACAATTACTGCAACGTGAATCATTAACCAATATGAATTAAGAACCGGCTGTAAATTTGCAATTTCAGGATCGATCCAGTTCATGTAAGCCGCCATTAAAATCATTGCCGTTACAAAGGCAGATGAAGCAACGGTAAGTTTAGATTTTCTGTCGAATGCCAAACCAAAGAACATTGTTGCCCAGGCCACATAAACAATCGATTCATAAGCATTACTCCAAGGTGCGTGTCCCGAAATATACCAGCGTGCAATTAATCCTAATGTATGAAGCGCAAATAAAAGCCCAATAATGATATGGAAACCATTAACGGTTATACGAAGCCATTTCTTCTCAAAAAAGATATTTACGATCGTAAAAATCAACATTAAAATAGAAGCTGTAATGTACCAATACGGCAGTACTTTAAAAACGTCGTATTTGTTATAAGCAATTTCGGCATCAATTTTTTGCTCACTCGGGCGTACTTTAGCTCCAAATTTCTTTTGAAAACCGTTAATACTTTCTACCAATTGATCGGCTGTATCCCAATTTTTAGAAATAGAACCATTATTTAAGGCGCTGAAATATAAGGGAAGAATTTGGTTTACATAAGTAGAATCCATTCCTTTAAAACCATCATTGTTGCGTTCTAAATACGAAACCCACTTGTGATTTGGGTCATTTGGAACAGGGAAAATTTTCAGGATGCTTCCGCTTAAAGCAGATTCCATTAAATTTACTTTTTTATCTGTTTCGATAAAATCTTTCTCAAACTGATTTGGATTTGCCGCTTTATATGCTGCATCTAAATAGGGAGAAAGTTTATAATTTCCGTTTTGATCAAAGAAGTTAACAAACGGAGCAAATTTTGCCTCTTTATCAACACCAATAATCTTACGAATACTGTCGTTTCCTGATTTAATATAAATAAGCGGAATCTGAATCCAAACCTGAGCGTATTGTGTCATTGACAAAAATACCTGATCAGAGTTCATTCCGTTGTAAGTATCAGCGTGACTTACTTTTCGAAGTAATTCAGATGAAAACGTATTAATAGGCTTCATACGTCCGCCGGCATCCTGAATAATCAAACGGCCAAATTTTGCAGCATGTGTCTCTGGAGCTTTATAAATCGTCAACAACGAATCTAATTGTTTTTGACTTGGCGGAGCAGTAACGTGATTTGCGTGATCGTTTGGATCTTCAGTATGATTATGGCCATGCTCATGCGAATGTACATGAGGATTTTGCTGTGCGAAACCGCTCAAACTAATCATTAAAACTAAAATGGTAATTAGTTTTTCTTTTTTCTTTTTCACATTTTCCAGTTTACGTTTTAAGTCAGCAAAACGAGAATGTTTTGTAAACATAATAGCCATTAAACCAAAAAACAGCATAAAATATCCTAAATACGTGATAGAAGTTCCCCAAAAATCGTGGTTTACAGATAAAACGGTTCCTTTTTCGTCTGGATCAAATGAAGATTGAAAGAAACGATATCCTTTATGATCTAAAACGTGGTTCATATAAATATCGGCATCAAAAGTTTCTGTAGAATCCTGAACGGTAACTTTACTTTCAAAAGCAGAATAACTTTTTTCTGTTCCCGGATATTTCGTTGCAATAAAGTCATTCAGTTTAACTCTAAAAGGCAAAACATACGCTTTACTTCCGTAAAATATAGAATACTCGATTTTACCAATTTTTACTGTTTTTGGTTCTCCAACACTTCCTTTAGAGCCCATCACCATTACTTCTTTTTCCTGTCCTTCTGCTTTTACTTTTACAACTAAGGCATCAGTATGAGATTTTGCTTTGAAATCGTTACTCGATTCATAATCCACTTTTCCTTTCATTGCAGGATCTGGAAAAACAATTCTAATATCTCCAATACTATATAAAGAACGCATCATTAATGGCTGAACGTTATCTTTGGTAACTTTTCCTTTCAGTTGATCTGCCATTCGCATAAATTCACCTTCAAAAGGAGTTTGAATCGTGTATTTTTCGCCGGTTGTATTAATATTGATTGCGCCTTCTGTAGGTTTATTTAAAGCAAATAAAACATTATGAATATTTTGAACTTCTCCTTCTTTTAGAAAATGCTCTTCACGACCGCCTGCACCCGCTTCAACTAATTTAAGATATAAAGTTCCGTTAGGATCTGGTTTTACCACTTCCTTTGCTCCCATTATATATTTTGAATATGAAACTTCAAACGGAGTCTCGTCAAATTTTCCTGAAATAGAGAAATCATTATTGGTAACAGGAGAAAGTAAAAGGCTTTTTTCAAAAACTCTTCGTTTCATTTCACCTTTATATTCGCCATCAGCAAAAACAGTTAAAAACGTTTTGTCTGAATAAATCTGATTTTCTGATGCGCCTTCACGAATTGGCATCATCCCTTCATAACTGATATAACGTGTAATAAAAGCTCCTAAAATGATAAAAACAAAGGCTATATGAAGTAAAAAAGTAGCCCATTTTTCTTTTTTCAATAATTGATAACGCTTGATATTTCCAAAGAAATTAATCATAAAAATGAACATTATAGCTTCAAACCACCAGGTATTATATATTAAAATTCTGGCTGTATCAGTATTATATTTACTTTCAATAAAAGTTCCAACACCCATTGCTATTGCGAATGTTAAAAAAAGAACGGCCATTAATCGTGTAGAAAACAAAAAAGAGAATATTTTTTTATCCATTTTTAAGGAATTACATTGTATAAAAGTGGCACAAAAATACTTAAAAATGTTGATTTGAGGCGGATGTTATTTGTTAATAAAAACCAAATATAAGGGATTGAATAATGGGCCGCAGATGACACAGATTAAACGGATTATTTAAGTTGATTCTTAAACCTTTATAATTAAGCAACTATGGATTTTTTAAGACAAAGAAGAATAAAAATCTGTTTAATCTGTGTCATCTGTGGCCAAACTTTCCCCTTACCATATTTTCTTTAGAAAAAATAATGTTAATTTTGCGTTTATGATTCGAATAACGATTATTGGTTCCGGAAATGTAGCACAGCATTTAATAAAAGCTTTTTCTGCAAGTTCGCTTGTTGAAATTGTACAGGCGTTTTCGAGAAAAAAGGAAGCATTGAGTCATCTTCTGGATTCAGAAAAAATTGTAACTGAATTTACAGCTTTAAAAAACGCCGATTTATATATAATTTCAGTTTCTGATAACGCAATTTCTGAAGTTTCAAGTCAGCTGCCATTTAAAGACCGATTAGTTGTTCATACTTCAGGAACTACTTCAATTGATGTTTTAGATTCAAAAAACAAGAAAGGTGTTTTTTATCCGTTACAGACATTTTCTAAAAATAAAACAATCGATTTTTCGATAATTCCGATTTGCTTAGAAACTAAAAATCAGAATGATTATAAAATTCTGGAAACTGCAGCAAAAAGTATTTCAAATGCTGTTTTCTCCATAAGTTCTGAACAAAGAAAGGCTTTACACGTTGCGGCCGTTTTTGTCAATAATTTTACGAATCATTTGTACCAAATTGGGCAGGAAATCTGTGAAGAACATCAGGTTCCTTTTGAAGTTTTAAAGCCTTTAATTCAGGAAACTGCCGAAAAAATAAAAACTTTAGATCCAATTGACGCTCAGACCGGTCCGGCAAAACGCCGTGATTCTGTCACAACAAATGCGCATTTGGGTTTTATCACAAACGAAAATCAAAAAAATATTTATAAAATACTAACACAATCAATACAGCATAATGGCAAAAAGTTATAAGGAAATGATGAACGACATTACAACATTTATTTTTGATGTTGACGGCGTACTTACAGACAGTTCAGTTTTTGTAACCACAGAAGGAGAAATTCTTCGTACGATGAATATTCGTGACGGTTATGCCATGAAAGCGGCTGTAGAAAGCGGTTACCATGTCTGTATTATTTCTGGTGGAAGTAATGAAGGAGTTCGCGTAAGACTTCGTAATTTAGGAATCACCGATATTCATTTAGGAACTCCAAATAAAGTGGAAACATTCAAAGAGTACACAGATCTTTATAATATTAAGCCTGAACAGGTTTTGTATATGGGCGACGATATTCCGGATTATCATGTAATGAAATTAGTAGGGTTACCCGCCTGTCCGCAGGACGCAAGCCCAGAAATTAAAAATATCTGCCGTTATATTTCACACGTAAAAGGCGGAAAAGGGGCTGCACGCGACGTTATCGAGCAAGTAATGAAAGTACAAGGAAAGTGGATGGAACATTTTAATGGGCAGCACGATTAGGTAATTTTAGATTTCTGATTTTAGATTTCTGATTTTAGATTTTAGATTGTTTTCTAAATCTTTAAAATTTTAAAAGAAAAATCTTAGAACCTTAGCAACTCAGAAGCTTAAAAAAAACTTAGAATCTCAACATCTTAGAACCTTAGAAACTTCAAAAAAAAATGAAATACCTAAAACTAATTCGATATAAAAATCTACTCATGCTTGCTTTTATGCAGGTTTTATTTCGTTATGCTTTTTTAAAACAGCAGGATATTCCTCTGGCTTTAGCAGACTGGCAATACGGACTTTTAGTTTTAAGCACTGTTTTACTGGCTGCAGCGGGTTATGTCATTAATAATATTTATGACGTTGCAACAGATACTATTAATAAACCTCAGGATGTTGTAATTGGTAAAGGAGTTTCAGAAACGGCAGCATTTAATATTTATATCGGACTTAATGTTGCCGGCGTGGCTGTTGGTTTTGTTCTGGCTAATATTATTTTAAGGCCGACATTTGCCTCACTTTTTATTCTGATTGCTTCACTTCTTTATTTTTATGCCACGACATTAAAATCAATTATGATTTTAGGGAATTTTGTAGTGGCGGCTTTACTTGCCGTAAGCGTATTGATAATTGGTGTTTTTGATCTTTTTCCGGCAACAACTTTAGAGAATAAAGCACAAATGGCAAGTTTTTTTTCTATTTTGACAGATTATGCCCTTTTTGCATTTATGATAAATTTTGTGCGTGAAATAGTTAAAGATATTGAAGATATGGACGGAGATTACAATCAAGGAATGAATACTTTACCAATTGCTATTGGAAAAGGCCGGGCTTCGAAAATTGCATTGGGATTTGCTATAATTCCGTTTATTTTATGTCTGCTTTACATTAATAAATACTTCTTTGAAAATAATCTTTTAATAGTAACGTTTTATACGTTTGCTTTTGTTTTAGCACCTTTATTGTATTTTATCGTAAAGATATTCAGCGCCAAAACAAAAAATGATTTTCACCATTTAAGCACCGTTTTAAAATTGATTTTATTCTTCGGAATTTTATCAATCCTGATAATCAGCTTAAATCACCAATACCTTCAAAACCATGCTTAAAGAAAAACTTAAAAAATATAAAATTATCCTGGCATCGGGGTCGCCGCGCAGACAGCAGTTTTTTAAGGATTTAGATCTTGATGTAGAAATTCGCTTAAAAGATGTTGAAGAAATTTATCCTCCTGAATTAAAAGCTGTCGAAATAACTGATTTTCTGGCAAAATTAAAAGCAGATGCATTTGAAGGGGAATTAAATGAAAATGAAATATTAGTTACAAGCGACACAATTGTATGGCATCAGAATAAAGCTTTAGGGAAACCAAAAAATGCCGAAGATGCTTTTGAAATGATCAAATCAATGTCGAATACAACGCATGAAGTTATTACATCTGTTTGTTTTCAAACCAATGCAGCTTCTACCCTTTTGCATGATATTACAAAAGTTACTTTCAAAGATTTATCTGATGAAGCTATTTTATATTATATAGAAAATTATAAACCTTATGATAAAGCCGGTGCTTATGGTATTCAGGAATGGTTTGGTTTTATGGCAGTTACAAAAGTAGAAGGTTCTTATACCAATGTTATGGGACTTCCTACAGCTAAAGTTTACGAATATTTGAGTACTTTAGTGTAAAATTTTATTTATGTTTTCTTTTAAAGAATATACACAGGAAATATTAGCAACCTTAATTCTTCTTATTGCTTTAATTGCTTTAAGAATGATTGTTGCCAAATTAATCCGACGTTTTGCGTCTACAAGTCACTTATTAGAACATCGTACTAATTTGGTTATTAAATACATTCATATTTTAATGAATATTTTGGTAGCTCTAAGTTTAATTGTGATTTGGGGAGTTAATACAGAGGATATCTTTATAACCGTTTCATCAATTACAACCGTTATTGGCGTTGCCATGTTTGCGCAATGGTCGATTTTGAGCAATATTACTTCGGGCATGATTTTGTTTTTTTCATTTCCTTTCAGAATTGGCGATACAATAAAAATTCACGATAAAGATTTCCCTATAGAAGCTGAAATAGAAGACATAAATACCTTTCATATTAGTTTGAGAACAAAAGAAGGTGAAAAAATTATTTTTCCTAATAATCTGCTGCTGCAAAAGGGAATTTCGATCATGCCGGCACAGTACGAAGAAAAAGAATTTTTTGATTAATTTTTTTTTGAATGGAGATTTTATAAAGTATAACTAAAAAGCCAATGCGTTATAATATTTGTTCAATCAATTATAAATTCTCCAAAAATAATTCAACCTTTAAAACTGCCGTTTTATTTCTTTCCGTTTTACCTTGTTAAGCACAAAATTTAATTTTCCCAGACACAGATAGATATCTAATGATGAATCTATACACTGAAAGATTTTCTGGAGAATTCGAAGAATTAAAATAATCTCACAATTTTAAAAATCTTCGTATTATTTCGCTTAAATTTAATAATCTACTTCAAAATAAGCTTAAAAGTATCTGAATGTCACTAAATAAAATAATAATTGTTTTTATTTTTCTTTGCTTTTGTTTTCAAAGCATTAATGCACAGGTAGATAATTCAAAAAAGGACAATAAGCCAAAAAAAGACAGTACAGAGATGTACACCAAAATAAAAAACTATTCTAATAAAAATAAGTTTACTCAAATACTGCATAAACTGCTTTTTAGATCAAAAAAAAATAAAAAAGGAGAAATTATTGAGCCAATTGATACTCTAAACTTTGATGGAAAAATCATTCGGAAAATAAACATTGTAACGCTTGACCCTTTTGGGCATTCGCTTACAGATACAACCGCAATGCCGCGAA
Organism: Flavobacterium soyae; assembly: GCF_021245985.1. GTDB lineage: Bacteria > Bacteroidota > Bacteroidia > Flavobacteriales > Flavobacteriaceae > Flavobacterium > Flavobacterium soyae. Next base: position 46,956 of record NZ_JAJQXA010000002.1, on the reverse strand, counting down.
ACTGGGGAGAAAGAACAGGAAACAAGCTTCATCTTAAAACAAAAAAAATAGCGATTTTTAATCTTCTTTTATTTAAAAGAAACACCCCTTATGATACTTATAAAGTTCAGGAATCTGAGCGTTTAATTCGTGCTCAAAGATATGTTACTGCAGTTAGGATTTCAAATCAATTGGCCGGCAAGGCCTCAGACTCTGTAGATGTTACAATTAGGGTTTTAGACTCATGGAGCACAATTCCGAGGTTTGCAATATCAAGCAGCAAAGTTTCTGCCGGACTTAAAGAAAAAGATTTTTTTGGCACAGGACAACAGCTGGAATATCGTTTTACCAATCGATTTGATGACGGCGCAAATGCTAATGATGTTATATACACTGTTCCGAATATAAAAAACACTTATATAGGTACTACACTGCATTACAACATGGATTTAGACAATAATTATACTAAAAGTATTGATATTGAAAGAGATTTCTATTCGCCTTTAACCCAATGGGCTGGCGGCATTTTTGTTGGGCAGAATTTTAGAAAAGATACTTTGCAGGCCCCGGATATGAGTTACACATCTCAGACTTTTAAAAATAATTTTCAGGATTTATGGTTTGGTAAAGCCACAAAAGTCTATGAAGACGACAATGAAGCCATTACAAATTTAATTACATCTGCTCGTTTTTTAAATGTTAATTACAGCGAATCTCCTGATTCACTGCATGATCCGACTAATTTTTATTCTGATGAAAAACTGCTTTTAACAGGAGTTGGATTAAACACGCGTAAATTTATAAAAGACAATTATATTTTTAGAAATGGTCAGACTGAAGACGTTCCGATTGGGCGTGTTTACGGAATCACATTGGGATATCAATATAAAAATACTATTTGGAGACCTTATGCGGGTGCACAGTTTTCTTTTGGAAATTATTACAAACTAGGTTTTTTAAGTATGAATTTTGAAGCCGGTACCTATTTTCATCAATCAAAAACCTACCAGACCGCTTATTTGTTTGAATCAAATTATTTTACAAAACTTTTTAATCTTGGAACCTGGAAATTAAGACAATTCGTAAATCCGAGAGTAGTTATTGGTGCAAATCGGGAAGAAATAATTGGAGACGAACTGAATATAAATGAGCGAAATGGGCTGGCGGGATTTAACACAGCATTATACGGAACCAGTAAAACCGTTTTATCCTTACAGACACAAACTTATTCTCCTTATGCGCTTTGGGGATTTCGTTTAAATCCGTTTTTTAATTATACCATTGCATTTTTAGGCAGTCCAAAAAATGCAATGTTCGACAGCAAACCTTACTCAAAAATTACTTTAGGCTTATTAATAAGTAATGACTATTTGGTTTTTAGTAATTTTCAACTGTCACTGTCATATTATCCAAGTGTTCCTTTTCAGGGCGATAACGTATTTAAAACCAATACGTTTGAAACAACAGATTATGGTTTACAAAGTTTTGAACTTGCAAAACCCCGAGTTGTTGATTATAGATAATTTAAAAAAATTAGATTTTTTTTAGTTTTTTTTTAATTAGTAAAACTCTTTAAAAATCAATGATTTATAAAATATTTAACAAAAATTCAATCGTTAAAAAGTATGATTTATTCGATGAAATACAATTGCATTTTATTTTTGGCACGATATATGAAAATCTTTAAACAAAGATTAACATTAAACTTTAGAAAAAATGAAAACAATTAAAATAGCAATCGCCGGATTATTTCTTTTGGTTGCAAATGCCACACAAGCTCAGGTATCAGTTAACGTTAATATAGGGACACCTCCAGCTTGGGGACCAGCCGGATATGCTGAAATGGAATATTACTATCTTCCAGATATTGAAGCTTATTATGACGTACGCGCATCTCAATTTATTTATTTTGGAGGAGGAAGATGGGTTAGAACCACTTACTTACCAAGACAATACAGAAATTATGATTTATACGGAGGTTACAAAGTAGTTTTAACAGATTATCATGGAAGAACCCCTTATACTTACTTCGATCGTCATAGAGTAAAATATTATAAAGGATACCACGGTGCTCCACAAAGACCTTACAGACCGAGAGCGGTTTATGGTTACAACGAGCGTCGTTATGATGACAGAGATTACAAGCATTATGACAAACACCACGGTAAGCATCATAACAAACATGACAGATATGACGATGACGACGATGATAACGGTCACGGTCACGGAAGAAGATAACAAATCAAACAGGAGAGCGTATTAAGTTTTAATACGCTCTTTTTTTATTAAATATTTTATAAAATGAGCTTTTAAAAGAACCATTAACATTTCATTTAAATACTGTTTCATAATTTAATTAGTATTTTTGAAGCTGTTTCAAAACCATTTAACTACACCATGCGAAAAATACAAGTTCAAATACTTCTTTTATTTTTTATAAGTTTTCAAATCTTATTTGCACAACAGCCGCAAAAACCAAACGCAGTCGAAATTTACAATCAAATTAAAAAGCTAAACTTTTTAGGTTCTGTATTGTACGTTGCTGCACATCCTGATGACGAAAATACCCGAATGATTTCGTATTTGGCAAATGAAATGAATGCAAGAACCGGTTATTTATCATTAACCCGCGGCGACGGCGGTCAAAATTTAATTGGTCCTCAATTGCGCGAATTACTTGGTGTAATTAGAACTCAGGAATTAATTGAAGCCAGAAAAATAGACGGCGGAGAACAATTTTTCTCAAGAGCAAATGATTTTGGTTTTTCTAAAAACCCAAACGAAACCTTAGAAATTTGGGACAAAGATAAAGTCCTTGCCGATGTTGTGTGGACCATTAGAAATTTTCAGCCGGATATCATTATTAACCGTTTCGATCATCGTTCGCCGGGAACTACTCACGGGCATCATACATCATCTGCTATGTTAAGTGTACAAAGTTTTAAACTAACAAACGATCCGAAAATTTATCCCGAACAATTAAAATATGCTGCGCCCTGGCAGGTAAAACGTCAGTTTTTTAATCCATCATGGTGGTTTTACGGAAGTCAGGAAAAATTTGATGCTGCAAATAAGTCTAAGTTTACCAAGTTGGAAACTGGTGTATATTATACCGGAATTGGAAAATCTAACCAGGAAATCGCTGCTTTAAGCCGAAGCCGCCACCAGTCACAAGGTTTTGGAAGTACTGGAGTTCGTGGTTTAGAAACAGAATATCTTGAACTTATTAATGGAGATACTCCAAAAGATCGCGACAATTTATTTGACGGAATTGATACAAGCTGGAACCGTGTTAAAAACGGAAAACCTGTTGGAGATTTAGTTACTTCGATTATTGACAAATACAATTTCAGTAATCCATCAGCAAGTATTCCAGATTTAGTGAAAGCCTACACTATGATTCAGGCTTTAGACGATACACATTGGAAAAATTTAAAATCGACAGCTATAAAAAATATCATTGCATCATGCTCAGGTCTATATCTTGAAGCAGTTGCCAGTGAGCAGGAAGCAACTCCGGGAAGTAAAATTAATTTAAACCTGGAAGCCATTAACAGATGTGCAGTAGAAATGCAATTGACAAGTGTTACAACATTGCCTGATAATAAATCAACTCCTCAAAACAGTATTTTAAAAGATAATAACGATCAAAAAATCAATCTTCAGATACAACTTCCAGATAATATTGAATACACACAGCCGTATTGGTTAAAAGAAAAAGCAACGGTTGGAATGTATACCGTTTCAAACCAGCAAAATATAGGTGTTCCGGATATTATTAGAGAAGTAAAAGTTGTATTTAATATAAAAATCAATAATGTAGAAATTCCGTTTGAGCGTACTGTTGTTTACAAATACAATGACGGTGTAAAAGGCGAAATGTATAATTTTCTGGATATAGTTCCGGAAGTTACTACTTCTATCTTAGAAAAAGTCTTGATTTTTAGAGATACCAAAAGTAAAATGGTTCCGGTAAAAGTTCGTGCCGGAAAAGATGATGTAAAAGGAAACCTGCAGTTAGAATTACCAAAAAGCTGGAATGTTTCTCCAAAACAAATTGCATTTACTTTAGATAAAAAAGGAACAGAACAAATTTTTTATTTTGAAGTTACACCACCTGTAAACCCTGAAGAAGTTGCAGCAAAAAGTATTGCAATTGTCGACAACAAACGTTTTGACAGAGATCTGACCATTATTGATTTCAACCATATTACAAAACAAATGGTTTTAAAACCGGCTGAGTCAAAATGCATTAGAATTGACCTGAAAACTTCTGGCGATGCAATTGCTTACATTATGGGCGCCGGCGACGAAGTTCCGGAAAGTTTAACACAAATGGGATACAAAGTTTCTGTTTTAAAACCCGAAGAAATTACTCCGGAGAAACTGGATTCTTTCGGCACGGTTATTACAGGAATTCGCGCTTATAATACCGTAAATGCTTTGGCTAACAAACAAAACATCTTATTTAATTTTGTAAAAAGCGGAAAAAATATGATTGTGCAGTACAACACATACGGTAAATTAGTAACCGATAAAATTGCACCATACCCGTTAAAATTATCAAATGATCGTGTAACCGAAGAAAATGCGAAAATCACATTTTTAGCACCAAATCATCCTGTTTTAAATACACCAAATAAAATCACTTCAAAAGATTTTGAAGGCTGGACACAAGAGCAGGGATTATATTACCCGGACGAATACGATCCTGCCTTCACTCCTATTATTTCCTCGCATGATAAAGGAGAATCGGCTAAAAATGGCGCTTTATTAGTAGCACCATACGGAAAAGGATACTACATTTACACCGGTCTAAGCTTTTTTAGAGAGCTGCCGGAGGGTGTTGCGGGTGCTTACAGATTACTGTCGAATATTATTTCGTTAAAACAGCCTATTGAAGCCCCTAAACAGGATTTAAAGCAATAATTTTAAAATATGGAAGCAAAAAAAACAAAAAAATGGAAAAAAAGTTACACCTATGTTTTGGTTGCTAACCTAATTTATATTGTGATTTTTTTCTTAATCATGCAATTATACTCATAACCTATGCAGCTATTTGACTGGATCGTACTTATTGTAACACTTTTATTCATTGTTGGTTATGGTTCCTGGAAAACCAAAGGAAGTAAAAACGTTGAAGATTTTATTTTAGGAAATAACGAAACACCTTGGTATACCGTTGGACTTTCAGTCATGGCGACTCAGGCCAGCGCAATTACATTTTTGTCTACGCCCGGACAAGCTTATCATGACGGAATGGGTTTTGTGCAGTTCTATTTTGGACTGCCAATTGCAATGGTTGTTATTTGTTTAACATTTATTCCGCTTTATCATAAAAATAAAGTTTTTACCGCTTATGAATTTCTTGAAAAACGATTTGATGTAAAAACACGTTCTCTTGCTGCTATTCTATTTCTGGTTCAAAGAGGTTTAGGTACCGGACTTACTATTTATGCTCCGGCTATTATTCTATCGGCACTTTTAGGATGGAACTTAACGATTATGAATATCATAATTGGAGTTTTGGTAATTATTTACACTTTTTCCGGAGGAACAAAGGCTGTAAACGTTACACAGAAACAGCAGATGTTTGTAATTATGTCGGGAATGTTCATTACATTTTTCCTGATTTTGCATTATTTACCAAACGATATGACTTTTACCAGTGCGCTGCATATTGCTGGTGCTAATGATAAAATGAATATTGTTGACTTTTCTTTTGATCCTGAAGAAAAATATACTATTTGGAGTGGAATTACAGGCGGATTCTTCTTGGCCCTCGCCTATTTTGGCACAGATCAATCTCAAGTTGGAAGATATTTATCCGGGAAATCTGTTGCAGAAAGTCAAATGGGATTAATTATGAACGGGCTTTTAAAAGTGCCAATGCAATTCTTTATTCTGTTAACCGGAGTTATGGTCTTTGTGTTTTTTCAGTTCAATCCTGTTCCTTTAAATTTTAATCCGAATAATAAAATTGTAATTGAAAAATCAGCTTATAAAGAAGAATATCATACTCTTGAAAAAAAGCTGAGCAAATTATCCGAAGATAAAAAAGTAATCAATTTATTGTATATCGATCAGTTAAATCAAGATTATGATAATCCTATTCTGCGCAAAGAATTAGTTAATTTATCGAATAAGGAAAAAGACTTACGCGATCGTGCCAAAGAAATCATTTCAAGAGCCGACAAAAACAGCGAAACCAACGATAAAGATTATGTATTTTTCCACTTTATCCTGCATTATTTACCAAAAGGTTTAATTGGTTTATTGCTGGCAGTTATCCTTTCGGCCGCAATGTCATCAACAGCTTCAGGATTAAATGCTTTGGCCTCGACAACTGCGATTGATATTTACAAACGAAATCTCAAAACCGAAAAATCAGAGAAACATTATCTTCATGCAACTAAATTTTTCACTTTATTCTGGGGAGTTATAGCGATACTTTTTGCCTGCGTAGGAACTTTATTTGAAAACTTAATTCAGCTTGTAAATATTATTGGCTCAATATTCTACGGAACTGTTTTAGGAATATTCCTGGTTGGATTTTATCTTAAAAGAGTTCAGGCAAAACCAATGTTTATCAGTGCCATTATTAGTCAGATTACCATTTTCATAATCTATTATTATATGATTTACAGCCAGGAAAAATTAGGCTATTTATGGCTTAATTTTATTGGTGCAATTTTGACAATTGCTTTGTCATTGATTATGCAATTTTTGTTTTTTAGAAGTAAACCTAATGATGACGAAGTTGTTTTCGAGCAATAAAATAAAATTTTAAAGAATTCAAAATAATCGCTGTGTTGTGAAAAAGAAAAAACCAATTCTAAGAATAATCAAACGAATATGGTTTTTTATTGCTATGTCATTTACAATCTGGCTGGTTTATTCTTATCAATCACAGGGAGTTTCAAATTTGTATTTAAAAGACAATGCTAAAATCAAAGTAGTAAACAACGAAAACTATTTTTTGTTTGAGCCGAAAATTAAAACAGATAAAGTTTTATTTTTTTATCCCGGTGCAATGGTCGATCCAAAAGCTTATGTTCCTTTATGCAGGCAAATTTCAGAAAACGGACTAAAAGTTTATTTGATTAAAATGCCTTGGAGACTGGCTTCTAACGGCTATAAATTACCTAAAGAACTTGGATTGTTAGACGATAAAAATATAGAATATATTTTTGCAGGGCATTCACAAGGCGGTAAAATGGCAGCTCAATTTGTTTATGAAAACCCTGGTTTAATTGATAAATTAATATTAATTGGAACCACACATCCCAGAGATATTTCTATCGCAGACAGTAGAATACCAATCTTAAAAATTTACGGCTCAGATGATGGGGTTGCTGATGAAAAAACTATTCTAAAAAACAAATCTAAACTCCCGGAAAGTACAAAATTTGTAAAAATAGAAGGTGCAAATCATGCTCAGTTTGGTTATTATGGATTTCAATTTGGTGATAATTCGGCAAGAATTTCCCGCGAACAGCAGCAGGCAGAAACATTGAAAAATATATTAGAATTTGTAAAATAAATTTTTCTGGTTTTAAAAATTGCATCTCTGACTTTGACAAAGATTACGACTCTTTAGTTTTTTCAAATCGAAAAGCGATGCAAAATCTAAACAAATCTCTATCTTTGAGAAAGCACTTCTTAAATAGAGAACACGATGAGAGACCATAAAAAATACAGCAATAAAACCAAAGCAGCTTTTGTCTTGTTGATTGTAATGCTGATAATTTTATTGGGAAACTTCAATACGCTTCGAAATTCTAAAAATGTTAACGACAATATCAATGCAATTTATAAGGATCGATTGGTTGTTGCACATTATATTTTTCAATATTCAAAGCAGCTTCATTTTATAAAAGCCGAGGCCGAAAAACTAAATTTAAGCGATAATATTAAAAAAGATGAAATCATTCATACTTTAAACATCATCCACAATATTGACGATTTGTACGCCAAAACAGTTTTGACCAATAACGAAAAACAGCATTTTGATGCTTTTTTAGGTTCCTGTAAAGAAATCAATAAACAAGTCGAAAACAAAAACTGGAATAAAATTGCCTATTCGAGCGCGCAAGCTTTAAAAACTTTAGAATCTTTATCTCAAATTCAGATTAAGGAAGGAAAAGCTAAACTGGCAAGTGCAAATAAAATGTACAGTAAAAACAATAGTTTAGGCCAGCTTCAAATTGCCTTGCTTATAATTTTAGGAGGTATTACTTTTTATCTTTTAATTGTAAAGAAAATAAAGAGAAAAGTCAAAATTCCTGAGCCGCCTAGTATGAATTAGAAATTCCAATTTTTAAATTCCAAATACCAAAATTTCGCACAATTTTATCATTCCTCGAAATGGCAAAATAAATCCAAAGCTGTAAAGCTTTGGATTTTGGAATTTTTATATTGAAATTTTCAAGAAACTATCTGCTCCACTCAGCGATACTGTCTTTATTCATTTTTACATAATCCTGATTGTTTGCAGCTTCTGCAGCTGCCAATGAAATTTTAGCAGTTTCAACAGCACCTTTTTTGTCACCTTGTTTTGCCTGGATTAATGATTTTAATCTTGAAACATAATAAGGTTTATCAGTACTCATATCTAATGCTTTATCAACATAGATTTTTGCAGTATCTAAATTCCCGTTTGAAGAAAATAAATATTGAGATGCAGCATAATAGTCATTCCATGTTGGTCCTGCTAATGTTTTTTCGATACTTGCAATTGCTGTTTTAGCAGTAGGAACTTCAAATTTTAAAGCAATATGAGAGTTTTCCCAAGCCATTTCTAAATAACCAAAGTTTTGATCTAAACCATTAATACCAATTGTAAAAGTTTCAACCGGAGTTGGCAGAGCATTTTCTTTAACGGTAGTTCTTAAAACAACATACGCATCATTCCAGTTTTCAGGCAATCCCCAGTTGTCTGTAGAAAGATAAAAAATAACTTCCCAGCTTTCAATTTTAGGAATTGTATAAATTGCATATTTTCCTTTTTTCAAAGTTTTACCGTCAATTACAACATCATCACTAAAATTAATAACGGTGTTTTCATTGGCTCCTGTTCTCCAAAGTTTACCAAACGGAACTAAATTTCCAAAAACAGCTCTTCCTCTGGCTCCCGGTCTTGAATACGTAACTTCAACATCCGTTAAACCCACTGTTTGTTTGATATATGCTTTTGGACTCGCTTGCGGCGTTCTTACTTGTGCTTCAGCAGCAAAAGGCGCCAAAACAATGGCTAATGCAATAAGTAATTTTTTCATTATAAATGTTTATTTGTTTTCTTCAAATTTACAAATTCAATTATCTAACAAATGTTAAATTTTACTTAATTCAAGTATTAATCTGTGATATTTTTTGCGCATTCAATTCGCTAAAATGATTGATTACAATATCTGCTCCTGCTAAGTCCTGAAGGTTAGAATGAATGCTGTTGTAACCCACACAATAAATTCCGGCAGCTTTTGCAGCTTTTACACCATTTGTGCTGTCTTCAATAATAACACATTCCTCTTTTGGAGCAATTGATAAAGAAGCTGCATGAATAAAAATAGCCGGGTTTGGTTTAGACTGCGGAAAATCTTCACCGCTCACAATATGAGAAAAATACTGATGAAGATTAAATCTTGTAAATACACGCTCGATAGTAACTTTTGAAGCAGAAGAAGCTAAAATTAACTGAATTCCGTTTGCGTATAAATCCTTAATTAAATCTTCAACCCCATCTAAAAGATAAAGGTCTTCTTTAGTATCAAAAGCATCGTTAAAAATATTTCTTTTTCTTTGAATCAAATCTTCCACTTCGTGCTCAATTGTTGGAAAAAAGCCTTTTAAACTCTGGAAAGTATTTCGCGTCGAAAATCCGGTAAACGAAGTATACATTTCCTCTGGAACTTCAATATTTAATTCTGAAAACTGCTTGTAGTATGCATAACGATGAACGGGTTCTGTATCGACAATTACACCGTCCATATCAAAAATTACTGTTTTAATCATTTTTTTTTAAGGTTCTAAGGTTCTGAGATGCTAAGATTCTAAGTTTTTGTTCGGGTTTTCTTTGTTTCGTGTTTTAAGTGCTGGCAGTAACTTTTACAAAGTTTACTTCGTTTCGAACGTGAAACTTTAAACTTGAAACAAAACCTTCTACCCTTTTTTAAGTAAATAACGAATCACGGTTTCTGCAGCGTGAAGACCGAATAATCCCGGCATGTAGCTGTTTGTTCCGTAGAAAGATTTTTTAAAGTTTTTTCCGTCGGTTAATTTTAAGCTGTTTTCATTTTGGATTTCAGATGAAAAAACAACTTTTAATTTGTTGATTTTTACAGCCTTTAATCTCTTACGGATTGCTTTTGAAAAATAGCAGTTTATAGTTTTAGAAATATCACCTACTTTTACTTTAGAAGCCAGCATCTTTCCTCCTGCTCCCATACTACTGATAATTTTTACTCTTTTGCGTTTTGCCGCAATAATTAAATTTAGTTTTGGAGTAATACTATCAATGCAGTCTAAAACATAATCAAACTCTGGAGAAACGATTTCAAAAGCCCTTTCCGGAGATAAAAATTCCTGAACGCGGGTAAGTTTCAATTCTGGATTAATATCCATTAAACGATCACCTACAATTTTAATTTTTGCTTCTCCAACAGTAGAATGCAAAGCTGGTAATTGTCTGTTAATGTTTGTAATATCTACAACATCCCCATCTACAATTGTCATGTTTCCTACTCCGGCTCTTGCTAAAAATTCAGCTGCAAACGATCCAACACCGCCTAAACCAACTACTAATACATTTGCATTACGCAAATTTTCTAATCCTTCTTTTGTAAATAAAAGCTCGGCTCTTTCTGTCCACTCTGCCATATTATATTTTTTGTTTTTTTATTTTTTGTTTCAAGTTTCACTGTTTGTCAGGCTGAGCGAAGTCGAAGCCCACGTCCTATTGGAGCGCCCTTCGGCTTCGCTCAGGGTGACAACTTCATCTTAATTTTATTTTTTTGTTTCAAGTTTCAGGTTTCATGCTTGTCAGGCTGAGCGAAGTCGAAGCCACGTCCTATTGGAGCGCCCTTCGGCTTCGCTCAGGGTGACAACTCATTTCACTTTTTACTTTTTACTAATTACTAATCACTTTTTTCACCAAACACTCTTTTAAAATTACTTGAGATAATGTCCTGTAATTCTTTAATTGTGATATTTTTATATTCTGATGCTAAATCATAAACCTGTTGTATATTCTCTTCAATTGTATCAGTTTCCAGAAAAAAACGATCGTTTGGAATATTCTGAAAAACGGTTTTTAAATTGGGATTCCTCAATAGATATTTTCCGAAAGAAATATAAAATCCATCTTTAATTAATTGTTCAGCAAGCTGGTTATTTTTTGAAAAACCGTGAATAATCATCGGAACTGAAATTTTTAATTTCTTTTTTATTGCTGTCACTTCCTGAAAAGCGGCAACACAATGAACCACAACTGGTTTTTTATATTTTTCGGCTAAAGCCAGTTGTTTTTCAAAAACTGTAATCTGCAGTTCTAACGGAATTCCGATTCGTTTGTCTAAACCACATTCGCCTATTGCCAGACAATTTTTGCTTTGCAGTTTATCTTCAATAATTTTCAATTCTAGATCAATTTCATTTTCCTTAATACGCCACGGATGAATTCCGATGGAATAAAACGGAATCGCCGAATCAAATTCCTGCGGATATTGATTGACCAATTCTAATACATTAGATTGATTTGTAAATTGATGGGTATGAAAATTAAAAAAATCCATTAGTGAAAGGTTTTCACTCCTGCTTTAATCTCAACTTTTAAATCATTTTCCAGTGGAACAAGCGGACATGAATATTTATGATTATAAGCACAATAAGGGTTATATGCCTGATTGAAATCGACTGCAATTGTTTTTCCTTTAGGAATTTTTAAATCGATATATCTTCCGCCTATATAGCTTTCTTTACCACAGGTTAAATCTGAAAAAGGAAGGAATAAATGATCTTTGTATTCTTTTTGTTTAGAAAGTTCTATGTTTCTGTAAACGTTCAACTTCATTTGAACGCCATTTATAGTAAAGGATAATGTGCCGTATTTTATATATTGTGGTGTTCTTGTTCCGGTAGTTTTCATTTCGAAAACTTTTTCATTGACTGCTTTTTCAAATTTTGCGTTCACAAAATATTTTCCATCAATTGGGTAAAAATCTAAAGTTTTAAATGTCTTTAAATCTTCTTCCATTAACGGACTTGTCTTAGCATCAGCATATTCTGAGTTAATTTGCTTTTGAAATTTTTCGGCTTCACTCTTGCTAAATTTACTTTGGCTAAAGCCAAAACTAAAAACCAGAAGCAAAATAAGGACAATAGAATTTTTCATCTTTGGAATTTTATGCAAAAATAGTTTAAAAGTAACAAAGCAACAACCGTTGTACGTTACAAAGTTTCCTAACTTTGTGGCAAATACAATAATTATAATGCTCAAAACTGCCGCAAACCATTACTTCAACAATTTTAGGGGATTTACAAGAGAAATTTGGATACTTACATTGATTACTTTCATAAATCGTGCGGGTACAATGGTACTGCCTTTTTTATCTAAATATTTAAATGAAGATTTACATTTTTCATTAAGTCAGGTAAGCTGGATTATGGTTTCATTTGGTTTGGGGTCAATGCTTGGTTCATGGCTGGGCGGAAAACTTTCAGATAAAATAGGATTCTACAAAATCATGATTTTTAGTTTATTTACAACTGGAATTTCAATGTTTCTTGTACAGTTTCTAACATCGTTTTGGGGATTATGCATTGGAATGTTTGTATTAATGACAATTGCCGATATGTTTCGACCAGCAATGTTTGTGTCTCTTGGTGCTTATGCAAAACCTGAAAACAGAACACGTGCCTTAACACTTGTTCGTCTTGCCGTAAATTTAGGGTTTGCTGCCGGGCCGGCTCTTGGCGGTTTGATTATTATGGGAATGGGGTATTCTGGTTTATTTTGGGTTGACGGAGCTTCATGTATTCTTTCTATATCGATTTTTGCATTGCTAGTTAAAGAAAAGAAAAAAGTCGATCATGGTGATAAAACTGAAAGTGTAACAAATGTAAAATCAGTATTTCACGATAAAATATTCTGGGTTTTCTTATTTGTGAGTTTTATAACGGCAATGATTTTCTTTCAGCTTTTTACCACTTTACCTTTATATCATCATAAACAATATGGTTTAAACGAATTTCAAACCGGGCTTTTAATGACTTTAAACGGACTTTTGATTTTTGCTTTAGAAATGCCAACTGTTGGCTTTATGGAAAGAAAAGGTTTTCCTAAAATCAGGATCATAATTATAGGATCATTTGTAATGGCATTTAGCTTCTTCTTATTGTTAATTAATGTTTGGGCTGGAATTTTGGTTATCAGCATGATTTGTATTTCAATTGGAGAAATCCTAACCTTTCCGTTTTCGAATGCATTTGCATTAAGCCGCGCTCCGCGTGGTCAGGAAGGTCGTTATATGGCTTTGTATACGATGAGTTTCAGTTTAGCCCATATTTTTAGTACTAAAGCTGGTTTCGGTATTGCTGACAATTTTGGTTATCAAAGCAACTGGCTTTTTATGGCTTCCATAGGAATATTTGCCACTCTCTGCTGTCTTTGGATTAGAAAAGCATTACTTCTGGAGAAAAATAAATAATTTCTAAATACTAGATAAATCATTAAAATTCAAATCATTAACTTTGATTCTGAATAACTTTTTTATGCTTTTTATTTATTAAAAACGAAATTTTTAGTTAAATAACTATATTTATAGTTGCGTAACTAAAAAAATAGTTGTAGGTTTGGATTAAAATTAGAAAACATGCAAAAGTTAACCAACAAAGAAGAAGAAATAATGCAGATTTTATGGAAGCTTAAAAAAGCATTCGTAAAAGAAATTCAGGCAGAGATAACGGAAGACCAGCCGCATTACAATACGCTTTCTACAATTGTTCGAAATCTTGAAGAAAAAGGTTTTGTGGCGCATAATGCTTTTGGAAATACCCATCAATATTATCCAACAGTAACTCTTGAAGCGTACAGCAAAAAATATATGAAAACTGCTATTGACAATTATTTCAACAGCTCTTATAAAAATATGGTTTCGTTTTTTGCTAAAGAAGAAAAAATTTCTGCAGATGAATTGCGTGAAATTCTGGCTATGATCGAAAACCCAAAAGACAATAAATAAAGGCAAAAAGTAAACGAAGAAAAATGATAGTTATGGAATCAATATTTGTTTATATCGCAAAATCGGCCGGCTTAGTTACATTATTTTACTGTGCCTATTATTTTTTACTTCGAAAAGAAACTTTCTTTACTAGTAACAGGTGGTTCCTTCTTACTGGTTTAATTACCTCAGTTATACTGCCTTTTGTAGTTTATACTAAAGTTGTTTGGATAAACCCTGCTCCTATTCCAAATTTAAATTTCTCAGACACAAATCTTGTTCAAAATATTGAAAACAAAACTTTTGAAATAAATTGGCTATATGTTATGCTGTCTGTTTATTGTATTGGGCTTTTAGTTTTTCTGACAAAATTTGCAATGGATTTTTACAGTTTAAATTCTGTTTTAAAAGGAAAAAAAGTTCATCAGCAGGCTGATTTTAAATTCATTGATACAAACGAAAATATTGCTCCTTTCTCTTATTTTGAATATATCGTATACAACTCATCAATGTATACGCCGGCAGAATTAGAGAATATAATTGAACATGAAAAAGTACACAGCGATCAAAATCATACGGTTGATGTTTTGATATCGCGAGCTTTTTGTATGCTTTTTTGGTTCAATCCTGTTATATGGCTTTATAAAAAAGCGATTACCCAGAATTTAGAATTCATTGCAGATAAAGAAGCAGCTAAAAAATTATCAGATAAAAAAGCCTATCAATACACGCTTTTAAAAATAACAACACACGAAAGCTGTGTTGCCATTACCAATCATTTTTATCAATCATTAATCAAAAAACGAATTGTCATGTTAAACAAAAATCAATCAAAAAGGCGAAATTCCTGGAAATACTATGTTGTAATTCCGGTACTTGGAGCTTTTGTTTTGCTATTTCAGGCTGAAGTAGTTGCAAAAGAGAAACAGCAGGCTGTAAAAGAAGTTTCCGGAGAAATAGAATCTGTGGATGTTTACAGAATCAAGAAAAACTCTACAGATGCAGAACTGAAAGAAATCAAAGAAAAATTAAAATCAATTCATAATGTAGATTTTGAAGTTTCTGATGTAAAAAGGAATGCTGAAAACAATTTAACTTCAATTAAAGTTGCCATCAAAAATGGTACTCAGCTGGCGCAATCAATTCAAACAGCAGGAGATCATACTATTAAAGATTTTGGAGTAATTGTAATAACAGATAAAAAGGGCAAAAAAAACGTAGGTATTCAAACTTCTGACGAAGCAAATACTTCTAAAATTGCAGTTAGCAAAAAAATCAGCTCACTAAACGCTGCTAAAAACGATAATTGTAAAACTAATGCCGATTCAAAAACTGTAATAAGCAAAAAATTAACCACTAAAATTGATACCAATGTTAACGATAATACTAATACTAGTACAAAAACTAATAGTAATGCTAACACAAATATTAGCACTACTGTAACTATTGATACAGATAACAAGACTAATACTAAAGTAATTACGACCACCAATGGTTCTGTTATTGCCATTTCGAACGAAACAAAAGCCGCTAACAAAGTATTAGAAAGTCTTGTAATTGTTGACGGAAAAGAAATGCCCCGCAGTTTTGATGTTAATGATATTGATACAAAAAAAATTGAATCTGTAAGTGTTTACAAAGGAGTTGAGGCGATAGCTAAATACGGCGAAAAAGGCGCAAACGGCGTAATTGAGATCGAAACTCGTGATTAAAAAATCGTTTCTAATTTTTTAAAAATCTAAAAATGCAAAAACTAACCAACAAAGAAGAAGAAATAATGCACATTTTATGGAAGCTCAAAAAAGCATTCGTAAAAGAGATTCAGGCTGAAATCACAGAAGATCAGCCGCATTATAATACACTTTCGACTATAGTTCGAAATCTGGAGGAAAAAGGTTTTGTGGCGCATAATGCTTTTGGAAACACGTATCAATATTATCCGGCCGTAACTCTTGAAGCCTACAGTAAAAAGTATATGAATACAGCCATTGATAATTATTTCAACAGCTCTTATAAAAATATGGTTTCGTTTTTTGCCAAAGAAGAAAAAATATCGGCAGATGAATTACGCGAAATTCTGGCTATGATTGAAAATCCAAACGAAAAAAAGTAAACCAAAGAAAATAAATCATTATGGAAGCACTTTTCATTTTTATCGTCAAATCAAGTGGTTTAATCGCTTTGTTTTATTTTGCATACTTTTTTTTACTGCGAAAAGAGACTTTCTTTAATAGCAGCAGATGGTTTTTACTTGCCGGTTTGATAACATCAATTGTTTTGCCGTTTGTTGTGTACACAAAAATAGTTTGGATTGATCCCGTTCCGGTTCCGGTTGATTATGCGCCAGCTGTGAACTATCACTACATTCCAAATTATCATCCGCAAATTGCAGAAGAAGAATCTTTTGAAATAAACTGGAATCTAGTTTCATTAGGTATTTACGCGCTTGGGTTTGCTGCTTTTATGATAAAATTCGGAATTGATTTTTATAGTCTGAATTCGGTTTTAAAAGGAAAAAAAGTAGAACAGCAGGCCGATTTCAAATTCGTAGATATCGAAGAAAACATTGCCCCATTTTCTTATTTTGATTATATCGTGTACAACTCATCAATGTACAGCGAGTCTGAATTAGAAAGTATTTTAGAACACGAAAAAGTACACAGCGATCAACATCATACAGTTGACGTAATAATTTCCAGAATTTTCTGCATCCTATTTTGGTTCAACCCAATTATCTGGCTTTATAAAAAAGCAATTCTTCAAAATTTAGAATTCATTGCAGATAATGAGGCTGCCAAAAAAATATCAGACAAAAAAGCGTATCAATACACACTCTTAAAAATAACAACACATGAAACATGTGTTGCAATCACCAATCATTTCTATCAATCATTAATCAAAAAACGAATTGTTATGTTAAACAAAAATCAATCAAAAAAATGGAATTACTGGAAATATTACGCCATAATTCCGGCACTTGGAGCATTTGTTCTCTTGTTTCAAATTAAAACAATAGCGCAGGAGAAAAAAGAACTTAAAGAAAAAACCGAAAAAGCCGCTTTGGCCTCTATCATTCAGGATGGTGAAGTTTATAAAATTACAAAATCGACTACAGATCAGGAATTAAAAGATTTAACTGCGAAACTAAAATCTGAACATAACGTTGATTTAGAAATCTCAAATGCAAAGAGAAACAGAGATAATGAACTAATTGCTATTAAAATTGAAGTTGTTAAAGAAAGTGGTAAAGTGCAGGTTATTGAAATGAACAGTACTAAAGCATTAAAAGACTGTAGTATTGTAATCGATAAAGATGAAGAAGGTACAAAAAGTGTGAGTTTAGTTACTGATGACCAAATAGATCACCCAGTAGTAATTCAAAATCGCGATATTGCAGTAAGAAACTTTGATTCTGATGCTAATCCAGAAGACCGTTCTTCGCCAGTTCCTCCTGCTCCGCCTGCTGCACCAATTGCTCCGGTTTTCCCAACAGGACCAATGCCTCCTGCACCAGTTATTGATATGTCTAAAATGCCAAAACCGCCAGTTGCTCCGGCAAGCCCAAAAGATAAAGCAGCTTGGGCTAAATTTGAAAAAGACATGGCTGAGTTTGAAAAAAAGATGGAAGCTTTTGAACCAGATCTTTCTGCTTACGAAAAACAAATTGAAGACATTATGTCTCAAAGAGAAGCCATTTTTGAAAAACAAATGGAGAAGTATGAAATTGCAATGGAAAAATTCAATTTTGATATGGAAAAATTCAATCAGGATGTACAAATTAAATATGGCAGAGATTCTAAAGAATACGAAAGAAGCATAAAGCAATATGAAAACGATATGAGACAGCATCAACTTGACATGAAGCAGCATGAAAAAGATATGAAGCAGTTTGAGAAAGACATGAAACAACGTGAAAAAGATTTAAAAAAATGGGAAAAGGAAAATAATAAAAAATCCTAAACACCTCTTCAATCAATAAAATCAATTATATTTTTGAAAGCTAAAAAAGACTTTGTGAGTAACAAAGTCTTTTTTTATATCTTTGAAAAAATAAATCTGCCATGTATAAAATTTTAGCCAAACTAAATAAAATTCTTCTGCCAAGTTTTACAAAACAAGGCTTAGATATTACTAAAGCAAAAAAATGGCAAATGGCGGTCATTGGCTATCGCGCTTATGTTACTAAACGAGCTTTAGGATAATAATCAATTAAAAATACTTTTGTTTTAGACAGCAGAAAATAATAGTTTTTATTCTCTGCAATATTACATTTATGAAAAATAAAGAATTCAACCTTCCTCCTGTTCCTGCAGTTTTATTGGCGATTATTAGTGTACAATGCGGTGCTGCGATTGCAAAAACACTTTTCCCTGCAATTGGAGCGGCAGGAACAGCATCTATACGTATTGGTATTTCAGCACTAATTTTATTATTGGCTTACAGGCCAAATCTAAGAGCAATAACGGCAGATCAATGGAAAATTGTAACTCCGTACGGTTTGTCATTGGGGGCAATGAATTTGATTTTTTATTTTGCAATAGAAAGAATTCCAATTGGTTTGGCAGTAACTTTAGAGTTTATCGGTCCATTATTGGTAGCAATTATAGGCTCAAGACGTTTGGTAGATTATTGCTGGGTTTTGCTTGCCGCAATGGGAATTGTTTTAATAGCGCCATGGACAAACGATCGCCTAGATATTTTAGGAGTTATATCTGCTCTTTTGGCCGGTGCACTTTGGGCAGCATATATAGTTTTAGGCGGCAAGATTTCAAAAATAATGAATAGTGGTCAGGCTGTTTCAACCGGAATGCTATTTGCAGCAATCTTGATTTTACCTTTCGGATTCCTCGAAAACGGATTAGCAAACCTAACTCCAAAACTCTTCGGAATGGGTGTTGCTCTTGCCCTTTTATCAAGTGCAATTCCTTTTACTTTAGAAATGAAAGCTTTGGGTCAGCTTCCTCCCCGTACATTTAGTATTTTAATGAGCCTGGAGCCGGCTGCGGCTTCTGTCTGCGCGTTTATCTTTCTACAGGAAAGCTTAAACTTTTATGAGATTTTGGCAGTTGTGTGTGTTGTAATTGCTTCTGCGGGAAGTACTTTAACAGCCAAAAGATAAATTGATTTTCACCCTTAATGCAGTAAAAACACATCCATTATTTATATAAAAAATATTCATCTTAAAGTTTATTTTATTTCAATATAATTACTATTTATTAGAAATAAAATGATCTATTATGCAAAATTTACCTAAAAAAGTAAGAAGTAAAAAATTAAGTTCTCGAGTAGATTTAACTGCAATGGTCAGTGTTTCTTTTTTGCTGATTATATTTTTCATGCTCGTTGGTGAATTGTCTAAACCAAAAGTTATGGATTTGACTTTACCAGCGAAATATTCCGAAGAAGAATGGGGTCATGTAATTAGATGCGGTGTGGGAATAGATGATCGATTAATAACTATTTTGCTTGATGAAAATGATAAAATTGTTACCTATTCTGGACTTTTATTTTACCTAGAAGAAAACCCAAAAATTTTGAATTATGGTAGAAATGGAATTCGAAAAGAATTAGGAATTAAAACTGGAATTATTAGAGAAAGATTGGCCCAATCAGGAAGATCAAATCGTGGTCCAATTGTAATAATAAAACCCAGCAAAAAATGCAATTTTAAAAATTTGATTGATATTTTAGATGAAATGGCAATTGCTAAAATCGACACTTATGCAATTGTAAATGATTTTACTCCCGAAGAAGCTAAATTATTAGCTTCAAAATAAATTATAAGATAAATTACAGAAAGAAGTCCTTTATTGTCACATTGAGCGAAGTCGAAATGCATACAAGTTCTCTTTCAAAATTTTGGAGACTCGAACTGACAAACATAAAACAAAAAGAACAAAAAAAGTCCCACATTTCTGTGGGACTTTCTATTTATAAAAAATCTAAGAATTATTTTTTCTCAGTTTTTTCCATTTTAGCTTTAAGAGCAGCTAATACGTCATTGTTATCACCTAAAGTCGCAGCTGGTGCGTTTGTAGATGCAGATGCAGTATTTTCAACAGCAGCTTTCACGTTTTTCTCTTCTTCTTCACGGAAGATAGCAGTGTGAGAAGCAACTACTCTTTTGAATTCTTTGTTGAATTCGATTACTTTGAAATCAGCAGTATCACCTTTTTTCAATTTCTTTCCGTCTTCTTTTTCAAGGTGACGAGTAGGAATGAAAGCAACGATATCATCTCCGAATTCTACAGTGGCTCCTTTGTCAACGATTTCAGAAATCTCACCATTGTGGATAGTTCCTACAGCGAAAGAATCTTCGTATTGATCCCAAGGATTAGCAGTAGTTTGTTTGTGACCTAAAGATAATTTACGTCCTTCAACATCTAATTCTAATACAACTACATCAAGTTTTTCACCAACATTTACAAATTCAGATGGGTGTTTGATTTTCTTAGTCCAAGAAAGATCAGAGATGTAAATTAATCCATCGATTCCTTCTTCTAATTCTACGAAAATTCCAAAGTTTGTAAAGTTTCTAACGATACCTGTATGTTTAGAACCTACTGGGTATTTAGCAGTAATGTCAGTCCATGGATCTTGAGTTAATTGTTTGATACCTAATGACATCTTACGATCATCTCTGTCAAGAGTTAAGATAACAGCCTCAACAACATCTCCAACTTTCACGAAGTCCTGAGCAGAACGTAAGTGAGTTGACCATGACATTTCAGAAACGTGGATTAAACCTTCAACACCTTCAGCAACTTCGATAAATGCACCATAATCAGCGATTACAACTACTTTACCTTTTACTTTATCACCAATTGTTAAATTAGCATCTAAAGCATCCCATGGGTGAGCGTTTAATTGTTTCAATCCTAATTGAATTCTTGTTTTCTCATCATCGAAATCAAGGATTACAACGTTTAATTTTTGGTCTAATTCAAGAACTTCACTTGGGTGGTTAATTCTGCTCCAAGAAAGGTCAGTAATGTGAATTAATCCGTCAACACCACCTAAGTCAATGAACACACCATAAGAAGTAATGTTTTTAACAACACCTTCTAATACTTGTCCTTTTTGTAATTGACCGATGATTTCTTTTTTCTGTACTTCAATATCAGCCTCGATAAGCGCTTTATGAGATACAACAACGTTTTTGAATTCGTGGTTAATTTTTACCACTTTGAATTCCATCATTTTGTTTACATATACATCGTAGTCTCTAATTGGCTTAACGTCAATTTGAGAACCTGGTAAGAAAGCTTCAATACCAAAAACGTCAACGATCATACCGCCTTTAGTTCTGCATTTTACAAAACCATTAACGATTTCACCTGTTTCGTTTGCAGCAATAACTCTATCCCATGATTTAATAGTACGAGCTTTTCTGTGAGATAATACTAATTGACCTGTTTTATCCTCACGGATATCAATTAATACTTCTACTTTGTCACCCACTTTTAAGTTTGGGTTGTAACGGAATTCGTTTAAAGAAATAACACCTTCCGATTTTGCGTTGATATCAACGATAACGTCTCTATCTGTAATTCTAACAACTACACCTTCAACTACTTCTTCCTGATCTGTAGCGATAAAAGTTTTAGATACTAGTTCTTCGAATTCTTGTAAGTTTTTCTCGTCAACAGCATCAATTCCTTCTTGGAAGTTATGCCAGTTAAAATTCGCTAAAAACTCTTCTTGTGATTTTGTTTGTTCAGACATGCTGATAAAAAATTTGTATTCTGTTTTTCTCGAGTTTCATAAAGCAGTAGAAAATACAGAAGTTGTTTTACATAAATAGTTGATACCTAAAGGAAACTCTTCTTCGCCAAAAGGACTGCAAAATTACTACAAATATTTGTACTTACAAAATAAATCCAGATGATTATCAATCAATTGTTCAGAAGCAGAACATTTTAACCTTTCCAAGACCAAAAGTCCCGCTTTCGCTGCTATCTTTTTCTGTCTAAAGGAGCCAGAAAAAGGATAACCGCTCTATCGGGGCTAAATCAGACGTTTAGTAGTTTTTATGAACTTTATTTTTTGTCAGGCTGAGCGAAGTTGAAGCCCATTGTTACCGAGATAAAGGCTTCGACTTCACTCAGCCTGACAATTGTTTTCAATACAGTAAACCCGACAGGTTTTAAAAACCTGTCGGGTTTACTGTACGCAATCAACTTTGACAAAGGTTTAGTCATTTTCTTTTTTAGTCTCAAACTTTACCTTAACAAAAGATGTTATTTTTTCAAAATTTTCTAAACCAACTTCTATTTCGCCTAAAATAAAAGATTCATAATCTTTAGTTATCAGGATCAAATTATTTTCTTTTACAATATAGTGTATGAATTCTGATCATTGAATAAGATTGAAATGATCTCCAGAAGTTGTTATCAATGCATCTTCTGTAAATTCCAAATTCATATATTTTATATAATGAAAATCATTAATTTCCTTTACCTTAACATCTTCCATTCTTTTATAAAAAGATCTTATTTTGAAGTAGTAATATATAAAAGATACCAGATTAGACAGCCCGAAAATACAAAACAATAACCAATTCCAAATATATTGGGTCTCTTATAAATTAAGACAATTCCAATAATAATATAGGATTAAACCAAGATATTGCGAATTTTTATAATAATCTTTTTTCTTTTTCCAATTAAGATCAAACAATAAATCCATTTGTTTATTGTAAACATCTTTATCAAATTCTAATTCAAATTTCATAAATTTAATCATTGATTAAAAAAAAACAAACCCAACAAAATCTGCTGGGTTTGATATAGTATTTTTATTTAATGACTCAAATTCTCAATTTCCTTCGGATCATGTTTATGTTTAAATAAAATTGCAAAAGCAATTGCGATAACCAAAGCATACAATGCAAAAGACAGCCAGATAGTATGCCAGTCTTTCATTAAAACCGGATTTGAAAAAGCACCGTCTGCAGAAATAGAATTTCCTTGACTTTTTACAAATTCAGCCATTTTTTCATTTGATGTATCGGTTTGTAAAAATCCAGCTAATTCTGTCGTTGTGTTGAATGATTTAGTAAAAAAGCGATCAATAGCCCAGCCAGAAGTTAAACTTCCTAAAACTGCCCCTACTCCATTAGTCATCATCATAAATAATCCTTGTGCAGAGGAACGAATTTTAGAATCGGTATTGCTTTCTACGAATAATGAACCTGAAATATTAAAGAAATCAAATGCCATTCCGTATACAATACAAGAAAGAATAATCATCCATAAACCATTTACCGGATCTCCAAAAGCAAATAATCCAAAACGCAATACCCAAGCCAGCATACTGATAAGCATTACTTGTTTGATTCCGAAACGTCTTAAGAAAAACGGAATCGCTAAAATAAATAATGTTTCAGAAACCTGAGAAATCGACATAATAATAGTCGAATATTTAATTACGAAAGAATCTGCATATTTTGGAAAATGTTTAAACTCATCCAGAAAAACATCTCCATAAGCATTTGTTAACTGAAGCGCTCCTCCTAAAAACATAGAAAAAACAAAGAACAAAGCCATTTTGTAATTCAAGAATAATTTAAAAGATTCTAATCCAAATGTTTCTATCCAGGCTGCATTTTCTTTTATCAAACGCTGCGGCTCACATTTAGGCAGTGTAAAGGCATAAATCCCAAGAATTAAAGCGCCAATTCCGGCAATATAAAACTGATATTCTGTTGCTTTACTCCCGCTTAAATTCGTAATCCACATAGCAACAATAAAACCGATAGTTCCCCAAACACGAATTGGGGGAAAATCTTTTACGATATTTTTATTGTTTAATTTTAGTGAAGTATAAGAAATAGAGTTACTTAAAGCAATTGTCGGCATATAACAGCACATTGCCAAAAGCATTACAAGAATAAAATTATCCGGGGTTGTAACGTGTGCAATTCCAAATAAAACGGCTGCATAAACAATATGCAAAATCCCATAAAGCTTTTCAGCATTTACCCATCTGTCGGCAATAATTCCGGTTAATGTAGGCATGAATAAAGAAGCAATTCCCATGGTCCCAAATACTAAACCAAATTGTGTTCCTTCCCAATTTTTGGTTCCAAACCAATAATTCCCAATTGTAATAAGCCAGGCTCCCCAAACAAAAAACTGAAGAAAGCTCATTAAGATTAACCTGTTTTTAATTCCCATATAATGAAATTGTCTTTTTAGTAAAAATGAAGTCGTAAAACTACCATTAAAAATAATATCTACAAAAAATTAATCTAATTTAACAACATCATTTACTAATTCTAAAACAGCTGCAAATTGCTCTTCTTTATTTAAGTAAGAATTATCAATCTCAATCGCATCATCTGCAATTACGAGAGGTGAATCTTCACGGTGTGTATCTATATAATCTCTCTCCATAACATTTTTTAAAACATCTTCGTAAGAGACATTATCGCCTTTTTGCTGTAATTCATCAAAACGTCTCTGCGCACGGGTCTCGGCACTGGCAGTCATAAATATTTTAAGTTCGGCATCAGGAAAAACAACAGTTCCAATATCTCTGCCGTCCATTACAATTGCTTTATTAGTTCCCATTTGCTGCTGCTGCTCAACCAATTTTGCACGTACTTCAGAAACTTCTGCCACTTTGCTCACAAAATTAGAAACCTCAATAGTTCTAATTTGTTTTTCAACATTTTCGCCATTTAAGTACATTTCGGCAAAACCTAAATCAGCATTAAATTTAAACTCTAATTGAATTTTTGGAAGTACTTGAATCAAAGATACTTTATCAAAAAAATCAGTTCCTATAAACTTATTCTGCATTGCAAAATACGCCACAGCACGATACATTGCTCCTGTATCGACATATACATATTCAAGTTCTTTTGCCAATTGTTTTGCCAAAGTGCTTTTTCCTGTTGATGAAAACCCGTCGATAGCAATTGTAATTTTTTTCAATTTTTTATGTTTTAATTTTTATTTTCTAAATAAGTACGATATATGCGACAGTCAAATAGTCCAAATTATAACTGCAAATGTAACATCTTTCTCTGTAAATTGAATGCTTCAAACAGCAATAACGATATCAAATTGTAATGTTTTCAATTTCTGTTATCTTGCCAAAAAAAAACTATTATTACAGAAAGTTATCCTGCTTTCTGTAATAATAGTGTATTGTTAAGATGTTATTTAGAATTTTCTAAATAATGTTTTTTTAGTAATAAATATCTAAGATAATGTTCGACTTAGAACTATCAATTATTTTTTCTATTCGTTTAAAGAATTTTTCACTGACCATTGGACATCCTTTACTGCGGCTGATGTAATAATCTTGCTCTTCAGACGGAACTGCAGAATAATAGTGTAATACTATTGCTCTTTTTAAAGCATTATTATTCGTTTCATCTAAACCAGCTAATCTATATGCTTTCCCGAAAATACCTTTATAATTTTTACCTATTGCATATCTGCCAAGAGCAGTGCAGTTAGAATTAGGTTCATTACTAAATTTAAGCATTCCGTTAATACCCGTTTCAGAGCCAGAACCATGAGCTACAAGGCCTTGGTCTATAATTTCATTTTTCTCTAAATCGTAAACAAAAAAACGATTTTTTCCTGAAGGTACTTTCATATCAACCAAAAATGCAATTTTAGTATTGTATTTGTGATCGATGTTCATGTTTCTAATTTCGCTTACCCTGTTGTTAATTCTTTCGATTTCTACACTGGTAATAGAAAATTCATCTTTGAAGTAGTGTTTTGAACCCGTAAAAACGCCTACTGTCATAAACAAAAATAAACTGAATAATTTCATATAAATTACTGAAAATTTAAAATTAAACCAAAAAGACTTGTATTCCCTGCCAATGTGTATCTGGAATATGAATAGTTAAACTTTAACTTATTCATCTTTAATCCAAATCCTAATGAAACCCCTGAAAAATTACGCTGTTCTTCTACACGTAATTCTTCTGCTCTTCTAAAATTATATCCTAAACGCAGATTTACTGCTTTTTTAGGGAAGAGTTCTACACCAAAAACGACATGCCTCAAGGCATTATTAACAAACGAAACTTTTTCACTACTTGTTGATCCATCAATATTGGTTTCTTCACGAACGGGATTCGAAAAAGATATATTCCATTGCTGTAAATTCTCTAAAGTAAGATGCCAACGGATAGGAACATGCTCTAATTCTTGCGAAGCTCCAGCAGTGATTTCAAAGGGTAAATTTTCCTGTATTCCTGAGTACGTTGTAAACTGCGTACCAATATTACGAATTACCAAGGCCAAATTTACATTATTTTTTGGAATTTCATACATAATTCCCACATCAATTGCACCACCAATCGAATTATAACTTTCTAAAGTTGAAGTTATTAGCTTCACATTAGCTCCAATATGCAGGTCTGTATAAGGGATATTATAAGCGTATCCTAATGACAACGCACCTTCACTTCCGGTAAAATCAGATGTAGCCTGACCGTTTTCATCGTAACCTTCAAAAGATCCGTAGTTTATATAATTAACTCCGGCGTAGAAAGTCTGCACATGACGGTCATAAGTATAAGCATACGAAGCACTTCCGTAAGAAGCTTCTCCGTAATAATTTCCATAATTTAAGGCTAGATGATTGTCCATATCTTCGTTTAAAACTGCGGGATTAGACATAGCCTGATTAACATCTTCATCATAAATCGTAATATTTTTTCCGCCTAGCGCTGCCTGACGCGGAGATGCTGTTAAATTTAGAAATTGATAGGTGTAACGCCCTCCAATTTGTCCGAACGAAACCGTACAAACTAATAACATTAAAAATAAAACATATTGTTTTAGCATTCGTTTTGTGGCGTTCCTATATGGGAATAACGCAAATACAAATATAAAATTATATAACTTATAAAATAAATTTTTATAACCACCTGTAATTCAACAACTATACCACGTTTTAAATCCCAAAATGCAGGTTTGAAAATAAAAAAAAATCCAAATTCCAATACTAAAATTGGAATTTGGAATTTAAATTATTGAAATTAAAATTTGATGTTTATTTCAATGCTTTTGCATTCTTTACATTTTGATCTGTCAAAGCCAAAGCCAGAACTTCACTCATTTCTTTTACATAATGAAAAGTAAGCCCTTCTAAATATTCAGCTTTAATTTCGTCGATATCGCTTTTGTTTTCGTGGCAAAGAATAATTTCTTTAATTCCTGCTCTTTTTGCAGCAAGGATTTTTTCTTTAATTCCGCCAACAGGCAGAACTTTTCCACGTAAAGTGATTTCTCCGGTCATCGCAAGGCTTTTCTTAACCTTCTTTTGTGTCAATAATGAAACTAAAGAAGTAAGCATTGCAATACCTGCACTTGGGCCATCTTTTGGCGTTGCTCCTTCGGGAACGTGCAGGTGAATATTATATTTTTGAAATAATTCAATTCCTAAACCTAACTTTTTAGCATTTGCTTTAATGTATTCTAAAGCAATTGTAGCCGATTCTTTCATTACATTTCCAAGGTTTCCGGTAATGGTCAAAGAACCTTTTCCTTCAGAAATTAATGATTCTATAAATAAAATATCTCCACCAACACTTGTCCAGGCTAAACCTGTAACAACTCCGGCAACATCATTGTTTTCGTATTTATCACGCTCTAATCTTGGAACTCCTAAAACTTTTACGATATCTTCGTCAGTAACTTTTTTGTTGTACTCCTCTTCCATCGCAACAGCTTTTGCAGCATTACGAATTACCTGAGCAATTTTAGTTTCAAGATTACGAACTCCAGATTCTCTTGTATAGCCTTCAACAATTTTTTCTAATTGTTTTTTTCCAATAGTCAAATCTTTGGCAGTTAATCCGTGTGCTTCTAATTGTTTTGGAAAAAGGTGTCTTTTTGCAATTTCTACTTTTTCTTCAATAGTATAACCTGACATTTTGATAACTTCCATTCTGTCACGCAAAGCAGGCTGAATCGCCGCCATATTGTTTGAAGTTGCAATAAACATTACTTTAGATAAATCATACCCCATTTCAAGGAAATTATCATAAAAAGCATTGTTTTGTTCCGGATCTAAAACTTCTAATAATGCAGATGATGGATCGCCGCTGTTTCCGTTTGATAATTTATCAATCTCATCTAAAATAAAAACCGGATTTGAAGTTCCTGCTTTTTTCAAACTTTGAATGATACGGCCCGGCATTGCCCCAATATAGGTTTTTCTATGCCCGCGAATCTCAGCTTCATCACGCAATCCACCTAACGAAATACGTACATATTCACGGCCCAAAGCTTCGGCAACAGAACGGCCAATAGAAGTTTTACCAACTCCCGGAGGCCCTGTTAAACATATAATTGGTGATTTCATGTCATTTCGCAATTTTAAAACTGCCAAATGCTCAATCATTCTTTTCTTCACTTCTTCGAGACCAAAATGATCTTTATCTAAAACTTTTTGGGCAAATTTTAAATCGAATTTATCTTTAGAATATTCACCCCACGGCAATTCTAAAAACAACTCTAAATAATTGCGCTGAATTCCAAAATCTGGCGACTGTGGATTCATTCTGCGCATTTTAGATAATTCTTTTTCGAAATGTTTCTGCGTTTTTTCGTCCCATTTTTTGGTTTTCGCTTTTATTCCCATTTCGTCCATTTCTTCCTCTTGCGAAACGCCTCCCAATTCTTCCTGAATGGTTTTCATTTGCTGGTGAAGGAAATATTCACGCTGCTGCTGATCTAAATCAAAACGAACTTTTGACTGAATGTCATTCTTCAACTCTAATTTTTGAAGTTCAACATTCATATAGCGTAAAGTCTCTAAAGCGCGCTCTTTTAAACCATTTATCGATAAAAGACCTTGTTTTTCTTTTACTGATAAATTCATGTTTGAAGAAACAAAGTTGATTAAAAACGACTGGCTTTCAATGTTCTTAATTGCAAATGTAGCTTCAGACGGAATGTTTGGGCTTTCTTTAATAATCTGGATTGCCAATTCTTTTACAGAATCTAAAATAGCGGTAAATTCACTGTCATTTTCATCAGGACGCTCTTCATAAACTTCTTTGATTGCAGCTGTCATATAAGGATCTTCTGAAACTACTTCGTCAATTTCAAAACGTTTTTTTCCTTGTAAAATAACGGTTACATTTCCGTCAGGCATCTTTAAAACACGCAAAATACGTGCAACAGTTCCTATTTTATGAATATCATCTTTTGATGGATCTTCATCTTCTTCATTAATTTGAGAAACAACACCAATAATTTTTCCGCCGGCATTGGCATCGTTAATTAATTTAATTGATTTATCTCGTCCTGCAGAAATTGGAATAACAACTCCCGGGAATAAAACTGTATTTCGTAAAGGTAAAATTGGCAGAGAAACAGGAAGTTCTTCATTGTTCATTTCCTCTTCGTCCTCTGGAGTTAATAATGGAATTAATTCTGCTTCTGAATCAAATTCTTGAAGTGACAGATTGTCAATAGTGAGTATTTTATGATTTGACATAATAATATATAAGTCGTTTTGTCATTAAAAGTTTAATACTATTTGTAAATACAGCCTTAAAAGTTATTCTTTCTAATAAGTGTTTCATTTACAAGATAGGCGATAAAAATAGACAATCATTATGCCAAATGCAAAATAGTCTGACTTGAAATTTTGGTTTTAATTTTTTTTAAGAAATTTTGAAGCATAAAAAAAGCCGAAAATTTTTCGGCTTTTTAATTTATTAGTAAATTTATTATTTCAATGTATAAGAAACTAATTGTGATACAGTACTGCCAGTTGCCATTTTAATGATACCAACATCTTTTGCAACCCAGTATTCTACATCTGTTGAGCTTGTACCCTCTCCGTTTTCTACTTTGGCATCTATGTGGAATTTAAATTTAATTACATCTTTATAAACAACATTATTAATTGTGGCTGATGCACCTTTTTCTAAAATTGTTCCGGTATAGCTGACATTTGTTTTTACTTTTGGAAAGTTTGGAATATTAAATGACGTTTCCTGACTGTAGTTTCCTGTCCAAGTTTTATTTACGTCTAAATAATCTTTAAAAAAAATAAATTCATATCCTGTCATTTTACCAGTAATACCTTCGTAATCATAAACAACATCATCCATTTTGATATAGTAATCGCCATTCACTTTTTTAATCCATGCAGCTGCAGTTCCTTCTGCTCCACCGCCTGCTCCGGCAAATTGATCAAATTTAAAATAAGTATCTCCGTTAACTTTTTCGGAAGCAATAATTTTCATAGAAGTTTCTGTTCCGTTTTGGTCTAAAATCCATTGATTACTAATTGCTGTTGGCCAATAATCGCCAGTAGAAGTGTTTGATTCGTTTTCATTAGAATCACTTTCACAAGATGTAAAAAATAAAGATGTGGAGACAAATAGTGTCACTAAAGCAATGCTTTTTAGTTTTTTCATGGTATTTATTTGTTTTTGATAAATCAAAAATAAGAAAAAAATACACCTTAAATTTTACTTTTTTTAACAAAATAATTCTTAACTACAAAAACTTCAGTAATCAATTTATATATTCAATACTTTAGCTCTAAATAAAATTTAAAATGCTTAAAAAATATTATTTTAATTAAAAAATTTCAAGAAAAAATATTTCGAACTGTAACAAACTAAAAAAAGCAAAGTCATTATAAAAACTAGCAGCCATTACTTGAGTATAACTAATCAAAATATCGAAGAATTAATCGCGCTTTGTAAAAACAATAATCAAAAAGCCCAATTCGAAGTTTACAATCGTTATTGTAAGGCTATGTACAATGTGGCTTACAGAATTGTAAAAGATGAGCATTTTGCACAGGACGTCATGCAGGAAGGTTTTTTGAAAGCTTTTACAAAAATTAACGATTATAAACAGGAAGTTGCGTTTGGTGCGTGGCTTAAAAAAATCATTATTAATTATAGTATTGATTTTTATAAGAAAAACAATGCTTTCCAGATGGAAGACCTGAACAAAACGCTTTTTAAAATAGAAGAAAACGATTCTATATTGTCTGAAAGTATTGATCTGAATTCGCTTAAAGTGAAACAGGTTTTAGATACCATTTCGGGCCTGAAAGACAATTACAGAATGGTTTTGACGCTCTTTTATATAGAAGGCTACGATCAGGAAGAAATCTGCGAAATATTGAATATCAGCTACGCCAACTGCAGAACCACTTTAAGCCGCGCCAAAGAAAGTTTACGAAAAAAATTAGAGGAGATATGAAATCGCCACTTAAAAAAAGTTTGTGTACACAAACACCAATAAATAAAAAGGCGATACCATATATCACCTCTAAAAAATAAAATCTGGATATATGAAAAAGGAAAATGACGATTTAGATCAATTATTTAAAAAGTTTGAAAATCAATGGGATATACATGAAATGAATCTGGATCATCAAATTGATTTCTTAGACAAATTGAATAATAAAAAAACAAGAAAAAAGAATTTTGCAGGCTGGGCCATTGCTGCATCAATTGCTGTGCTTTTGGGGATATCAGTATTTTACAATAATAATGAAAAATCAAAGGAACTAAAATTTGCGTCGCAGGAAACCAAACGTACTGATTCTATCTTTACTATTTTGATCGAGAATGAGCTGGTTAAATTAAAAGAAAAGAATTCACCGGAAAATGAGCAGATTATAAATGATGCATTAAAACAAATGAAAGTGTTTGATGCTGATTATGAAAAAATCATTAACGAAGCTCAGAAAAATGGAGAAAATAAACAAATTATTTACGCCATGATAAGCAACCTGCAAACGAGAATTTCTTTTTTGCAGACGGTTTTGAAGCGAATTGAAGAAAACGAAAATTTAAAAAACACATCTAATGAAAAAACATTATAATTTACTAATCTTATTGCTTTTGATTCCTTTTTTAGGATTTTCAAATGATGATACTTTTATTACCAAACAAAAAAGTATTAAAAAGACCTATATCGTCAACTCTAATGCAGGAATTGACATTGATAACAAATATGGAAACATCACAGTATCGACCTGGGATGAAGATAAAATTGACCTTGACATTACCATTAAAGTTAATGGCACAAACGAAAACTGGGTAAACGAAAAATTAAATAGTATTGATGTCGAAATTACAGCACTGAAAAGCTTAGTAACTGCGGTAACCAATATAGGAAACTCGGTACTTAAAAGCAAAGGAAGCAATAACAGTTTTGAAATTAATTATATCATCAAAATTCCTAAAAATGGTTCTGTAAAACTGGTTAATAAATATGGAAATATTTCGACACTGAATATTGAGGGAACAACTGATATCAGCTGTAAATACGGAAAAACAACGCTCGGAAGATTAAACGGACCGAGTAACCGAATTGAAATTGCGTACTGCCAAAATTCAAGTATTGAGTATATTAAAAACGGAGTTATCGATGCCAGATATTCCGGTTTAAAAATTAATGATTCGGGAAATCTTAACCTTGATGCCAATTATACCGATGTGACATTAAATGATGGCCAGAATATTAAATATGACTGTAATTACGGAACTTTTAAATTTCAAAAGATCAATTCATTATCAGGCTCCGGAAATTATTTAACCATTTTGATTGGTGAAATTTCCAGCAATT
Source organism: Flavobacterium soyae (assembly GCF_021245985.1). GTDB lineage: Bacteria > Bacteroidota > Bacteroidia > Flavobacteriales > Flavobacteriaceae > Flavobacterium > Flavobacterium soyae. The sequence goes on along the minus strand of NZ_JAJQXA010000002.1, from coordinate 14,171 downwards.
TTAATTTCGATACCAATTACAGTAAAATCAGTGTAAAAAACATTAATGAAAAAGCTGGAAATGTCAGTATAAATTCAGGATATACAGATATATCAATTGGATTTGATCCAAACTATGCCTTTGATTTTGATATATCTGGCCGATACAGTAATATTAAGCATGACAATGCTTTAGACATTTCGGTTTCGGAAAATAAAAGTAATACGAAAAGAATAAGCGGCTTTTACAAGAAAAAAGGACAGAATAAAATCAATATTAATACAAATTACGGCAGCGTATCAGTATTAAAAAATTAACAATCTAAAAAACCAAGACTATGAAAAAATCAATTCTATTATTAGTTTGTACAGTATTTCTTTTAAGTTTTAATACAAAGGCTCAAAATAAAATTAAAGGAAACGGTAAAGTTGTTACTGAAACCAGAACTACAGGAGATTATGACGGTATTAAGATTTCGGGCTTTTTTGATGTAAATCTTGTTGCCGGTAAAGAAGAAAAAATTACGATTAAAGGAGAAGAAAACTTACTGTCATCAATTAAAGTTGAAGTGAAAGACAATACATTAAAAATTTACGTTGAATCATTTAAAAATATCCGACCAAGCAGCGGAAAAGATATAGAAATCACAGTTCCGTTTGAAAAAATCTCTGAAGTAAGTTTGTCAGGTTCAGGAAATATTCAATCTAAAGATGTAATTAAAAACGACAAACTTTCAGCTAAATTATCTGGTTCAGGAAACTTTAATTTAGCAATTGATTCTAATGAATTCGAGCTTAATTTGAGCGGTTCAGGAAATGTACATTTAAAAGGAACTGCTGATAATTTTATAACAAAACTTTCAGGTTCCGGGGATATTGATGCCGGAAGTTTAAAATCTAAAAATGTCGATGTAAATGTTTCGGGTTCAGGAAACAGTAAAGTTACCTGCAATGAAAAATTAACCGCAAGAGTTTCGGGCTCTGGGAACATTAAATATGCAGGAAATCCTGAAAAACGCGATGTAAAAGTTTCCGGGTCTGGAAACATTACCAAAGCCTAATTATTATATAAAAGCTCAATAATAATCTACTTTTTTCATCTATCAGATTATAACAAAACTGCAGACTTTTTGTTTATTATTGAGTTTTTATTTCAACTCTTGGATCTTGCAAAAGTTTATTATCAAAAATTAGACTTAAAGTTTATAAAATAAAAAAGCCGGACACATGATTTTAAAATCAATGTCCGGCTTTAAATATAATTTTAAAGTGCCTTTTTGGGTATTCTTCTCAATAGAAAAATTGAGGTTACGAAGAAAATTGCCAAAATAACAATTGCGGCACGCGGACTCCCTGTTATTTGATCGATAATTCCGTAAACACACATTCCTATTACAATTCCTATTTTTTCTGCTACATCATAAAAGCTAAAGAATGATGCTGTATCTTCTGTTTCAGGTAATAATTTTGAATAGGTCGAGCGTGACAAAGCCTGAATTCCGCCCATTACAAATCCGGCAACAGTAGCCATAACATAAAAATGCAATGGTAATGTTATAAAATAAGCCAAAGCACAAAATACTGCCCAAATTGCGTTAATAAAAATCAATGTTGGAATATTTCCAAATTTTTCAGAAGCTCTAGAAGTTAAAACTGCACCAACAACAGCAACTAATTGAATTAGCAAAATACAAATAATTAAGCCTTTTTGGCTTTCTTCAGGCGATGACCATTGAATTTCTTGAGCTCCAAAGTAAGTTGCAACCAACATCACAGTCTGTACTGCCATACTAGAAACAAAAAAACCGCCTAAATAACGTTTTAAAGCAATAATATTCTGCAAAGAAGCCCAAACTTTTTTAAGTTCTTTAAATCCATTAAAGAAAACATCTTTAGTTAATTTTTGAGTTGTTTCTTTACTTCCTTTTGGCAAATAATAATACGTGTATTGGCTAAATAAAATCCACCAAACTCCTACCATTATAAAAGAATAGCGCATTGCTTTCATTGCCGGTTCTGGACCAGAAATATTAAACCAGTCTGGTTTCATTATCATTGCTAAATTGATAATCAGCAAAATAACGCTTCCTATATATCCTAAAGAATATCCTTTTGCGCTAATTCTGTCCTGCTGTTCTTCAAAAGCAATATCCGGAAGATATGAATTATAGAAAACCAAACTTCCCCAATACCCTAATAATCCAAGAAAATAAAAAGCCAATCCAACATAAATATTTGCGAGATCAAACCAATACAATCCCATACACGAAAGCGCTCCTAAATAGCAGAAAAATTTCATGAAGGATTTTTTATTTCCCACATAATCAGCAATTCCTGATAATAATGGTGAAATAAAGGAAACAACTAAAAAGGCTGCAGCAGTTATAAAGCTAATTAATGCCGAATTTTTTAAATGAAGTCCGAAAACATCAATATAATGATCTCTCTCTGCAAATAAAGCTTCGTAAAAAATTGGAAATACTGCAGATGCAATTGTAAGTGTATAAACTGAATTTGCCCAATCATAAAATGCCCAGGCATTTAATAATTTCTTGTCTCCTTTTTGTAGGTTTTTCATAGAAATGGTTTTGTTAATGCGCTACGAATTTATCCAATTTTTATGATAATCAAATATAAATTATCGAATACATGCATTATTAAATTATAAACAATTAAAGCATAAAAAAGCTGTCTTAAAAGTTGAGGAAACTCTTTTTCTATTATTTTGTCCTTTCCATTAGGAATGCTTCATTGGTTGAAAAAAATAGTAACCTGCTGCATATATGTTCCAAAGAAACATTTGATTGTTAGATTATTAAAAAACAATTTCAAAATCAAACGTTCCTACGGAACGTAAATAATGATAATAATATAATTTTCTACCAATGAAATGTTCCTATGGAACAAGAGAAATATTAAAATAAAAAAAGCTGCTTCAACTTTGAGGCAGCCTGTCTTTATTTCTGAAATATTTTTTATTTGATCGTTCCTACTTTTAGTGCAATAGCCTTGGCTTCTGGAATTAATGCTTTTATATTGGCAATTCTCGTAGCATCAGACGGGTGCGTACTCATAAATTCTGGTGTTCCCGAACCTCCTGATTTAGCCGACATTCTGGTCCAAAATGCAACTGCATCATCTGGATTATAACCTGCAATAGCCATTAAGGTTAAACCTATTTTATCTGCTTCGCTTTCGTTACTTCTGCTAAATGGCAGCATTACTCCTACTTCAGATCCAATTCCGTAAGCCTGCGCAAAAATTTGCTGTGTTGCTTCCGATTTTCCGCTTGTTGCTGCTCCCAGAGCCGCTCCTCCGATTTGCTGTAATTGCGCTGCCGACATTCTTTGTGCTCCATGATTAGCTAAAGCGTGTGAAACTTCGTGTCCCATTACTGTTGCTAAACCAGATTCGTTTTGTGTTATTGGTAATATTCCTGAGTAAACTACGATTTTTCCTCCCGGCAAACACCAAGCGTTAACCTCTTTATTATCAACCAGTTTGTATTCCCAGCGGTAATCTTTTAAATATTGTGACTGACCCAAATAAGTTAAATATTTTTCGGCAGCAGCTTTAATTTTAAATCCAACAGTTTCAACACGTTTTGCATCTGCTGTACCGGTTATTACTTTATTCTCAGTTAAAAACTGGCTGTATTGCTGAAAAGAAGATGGGAATAATTCACTGTTCGAAACAAAATTTAAATTTTGCTTTCCAGTTATAGGATTGGTTGCACAACTGCAGACTAAAACAGCAGCAAAAATACCCGAAATTAAATGTTTTTTCATGATCTTAAAAATTTAAACATACACAAAAATACAATTAAAATCACTCAAAATCTTACATAATTATTTAAAACACTATCAAAATTTTACTTATTCACCTATAATATGAAGCTCATTAAACTCTTTATCAACGATTAAGAAATTGTTTGATTCAAAGCTGATTTTATCAAATTCGATTTTTTCGTTGTCGATTTCAATTTCAGTTACTTTAAAAGGCAGTCCAATTAAATTAATTTTATACTTGCTGTAAGGCGTATCATATTTTCCTTCTTTATGAAGCTGAATTATGAGTTCTTTTTCTTTCCCAATTGTTCTAAAAGATAAAAAGCTGTAACGGCCTTTTTTATAATCGTAACCGTCTTGAGCATCTTCATAAACTACAGATTTTTCTTTTCCGTTTTTAAAATAAACATCAAGTGTTAATTCATCAAATTCCAATTCACCAACATATTGCTGAACCGGATATTTTGGAATAATAGCACCCGCTTTTACAAAAACCGGAATTTCATCAAATTTAGTATCAATCCAGACTTCTCTTCCCCCCACAAATAAGTCATTTGTCCAGTAGTTATACCACTCACCTCTTGGAATATACATACGTCGGCCTACAGCATTAGGTTCAAGTATTGGACATACTAAAATTTGATTACCAAAGATAAATTCGTCATTGCGATAATGCGTTTGCGTATCATCCTGATCGTAATAAACCAGAGGTTTCAACATTGGAACTCCTTCTTCAATATACTGCCAAAACATGGTATATAAATACGGTAATAATTGGTAACGCAGACTGACAAATTTTCTCGTAATATTAATTACTTCTTCATCAAAAGCCCAAGGTTCCTGATTTCCGTGATCTCCTGATGAATGCGTTCTGCAAAACGGATGAAAAACACCTAACTGAATCCATCGTGCGTATAATTCTCCCGTAGGCTGTTCTGCAAATCCTCCAATATCAGAACCTGTAAATCCCATTCCTGAAATTGACATTCTCTGTACCTGAATATTTGCAATCCATAAATGTTCCCAAGTTGCTACGTTATCTCCTGTCCATGAGGACGTGTAACGCTGCGCACCAGAATATGCTGATCTTGTAATAACAAAAGGACGTTTTGGATAAGCGAATCGTTTTACGCCATGATACGTTGCCCTTGCCATTTGCGTTCCGTAAATATTATGTGCTTTTCTATGACTGCACGGATTTCCGTCGTAAAAGTGACGAACATCCATAGGGAAAGTTTTATTTGGAACTTCCATTACGGCTGGTTCATTCATATCATTCCAAACTCCTTTTACACCAATCTCTGAAACTAATTCTTTAAATAAACCAGCCCACCATTCTCTAACTGCGGGATTTGTATAATCAGGAAAATTACATTCTCCCGGCCATACTTTTCCTTTCATATAAGGTCCGTCGGCTCTTTTGCAGAAATAATCTTTTTCAAGAGCTTCTTTATAAACCCAATAATCTTTATCAATTTTTATTCCCGGATCGATAATTACAACAGTTTTAAAACCTTCTTCGGCTAATTCAGCGACCATTCTTTTGGGATCTGGAAAATAGTTTTTATTCCAGGTAAAACATCGAAAGCCTTCCATATAATCAATGTCGAGATAAATGGCATCGCACGGAATTTTAAGTTCTCGAAATTTTGAAGTGATTTCTTTTACTTTACTTTCAGGATAATAACTCCATTTACATTGGTGATATCCTAAAACCCAAAGCGGCGGCAGTTCCGGTTTTCCGGTCAAATCTGTATAAGTCGTTACAACATCCTGCATTTGAGGGCCATAAATGAAATAATAATTCATTTCTCCACCTTCTGCCCAATAACTGGTTACATTTCTTCTTTCCTGACAAAAATCAAAGAAAGTTCTAAAGGTATTATCAAAGAAGATACCGTAAGATTGTTTGTTATGTAAACCAATATAAAACGGAACTACTTTATAAAGAGGATCTTGTTCTTTTTGATAAGCATATTGATCTGTAGCAAAATTTTCTACTCTTTTGCCTTTTAAATTCATTTGAGTCGCCTTATCTCCAAGACCGTAAAAACATTCACCGTCTTTAGAAGATTTGCTCATTTTTACAATATTTCCGCCATATTCATAACTCTCTTCCCAATGAAAACCAAGCTCATCTTCAAGAATCAGGAAATCATTTAAATCGTAAATTGAAAGACGAAGATCTGCCTTTTGAATTTTACATTTTACTTTACTGGTTCTAATCTGAAAATAGATTTCTTCCTCTGTAAGTTCAAGAAAATTATAGCCGTGAAGCTGGGTTTTATCTATTGCATACGAAAAATCATTGCTGAAATACCCTTTTGTAGTAAAGCGAAATCGAATTAAACTGTCTCTAAGAATAGTGACTTTTAAGATTACTTTATTATCTGTATTAAAAAAAATAGAATCTCCTTCATGCTCGTACGAAACAATCTTTGATGGATATAAATCGCCTTTGTATTCTAATGATGTGTTTGTAATCATATCGCCAATGAATTAATTATAACAATAATCTCTATTTCAAACATACGAAAAAAGTTAGTAAAGGGCTATGAATAAAAGGTTTATTCACGAAAACGTTTTTTCTGACTGAGTCTTTAATTAGAGATCAAAAAATCGACAAATCGATAATTTAAAAAGGATAAAATGACAAAATAATACCGTAAAAAATATTTGTCAGATTTTATTTAAACGAAAGAATAAACGGTTACACTTAAAGACGGTAAAATTAATTCGACAGAAAAATCCCTTCCGTCATAAGGTTTTGATTCAATTTTTAATGATTTTCCGTTTCCAACACCGCCGCCGCCATAAATTACAGCGTCGCTATTAAAAATCTCTTCTAACTGACCTTTTTTCGGAATTCCAATTCTGTAATTTTCTCGTACCACTTGCGTGAAATTGCAAACTATAATCACGTTTTCATCTTCATTGTTTCCTTTTCGGATATAAGATAAAACCGCATTTTGATGATCTGAATAATTTATCCATTCAAAACCTTCTCCCGTAAATTGCTTTTCATACAATGCTGGACGTGATTTATACAATTGATTTAAATCTGTAATTAATCTCTTTATTCCCGAATGAAAATCATATTGTAATAAATGCCAATCTAAACTTTGTTCGAAATTCCATTCGCCAGTTTGACCAAATTCTGCTCCCTGAAACAATAATTTAGTTCCGGGATGTGTGAACATATAACCATACAATAATCTCAAATTGGCAAATCGCTGCCATTCATCGCCCGGCATTTTATAAATAAGAGATTTTTTGCCGTAAACCACTTCGTCATGAGAAAACGGAAGCATAAAGTTTTCGGTAAAAGCATACGTCATCGAAAACGTCAAATCATTTTGATGGTATTTTCTATAAACGGTTTCTTTTTGAAAATACTTTAAAGTATCGTGCATCCAGCCCATCATCCATTTCATTCCGAAACCTAATCCTCCGGTAAATGTTGGTCTTGAAACCATCGGAAACGAAGTACTTTCTTCTGCAATAGTTTGAACTCCATAAAAATTAGCATAGATAACTTCATTAAATTCTTTAAGAAAACTTATGCTGTCTAAATTTTCTCTTCCGCCAAAAATATTGGCTTCCCACTCGCCTTCTTTTCTGGAATAATCAAGATATAACATTGAAGCTACAGCATCAACTCTTAATCCGTCAACGTGATAATTTTGAAGCCAAAACACAGCGTTACTAATTAAAAAAGCACGAACTTCATTTCTTCCATAATTAAAAACCAAGCTTTTCCAATCAGGATGATATCCTTTTCTGCGATCCGGATGTTCGTATAAATGTGAACCATCAAAATAACCTAAACCATGTGCATCGTCTGGAAAATGCGACGGAACCCAGTCTAAAATTACGCCAATTCCTTCCTGATGCAGTCTATCCACCAAAACCATAAAATCCTGAGGTTTTCCAAAACGCGAAGTCGGCGCAAAATAACCTGTTAATTGATAACCCCAAGAAGGATTATAAGGATATTCCATAATTGGCATAAATTCTACATGCGTAAAACCGGTTTCTTTTACGTATTTAACCAAATCATCCGCGAGTTCTAAATAACTTAAAAACCGATTATGTTCTGCTCGTTTCCAGGAACCCAAATGAACTTCATAAACAGAATAAGGTTTGTCTAAAGCATTTTTCTCCTTACGATTCTGCATCCAGTTTTCATCTTTCCAGTTATAATCTAAATCCCATACTACTGAGGCTGTATGCGGAGGTTTTTCACAATACAAAGCAAAAGGATCTGCTTTTTCAGTTACAATTCCGTCAATATTCGATTGGATTTTATATTTATAAAGTGCACCTTTTGAAATATCCGGAATAAAACCTTCCCAAATTCCCGAAGAATCCCAGCGAACATTTAAAAGATGTTCTCCCTGCGTCCAGTAATTAAAATCGCCGACAACAGAAACAGAATGTGCTGTAGGTGCCCAAACAGCAAAGTAAACACCTTTAACTCCGTTAACTTCAATTAAATGCGCTCCTAATTTTTCATATAATTTGAAGTGTTTTCCGGCTTTGAATAAATCAATATCAAAATCAGTAAATAGAGAATGTGTAATTACTTTAGTCATATTTGTTTTTTAAGGCAAAAATTGATATTGAATTGATATTGAATTGATATTGAATTGATATTTTATTCTATTCTAAAATTATCCGATAATGTAACTCCTTTTTTAATTACAACAATTCCGTCTTTAATACTGTACAATTCATTGGTAAAATTGTCCAGATGCTTTCCGCCGCTTATGTGAACATTGTTTCCAATTCGTACATTTTTATCTACCAATGCATTTTTTATAAAACAGTTTTCACCAATACCAATATGAATTTTATTAATGCTGCTGTCATGATTCATCTCATCAAGGTCCTGATAAAAATCGTTCCCCATAACATAACAGTTTTCTAAAATAGTACCTTCGCCAACTCTTGAACGAATGCCAATTACCGAACTTTTAATCTCTTTAGCATTTATGATACAGCCTTCAGAAATTAAAGATTGATTGATAATTGAATTTCTGAATTTTGACGGCGGTAATAATCTTGGTCTTGTAAAGATTTTGTTTTCGTTATCAAATAAATTAAACTCAGGAATATCAGCTGTTAAACCAATATTAGCTTCAAAAAATGATTCGATGTTTCCAATATCTGTCCAATACCCTTCGTATTGATAACTTAATATTTTATGTTTTCCAACAGCTTGCGGAATGATTTCTTTACCAAAATCTTTTGTTTCCTTATTCGCCATTAATTCCTCCAACAATGGTTTATTAAAAATATAAATTCCCATTGAGGCAAGGTATTTTTTACCTTTTTCCTGCATATATTTGCTCACTTCAGATTCCCATTCAGGCAGCAATGAAGCGTTTGGTTTTTCGATAAAAGCATGAATATTATTTTCATTATCAGTTTTAAGAATTCCAAACTCTGGAGCATCTTTAGCATTTACTGGCAGAGTTGCAATCGAAATTTCAGCGTCAGCGGCAATATGAGCTTCCAGCATTTCGTTAAAATCCATTTGATACAATTGATCGCCCGAAAGAATTAAAGCATGGTCAAAATCGTGTTTCAAAAAATGCGACATACATTGTCTAACAGCATCTGCCGTTCCCTGAAACCAGGTTGGATTATCGGGAGTTTGTTCTGCCGCCAGAATATCAACAAACGACTGGCTGAAAATACTAAAATTAAAAGTGTTTTTGATATGTGCATTTAAAGATGCAGAGTTAAACTGTGTCAAAACAAATATTTTAAAAATATCAGAATTGATACAATTCGAAATTGGAATATCAACCAATCGATATTTTCCTCCAATCGGAACTGCTGGTTTTGATCTTGTTTCTGTCAATGGAAACAAACGTGATCCTTGCCCTCCTCCTAAAATAATGGCAACTACATTTTTCTTTTTAAATTTCATTTTGCTGAATTATTAAGTTGTATATTTCGATATATTCTTGGCAAACACTTTCCCAGGAATGGTCTGCCGCCATTCCTCTTCTTAAAACTGTCTTAAAATTTATTTTATCGTCGTACAATTTAACTGCACGATTTATTGAATAACAAATATCTCCAACCGAAGCCTGATCGTGGCAGATTCCGTTTCCTTCATCGCCAAAATCAATAACAGTATCACGTAAGCCTCCGGTTCTCCTAACAATTGGAATTGTTCCATAACGCATAGCATACATTTGGTTTAAACCGCAGGGTTCTACTCTTGAAGGCATTAAAATATAATCTGAACCTGCGTAAATCAAATGCGCTAATTCTTCGTTATAACCAATAAAAACATTATAATTTCCTTTATAATCATTACGTAATTGGGTTAATTGCGATTCAATTTCAGCGTTTCCTGAACCTAAAATTAAAATATTGATCTCTTCAAAATGTTCTGATAAAGCTAAAGCAGAAGCCTGAGGCAGTAAATCACCGCCTTTTTCTTCAAACAAACGTCCTATAAAACTAAACAAAGGCTTTGAAGGATCTAAATCAAATTGGTCACACAGTTTTTCTTTATTTTTCTGTTTTCCAATTTCAAAGTTTTCTATTGAATAATTTTCTGCAATCATTTGATCTTTTATTGGATTCCAGACTTCAATATCAATTCCGTTCAAAATTCCTTTAGATTTGTTTCTAACGGATTGAAACAAGGATTCTAAACCATTTGCATTATAATTGATTTCATTTAAATAGCTCGGAGAAACTGTTGTTACTGCATTGGCACATTTTACACCAACTGCCAGTGAATTAATCGAATTACTCCACTCTAAAAACCCAACATGTTTTAAATCGAATTCCGGCAGATAATATAATTTATCAAAACCAAACCAGCCCTGATATAAACCATTATGAATTGTTATAACAGTTTTAACATCCTTTAATGTTCCATATTTATAAGCAAATTGCAGCAAAAACGGAATTAGTCCGGTATGATGATCGTGACAGTTTATTATATCCGGGATTTTATTTCGGGCGATAATCCAATCTAAAACTGCAATTTGAAAAGATAAAAAACGTTCAATATCATCTTCATAACCATATACATTCGGACGATTAAATAATTCATTAATTTCAATGAGATACAATTGGTAGCCTAATTTATCTGTGCTTTCTTTTAAAACGCTGAAAGGGAAATTAAAATTTCCCAATTTAACTGTTCCCCAATGCACACAGTCAAAATTATTTTCATTTCTAAATTTTGTATCATAAGCCGGAACAACAACCCTTACATCATGCCCTGCGTTCTCCTGGTACTTTGGTAAAGCACCAACGACATCAGCCAAACCACCGACTTTTGCCATTGGATAACATTCTGCGCTAATATGAAATATCTCCATTTCAGAAATTAATTTGTGATTATTTTTCAAGAAACAATCATTAATATGCTATTTTTATCTTTTTTTAAATTTAGCAAAAAAATAGGCAAAGTACTGCTTCTAAATCAGATTTATTGAAATGGCAAAAAAGGCAATTAATCCTACTAAATCATTAAAAATTCCACAGATAATTATACTATCTGCCAAAATTTGCGCATTTGTATCCACTAAGTTAGCAACTAAATTTGCTGCAAGACTGTTTACAACGCCTATAAAACATAAGGTTCCCAAACGTGAACTTGAAATGGATAGTAAAAGCATTCAAAAAATTATTCGCGTGCCAGCCATTAATAAAAATGTTGTCACTTATCAATATGGTCAGAGTGAACGTAAAGTTTTACTAGTTCATGGCTGGTCAGGCAGAGGAACCCAATTATTTAAAATAGCCGATGAACTTTTGCAAAATGGCTATTCAACTATAAGTTTTGATGCACCTGCACATGGGAAATCAGAAGGAAAAACAACCATAATGTCTGAGTTTATTGCATCTATTTTGGAAATTGAAAAAGAATTTGGTCCTTTTGAATTTGCAATTGGACATTCATTAGGCGGAATGTCTGTATTAAATGCAATTAAAGATGGTTTAAAAGTAAATAAAGCTGTAATAATTGGAAGCGGAGATATTGTACAAGATATTTTAGACGAGTTTATTTTTAAATTAAAGCTGAAAAAGGAATTCAGCGAACGTTTAAAACTATTTTTCGAAGATAAATACCAATTAAAAATGGATGATTTTTCGGCGTACAGAGCTGCGCAAAAAATTAAAATTCCTGTATTGGTAATTCATGATAACGATGATCCGGAAGTTTCTGTAAAAGCAGGAATTCATATTCATGAAAACCTTCAAAATGGATTCTTATTTTTAACCGATGGATTGGGTCATAGAAAAATACTTGGGAATCAAACTGTTATTAAAAAAACTTTAGAATTCATTAAAAATAGTTAACTTTATATATAACTATTTAAATATCAAACACTAAAGAACAGTAAAAATGGATTTATTTGGAAAGACATTAAATTGGGAAACTAAATTAAAACCCATTTTAAAAAAATATAAAGGCAAAAAACACCCGTTAGATTATCAAAACACTTACCAGCTTTTGGTTATGGTAGTTTTATCAGCTCAGGATTCTGATGCTAATATTAACAACATTGCTCCAGCTTTATTTGAAAAATATCCGACTCTTACAAGTTTATCAAAAACTGATTTCGAAACTTTTATTCCTTACATAAGTAAAGTTCGAAATAATGCAACTAAGGCTAATTGGCTTTTGGAAATTGCCAAAACAATTCAAAATGACAAAGATATTCCTTTAACAATGCCTGAATTGACTGCTTTGAAAGGTATTGGAAGAAAATCTGCGAATGTAATTTTAAGAGAAACCAATAAACCTGCAGAAGGTATTATCGCCGATTTACATGTTATAAGAGTTGCACCCAGAATTGGCATAATAAAAGAAGCGAAAGACGGAAATAAAGCAGAAAAAGACTTGATGGAAGTTTTACCAAAAAGTATATGGTCAGAAATTGGGATGGCGATTTCTTTTCTAGGCCGGGAAATCTGCAGACCAAAACCTAAATGTGAAGAATGTCTTCTAACTGATATATGTTTGTATTACAACACTGTAGTTCTAAAAAATTAGATTATTTTCTACGTGTATCAATTAAGTAAATGATTTTCCAGGAATCTTTTTCTTTAAATAATGTGAAAGTATTTACGCCCGTATGACTCAATTTATCGTTTAAATAAAACTCATAAGGTGCCCAAACATGAGCCATAGTGCCATCAATTTGAACATTATAGCTCAAAATTTTCTCCTGAAATTTCATAGTTGACGGAATCGTAGCAATAGATTTATAAAATTCACCTGCACTTTCATCCGATAATTTGTTTCCTTTTACAGAACTTTCTCTAATAGATTGCAGAATCATTTTATCCGCACAAACGGTTTTTATTTTCACTGAATCTTTTTGATGAAATCCTTCAAAGAATATTTCAATAGCCTTTTGAACTTCCTGTTTCTGTGCATTAGATGATAATCCTAAAAGCAGAAAAAATAGAATAAAATAAATTCTCATATAATAAACTTAAATTAAACGCCAAATTGAGATAAATGATGTTCTAAATGTTTAGCAAACATATTATTCCATTCCGAAGAATTTAATTTACCCAAAGAAAGAGATTCTTTTCCCTGAAATTCACTTTCTCCTAATTCTTGTGTTTTTAAAATATAGGAAATCAATCTGCTTTTTTCCAGTTCAAAATCACGACCTCCTGCAATAATAAATTGTGGAGCTGTATGAATATTCCTTGCATAAGGTTTTTCGCTTACTATTGCATTTTTAGCTAATAATTTTAAAATTAACCTCATAAAAACATTTGGCTTGGCATGAATATTATCATAGACCATTTCATACGTTACATTACAATGGGCCAGCATCTGATCAACAGACATTTTGCCCCAAAATGGTTGTGAATCTATTTTAAGCTGATTGATTCTAGTAATAAATTGATCACAATCTTCTTTAAGAAAAACGTTTTGCATAGTTTAATTATAAGGTAAAACATTAAAGTAAAAGTATAAAATTTACTGTTAAAATTAGTTTTATGGCAAAAAAAAACTTCAATTAGCCTAGCCAATTGAAGTTTTTAGTACTCAGAGCGGGACTTGAACCCGCACGAACATTGCTGTTCACTGGATTTTAAGTCCAGCGTGTCTACCAATTTCACCATCCGAGCATTATGTGGTACCTCCAGGGATCGAACCAGGGACACATGGATTTTCAGTCCATTGCTCTACCATCTGAGCTAAGGTACCTTTATTGCCTATAAATAAGCAAAATTTAGAATAAAAAACCCCGTTTCTTGGAAACAGGGTTTTCAAAAGAAAGGCGACGACATACTCTCCCACAATGATGCAGTACCATCTGCGCAGGCGGGCTTAACTACTCTGTTCGGGATGGGAAGAGGTGAGCCCCGCCGCAATAACCACCTTAAGGTTTTTAGTTGT
>NZ_JAJQXA010000029.1 GCF_021245985.1 Flavobacterium soyae | reverse complement strand
TTAAAGACTACTTTTGAAGCTATACACACACCGCAATTTAATCAAATTGCAAGAATTAGGAAAGCGAAAGCTTTCCTTTTTTTATGCCACAAAAAAAGCTGCCTCACTTTTGAGACAGCCTCTTTTTCATAATAGCAGTTATTGTCAGCCGGCTAATTTTTGATTATATGGTTTAAATGAAAATGATATTTTGATCTAAAATGTCTTGCTGCAGCGAGTATTACAGAAAAATTCATGGTAAAAATTCGTTTGATCTCGCTAACCGGTTTCATTGTCAGATTAACAACAGGATCAAAGGCTCTTGGATAATTAGAACTGTGACGCACTACTTCTGTTTCTATAATATTCATTATAATACTTTTTTTAAGCTGCGTTCCAACAAATCCTTTTTCCTGAACTGTGTTGTATTCTTTTATCTTATCAGATATTTTTAAATTTTCTTTTCCAATGTAAATGTAATTTCCGGAATCGTTTGTAAAATGATGTTTAACCTGCGAAACCAATTCAGCATTTTTATTATCAATAGTCGGTATTCCTAATAATGTAAATTGTATGCGTTTATGATTTTCAAAATACAAAACGCTATTTATTACTGAAGAGTTGCTTAAAACAGCCGATTGATTTTTGTTTAGTATCTTCTTTTCTCCATTTGCGCCAAAACTATGGCTTACATTTCCGTTTTCGCAATAAACAAAAAAGACAGGTGCTGTTTTAAATGATTCAATACTTAAACTAACCTCATGGTTAAATTCAAGATCAAAATGCATAAATAAAACTCTGTCGTCAAATCGGGTTCCTTTAATAGAACCTTTTGTCCATTTTGAATTTATTTCTAAATTATATTCATTGTTATCAGCAGTAAGTTCACCACCAAAACTATCTTTAAAATCGTTAAAAACGGCATCAAATCCCCCAGAATTTATGTAAAGTTTTTTCATTTGCTTTATGGTTTTAAAAAAGCAGCTTGTATTTATATACAAAATCAACTTTTGGTTTTTTCCTCATTTTATATAATCTAAATTTCGTACTTATTGCAAATCAAACTCTTATACAATTTCAATTAGAAATTTCATAATTTTTAGTTGGTAAGGAACAAAGGTGCAAAGCAGCAGAGAAACAAAGGTCTTTTACATTCTTAAACAAACCTTTTGAACCTTTGAGTGAAGCTCAAAAAAAAACAGCTGCTCCAGAATAAATCTGGAACAACTGATCCTCAGCAAAATAAAAATACTTATCTATTTTATTTTATGTAAGTTGACTGATTTCTATATATAGTCGGTTTCATGTTTTGCTCTTTTTTATGATTTCATGGGTGTTAAGATTATAAGATTAGTTAATTCAAATTTCATCATTAAAAACAATGAAAATTAACTCTATTAATTTTAATATTAGCTCATTCAAAAACAAAAAACAAACCGAAATTTATTTTATAAATTCTAAACTTTATTCAAAATATACAGTATGTTGATTATCCTAAAAAAACTTATTTCTGTTTAAGAATTACTAATAACAAAATTGGCTTTGAAGATGAATATAAAGTTCGAAGCTGTAGTTTTTTTAAATATAGTAAAAAAAAACTAATGTATTGTATTACAAGTGTTTAAACTAATCATGTAAAGCAATAATTTAAGTTAATGATTAAAATAAAACACATCAGAAATTCCGCGTAAACAAATATAAACAAGCAGCAAATTTTGAAAATAGTTTGTAGCAACTGTTGATGGCCTTACACAGCAAAACGTGATATCATTTTCTAAAAACCGTTCAAATCCCTTGATATCACTGGGTTTTTACAGAAAAATTAAATTATTTTTTTGAATTTCAAATCTAAATTCCTGATAATTTACTATAATCTTTCTAAAGCAAAACAATAACTCGCGAAAACTAAAATAACACGTAGATAAGCTTTTCTTTTAAACCTGTTTTGCAGACATTATAAAATTCTGAAAGAAGATTTCAAAGCCCTAAAAATTGTTTAATATGTATAATTTCTTTAAGCGTTTTTACCAAAAAAGAAAATTTATCGGTACTTTACTGCTTCAATTATTAAAAATTACAAGCATCAAAAACATCTTAAAGTTTTAATTAAATTTAAATAACATAAAACACTGGAAATTAAACAAAAATAATCATTGATATGTCATATTGTCAGGATGTAAAATCCACTTCAAACACCGATTATTACAGCCTGAATATCTATTAAAACTTCATTTTTCAATTTATGCTCCTGTTGATAATTATTATAGAAAAAAAATCGCCGCTTTTCTTCCCTGTCATTTTTTTTATAACGGGTAAATTGCATCTTTTAGATTTTTTTTTGTGAGTATGTCTGCCAATGTTATTTGAGTTCGAATTTCTTTTTTTAATACAAAAACTAAAAACTGTTAATCGAACATTCGGCTGTAAATTCCTTAATTTTTTCTGGTGGAATTTTTCAAGTCAAAAATTCAGGATGAATAAAAACATCTTTGCTCCAATCGTAATATTGATACTGAGCCTTCCTGAATCTTTACTGAACAAGTATAAAAGTTGATTTCTCTGCTTGTAAACACTAAATGCAACTTTGATGCAATATTGTTTTTTATTAATTAAGCAGACACCTGACATCATTAAACGGATTAAAATTGTAAAAAATTAAAAATGTTTTTCCCTTATTTTATAGAATCGTTTATCTCTCAAACGTTACAAATTGTGCAGCATTTTACTTTAATTAGCTCTTAAAGATTTTATCAAACTTCTTTTATTCATATAAGAACGTCCTGAAATCCCCACCTTTTTAGCTTGTTCATAGAGTTCTTCCTTTGTCCATTCTTCATAAGGCCTTGCTCTTCCGCCTTTCTCTCCTGCGTCTGGTGTATTCGCAATACGCGCCGATTTCTCTTTACTGTACCCCTTTTTAACAAGGGCTTCGTATTGTGCTTCGTTTTTAATTCTTGAATCTGGCATGACTTAATAGATTAGATTAGTAATTAGTTGTATGGTTAAGTCAAAGTTCCCTAAAAGAAAGATTTTTCTGTTATATAATTTTGGTTATAACTTTCATAGTTATGAGTTATGAGTTTTGGGTTTTGGGTTTTGGGTTTTGGGTTTTGGGTTTTGGGTAAAAATAATCCTATTCGCTAAACGAATAGGATTATTTATATCAAGAAAAAACTTAGGGTCTAAGCAGCTTAGAACCTTAGCAGCTTATTTTAAAGACGCCATATCAATTACAAAACGATATTTGATATCTCCTTTTAATAATCTTTCGTAAGCATTGTTCACATCATTTACACCAATTATTTCGATATCGGATGTAATGTTGTGTTCTGCACAGAAGTCTAACATTTCCTGAGTTTCAGCGATTCCGCCAATTGCAGATCCTGCAAAACTTCTTCTTCCTAATATAAGACTGAATGATGTTACAGGAAGCGGATCCATTGGGGCACCAACTAAAGTCAATGTTCCATCTACTTTTAATAAATTTAGGTATGAATCGATGTTATGTTCTGCAGAAACACAGTCTAAAATAAAATTCAGGCTTTTAGCATATTTAGCCATTTGTTCCGGATCTGTAGATAAAACTACCTCGTCTGCACCTAAACGTTTTGCATCTTCGGTTTTAGATAACGAAGTGGTAAAAACCACAACATGAGCACCCATTGCTTTTGCCAATTTAATTCCCATATGCCCTAAACCGCCAATACCAACGATTCCAACTTTTTGTCCAGGACCAACTTTCCAGTGTTTTAAAGGAGAATAAGTTGTGATTCCTGCGCAAAGTAAAGGTGCAACTCCCGCAAGGTCTAATTTATCTGAAATGTGCAGCACAAAACTTTCATCTACAACAATGCTTTCAGAATAACCTCCAAAAGTTTGTATTCCGCCTAAATGTTTGTCTGGAGAGTTGAATGTCAAAATACTTCCTTCATCACAATATTGCTCTAAATCATTTTTGCAATTCTCACATTCTCTGCAAGAATCAACCATACATCCTACTCCGGCTAATTCGCCAACTTTGAAATTTTTAACGTGATCACCAATTTTTACAATTCGGCCCACAATTTCATGTCCGGGAACAATTGGGTAAATCGTTCCGTGCCATTCATTTCTTGCAGAATGCAGATCAGAATGACAAATTCCACAATATAAAATTTCAATTTCCACGTCATGTGCCTGTACCGCGCGGCGTTTAATATCTAATGTTTTCAATGGTGCTTCGGCAGCTTCTGTACCAAAGGCTTTTATGTTTTTTGTTTCCATATTGTTTTTTTAGTTTGTTTCAGGTTTTCTTTGTTTCAGGTTTCAAAAAACTTATAATCTTAGCATCTTAGAAACTTAGTGACTTAACAGAAAATACTCTCCATCAGTTACTTTTTCTAACCAGGTTCCGTGGCCTTTATCAATTTCTGTAATAATGGCAACATACGAAAACTTATCAAATGGAGTTGCTCCATACCAATGTTCTACTCCCGGTAAAATTGTAACTACTTCATCCTTAAGAAGTATTCGGGCTGTGCTTCCTCTTTCCTGATAATAACCTATTCCATCTTTTGCAATGAGCATGTGCAGACTAGCATTTATATGCCAGTTGCTTCTTGCACAAGGTTCAAAAGTAACTTCCTTAATAACAGTATTTTCAGGATGAATATCACTGCTTTGTTTCTTATAGGAAACGTCGCCCGTCATATATGTACCAGGGACTTTTCCTTCTTCGATAACGGCTGAATAATTTGTTGACATAAATTTAGTTATTTTTTTGAGATTTACTTTATTAAAATTACTTATATATTTCATTATCAGAATTATAAACTAAATTTAAAAAGCTAGAATCCGCTTTATGAAGTATTTATTTAGTCTGTCGAAAACCGATAAATTATTTTACTGTTGTAATTTCAAAGCAAAATTAGCTCAGGAATGCGTTCCGGAAATAACAATATTCAAACAAAAAATTATGAAATTGAAACAATTTACATTCTCAACGATTTCGGAATCGTTCCTGTAAGTCTTTTAAAATAGTTATTAAAATAACTCGGATATTCAAAACCAAGCGAATAACCAATGTCTGAAATACTCCAGTCCGTATGCTGCAATAAAGCTTTTGCTTCGCTAATAATTCTCTCGGTAATATGCGCCGTTGTTGGTTTTCCTGTAATTTCTTTTACAGAACGATTTAAATGATTTACGTGTACGGCAAGACTCTGCGCATAATCCTGAGGCGTTTTTAAAGCCAAAGGTTCATTTTTTGTTTCTATTGGGAATTGTCTTTCTAATAATTCTAAAAATAAAGACGTAATTCTTGCAGAAGCATTTTTATGTTTAAAGAAGTTGTCTGACGGCTGCATTTTCATCGATTCATGAATAATCAAGTTGACATAACTGCGCATTAAATCGTCTTTAAAAACATAATCAGTTTCATATTCCTGAATCATTTTTTGAAACAATGAATCTATAAATGTCTTTTGTTCAGCATTTAAAGAAAAAATTGGCGTTCCTCCTATTTTAAACAAAGGTGATTCGTGAAGTGTTTCTGAACGGTCTTTTGCTTTCAGAAATTCTTCTGTAAAAACGCAGGCATAACCTTCATAACCCTCAGAAACAGTTTCCCATGAATATGGAATAATTGGATTACCAAAAAACAGAATAGTTCCATCAGTTTCTATTCCGCGATCAGCATATTGTATAATACTTTTACTCGTGTTGATACAGATTTTATAAAAATCCCTGCGGCTGTAAACGGGAATTTTACTTAAATCTCCATTTATCTGATATACTTTAAACCCCTTCAGCTTTAAATCTGAAGTAAAATCGCAATTCTGAGTTTCTATTTGATTATTCATTTTGCAAAGTTATGAAAATCAAATATATTTTTAGTTTATTTTGTTTCAGGTTTCTCCCGAGGCTTCGGGATCAGGTTTTTTAACCGCAAAGGTTTCGCAAAGGTCGCAAGGTTTTTTAAACTGGAGTCGAATAATCTCGCAAAGTCGCGAAGACGCAAAGTTTTATTTCTCATTGCGTGCTTTGCGTAAACCTTTACGCCTTTGCGGTTAAAATTAATTCTTCAAACTTGATGCCCGTAATCCTTTCGCGGAGGCGGATAAAACAACTTCTCCCACATTTTCCTCTTTTTGGATTATGATTTGTGCATATCCGTTAAAAAGCTTTCTTTTCCAAGGTTCATCTGGCGTTATTACCTGAATAACTCCCGGATTTGTGTTCATAACGTCCCAGTCTTTTATTTTTTGTAATGGAGTTACGGCAATATGAATCGTATTTTTTCCTTCTTTCAAAATCACCGAATCTAAAATATACTTTTGAGGATCTTCGGTACTTGCATTTACTTTATTTCCATTGATAAAAACTACCGTTTCTACTCCTATTTTCTTGTAAAAGAAACTCACGATATTGGAAGCTAAATTGTTTTTTAGCTCAAATTCGCCTTTATAAATATAAGATGATGCCTGGTTTTTATAATCCCGATCTTTAAAAGCTGTTTTCCAATCATTTTCGGGATAATTTTGTAATTCCTGAGGCAAAGTAACAGTTGTTCCTTTTTGTTCCTGAAAATTAGTTATTTGAACTAATGAAAGAGCATCAAGAAACTGATCTTTTTCTAAAGAAATTGGATCGCCGTTACCTACTCCCAAAATCTTTCCGCCTTTTATTGAAAATGTAATTTCATCACTGGCTGTTGGAACATGTAAATCATTTTTATCTGTAACCTCAACTGTTACAACCGTTACTTTTGAATTTTGCACATTTTCTTTATCTACAGAAAGCTTAATGTTTTCAGCTTTTCCAGTTGTTTTTTGAATTTCGGTCAATACTTTTTTTCCATTTTTATATCCAATTGCTTCCAGAGTTCCCGGCATATAATTTACTTTCCATTCTAAATGGCTGTTTTGCTCCATTTTCTTTTTCCCGAGACTTTTTTTGTTCAGGAAAAGCTCCACCTCATCACAATTAGAATGTACCCAGACATCAATTTCTCTGCCTTCCATTCCGCTCCAGTTCCAATGCGGCATAATGTGTAAAACAGGTTTGTTTCCCCACCATGATTTTAAATAAAACACATTATCTTTTGGGAAACCGCACACATCCATCATTCCGAAATACGACGTTACAGACGGCCAGCCATAAGGCGTTGGCTCTCCACGATAATCAAATCCTGTCCAGATAAACATTCCTGCCAGATATGGTCTTTCGGCATAAAACTTCCAGCCCTCTTCTATGCTGTAAAAAGTCGGGCGCGGTTTTCGGTCATAAGCACTTTGATAATGTTTGGCATCATCTGTAAAATAAATGCCGCGCGTTGCAAAAGTTGAACCTTCTTCTGTTCCCATTCCGGGTTGGTTTTTAAACTGATTTCGATGTGCGTCGATATCACCGTTTCCAAGATAATTATAGCCCATAATTTCAACTACAGACGAAATCCCGCTTTTAAATCCGCTGCTGATTCCCACTGTTACAGGTCTTGTTGGGTCAATATTTTTTGCATAATTCTGCATTACATTCGTAATACGTTCGCCCACAATATTGCCTTCAATATTCCATTCTTCATTTCCAACAGACCAGCAAAAAATACTCGGATGATTTCGGTCGCGCTCCATCATTCGCTTTAAATCATTTAAATGATAATCGTTGATCCCCATCAAACGTGTTTCATCAATTACAAGCATTCCTAATTCATCGCAAGCTTTTAACAGTTCGGGCGTTGGCGAATGATGCGAACAACGATAGGCATTCGAGCCCATTTCTTTCAGTTTTTTAATTCGGTAATACTGAATATCATCTGGCAGTGCCGTTCCAATTCCCGCATGATCCTGGTGATTATTGGTCCCTTTTAATTTTAAAGGTTTTCCGTTAAGAAAAAAGCCCTTTTCCGGGTCGAATTCAATAGTACGAATTCCAAATGTGGTTTCATAACTATCAATTGTTTTTCCGTTCTGCTTAATCTGCGTTACTAAACGATATAAATTAGGTGATTCAATACTCCATAAAAGCGGGTGCTCTACATATAATTTTGAACTATGAGTAATTGTTTTGTAAAATTCAGGGGCCTGTATACTTTCAGAAAAATTTGCAGCCTGCTTGTTTTCAGCATTAAAAATAGTCTGAATTATTTCGATCGATCCTTTATAATTTCCTTTATTTTCAATCGTAACATCGGCAATAACATCAGCATCATTATTTTTAAGTTCTGATGTTACATAAGTTCCATTAACTGCTACATGAACCGGATTTGTTTTCTGTAAATAAACATGTCTGTAAATCCCTGCGCCTTCATAAAACCAGCCTTCTTCCATAGATGCATCGGCACGAACAACAATTGTATTTTCTCCTCCATAATTAACATAAGCCGTTACATCATATTCAAATCCGTTATAACCGCTTTGTTCTGTTCCCAAATAATAGCCGTTAAAAAATACTTTTGAGTTTCTAAAAACACCGTCAAATTTTAAACTGATAATTTTACCATTATCAGTTTCCGGGATATTGATTTTTTTTCGGTACCAGCCAATGCTTTTTTCAGGAAAACCTTTTCCGGCAGTTTTAAATCCGTGGCTAAAACTTCCTTTTTCGCTAAACTCCTGTTCAACTGCCCAATCGTGAGGCAGATCTAACTTTCGCCACGCACGGTCATCAAAGTCTTTTGCCGCCGGACCATCCCCAAATCCGGTTTTGGTTAAATAGGAAAAATAGCCTGCTGCGTGTCCAAAATCTTTTTCTGTATCATATAAATGACCAAATGAAAATTGCCAGTCCTTATCGATTAAAATCAATTCTCTTTCTGATTTTTGGGCGGAAGCCAGACCTGAAATCAAAAAAATCAAAAACAAAAGAATTCTTTTAAAAAAAATAATTTTCATAAAAATGCGATTAAATAAAGTTAGAATGATAAAATTATGGTATAAAAATGATTTAAGTCGATAATATTTTATCAAAACCTACACATAATAACTCCTTGTAAACAATCTTAAAATAATGATTAAAATTTAGAATCATTCTATTGACTATACTTTTTTAAATGATTTTGATTTGGTGTAATTTTATATAAAATTTAAAAAAACAAATATTGTATGAGTGTTATTAAAGATGAAAAAAAGCTTCTTAGTACCATTAAACGTATCGATGAAAAGATCGATAAGAATAATGACCAAAAGATACTTGCCTTTTTTGAATCTCTTGGATTAACAGAAAGAGATGATGTTCCCAAAAATTTTCTGGATTGGGATACGATTCTTATTATCGTACCCAACCGTCATATTTCGCATGAATTAAAATATTATAAATATTCAATATCAAGACTTTTCTTTGTAACAAACCCGTATGCTGATCAAATTCATATTTATGATTTTGACGAATGGAAAAGTGTAACCCGAAATAAAACGCAGTTTCAGATTAGAGAGTTGATGAAAACTAGTTTTGGCGGCGTAAAGAAAACTTCAACAGAAAATGATTAATTTTTAGCCTTATTAAAATGAAATGGATAACACGTGAAAGGCCTAAAATTGACAGAATCGCCTGCCCATGGCTGATCAAAAAATTTGTTGATGCTGATGCCGAATTTATTTATGTTCCTTTTAATGAAGTTTTAGAGAAAGCAAAAAAATTAGATGCAATTCCGTTTGATATTCCAGATGTAGAATTTACGCATTATAATGAAGATTGCACTTTTGATTACATTGTAAAAAAGTATCAAATTGACGATCCGGCTGTTTTAATTATGGCAAAAATTGTTCGCGGCGCCGATACTGACCGCCACGATCTTGCGAAAGAAGCTGCCGGACTTTGGGCAATTTCTGCCGGGCTTTCGCACAACATTACAAACGATGCCGAATTATTAGAAACCGGATTAAAACTCTACGATGCACTATACAGCTGGGCAAAACATTTGTACAAGCAGAACCATCTGCAAAACAGTCCGTTCGAAAATTTACTTCACGAAGTATACAAGAAGTTTTTAATTGAGAAAAAAAGCAGTCAAAAAACGCCTTTGTGGGTAAAAGAATTAAAAAATATAATTCAGGATCAAATAGATGCGCAGTTTACTTTTGATTTAAAGAAAATCTCCAATGATTTAGAATTAAATCCATCCTATTTGTCAAGAGAGTTTTCTAAATATTTTGAAGACCTGAATTTTGGTGAATATGTTCGAAAACTGCGAATTGAAAAAGCGATCAATTTAATTCAAAATTCAACTTATACCTTAACTGAAATTGCTTATATGACAGGGTTTTCAGATCAAAGTCATTTTACAAGAATATTTAAACTGCAAACGGGAAAAAATCCTTCTTCTTACAGAAAAAACAGGCTGAAAAGTAATTCAGATACAAAAGGTAAACAGCGTTCTATTTAAAAAATCTCATTATTAATAGTTTTGTTTCTTAATTAACAAAACTATTATGATTTCATTCAGACACATTTTCGTAATCACTTTATTACTTTTTAGTTATAATTCATTTTCTCAAACTACATATCCAAAAATTACGGGTTATTTTGGAATCATGCACCCTATTGCAACTTTTAGCGATGAACAGACAAGTATAAATTTTAGAGATTATTATGCCGTAGGTTTTCCTACCGGAATCAATATTTGGAAGAGTCAAAAAATAGGTTTTTCATTTGAAGTTGTTCCCAACATTAGAGTACAGGGAAACAGTGATAAAGTAACCAATTTATTATTTCATCCCGGCGTTTTAGTCGCACTGGGAAATGGTTACACTTTTGCCGGAAGAGCAGCTTTTGAAAGCAGCGGAAGATACGGTATAACTCCTGTAATTAATAAAACGGTCATAAAAAGTGATAACTGCAGTTATTTTGTTGCTGTGCCTCTGCCTGTTCGTTTTGGCAATGATCATCCTGCATCCTTTACAGTTGGTTTTCAATTTGGAATTGCTTTTTAAAAATATCCTTATCAATGACTACTTTAAAATATACATTAAGAGAACTAACTTTATATTTTCTAAAACTAGGAACAATAGGTTTTGGAGGACCGGTTGCACTTGTAGGATATATGCATAAAGATTTAGTCGAAAATCGCAAATGGATTTCTGAAGAAGAATATAAGCAGGGTCTGGCTTTAGCCCAATTAGCTCCGGGGCCATTAGCTGCTCAATTAGGAATCTATTTGGGATTTGTGCATTATAGACTAATAGGAGCTACTTTAATTGGGTTTGCATTTATTCTACCTTCCTTTATTATGGTTGTTCTTTTAGGAATTATATATAAATTATATGGAGGGCTGCCCTGGATTCAAGCTGTATTTTATGGTGTTGGTGCAGCCGTTATTGGGCTTATAGTCGTAAGTTCGTATAAACTTACCGTAAAATCTATTGGCAAATTTAATCTAGAGTCTTTTAGAACAAACTGGTTATTATGGTTGTTTTTTCTTATTAATTTTAGTATAACATTTATCATGCGGCAAGAACCGGTCTTGTTATTTATTGCCGCAGGATTTTTATATATGATCATTAAATCACCTCCTAAATGGTGGAACTCAAAATCTATAAATTCAATACTGCTCCTGCAGGTTCCTTTATGGAATTATGAAAGTAAAACGTTAATAAAAATTGCCATTTTCTTTGCCGAGGCAGGAACATTTGTATTTGGAAGCGGGTTAGCGATTGTCCCTTTTTTGCATTCAGGCGTTGTAATTGAAAATAATTGGTTAACCGAACAGCAATTCCTGGATTCTGTAGCTGTAGCAATGATAACACCAGGCCCGGTAGTAATTACTGTTGGGTTCATCGGTTATTTAGTTGACGGATTTTTGGGTGCTCTGGTTGCTGCCTTAGCCACATTTTTACCCTGCTATATATTTACTGTTGCTATGGCACCTTATTTTCATAAAATTGCAGGAAATAAATCGGTTAAATCATTTGTTGATGGAATTACGGCAGCAGTTATTGGTGCTTTGGCAGGTTCGGTCCTTGTAATTGCTTCCCAAACTATAATTGATATTCCAACAGTTCTTATTGCTGTAATAACAATTATTACTTTGTTCCGTGTCAAAAATCTGCCTGAACCTTATATAATAATCATTGCCGCTTTATTTGGCTTATTTATTAAACTTATATAGCCCGTTTGTTTTGGCAATGATCATCCATCTTTTACAGTTGACTTTCAATTTGGAATTGCTTTTTAAGTTGCTGTTTGGAATATCTTTGTAAAAGTTTGAAACTTTGACAAAGATCAGAGTTGCAATGTTTTTATTCTATCTCAAAAATTTCAATAAACTTTTTTTCTAAATTTTTCCTTCTTCGTTTAGTATCCCACCTTGAAAAGAAAAGTATAAACAATAGAACTATATTTACGGGTATAATCGCTTCAATAAGCCTGTTTTCAGGCAAAAACAGCATTATATTCATAAAAATTAAAACGGTAATTGGCATGTATTTTATCCAAAATAAATAAAACTTTGGATGTGGCTCAATTCTATAATTAACATCAAGTCTATGATTTATTATTTTGTATCTGCCTTTAATAATGAAAAACGTGGGAGTTGCTGCATAATTTATCGTTAAACGAAAATCTTTATCATCAAAGAGTCCGTAAAAAGGTTTTGAATGCTCATCAAATATTGTCAAAAAAGAAAATGGACTCAACTTTAATCTTGGAGAACCAATTTGAGTATTATTTTTTAATCTTGCTCGGAATTCAGATAAACTGAGTTTTGATTGCATTTAAACTAAAATTGAAAATTAAATTCTTTTGATAAGTTCTTTTACTCTCACAAAAACATAGTCTGCTTTTAAATCATAAACAACCATATCAAAATCACGACTTCCTTCTTCAAAATAACCATCTTTTTTAGTGTCGGAATATGCTTTTTTAAAATACTGATCTCTTTTCTTCAGCCATTCTAATTGTTCTTTTTTCAATTTAGACTGCTCGTCTGTACTCAATTTTAATCTTAATTTTTTATACACAACATTCAGCAGACTATCTGACTGATTGTAATAGTTAAGTGAACAAATTCTCATTGCAACACCTGTGTCTAAACAATCTTGATGTGTTGTTTCTAATTTACTAACAGTTTTTAATGTTTGTGCATTGCAATTAAAAGAGAGTAAAATGAAAAATAAAAGTATTGATTTTAGAACCATAAAATTTAAGTATAGAATTACTGCGCTGTCAACAAACTATTAACCATATCTTCCAACGCTTTTCCGTGAATGTTTTTAGCAAGGATAATTCCATTTTTGTCTATTAAAAAGTTCAAGGGAACTGATTGAAGCATATAATCTCCCACAACCGGAGATTTCCAATATTTTAGATCACTTACTTGTATCCATGGTAATTTTCCTCTAGCAATAGCCGCTAACCACAAAGGTTTTTTAGTATCCATAGAAACGCTGTAAATCGAAAATTTATCCGGATAAGCGTTGTATAATTTCAATAATGCCGGTTGTTCTTTAATACATGGTCCGCACCACGAAGCCCAAAAATCGACTAAAGTCAAAGAACCTCGCAAAGATGAAAGCACCACATTATTGCCTTTTGTATCAGGAAGATCGATTTCTGGCGCTATATCACCAATATCAGTACCTACAACCTGTGCTTTTGAACTGATTATTACACAACATAAGAATCCTAAAATAAGTAGAGTTTTTTTCATAATTGATTAAGTTTATTTGTTTTGGAGAACATTTTTTAATCTCGCAAAGGCACAGAGACACCAAGCTTTTTTTAAGTTTTTTCAATTGAATTGCCTCCGGCTTTAGCTAGAGGTTTATAAAAATTAGCCCGAAAGGCTTTAGCCAAAAATATAAAGTTTGGCTAAAGCCCTTTTCCCACCTTTCTCAATATCTCCAGCTAAAGCTGGAGGCAATTGAAAAAACTTTGCGCCTCTGCGACTTTGCGAGATTAATACATAAGCAAATATAATTTTTCTTTCCTAAATTCTTCATCATTTCTCCTCCTCCATCATAAAATTTTCCTAAAAATGTTTCTTTAAATTGGTATATCGGGAAAAGTCGATATATTTGCCCTATGGAAAATATAGAAATTTTTAAGGCGCTCTCTAACAAATCCAGATTGCAAATGCTGGAATGGCTGAAGGAACCCGAAATAAACTTTCCCGGACAGCTTGAACATGGCGGATTTGAACACGGTGTCTGCGTGGGACAAATTCAGGCCAAAGCCGGTTTAACACAATCAACTGTATCAGAATACCTGTCTATTTTACAACGCGCCGGATTCATCGAAGCCAAACGTGTTGGACAATGGACTTATTATAAACGTAACGAAGGTGCCTTTGAAGCACTCAGTAAATTAATTCAATCTAATTTGTAAATTACTATGAGTACAAACAACCTGTTTTCGCCATTTAACTTAAAAACGTTAAATCTAAAAAACCGAATCGTAATGGCGCCTATGACGCGCTCTTTTTCTCCTAACGGAGTTCCAACTGATGAAGTAGCCGCTTACTACCAAAAAAGAGCTGAAGGCGAAGTTGGTTTAATATTATCTGAAGGAACCGTAATCAACAGACCTTCATCATCAAATGATGCTAATGTGCCGCATTTTTATGGGGATTTAGCTTTAAACGGATGGAAAAAAGTTATTGAAGAAGTTCATGCTGCAGGCGGAAAAATGGGCCCGCAGATCTGGCATATGGGAATTATGGACAACCACCATTCCGGATGGGTTCCGCCAGTTCCTTTTGAAGGTCCGTCTGGATTAAACCGTCCTGATTTTAGAAACGGAATTACAATGTCTGAGAAAGATATTGAAAACACCATAATTGCTTTTGGCCAGGCTGCAGCTGATGCTAAAAAATTAGGTTTTGATACTGTTGAAATTCACGGTGCACACGGTTATTTAATTGACCAGTTCTTTAGAGCTGAAACGAATTTACGTGAAGACATTTACGGTGGAAAAACTTTGCCGGAACGTAACCGTTTTGCTATTGAAGTAATAAAAGAAATCAGAAAGCAAGTAGGAAATGATTTTGCAGTTATTATGCGTTTTTCTCAGTTTAAACCATCTGATTACAATTATAAACTGGCTAAAAATCCACAGGAATTAGAAGCCTGGCTTACACCGCTTGTTGACGCCGGAGTTGATATTATACACGCTTCACAACGCAGATTCTGGGAACCTGAATTTGAAGATTCTGATTTGAATTTTGCAGGATGGGCTAAAAAAGTAACAGGAGCTCCAACAATTACGGTTGGTTCTGTTGGTCTTTCAAGCGATTTCTTTGGTGCTTTTGCCGGAGAAAGTTCTGAGCCAACTTCTTTAGAAGAATTAAACAGACGTTTCGACAGAGGTGATTTTGATTTAGTTGCCGTAGGAAGACCTTTATTATCTGACCCAAACTGGACTGCTAAAATTAAAGCCGGAAAAACAGAACAGTTAAAAGGTTTTAGTAAAGAAGCTTTGGGTGCATTGGTTTTAGAATAATTTTTTAAGGTACTGAGGTGCTAAGATTCTGAGATACTAAGTTTTTATGTTCTCTTTTTTAGAATAACTTTATGAGGCTGTCTCAAAAGGACAGCTTCTTTTTTTTGGTAAAAACAAGATTGTCCACTAAAAACATTAATTCAGGTTTTTCGGATTCCACTTTCAAGATAATTTTTTATTTCTTGCTGATTTTAGGTA
>NZ_JAJQXA010000028.1 GCF_021245985.1 Flavobacterium soyae | reverse complement strand
AGACTACTTTTGAAGCTATACACACACCGCAATTTAATCAAATTGCAAGAATTAGGAAAGCGAAAGCTTTCCTTTTTTTATGCCACAAAAAAAGCTGCCTCACTTTTGAGACAGCCTCTTTTTTATTTTACTTAGGTTATTATTTATACCATTGCATCCATGGTGTTTTTGTATCAAAATTATCTATGGCTACTATCTTACCATTTCTATATATTCTGAGATCAGTAATAGCACCAATGGTACCTATGAATTTTAAATCAAAATTCCTTAATCTATTTAGTCCTGATGGCATTTTTAAACCAGGAGTATTCAAAACGAATTGGCCGTCTTTAATATGAAACCTTATAGTTGCGTCTCTGTCAAAAGCATTATTGGTAAATGTAAAATGTGGTAAATAGCCATCTGCCGAATAACGATAAGTTTCTCCTATAATATTTGTATACCCTATACTATTTGTAAAAACAGCTGGTTTATTTATTCCTTCCATAGGGATAGTACAGGTCATAGTTTGAGCAACTCCTCCATAAGCACCATTCCATAAGTTTAATTGAATTCCTTTTTCTAAATGGGCAGGATAAGTAGTATTTTTGCTTGCTTCTATTCTTATTCTTACCTCAAAAGTAATATCACAATTTATATCAATTCCGTCATTAGTATCATCAGCTAACATCATATAAGATAAATATAAGGTTGGGTTAGTATACTCGTTAAAAGATGGTATTACGGAGTCGTTATTCCAGTTAAATTCTCCATTTTTTATAAATGGAGCTGGCTGCCCCGAAGGAAAACTAAAGTTGTTGGTTAGGACATTCGCATCCCTACATACAATAATTGAAGGTTTCTCAGTGAATAAATATGTTAGTGGATTGTCTTTTTGTATCACATAAGCCTCATCACGTATAGCTTCTTCTATTTTTCTATAAGTAGCCCAGATATATCCATTTTCTCCCCAATTTGACCCCCAAGAGTTAAGAAGTCTAAAAGCTTGTTTTTCATCATCGTAACCAGTTAAAACAACAGCATGGTTTCCATAAAAAGCAGAATTGTTTTTGTCCCATAATCTAATTGAGTTGGAAACAAAATCGTCATCGACCCTCATTCCTATAATGACCGGATTTCCTTTTGCTATTTGTCTTTTCATATCTTCCACTGTTGGTTTAAATCCTTCAGATGGACTTATCGCGAAATAATCAAATATTCTGTTTTTTGGCGCATTATTTTGTTGAGCAGCATTAGGAAGAACACCGCAGTTTACGAATCCCATATCAGTATAACTTGGCGTTCCTTCTGTCTTTAAAGCGTCTAAGGCATCTGGAAAGTAAACACCATCTTTACAGCTATTTCTATCGTCCTTATATTTTTCATATATATAATCTCCACTAGGATAAACACTAAAGTCTGGACTTCCATTGGCTAATGTTTTCGATTCACTTTTTAATAAAGTAATAGCATGTGCGATTGAATAAGGAACGCAAGATCCTTTTGAACGTTGGTTAAGAGCAGCAGGCAGTTCCGGCAGTTCATAGCGCGCAGGAATAGCTTCTTTTCTCGTGAGTGAAGATGTTTTTAAAGTTCTAAGTTGAGCCAGCTGCTCAGGAGTAGACGGAATATATCCGGTTGCTCTTTCTTCTTCAATTAAAGTATTGTTGTTTTTTGCATTTAACGGAAGTTCATCTTTTTGGCAAGAATGAATCAACAATAAGGCGCAAAACGCTCCTGCTAATTTTAAAAATTTTGTTTTCATAAAAAGGTTTTAATTAAATTGATTAGCAGCTAATATAATAATTATCTTATAAATTAATTACTATATTGTAGTATTTAACTTATAAAATGTTTTGTAATTTATTTTAAATCATTAGCAAATAAAGATTTTGACAAAGACCAGACTATAAATTTATATCCAGATCAAACGAAAGGAGAGATGTTTATTAATTGTGACAATACAATAAAAAGAATTGAATTGTTTGATGTACAGGAAAGAATACTTTAGTCTGTAGTTGAAAACAAAAATAGTTAAGGAATAAATTTAGGTTAAGATTTTATTCTGATTTAAAAGCCTTTCAAATTAAAGAATTTGAAAGGCTTTTTTTAGTAGAGCATATTAATACAAAATTGAAATTCCTTATTTAAAGATTTTAGACTTTCGGATACTTTATCAATGGTTTTAAAAAGAATCTAAATAAATTAATGTAATATTATTCTTTCGTATTGTATTATTCAATAATAATTGATATATTCGTTTTTTGTTTTTTAATGTGTTGATTTTTAGTGAGTAACAATCAGATTTAAATGCCACTTGTTTGTTTTTTACAGAGAATTAGAAATTACCATTATTAATATACCTGCTATAACAAAAACGCCATAAACTTTCCAAAATGGTAATAATGTTGAAATACATTATTCAATAAAATCCTTTAAATATTAGGTATAAAATTGTGAGAACAAATAAGTTGTGAGACATCTTTTTGCCACGTTAAATTATACTTCCAAAAGCCTAAATTTTAAAAACAACAACAAATAGCATACAGTTTTTTTAATATTACTTACCCTTTAACCAATCAATGTTATGGAAAAATCAACCTTACAAACACTTACAGATGAAGAGCTGCTTACTATAACGCAGCGATATACTTTTAAATACTTCTGGGATTATGCATCGAGTTCGGGAATGGCATTCGAGCGCATTCCTGTTTCAGGCACACCTGGAGATGCGGTTACTACAGGCGGTTCTGGATTTGGGGTAATGGCAATTTTAGTAGGCATCGAGAGAGGATTTATTACAAGAGAACAAGGACGTCAGCGTATAGAGAAGATTGTTGATTTCTTAACTAGTTCAGCTACTAATTATAAAGGAGCTTTTGCTCATTGGATCAATGGGAATACAGGTAAAACTATTCCGTTTAGTGCAAATGACAATGGAGCTGATTTGGTTGAAACATCATTTTTAATGCAGGGCTTGATTACGGCACGCCAGTATTTTAACCAGCCTATTTTGGCAGAACAAGATTTGGTTGTTAAGATCAATGTACTTTGGAACAATGTTGACTGGAATTACTTTACATTTGGAACGAATAAGCTGTACTGGCATTGTAACAATGAATTGCAGAACGTAATTCAATTGCCAATTATTGGCTGGAACGAGTGTATGATTACGTATCTGCTGGCAATTGCTTCGCCTACTCATGCTATAGATCCTAGTTTGTGGCAAAGCGGCTGGTCATCAGGAGGTAGTTATAAAAATAAAAATCAAATTTTTTATGATATTACTCTTCCTATTGGCGGAGGAAATGCAAAAGGCGGACCTTTGTTCTTTGCTCATTATTCTTTTTTAGGATTCAATCCAAAAAATTTAAGGGATACTTATAATGATGTAAATTATTTCCAGCAAAATGTAGCCCATACCTTAATAAACAGGGCATATTGTGAGCAAAATCCGCTGGAATATACCGGATATGGAGAGAACAAAGCCTGGGGATTGACTGCTTCTGATGGAGATACTAGTTATGGTGCCCATTCACCCGGAAATGATAAAGGTGTGATCGCTCCAACTGCAGCTATCTCGTCAATGCCATATACGCCCAAAGAGTCATTAGCGGCCTTGAGATATTTTTATGAGAAGCTGGGACCGAAAATATGGAATGAAAAAGCGGGATTTGTTGACTCTTTTAATGAAACTGCCAATTGGGTAGATAGCAGTTATTTGGCTATCGATCAGGGACCGATTATTTGTATGATCGAAAATTATCGCTCAGGTTTACTTTGGGATTATTTTATGTCTGCTCCAGAAATTCAGACAGTATTAGGCAAGCTTAACTTTAAACCAGACTACTATCCACGTCCAATAATTAGGGAGCCGCTTGTAATTGATAATTTTGAAAACGGACAGATCAATTTTACTGATAAAATAAATATAAACCCACCGGCAGACATGGAGATTACGGTGGTAGATAATCCTGATAAAACGGGTTCTAACCAAAGTAATAAAGTTCTAAAACTTAAACGTCTTAACAATAGCTATAAGTGGGCTGGATTTTTCTGTACACTAAATGAACCTCTCTCTGAGTATAAGTATTTGTACATGAGATATTATCGCAATAATCCGAATTCTCAGATCAGACTTAGTCTTTCGAGTGAATTTTTGTCTCAAAGCCCATTAAATAAAGTGGACGAATGGGGAGTAGCGGTGTTTGATTTATTGTCGCATAAGGTAAAGGATATCTCTGGTTTTAGTATTCAACCCGATTATACCGATAAACGTGCCGTTGGTGATGTTGTTTATATTGATGAGCTGACTTTTAGCGATACCGAAATTGATATGAACCCTTTCTATAACAACAATCCTAAAGAACTTAAAGTAATCGATGTACAGACGAATTCTATTTCTATATCATGGGATGCGCTTCCTGATGTGACTTCATATGATGTATATAAAGATGGTATTTTTTATCGAAATGTTATCACTAATTCGATAACTATTCATGATTTGAATTCATTTGATATTTACTATTTCTCGGTGAAGGGCCGTAATGACAACCAAGATCTTTTTACTAAGATGAGTAATAATATTTATGCAGCTACTCTAGAGACAAAACTGCATAAAGACGAACGAATGGCCTGGTGGCGTGAAGCGGGTTTTGGGCTGTTTTTGCATTGGGGGGCATACTCTGGGCTGGCAGGACATTATACAGGGCCAACACTAATGAAATCAGGTCCGTATGTAGGGCCTGAATACTGGATGCAGGATTACTATTCAAGTTATCGTCCTGAATGGATCAATCCGGATGGAACTATTAAAATTGACCCAGCTACAGGAGAGCCTTACAAACAGGGGCAATATGCAGAATGGATTATGTTTGCAGCTCAGATTCCCAGAGTTGAATATAAATCACGCTGGCAGCAAAATTTTACAGCTCAAAATTTCAATCCTGCAGATTGGGTGAGAATGGCTAAAGACGCAGGTATGAAATATATTGTTATTACCGCCAAACATCACGAAGGTTTTGCCTTAATGCACACACATAATATTGGATATAATATTCAGGATGATACCAATATTTCAGCCGATATTTTAAAAAACCTTGTAACTATGGCTCATGCAGCAGGTTTAAAAATTGGATTTTACTATTCACAATGTCTGGATTGGATGAATCCTGGAGGAATGGGCTGGATTCCTCAGAATACTACAGCAAACCATGAGGCTTCTTACGAGGATCAATCCAAATATACAGATACAATTGTAATTCCTCATATTCACACCATGATTAATGATTATGATATTGACTTGATATGGTGGGACATGGGAGGAGGCAGTACACCAGAATTCCGTTACCGAATGATGAAGGCTATTAAAAATATTCCCGGATCAGATCGTTTGATATTTAATGACCGAATGGAAGATGGCTTGACGGGAGACTATAAAACTCCGGAACAAAATATTCCAAACATGCCGCCAAACGGAGACGGATCAGATTGGGAAACCTGTATGACCATGAATGATAATTGGGGGTATGATGCTTACGATCCGCGCTGGAAAACCGAAACAGATTTAATTCAAAAATTGATCGATATTGTAAGTAAGGGAGGTAACTTTTTGCTCAATATAGGGCCTGAAGGAGATGGGACATTTCCACAAGAAGCCATAAACAGACTCGAAGGGTTTGCAGTTTGGATGGCAGTAAATAAAACGGCTATAGAAAAAGCCCAGCCCAGCCCGTATACAAAACAATTACCTTGGGGGCGGGCTACCCGTAAAATTATAGACGGAATACAATACCTTTATCTGCATGTATTTACAGAGAATTGGCCTAAGGATGGAAAATTAGCTGTTCCTGATTTACATGATGGAAGTGTTGTTAAAGCATATTTCCTTGCTGATACTGACCAAAAAGCATTAGATATAAATGTTAACAACATTGCTTCGGGATATATTATTTCAGTTCCTGCAAATCCATTAGATGGTGTTAGTACAACTATTGTTTTAGAAATGTCAGAAATCGTAGATATACTTATCAACTTTGTTAAACAATTCAATGATGGCACACTTAATTTGTATGCAATCGATGCTACTGCAGCGGGATTAAGTATTGAAAATGGACCTCTCTATAATTTAGGAGGATGGACAGATGATACTAAATTTGCTACATGGCATGTTGAAGTTAAGAAACCCGGAGACTTTTTTCTGGATGCAGTTGTATCAGGCTATTCAGGACAGTTTGTGCTAAAAATAAACGGAGTAGATCAAGGTCCTTATCCGTTTAAAATTACAACAAGTGGTTTTGATAATTATCAGGATTTATCCATTGGGACAGTTAATTTACCTATTGGCGTTTATGAGATTGAACTGCATCGTATTTCTAATGGAGGATGGGATCCTGTTAATGTGCGTCAAATTTCGATTCATCCGGCAGTTGATAAAACTCCTATTGTAAATCAAAATGAAGATAGAAGTCTTGTTCTTCCTGCCAAAAATGCTATACTGCACGGAAGCAGCATCATGATAGAGCATGGTCCTAATTATAACATTGGAGGATGGACAAATCCAGATGCTTATGCCGCATGGAGAGTGAAAGTGAATGTAGCCGGCATTTACCACTGGCAAAGTGAATTGGCGGGTTATTCAGGCAAATTTCAATTGGTTATAAATGGTATTTCAACTATCGAATATCCGTTTACTACAACTAATAATAATTTTTCAAACTATCAAATTAAGCAATTGGGAGATGTTTATTTGGAAGAAGGTATTTATTATATCGAATTGCACCGCATTTCAAACGGAGGCTGGGATCCTGTCAATGTGCGTAATATTACATTCTATCAGGATTTGCTTCTTGACAGCAGTAAATAATCAACATAGGTTAGGAATTGTTTCTATAAAGAAGTAATACATAAAAAGGATGTGCCAAAATATAATTAGGTACATCCTTTTTTAAATTGGTATACAGCGAGTATTTCATTTTTTGAATCCATCTGGATATGTTAGATGGGCATGAAAAATGGAAAGTGACCACAACCGAACAAATATCGAACCATTTTATAGAGGATTTGGAGCAGCTTAACTCCTTAAGTTGTTAGTTTTTATATGGATAATATTAAATTCATTTTAGATTAATCGTTCTTCTAATAGTCCTTTCCATGTTATGAAACCTTTATTGGTTTCAGAGTAATCGTGAACGATTCTTGAAAAGTTTTGAGGATTTGTCTCCAAATAAGATTGTCGTCCTTTTTCTCGAATAATGTTTAGTTCTTCGTCGATTTGTTTAATTGTGTCAATCAGTACCGATTTACTTTTGTCTGTATGCCAAATATAAGTTGCCTCTTCGGTGTCTAAAGTTTCTAAAATGATATGATAATTTTGTTCTCCAGCTAACAGGAATACAAATGAAAATGGTTGCAAAACAAATCTTAGTTTCATTATGTTTTTTTTGTGTTTTTCTGCTAAAAATTGGATGTGTTTAGCATGTTTGTATTGTTTACCTTTTAATAAATCTTCGAGAATGCTTTCTGCGTCCGAATAAATGTTTTGTTTTTTAGAAAGGTCGTCTATTGTAAGAATATTTTCTTTCGAAGATGGAATTTGACCGATAAAAATTTTATTCAGAAATTGAAATTTTACACCTTCAACGATTTCTTTATTGATGTTTTCAATATCGGTAGAAGAAGCTAATTGGGATAAAATCACTCCATTTTCTATTTCAGCACAAATAGTAATCGTAACAAATTTTGATTTCAAAAACTTTGTGAAATAAGGTTTTAAAACTTCAAATTCTGGTCTGAGTTCTTCGTTTTCTATTTCAAAATCCAATCGTTGACCACTTTCTTTATCAATATGTTCAAAGCCAACATTACCATATCTGAAATCTAAATCTTCTATGGCAATTTTGATTTGCTTTTCAATGATTAAACTTTGTTTTTCAGAAATAAACTCTGTTGGCTCGTCAAATAAACTTGCTTGTCTTGCTATTTGGCGATAATAGGTGTTTCGTTTTAAATATAATTTATTCAGATAATCAATTTTGATATCCCGATAATCATAAATAGTCGGATTAATTTCCGATCGTTGTACTCGACCGAGGTATTGGATTTGTTTTCCTTTAAAAGAAAACGGATACACTAAAAACAAAGAATTAATATTTGATAAATCCGAACCTTCTCCAAAATATTGTCCTGTGGTAATCAATATTTGAAAATTACCTTGATGTAGCGTTTGCCATTTTATTTTTTTATTAGCGTCGGAATCATCTCCGCTCAATGTAATAATTTCATAAGATTGTTTTAAGAAAAGGTAAAGTGCTTTAATATGCTCTTTTCTTTCTGTGATAATAGCAATTTGTTTTCCTTTGGAAAGTTCTGTTTTTATATCATTAAGAATAAGTTTATTTCGTTCAGAATCGTGGACTAGAATTTTTGAAAGTGTCTCAAAATTATCAGTTTTTGAATTGAAAGGAATCTCCAAATTAGTATTTCTGACAATGATTTGAGCATGTTTGAAGTTTTCAATTTCCTTGCTTACAACTTCTGAAATTATCTCTCCAAGAAAAGCAAAAATCAGTTTGTCGTCATTGTATTTTCTGAATGGTGTCGCGGTCAAACCATACAGATAAAATGTTCCCAGTTTTTCGATCGTATTGCGAAATGTTTCGGCGGGAATATGATGACATTCATCCACCAAAATAGTTCCGAATTGATTTTGGATTTGCTCTGTTTGTTTTGGTAAACTTTGAATGGTAGCTATTGTAATTTGTTTACCAATTTTGGCTTTTCCTTGTCCAATGATTCCGATTTCGTGTTTAGGAATTCCGAGAAATGCTTGAACCCGCTCTTGCCATTGTTCCAATAGTTGTATGCGATGAACAACAATTAAGGCAGGTTGTTTTTTATTTGCAATAATCTTCAAGCCTATAATAGTTTTGCCCGAACCAGGCGGTGCAACGATGACACC
Organism: Flavobacterium soyae; assembly: GCF_021245985.1. Classification (GTDB taxonomy): domain Bacteria; phylum Bacteroidota; class Bacteroidia; order Flavobacteriales; family Flavobacteriaceae; genus Flavobacterium; species Flavobacterium soyae. Next base: position 27,647 of record NZ_JAJQXA010000028.1, on the reverse strand, counting down.
AAAATCTTTTTTTGATACAGCTTCAATGACTTTATCTTGGTGTTTTCTCAATGTTGTATTGAAGAAGAAGGTAATTTCTTGTTTTTGTTTTCTATTGTCTTGAAAATCAAATTCCAGATTTTGTTCGTTACAAAAACGAAGTAATTTTCTAATGAAACCTCTTGGGATGATGATTTCGCATTCAGTTTTTTCAATGAGTTTTAAATAACGCTCAGTTCCAAAAGTATTTTTGCCCGATTTTTTCTTGATAAAGAATTCTGTATTGGCAAAATTCAATTCTTCTTTCAGAAAATTGATTAATGGAGTTGTTAATCCATCTCTTTGAATACTAATATTTTGTTGGAGTATGATTGATAGTTTACCTTTGTTGCTTTTAGAAAATGATAAATTTTGCGTTGTTGAATTTTCTTGAAATAAATTGTCCAATACTTCAATCGAAACTCTTTCAATCTCATTCAATAATTGGTGTTGATTTGAATATATTTCAAATGTTTCAGGATTGATAAAACAACTATTTCCATTCTCCATTGCATGTTTGAAAAATGGTAAAGCTATCAAATTCCCTAAACCTTTTCCTGAAAGAAAATCCTGATTTGGAAATAAACGGTCAAAACTTGAACTTTTATCAAACATTGAAAAAGCTTCCGATTGTTTTAAAATTGAAATGAATACTTTTCTACTTTGTATAGCTGGATAAGGTTTGTCAAAAAATATCCAAACGTGTCCGCCATTTCCCGAACGAGAACGCTCCAAGTAAGCAGGAATGCTTTTGTTTTTACAAGCATTCAAAAAGACTGCTGCTTCGTCTTTCCAATTTTGCATGTCGAAATCCGCTACTAAAAACCACGAAGTATTGTCTAATAACAGAGGATAAATACCAATTTGTTGAATACCGTTTAAATGCTTTTGAATTTCGGTTTCAGTAATTGGCAAATAGGTTTTATGGGGGTAATTCTGAAAAGTTCCGCCATTCATTTTATATGCCCGGTAATGGTAGAGGTCATATTGATAAGCTGGCATATAGCCAGATTTACCTGATTTCTCCCAACGAATAGCAAATACATCGTCTCGTCCTCGAAAGAGGGAGCGAAAGATGTTTATTTGTGATTCGTGTTTCATTTTCTAATTTTCAAAGCATCTAAAATTTGATGATAATAATTGAGTAATTATCTTCTGCTTCCCTAAGAAATAGATATTCTAATTCTTGTAAACCATTTTTTTGATTGATAAGTACAAGAAGTTGTTCGATAGAAATTAAATTGTGAAAACCATCAGAGAAGATGATAAATAAATCATCCTCTGAAAATGTTTTGGATTGATAACCAATGCTTGGTTCAGAAGGTTTTCCGGAAAGAGATCTCGTTACAATATGCTTATATTTATCTAAAGATTTATCTTCATTTTTATTGTCGGAATCTAACAGACTATTTACTAGTGTATGACTTTTTGTCTGAAACAAAACTTTATCCTTGTTTATTTGGTAAACCATTACGTCTCCAACCCAGAAAATATGGACTGTACTTTTTTCTATAATAATACCGCCTATTGTAGCACCAGATTTAATATTATTTTTGGTATTGAATTGCTTGATAGCCAAATTTGCTTTTTGAACAGCTTGTTGTATATTTTGTTCGTTTATGTTTTCGACATAATTAAGGAATGTGAAAATATTTTCAGTGGCAATCTTTGCGGCTTCATCCCCTTTTTCGTAACCTCCCATACCGTCAGCAATCAGAAAAAAGGAAGCACCAGATTCTAATTTGTTTAGACAGATAAAATCTTGGTTAATTTCCCTTTTACCTTTTCCTGTTAACTGTTGTATTTGCATTAATCAATTACTTTATTTTTTGATTAAGGATTTGAAAACAATCCAGTATATCATCAAATTTGATGTGGTTTGTTTCGAGTATTTGGTTGAATAAAACACTGTTTTCTTTTGAATTTATCTCTGTCTCGATAATAGCTTTCAATTTTGCTTTATTAGTTTCGTTATCGAATAAGAGTATGTTGATGTCTATGCCTAACAGAGCTGCACCAGCTTTAGTGATGGAAAAATTCTCTATTTCATACACTTGTTCATAGTATTCCATAACAGCTCTTTCTTCGTGGATATTGAGATAGTTTAATAGAATAAATCCCATATCATCGGCATCTTTATTGCCTTTATGATGTCTGTCTTTCCAGGCAACCAATTTCAAAATGAAAATTCCAGCTAAAGAAACAATGTCTATTTCCAATGTATCATCGATTTTAACCCTTAACAAATCTTTTTCAGCTTCTTCAAAGCCAAGGACTGTCATTGCAAAAGATTGATCCGGTGGCCAGAAGATTTTGTCTTCGGCAGTTGTAATACCTCCATATGGAACGATGTCTAATTGAAAATCTTTTAGATATAAAAATCTTTGCTGTTGTTTGAGGTCTTTATTAAAGTTAGGTAGTTGTATTATTTCTTTTTCTATAGTTGAAAATTCTTCCCATTTATCGATGGCTATAGCAATATCTATATCCTGAGTCCTTCTGCCAGATTTTTCTCCATGAAGCTCCATAATGATATCTCTTGCTGTTGCTCCGATAACGAAAAACTTGATTTCCAATTTTAGAAATACAGGAATTAGCTCGTCCAATAGTTTTTTTAATAATGGATGTTCTAGTTTTTCACTTGATAGGTTATAATCCATTCTCTAAAATAATTTTGGCTGTTTCTATATTTCGGTTGTTACCGGTACCTATTAAATCCGCATAGATAACTAAAGGAGGGGCGGTATATTCATTTTTCAAATGCAGATTATATGTCCAGAATTTACTATATAATTCTATATTTCCAGATTCATCAGGAACAAGTTTCAGTTGTTTTGCCACTTTGCTTATTTCTTCGTCAGTATATATGATATAATCTTTAGGTTTTAGATGTTCAGTTAAAAGCTGTCCTCCAGGCTCTCCCCCAAAATAGAGTTTTATATCACTATTAATTAGAGTAGATTTTACACTAAACTCATTTTCTATAGCTCTCATTTTTTTTCTGAAGGAGCGGGGTTTTAACAGTTCATTGTAGGCTATTACCCAGCGCTCAATAATTTCGTCCTGATTTTTTAGAACCCTTTTGTTTCTTGTATTTAATAAATAGTTGTTTTCTTCTAACTCTTTGAAGATATTGCTTACAGAGCCCAAAGCAATTCCTGTTTTTTCTGCTAATTCTCTATAAGAAAATTGCAAAGTTTCAGGATTCGAAATAAGTAATAGTAGTAATTTTAGACCTGCTTCCTGAAATGCTCGGGTTTGGTTTGTTTTTTTATTGATTTTTGCTTTTCTGCCTTCTACATATACAAAAAAACGATCTGTTTTAATAAAGGTATTTCCTGATGCATCAAGATAATTGATGCCATTTTGTTTAAGTTCTTCTGCTGTGTTTTTAGTCAGGTAATCAGTAATTACAATACTGTTTTTTGAGAAATTAATATCTTTTAAAGTGGACATAATGAGGCCAAAACTTGCATTTTTAGCATTTTTTTTAGCAATGCAATAAAAGGTCTCGTTGCTAATTTGAAGAATAATATCATAGGTTTTCCTTGTCTTTTCAATGACAATAGGAATACCTGTCGTGTATTCTAGGGAAGCAATAGCTTCATAAACAAAATCATTATCTCTATACATTTTTTTGTTCAATAAAATTAATTGTTCAGCAGGAATGAACAATCAAAAATAATGAACAAAAGTAAGTTAAACAAACTTTTGTGAATAAAATAAGAAGCTATATTAAATTAAATTGGTTCAATTCCTGTCTTGTCACTTTGGTAGAATTATCGAATCATATCCTATTTGTAGGTTAAATAGTTTGATTTTGATATAAAAAAAGTGCTAAATCAATCAATTTAACACTTTTTTAAGAGTGACCATGGAGGGATTTGAACCCTCACGCCCTTGCGGGCACCACCCCCTCAAGATGGCGAGTCTACCGTTTCTCCACATGGCCTAAATGCAAAAAAGGTCAAGTAAATTAATACTCGACCTTTTGTGACCCGACTGGGGCTCGAACCCAGGACCCCATCATTAAAAGTGATGTGCTCTACCGACTGAGCTATCGAGTCATTGCTTTCAAGAAACTTATTTTGTTAATCACAAATTTTGTGACCCGACTGGGGCTCGAACCCAGGACCCCATCATTAAAAGTGATGTGCTCTACCGACTGAGCTATCGAGTCATATTCGTTTCTTGAATGCGGGTGCAAATATAAGGAGTTTATTTTATAATTTGCAAGCAATTTTATTATAAATTTGTCTTTTTTTAACCAAAATTTACAATCCCTTAGTTTATAGGGTTTTATTAAAATGAAAAAAATCATCTTATTAGGATATATGGGCTGCGGAAAGTCAACAATTGCTCAAAACTTATCAAAAATTACAAATATTCCCTTTCTCGATTTAGATAATTGTATCGAAAAAAAAACAAATTTATCTATAAAAGAGATTTTCGAGAAGCATGGTGAAATCTATTTTAGGAAATTAGAACACGAAATATTTCTTGAATTACTTCAATCTTCAGAAGATAGTATTATAGGTTTAGGAGGAGGGACTCCATGTTATGCTAATAATCATTTATTATTGCAAAGGGAGGATATTACATCTATATATTTAAAAGCTTCAATCGAGACTTTATATAATAGATTGGTTTACAATAAAAGTAAACGACCTTTAATTGCAGATATGAATGAAGATGAAATGAAAGAATTTATCGCAAAACATTTATTCGATAGAAGCTTTTATTACAATCATGCACAGCACAAGGTTGTGGTGGATAATAAAACGGTCGATGAAACGGTTGATGATATTTTAGAAATCTTAGCTTAGAAAAGCGTAATTGTCTCCGTTTTCATCAAAAACAACCTGAACATGCTCTAATAAAGATGTCGATAAAGATATTCCTTTAAAATCGGCTTTTACAGGGTACTTTTTGTGATTTCGGTCTACAAGCACTGCAGTTTTGAATTTCTTAAGCGGAACGTCCAGAAAATGACGAACTGCGTAGATCAATGTAGTTCCTGAATTTAAAACATCATCAACTAAAACTAAACCTTTATTTGAATATTCTTCTGCAGATAAAGAAGTCTGAATAGGCAGCTGCGGATTTTGTTTGTCAACCCTTACTTCACAAAGAGAAATTTTTAGAGTAGATATGTCGCTTAATACAGTGGCGATTTTTTGAGCAAAAACAGAACCGCTGGAAGCAATTCCGGCAATTACAACTTCTTCTTCATCAACAAACGTCTCATAAATTTGATAAGCGATACGTTTTATTTTGTGTTCGATTTCCTGATTGGTTAAGATGATGTTTTTGCTCATGATTTATTTTTTTTGCTAATATAACTAATTTAAATTCCAAATTTTTAAAATTCCAAATTCCAATGTTAGGGTTTTGCTAGATTTTAGAGTTTTTGGAATTTGAATTTTTGTGTTTTTATAAAGTTTTTGGAATTTGGAATTTTTTTATTGGAATTTTAATTTTCATCATCTTCCTCATCAATAAAATCATTTCCATAATCATCAATATCTCGTCTGTCTTTTTTAGTTGGCCTTCCGGTTCCGGTTTTACGATAATGCTCTTTAGATAGTTTTAATAACTCTAAATGTTCATAAGCTTCTGCAGGTGTTTCGTTCTTGCGGTAAATATCTACCAGTTTAGCTCCCACACGATTTTCCGGAATATCGAGTACGGTTATAATTTGTGTAATTTGGTCTTTTCTAAAAGTAATCCGGTCAGTAGGAAAAACTTCTTTAGAGGGTTTTGCAACTTGGCCATTTACTGTAACCTGGTTCTTTTTGCAAGCCTCAGTTACCATGTTTCTGGTTTTATAATAACGCACGCACCATAAGTATTTATCTATTCTCATAATTTTTCTAAAATCCAAGTTAAATTCTTTACAAAAATAAATCAATATTGTATCTTGCGCACCTAAAAAATTAACAATAATGAATAAATTTAAATATTATTTTATTTTATTACTTGCAGGTGTTGCTATAGTTTCTTGTAATAAAGGTGATGACGATCCGGAACCAGTTCCATTGAGGGATTATAAGGTACAATATGCAGCTGATAATGATTCTATTGTTAAATATTTAAAGACTAATTATATAAAAGAAGTTACGGCTAATTTTGATATTACAATTGAAAAAATTCCGGCAGGAGGAACGCAGACTTCTATTTGGGATCAAACTGTATACCCTTTGCAGTCAAGAGATGTTTACAATCACGATGTTACTTATAAAGTATATTATTTATCCTTAAATAAAGGTACAGGAGAGTCTCCTTTAAATACAGATAGAATTTATGCTTCATATACAGGAAGCCTATTAAACGGGACTGTATTTGATTCTTCTTATGGTTTAGGAAGAAGTTTTGAATTATATATGTATGCTTCTCAGGCTGTAATAGACGGCTGGGGCGAAATTTTCCCTCAGTTTAAAACAGGTAAGCCTGGTGCCCCGGCAGCTGATGGTACGATAACTTATACAGATTTTGGTGCAGGAGTAATGTTTTTGCCTTCTGGATTGGGTTACTATGGAGGTGGTACAGATAATATTCCTGCTTATTCTCCTTTAGTATTTAGTTTTAAATTGTTCAGCCTTCAAAGACTAGATCATGATTTTGATGGTGTTTTCGATTATAAAGAAGATATAAATGGAGATGGGTATATTTATGATTTTAGAGATACTTCAAGATATCCAACTCCGCCAGCAAGCATGGTGGCCGATGATACAGACAAAGATGGTATCCCTGATTATGTAGATACTGATGATGACGGAGATGGTTTCTCTACCTATTATGAAATTACAAAACCTGCAGAGCATATTGGCTGGGTAAATGGGGTGTTTAATGGTGTAAGTACCTATTATCCTTGGGACCCTGTTGCAGATAACCCAGATACACCAAATACAGATGAAACGGAACCAAGAGGAATTCCTAGAAGACCAACGGGCCCCCTTAAAACTGAAGGACAACCTGAATCAATTGATAATCCAAGAAGTTTTGTAGATGACGATTATAAAGCTGCAGGAAGATTAAGGATTCATTTGGATAAAAATTATCCTTATCAAAAGAAATAATAATAATAAAATATAAGATATAAAAAAACCTCGAAATTTCGAGGTTTTTTGTTTTTATAAAGTAAGAAAACTAAAATTTATTTTCTTTTAATTACTCTTTCTACAGCTTCAACAATTGCCTGATTGTTTAATTTGTATTTGTTCATTAATTGCTCTGGAGTACCAGATTCACCAAAACTATCGTTTACAGCTACAAATTCTTGTGGAGCTGGATGGTGCAAAGCTAATACTCTTGAAACGCTTTCTCCAAGACCTCCAAGAATATTGTGCTCTTCTGCAGTTACTACGCATTTTGTTTTGGCTATCGATTTAAGAATAGCTTCTTCGTCAAGAGGTTTGATAGTGTGAATATTGATTACTTCAGCAGAAATTCCTTTTGCTTCAAGAGTTTCAGCAGCAATAAGAGCTTCCCAAACTAAATGTCCTGTAGCAACAATAGTTACATCAGTTCCTTCGTTTAATAAAATTGCTTTTCCAATTATGAATGGCTCATCAGCAGGAGTAAAGTTAGGTACTACCGGACGACCGAAACGTAAATACGCAGGTCCGTGATGATCTGCCAAGGCTATAGTTGCAGCTTTGGTTTGGTTGTAATCGCAAGTATTGATTACAGTCATTCCCGGTAACATTTTCATTAATCCGATATCTTCTAAAATTTGGTGAGTTGCACCGTCTTCTCCTAATGTTAAACCAGCGTGAGAAGCGCAAATTTTTACGTTTTTATCTGAATAAGCTACAGATTGACGAATTTGATCGTAAACCCTTCCTGTTGAGAAGTTAGCAAAAGTTCCTGTAAAAGGAATTTTTCCTCCAATTGTTAAACCAGCAGCAATACCAATCATGTTTGCTTCTGCGATTCCGATTTGGAAAAAACGCTCTGGGTGATTTTTCTTGAAATCATCAAATTTTAATGAACCGATTAAATCGGCACACAATGCCACGACGTTTTCGTTTTTTTGACCTAGTTCAGTCATTCCCGCTCCAAAACCAGAACGAGTATCTTTGCTTCCTGTATTTTCGTATTTTTTCATTTTTGTCTTTTTGCTGTGCGCAATAGGCTGTAGGCAATAGGCATAAAGCTTACTGCTTAAAGCTTATGGCTTTTTTTAATAGTCGATTTGATCTGCAGAATAGTTTTGAGCTAAAGCATTTTTTAATTGGTCATCGTTTGGTGCTTTACCATGCCAAGCATGTGTATGCATCATAAAGTCAACCCCATTACCCATTTCTGTATGTAACAAAATACAAACTGGTTTTCCTTTTCCTGTTCTTGATTTAGCATCGGTTAAACCAGCAAGGATTGCATCGATATTGTTACCTTCTGCAATTTCTATAACATCCCAGTCAAAAGCTTCAAATTTAGCGCGAAGGCTTCCCATTGGAAGAACTTCATCTGTAGTTCCGTCAATTTGTTTTCCGTTAACATCGATAGTTGCAATAAGGTTGTCTACTTTTTTTGCAGAAGCATACATAATAGCTTCCCAGTTTTGACCTTCTTGTAATTCACCATCCCCATGTAAAGTAAAAACTAAATGATTATCGCCATTTAATTTTTTAGCCTGTGCAGCACCAAGAGCAACAGATAAACCTTGTCCTAATGATCCAGAAGCAATACGAACTCCAGGCAAGCCTTCATGAGTTGTAGGGTGTCCTTGTAAACGAGAGTTTAATAATCTGAAAGTTGCTAGTTCTGAAATAGGGAAATAACCGCTGCGTGCTAAAACGCTGTAAAATACCGGAGAAATATGGCCATTTGAAAGGAAGAAGATATCTTCTCCAATTCCGTTCATATCAAAACCTTCTTTGCGGTCCATAATATTTTGATACAGTGTTACCAAAAATTCAGTACAACCTAGTGATCCGCCAGGGTGGCCAGAGTTTACAGCATGTACCATTCTAAGAATATCTCTTCTTACTTGGATCGTTAAATCGCTTAATTGTTGTGTGTTAGGCTTCATTTTGTATGTAAAAGTTAAACTGAAGCAAAAGTAATCGTTATTTTGCGGGGAGACAAATGATTTTTTGCTTTAGTTTAGAACAATTGTTAAATTCTGCCGCTTTTTTTATTGATCCTGAATAAAAGGCCTAAATGTTTTGGATTTCTTTGATAAGATGCCATAATCTTGCCGTTTTATTATGAAAATTTAAATAAAAAAAAGCCCTTTTTTGGGTTTAAAGTGTGTTTTTTACACTTATTTAGTTGTTGTCGCCTTCACTATAGAGGTTATTTTCTTCATCTTCAGCGCCGATTTCTTCTTGTTCGTCATTGAGTTCAGAACCTGGAACATCAAGATCATCTCCAAATTTATCGTTGTTTTGTTTCCATTTATAATTATTTTGGTTGATGGTTCTTTCGTTGGAAATATCTTCCGGGTCAATGTCTTCTAATTTATCTTCCTGATTGTAAATGTCTTCATTTGCAGGATAATTTAAATCTTCCAGATTTCTTTTAATCTGATCTTCGTCTGTGGTGTTTTTATTTTCTGAATTTATCATGATTTCTATATTTTTATTACCATTAAAATTATGAAATGAATTTAGTTGAGGTGCTATACTTTAATAATGTGATTGTTGTAAGTTTTACATACAAACGAATTTTAGTTTCAGGTTTCAGGTTTTCTTTGTTTCATTTTATTGCACTTCCGGTTTTTTCAAGTTGATAGAAATCATTATCTAATTTTCTAATTGACAAATTATCTAATTAAATTTCCCTGAAATTAGTTTATCTTTGCCGACCCGAACAATCGGGAGAAAAAAGAAACACATGAAGTTTGATTTATTACAAAAAGATCCGCAGTCAAAAGCAAGAGCGGGAAGTATAACTACTGATCACGGCGTAATCGAAACGCCTATTTTTATGCCTGTTGGAACGGTGGCTTCTGTTAAAGGAGTACATCAGCGTGAATTAAAAGACGATATTAATCCGGATATTATTCTTGGAAATACGTACCATTTATATTTGCGTCCGCAGACAGAAATTCTTGAAAAAGCAGGAGGATTGCATAAATTCATGAATTGGGATCGTAATATTTTGACAGATTCAGGAGGATATCAGGTTTATTCTCTTTCTTCAAACAGAAAAATTAAAGAAGAAGGAGTGAAGTTTAAATCGCATATCGACGGTTCTTATCACTTTTTTACTCCAGAAAATGTAATGGAAATTCAACGTACCATTGGAGCCGATATTATTATGGCTTTTGATGAATGTACACCTTATCCCTGCGATTACAGATATGCACAGAGATCAATGCACATGACGCACCGCTGGCTGGATCGTTGTATTAACCATTTAGATAAAGTTCCTTACAAATACGGTTACGAACAGACTTTTTTCCCAATTGTTCAGGGAAGTACATATAAAGATTTGCGTCGTCAGTCGGCTGAATATATTGCAAATGCCGGTCAGCAGGGAAATGCAATTGGCGGATTATCAGTAGGAGAACCTGCAGAAGAAATGTATGCAATGACTGAAGTTGTCTGCGAAATCCTTCCGGAAGATAAACCTCGTTATTTAATGGGAGTGGGAACTCCTATAAATATATTAGAAAATATCGCGTTAGGAATTGATATGTTTGACTGTGTTATGCCAACACGTAATGCAAGAAACGGTATGTTGTTTACAGCAAACGGAACAATCAATATAAAGAACAAAAAGTGGGAAGCTGATTTTTCTCCAATTGACGAAATGGGACATACTTTTGTAGATACAGAATACACAAAAGCGTATTTGCGCCACTTATTTGCTGCTAATGAATATTTAGGAAAACAAATTGCTACAATTCATAATCTTGGTTTCTATATGTGGTTGGTTCGTGAAGCTAGAAAACATATTTTAGCAGGCGATTTTAGACCATGGAAAGAAATGATGGTCAAAAATATGAGTCAAAGACTTTAAAAAAAGAGTTTCAGGTTTCAGGTTTCACGTTCTTTATGGAACTTGAAACCTGAAACAAAATAAACAAAATTTATATGTTGTCAATAATAGATAAATACATCTTAAAAAGATATCTCGGAACTTTTTCTGTGATGCTGCTTTTGTTTGCACCAATTGGAATCGTAATTGACGTTTCTGAAAAAGTAAATAAGATGCTCGAAAACAAGATTCCGTTTATGGATATTGCATTCTATTATTACAACTTTACAATTTATTTTATAAACTCTTTATTCCCGATATTTCTGTTTTTATCAGTTATTTGGTTCACTTCAAAACTGGCAAATAATACCGAGATTATTGCGATTTTAAGTTCTGGAATTTCATTTACGCGTTTCCTGCGTCCTTATATTATTGGTGCAACAATTGTTTCGATTTTCGTTTTGCTGATGGGGTTTTTTATTGTTCCTGCCGCAAGTGAGGGGTATAATAATTTTAGGTACACCTATTTAAAAGGAAACGGAAAAGAACTCATGCGGGGCGAAAACACCAATGTTTACAGACAGATAAATGACCATGATTTTATTTTTGTAAATAGCTTTAATGAAGAATCTAAAACGGCATTTAATTTTACGTTAGAACATTTTGAAAAAGATAAACTAACGTATAAAATTACTGCAAGCCGTATAAAATGGGAACCGAAATTAAAAACTTATATTTTGTATGATTATACAAAAAGGACACTTGGTGATTTGAACGATGTAATCGAAAAAGCTCCTGAAAAAAATGTAAAATTTAAGTTTGAACTTGCTGATTTGACACCTGTAGTTTATATAGCAGAAACATTAACTTTAGGCAAATTAATTGATTTTATCGAAAAAGAAAGAAAAAGAGGTTCAGGAAATATCAATACCTATTTAGTAGTTCTTTATAAAAAATACAGTATACCGGTTTCAGCGTTTATCCTGACCATTATTGCAGTATCAGTTTCTTCAATGAAACGTCGCGGCGGTATGGGAATGAACCTGGCAATTGGCATCGCGATTGCGTTTTCATTTGTATTCTTTGATAAAATATTTGGTACTCTTGCCGAAAAATCTACCTTTTCACCCTTATTAGCAGTTTGGTTCCCGAATATTGTTTTCGGAATTCTGGCAGTTTATTTATTACGTAATGCGAAACGATAATTTAAAAAGTTATTTAAATCTTCATTTAATTGTTTTTATTTGGGGTTTTACAGCTATTCTTGGGGCTTTAATCACCATTGATGCCGAAAACTTAGTCTGGTTTAGAATGTTGATTGCCGGAGTTTTTCTGGGAGGATTCATTATTTACAAAAAGCAGTCTTTTGCTATTTCTGCACAATCTTTTGCCAAATTAATTTTCGTTGGATTATTAATTGCACTGCATTGGATTTTCTTTTTTAAAGCCATTCACGTATCAAATGTTTCTATAACATTGTCGATTTTTTCGCTTGGAGCTTTTTTTGCTTCTTTACTCGAGCCGCTTTTTTACGGAAGAAAGATTTTATGGTATGAAGTTTTCTTTGGATTAATTATCATTGCCGGATTGGGATTGATATTACAGGTTGAAATTAAATATCTTACAGGGGTTTATTATGCATTAATTTCAATAATTCTAGGAGTTTTATTTACTCTGATGAATGGAAAATTAATATCAGATCATGAACCTTCAGTTATTACATTTTACGAATTTGGCGCCGGGGTATTCTTTATCTCTATTTATTTTTTAGTGATAGGAAAATTTAATGCAGACTTTTTTGTAATGTCATTCAATAACTGGATTTTGCTATTGGTTTTGGCTTCTGTTTGTACGGCCTATGCCTTTACTGCTTCTGTAAAAGTAATGCAGCGTTTAACTCCCTATACCGTAATGTTAACCACTAATTTAGAGCCGGTTTACGGTATTCTTTTGGCTTATTTTATTTTGGGGGGAAAAGAAAAAATGAGTGTCGAATTTTATATCGGGGCAGTAATAATTGTTATTACAGTTATTTTAAATGGTGTTTTTAAACACTATAAGAACAAAGAAAAAGTGTAGTATTTGCCTTATCTTTAAATTACAATTTTACATTTTAAACACGAAATAATCACACGAATAGTATAATATTTTTATATTTGCGGTTCGATTTAAAAACAAAATTCAAAAATCCATGGAATATTTAGATTTTGAGCTTCCAATAAAAGAACTTGAAGAACAGTTAGAAAAGTGTGTTATAATTGGAAAAGAATCTGATGTTGATGTTACGCCAACTTGTAAAGAAATCAACAAGAAATTAGAACAAACTAAAAAAGATATATACAAAAACCTTACGGCTTGGCAGCGTGTACAATTGTCAAGACATCCAAACAGACCTTATACTTTAGATTATATCAGAGCAATCTGTGGTGATACTTTCTTAGAACTTCATGGAGACAGAGGTTTTAAAGATGATAAAGCAATGGTTGGCGGTCTTGGTAAAGTAAACGGGCAATCGTTTATGATTATTGGGCAGCAAAAAGGTTTTAATACAAAAACACGTCAATACCGTAATTTTGGTATGGCAAATCCAGAAGGATATCGCAAAGCTTTGCGTTTGATGAAAATGGCAGAGAAATTCGGAATTCCGGTTTTAACTTTGGTAGATACTCCAGGTGCATATCCAGGACTTGAAGCCGAAGAAAGAGGACAAGGAGAAGCTATTGCAAGAAATATTTTCGAAATGGTTCGTCTGCAAGTGCCAATCATTACCATTATTGTAGGTGAAGGAGCTTCTGGAGGAGCTCTAGGAATAGGCGTTGGAGACAAAGTTTATATGTTAGAGAATACATGGTATTCTGTAATTTCTCCAGAATCATGTTCTTCAATTTTATGGAAAAGCTGGGAGTACAAAGAACGTGCTGCCGATGCTTTAAAATTGACTTCATCTGACATGAAAAAACAAAAATTAGTTGATGATGTAATTCCTGAACCACTTGGCGGAGCGCACTACGACCGCGAAACTACTTTTAAAACAGTGGCAGAATACATTACCAAAGGATATAACGAATTGAAAGACTTATCAACAGCCGAGTTAATTGCCCAAAGAATGGACAAATACAGTAATATGGGCGAGTATAAAGAGTAAATTCATCTAATATGATTAAAAATCCGAAGCCCTGCGGTTTCGGATTTTTTTTTGGTTATCAACAAAAGGAAAATATTTATAAACATTTAATAGTTATAACTAGATAACAATTTTTTTTTAAATTTTGTTACTTTCGCTATATGGAAAATTTCAAGAATGTAAATCCTGTAAAGGTAGATAAAACCACTATTATTAATCTCGAAAAAGGAAAACTTCCTCCGCAGGTTCTTGATCTGGAGGAGGCTGTGCTTGGTGCGATGATGATTGATAAAAAAGGGGTAGATGACGTAATTGATATTTTACAGCCCGATGCTTTTTACAAAGACGCGCATAAACATATTTTTGAAGCGATCTTACAGCTTTTTACCGAAACACAGCCAATAGATTTGCTGACGGTTTCGACTCAGTTAAAGAAAAATGGAAAATTAGAATTAGCAGGAGGAGATTTTTATTTAATTCAGCTTACGCAGAAAATTGCTTCTTCTGCACACATCGAATTTCACTCGCGTATTATTCTTCAAAAATTTATACAAAGAAGTTTGATTAGAATTTCTTCTGAAATTATCGAAGAATCGTATGATGAAACTACAGACGTATTTGATTTACTAGACAAAGCCGAATCAAAATTATACGAAGTAACGCAGGGAAATATTAAACGTAGTTCTGAAACTGCCCAAAGTTTAGTTTTACAAGCAAAGAAACGTATTGAAGAAATTGCCGGTAAAGAGGGTTTGAGTGGTATTGCAACTGGTTTTGAAAAACTAGATCAGGTAACTTCCGGTTGGCAGCCTTCGGATTTAATTATTATTGCAGCTCGTCCGGGTATGGGTAAAACAGCATTCGTACTTTCGATGGCGCGAAATGTGGCTATCCAGTTTGGGCATGCAGTAGCAGTTTTCTCGCTTGAGATGGCTTCGGTTCAGTTGATTACGAGGCTTATTTCTTCTGAAACAGGATTGTCTTCAGAAAAACTAAGAACAGGAAAATTAGAAAAACACGAATGGGAACAGCTGAGTACTAAAGTTAAAGATTTAGAAAAAGCCCCATTATTTATTGATGATACACCTTCACTTTCGATTTTTGATTTACGTGCAAAATGTCGTCGTTTAGCTTCGCAGCACGGCATTAAATTAATCATTATTGATTATTTGCAGTTAATGACTGCGGGAGGAAATGGTAAAGGAGGAGGGAATCGTGAGCAGGAAATCTCTACAATTTCGCGAAACTTAAAAGCATTGGCAAAAGAGCTAAACGTTCCGGTTATTGCATTATCTCAGTTATCGCGTGCCGTTGAAACCCGTGGCTCAAGTAAACGCCCGCTGCTATCGGATCTTCGTGAATCTGGAGCGATTGAGCAGGATGCCGATATTGTATCATTTATTTATCGTCCGGAATATTATAAAATTGAAGAATGGGATGATGATGAACAATCACCAACAGCAGGTCAGGCTGAATTTATTATAGCCAAACACCGTAACGGTGGACTTGAAAATATTCGTTTAAAATTCTTAGGACATTTAGGTAAGTTTGATAACCTTGAAGATTTCAGCGGAGGATATGATGATCTGCCTTCAAAAATGAACCATGACGATAATCCGTTCATTACTAAAAACCTTCCTTCTGCAAATGAAGCTTTTGGAAGCAATTTAAATGATGATGACGATGACAGTGATGTTCCGTTTTAATTAGAATGAAATTTTAAAATAGAAAAATCTTTATGAGCTGACTGCTTGTAAAGATTTTTTTGTTTTAAAAACTAAATTTTATAACCCATAATTTCACAAAATAATATTTCTTATAAAAAATTAATTCGGTAGATTAGCAAAACCATAAAACAAATTTATAATTATTAACTAATTAAATTAAAAAACTATGAGCGAAGAAACCTTTCCAGGGCCTATTCAAATTCCGTTGGCAACTGCTGAAGTATGGGAAAAAAGATATGTGGATGATACCACGATCGAAACCCGTGAAAACAAAGTAAAATCTTTTTTAATACCACGCGAAAGTTTAGAAAAAGTACTTGCGCTAGAAACAGATGCAGTTCGTGCTTATCTTGGTATCAATGATCAAAAAGAAAAGACTTTGCTTTTTGTAGGTGCAAAATACGACAAGGAAACGGGTAAATATGTAGATGTTTACGGACATTCATTATCACTACAAAACAAAGCAGCAGATGAAGCTGAAGATGTTGTGTATGATGGTACACGTCCTAGTCCTCCATATTAATTTAAAATAAAATATTTAAAGTGGATGATTTTTTAATTTATTCAGGTTATTTGATTTTATTAATAAATCTAATACTATATACATCTAGCTTTTTCCGTAAGGAAAAAGCTAATGTTTTTTTTGTTTCCTACTTAGCTTTTTCATTTGTAATGCAATTTTCAATGGAATTGATTTATTCCCTGCATATGAGTAATTTAGTTGTTGTAAATATATTCGTTATAGGTCAAATGCTTTTTTTGGGCTTATTCTATTATTCTATTTTAAAATTGAAGATACAAAAGCTATTGGTAAAGATAGGGCTTCTTTTTACCCTATTAATTTTAGGAATTCAGTTTTACATTTACCCGGAACTATTTTTTAAATTTAATTTATTTGAGATTACTATTACTTCTCTCATGATAGTGGTTTTTGCGTTATTGCATTTTTATAATATGCTTACAGAAAATAGAACATATTATTATGTTACAATTGCAGTTATTCTTTTTATGTTAGGTTCTACAATTTTGTATTTGGTTGGAAATCTGACATTAACTCTAAGTGAAAATGTAAAATATCTTTCATGGAAGCTAAACGCATTTTTATTTATAATTTACCACTTATTGATTCTATATGAATGGATGAAAAGTTTTTACGTAAAAGGTCAGGTGACTTAAATTCTAAAATATTTAATATAGAAATTTTGATATGAATCCCCATTCAATCCCAGAAAAAGAACTTGTCGCAATTATATTATACATTTCACTTTTCTTTATAATTGTAGCCGTAGTATTAATCATATTTTTCTATTTCTCCAGAAAAAAAATAATTCAAAAAGAACTTGAGAAAAAAGATTTGGTGCTGCAGTATCAAAAAGAACAGCTTCATGCAATTATAGTAACGCAGGAAGAAGAGCGTAAGCGTATTGCACAAGATTTGCATGATGATATAAGCTCAAAACTTAACATTGTTTCCTTAAATACTCATTTACTTTCTGCTCCTGATTTAACAGCAGAAGAAACTAACGAGATTACTGAAAATATTATTAGTTTGACTGCAAAAGCCTTAGAAAATTCCAGAAAAATTGCTCATAATTTATTACCGCCGGTTTTTGAAAAATTTGGATTAAATGCCGGTGTTGAAGAGTTATGCGAAGAATTTGAAACCAGTAAATCGGTTAAAACCTATTATAAAAATGAACTTGATTTTGATGATGATATTGATCGTCAATTACACATTTTTAGAATTTTGCAGGAATTAATGAATAATTCGCTCCGTCATGGTAAAGCAACAGAAATTTGGATTGCGTTTAAAAACAATAATGGAATAAATACCTGCTATTATGAAGATAACGGAATTGGTTTTGACAGCAAAAAAATTGAAAATCAAAAAGGGCTTGGAATGAAAAATATTGACAGCAGGGTTTCCTTTTTAAACGGAACTATAAAAATAGATTCAGAAATAGATAAAGGTATTGCTGTAATTTTTACCTTTTAATATAAATTTTAGTAAATAATTACGCTTTAGCATCAATAAAATAAGGTTCTGTAGCTATTATTAATTCATATTTTGTAATTTCGGGAAACCAAATGACCAAAAACAGACAAAATGAATGCCGTAATTAAAATCGCCTTAGTCGATGACGAAGTATTGTTTCGAAAAGGAATAGCTTTTTTATTGCAAAGAGAAGACAATATTGAAATTATTTTTGAAGCTTCAAACGGTGAAGAGCTGGTTAACAAATTACAAAATAATGATGTCAAGCCGGATATTATTATCATGGATTTGAAAATGCCGGTTTTAAATGGTGTCGAAGCAACAAAAATTATCCGAAAATCTTTTCCTGACATTAAAATTATAGCTCTAACCAGTTATGATTCGAAATCATTTATTGCAAATATGATTCAGGTAGGAGCAGTTGCATACCTCATTAAAAATACAACCCCAAAAGATCTGATCAAAACGATTAATGAAGTCAACAGAAAAGGATTTTTTTACAACGAAAATGTATTAAAAACGATTCAGGAAACCATAGTATCTTCAAAGAACTCAAAAGGCAGTCTTGAAACAAGTTTTCTTTCTCCGCGCGAAATTGAAATTCTTCAGCTTATCTGCCAGCAAAAAACAACTACAGAAATAGCAGAACATCTTTTTTTAAGTCCGCGAACTGTAGAAGGACATCGAAATAATTTACTGCTAAAAACTGAATCACGAAATATTGCCGGTTTGGTAGTTTATGCTATTCAAAATGAAATTGCAGTTTTGACATTGTAAACTTAGCTTGTTAAAAATTGAATCGATAAAACATAATAAACGATTATTGTAAAAATGAGCACACAAAGGCCTATTTTTTGCATTATACTAAAATCCTTTGGTTGATTGTTTTGGTTATAATTCATTGGTTTGATTTTTAATCGATTAGTTTGATCGATTTTAAGATTCCAAATTTAGGTAGAAAAAGCTGTCATAGTTTAGGTGTTTTTACCTGTTTTTTACAAAATTTCAATCTTCGAACCTTTTATTTTCTTGTTAATTAACAGTTTTATGGCACTATAAAACGGCTCCTCTATTGTATTTTTATAAGCATCCTTTATATCTTTACTTAAAATATTTTTTGATGAAAAAAAGTTTAGTTTATATTTTCATTTTATTGCTTTCCATTAATGCAAAAGCCTCGTTTATTTTACTTCCGATGGATGAAACAACGCAGCAAAATCACCTAAAAGCTTATGGTATCACCTATTGGTGTTTAAGCAGAGATTATAAGGCAAGCTGGTTGCTTAATTATCGTGGAGGCTCATTTTTATTGCCGGATGCTGATGAAATTCGTAAAGAATGTAAAATTCGGGGAGTTAGCTTTGAGATACTTTCAGATAGTGAAGAAGCCTCAATTTTAAATGATATCTCGAGCCCGTCACAAAATATGGAATCAGTTATTCTTGAAAAAGCACCAAAAATTGCAGTTTATACTCCAAAAGGAAAACAGCCTTGGGATGATGCTGTAACATTGGTCTTGACTTATGCTGAAATTCCATTTACTCCAATATATGACGAAGAAGTTTTAAATGATCAATTATTATTATATGATTGGCTGCATTTACATCATGAAGACTTTACCGGACAATATGGGAAATTTTATGCCGCTTATAAAAATACACCCTGGTATATCGAACAGAAAAAAGATGCTGAAGTTTTAGCTTCGAAACTCGGTTATTCTAAAGTTTCTCAGGAAAAAGGTGCAGTAGCAAAAAAAATCAGGGATTTTGTCATTGGCGGAGGGTTTATGTTTGCCATGTGTTCTGCGACTGATAGTTTTGATATTGCACTTGCTGCTGACGGAGTTGATATTTGCGAAACCATGTTTGACGGAGATCCAAGTGAATCTAATTATCAATCAAAATTAAATTATGGTAATTCTTTCGCATTCAAAGATTTTATTTTAGAACGAAGACCAGAAGTTTATGAATTCTCAGATATTGATATGACTGCAAAAAGAAGAGTTCCAATGGAAAAAGACTATTTTACATTAATGGAATTTTCTGCAAAATGGGATCCAATTCCAAGTATGTTATGTCAAAATCATACACAATTGGTAAAAGGATTTATGGGACAAACGACCTCTTTTAATGAAACATTAGTAAAATCGAATGTATTAGTAATGGGTACTTGCGAGCTTAACGGTGAAGCAAGATATATTCATGGTGAAAAAGGAAAAGGAATGTTTACCTTTTTTGGAGGTCATGATCCTGAAGATTTCCAACATCAGGTTGGAGATCCGCCAACAGTTTTAGATTTACATCCAAATTCTCCCGGATATCGCTTAATTCTAAACAATGTTTTGTTTCCTGCGGCCAAAAAGAAAAAGCTTAAAACGTAATTTTTAATTTAAAGAGAATTGAAACCAAATCGGAATATGGTCAGATATT
The DNA here is from genome assembly GCF_021245985.1 of Flavobacterium soyae. Lineage (GTDB taxonomy): Bacteria > Bacteroidota > Bacteroidia > Flavobacteriales > Flavobacteriaceae > Flavobacterium > Flavobacterium soyae. The sequence continues at coordinate 7,421 of NZ_JAJQXA010000028.1, read as the reverse complement.
TTACGTGCTTCTTTTAACGAATCAAATTTTTCATAGAATAAAATAACTCCTGAATTGACGTATTTTAATTTATTTGGATTGTAAAATATATTATCAAATTCAGATGCAAGACAATTGTCACTTTGACATTTTTGCTTTAAAGTAGTTTTTTGCTTTTGCAGCATCGAAGCATATCCCATTTTTTTTAATGGATTAAAAACTGTATGCGATTGAGGGCAGTTAAAATCTCCGGTAAATACTAAATTGAGATTGGGGTATTGCTGAGGCAGAAACTTAAAATATTTAATTTCAGTTTCCGGCTGTTTGCTTTTTGTGATCGCATGAAAATTGACTAGTGTAAGTGTTTTTTTGTTTATTTCGAAAGTTGCAAAATAGGGCTCACGGTCAATTTCTAAATGATACTTTTTTTCAAGCCATGGCTCTCCTTTTAACTTGGCTTTATTTGTTTTCCAAAGAAAAGCATAACGTTCTTTTTTATAACTGTTCCCGCTTGTAGGATCACTAATAGTATAATCCCATTTTGCCCCTTTTTCATTTAGCAATGCTGCAAGTTTTGCAACAGTCTGCGAACCGCCATATCCGGCAACAACTTCCTGAACTGCAACAATGTCATAATCCCGTACAGTATTAGCTATAAAATTTAAAGCAGGCTGTGATTTCGATTTTCCGAAGTTTTCCAGATTCCAGGAAATAATCTTAGTCTGCGAAAAAGATTGGAAAGAAATGAATAATAAGAGAACGTAATTTATAATGATTTTCATGAGGCTTAAAAAAAATCAAATATAAGCATTTAGATATTTTATAATCAAAATGTTTAAAGCTTTTTGTACCTGTTTTGTAAAGCTTTTCCAATAATTATTATTTGTAAAACGAGTAATGCAGGTATAAAAATAATCTTCCAGTCTACTTCTAACCAGCCGGTTTTTTCAGAAACATAAGCAAAACATATAGACAAGAAAAGGCAAAGCAGTACCGTTTTTATGATAATTTTGTTGCTGGCTGTGTTGATCTTTGATATCAGATCAAATTTATATTTAGTTTTCATAAAGTTTAATAGAATTTAAATTAAGCCATAATCTTTGGCTATAGCAATTAAATGCACATTGTTATTAGCTTTAAAATATACTTTTAATTTATTAATTCGTTTCTCAATGCTGCTGGTTCCGTTCGGTGTTATCGATTTTGCTTTAAATTCATTTGAAATGCTCCCTAAAATATAGCCTCTTGCCATAAGAGTCAAAATAGAAATATCATAAGATTCTATTTCAATTAAAGATTTGTCATTAAAACTAAAGCTTAAATCTGATGAAAGTATTTTCTCTTCATCTTTAAAAGTCTTTTGTATGGCAGTTTTTAACTCCTCAATGCTGTTTCGTCCTTTAGAAACATAAGCATTGATTTTTAATTCACTAAAAAGTTTTTTTATTCTGTAAGATTTATCTTCTGTCGAAAATACAATTTTCTTTAGTTGAGGATATACCTTATTCACAGAGTTAATAAGCTCTTCGCCATTCAAAATATTGGTGTTGCGATGATCTGTTTTAAAGGATAAATCGGTAATTAGCAAATCATACGGGTCGTTGTCAAGAAGGCTTTTTTTGATTTTTAACAAGCCGTCATCATAATATTTTACATGATGAATTACCGGAATTTCTAATTCTTCAAGAACTTTTATAACCGTTACACTAATACTGTCGATGTCCTCTGCAATTAAAACCTTTTTGAACATACAAATCTTATTTTATAATAAATTGAAGCCTATTGTTTTTTTTCAAAATTAATTCTCTTGTTTATGATCTTAATGTGGTTTTCCGTATTTTATCATGACTTATAAAAAATCATATAAAAAAATCTGATGAAGATTTATAATCACTATATTTTTTAGTTATGTTTTTTTAAATTTTGAATGCTTATAATACTCCTTTAGAGATACAAAAAAGACAAAAGAAACTGCTGTAAAAGATGAAGTTATCGTAGTGTATTTTGAAATCATAAACCAAAAATAGAAAACCTAAATTCCTATGAAAGAGTATAAATACCTGTTTTAGTAAAATGATTGAATTTCTATTTATCCAAGTCTCATTTACAGGTAAATACAAAGAAACCCTCTGGCAGGAGGGTTTATAGATTTTATAAATGTTGTAAAATTTATCCTTATAAAAGAATTATACTGCTCTCAATCCAGTTGTAATAGCTAGTCTGTTCCAAGAGTTAATTGTAATAATGGCAAGAATAATTTCTGCTAAATATTTTTCATCAAATAAGTTTGCAGCATTTTGATAAACTTCGTCAGTAACATGGTTGTTAATTAAAGTTACTTGCTCTGTTAAAGCTAAAATAGCTTTTTCTTCCTCAGTATAAACATCAGCTTCGCGCCATGCACTTGTTAAGTATATTCTTTGCTCAGAAATGCCATGCTTTCTCGCATCAGCAGTGTGCATATTAATACAATAGGCACAGCCATTAATTTGAGAAGCACGTATTTTAATTAGTTCTTTATGAGTTGGAGTTAGAGAAGTAGTAGAAATGTATTTTTCTAAGCTCATCAATGCTTGATAAGCTTGTGGGGCAGCTTCTGGAATAAGAATTCTTGATTTCATTTTTATATGTTTTAAAAGTTTGATACAAAGGTCAGTTATGTATAACTTAAAAAACTTGAACTACTTCAAGAAATTCAAATCATACTTTTCCAGCCCTGATCTTACTCATAAATTCAGCAGAAAAATCTAAATAGGAGGCAAGCATGTACTGAGGAACACGCTGTACAAAGTCCGGGTTTAAATTATTAAAATGATGGTATCTCTCTTCTGCTGACATTGTAAATAAAAATTTAATTCTCATTTGAGCAGCACCAAATGATTTTTGAGAAACGATTCGAAAGTATCTTTCCAGTTTTGGAATTTCAATTAATAGAGACTCTAAAGTGCCTTTTTCAACAGCTATCACTTCACAGTTTTCAACTGTCTGAATGTAGAAGCTTGAAGGAGTGTTATTGTGATAACTTAAGTAGTCTGTAATCCACCAATTTTCAATAGCGAACTGTAAAGTTTGTTCTGTACCTTTTGAATTGATGATGTATTGTCTGGCACAGCCTTTTACTATAAAATATAATCTATTGCAGACTTGGCCTTCCTGTAATAAATGCTCCTTCTTTTTTACTTTAGAAATATTGAGACATGTTTCTAATATATCAATTTCTGAAAGCTCCAGTTTTATGAATTTCTCTATGTGGTCAAGAAGAGGCGTAAGCATTTTATGATTGATTAAAAGAATTTTAAAGATAAAGCAGATTGTTGTAAAAACAAAAAACCATCCGAATTAACGAATGGTTTCTTTATGATAAGTAAGTAATCTAAATTGAGTTTATAAAACGTTTATTTTACTTTATTAAGTATTGCTTTGAAAGCTTCTGGGTGGTTCATAGCTAAATCTGCAAGAACTTTACGGTTCAATTCGATTCCGTTAGCTTTAACTTTTCCCATGAATTGAGAATAAGACATTCCTTCTAATCTAGCTCCAGCGTTAATACGTTGAATCCATAATGAACGGAAATTTCTTTTATTCTGTTTTCTGTCACGGTAAGCGTAGCTCATCGCTTTCTCTACCGCGTTCTTAGCAACTGTCCAAACGTTTTTACGTCTACCAAAGAAACCTTTGGCTTGCTTCATTATTTTTTTTCTTCTTGCTCTTTTAGCAACTGAATTTACCGATCTTGGCATAATTTTAATGTGTTTTTGTAGCAGGCGTCCTGAATTGAATCAAAGGAACTTGAAAGCCATACTCCAAGGTTATATAAATAATTTTTTAACCTAAAGAAATCTTAGTCAAATATCGAAAGTCAAATGTCGAAAGAAAATTGCTTTTGACTTTAAGACTTTCTAACTTTAGACTTATTAGATAATTCTTAATTGTTGTTTGATGCTTTTCTCATCTGTTTTGTGAACTAGCGCTGAGTGTGTCAAAGCTAATTTACGCTTTTTAGATTTTTTAGTCAAGATGTGACTTTTAAAAGCATGCTTTCTTTTAATCTTTCCAGAACCAGTAACTTTAAAACGTTTCTTAGCGCTAGATTTAGTTTTCATTTTAGGCATTTTTCCTAGTGTTTTAATTTATTCTTACTTACTTATATCTTAGTCTGAAAGTTTAAAAGTCTAAAGTTTAAAAGTCTGTTTTTTGACTTTCGGCTTTAAGACTTTCGGCTTTAAGACTTATTTCTTTTTCTTCGGAGCAATGAACATAATCATTCTCTTTCCTTCAAGAACCGGCATAGCTTCAACTTTACCATGCTCTTCTAAATCTGTTGCCAAACGTAAAAGTAAAATCTGTCCTTGATCTTTATAGATGATCGAACGTCCTTTAAAGAAAACAAATGCTTTTAATTTTGCTCCCTCTTTTAAGAACTTCTCAGCATTTTTTCTTTTAAATTCATAATCATGCTCATCTGTTTGAGGACCAAAACGAATCTCTTTTACTACAACCTGCGATGATTTAGCTTTTAATGCCTTATCACGTTTCTTTTGTTCGTAAACAAATTTCTTGTAATCCATGATTTTACAAACCGGCGGCTCAGCATTTGGCGAAATTTCAACCAAGTCTAATTCAAACTGATCTGCTAGACGTAAAGCTTCTGCAAGCTTAAATACACCTGGTTCGATGTTCTCGCCTACTAACCTTACTTCCTGTACACCACGAATATTGTTATTTATTCTGTGTGCATCTTTTTTTTCTACTCGAGGTTGAAAACCTCTGTTACTTTTTATTGCTATGACTTTCTAAATTTAAGTTAAACTGTAAATACTTTTAATGTCTTTTTTATTTCTTCGTCTACAATCGAAGCAAATTCTTCAATAGAAACTGTGATATTACCTTTTCCTTCTTGGCCGTGGCGGCGAATAGAAATAGTGCCGTTTTTCTCTTCCTCCTCACCAACGATAAGCATAAATGGAATTTTTTGCATTTCTGCATCTCTAATTTTCTTACCGATAGTTTCATTTCGGTTGTCAATTAGGGCGCGAATTTCGTGATTTTCTAGCAAATCTAAAACTTTTTTAGCATAATTTTCGTATTTCTCGCTCAAAGACAATATAATAGCCTGCTCAGGCATTAACCAAAGTGGGAAATTTCCTGCTGTATGCTCTAGTAAAATTGCTATAAAACGTTCCATAGATCCAAAAGGAGCTCTGTGAATCATAACAGGGCGATGTAATTCATTATCAGCACCTTTGTATGTTAAATCAAAACGCTCAGGAAGGTTATAATCAACCTGAATTGTTCCTAACTGCCATTGTCTTCCCAAAGCATCCTTAACCATAAAGTCAAGCTTAGGTCCGTAAAATGCAGCTTCACCATATTCTACTACAGTATTCAAACCTTTGTCAGCTGCAGCATTGATAATTGCGTTTTCAGCTTTCTCCCAGTTTTCATCTGTGCCAATATATTTCTCTCTATCCTCTTGATCTCTCAATGAAATTTGAGCAGTAAAGTTTTCAAAACCTAACGAACCAAATACATATAATACTAAGTCAATTACTTTTTTGAACTCTTCATCCAATTGTTCAGGAGTACAGAAAATGTGCGCATCATCCTGAGTAAAACCTCTAACACGAGTTAAACCATGTAATTCCCCAGACTGCTCATATCTATATACAGTGCCAAATTCAGCATAACGCTTAGGTAAATCTTTATACGACCAAGGTCTTACATTGTAAATCTCACAGTGGTGAGGACAGTTCATAGGTTTCAATAAAAACTCTTCACCTTCTGCAGGAGTATGTATCGGCTGAAAACTATCAGCACCATATTTAGCATAATGACCAGAAGTTACATAAAGTTCTTTTTGTCCAATATGCGGACTCACAACTTGCTCGTAACCTGCTTTCTTTTGAGCTCTCTTTAAAAATTGCTCTAAACGTTCTCTAAGTGCAGCACCTTTAGGTAACCATAAAGGTAAACCCTGGCCTACTTTCTGAGAGAAAGCAAACAATTCTAGTTCCTTTCCTAATTTACGGTGGTCACGACGCTTAGCTTCTTCAAGAAGTTCAAGATATTCAGTTAAATCTTTTTGCTTAGGGAAAGAAGTTCCGTAAACACGAGTCAGCTGCTTGTTTTTTTCATCTCCTCTCCAATAAGCACCAGCAACGCTCATAATTTTCATAGCCTTGATGATTCCAGTATTCGGAATATGTCCACCACGACATAAATCAGTAAAAGTAGAGTGGTCGCAAAAAGTAATAGTACCGTCTTCAAGATTAGAAATCAATTCAGTCTTGTAAACATTGTCTTTATACATTTCTAATGCATCAGCCTTACTAACCGGACGCATTTTAAATTCGTGTTTACCTCTTGAAATCTCAAGAACACGATCTTCGATCTTTTTAAAATCAGCTTCAGAGATCTTTTGGTCTTCAAAATCCACATCATAGTAAAATCCATTAGCAATTGCAGGCCCAAGAGTTAATTTAATTCCAGGGTACAATTCCTCAAGAGCTTGTGCCATTACGTGCGAAGTCGAATGCCAGAAAGCTTTTTTACCTTCAGCATCATTCCAAGTATATAATATAAGATTACCATCGGTCGTTAGCGGAGTCTCGGTTTCAATAGTTGTACCATTAAAAGATGCAGAAATCACATTTCTTGCAAAACCTTCGCTAATGTTTTTAGCGACCTCCATTGGAGTTACGCCTTGAGCGAACTCTCTAATTGACCCATCGGGTAAAGTAATCTTGATCATTGTTTATAATTTTGTGAATGCAAATATAAGTGATTACAAAAATACATACAATATATATATGTAGAAGATTACTTTATTATGTAAGAAGCTAGGTATACTAATACTAAGAGTAGCTATTATTTCTATAATCCGACAGGGTTTTAAAACCTGCGGGGTTTATTTGTATACATATATAAGTAGAAAACTCTACTATAATATATATAAGAGTAAAAAGACTATATGGCTTGAATGAAACTATTGTTAGGTTTTGAATGCTGATTGTCCGGCTGAGCGAAGTCGAAGTCTTTTAAGTTTGAAGATTAATAAGGAGCTTAATCCCGCTATCCGCTCCAATCTTTTATTTTGAACCCCAAAATAAAAGGATTTCCACTTCTATCGGGGCTAGGGCATGAGTTTTCAAAAGAAAAACATCCCAAAAATAGAAACTTTGCGCCTCTGCGTCTCTGCAAGATTAATAAAACGAAAGAAAAAGCAATCTTTGTGACTTAGTGCCTTTGCGGCAAAACCAGTCAAAAAAGGCTCAAAACATAAAAACTCTTCAAAAACGGTATTGGTGAAAGGGTATAAAATAAGGAAAAAGCAAAGGACTGCAGAAAAACCTGACAATATTTTAAAAAACTTTGCATTGTAAAACTTGTGTTATCAGAGAGTTAAGAAATAATTGCAAAAAAGATTAAAAAAACTCGCTAAA
>NZ_JAJQXA010000027.1 GCF_021245985.1 Flavobacterium soyae | reverse complement strand
TACCTAAAATCAGCAAGAAATAAAAAATTATCTTGAAAGTGGAATCCGAAAAACCTGAATTAATGTTTTTAGTGGACAATCTTGTTTTTACCAAAAAAAAGAAGCTGTCCTTTTGAGACAGCCTCATCTATAATATAGCCCGCAGTTGAAACCGCGGTATGTAGTGGATACAGAATAGTATTTCAAAGTTTAATATTAAATCCCGAAGGGATGAAATATTTATAAATAATATGCTGACGTATGTAATAGAACCCCAGCGGGGAGATATATCGCTCCTCTGAATCTTAGTTCCTGTGTGAATTTTATCAGCTATAAATATTGTACTCCGCCGGAGCTTTAAATTTTGCTTGTAAACAAAAAAGGAAACATTTTTAAAGTTTCCTTTTTGTATCGGTAAAACGATTAATTATTTAACCGTAATTGGTAATTCAACAGTTGTTTTATCCCATCCAATAACAAGATTAGCGACAGAACCTTGAGTTGTAAAAGCAATTGATAAAGCTTCGATTACCTCAGAAACAGGTTTTACAGGAACAGAAACCCTTACAACATCTTTACTTTCATCATAAGCATAAGCACCCCATAAATCAATTTCTTTATTGATAATGATTGTCCATTTGTCTTTTTCAGGAATAGCAAATAAACTATAAGTTCCGGCTGGAATAGTTTTACCGCCAATCGTTACTGGTTTGTAAAATTTGATTTCGGTATTTTCGTTAGCACCAACTCTCCAAACTTCTCCGTATTTAATCAAATCGCCAAAAATGGTACGCCCTTTTACAGAAGGCCTTGCATAAATAACCTTGATAACCGGGTTAGGATTATCAGATTTTTTGAATTTTACTGCTTTGTTCGGGAAATAAGAAATATCAACCGGACTGGCATCAAGCGGAGCAAATTTCACTACTTCTTGTGCTTGAACTGTAAAGGCAGCAAATAAAATAACTGCCAGTAAACTAAATTTTTTCATAATAGTTTTTTATTTAGGATTACCACAAAGTAAGTTAATAATGAATAAAAATCATATAATTACAGTTTGTTTTTTGTTAATGAATTGGTAACAGTTCTTATGTTTGATTTAGAATGACATAGAGAGCTTTTATGTTTTTCTTTTATCATTTTACAGAAGCATAATTTTTATTCTTTTTTCTTTTTTTCATACCAGTTTTGCATAATGTAAAAAGCTTTCTTTTTATTCCCGTCGTTTGAGATTAGACCTTTACGGTTATATTCGTCCTGAATTCCCGGAAGAAGTCTTCTTGGTGACCTGAAATCAACTAAAATCCAAGGGCTTAAACCACTTAAATGCGGAATCTTTTCAATCATTTTTAAATTTTGAATGTATAAATATTCCTGAAATTCTTCTGTCCAGCGCTCATTTTTCTCTCCGTGTAAACCTTGTTTGGCATCGCCTCCAAATTCAGAAACAATTACTGGTTTATTATATTTGGTTTTCCAGAAGATTTTCTCAGCATCTTCAAGTTTTCCGCCATACCAGCCTAAATATTGATTAAAAGAAATAATATCTAAATAATCACCAATGGCATCATTGATAGTTCCAAATCCTGCAGAATCACTTTGCGTTAATAAGGCTGCGCTGATCAGTCTTGTATTATCTAAAGTTTTGGTATGATCTACTAATTTTTTAATAAATGCATTTCTCGCATCAGAAATTGGAGTTTCATTTGCCATTGACCAAATTATGATACAAGCTCTGTTTTTATCTCTTGTTGCCGCAGCTGTCAATTGATCTTCGGCATTTTGATAGGTATTTTTATTGGTGAATTCTACAGTCCAGTAAACCGGAATTTCCTCCCAAACCATTAATCCCATTTTATCAGCTTCTCTGATAATGTTTTCGTTATGCGGATAATGTGCCAAACGAACATAATTACAGCCTAATTCTTTTGCCCAGTTTAATAAACGCAGGGCATCTTCCTGAGAATTCGCCCGCCCGCCTTTAGCATTTTCTTCATGAATAGAAATTCCGCGTAAAAAGATTGGTTTTCCGTTTAATAAGATCTTATCTTCCTTAGTTTCAATAGTTCTGAAACCAATTTTATCGTTTAATTTCTGTCCGTTAAAATCGATCGTAATATCATATAATTTTGGGTTTTCCGGAGACCAGTATGAAATTTTTTTAGCTGGGATTTCAAAATTCAACATTCCGTCAGCACCAATTTTTCCTTTGTAATTGATTTTTAATTCTGGAATCGAAATCGAAGCCTGATTCTGTGCAGTATTTAAATTATTGATTTTGATAAAACCCGAAATTACAGCATTGTTATTCTTTTTAAGCTGAATTGTGTAATCTTCTATAAAAGAACTTTCTTCTTCAATTAAAGTAACATCGCGTGTAATTCCGCCATAATTCCACCAATCGGTATTAATTGTCGGAACATCTTCTTTATGACGGGTATTATCCGCTTTAATGACCAAGTAATTGTCTTTTGGTTTTACAATCGAGGTAACTTCATAATTAAATGGTGTAAAACCACCTTCATGTGTTCCCAGTTTTTTTCCGTTTAAATAAACATTGGCTTTATAATTGATGGCACCCAAATACAGGAAAAGACGCTTATTAGCTTTTAGATTATAATCGAAAGATTTTTTAAACCAAATTGTTCCTTCGTAATATTTCAATTCAGGAACCTGAGAGGTCCAGTCACCCGGAATATTGATTTTTGGTGATTTATCAAAATCGTATTCTACCAATTCCTGTTTGTTTTGAGCATGATAATTATTAAAATAAGCAGCATTTGAAGGTTTGGCTTGTTTGTCATAAACATCGTGGTGAAAACTGTAATAACCTGTTTCATAAGGATCGACAATATAATTCCAGACACCGTTTAATGATGTGGTATTTCTGTTTGGAACATTCGAGATTAAACCTTGTGATTGTCCGGCACAAAATGTGGCTAGAAGTAGTAATGTTAGGACTTTTTTCATTCTTATAATTTTTTTGGCGTAATATTATTTATCGTTTTACCTATCTTTCATTCCTACGGAACTTTTTTAGATTAACTTTAGGCTTAGTTTTTCGTTCCTTGAATGACAAACTAGACTTATAACCATATCTGCTAAATCAGCAAAATCTCGAGAGAAAAATCCTGTACCTTCGTGGCAAAGCTCTTATAAAGATCGTTTAATCCCTAATTCAAGCCCTCGCAATTCTGCCAAACCTCGTAAACGTCCAATTGCAGAATAACCCGGATTTGTTTTTTTCTTTAAATCATCCAGCATTTGGTGTCCGTGATCTGGACGCATTGGCAATTGACTATTATTTCTTTTTTCAACTTCCAAAATTGCTTTTACAACTTCGTACATATCAACGTCACCTTCTAGATGATTTGCTTCGTAGAAACTCCCTTCTTCGTCTCGTTGTGTGCTTCTTAAATGAATAAAATTCATTTTATCGCCATGACGTCTCACAATTCCAGACAAATCATTATCGGCACGAACACCATAAGAACCTGTACACATTGTAAATCCGTTTGATGGAGAAGGAGCAGCATTCATTAATTCCATCAAATCTTCTTCTGTGCTAACAACTCTTGGCAGACCTAAAATTGGGTAAGGAGGATCATCAGGATGAATCGCCATCAAAACACCTTTACTTTCAGCAACAGGAATAATTTCTTTTAGAAAATGAAAAAGATTATTCTTCAAAGCCTGTCTGTCAATATGATTGTAAGCACTTAAGGTTACTAAGAAATCTTCAACCGTATAGGCTTCTTCGGCACCTGGAAGTCCAGCCAAAATGTTCTGCTGTAACTTTACTTTGTCTTCTGGAGTCATTGCTTCAAAATAGCTTTTTGCTTTTTGTTTCTGTACATCAGAATATTCGTTTTCTGCACCTGGTCTTTTTAAAATAAACAATTCGAAAGCCGCAAAAGCATTGATATCAAAACGTAAAGCTTTAGAACCGTCTTCTACCGTAAATGATAAATCTGTTCTTGACCAGTCTAAAACTGGCATAAAGTTGTAGCAGACACATTTAATACCGCACAAAGCCAGATTACGAATACTTTCTTTATAATTTTCAATATATTGAAGATAATTTCCAGTCTGTTTTTTAATGTCTTCATGTACCGGAATACTTTCTACAACTGACCAGGTTAAACCTGAAGCACCTTTTTTAGGATCTCCGTCTTTATGTTCAATTTCAACTTTTCGTTTAATGATTTCGTCAATGCTCCAAACCTCTCCGTTTGGAATATGATGTAAAGCTGTTACAATTCCGGTTGCTCCAGTTTGTTTGATATCTTGTAAAGAAACAGGATCATTTGGTCCGAACCATCTTAATGTTTGTTCCATGTTTTATGTTTTTTGTTTTATTTCCTGCAAGGTTTTACAAACCTTGCAGGTATTTTAATTTATAGAAATGACTAATTTAAACCTGCCGGGTTTTGTCCTGAAGCCTCAGGATTGCAGGACGTGAGAAATCTTAAATACTTGTTGCGGCAAATCCGCCGTCAACTTTTAAGGTTATTCCTGTAACGAATTTTGACATATCGCTGCATAAAAATAAAAGTGCGCCGTCAATATCTTCCGGAGTTCCAAATCTTCCCATTGGCGTATGATCTATGATTTTTTCGCCTCTTTGGGTCAGTTTTCCTTCTGGAGTTAATAATAAAGCACGGTTTTGTTCTCCAATAAAAAATCCCGGAGAAATCGCATTTACACGAATTCCTTCGCCATATTTCTGGGCTAATTCAACCGCCATCCATTGTGTAAAATTGTCAATTGCCGCTTTTGAAGCAGAATAACCTACAACTCTGGTTAATGGTCTTTGTGCCGATGCCGATGAAATGTTGATGATATTTCCTGATTTCTGTTTTGCAAATAGCTCCGAAAAAACTTGAGTAGGAAGCATTGTTCCAATAATATTCAAGTCAATAACTTTTTGTAAATCATCAGTTTTCATATCATAAACTGCCTGATCCGGCTGAATCGTTGCACCCGGCATATTTCCTCCGGCTGCATTAATCAGGATATCTAAACGACCATATTTTTCAACGATAAAATCTTTTGCTTTTTCTAATTCTTCTTTACTTAAAACATTTGCCTGAACAGCAAATGCCCGCCCGCCATGAGCTTCTATATGCTGTACGGTTTTTTCCGCTTTTTCAATTGATTGAGAGACAATCCCGACAATAACACCTTGTTTTGCCAAAACATTTGCAAAGTTGCTTCCTAATACTCCGGCACCGCCCGTAATAAGAGCAATTTTTCCTTTTAGATTAAATATTGAATCCATTCTTATTTTTATAGGTTATAATTTTTTCTAAACACATAGAAACATAGTTTCAGAACTTGTTAAAGGCGTTTCACCTGCATTAACAAACATAGTTTTTACGTCTTAGCTATGTGTGAAAACCTGTTTTTCCGGATAAACTTTTCAACTCAAAAAATCTATGTTTCTATATGTTTAATTTTATAGTTTATATCTTAACTTTAAATACCAGTTTTTTCAAAAAGCCTTCACCAATCATTGCCGCATGAACATCCTCTGGAAATAAAATCGCAAATTGTTTTTCCTGAAGTTCAAAAAACATATCCGGTTTATCGTGGAAAAAACGAACATCTCTTTCGTCGCTGTAATCTCCATTCGGGCTAACACATTTTTCTCTCGGTTTCCACGCAAAAGTTTCAGGGCCTTGTATTGAAATTTGAATGTCAATGTTTTTATCGTGGCATTCAAAACCTTTAATACTTTCTTCTCTCGTACTTCCGTCACCGTGAATCACGATTAGTTTTAAGCCTTCATTAATTTCTATAGTTCCCGCTTCAAGACTAGCAATATCAGTTTGATTTACATACTCAAAAGCTTTTTGAAAGTTGGGGTGCAGACTATAATATTTAGCTGCATTATGTAATGAATCTACAATCATTGGTAAAGTTTTGTTTTGATTTTCGAAATAATAATATAAAAAATGTTTGCCGTTTTTATATTATGTGTATTTTTACGTGTACGCACACGGTATTTTACAAATGTATGTAAATTGTAATGTAAAACAACTTATTTTTGCAAAAAAAACGAATTATACCAAAGAGCTTTTATTATTTTAACTAAAAAAGAATCAATATCATAACAATTAAAAAAATTGCTGAATTAGCCAATGTTTCGCCCGGAACTGTAGACAGGATTATTCATAATCGGGGTCAGGCTGCACAGGAAACTGTAGACAAAGTCAATGCTATAATTGAAGAGTTTGGTTATAAGCGAAATATTTTGGCCAGTAATCTGGCTTTAAATAAGAAGTTTCATTTTGCGGTTTTTCTTCCTAAATATGAAAAATTAGAATATTGGAGAAGTCAGGTTGATGGTATTGAGAAAGCTGCTTTGGAGTTTAGCAAATTCGGAATCGTTCTGGATTATTTCTTTTATGATTTTAATGCTGTTTCTTTTAAGGAATCAGTCAAAAAAGTATTAGAGTTCGATTGCGACGGCTTGTTGTTCGCTCCAATATTTTACGACGATTCGGTTCAGTTTTTAAATGAATATAAAAAGAAAAATATTCCGGTAGTGATGATCGATTCGAATATTTCAAACGAAGACAATCATGCTTATGTAGGTCAGGATGCTTTTCAAAGCGGCTATTTGGCAGGAAGATTAATCAGTTTTGCGGTGAAAAACGAAAGACATGTTCTGATTTTTAAAATTACCCGTGAAATCGAAAGTACATCGGTGTATTTGCAGAGAATCGACGGATTTTATTCTTTCTTTAAAGATAATGAAGAACTCACGAATTTTAAATTTTCAGAAATAACCATTAAAGATTCGGGAATTGATCAGATGAATCTGGAAATGTTTTCAGGAATCAGCAGTGTTTTTGTTCCCAATTCAAGGGCATATATTGTTGCTAGATTTTTGGAACAAAATAATATAAAAGGCATCCGAATTATTGGTTACGATTTATTAAATGAAAATATCGAATACCTAAACAAAGGCGTAATCGATTTTTTAATCAACCAAAGACCCGAAAGTCAAGGTTATATGGGAATCAATTATTTATACAAAAAACTAGTTCTTCAGGAAGACACAGAACGCACACATTATATTCCGCTGGAAATTATCTTAAAGGAGAATTATTTTCCTGCTAGGCGATGATTTTAATTGCCCACGGGTTTTACGGATTAAACGGATCGGTGCAGGTTATTTTTTAATAAACTATCTGTAAGCAAACAGTATTTCAAACATAACCCACGGTTGAAACCGCAGGTTATGTTTGAAAGTTAGAAATTATTTTGAAGGAGAATTATTTTTCCATAATCTTGTCATTTTTGAGGAATGAGGACACGAGCGATAGCGAACTGGCGAAGCAATCAGACCCGTAGATCCACAAAGATTGGTCTTTGCAAGGAACGAAGCAATCTCACGTGTTAAATCAATTTGTGATCTTTGTTAGTGTGGTTGCTTCATTTCTTACAATGACAAGATTTGGATTTTAAAATTTAATCTTACAATTACTAAATTATTTGATTATAATGTAATTTGTTGCATTAAAATAAAATTTTATATATTTGAATTTCGATATTCTCTATTTTAGTTTGATAATAGTGAATAATTGTTATTAATACATTTATGAAAATGAATGTTTTTTGCCTGGAAAATGGCTTTCCCCAAGAGTCAATTTCCTAAAATGTGATTCCCAAAAATCACACAATAACCTACAGACAGAAACAAAATGACGAAATGTATAATTAGAATTTTAGTTTTATCGATAGTATTTATTTCTCCAATTGTAAAGGCGCAGATAAAAAAAATTGGAATTCCTTTTATAACCAATTATAATCCGAAAACGTATAAAGCCGCTTCAGAAAACTGGGATGTTTTACAGGATTCTAAGGGAATGATGTTTTTTGCCAATCACTTCGGGATTATGCAGTTTGATGGTGTTCGCTGGAGCATTGTAACACAGCCCGAAAACAAAAGTATGGTTCGCTCGCTTGCCATCGACAAAAACGACAAAATGTATGTGGGCGCCCAAGGCGATTTTGGCTATGCCATTCAATTGCCAAACGGGCAGTATCAATATACATCTTTAGTAAAATTATTACCGGAATCGGCGCGAAACTTTGGCGATGTGGTGCATACCGTTATCCGAAATAACGAAGTGATTTTTTTCTCTTATGAAGAAATCCTTATCTACAAGAACAATAAAATCAAGGTTTTAAAGTCTAATGTAAAATTTGATGATTTCTTTGAAGTCAATAAGGAAATCTATGTTTTAGATAATGCAAAAGGTTTATTGCAGTTAAAAAATAATGCGTTAACGGCGATTACAAACAGCGATCAATTTGCCGGAATGAAGATTCGAAAAATCTTTCAAACCAAAAACGGACTTTTATTGCTTTCACAAAAAAACGGACTTTTTACTTTTAAAGATAATCAGCTAAAGCCATTTGTAACAGAAGCCGATAATGTTTTGAAGCAAAATCAAATTTCTACAGGGATTCAGCTTTCTGATGGATATTTCGGAATTGGAACCCGTCAATCTGGGTTGATAGTCATAGATGGTTTGGGACGTTTGATTCAGCATATCAACAAACAAACGGGTTTGCAAAACGATTATGTAACGAATTTAAAGGTTGATAAAGAAGGCAATTTATGGGTTACGCTAAAGGAAGGAATTTCACTCATTCAAATTTCTTCGCCGTTATCCAGAGTTTTAGATACTTCAAATTCAGAAACCAAAATATACTGCAGCCAGATTTATCAGGACAAATTATATATCGCGACAGACAACGGTTTGTTTTGGATGGATTGGCTTTCTTATAAAAACGGAAAACATGAAAATGCAAACTTTCAGCACGTTTCAGGCATGTCTGAAAATGTCTGGAATATTGGTGTTTTTGGAAGCTCACTTTTGGCTTTCGAAAAAAACGGAATCTTTGAAGTTTCCGGTAATTCGGCAAAATTATTGGCAAAAACAGATGGAGCTTGGAAAGGAATATTAGTTCCTAATCATCCTGATTTATTGATCGTTGGCGGTTATAACGGAATGTATCTTCTCAAAAAAATAAATAATACGTGGGTTTATCAAAATAAAATAAAAGGTTTTGAAGAAAGCAGCCGTGTTATCGAAACCGATAAAAACGGCGATTTCTGGATTGCTCACGGTTACAAAGGAATTTATAAAATTCAGTTTAATAAAACATTCGATGCGGTTTCAAAAGTGGAATTTTACAATCAAAAGAATGGTTTCCCGTCGAGTTTGTTTTTGAATACTTTTAAAATAGATAATCAAATTCTTTTTGGAACAACAAAAGGAGTTTACAAACAAGATTCGCATTCGAAGAAAATGATTCCCGAACCCGTTTTTAGGAAATATCTCGGAATGGAAAATCATATTCGTTTATTAAAATCGGATAATCAGGATAATGTCTGGTACGTATCTGGAGAAAATACCGGAAAAATAACTAAAAACCCAAATGGAAGTTTTGAGGTTGAAGAACTGCCTTTTAGAAAACTCAGATATTTATACGTTCCGGGTTTTGAGAATATACAAACCACAGCCACGGGAGATGTGTTTTTTGGTACGCAGGATGGTTTAATTCATTATAACACCATTAAAAACAAGCAATATCAAACGAAATATAAAGCGGTAATTTCAGAGGTTAAATGTATTTTTCCGAAAGACAGTCTGTTATTTTCAAGCCGATTTGATGTGCTTCCAAATAAAACAAAAGAGGCGTGTGAAGAAATATCAAATGTTTTATCGCATTCCCATAATGCGCTTCATTTTTCTTTTTCATCGCTTTTTTATGATGAAGCCGATGCCACAAAATACGAATACTGGCTGGAAGGTTTTGAACCAAAATGGTCAGAATACAGTCTTCAGACAGAAAAAGAATACACGAACTTACCTGAAAACGAATATGTTTTTCATGTAAGGGCAAAAAACATTTATGATGTGGTAAGTGAAGAAGCCGTTTTTCGTTTTGAAGTTTTACCGCCTTGGTACAGAACGATCTGGGCTTATATTCTGTATTTTATACTTTATAGTATTGTCATTTATTTGATTATTAAATATCAAAAATCTGTGGCAGAACGAGATCGCCAGCAATTGATCCTCAATCAGGAAAAAGAATTGCTGCGCAGCCGTGCCGAACTTAATGAACAGAGATTGACATTGGAACAAGAAAATATGGCCATTGTTCGCGAAAACCTGCAGACTACGATAAATCTTAAAAATGCAAAAGTAGCTTCGAATACGGTGAATCTTATTCATTTAAACGAAATCCTGCTTTCAATAAAAGAGCTGATTGGCCAAATCGATAAGAAAAACGAACCAGGTGTAAACTTTAGTTTGTTAACCAAAATAAACAAGCTGATCGATCATGAACTTCAAGGCGATAAGCAATGGAACGAATTTGAGGAAATCTTCAATCAATTGCATGACAATTTTATGCAGAGGCTGAAAAACAGTTACCCAGAACTTACTCCGCGCGATATGAGATTGTGTGCGTATCTGCGAATGAACTTTAATACCAAAGAAATTGCTCCGCTTTTAGGAATTTCTGTTCGCGGAGTGGAAGATACCCGATACAGAATTCGAAAAAAATTGCAGCTTCCGTCTGATGCAAATATCACAGAATTCATTTTAAATTTTTAGATGATTATTTAAACACATAGGAACATAGTTTGGCTTTGTCTATTAAAAGGCATTTCACTAGTTTAAGCAAACATAGCTATGTGTAAAAGCAAGCTTTTTGATAATCTCAAATAAAGAAGCAAGAAGAAAATCTATGTTTCTATGTGTTTAGAATTTTTCACACCTTTAAAATCTCTTGCAGCTTTTTACAACCTTTACGATTAAGAATAACTTCTAAAAAAAGGGATTTTATCTCGTAAGTAATATCCTAAGTAGTTTTACGCCTTTTTTCTGCATTTTTTTTAAATCACCGTAGTCAAACCGTACTCAAAAATGTAAGTGTAGCCTGATTTATTTGTTAATATTGTCGGATTATTATTAAAATAAGAACCCATTTCTGTAAAATAGGTTTTTGTAGCGGTAATAAACTTTACTAACAAAAAACTAAAAAAAATGAATCAAAATGACTCTTTTTTCGGCCGACCACCGAAAGACAATTTCTATTATTTTAAACGATTTTTGGCTGCTGCAATATTTGTGCTGCTGCCAATTTTAAAAGTCCAGGCACAATGTAAAACATTGGTTTGGTCTGATGAATTTAACGGTACTACTGTCGACCTAACCAAGTGGCAGAGTATTTCAGGAAACGGTTGTCCGGCACTTTGCGGATTCGGAAATGCAGAAGCTCAGCGTTACGATCCAAATCAGGCGACAATTGTAAAAGAAGGAGCAAACAGTTATTTGAACATTCAGGCAAAATACGAGCCGAATGGTGCATTTCCTGATCAGCCTTATGCTTCTTCAAAATTAACTACAGAAGGAAAGTATTCTCTTAAATACGGAAGAGTTGAAGCCCGCATGAAGCTTTCAAACGGACAAGGTGCATGGCCTGCGTTCTGGATGCTTCCGGTAGGAGGAAACTGGCCGTATACTGGTGAAATTGATATCATGGAAGCCAAACACAGAAACCCGCAATCTGTAGATGGAACAATTCATTATGATGGAAACGGATATCATTTTACAGGAAGAAGTTATAGTTCTCCAACAGATTTATCTACAGACTTTCACGTGTATGCGGTAGAATGGGGACCAAATTTTATAAAATGGTATGTTGATGATGTTTTATTTCACACCGCAACTCCAAATACTACTGTAAACGGCGGATGGCCTTTTAACGATAATCAGTTTTATATTATTTTAAATCTGGCTGTTGGTAGTGCAGGAACGCCTTATACAAGTGTAAATGGGGCAGGAGTAGCACCCATTCCAGCTGATTTCCCTGCAAAATTACAGGTAGATTATGTTCGTGTTTATGACGGAAGTTATAAATATGGCGTTGCCGGAGATGCAAAAGTGTATCAAAACGAAACGGGTAAAACGTATTCTATAAACGCTATTACCGGCGCAACGTACAATTGGACAGTTCCTGCGGGAGCGACAATTACGGCTGGGCAGGGAACAAATGCCGTAACTGTAAATTGGGGAACTGCAGGCGGAGATGTTTCGGTAACAGCAACAACTTCTGGCTGTACGGCCAATACATATAAACTGGCTGTAGCGACAGAACCTGCAATTCCTGTAGAGAAAATTCAGGAAGATTTTCAAACGAACAGAAATGTTGTTTACGGAAACAAAACAGGAGTTTTGACTGAAGCCGTAGCAAATCCTTCTGCAACCGGAATCAATACTTCGGCTTTGGTTGGAAGATATGTTCGTAACTCTTCTGAATTGTACGATGTTTTCAATATCAAAAATGTAGTTATCAGCAATGCGAATGATTATGTATACGGCAGAAAAAGAATTTCTTTTGATTTGTATACATCGGCTCCGGTTGGAACTAAGGTTTCATTGCAGTTAGAAAATAGTAATGTAACCACAGCGACAAATTATCCGTTAGGAAGACACAGCGGTTACAAAGCAACTACAACAGTTCAGAATAAATGGGAAACGATTGAGTTTGAATTTGAAAAAATTATCGATGCAAATACAAGCGCTTTAACGATTAATAATGTGGCTTTACTTTTTGAATCCAATTCAAATTCTGGAGCAACTTATTATTTTGATAATTTGCTTACAAGAGCTACACCAGAAAAACCAATTGTTGCCACAGACGTATTGCAGAATTACGACGGCATCAACAAAATTATAAAAGGAACTACAACGGGAACGTATTCTGTAGTGGCAAATCCGGGTTCAAACGCTGTTAACTCGTCTGCAAATGTGGCGAGATATGTTAGAAACGTAACTGAACAATACGATGTACTTTTCTTTAATACACAAAGCACGATTGAAGATGCTGGTTTATTAAAAAATCAGACGAATAAAATCATGATCGATGTGTATACATCGGCGCCAATTGGTACGGTTGTAAGTTTGAATTTAGAAAACAGCGCAACTTCACTTCCTGCCAATTATCCAACGGGAAGAAACAGTAATTATGTTGCGATTACGACGAAACAAAACCAATGGGAAACTTTGACTTTTTATTACAATTCAAGTCCAGATGCCGGAACTTCGAATTTGGCTGTAAACCAAATGGTTTTATTGTTTAACTCAGGATCTTTTACAAGCGATACGTATTATTTTGATAATATCAGAATTGGAGCAACAAAACTTCCAGATACATTTACGCCTGGAGTTGTTTACGAAGATTATCAAACGGTTCACAATATTACATTTAGAGACGCTATCGGAACTTACACAGCAAACGTAGCTAACCCAAGTGCGACAGGAATTAATACTTCATCAAATGTTGGAAGATATGTTCGTAAGTCAACAGAATTATATGATAACTTCTCATTTAATACGACTTTAACCAATATTGGAGATTTCAAAGCAGGAACTAAAAAATTCGCAATGGATGTTTATACATCGGCTCCGGTTGGATCTGTTATTTCATGGCAGGCAGAAAGCAGTGCTTCGGTTCCGTCAAATTATCCGGTAGGAAGACACAGTATTTATCAGGGAGTTGTAAAACAAACCAATACTTGGCATACCGTAACTTTTACTTATGTAAGCACGCCAGACGCTTCGACTTTAGACAGCGAAGTAAACCGTTTTGTTTTCTTGTATGAACCGGGAACAAATTCTGGAAACACATATTATTTTGATAATTTAAGAGCTTTAAATTTAGTTTCGACAGAAACTCCAGTTGGATTACCTGCACCGTGGGTTAGTACAGATTTAGGTGCGGTAACACCAGCGGGAGAAGCCACACATTCTAGCGGAACTTTCACTATAAAAGGTTCGGGAACGGATATTTGGGAAACCAGCGATCAATTTCAGTTTGTAAATCAATCTATTACTGGTGATGCCGAAATTATTGCCAAAGTAAATTCGTTAACCAATACGAATACATATGCAAAAGCGGGAGTAATGTTTAGAGAAACACTTACAGCAACTTCTAAACATGCTATGACAGATGTTACACCAGCTGCCGGCGTTGAATTTTTATCAAGAAATGCTACTTCGGGAGTAACGGTTGCAGATGTTGCCGCGGGAACAGCTCCAAAATGGGTTCGTGTGGTTCGTGCAGGAAATGTATTTACTTCTTATACATCTGATAACGGTACAACGTGGACACAACTTGGAACTCCAAAAACAATTACAATGGCGAATACCATTTATGTTGGAATGGCGGTTACTTCTCACGCAAACGGAACTTTAGGAACTGGAGTTTTCAGCGATGTTATTGTTAGAAATATTACAGCAAACCCGAATGTAAATTTAGCTCTGTCAAAAACGGCTACAGCTTCTACAGAAGAAAATGCAACATTGTCAGCCAGTAAAGCTACAGACGGAGACGGAACAGTTTCAAGATGGGCAAGTTCTTTTGCGAATGCTACTGAATGGATTTATGTTGATTTAGGAAGTAATTACAATCTGAATCGTGTAGTATTGAAATGGGAAGCCGCTTTTGCAACGCAATATAAAGTACAGCTTTCTACAGATAACGTTTTTACCGAAAACGAAACAATCAACACACAAACTGCCAGCGATGGAGGAACGGATGATTTAACCGTAAGTGGAACAGGAAGATACCTGCGTATTTTATGTACAACAAAAGCTTTGGCTCCTTACGGATATTCATTATATGAAATCGAAGCGTATGGATCAGCTTCGGCAGCTAAAAAAGCGAATGTTATAGTTGAAGAAAGTGCTCCGGAAAGTGTTGTTTTTGCCATCTATCCAAATCCGGCAAGTAACTATATTCAAGTTGCAATTCCTGAAAATTTAGACAACAAAATCATCACGATTTATGACAATTCAGGAACGCTGGTTCTTCAGAATAAACCGGAGAAAGAAGCGAGTGAAAGCGTAATTGATTTGAGCAGACTGACAAAAGGAATTTATATTCTGAATTTCAAATCAGATCAAAAAAGCTGGACAAAAAAGCTAATTAAGAAATAATTAAAAATCCGTTGGGTGTAGTTTGTTTTAAAATAAACCCTCTCATTCAATTGTAAGCTGGAATTAAATTTAAATGGATAGCACCAAATAATTGCACCTGACGGATGATTAAAAAGTCATGATTTAAAAATGACTTTAGTTTAGAATCTATTTACATAAACCCACAATTATTTAGATATGAAAAAAAATAAACTTCAAAGATTTTCACTACTGACAGCACTTTTTCTGGTGTTTTCAAATTTTATGTTCGGGCAGGGTGCAATTCCTTTTACGATTAGTAATACTTCTACATTTAATGATAATGAATTGTATGTAGCTATTGTTGGTATCGATTATACCACCGGAAACCATGTTTGGGTAAATGCCAAAACAAGTCAGGTTTTACCAATGAGTTCATCTTATAATACCGTTACGGGGCCAACAATTGGCGGAAATACCGGACCGGGACAAAATTCAAAATATGCGGCTTGTTTTACCAAGCTGAGCGAAATTCCAAACAAAACTTTTACGCTGCCTTTAATTGCAGGCTGCCGAGTTTTTATTTCTAAAGGTTCGCAGTTGTATTTTTACTTTTTTGGTGCCAATGGAGCTCCTTCGGGATATACATCGCCAAATCCGTTGAATGCAACAGACCCAAATCAGGGAATTTTATATGAAATAATCGAATTGACGAACAATCAATATGGTTTCTTCGGAAATCCTTCAAGAGTTGATTCGTATAAATATCCAATGGGACTGGAATTATTTGGTGCAAACGGATATCAAAAGAAAGTTGGAGAATTAAAAAACCACGCTGATATTGTTGCCGCTTTTAAAGCAAATGTTCCGTCAGAATTTCAAGGATGTGTAAACAATACAACAGGTGAAATTACAGCTCCGTCAAAAACGCCTGCTTTTGCAGATGGAACAGGAGGAACAACAGTTGGACCGCAAGCCAATTATTTAAAATCTTATATCGACGCGATCTGGAATAAATATAAAAATGAAGATTTAATTTTTTATGCCGGAGACGCCGGAGTTTTTAAAGGAAGAGTTATTGGTGAGCAGCTTGAAATGGTTGGACAATCTGGAGGATTTGTTGGCCGTACAGGAAGAGTTCAATACAGACCAAGTACTCAGGAGGCGCTTGAAGGAAAAGGTGTTTTGGACAGAAGATTAGTCGACGGAGATTTAGATCTTGTGATTCAGGCGCAATTAACCGCTGCTATTAACAGACACGTTGTAAATACTACAACAGCAAATCCGGGTCAGCAAAACTGGTACGATGCCTCAAAATATTATCAGGTGAACCCAACAAACCACTATTCTAAATTTTGGCATTTACCGGGAATCAGCATTGATAATTTAGCGTATGGATTTGCTTATGATGATGTTGCAGATCAGTCACCATCATTACATTCGCCGCAGCCAACAAAAGTAATTGCAGTTTTTGGAGGTTATGCAGGAACGGTTCCTACTGTTCCGGCTTCGACAGATGTTATTACGGTTTATAAAGATTGTAACTACACAGGTTTCTCTGGCGGATTAACAATTGGAGATTATAACTTAGCACGTTTAAATACTTTAGGTGTTTTAAATGATGATATTTCTTCATTAAAAATCACACAAGGATATCAGGCGATTTTATATCAGGATGATAATTTTACAGGAGCTTCAACGGTAATTAATTCTGATAATTCTTGTTTAAACGCAACCTGGAATGATAAAGTAACTTCTATTAGAATCCTTGCAAACGGAACTACAACTTTAGGAAACCAGACTTTCTTTTTACAAAACAGAAACAGTGGTTTATATATGGACGTTTGGAATGCAAGTTTGTCTAATGGAGCAGGAATTAATCAAGGTGCGCTTAATTCTGGAAATAATCAGAAATTCACCTTTACACATTTAGGAGATGGATTGTATAAAATTATTGCCAATCACAGCAGCCAGTCTTTAGATATCAATAATTTCAATAAAGCAAACGGTGCGCGTTTAGAGCAATATCCATACAATGCAACTACAAATCAGCAGTTTGTATTGGTTTCAACTGGAGACGGATATTACAAAATCGTGGCAAGACACAGCGGAAGAATTGTTGAAGTTGCCGGAGCAAGTACAGCTTCTGGAGCC
This sequence comes from Flavobacterium soyae, assembly GCF_021245985.1. Taxonomy (GTDB): domain Bacteria; phylum Bacteroidota; class Bacteroidia; order Flavobacteriales; family Flavobacteriaceae; genus Flavobacterium; species Flavobacterium soyae. Next base: position 22,832 of record NZ_JAJQXA010000027.1, on the reverse strand, counting down.
ATTATTCAGCAATGGGATAACAACAACCAAACTTGCGGACAATGGAAATTAGTTCCGGCGACAAGTTCTCAGACTTCGGTTTTAATTCAGGCCGAAGATTATTCAGCAATGAGCGGCATTCAGGTTGAAGCCACTACAGATACAGGCGGAGGCTCAAATGTTGGTTACACAGAAACAGGTGACTGGTTAGCGTATAACAGCATCAATTTCCCAACAACAGGTTCTTATTTAATTGAATACAGAGTGGCAAGTGCTGTTACAGGCGGAAGATTATCATCTGATTTAAACGGAGGAACTATTGTTTTAGGAAATGTTGATATTCCAAATACCGGAGGATGGCAAAACTGGCAGACGGTTTCGCAAACGGTAAATGTAAATGCAGGAACATACAATTTCGGAATTTATATTCAAAATACCGGAATGAACATCAACTGGATTAAAATTACTAAAGTAGGTGCGGGTGCTGCTGCAAAAACAGCTTCGGTAGAACCTGTAGAAGAACCTGCAGAAATTGCGCTGAATGTTTATCCGAGTCCGGTTCAAAATACACTTTATGTAACGACAGATCTTTCTGGCGGAAGCGTAAAAATAGTCGATTCACAAACGGGGTCTACTGCAGCATCTCAAAAAATCAATAACAACAGTTTTGATGTTTCGCATTTGAGACAAGGAATCTATTTTATTGTTTTTGAAAAAGATGGTAAACAGACGATCAAACGTTTCATAAAGAAATAATTTTAGATTTTAGATTTCAGACTTTAGATTGATTTACAGCCATTTGTAAAATCTAAAGTCTGAAATTTAAAATCAAAAAAGTACAACTCAAATAACCGTCCCCTTATTTACGAGTTTATTAATCTATTAAAACAATTATTATGAAAAACAATTACCAAAGAATGCTGCAGAAATGCGTAATTATTTTAGTGTTGGGCGTTTTTAATTTAGCGACAGCTCAGCAGAAAAAAGTTATAGCCTACATTCCAAACTGGATAGACTTGAATGCCTTTTCAAGTACCATTCAGTACAGTAAATTAACGCACATTAATATTGCGTTCGAAAATCCTGATGCCAATGGATATTTGACTTTCAACTCTGGAAGCAATTCCATTATTAATGCAGCGCACGCTCAAAACATTAAAGTTTTTGTTTCCCTTGGAGGAGGTGCCATTTCTGAAGGCGGTGCCATTCGCGACAATTATTTTAATTTGATTACTCCGGCAAACAGAACGGCTTTTATCCAAAAAATCTACGACTATGTGGTCGCCCACAATTTTGACGGAGTTGACGTAGATTTAGAAGGTCCGGCAATTAATGGCGATTACGGCGGATTTGTTATTGCCTTGGCAAATAAACTGCATGCCAATGGTAAACTGATCTCAGCAGCGCTTTCAGAAGGATATGGTGGTGCAAATGTACCTTCATCTACTTTTGCGGCTTATGACTGGATCAATATCATGGCATATGATGCAACTGGGCCTTGGGCGCCAAACAATCCCGGGCAGCATTCTCCATACAGTATGGCCGTAAACCAGTTTAATTACTGGACAGGAAGAGGATTACCTGCAAGTAAAGCTATTATTGGATTACCATTTTACGGATATGGTTTTGGAGCATCAGCAAATCAGGGAATTTCTTATGCGAATATTGTAGCTCAATATCCGGGAGCAGAAAATGTAGATCAGGTTGGAAATACGATTTACTATAACGGAATTCCAACAATCAAAGCAAAAACAACTTTTGCGATTCAAAACGCAGGCGGAGTTATGATTTGGGAATTATCTCAGGATGCAACAGGTTCTAAATCATTATTAACAGCCATCAATCAGGTAATTACTGGAAGTAATCCTCCTGGAACAGGAACTTTAATACAAGCCGAAAGTTATAATACAATGAGCGGTGTTCAAACAGAAACTACAACAGATACAGGCGGAGGTTTAAATGTAGGTTATGCTGATACAGGAGACTGGATGGCATATTACAATATTAACTTTCCAACATCTGGTAATTATGTAATTGAATACAGAGTGGCAAGTGCTGTTAATGGAGCAAGATTATCATCTGATTTAAATGCAGGAACAATTCAGCTTGGTGCCGTTAATGTACCAAATACAGGTGGATGGCAAAACTGGCAGACGATTACGCAAACTGTAAATGTAAATGCCGGAACGTATAATTTCGGAATCTATATTCAAGCTTCGGGAGTAAATTTAAACTGGTTTAGAATCACAAAATCAGCTTCTGGTTTAGCGGCTAAATCTGCTCCGGCTGCTGAAACTCCTGCAGATATTGCAAGCGTTACCATTTATCCAAACCCAACAGAAGATACACTTTTCTTTAGTTCAGAAGTTTCCGGAGCAAATGTAAGCGTTATCAATTCTGAAGGCGGTGCTGCAGTTTCATCACAAACAGTAAACAACAACAGCATCAATGTTGCTGGTTTGAAAAAAGGAATTTACCTGATTTCATTGGAAAAAGATGGAATCAAAACGGTAAGACGTTTTATTAAAAAATAAGTTCTTAACCGCAAAGTTTGCAAAGAAAAAACGCAAGGTTCGCAAAGGCAATAAATTACCTGGCGAACTTTGCGTAAAACTTAGCGCTCTTTGCGGTTAATTTTTTTATCAGTATTGTAACACCTTTTAACCCCAATTATATGAAAAATATTTACAGATTTCGGTTAAGTTTACTCTTGATAATTTCCTTTGGATATTTTGCCATGGCGCAGACTTCCTTAGGTTCGAGCAAAACATTCTTGAATAAAATAAAAAATGGATTAGTTTCTTCAACAACTGCAAAAGGGCCAGAAAAAACAATTCTGCTTCAGGCAGCCGATTCCAAAAGCTTTAACGGAAAAATAAACTATAAAGAATCAGATCAGTCAAGTGAATTTTTAATTGGAGAAATTAAAAATGTTGCAGAATCTTCTTTTTATATTAAAGTTAAAGATCAATCTCTTGAAGGTCATATTATTTTAAAGAAAACCAGAGAAGCCTACAAATATTACTCTGATGCACAAGGAAATGCTTTTGTCTCTAAAGTAGATATTAATACTTTGGTTTGTATCGATTATAAAAATCTTCCATCAAAAGCAGCAAATAAAACAACAGCGGCAGCAGAAATTGCTCCGGCATTGCTAAACCTTCAAAGTTTACCGGGTGGAGCAGGCTGCGTTTTATTAGATTTTGATGGTTATTATATGCCTGCAGGAAATCTTTGGAACAATGGTAATGCGATTAACGCAGCCGCTTCAGGAATGAGCGATGCAGCAGTTCAGCAGCATTGGGAAGTAGTTTCAGAAGATTACAGACCTTTTAATCTAAACGTAACCACAAGCGAAGCTGTTTTTAATTCTTACCCAAGAAACAGAAGAATGCGTGTTGTAGTAACGCCAACAAATACGGCAGCTCCGGGCGCGGGTGGTGTAGCTTACATTGGTTCTTTTAACTGGGATAATGATGTACCTTGTTGGGTATTTATTACTTCCGGAAAATCGGGTGGTGATGCTTCTTCTCACGAAATTGGACATACTTTTGATTTGGGTCACGACGGACGTACCAATCCTGCCGAAGATTATTTCGTAGGTTTAGACGGAACTTCGTGGGCTCCAATTATGGGTGCTGGATATTACAGACCTGTTGTACAATGGAGTAAAGGCGAATACAATTTTGCTAATAATTTACAAGATGACGTAGCGACAATTGCAGGTTCTAAATTTGGAGTTGGATATCGCGGAGACGATTATGGAGATAATACCGCTTCTGCAGCCACTTTAGATTATAATGCAAGTGGAGCAATCAATCAAAAAAATGGAATTATTTCAAGTGCAGCAGATTATGATTTCTTCACATTTACAACTGGCGGCGGAAATGTTTCTATAAATGCAAACACTGTTTCAAGAGACGGAAACCTGCATCTTTTATTAAGATTATATAATTCGGCAGGAACAGAAATGGGAACGTATTGGAATTCTGATCCGTTTGCTTTAAATGCTTCTATGAATGTAAATCTTCCGGCTGGTAAATATTTTGTCGGCGTTGATGGAAACGGAGCAGGTAATGCCGGAAGCGGTGGATATTCGGCTTACGGTTCTATCGGAAGTTATTCAGTTACAGGAACAATTCCACCGGGAGGAAACATCAATCCAACAACTGGTGTAATTACTGCTTATAAAGATTGTAATTATACAGGTTTCTCAGGCGGATTAACTATTGGAGATTATAATCTGGCCCGTTTAAATTCTTTAGGCATTTTAAATGATGATATTTCGTCACTTAGAGTTACGCAGGGATTTCAGGCAATTTTATATCAGGATGATAATTTTACCGGAGCTTCAACTGTAATTAATTCTGATAATTCATGTTTGAATACAACCTGGAATGATAAAGTAAGTTCGATTCGAATTCTGGCAAACGGAGTTACAACTTTAGGAAATCAGACTTTCTTCCTTCAAAACCGAAACAGCAATCTAAATATGGATGTTTGGAATGCCAGTTTAACAAACGGAGCAGGTATCAAACAAGGAACTGCAAATACTGGAAACAATCAAAAATTTACGTTTACACATTTAGGTGACGGTTTATACAAAATCATTGTAAATCACAGCGGACAATCATTAGACGTAAATGGTTTCAATACAGCAAATGGTGTAAGCGTAGAGCAATATCCGTATAACGGAACTACAAATCAGCAATTCATTCTGGTTTCTACAGGCGATGGCTTTTATAAAATCGTTGCCAGACATAGCGGAAGAATCGTTGAGGTTGCCGGAGCAAGTACTGCAAATGGTGCCAATGTTCAGCAATGGGACAACAACAACCAAACGTGCGGACAATGGAAATTAATTGCAACAACAGCTTCTCAGACTTCTAATTTAATTCAGGCAGAAGATTATTCAGCAATGAGCGGTATTCAGGTTGAAACAACTACAGATACTGGCGGAGGTTCAAACGTAGGTTACACAGAAACGGGCGATTGGCTTGCGTATAACAACATTAATTTCCCAACAACTGGTTCTTATTTAATTGAATACAGAGTGGCAAGTGCCGTAACTGGCGGCAGATTATCATCTGATTTAAACGGTGGAACTATTCTGTTAGGAAATGTTGATATTCCAAATACAGGAGGCTGGCAAAACTGGCAGACGATTACTCAAACCGTAAACGTAAATGCCGGAACATATAATTTCGGAATCTACATTCAAAATACGGGAATGAACATCAACTGGATTAGAATTACAAAAGTTGGAGCAGGAGCACCAGCTGCAGTTATTGATGAAGAAATTAAAGATGTTGTTTTTAATGTTTATCCAAATCCGGTTTCAGAAACGCTTTTCTTTACAAAAGATGTTTCGGGAGGAAATATTAAAGTAATAGATTCTCAAGGTTCTGTAGTTTCATCACAAAAAAGCAATGATAACAGTTTGAATGTTTCGCATTTAAGACAAGGAATTTATTTTGTTGTTTTTGAAAAAAATGGAGAAAAAATAATAAAACGTTTTATAAAGAAATAATCCATTCGCCATAATGGTTTTATACATTAAATTTTAGGTTTTAATGTAAAGGCTGTCAGTAATGACAGCCTTTTTTTGTTGTCAATATTTTATTCAGAGTTAGATAATTTGCGTATAGTCCCTCCGGGCAATGTCATTAAGTTAAGAGGAAATCTATAAAATTACTTAACCGTTTAATTAAGAAAGTCATTAGAAAAATCAGTTTTTATCAGCGTTTTCGCTTTAACGAATCAGTAAAATCAGCGTCTAATTGTGACGCGGATAAAACAGATTTACTTCGTAAAAACGCGGATAAACACGGATTTGATTTGCAATAATTTTATTTTCTAAAAGCTTAACTTAATGACATTGCCCTACGGGACATTTTTCGGGAGGCGATGATTTATGTTCTACCGATATTTAACCTCTAACGAGGTAAACTTACTACAATTTAGAAAACTCCGTTAGGAGTTAAATATCGGTAGAAAAAAATGTGACCACAATATAATTGTCCCGTAGGGACTATACATTTTTTATAATAAATTATTCGTTTGATTTTTTATGCGGTAATTGCTAAGAGAGTTGTCCCTACAGGACAATTTTGTTTACGTCATATTCTTTTTTCTACCGACCAGAAACTCCTAACGGAGTTTTTAAAATTTTTGTAAAAATTACCTCATTAGAGGTAAATCTTCGGTAAAAAAATAAACGACACGCACCACACAAATTGTCCCGTAGGGACAACTGAAAATTTTAACCAATCAAAAATCCCGTAAAAATTATCATTCGATAACAATAACATAAACTCATTTCATCTTTAAATCGATAAAATTGCTGCTTATTACTTTTAATAAATTCCCCATTTTGCAAAAGCTTAAAACCTATGAATTTAAAATTTACTTCGTCAATAATTATACTCTTTATAATAATCTTTAATCATAGCATTTCAGCCCAAAACCAAAAGAATTTAGACGGTGTTCAGGTTGCATTTTTATCTGATGTTCATCTTCAGGATTTGTTTGGAAGCTTTTCTGATAATGAATTTAAAGGTGTTTTGAATACCAAAACCGGAAAATATACGTTAATAAGAACGATGGCCTCGCAGTTACATTCGACGAGAATTTTCAATGAAAATTATTTTGCCTTCATTGCTGCTCTTGAAGATATTGCGAAAAGAAAAATAAAATACGTTGCACTCCCGGGCGATTACACCGATGACGGACAGCCGATACACGTGCGCGGATTGAAGAAAATTTTAGATCAATACCAAAAAAAATATGGTATTGAGTTTTTTATAACCACCGGAAATCATGACCCGGTTGGACCATTTGCTCAGGAATCGGGAAAAGAAGATTTTTTAGGAAAAGAAGGAAAAAGCCAACCCATTTTTAGCAAAGACGGCATGTATAAGCCAAACATGAATATCGAACAGCCAGTTGTCATAACAGCCGATATTGCTAAAATGGGTTATTTAGGCATAACCAATGATCTGCAAAACTTCGGATTTTATCCGAATAAAAAATACAAATTCTGGTCGACTCCTTTTGCCAGTTATAATTCCCAAAACTACAGTTACAAAAAAGCCGTTGAAGCTTCACAATTAACCAAAAGAGTGTACAATGTTGCGCCTGGATTTGAAGTTCCGGACGTAAGTTATGTCGTGGAACCAATCGACGGACTTTGGTTAATGGCAATCGACGGAAATGTTTATATTCCGAAGAAAACCGATGGCGATCCAAAAGACTCCAAAAGTTATTCTGAAGCAAGTACAGGTTATAATAATGTACTTTCAAATAAAAAACATCTTATAAAATGGGTTCAGGATATTTCGACGGAAGCCAGACTTCGCGGAAAAACTTTGGTTGCTTTCAGCCATTTTCCAATGATTGATTTTAATGATGACGCTTCTGCAGAAATAAAAGAATTATTAGGTCCAAATAAATGGCAGTTGAATCGAGTTCCTGTTGAAGAAGTGGCTCAGGTTTTTGCCGATGCGGGATTGAAGATTCATTTTGGCGGGCACATGCATATCAACGATACAGGATTACGCACCACTGCAAAAGGAAATACTTTGGTTAATATTCAAACGCCGTCGCTTGCGGCTTATATTCCAGCTTATAAATTATTGACGATTAAAAAAGATAATCTGGTCGATATTCAAACTATTACAATTGATGAGGTTGAAGGATTTGATGAACTTTTTGATTTGTATAAAATGGAATATCAGTTTTTGCAAAGTCAGAATGCAAAAGACATTTGGAATATCGATATTCTAAAAACTAAAAATTACCACGATTTCACCGATTTCCATTTGAAGGAATTAGTTCGATTAAGATTTTTATCAGATGACTGGCCTTCTGCTTTTAAGGATTTTATTCTGAATGTTTCGGCTAATGATTTATTGGTTTTGGCGAATCTTCAATCGGATAAAGATTTTGATTTTATTCTGAAAAACAAATCACAGTTTCAAAAGGAATGGAATGAAGCCGAATTGAAATCGGAACAAATTTTAGCTCAAAACAATCTCAAAAAAGAAGATTTTAACTGGACAGGAAATGATCTTTTAATCGACTTTTACCGTTTTAGAAGTGCTGATGAATTGGCTCTTGCCGATGTAGGAGAAAAACGTGTTGCCGCTTATAAAGTTTTATCGAAGCTGTATTTAGAGAATTCTAAAGAAGAAGTTGCTAAACCTTTGCAAAAACAGATGAAATTGTTTCTTGACATCTTTAACAAATTCATGCATGAAGTTCCTGCAGATCATTTTACAGTTGATTTGAAAACGGGTGAAGTTAAAAGCTTGAAGTAATTTTAGTGTATATTTTAACGCAAAGGGCGCAAAGGTTTTTCGCAAAGGACACAAAGTTTTTTTAAGAAGATTTTTAAAAATCAAAGTTCGCAAAGCTTTATCAATTATAGCTTTGCGAACTTTACGTTTATTAATAAACGCAAACAAAAGCCTTTGTAAACTTTGCGAAAAACCTTTGCGCTCTTTGCGTTAAAAAAAATCACAGTCACAATCTTGAAAACTGTGACTGCGACTGTAAACTAAAACCTAATTACCATTAACCGGATCAACTCTCACATAAGTCCCATCATCATATTTAATTTGATAAGGAGAATTAAAGAAAGTACTCGGTAAATAATAATCGGTAGTGATGATTTGTGCTCCTGACGTTTTTGCGGCATTGAAATGCGTGTAATCGTTTGCTCTTGCTTCTTTGGTATCAGCATCAGCTCTGGTTCTTATTATGTAGCCTTTTTTAACTAAATCGGCTATTGTAGCATCTTCAGGATTATTTCTGAATATTGTTGCAGCTTCTGGTTTTCCGGGCTCGGCATTGATGAAAACCGCACGACCTTTTAATGACGGGTGATTTAAAGCATATAAATCTCTTTTTGCTCCGTTATTATCCAAAATAAACAAGAATTTGCCTTTTGCTTTTTTTAGTGTTGGCCAGTTGTTGTTTAAAACTGCTTCTTCCAGCGTTTTGTATTTTCCACGTACCATATCTGGTGTGATTAATTTGTCTTTTCCTAACTCTTTACGGATTACCTTATCTACTTCATCAAAAATAGCAGCAGTGAAATCTTCTGGTTTTGTTCCGAAGAAATTAGCATCACCGTCTTTTGGTTCCAAAGTAATGAAAACCGGAATGTGACCAGGATTCGCATCCGACCATTTTTTTAATTCCTGAAGACAAATTTCGAAAGTGTAACAAGAAGTTTTAAAATCAATATCCGGCATGTGGAAAACTTTAAAACCCGGTTTTTTCATTAACCCGTTTGGATCGTATGCTTCTTGTTGTTTTACAATATCAAGACCTTTTGGATGCGCATATTTCCCGCCTTTAGCATCGGCAAAAATATCAATTTCCAATTGGCGTAAACCTTTATTTAACTGTTCTGTAATGCTGATGTGAGTATACTGTAAACCTTTTAGCGAACGTAAAGTATCTTTTGCCTGAATAAAGTTATATAAATCAGGTTCAATGTTGTGTCGGTAACTGTTGTGTGAGCCAATAACTTGTATCTGGTTAATTTTTAGGTTGTCATTTTGCGCCTGGCTCAATTGTACTGTCCCGGCAAAAAGCAATGCAAACAAAATTTGTTTCATGATTTTGGATGAAATTAGGATTAAAAAGTATGGAAGCGCAGCAAATGAGAATTGCATTTTCTAGAGAGTACTAAAGTAAAATTGGTATTTAATTTTTGTGTTAGCTAAACGAAAACAAATCGCAAACCAACTGTCATTTTTGCTCAAAAATAGTAGTATTAATAAAGCAAAAGTATTTCAAATTTAATTTAAAGATAACTTTCAGGCAAAAACTATTGGTATAACATTTCCTTATTTTACATCACTTAATGTGACCAAAATAACCAATGAAGAATCCTGAAATTTTTGAAAAAACGTATACTGATTACTGGCAGAAACTTAATGCCTTTTCGTATACAATGACTCAGGATAAAGACTTGGCGCAGAATATTGTTCAGGATGTTTTTATTGATTTATGGGAACGAAAAGATGATTTAAACATTAATGCGATCGAACCTTATTTATTCAGAGCGGTAAAAAATCAGATTTTTAAACATTACCAAAATAATCGTTTCGACAAGACGATTATGGAAGATAAATTTGAAGATTACATTATCGACAATTTTTCGTCGATTGACCCGGAAGTAATGGATTTACTTTATTCTTTATTAGACAAACTTCCGGAGAAAAGAAAAGAGGTTTTATTGATGTATAAATTTCAGGATATGTCAATTGACCAGATTGCAGACGAACTTGGAATTTCGAAACAAACGGTAAAAAATCAAATTTCATCGGCATTAAAACAATTGCGTGAAGGCTTGAAAGATCTGGCCTGGATGGCTCCAATTATCTTTTTTAAACAAAATTTTTAAGATAACTTTCTGTTAATGGTTTCATAATATTTCTCGATAGTACGATTTTAAACTTTCGGTACTTACTTGTAATAATAAGTCATTTAATTGAATTGGCTTTTTTTAAACACATAGAAACATAGGTATTTCTTTTTGAGAAAAGAGAATAAAAAAACTAGTTTTTACACATAGCTAATCGTAATACATTATGATTGTTAATGTAAGTGAAACGCCTTTAAGAAGTAAAAAAACTATGTCTTATGTGTTAGAAAATCGCAACAGGCAGTAACATATTTATGATAAAAAGAATCAAGCATAGTTTAGAATATCTAATTGATAAAAGTTCCCGAAATAAAACTTCAGAGGCAGAAGAAAATCTGCTGCATAATTTTGCTTTAAGTGAATATCAAAATTCAAAATGGGATGAATCTTCAATGGGGAATTCTGATGAGGTTTCCAGAAATATATATGACGGAATTCAGCTTCGAATGGAGAAGAAGAAAGCCTTTAATCCTTATTTAAAATACATGGCTGCTGCCAGTATTCTTTTTCTTGCTGGTTTAGGTTTTTTCTTTAGACCAAGTATTGCAGTCGAAAAACAACTATCATTTAAAACGTCAGATACCCCCAAATCTATCAGTTTAAGTGATGGCACGAAAATTTATCTGGCAGCAAATTCATCATTTCAGTATCCTGAAAAATTTAAAGGCGGTGAAAGAAAGGTTTCCCTATTAAAAGGTAATGCTTTTTTTGAAGTTACCAAAGACAAAAAACATCCTTTTATCATTACTTCCGGCGAAGTTAAAACGAGAGTTATGGGAACATCATTTCACATTCAAATGTCAAAATCAAAATGCGAAGTCATTGTTGTAACCGGAAAAGTAAATGTTACCTCAAAAGGGCAGAGTGTTGATTTGGTTCCAAATGAAGAAGCACTTTTTGAATCGCAAAAATTAACGAAACAACTTGCTGACAAAGCACTTTTGGTTAATTGGTACAATACCGATGTAACACTAAACCAGACTACTCTTAAACAGGTTATTACTATTTTACAATATAAATACGGAGTTTCATTTCAATATGATAATGAACAGGTATTAGCAACGCCGTTAACGGTATTCATTAAGAAAGACGCAGCATTAGAGAATGTTTTAGAACAAATAAATTATATCACAAACCTAAAATTCAAAGTTTATGGCGAAATAGTAAAAGTGGATTAAAAACAAAAAAGCAGCTGCTGAGAACAACTGCCATTAATAATTAAGTATCGTAAAAAACCAATAACTTAAATCATGTATTTTAAACCTTCTTATTTAAATCTAAAGAGTTTTATCTTTTTAGTACTAGCGTTACTAACCATTGAGAGTGGTTTTAGTAAAACTAATTTAAAAAAATCAAAAGTAGAAAATAAAACAGAAAAAGCTACACTTGTTTCTATTTTTTCAAAATTAAGCCAGCAGACTGATTATAAGTTCAGTTACGGACAAGCAGTAATTGCTGATAATACTGCATATACAGTAAATTACAATGGAGAATCGGTTGCGGCAATTTTGAACGATCTTTCAAAAAAAGCAAATTTCAATTATAACATCAGCGGAAAATTAGTTTTAATCCAAAAAACAACAGCGCCAAAAGCAGTAAATACTAAAGCTGTTGACAGAATTAAAGTAAAAGGAAAAATTGTTGACGAAAACAAAGTGCCTATTCCGGGTGCAACAGTAATGGAAACAAGTACTTCTAACTCAACTGTTACTGATTTTGATGGTGTATTTGAACTTTCTGTTGGAGAAGGAAGAACGATCGAAGTTTCGTACGTAGGTTATAAAACCAAAATCCTTCCTGCACAGACTGGCTATATGACAATTCAATTAGAGCCAAGTACTTCAGAATTAAATGAGGTTTTGGTTGTAGGTTACGGAAAACAATCTAAAAAAGATGTTACCGGTGCGGTTACACAATTAGAAGCGGCAAACTTTAAACAAGGAGTAAATATTTCTGTAGATAATTTAATTCAGGGAAAAGTTGCCGGTGTACGTGTTGTAAACACAAGTGGTGAGCCTGGAGCAGGAGTAAATGTTACGATTAGAGGAGTTGGTTCTATCAGAAGCGGTAGTACGCCCTTATTTGTTGTTGATGGTGTGCCATTGTCAAATGATGATGTAAGTCCTTCAGGAAGCAATGTTGGTTTTGGAAATTCATCTGCTAAAAATCCATTAAACTTTTTGAATACAAGTGATATCGAATCAATTACGATTTTAAAAGATGCATCGGCTTCTGCAATTTATGGCGCAAGAGGATCTAACGGTGTTGTTTTGGTTACAACTAAAAAAGGTTCAAAAGGTGAAGGAACTTTAACATTAGATTCTTATATGGGAATTGCTAATGTGGCAAAAAAACTAGATGTTTTAAATGCAGGCCAATATAGAGCTGCAATTAAAGACCCTGCTTTTGATCACGGTGGAAATACAGACTGGCAGGATGTAATTTACAGAACGGCAATTACTTCAAACAATTCATTGTCATTTTCTAAACAAACAGAAACAGGAAATTACTACGCATCTCTTGCTCAAATGGATCAGGAAGGTGTTGTAAACAATAGTAATTTTAAACGTATTTCAGGAAGAATTAACGCTGCGGAATCATTTTTAGACAACAAACGTTTAAAAGTAAAAATGAACCTTACTGCAAGTGAAACGAAAGACGACGGTGTTCCTACAAGTGATGATGGAGGTTCTAACGGACAATTGATCGTACATACTTTAATGGCAAACCCAACACGTTCTGTTTTTGATGCTAACGGAAATTACACGAACTTTAACATGAATGCACATTACAATCCGGCTTATTTATTAAGCATTTATGAGGATCGTACCCGCACTTTAAGAGTTTTAGGAAACTTAGAAACATCTTTAAGAATTGTTAACGGATTAGAGTATAAATTGAATATTGGTATCGACCGTTCTATGGCGGAAAGAAATACGACAATTTATCCAAACTTAACAGATTTGAACCCAAAAGGAAAATATGTTCAAAACAACTTAGATTCTAAAAATTCTTTGATTGAGCATTATTTGACTTACAATCTAAATTTAGACAAACATAAAATTGAAGCTCTTGGCGGGTTTTCTTATCAAAAATTTGAAAGATCTGGAACAGCTTTCAGCATCGACGGAATCTCTGCTCAGGGAGTTGGTGTAAAGCCTTCTATCAATCCTGGTTTTGCAGGAACACAGTCTGGAACTTCAGGTTATGCACAGGAAAATGAATTACAGTCTTATTTTGGAAGATTAAATTATACTTTCAACGAAAAGTATCTTTTAACAGCTTCTATGAGAGCTGACGGATCGACTCGTTTTGGTAAAAATAACAAATACGGTTACTTTCCTTCATTTGCAATGGGATGGAATATTGCTAAAGAAAGTTTCTTAGAAAATGCCACTGCTCTAAGCAATTTAAAATTGAGATTAAGCTGGGGGCAAACAGGAAATCAGGAAGTTGAAAATAAAATTACGCAGGCAAGTTATTCATTATCTGGCGCCGATGGATATTATTTATACAACGATTTGAATCTGGTTAACGGAGTTTCTGTAAACAGAACACCAAATCCTGACTTAAAATGGGAGGTTGTTACACAATATAATGCTGGTTTAGATTTTAGTTTTTGGAATGATAAATTCTACGGAACTTTAGATTATTTCAACAAAACAACGACAGATGCGATTTTAAATGTTCCTTCTCAGGCTTTAAGCCCAACAACTACTATCTGGACAAACATCGACGGAAAAATCATCAATAAAGGTTTTGAGTTTATGATAGGTTCAAAATTAATCGACAAAAAAGATTTTTCTTGGAATATCGATATGAACGGTGCGACTTTAAACAACAAAATCGAAAATCTTCCGGTTTCAGAAATTTTAACAGGAACTATTTCAGGACCAGGACAATCTGGTGTAAATGCTAATATTTACAAAAGCGGCTACGCAGCAGGATCTTTCTATTTGTTACAGCATGTTGGTTTTGACCAAAACGGTGCTAATATTTTTAAAGATCAAAACGGAGATGGTAAAATTGATAACAGCGACAGAGTAATTATCGAAGGTGCTTTACCAACTTTCTATTATGGATTTAATAGTGATATGAGATATAAAAACTTTACATTCTCATTCTCAATCATCGGGCAGACTGGCGGTTATTTATTGAATAATACAGGTTTAAATGCATTAAATATAAACAACTTAGCATCTGATCGTAACGTTGCAACTGGTTATTATGAGTCTGGGGCAAACCCGGCAAACTCTCCAATCTTGTCAACTCTTTTCTTAGAAAAATCAGATTTTATCCGATTAAACACGGCTCGTATTGGTTACAATTTCGATTTAAAAGGAATGAACTGGATCAACGGATTAACACTTTATGTAACAGGTCAGAACTTAGTAACAATTACAAATTACACAGGTTACGACCCGTTAATCAACAGTCCTAAATCAAACGGCGGCAACCAATCTATTGGTATTGATTATGCTAGTTACCCAACTTCTAGAACATTCAGTTTTGGAGCAACTTTAAAACTATAATTTATTATGAAGACAAATAAAATTTTTAATATAAAATTAATCGCATTATTCTCTTTTGTTTGGCTTTTTGCCAGCTGTACTGATCTTGACGAAGTTGTTCTTGATGAGGTTTTGGGAGAAAATGCTTCAAATCCTGCAGGAGCGCTTGCCGCAGCTTATGACCGATTGGGAGACAGAACTTTTACAGATCATGGCGGGGTTTTTTCTTTACAGGAATATTCTACAGATGAAGCAATCCTGCCAACTCGTGGAAGTGACTGGGGAGATGGCGGAAAATGGAGAGATATGCATGAATTTACATGGAAATCTGATAATGCTATTGTTGGTGATAACTGGAATTTACTGACAAATGGAATTACACGTTCTTTAACTGCAATTCAGTCAGTTCAGGAAAGTTCTATTCCTGAGAAGAAATTATTTTTGGCCGAAGCCAAAGGACTTTTAGCGTATTATTTGTATACAACTTTAGATTTGTACGGACAAGCACCATACAGAGATCCAATGAACCCAAATGCGCCTTTGCAGATTTTAAAAGCTAACACACAGATTGATGTTTTAATTGCCGATGTTGAAGCTTTAATTCCGGATTTAGCCAATATGGGAGAACAGCAAACACACCACGGAAGATTTACAAAAGAAGCTGCTTACGGTTTCCTGGCTACAATGTATTTAAATCGCGCTGTTTTTAAAGATCGTTACAATGCTGCTTCTAACTTTAATTTTAGCGAAGCTGCAGTAAGTGGTACAGGAACAGATATGGATCGTGTAATTTATTATACTTCATTATTAATCAATTCTGGAAAATATTCTTTAGAAAGCGATTATTTCAAAAACTTTGCGAGAGATAATGACAATGGTAAAGAACTTATTTTTGCTATTTCCCAAAAAATAGATTACATCCGTAATGGTTCTAACAGTTTTGCATATGTATGTATGGAGCGCAACCAAAGAACTTCTGCAGCAAACAGAGGAACAAATGCAGCTTGTACAACTCCTGAGTTTTTTGCAACATGGGATGGAAATCATGATGATCCAAGATTCCAACAAAAATATCAATATGGTGATGGTACATGGTTTATGAATGATGGTACAGATGTAAGTACTCCTGCAACGGATATTGTACCAAAAAGCGCTAATTTACCTTGGTTTCATTTTAACAGAGGAATTCAGTACGGACTACAATACGGACCAAAATTACTGGCTTCGGGATCTCTTGAAATGACAGGTAACCGTATCAAAGTTTCTCCATTATATATGGAAAAAAGTACAACAACCAGAATGGATTTTACACCATCTTTAACCTTTAAAAATCCTGCTCAGGCTGTTTTTGCTCAAAACGAAATCAATCAGGGAGCACGTATTTTTAAATATGAATTTGACCCGGAAGGAGGAAACGGAAACAGTAATGTCGATATACCGTTATACCGTTTAGGCGGAATCTACACAATGAGAGCTGAAGCTTATTTTAGAAAAGGAAGCACAGGATTAGCAATGGACGACCTTAACAAATTGCGTACAAGCAGAAAAAGAGAATCTTTATATGCAAGTGCATCTGGAAAACCATTAACATCAATAGATCAAACAGTATTATACAACGAAATAGGTTTCGAATTGTATTGGGAATTATACAGAAGACCACAAATGATCCGTTTCGGAAAATTTGATCTTCCGGGAACTGCAAAAGCAGCTTCACAGCCTTTTAGAAGAGTATTCCCAATTCCTCAGTCAACAATTGATGTGACCAAACAATTCCAGCAAAATCAAGGATACAATTAAGAATTTGTGTTAGTTTATTTTTATTTTTTTTTTGAAAAAAGCCTGTCTTCGGAAGAAGCAGGCTTTTTCTTTTTTGAGGAACAAAGGCGAAAAGTTTTTTTTGATTTTATGGAAAATCTTTGTGAATTTAATTTTTCGTTAGGTATTGTAGAGACGCACCGCAGTGCGTCTCACGCCCAATATTCCGTTCCAATAAAACATATTATTTTTCTCTGTAAACCTAATAAATTTGATGTTAGACGTACTGCAGTGCATTTCTACGGAAAATCTTTGTGAATTTAATTTTTTGTTAGGTATTGTAGAGGCGTACTGCAGTGCGTCTCACGCCCAATATTTCACTCCAATACAAAAACTCTGTCCCTTTGCACCTTTTCGCCTCTGCACCTTTAAAAAAACTTATCCCTTAAAAAATTATAATAAACAAATGAGAAAATGTAAGGACTAACTATCATAAAATCAGTAAATTTGAGTTAAATTTAAGTGTTTTGATAAAGTGTGCTTATAAAATAAAAATCAGCTCAATTAATAACTCAAAAAAGTATAAAATTATGATACATCAAATCGACACTACCGATAACATTGTTGCCTTTAGAGCGTTGGCAGAAGTTACAAAAGAAGACTTTTTAATTGCAGTAGTTCCAGCCGTTGAACACTTGGTAAAACAAACCAGTGAAATCAATTTTTTATTGGTTCTCGATACCGATATTGAAAACTTTACCGCAGGTGCATGGCTTCAGGATGCACTTTTAGGATTAAAGCATTTAGGAAAGTGGAACAGAGCTGCCATCGTAACAGATTCTGAAGATATTATCTCTTTCACAAATGGGTTTAGTTATGTAGTTCCGGGAGAATTCCACGGATTTAAAAAAGAAGCTTTCAACAAAGCATTAAATTGGGTTGAAGGAAATATAAATCTGCCTGCTAATTAGAAATTAGTTAATTAGAGAATGTGGCAATCAGATAATTCAAAAGTACTCAGCAGATAAAATGTAAAACATGACATTTATAGAAATGCCCGTTAAGTTTTTTGACCTAACGGGCATTTTTAGCATTATCAAGAATGCTTTTTTATTATTTTGATACTTTTTTGTAAACAGCAGCAGATAATAATGGCAGTGCAAGACTTCCAACAATTGCGGCAGCTTTATTGTGTCCGGTTTTCTTTAAAACAGCTCCAATCAAAATTGAACCAATTCCGGCAAAAGCCAGTTGTTTTACTGAAAGATTAGCAGTATTATTTTCGATAGGTTTGATTCCGTGCAATAATGGGTCAATGAATTGTAACTTTTCCATGATTTGTATTTATTTAATTAAACGTATTTTTATTTGTTGATATTCTTTTCGTTATCAGTTTCAGTCTCAATTTTTTCGATTTCCACTTTTTCTTTTTTTATGGCTTGTCTAAGAAGTGCAAAAAGGCTCATATAAATGTTGGCAATAAATACCAGCGAAAACCCGGCCAAAATATAACCGCGCCAGTCGTTTAACAAAAGTTTATAATCTGTAAAAATTAAAAAGCCAATTGTAACATAATGACTAAAGCAGTATTCGCAGGTAAAAAGATAAAAGAATTTTCGTGTCAGTAAATGCCTGTCATTTTTAGAATGTCTGACACACCACTCGTGAGGCTCCCTAAAAATCTCTTCATGCGTCATTGTCCAGCTTATGCACGCTATTGGAACAGCCAATATAAAAAGCCAGATAATTTGTGCTGTTATAGTCATGAACTAATAATGTTTAAACTAATTTTGTTTATTCTCTCGGATGATTTTCAGGATAATGTTCAGCATCAAAATCATCTAATTCTTCGTCTTTGTCCAAATCATTTTCATAATCTAATTCCGGATCGTAATCGTCATCAAAATCATTTTCTTTGCCATCATTTGTAACAGCATCATCCTCATTTATGATTCTTTCATGATTCGGAATATTTTCAGATGTTACATTCATGTTTTTTTTGAAATCCTGCACTGGATATTCCAAACTTTCAATAAATTCTTCCTGATATTGATACGGATCTTCATTTCTTTCGTAATTATCAATCAATGTATTTTGTTCTATAACATCAGGATCGCTTTTACCAAATTCCTGACTATTTTCTTTCTTTAAATCCTGTTTGTATTGATCTTCATTAGAATATGTACCATCTACAAACGTGTTTTGATCTATAAAATCCGGATCAGTATGACCGTAGTCATAGTTGTTTAGCTTTTCCATAACGTTTTTATTTTAGTTATTTCCTATTTTTTTGTAGAATGCAAATCCTTCATGTCTTTTGCTGAAGGCCTAATTATATTTTCAGTTGCTCTGGTTTTTCCTGAAATTCTCTCGTCTTGCACTTTTATACTTGTCACCGCTATTTTTGCTTTAGCATTATTGTTAGTTTCAACTTTAGTTTTCATAGCCTTTCAAGTTTTAAAAGTTTGTATTTTACAAAGTTAGCAAGCAGGAGACAGAATGTTTTACAAGAAAATAAATTATAGCTGCATAATTAACAGGTACTTAATAGTGTATACAAACAAAGCAGAAAAGCTGGAAAATGAGTTTTTTGCCCTAAATTGATATTCAAATGGCTTATATGAGATATACTCGACATGTGGTTTTAGTAATTTTATAGAAATTTGAATTCATTAAAACATAATGTTCCATCGGAACATCCTATCGGTAGCAGCTAAATAAATTAATTTTTTTGCGTTCCATAGGAACGATTGATTTTTTATAAAAATATATGGCCAATACATACACACAACTGCATATACAATTTGTATTTGCAGTAAAATTCAGAAAAGCATTAATTGCAGCAGAATGGAAAGACAGATTACATCAATACATAACAGGCATAATTCAATCAAATCAGCATAAAATGCTTTGTGTAAACAGTATGCCGGATCATATTCATATTTTTATAGGAATGCGCCCGACGCAATCTATTTCTTCACTAATTCAAAATGTAAAGACAGAAACCAGCAAATGGATTAAAGAACAAAAATTCTCAGTAAATTTTGCATGGCAGGAAGGTTATGGTGCATTTTCATATTCAAGAAGTCATGTTCCGAATGTAATTCGTTATATACAAAATCAAGAACAGCATCATAAAAAAGAAACTTTTTTAGAGGAATATCAAAAATTGTTAAAAGCATTTGAAATTGAATATGATGAACAATATATTTTTAAAGAGCCAATTTTATAATATCAAACGTTCCTACGGAACGTAACGAAAACGACATGTTTTTTTCTACCGATAAGATGTTCCGATGGAACATTATATTTTAATGATTCAAAATTATGTTCCATTAGAAACAATTCATAGACAGCCTTAAAAGAAGAATAATGTTCCGATGGAGAATTATATTTTAATGATTCAAAATTATGCTCCATTAGAAACAATTCATAGACAGCCTTAAAAGAATAATGTTCCGATGGAGAATTATATTTAATGATTCAAAATTATGCTCCATTAGAAACAATTCATAGACAGCCTTAAAAGAAAAGAGGCTGTCTCAAAAGTCGAGACAACCTCTTTTTTATTCGGATACCTATCGGAGAAATTTTCCATTTACGCGATTCTCAACAGCTTGATTTTACTTTAGAGACAGCCTCTATATTTTAATGATTCAAAATTATGCTCCATTAGAAACAATTCATAGACAGCCTTAAAAGAATAATGTTCCGATGGAGAATTATATTTTAATGATTCAAAATTATGCTCCATTAGAAACAATTCATAGACAGCCTTAAAAGAATAATGTTCCGATGGAGAATTATATTTAATGATTCAAAATTATGCTCCATTAGAAACAATTCATAGGCAGCCTTAAAAGAATAATGTTCCGATGGAACATTATATTTTAATGATTCAAAATTATGTTCCATTAGAAACAATTCATAGGCAGCCTTAAAAGAAAAATGTTCCATCGGAACATCTTATTGGTAGTTCTAAATTAATTAATAAAAATTACGTTCCGTAGGAACGTTTGGCAAGCAAATATTATTAAAATAAAAATAAGATCTATTTATGTAAAAAAAAATATTACATATCTCAAACGTCCCTATAGGACGTAATGAAAACACATGTGTTTTTTTCTACCGATGAATTGTTCCTACGGAACAGTCCCATAGAGAATGTTTTTATGGGTTAATAATTATTTATGATATACGGTTTTTTACGTCTTTTATATTTGATTAAATTTGACCTAATTGTAACATATTAAACTTTTTAAAGGAGATATAATGCTATAGACAATCCTAAATTTACTTAGGATTAATACACAATTAAAGAAGAAGAATATGAAAAAGCTATTTTTAATTTTACTGTTTTTATTACAAATTCCTACTGTTTTTGGGCAGAATCAGGTTGAAGACCCTTCGACAAAAAAAATTATTGGAACTTGGTATGCTGATGCGAACCGGAATGCAAAATGGGTATTTACTTCAGATGGAAAACTTTATAATTACGACAAGGATATTTTCAAAGTTATGTTTCGTTACACCATTTCACATAGCTGCCAAAATAATTCAGATGATAATTCTGAATTTTTAACTTTAAGGGATAAAGATGGAAATGAATTTTGTTTTAAAATTAATGCAATAAACGAGAATAAAACCGGGGTTTTATCCTTAATCAAAATGGATACCATGCAGCCTCTTTTGTTTGTTAATAATGTAAATGTTAAAAGAGGAATGTAATATCAAACGTTCCTGCGGAATGATATCAAAAAAATATTTATTTTTTTCTGAGAAATGAAACTTTGCGTTTTTGCGGCAAAATTTTATTTCCATTAAACTTTCATTAACAAAAAGTAAGATTTCATTAGTTTATATTTGTAAGGCACAAATTAATCCTAAAGCGCTGTTCCTTATGAAAATAAAGTCTTTTTTCTGCCTATTTCTATTTGGTATTTTTTCGGCTTCGGCATACAGTCAGAATGTGAAGCTGTTAAATATCAGTCAGCTTAATGAAAGGATCAAAAACGGAAAAGACAGTACTTATGTAGTGAATTTTTGGGCAACCTGGTGCGCACCCTGCATTAAGGAATTACCGCATTTTGAAAAACTTGGCGCAGAACACAAGTCAGAGAAATTGGCCGTTTTATTAGTAAGTCTTGATTTTAAATCGAAACTGAGTTCAAGCGTCGTTCCGTTTGTGAAAAGAAAAAACCTGAAAAATGAAGTATTTCTTTTAAACGAAAGCAGTCCGCAGGAATTTATTGACCGAATAGATCCAAGCTGGTCAGGAAGTATTCCGGCAACACTTTTTATCAAAGATGATAATCGAAAATTTGTCGAAAACGAATTTACCTATGAACAATTATTAACTGAATATAAAAAACTGTAAACCCGTAAACCATGAAAAAAATAATTCTATTATTCGCATTAGCTCTTTCTGCCTTTCTGGCTCAGGCACAAACCGGAACAACTCTTAAAGCTGGGGATACCGCACCAGATTTTAAGCTGAAAAATGTAGACAATAAAGAAGTTTCTTTTGAAAGTTTCCCAAATGCAAAAGGTTATATTGTTGTTTTTACTTGTAATGCATGTCCTTATGCTGTAGGCTACGAACAAAGAATTATTGATTTAGATAAAAAATTCAAACCGCAGGGATATCCGGTAATTGCGATTAATCCAAATGATCCCGAAGCTTCTACAGCAGATACTTTTAACAAAATGCAGGATTTGGCAAAAGAGAAAAAATATCCTTTCCCATATTTATTTGATGCGGGACAAAAAATCACAGACGAATATGGAGCAAAACGTACACCTCACATTTTTATCGTTTCTAAAACAGCAAAAGGAAATGTTGTAGAATATGTTGGCGCAATTGATAATGATCCGGAAGGAACAAAAACCGAAAAAGTAAAATATGCCGAAGATGTAATTGCTGCTTTAAAAAGTAATCAAAAACCGGCTATAACGCAGACTAAAGAAATTGGCTGTACCGTAAAAAGAAAAGCAAAAGCTTAATTATCAGAATTTAATTTGTATAAAAAAGAGGCTGTCTCAAAAGGACAGCTTCTTTTTTTTGGTAAAAACAAGATTGTCCACTAAAAACATTAATTCAGGTTTTTCGGATTCCACTTTCAAGATAATTTTTTATTTCTTGCTGATTT
>NZ_JAJQXA010000026.1 GCF_021245985.1 Flavobacterium soyae | reverse complement strand
TAAAATCAGCAAGAAATAAAAAATTATCTTGAAAGTGGAATCCGAAAAACCTGAATTAATGTTTTTAGTGGACAATCTTGTTTTTACCAAAAAAAAGAAGCTGTCCTTTTGAGACAGCCTCTTGTTTATTTTACTCCTAATTACGTTCCTCTTTTAAATTAAAAATTTAAATATATCATTTTCAAACTTTTTTGTAAATTCATCCTTAATTACAGATTGCTTTTCTCCAAAATTATTGACTAAAAGATAAACGTATGGCAAGAATACATTTATTTGAATTTGAAGACCAAAAATGGTTTCCTGTTTTTTTAAGAAACTACATAACCGACTTTTTACAATTCCTGTCGAACAAAACCGGAATGTACAAACCCGTTGTTCCTTTACTTGTCGATATTTTAAAAACGAACAATACAACAACAATTATTGATCTCGCTTCAGGCGGAGGCGGTGGACTTATTTGGTTAAACAATGAATTAAAAAAAGAAATCCCGAACTTACAAATCATTCTAACTGATTATTACCCAAATATTCCGGCTTTTGAATACACTAAAAAGCAAGCTGATAATTTTGAATACATAAGTCATTCTGTCGATGCCCGAAATGTTCCTTCAGACTTAAACGGACTTAGAACTCAATTTCTTTCCTTACATCATTTTAAACCAAACGATGCGAAACAGATTTTGCAAAATGCTGTAGATTCTAAATCTTCAATTGCCATTTTTGAAGTTCAGGAAAGAAGCTTTGCCAGTATCGCAGCAATGATTTTTTCTCCAATAAGCGTTTTATTGACTACGCCATTCATCAGGCCTTTTAAACTTGGCCGCATTATTTTCACTTATTTAATTCCTGTAGTTCCTCTTTTTGTTTTATGGGATGGTATTGTTTCTTCCTTAAGAACTTATTCAGTTGAAGAAATGAATGATCTTGTAAAAGACCTACATAATACAGAATCTTATAACTGGCAGATTAACAGGGTAAAATCCGGCCCTGGAGTTGTACTGTATTTAATAGGAACAGAGAAAAAATAAATTCTTAAAGCATTTATCCCAAACATAATCCACAATTCATAATTCTTAATAATTATTTTGCAAAAGAATACTTTCTAAAAACAAAACTTTACTAAATTCGTTTGAAGAAAAATTAACCTGCTAATCCCAAATTAGTTTATGAAAAACCTACTACTTGTATCATTTATTATGATAAGCTTTTCGTCGTGGTCACAAACCGCAGAAATTTATTTTAACAAAGCTTTTAACAAAGCTGCAACCGGAAATTACAAAAGCGCAATTGCTGATTACACAAAAGCCATTGGCAAAAATTCTAAATTTGTTGAAGCGTATCAAAATCGTGGCGTTGCAAAATACCAATTGAATGACTTACAAGGTGCAATGGCCGACTTTAGCAAAACAATTGAACTTGACGAAATGAATGCCGATGCTTTTACGGGCCGTGCAAACGTAAACTTCAAACTGTCAAAATTCCACGAAGCTATTCAAGATTGTACTTCTTCACTTGGTTTAAACCCAAGAGATTATGTTGCTTACAATTTACGAGGTTTAGCTTACAATAAAATTGGAGACAAAGCCAATTCCTGCAAAGATTTCCTAAAAGCAATCGAATTAGGAAGCCAAAGTGCTATAAAAAACAAAAGAACTTTTTGTAAATAATAATTTGAAATTATCTTAATAAAAAAGCAATCTGCAAATACATTCTTTTGCTGATTGCTTTTTGTATTTTATTATAATAATTTATCTGTCCAAGAAAGTATTAACACAATAAAAACAGATTGGAGCTTGTAACCAAAAGGAATTTATTATATTTCGATTTCAAATGAAAAATGGACACAGCACCAAAAAAATAATCAAACAATAACAGTAAAAACTGCATGTCACTTTTAAGAAAAATAAATAACCTTCAAACAGATAAAAATTCAGGATTTGGTACTAATGCCGGAAGCTACGGCGGAAGATTTGTAAATAAAAACGGAACTCCAAATATAGAAAAAAGAGGTATGCACCTGCTCCGACGAACAAGCTGGTACCATACCATGATTGATATGCCGAATTGGAAGTTCATGTTTATTTTATTTTCTTTCTATATTATAATCAATTTTATTTTTGCTGTTATTTATTATGCCATCGGAATCGAACATTTGGACGGAATTGCCCAATCGGGAAGCATTTTAACCCAGTTTGGACAGGCCTATTTTTTTAGTGCACAGACTTTTACAACCGTTGGTTATGGACATATAAGTCCAACCGGATTCCTTACAAGTGCTTTATCTGCGGCCGAAGCCCTGATTGGTCTGCTCAGTTTTGCAATCGCAACAGGTTTATTCTTTGGAAGATTCAGCAAACCAACAGCTTTTTTAAAATTTTCACACAATGCTTTAATCTCTCCTTATGCAGAAGGCAAAGCCTTAATGATTCGACTTGTTCCTTTTAAAAATACCAATTTTACAGATGCGGCAGCAAAAGTTACTTTAGGAATGAGTATTGAAGAAAACGGCCAGAGGGTAAATAAATTTTATAATCTTAACCTCGAATTAGATCGTATAAATGCACTTTCGTTAAGCTGGACATTAGTTCACCCAATTGATGAAAACAGTCCGCTGTACAATTATACCGAAGAAGATTTTAACAAAACTCATGGTGAGATTTTAGTCTTTATTACCACTTTTGATGACATGTTTAGTAATACAGTGGCAGCCAGAACTTCATATACCTTCAGTGAAATAATTTACGGCGCAAAATTCAGGACTATGTACAACCGAAGTAAAGATGGTACTAAAACGATTTTGCATTTAGACAAATTAAATCAATTTGATACTATAACCTTCTCATAAGGTATCATTTTTATCAAGTTTTAAAGGTTTTTTGAGATTTTATTTTACTTTTGTTTACATAATCGTATAAAAATGGTAAACAACATAAAAACTGTTTTCAGTATAAAAGATCTTGAGAATTTATCCGGAATAAAAGCACACACGATTCGTATTTGGGAAAAAAGATATAACATTTTGGAGCCAATGCGCACTGATACCAATATCAGACTTTATAATCTGCAAAATTTACAGAAACTTCTAAACATCACCTTATTACACGAATACGGTTATAAAATTTCTAAAATAGCAACTTACCCGGAAGAAAAAATCCCGCAGTTGGTACGCGAAATTATTTCGAAGAAAAACTCTCAAAATTATGCCATTACATCTTTTAAAATGGCCATGATGAATTTTGATCAGGAACTGTTTTTCAACACTTTTGACTGGCTTATTTCTGAAAAAACGTTCAAAGAAGTTTTTAAAGAACATTTTTTGCCCTTATTAAAAGAATTAGGATTATTGTGGCAGTCGGAAACAATAACACCTGCAAATGAACACTTTATGAGTCATTTGATCAAACAGAAAATTTTAATTTATACCGAAAGCCTTCAGATTCAAAAACCAACAAAAACAGACAGAATTTTTGTTCTTTCACTTCCGTTAAATGAAATTCATCAAATTGGACTGCTTTATCTTCAATATGAAATTTTATCTAAAGGCTACAAAACCATTTATTTAGGCGAAAGTATGCCCATTGAAAATCTGCAGGATTTAACCAAGCATTTTGAAAACATCACTTTTGTATCCTTTATGACTATCCAGCCAGATCGCAGCGTTATTAACCAATATGTAAAATCAATGGGGCAAAAACTGCTGCAAAAAAATAATGAAATCTGGCTTATGGGTAAAATGGTCGAACACATCGATCAAAAAGTACTGCCGGAAAGAATCCGTATTTTTGATTCCATGGAAGAAACAATAGAAACAATTTAAATATTCTGTTTAAAGTTTTTGTATATTTGTTAAACAAAAATGACAAAAACTATCGCAATAATAGGATCAGGCTTTTCTTCGCTAGCCGCTTCTTGTTACCTGGCACAACAAGGAAACAAGGTCACTATTTATGAAAAAAATCTAACCATTGGCGGTCGGGCAAGACAATTCAAAAAAAACGGTTTTACATTTGATATGGGACCAAGCTGGTATTGGATGCCAGATGTTTTTGAACGTTTTTTTAATGACTTCAACAAAAAACCATCAGATTATTACGAGCTTATAAAACTAAATCCTGCCTATCGCGTTTATTTTGGCATAAATGATTTTATCAGTATTTATGACAGTTTAGAAGAAATTAAAACCACATTTGAAGAAATTGAAAAAGGAAGTGGTAAACAACTGGAAACCTTTATTAATCAAGCCAAAAGCAATTATGATATTGCTATAAAAGATTTAGTGTATCGTCCCGGAGTTTCTCCTCTGGAATTAATCACAAAAAAAACGGTTTTAAAACTCAATCAATTTTTTAATAATGTCAGCTCTGATATTCGCAAGAAATTTAAAAATGAAAGACTGATTCAAATTCTCGAATTTCCCGTTTTATTCCTCGGAGCGAAGCCAGCTAAAACACCATCATTTTACAATTTTATGAATTATGCCGATTTCGGACTCGGAACCTGGCATCCAAAAACCGGAATGTTTGATGTCATTCGAGGAATCGAAAAATTAGCTTTAGAACTTGGCGTTACCATCAAAACAAATTCTTCCATTGAGAAAATAATTGTTGAAAACAGAACTGCCTCGGGAATTATTGTAAATGGAAAAACAATAAAAGCTGACATCATTTTAAGTGGAGCAGATTATCAGCATACTGAAACTTTACTGGAAAAAGAACATCAGGTTTATTCTCAAAAATATTGGGAGAGTCGAATCTTTGCCCCATCTTCTCTCTTGTTTTTTATAGGGTTCAATAAGAAAATTGAGAACATTTCGCATCATGCCTTATTTTTTGATGTCGATTTTAATCAGCATGCGGCAGATATTTATGACAATCCAAAATGGCCTGAAGCTCCTTTATTTTATGCCAATTTCCCGTCTAAAACAGATCAGACTGCTGCACCAGACGGAATGGAAACTGGGTTCTTCTTAATTCCGCTGGCACCCGGAATTGAAGATAACGAAACATTAAGAGAGGCATATTTCGAAAAGATAATTACTCGTTTTGAGCAGCTTACACAACAGAAAATCAGAAATAATATTATATTTAAGGAATCCTTTTGTAAAAACGATTTTGAAGCAGATTATAACGCCTATAAAGGAAACGCTTACGGAATGGCTAATACATTATTACAAACCGCATTTTTGCGTCCAAAACTAAAAAGCAAAAAAGTACGTAACTTATATTTTACAGGGCAATTGACAGTTCCCGGGCCAGGTGTTCCGCCTGCATTAATTTCAGGAAAACTAGCTGCTGAATTAATTCAAAAATCTTTAAGGTCTTAAAAAATGAAAACATTATTCGACGCCGTTTCTTTTAAATGCAGCAAATTGATTACCAAGAACTACAGTTCCTCTTTTTCGCTTGCTGTAAAAATGCTGTCGCCAAGCATTCGCGATGCCATTTACAGCATTTACGGATTTGTTCGTTTTGCTGATGAAATTGTAGATTCTTTTCACGATTATGATAAAGAATCCCTGATTGACGATTTCGAAAAAGAATATTACAAAGCAATGGAGTTAGGAATCAGCCTAAATCCTATTTTAAATTCTTTTCAGCATACTGTAAAAGAATATAATATTACCGACGATTTGGTTCAGGCTTTTTTAAAAAGCATGAAACTCGACCTTATAAAATCAACTTACAACACACAAGCCGAATATGCTGATTACATTTACGGTTCTGCCGATGTTGTAGGTTTAATGTGTTTAAAGGTTTTTGTATCGGGAAAAGAACATAAATACGAACAGTTAAAAAACGAATCCATGCGATTAGGATCGGCCTTTCAGAAAGTGAATTTTTTGAGAGATTTAAAAGATGACAATACCATCTTGAACCGAACTTATTTTCCGGGCGTTAACCTCAACAATTTCAACGAAGATTCAAAAGCACAGATCATCAAAGAAATCGAAGAAGATTTTCGTATTGCATATCAGGGAATTGTAAAACTGCCAATCGAAGCCAAATTTGGCGTTTATACCGCATATGTTTATTACAGAAAACTGCTTAAAAAACTAAAAAAAACACCTTCTCATGAAATTGGAAATTCAAGAATCCGGGTTTCAAATTATACAAAAGCAGGGCTTTTAGCACAGTCGTTTGTGACATATAAATTGAAGCTGGTTTAGATTAAACGAACAGTTTGTCATTTCGACCGAAGGGAGAAATCGCACTCGAAACTCCGCAATGTGAAGAACCAATCTTTGTCGAATCCCGTGTGCGATTTCTCCCTTCGGTCGAAATGACAAACAAAAAAATAATCTTTAGAGTCAATCTTTAATAAACTATAGCTAAACTCTACAGATTTTAAATCATAATTTTAATAACAACATTTATAAAATGATTTCTTTTTTAATCTTTTTAGGCGTTTTTCTGTTTATGGAATGTGTTACCTGGCTTACACACAAATATATAATGCACGGTTTTATGTGGTATTTTCATGCTGATCATCATCAGCCAAAATACGAGCATACTTTTGAGCGCAACGACATTTTCTTTGTCATTTTTGCTACGCCGAGTATTCTTTTATTTTATTTTGGAGTTGAGGGCGGATTCAACTATTTGTTTTTTATTGCCTGCGGTATTACGCTTTACGGAGCTTGTTATTTTTTAATTCACGATGTATTAATCCATCAGCGTTTTAAATGGTTTAAAAACACCAAAAACAAATACCTCGTCGGACTCAGAAAGGCGCATAAAATACACCACAAACACCTAAATAAAGAAAAAGGAGAATGTTTCGGAATGTTGTTTGTACCATTAAAATATTATAAAATGTAATTATTTGGGCGTTCCAAAAAACATTTGTAACAATTGATTTAGTTAGAAGATGAAATTATACAAGATAGCAACCGTACAATATGTAAATGCCAAGGTCGAAGACTGCTGGGATTTTTTCTCCAGTCCCAAAAACCTGCAGACTATTACACTCGACAATATGAATTTTAAAATCAAAGATTTTGATGAAAAGCGAATGTATCACGGGCAGATTATAACCTATACTTTACGGCCGCTTTTAGGAATAAAAATTTCGTGGGTTACAGAAATCACAGCCTGTAAAGAAAATCATTATTTTATCGACGTTCAGCGTTTTGGCCCTTATAAATTATGGCATCATAAACACTTTTTTGAACGAACAGCCGATGGCGGAACCAAAATGACAGACATCGTTCATTATGCGCTCCCACTCGGAATATTGGGAAGAATTATGAATAGATTAGTGGTGAAGAACAAACTAAAGACCATTTTTGATTTCCGTTATAATAAGATCGAGGAATTGTTTAATTCAAAATCACAGCCAAAGATTATACAGATTAATGCAGAGCAAAAAAGCATATAATTTATTTTTAAACACATAGAGACATAGTATTCATAGCTTTTAAAAAGGCGTTTCACTTGCATAAACAAACATAGATATTACTATGTGTTAGAAACTTGTTTCTTTTTATATTCTTTTACAAGAAAAACAGAACCTATGTTTCTATGTGTTTAAAAAACCACACACAATACAAAATATTCGTCAAGCGAAAATTATAAAATGACAAAACAAAAAGTTTCCTTTTTCTGGTTCAGACGAGATTTACGTTTAGAAGACAATACCGGATTATTTCAAGCCTTACAAGCCAATTTTCCTGTAATTCCATTATTTATTTTTGATGATGATATTCTGGACAATCTTCCAAAAAATGATGCACGGGTAAGTTTCATTTACGATTCACTTCAAAAAATAAATACCGAATTAAATACTTTTGAATCTTCTATTTTAATCAAAAAAGGAAAAACAAAAAATGTTTGGAAATCACTTCTGGAAGAATTCGATATTCAAAACGTATTCTTCAATAAAGATTATGAACCTTTTACTATTAAACGCGATACTGCAATTTGCTCTTTATTGAAGGTAAATAATATTGAATGTTTTTCTTTTAAAGACCACGTTATTTTTGAAGAAAAAGAAATCACAAAAGCCGACGGGCTTCCGTACACGGTTTATACACCTTATAAAAATAAATGGCTCGAAAAGTATCATTTAGCAGGATCTGCTCCAGAATATGATTCTGCTCCATTTCAATCTAATTTTGCAAAAAATCAATTTCCATTTCCAGAATTAGCAGCAATTGGTTTTGAAAAAAGCCCGATAAAAGTGCAGCCGCACAACTTAACTCAAATTACCAATTATAAAGAAACAAGAGATTTTCCGGCTCTTGACAGTACTTCTTATCTTTCTCCTCATTTACGTTTCGGAACCGTAAGTATTCGAAAATTAGTAAACTGGGCAAATCGAAAAAATCAGACTTTTTTAAGCGAATTAATTTGGAGAGAATTCTTTATTCAGATTCTGTTCAGTTTTCCTAATTGTGTCAATCATAATTTTAAATCGGCATACGACGGAATTCAATGGCGAAATAATGAAGAGGATTTCAAACGCTGGTGTTCTGGAACAACCGGATACGCTATGGTCGATGCCGGGATGCGCCAGCTAAACGAAACAGGTTATATGCACAATCGTGTTCGTATGGTTGTGGCTAGTTTTTTATGCAAACATTTATTGATTAACTGGCAGTGGGGCGAAGCTTATTTTGCCAAAAAACTACTGGATTTCGAACTGGCTTCAAACGTTGGAAACTGGCAATGGGCTGCAGGAACAGGCTGTGATGCAGCACCGTATTTCAGGGTTTTTAATCCTGAAATACAACAAAAGAAGTTTGACGAAAAAGGCGAATATATCCGCAAATGGATTCCTGAGTTTGATTTTGGTTATAATGAACCTATGATTGATCATACCTTTGCGAGAGATCGCGCGATTGCAACTTATAAAGCGGGAATCATTAAATAAAATTCCAATTCCAAATTGTTCTTAATCTTGTCATCCTGAGGAACGAAGGATCACACTAGAAGCTCCGCAAACAATATCGCCAATCTTTGTCGATTTCCGAATGTGATCCTTCGTTCCTCAGGATGACAAACTAGACAAAAAAATCTTTGTCAAATGTTTCAAGTTTCACGCTGCGTAACCTGAAACTTGAAACCTGAAACAAAAGAAACAATTCTTAATACTTCAAATAATTCTCCACAGCAATTTTCGCTTTCAAATCGAACATTAAACTATAAAGTCCAAAGAACAGTTCATGTAAATAAATTTGTATCCGCTCTTTTTTTGCATTTTTCTCTAATAAATGCTATTCTAATACTTATTTCTTCGGCAAAATCCTTTTCTTTTCAATAAGGCCGTTTTCTTTCAAAATACACAACTGATTAACAATCAAGTATTTATTTTATTTGTAAGAAAAAAAATACGTTAATTTATGTTTGTAAGTTTTTAAATACAAAATTTTTTATATATTTTGCATTTTTTTTAAGTACAAAATATAATTTTTGTTATAACAATTAAACAAGTAAAAAACATATATAAAACAACTTAGCAACCTTTTATTGGTATCAATTTTAAATTTTAAAAATAATGAATATGAAGAAAATTGTATGTATGCTTTTATTAGCTCAGAGTTCATTTATGATGGCGCAGACAGAAACGTTTATTACCACCAATGGTAAAAAAGTAGAAATAAATCCTAACTCATTAAATACTGCTGACAATGGCTTATCTGCAAGTAATGGAAAAGTTCAATTAGGAGGAACATTGAATAAACCTACACAAATTGTAACAACCAGCTCAAATACATTAACAATACAAGGACTGCAAACTGGTGCCGGTACAGATAATGTACTGGTTGCAGATGCTAATGGTGTATTAAAATGGGTAACAAGATCCTCTTTTTTGGGTGATAATTTAGGTAATCATACCGCTGCTCAAAATTTAAATATGAGCAATAAAAACATTACTAATATTAGCAATGCTTATATTAAAAATGAAGCCCAAATTCTAGATAGAACCCCTGAAAATACTAATTATTTTTCATTATATAAGAGTAATGGAATATTTGGCATTTATAGTTCAAATAAAGGAGGAAATCCCCTTGAAATTGATGAGGCAACTGGTAAAAATACTGTAAGCTCACTTCGAATAACAAAAGGAACAGATAATATAGCCCCTGTTGCTGGTGCGATTGCTACTTCTGCAGATAATAATGGTAATGTAAAATGGGTGGCTCCATCTGAAGTAACTCCTGTAGGAACTGCCTTTTTTAAATATACATTACAAAGTGACGCAAGTTTTGCAGGTAATAATGGAAAAGTGAAATTTGATAATAAAATCGTTGATAAAAGTAATTTAAAAGCTAGTATCGTTGATAATAGCGGAACTTATTCAATATTTGTTGTCCCAAAGACAGGTTTTTACAGCATTACGGCAGCAGTTTATCAGTTTTTTGCCAGTACCGGGACTATTTCTACACCTGTAACAATGAGAGGGTCTGTTTATATAAATAATGAAACTACTGGAACAAAAATAGGAACTGTCGATCTTTATGCACTTTCAGTTAGTCCTTATTATTGGACACCTGGTTTATTAACATCGATAGAAAAATTAAATGCGGGTGATAAAATATCTGTTAGCTTTAGTAATAATTTTGCATCTCAATCTGGTATCAATGCTGGAACTAATATTGCAGGAGATGGCGGGCATCCATCAGTTACCTATTTTTCAGGTTACTTTATTTCAGAATAATAAAAAAGATACTTTTAAGGAAGTAGATTATCTTTTTGCACATTGTTTTCTTAAAAGAGGAAGTTACAGCTTCCTCTTTTTTGTTAAAAACCCTAATACTTCAAATAATTCTCAACCACAATTTTCGCCTTCAAATCGAACATTAAATTATAAAGTCCGAAGAAAGTACGGTTCATATAAATAAAGTGCTTAGAACCACGATTTCCGTTCATTTTTTTCAAATTTGTATCTTCAGAAAAACGTTTGCCTAATTCTGCAATCGCGTTAAAAAAAGTTTCATCGGCAAAATCGAAAGTTTCATTTTGAAAAGGCTTCGTGAAAAGCGATAATAAATCATGAAACATTTCGGTGAAATATTCTACTTCTGCCGGAGTATCATCTGGACGAAGGATTTCTAATTCGAATAATTTTTTATTAAAAAGCTTCTCGTCTGTAATCACATTTTTATTGATTAACTCAAAATATGGTGTATAAAACTCCTCAGGAATTTGTTTCATACAGCCAAAATCCAGGGCAATTAATTGGTTTTCATCGTTAACCAAAAAGTTTCCAGGATGCGGGTCTGCATGTACTTTTCGCAAAACATGAATTTGGTACATATAAAAATCCCAAAGCGCCTGCCCTATTTTATCTGCAGCTTCCTGATCTGTATTTTTAGCTGTAAATTCAGAAAGATGAATTCCCGTCATCCAATCCATTGTAATGATTTTCTCTGATGAAAATTCCGGATAGTAATTCGGGAAAATAATATTTTCAATTTTACTGCAGGCTTCTACAACTTCCTGACTTTGTTTTAATTCTAACAAATAGTTCGTTTCTTCGATAAGTTTATCTTCAACTTCTTTGAAATATTTATCTGAATCTTTTCCCTGCAGATTAAACATTCTAATTGCAATTGGTTTTACCAAAGCCAAGTCAGAAGAAATACTGTTGGCAACACCCGGATATTGAATTTTAACGGCCAGTTTTTTATTGTTTTTCTTTGCTAAATGAACTTGACCAATACTTGCCGCATTTACAGAATTTGCATTGAACTCATCAAAAATTTCATATGGTGTTTTGCCAAAATTAGTTTTGAAAGTTTTTAAAACCAAAGGTGCAGAAAGCGGCGGAACTGAAAATTGTGATAAAGAGAATTTCTCCACATAAGCCTGAGGCAAAAAGTTTTTGTCCATGCTTAACATTTGAGCTACTTTCAAAGCGCTTCCTTTTAAGCTTTTAAGTCCGTCATAAATATCTTCGGCGTTATTTTCGTTAAGTTTATCGCGGGTTAAATCTGGGTTTACTACTTTTTCAGCATAGTGCTTTATATAATTTACTCCAATTTTGGCGCCGGTTTGAACTAATTTTCCGGCTCTTTCTATTTTTGAAGTTGGAATATAATCGATTGTTTTCATTGTTTGGTGTATATTTTTTCTTTGAATAGAAATTTTCCAAAATCTATCAAATGGTTCATTGGCGCAGCATTCATTAATTCAAATGATGCATTAACAGATTTTTCGATAAATATGTCTGTTTTTTCAAAAGCAGCAGATTCATCTTCCATCCAGAATTTAATGGTCAGCATTAATTGTAACCATGCCGATTCCTGAATGGCTTTTTCCTGAAATTTCTGCAATTTTTCCTGTTCTAATCTATAATCATCAGTTAGGATTTCAGAAACATATTCTTTAAAACTATTTCTAAGTGTAGTTACCTGAACCAGGTTTTTAAACGGATTTCTATCAATTTTAAGCGATTGTAAAACGTAACTTCTGTTTGCAGTTAGGATTTCGAAGAAAGTAAAATAGAAACTTAGCATTTTATTCTTCATGTCATATTCCTGATATTCTTCATTTTTATGAAGTAAGTTAACTGTGTTTTCAAAAAACAGTCGGAATATTTCTTTTTCTAAACCTTCTAATGTTCCAAAAAAGGAATAAAACTCAGCTTCGGTAAAATCATTTTCTTTGGCAAAATGATAAACTGATTTTGGTTTTTGGCCTTTTTCTAAAACTTCATCCATATATTTTGAAACGATATCATCTTTGGTAATTACCTTCTTTTTAGTCGCCATTTTATTTAAAATTTAGAATTTGCCATAAAGGTAAACATTGTTTAAGTACCTTTACTAATGATTAAACGGCAAGCACTGTTAAATATATTATAAACTATTATGGCTCAAAATGTTCTATTAACCGGAGGAAGCGGATTCATTGGAAAACATTTAGCAAATATTCTAATTGGAGCTGGATATTCTGTGTCAGTTTTGAGCCGTTCTGATAAAGAAAACACTTCTGAAATCACGTATTATAAATGGGATTTGGACAAAAACTATATGGATGAAAATGCCGTTCTAAATGCTGATTTCATAATTCATCTTGCGGGCGAAGGAATCGTTGAAAAAAGATGGACAGAAAAGAGAAAAAAAGCAATTTTGGAAAGCCGCATAAAACCAATTGATTTGATTTTTTCGGTTTTAGAAAAAAACAATAAAAAGCTTAATGCTTTTATTTCGGCATCGGGAGTTGGAATTTACGGCGCTGTTACCAGTCACAAAATTTGTACAGAAGAAACGCCGGCGGCAGATGACTTTTTAGGCACAACCTGTCGGGTTTGGGAAAATGCAGCTGATAAGATCGAAGCATTAGGCATTCGAACCGTAAAAATCAGAACCGCAATTGTTTTGGGAAAAGATGAAGGGTTCCTAAAAAAAGTTAACCCTAATTTTAAATCTGGTTTTGGGGCAGTTTTAGGTTCGGGAAAACAATATTTACCCTGGATTCATATCGAAGATTTATCTCAAATTTATTGTAAAGCAGTTTCAGATGACCAAATGCATGGTCCGTATAATGCGGCCGTGACAGATAACACTACAAATTTGAGGTTTTCAAAAATATTAGCAGCATTATACGGATATGCTATCTGGCTTCCTAAAATCCCTCCTTTTATTCTTAGAATTGTTTTAGGAGAAATGAGTGAAGCTGTTTTGACAGGGCAAAGGGTGTCATCAGAAAAAATACAAAAAACCGGATTTGAATTTCAGTTTACCGATTTAGAAAAAGCACTTATAGCAAGCATTAATTAAAAATCATTTCAAAGTTAAATACTTCATATCTTCGCTTTGTACAACTCCAAGTAAATTAGTATTAGCAGTTTTTGAAATTTTACTGGCTACAACACTTGGTATTGCAATATTAAAATCTGAAAGTGAAATTGGATAATTACACGAAATTTGAATTCCGTCAGGAACTCTTTTTATCAAAGCTTTCATTTCAATAATTTTCGATTTTCCGTGCAGATAAAGCTTTCCCTTTACATCATATTCCTTTTCAATTCCATCAACGTTTTTTAAATCAAATTTTGCAACTTTCCCTTTAAATACAGCCTTTGGATAACGATGGCTTTCAATATAGTTTTCATTAAAATGCTCTTGCATTAAATCCATTTTAAAACGAAAATCTTTGATTACAACAGTACAAATTAAAGCACTTGTTTCTGGTTCAAGAATAATAGACCCGAGTTTATTTACTGCTTTTACTTCTTCAAAAAAAGGAACAGAAGCTTCAAAATTTACAACTGCCTTAGTGGTTTTAAATTTGTCTTGGGCAAGTATTGAAAATGCAGTAAAAAATAAAATAAGCAATGTAGTTCTTTTCATAATCGTCATCAATTAAACAATTATGTCATTCTATTTTTAAGAAGAAAATTACAAGATAAAAAATAGAACGGCAGTACTCCGTGAAAAAATTTCGTAACCAAATTTTATACTTAAAGTTACGAAATTTCGAGACGCAGAGTTCTTGAACTAGTGCTAAATATTTGTGAATATTTTGGGGTGTAAAATGGCAGTTGTAATATGTAAAATGTAAAGTCCTTACGGGACAAAAACGTGGTTACAATTTTATTTTTTTTCTACCGATATGTAATCTCTACGAGATATTTTTTTTAATTTGATAGTGAAACAACAAATGCCGTGTAGTCCCTACAGGACAAAAACGATGTCGTCAATTTATTTTTTTTCTACCGATATATAATCTCTACGAGATATTCCGCTAGGAATTATATATCGGTAGCTAAAAAATAACGAATGACCCAAATGTCCCGTAGGGACTTCACAGCCATTCACACGATTGATCAATTTTTATCCATGCATTGGCGTGCAGATCTCCAATAAAAAACCATCTGTATCTCTAACATAGGCAACAACTTGTCCCCATGGTTTTTTCTTTGGTTCTGTAACTAAAACAGCCCCAAACGAAGTTGCTTTTTGAACGAGCTCACCAACATCTTCTGTTATGAAACCTAATTCAATGGCAAAAGGTTTGGCTTCTAAACTGCTTTCTATAAAACCATCGCTTAAATTATGCGATGCTAACTTTTTTGATGCGAAAGAAATTGTAGTTTCTCCGGTATTTAATTCTCCGTAATCATTATCCGGGCTTATAAATTTTCTTGTAAACCCAAATGCGTTTTCATAAAATTCTATTGATTTTGCTACGTTCTCAACGTACAAAATTGTATATCCAAACTTTATCATGTATTTTAGTTTAAATGTGCGTTAAATAAAGATAGGGAAATTTAGCTGATCTCTAAAAGCACATTGTATTTATCTAAGCTTGCTAAGTCTTCGATTGAGTTAATATTGGCAATTTTTTCGTGTTCTTCTACTTCTTTTCTAACTTCGATGTGTTTGATTGCTTTTCTAAAACGTCGTACTTCTTCGAGATTAGATAAAATAAGTCCTGGAACGGGAACACTTTTTCCTTCCTTATCTTTGGCAACCATTGTAAAATAAGACGAATTACAATGTTTTATAACTCCGGTTTGAATATTCTCCGCTTCAACACGAATGCCTACTATCATTGAGCTTCTTCCAACATAATTTACAGAAGCTTTCATGGTTACTAATTCTCCAACTTCTATTGGTTTAAGAAAGTTTACTGTGTCAACAGAAGCCGTTACACAATAGTTACCGCTAAATTTTGAAGCCGAAGCAAACGCTATCTGATCCAGCAGCTGTAAAATATATCCCCCATGAATTTTACCGCTAAAGTTGGTATGCGACGGAAGCATTAATTCTGAAATGCTGATTTTTGATGAAGAAACGGGTTTAAAATCTGTAGTCATGTTTTTGTTTTTGGAAATTTCTATAATTATTATTTTAAACACATAGAAACATAGTTTTCAAATGTCGTTAAAGGTGTTTCACTTGCATTAACAAACATAGATAACTATGTGTTAGAAACTAGTTTCTTTTTAATTCTTTCACAGAAAAATATCCCGATAGCTATCGCGACTATGTGTTTAAATATTTTCTTGATTCAATAATTCATTTTCATCCGTATTTAAAGCTCTGTTGATGATATTTTCGGGAAGTGATTTCTTGGCTTTTGCACCCATTTTTTTCAATTTTTCTACACTCGAAATCAGGTTTCCTTTACCGTCAACAAGTTTGTTCATGGCGCTTTCATATTCTGTTTTGGTATCTTTAATTTTATTTCCAATTCGAACTAAATCGGTTACAAAACCTTCAAATTTATCGTATAAAGCTCCTGCTTGTCGGGCAATTTCAAAAGCATTTTCCTGCTGCTTTTGGTTTGCCCACATGCTGTCTATTGTACGCAGTGTTGCTAATAATGTACTTGGAGTAACAATTACAATATTTCTGTCGAAAGCTTTATTGTATAAAGTCGAATCTTCGTTCAGCGCAATAGCAAAAGCCGGTTCTATCGGGATAAAAAGCAAAACAAAATCCGGGCTTTCTATTTGGTATAAATCGTGATAATTTTTATTTCCGAGTTGTTCTACGTGGCGTTTAATTGACAAAACGTGTTCTTTAAGCCAATCGATTTTTAGTAAATCAGATTCTTCGTTTACCCATTTTTCATAAGCAACAAGAGAAACTTTAGAATCGACTATCATTTTCTTACCGTCTGGAAGATTGATTACAACGTCAGGAAAAACGCGGTTTCCTTCGCTGTTTACAAAACTTTGCTGTACTTCATATTCGCGGCCTTTTTCTAAACCAGATTTTTCGAGAACGCGTTCTAAAACAAGTTCACCCCAGTTTCCCTGCATTTTGCTGTCGCCTTTTAATGCTTTGGTCAGGTTTAGGGTTTCTTTGCTCATTTGAGCATTCATTTCGCTTAAACCAATAATCTGCTGGCGAAGCGCCGCATGATAATCGATACTTTCTTTATGGGTTTGATCTACTTTTTGTTCAAATACATGAATTTTATCCTGAAGCGGCAGCAGAATATTTTTCATATTCTCGCTGTTTTGTTCTGTAAATTTTGCCGATTTTTCTTCGAGAATTTTATTGGCCAGGTTTTCAAATTCTTTGGTGAATTTTTCCTGAAGTTCGTTTATTTCACTTTTTTGTTCTTTATGGCGTTCCCATAAATTTTCAAAATCAACTTCTTTTTTAGAAAGCTGAATTGCCAGACTATCTTTTTCTGTTCTGATATTTTCCTTCTCAGAATTACTTAAATGAAGCTGTTTCTGAAAATTATTTCTTTCTATTTCAAATTGCTCTTTCTGCAGTTGAGACTGACTCGCATTTGCATTTAATCTTTCTTCTAAGCTCACTTTTTCTGCCTGAAATTTAGCAGAAAACAACATTTTTCCTAAGTATATCCCCAGAAACAAAGCAATTATAAAAGCCAATAAAAGTGGAAGAAATTCTAACATGTCTAAGTTTATTTTAAGTAAAAGTACGCAATAATACGTAGTGCTTAATTTTAAAAATTAAAATTTCACGAATTAGTATTAATTCTAAATTAAACAAACATAATTCTTTGTTTTTAACGCAACCATTTTAAAAGTGTACCATCTACATGATATAACCTATTAAAAAATAATCATGAAAAAATTAATGTTGAGCTTATTTATCGCTTTTGGATTTAGCGCCTGCTCTCTTAGTAATGACGACCTGAATGTTGATTGTGGAACTAATGCAGATTTACCTTTTTCAGGTTTCCCTCTTTTATGCAATTATAGTGTAAAAAATTTGCCTAATAATCCAAGTGCACTAATTGTAGGTTCTCAGGAAAAAATGGATGCTTATTTTACAAAACATGAAAATACATGTACAGTTGCAAGCGATCCAAACATTGATTTTTCAAAAAATTATTTAGTAGCACTTTTTGCCGGAGTAAAACCTACAAATGGTTACGCAATAAAAATTACTTCAATTGTAGAAAACAACTGCGAAATCATTATTAATTTTTATGAAAAAGGGCCGCAGACAGGAGAAACTTTAACGCAGACCCCAACTTATCCATCTGATTTCATTTTGATTCCAAGAACTTCAAAAGCAATTTTATTTAACAGAACAAACGAAAGCCCTGATAATATTGTAATTGGAAGTTTTGCAACTACAAACGACTTTTTTCAGCTCAATGACTACAATGTTTTAAAATTTCTTGGTGTAACTACCGGAAACTATGAGTTTGCACAATATAAATACAATGCAAAAACAGTAAGAAGTGAGTATACATTATTCTCAAAAACAATTCCTGCAGAAATTTTAGCAATTAAAGGTCAGACAAAAACGTATGGTACACCAGGTGCTCAAGGTGGTGTTTATTTTGAGCTTCGCCAAGGAATTACGGTAACTAAAATTACTATTGACAATAATGATACTGCAGATCAAAGCAGTGAAATTAAAGCTTTCAAAATGGCAATTAAGGCAAAAATCAACAGCCTAAAATAATATTCTTTGAGTAGTGTCTGTATCTTTTACGACCCAACAAAAGATACAGATATACTTGATAATCAAAAACTAACACAAAATACCACTGGTTCTGACTATTTACAAAATGTAGTTTTGTAAGCTTTTAAGAACTATTTTTGCAAAACCAAATTAATCCATTTTTTGAAAGACGATTTAGAGAAATATATTAAGCTTTGCATGAAAAATGACAGAGGAGGGCAACTGAAAATATATCAGTTGTTCTCTCCTGTTTTATATGGTATCTGCCTTAAGTATATGAAAAATGAAGACGATGCGAAGGATGTTTTCCAGGAAGCATTTGTAATTGTTTTTCAAAAAATAGGCCAATATAAATTTGAAGGAAGTTTTGAAGGCTGGCTAAAACGGATTTTCATTAATAAATTGATTGAAACTATAAATAAGAAGAAAAAAGAGAGTTTCTTTTTAGATGTTTTTGATCCCGATACTGATTTTATCGAAGAAGAGGAACTGGACATTATCCCGATTGAACAAGAAAAACTGTTAGAATATATTAGGGATTTACCGGATCAATATCGAACGGTTTTTAACCTTTATGTTTTTGAAAAAATGAAACACAAAGAGATTGCCGAATTATTAAAAATCTCTGAAGGAACATCAAAATCAAATTTGAATCGGGCAAAGCACATTTTGCAAAAAAGAATACTGAGCATAAAAAATTTTAAGATAGCATGAAGAAGCAAAAAATAGAAGATATTTTTTCATCAATGGAAGACTTCTCGAGTGTTCCGCCTCCTGAATTGTGGGGGCAGATTGAAGAAAAACTAGACAAACCTAAAAAGAAGAAGAGAGCAATTCTTTGGTGGTCGGCGGCTGCATGCTTATTATTAGGCTTACTGCTTCCTTCTGTGTTGTATTTTACTTCTAATAATTCCGGAATTAAAACAATACAAAACAATTCTATTGAAGATAATAATGTTGTTCTGGATCACAAAAATATTAACGCAGATAAAACCAGAAGTATTCAAACTAAAGAAAATATCCTTGAAAAAGAATCAAATAATAATCGGGTTTCATCATCAGAAAAAACAACAAATCAATCAAACAGTAATCAATTAAATCAAAATCCGGAAGCAGTTAAAGCTCAGACTGGTTCTCAAAACAAAACAAACAATAGCCGCTTTGAACCAAAATTTAACGCTGAAAGAAATAATGCCGTAGCCGAAAAATCATTTATTCCGGCAAGAAGTAAAACGTTTAATTCTGTTTCAAAAAATCAAATTTCAAACCATAAATACGGAAATTCAAATCAGGCTGCTGCCGAAAAATCATTTGTTTCAGCTGGAGGGAATGGATTTAATGCGGCATCTAAAAATCAAATTTCGACCACTAAAAAAGAGAATTTAAATAAGGCTGTCGCCGAAAAATCATTTGCCCCAAACAAATCGAATTCTTTTAATTTTGGTTCGAAAAGTCAATCAGACATTGAAAAAAGAAATGCTGATAAGATTTTGGCAGAGAAAACATTTGCTCCGGCAAAAACAAATAAATTTAATGTTGCTTCGAAAACCCAAATATCAAATTCAATTTTTGAAGAAAATCCAAATTCAAAAAACAATAACAATATTGTTTACAATGCTTTAAAATCTCCTTCTAATTCTCCTTTAAATAGAAATTTAATTGCCGTTAATACAAATAAAGAAAAACAAAACATTCAAAAAACTGCGGTTGATAAAAGCATCGTAAGCAGCCAAAACGATAATTCAAAAAACAATACTGTTTTTACCAATACCAGCGTATTAAGCAAAAAGGATTCAGTGCAGCTGGCAGAGCTTCAAAATTTAGAAAAAGGAATTGTAACTCCTGAGGAGAAAAAGAAAAAAGAAGAAAAATTATTATCAAAATCAGAAAAATGGGCTTTACAGCTTTTTGCAGGTGTTGCCAATTCTGAAAATTATAAAAACAATAAAACTTTAGGAAACGTAAACGATTCTAAACAAAGTAATTCATACGGTGTAAAAACACAGTACAAAATCAATAAAAAATGGGCCGTTGCTTCTGGTTTTAAAATTAATGAACTAGGGCAAAGTGTGGCAAATGTTTCTTATTTGAGCGCAAGAAATGAAGCTCTTTTTAGTTCGACTGATTATTTTGTAAAAAATGAAAGCGTTCCTCAAATTGCAACCAGCGCAAATTATCTTCTGGTTTCAAATAGTACTAAAGATGTGCTGCAAAGCGAAAATATCGAAACTGGAAATCTGGACCAAAATCTTCGTTACATTGAAATGCCCCTGGAAGTATCGTATTCTGTTTTTAATAAAAACAGGACAAATATTAATATAAACACTGGCGGATTTGTTGGTAAATTGATTTCAAACAGTGTATCGATAGATGGAAATTCTATGGGAGAAAACGTAAATGCAAACAACTACGTTTATGGTTCTACCTTAAGCAGTACTATACAATACCGTGTTTATAAAAAAACAAATGTATTTGTTGAGCCTGCTGTAAATTATTATGCAAATCCTTTAAGTAATCAATCTTTCAATCAATTTCAATGGGGATTGAATTTTGGATTAAATGTTAATTTTTAATATCTATAGTTTATTGTTTTTAATTACATTAGATATAACAAAAAGGCAGTTCGAATTGAACTGCCTTTTTTATTGAATTATGTTTGATTTATTGTAATTTGCAAGAAAAACAAACCAATAAATGGCTTTTAAAAATAATTGGAATGATATAAAATTTATTCCGAAGAATTTACAAATTGCAAAAGAACTGATTTATGATATTTGCAATTTTGAGTGTTCTGAACCTCAACCCGAAAAAGAGAGCCAGGAATATGATGCTTTCGATTTTAAAATCGGCGAAAGCCGGATTAAATTTAGATCGGCTAAAATTACTCCAACAAAAACAGGCCAGTTTGTAACTCTATGGAAACGTAATAAAGCTGGAATTATCGAACCTTTTGATTATTTAGATACAATAGATTTTGTAATCGTCAGCGTTCAAAAAGAAAATCTTTTAGGTCAGTTTATTTTTCCGAAAGAGATTCTGCTCAAAAAAGGAATTTTTACTACAACTGTAAAAGAAGGAATAAGAGCTACAAGAGTTTATCCGCCCTGGGACGAAACAACAAGCAGACAGGCACAAAAAACCCAGCAATGGCAATTGGATTATTTTTTGTCAATTTCTGATCAAATTGATATAGATCGTGCTAAGTTTTTACTTGGCAGATAGACAAAAACAAAAAGGCAGTTCGAATTTGAACTGCCTTTTTTTATGAATTAAAACCCTTCTTATTTTTTTAGGATTTTTTCTTTATAAACCACTTTATTATTTTCTGATAAAGTATAAATGTAAAGTCCCGGATATAAATTGCGAACAGACAATACTGTATTTGAAAGCTCCTGACTGCTATTAATTTCGATAGGATTTCCTAATACACGGCCATTTATATCGTAAAGTCTTAGTTTAAAGTTTCTGTTTTCGTTTGTTTTTACGGCAAAATTTAAATCATCAACCGCCGGATTTGGATATGCTGTTACAAAAAATCCATTTTTAGATCCAAAATCAGGAGTAGACAAAACATCTTGTTTTAATTCAAAACGAGCAATTACAGGTCCGTGATCTGATGTTGTTGTGGTATAACCCGGGATATCATTACGAGGATCATAAACTGCAATTGAGTTAGGAATATATTGATCGCTTAATTCATTAGAAATTATAATGTGATCTAAAAATCCGCCTGAACTTAAAAAACTGTAAGCGCCAGCCTGGCTGATTCCTAAAGTAAGTG
This sequence comes from Flavobacterium soyae, assembly GCF_021245985.1. Taxonomy (GTDB): domain Bacteria; phylum Bacteroidota; class Bacteroidia; order Flavobacteriales; family Flavobacteriaceae; genus Flavobacterium; species Flavobacterium soyae. The sequence continues at coordinate 22,706 of NZ_JAJQXA010000026.1, read as the reverse complement.
CATTGTAGTTATTAGTATCTGTAACAAAACTTTCGTAAGAGGAAGGATTTGGCGTAATTACAGATGCTTTTACGTCATCATTATAATCTCCTAAAATAATTAAATTAGAGTTTGAATAATGTGCATCTAAACTGTCTTTTAAAACCTGGGCATCATATTTACGCATATTGTATCGTGAAATATCGCTGCCGCTGTTTGCACGCGCGTGAAGATCAATAAGATTGATTTCTTTTGTAAATCCGCCCATATTGGTTTCGATCGTTACCAAATATGGCAAACGTCCAGAGGAGAAAAAACTCGACCCATTTCCGCCAGGATAATTAGGCAGTGTTTTTGTTCCGGCACGAACTTCGTCATAAAACTCTTTAAACATAACACGAGTTTTTTTTACTGTTGTTGTCTGCGTGTTATAAAGTACTACTAGTTTTTGCGGCGGGAAATTCGGATCTGGCGCTTCAAAAGAATACGACCATGATGTCGAAGTTGTTTTATCGAATGTTTTTCCGTTGATATTTATTTTTTGAATTAAAGCGTCAATTGACGGATCATCAGAAACTTCCTGAACAACATAAACATCTGCATTTAGCTTGTTCATTACTTTGGCAACATTTTCAATCTGCAGTGCATCATCTGTTGGGCCAAACTCTACTCCGTCTGTACCTTTTACATCACTGCCAAAAAATTCTAAATTATAAGTTACCACATCAAATGTATCTGCTTTTGGTAAAGAAGAACCCGTTAATAAACCTATTTGTTTGTTTAATGAAGTTCCGGTAACGGTTAAAGATCCGGATATTGACAATTGTTTTGTAGTTGGTGCAAATCTTACGTAAAGTGTTTTTCCGGCTGCAGCATCGGCAGATGAAACTGTTAAACTCGATTGAAATGTCACATTATCCAATGATAATTCAAAAGATGCCGGAGCTGTAATTGTAATATCATCATAACCTTCTGCATTAAAAACGAAAGACTGACTTGCCGAAACAGTATTTGGTGCAGTATCTCCAAAGTCTAAAACAGGGTTTGAAGCTACATAACCCGCTTCATTTGTAATTGCTGCATCGTCAAACGACCATTCGGCAGCAAAATTAGTTCCTCCCGCTGTAGTTTCATAAACCCAGGCTAAATAAGTATGGCTCGTTTTGTAATCATTTAATTTGATGTATTGCGATTTGGTATAAGTTCCCGTAACAGTTGGGAAATTACCTTGCAATTCTGTCCAGGTTGCCGTTTCAGGATTACTTTTTCCATCGTAATCAGTAGATACCAATAATTTTAAACCAGGACCTGCATAAAATTTACGAGAGTAAAAAGATAATAATGCAAATTGCCCAAAAGTATCTAAACGCAATTTAGGAGAAATCAACCAGTCTTTACTCGCTCCCGAATCAGAATAACCGTTCATTAAAACTGCTCCCGTTCCTGAATTTACATTTCTGGCAACAGTTGTAGGCGACCATTTATTTACTGTTCCGGCTGCATTATACTGTGTCCATCCGCTATTAGACAAGACATTAGGATCATTAAATCCTTGTACGTACGGATTAATTCCTACTCCCGTCAGTGTAACTATTTTAGTAGCTGCACCATTTGATTCGTGCGTTATCTCTCCGGTAAAACTGCTGATTGCATTTGGTGTAAACTTTACATAAACAGTTGGAGCAGCATTTGAAGCAAAATCAGCAGCAGCAAATGTTAAGGATGAAGCAAATGTACTGTTATCTTTAGAAATGGTAAAGTTTGCTGTCGAAGTTAAAATAACGTCATCTGTAAGATTTGAACCTTGAATTTGGTACGTAAAAATATCTGAATCAAAATTTGTTTCAGAAAAACCTAAATTCAAAGAAGCAACCGTAGTTGTTAAAGAAGGAAGGGCAACACTTGAAGTTGCTGCATCTATTCTATTTACAGCAGACTGAATATTTCCATAAGGATCTTCGGAGACAGAAAAAACAGAGTATGAAGTACTCAAACTTAATCCCGTAAAACTTTTTACAGATTCCTGAGATGCATCTGTAATATCTAAAAATCCAGATTGCAAAGCAGCTGCTCCGGCGGCATCCTGTCCGGCTTTTATTTGTGCAATAGTTGGTTCTGCACTTCCTCCCGGTAATAACACATAATATGTTTTTCCTATTTCATCCAGTTTACTGATAAAATCAAAACTTTGAGATAAGATATTATCTACTTTTGGATAACCAGCTGCATTAACCGGAGCTAATACATCGCTTTTAATATCAACATTATCAATTGCAAATGAAGGACGTGCCCCTGCTCCTGAAACTTGTCTTGAAATCCATCGAATTTGTACTATTGGCTGATTGTCACATTCAGCCGGTAAAGTTACTTTTATCGTTTTTAAATTCTGAGGCGTTGTAACCGCTGTTGTCTGTTTTACATCATTATTTGCGTAAGCAGTTGATAATAATGATGTAAAAGGAGCGCTTGTACCAACTCTGTATTGTAAAACCATTTCATTAATACGAGTATTAGTTGCAGCAGGCGGCACATCGTATGGATTACGAATTGTCATAGCATCATACTGAACTTGTATTGCTTTTTGTCCAGTGCCATCAAAAGCAAAACCAATTGTAAGGTCTAATGAACCTGTATTTAAAAAACCAATTTTGCCATCATAATTATGAAAATTTCCACTATTAGTTGCTGCAGTACTGCTAGCTGCTAAAGGTCTGTCTGCCACTAATGCTGCATTTGTATTAAACGCAGATCCCGGAGCTGTAGCTGCAGTCCAGCCCTGAAACCCTAAAGGGTACGCTGTAACTGTTGGGGCAAAAGAAAAATTTTGCTCATAAGGCAAATTCTGAGGCGTTGGAAAAGTTTGCGCAACCAGACTTAACGAACACCAAAAAAAAGTTAAAGCCATGAGATGGCGTATCGAGTAAATGTTTTTCATAAGCTTAAAAATTGAGTTTTTAGAGATCAAATTTATACCGTTTAAAGTTAAGAGAATATTGTAAAAACATGAAATTATTGTAAGTTATTTCATAAATACACCTAAAAGACACAGCAACATTTTACTTTTAATTATCGTTATCCTCAATAATAATGCGTTTTTAGAAGATTTTTCTGAGGCATAAATAAGCTAAAACCGATTAGTTTTATTAACAAGAAAATACCCTTGTTTTACTGTATTGTATTTTTGCAGATATAAAAAGAATGTCTCAAAAAGGAACAGCTTTAAATAATTTATATCGAAAAAAAGCGGATTAAGGCTTTATTATAATCAAATGTTATTTCACATTAAACTCACTTAAGTCAGTAATTTTTTCCTTACCATTTAATTTCATATTTCTGCGGTCTTTATGATTATCCGGACGCAAATTTGAATAGCGTTTTTGAGAAATGGTTTAACACAGCATTAGTTTAGAAATCATTTTCATAACTTTAAACATAAACTTACAATTTGTTATTTTTCAAACAATTAAACTAAAAAACTAATCTTATGGAATTTTTTAAAATCAAAACAAGCTGGTCTAATGCCGAATTTATTCTGATAAAATTATGCATGGCTTCAATCTATATTTTTATTGGAAGTTATTTTCATGATTTCTTCAAAAATTATTATACACCACTTTTAATTCTGTTTGGAATTACAGTGATCTGGTTTGTTTATGAGTGGCTGAAAAAGATGAAAACAAAAAACGGGTAATCGATTCTTTTAATTTACTTTAATACTTGCAGAACAAAGCTATCTTTGCAAAAAAAATAAAACATGCACCGACACTTCATTCTTTTTAAACCTTACGGTTATTTGAGTCAATTTATTTATGAATTGAAAAGAAAGAAAAAGCTTTTGGGCGAACTGCATGATTTTCCCGAAGGTACAATGGCGATTGGAAGGCTCGATGAAGATTCTGAAGGTTTGCTTTTATTAACGACAGACGGAAAAGTAAGTGAACAGATAAGAAGCAAAAAAGTCGACAAAGAATATTATGTTCAGGTTGATGGCATAATTACTCCCGAAGCTATTGAACAATTGCAAAAAGGCGTAGAAATAGGTTTTGAAGGCGGAAAATACAAAACAAAACCCTGCACTGCTTTTATTGTTACTGAAATTCCTGATTTTGGACCAAGGGCAAAAAAAATCAGAGACGAACGACATGGCCCGACTTCATGGGCATCGATTACTGTAAACGAAGGAAAATTTCGCCAGGTTCGCAAAATGACCGCCGCAGTTGGTTTTCCCACTTTACGTTTAGTTCGTGTTCGGATAGGAAATGTATATTTGCAGAACTTAAAAGCCGGAGAGGTTTTAGAAGTAAACGATTTCCAAATAAACGATTAAACGAATTAACAAATAAACGATAATGCTAAACGTTGTTCTTGTAGAACCAGAAATACCAAATAATACCGGAAATATTGGAAGATTATGTGTAGGAACACAAAGCAGACTGCATTTAATTCATCCTTTTGGTTTTGTAATTAATGATAAAAACCTTAAACGTTCCGGTTTGGATTATTGGGTACACCTTGATGTAACCGAATATCAAAATGTTGACGAATGGGTAAAACAAATTCCAGATCATTCCCGTGTATTTTTAATGAGTTCTCATTCTGAAAAATCATATTTAGAAAATGAATTTCAGGATGGTGACTGGTTAGTTTTCGGAAAGGAAAGCGTTGGTTTAAGCAAAGAATTTATGGCCAGATTTGAAAATCATTTAACGATTCCTATGTCGCCGCTTATTCGCTCTTTTAATATTGCGAATTCTGTTGCTTTTGTAGTTGGTGAAGCTAAGAGGCAGATTGCTCTAAAAAAATAGTCATGAGACCTTTAATTGATGTAAATAATTTAAGCTATTCTAAAGAAAAACTAATTTATTATTCTCAAACTACAATTTATGCTTGGCTTTTAGCCGCAATTGGACTTTTCATCTTTGCAATTTACTCACTGACAAATAAAAACACTTTCATAGTATTCTTTTTATTATTGCCTATTATTCTATTTTTAGTTTACAAAGCATTAAAGTTGCTAAAGAAAGTTAATGAAGTTCAGTTTCGAATTAACTCAAAAGGAATTCAGTACAAAAATGAAGAACTTGTCCCCTGGAATAATATTGAAAACGAAAGAGTTGATACGAAATTCTACGGCAGGTCCAGCACCGATTTTTTTATTTATTATATTATTGAACCTAGTCAGGTAATGCAGTTTGATCTTAATGAATTAAATACTGACGCAAGTGAATTAAGCATCGCGCTTACTATTCACCGAAATAGATTTAAGAAAGAAAATAATATCCAATAAAATATCTTTCTAAAAATGTATACTTTTAAATTAAAAACAAACTTAGAAACTCAAGATATTATAAATAAACTCAATTCTATTACCGAAAAATTTCATACAAATTCAAAAGGAGAATACAAGTTTGAAGGAAAAATATCTACTTCTGAGTTTCAAATATATCCAACATTTGATTTTGGTCCAAGAAGTCAATTACGTCCTGAAATTAACGGTGAGATAATAGAATATTTAAATCATCGTGTTATCATTTTAAGTTTTAAAATACCTTCTTATTTAAAGCCAATATTCTTTTTAATTCTATTATTAAATATAGGCTTTACTATTTTCATATTTATAAATCCAATTGACGACTTTTTTAACTGGAAAATATTCGCATCTTTTATAGTTTTTACAGCCCTTATATTTTACATTAACTTTAAAAGCAAAGTTAATACATCTTTAAAAATTCTGATAAAAGCTCTAAATGCTGAAATACAAAATCATCAATAAAATTAATATTTAAGATTTTATCTAAGAAACGATTATTTTAGCTTAAAGAAAACAAAAATAAATATCCAATTAACAATTAATTCAGCATGAGTATAAATTTTAAAGAAAAGGCAAAAGGCTTATTCAAATACATATTTTTAGGGATACTTTTATTAGGGATACTAATTTTTCGTGTTGGACTTGACGGAAATATAATGTTTGTGGGAATAGGAATAATTATTTTATTACCCTTTGGTATTTGGTTATTTATTGAAAATTCAAAAGATAAAAAAGCAATAGAAAATAATAATGCTGAGATTCAAAAGCTTAAGAAATATGGAGAAAAAATAATTGTTAATCTTGAAAATATTCCAATAAAATCAAATTCATGGAAAGAAGAAGTTAGACATACATCACAGTATGAAGATAAAGTTTCTTCTGTGAATATTAACTATAATTTGATTGAGCTTGAAATCCCTTACAAAGGTGATTTTATACATTATAGTCTTCATATAGGTATGGATACAACCATATTAAAAATGCATTTCGCAATAAAAAGAGAAACTGTTTTATATATAGATTTAAAAGACAAAAATAAAAACTACCTTGATTTAGAATTTTTAGAAAGGTAAGGATTAAAAAAAATCTCGGTCTTCCTGCAAGGTTTTCCAAACCTTGTAGGTATAAATTTTAAAAGCTGGCAATAAACAAATACCTACAAGGTTTGGAAAACCTTGCAGGAAATGAATCAGGTAACGATAAACTTTCCTTTTTCAGCATCAAAAATAATATGTTCATCTTTGAACAAAGCTGCAAAACTTCCATTTGAAATTAAATGACAAGGTTCATCCTGCACAACATTTTCGGGCGTCATAACTATCATTTCATCACTTAATTGAATTGCCAAATCAATATCGTGTGTTGAAAACAAAATGCATTTTTGAGTTTCCTGAGTCAGCTTTTTCAAAAGTTTAAACAACGAAACTTTATGCAGTAAATCTAAATGTGTTGTAGGTTCATCTAAAATAATCAGCGGAGTATCTTGTGCCAAAGCTCTTGCGATTAAAACCTTTTGCAATTGTCCGTCGCTTATTTCGTAATGTTTTTTATGAGAAAGATGTTCGATCTGCGTCAACTTCATTGCTTCCTGAACTTTTTCGATATCAGTTTGGGTTAAAGTTCCAACCCAATTTGTGTAAGGCTGGCGACCGAGCGCCACCAATTCAAAAACGGAGAGATTGCTAGGCGGTAATTTTTCGGTTAAAACCAAACTTAAATTCTGTGCTAAATCTAAGGGTGTATAAGCTGAGATATTTTTTTTATTCAAATAAACATTTCCTGATAACGGATGTTGAATTCCGGTAATTGTTCGCAATAAAGTCGATTTCCCAATTCCGTTTGCACCAATTAAAGAAATCAGTTTTCCTGAACTTAAATTTAAATTTAGATTCTCTGCAATAGTCACTGTTGTTTTTTTGGATTTGTATCCAATAGTTAAGTTTGAAGCTGATAGAATATTCTTCATTGCGTTTTTTATTTAAACACATAGAAACATAGGTTTCTTTGTCTTATTAGAAGGAATTTAAGATTTACTTGTAAATCAAACATAGTTGAACTAAAGCTTTGGTAATGATCTGAAATATTCATTTACAAATGTTTTTTGACCTTCTTTAAAAATATTAAAACAATTAAAATTAATTATAATTCCTTTTGGTGCTTTTAAAAGTTTCATTTATGTCAACAGTTGAGCTTGATGAATCGAATTTATTTCGGAAACTGTTTTTAATTCTACTACTAAACAATTTTCAACAAATAAATCACATCGAAAATCTGTTACTAATTCCTTATCCTTAATATATTATTGGAACTCTCATCTCTGTGAAAAAATTTAATTTTCTTTGTGAGAGTTCTTCTTTCAGACATTCATGATAAACATTTTCCAGTAATCCTTTTCCAATGATTTTATGGACTTCTATTGAAGCACCTAAAACTTCATAAGTTAATTCATCTAAATATTTTTGAGTAATCATTAATTCATTAATTGAAATAAAAACTATGTTTCTATGTGTTTAAAAAAATTAAAGATATAAATATTTGTAGGTTTTTACTGAAAATTTCTTTTTCTTATCAAAAGCCAAATCACAACCGGCGCACCAATTATAGACGTTATGGCATTTATTGGAAGCGTAACATCAAAACCAGGCATTTGTGAAACAATATCGCAGAACAACATTATAATCGCTCCAAAAAACAAAGTACTCCAAAACAAAATAGTATGATTACTGGTTTGAAAAGTCAGCTTTGCAATATGCGGCACTGCTAAACCGATAAAAGCAATTGGCCCTGCAAAAGCCGTTATGCTTCCAGATAAAATACTGGTCGCAACAATGATTATTAATCTCGCTCTTTTAAAATTCAAACCCATACTTTTTGCGTAATTTTCGCCCAGAAGTAATGCGTTTAAAGGTTTTATACAATTAGCACTTAAAAGCAGGCCAAATAGCACACAGAAACTTAAAATCCCTATAGTTGACCACGAAAAATTGCCAAGGCTTCCCATTGACCAAAATGTAAATTTCTGCAGCTGTTCTGCCGTACTAAAATAAGTCAAAACACTTACGATTGCGATTGTAAAACTCCCAAACATTAGCCCCATGATTAAAATTGCCATGGTATCACGTAATCTTTGTGAAACTACCACAACCAAAAGTAAAACCATTGTACTCCCAAACGTCGAAGCAATCACTATTCCGTAAGGCGATAAAACAATTACACTTAAAAACGGAGGTAGAAATCCCGCTCCTAAAATTACAAATGCAACACTTAAACTAGCACCTGAACTGAGTCCCAGAACATCAGGTCCGGCAAGAGGGTTCCTAAATAAAGTCTGCATTAAAAGTCCGCTGATCGAAAGTCCGGTTCCAACCAAAACTGCCGTAATCGCTTTTGGCAGACGATAATTTATAATGATATATTCCCAGGTTGATTTTGCAGCATGGCCTCCGGTTAAACTTGTAAAAACATCTTTTAGCGGAATCATGACTGATCCTAAACTAATGCTTGCCAGAAACATTAGTAAAAGCCCCAGAGTCAAAACAACAAATAAAATGGTATTTCGTTTTTTGTTTGCCAATTTAATTCAGTTTTGATGCAAAAGTAAATTCATAGCCCGGCAATAAATCAGGATGAAAAATTTTAATATAATCTTTTAAAACTAAATCCGGGCGGCTTGGCGCCAATTCATAATAAACCGTTCCGCCAGTTGCCCCACGTTTCCCTTCAAAACTATAAACTTTTTTATTTGTAAAAGCATCAAATTCTCCATAATGCGGGTTCGCTTTTTGCAATTCATCCAGACTTTTAAAAGACCCCGAAGCAATCCAGACATTTGCCGTTTTTGCTTTATCCAAAACTTTTTCAAAAGACAAACCTTCACTTCCAGTTCCTTTTAAATCTGCCCATAAATAATTGGCGTGCGCATCTTTCATAAACTCGGCAACCCAGCTGTTTCCTTTGGCAACGTACCACACATCCTCGTACATCGAACCGTATAAAACTGTTGAGCCTGCTATTTTTTCTGCTGCCAGTTTTTTTGTCTGATCATAACTCTGAACGATTTTATCAAATAATTCTTTTGCCTTTTCTTCTTTACCAAATAATGCTCCGTAAAGTTTTATCCATTCTGCTTTTCCAAGCGGGGACTGTTCCATCCAGTCACCCTGAATCAAAACATTCAAACCGCTTTTCTTTAAATTATCCAGCATCGGATTGTTATTATCAACTCCAAAAGTCACAATCAAATCCGGCGATAATTCTATTAATTGTTCGATATTCAATTTTTCATTTTGTCCAACGTTTTTCACAAAACCTTTGTCAATTAATACTCTTGTTTTTTCAGACGAAATATAATCGGTATGCGGAAATCCAACTAATTTATTTTCTACTCCAAGCATTTCTAAAAACGGAATATTGGTTGTTGAAGTTACCACAACAGATTCTAACGGAACCTGGACTGTGGTATATGTCTGCAGGCTATCCGGAACCTTTGCTTCTTTTTCTTTTAAAATATATTTAAGGTCTTTATTCGAATTAGGCCATGGATTTGAAACTGTTACGACTGAATAACCATCATATTTTACAATAGAAAGTCCAGATGCATATTCAATACTGTTTTTTGCAGTCTCAGATTTTGCTACTTCGCTCGTTTCGTTCTTCTTACATCCGAAGAGAATAAAAAAAGAAGAAATAAAAATCAATTTAGGGAATAAATGTCTCATATTTTACGTTTTCGAAAGGAACAAAGGTAAAGCATTTTCTAAATTTTTTGTTTACCTTTATTCTTACAAAATTCAACAATTTGTATCTTTACGTTATGAATACCACAAAAATTAAAATTTGCTCAAGCTGTGAATCTCAATTCAGCTGCGGAGATATTTCGGTTGAAAAATGCTGGTGCAACGACTACCCGCCAATTTTCAACCTTTCTGAAGGAGGCGACTGTCTTTGTCCCGTTTGTTTTAAAGAAGCCTGCGAAGACAAAATCGATGCTTATGTAGAAACTATCACTCCTAAAAATGCCCTTAAAAATAAAGCCATATCTTTGCCCAAAACAGATAAACTAATTGAGGGAATTGACTACTATACCGAAAACGGCAATATGGTTTTTAAAACCTGGTATCATCTAAAACGTGGTACCTGCTGTGGAAACAAATGTCGTCATTGCCCTTATTAGAAGTTATGAGTGTTGAGTTATAAGTTAAAGATCTTTACTTGTTACTCTGCGTTTCATAACTTATAACTCATAACTTATAACTAAATAAAAAATGATTTATTTAATTACCGGAGGCGAGCGATCAGGAAAAAGCAGTTATGCCCAGAATTTAGCATTACAGCTTACAGATGCTCCTATATATGTGGCGACAGCCAGAAAATGGGATTCTGATTTTCAAAACCGGATTGATCGTCATCAACTGGAAAGAGACGAACGCTGGACAAATATTGAAAAAGAAAAACATCTAAGCGAAATAAACTTTTCCGGAAAAGTTGCTTTAATCGACTGTGTAACGCTTTGGCTTACCAACTTTTTTGTAGACAATAAAAATGATGTCACTTTAAGTTTAGAAGAAGCAAAAAAAGAATTTCTTTCAATTGCCAATCAGGAAAATGCAACACTAATTATTGTAACCAACGAAATTGGAATGGGCGTTCACGCCGCAACCGAAATTGGCAGAAAATTTACTGAACTGCAAGGCTGGATGAATCAGTTTCTGGCCTCAAATGCAGATGAAGTGGTTTTGATGGTTTCCGGAATTCCGGTCAAAATTAAGAGTTAAATTCCAAAATTTAAATTCCAAATTCCAATATCGTGAAGTATCTTTACGTGAATTCCAAAATTGATATTGAATTTTGATATTGTAATTGAATTTGGAATTTGAAATTTAAAAAATTGGAATTTATGACTAGTTTAGACGATATATTAAAATCACGCCGCGATACCCGACATTTTACAACCGATGAGGTTCCGGACGGAGTAATTCAAAAAGCTTTGCAGGCTGGACATTGGGCGCCTTCTGTTGGGCTTACAGATGCTACAAGATATTATATCATTAAATCAGATGAGGTTAAAAGTGCCATTAAAAATTTATTTTTAGATTATAATAAAAAAGCCGAAGAACTTACCGACAATCCGGAGCAGAAAGAACTTTATAAATCATTGAAACTGGAGGCGATTGAAGAAGCTCCAATTGGACTTATAATAGCTTATGACCGTTCTGTTTTAAATCAGTTTACGATTGGAACTATCGGCAGTAACGAAGCTGTAAAATTTAGTTCGGTTTGTGCGGCGCAGAATATTTGGCTTTCGCTTACAGAACAAGGTTACGGAATGGGCTGGGTTTCAATTTTAAATTATTACCAGTTTAAAAAAATCCTTGATTTACCAGAATACATAGAACCGCTTGGGTATTTCTGCATTGGTAAACCTGCTACAAATTATGGTAATCAGCCTATGTTACAGCAACTGCATTGGAAACAAAAATCTGAAACTGCCGATTGTAAAGAAATCAATGAAATTCATAAAATAAACGTTTCAGATTTTGATTTTAAGTCTCAGAAAAAAGAAAATAATCAAACCAATTTCAGTCAGCTTTTACAAGAAAAAATAGATTCCAAAACAAAACCTGTTGGTTCTTTAGGAACTTTAGAAACCCTGGCTTTTCAAATGGCAGCAGTTTTTGAAACTTTAAATCCTAAAATCATCAAACCTAATATTGTTGTTTTTGCAGCAGATCACGGAATTGCAAATCATGGTGTAAGTGACTATCCGCAGGATGTAACTCGCCAAATGGTGAATAATTTCCTGGAAGGCGGCGCAGCAATTAATGCTTTCTGCAAGCAGAATAATATTCAATTATCGATTGTAGATTCTGGAGTAAATTATGATTTCCCGACAAATGCAAAATTGATTGACGCCAAAATAGCAAAAGGAACGCAGTCTTTTCTACATGTTTCTGCCATGAGCGAAACGGAATTACAATTGTGTTTTGAAAAAGGAAAAGCAATTGTTGACGATATTGCTAAAACAGGTTCTAATTGTATCGGTTTTGGTGAAATGGGAATTGGAAACACCTCTACTGCATCGGTTTTAATGAGTCTTTTGACCGGTTTTTCAATTGAAGAGTGTGTTGGAAAAGGAACCGGAATTAACGATCAAAAACTTCTGAACAAACAAAATATTCTAAAAAAAGCACTCGAAAATTATTCCGGCCAAGCCGAATTAAAACAACTAATCGCCCATTTTGGAGGTTTTGAAATTATTCAAATGGCCGGCGGAATGCTGACCGCTTTTGAAAACAAAATGCTTATTCTGGTTGATGGTTTTATTTGTTCTGCCGCTTATTTAATTGCTTTTAAAATAAATCCTGATATTAAAAAAAATGCCATATTCTGTCATTGCTCTGCCGAAAAAGCACATCAAAAATTATTAAATTATCTTGGTGCAAAACCTATTTTAAATTTAGATTTGCGTCTGGGCGAAGGAACCGGCTGTGCAGTTGCATTTCCTATTTTAAAATCGGCTGAGGCTTTTTTGAATGAAATGGCTAGTTTTGAAAGTGCTGGAGTTAGTAGGAAATAGTTTTCAATTTTAATTTACAGTTTATATCTTTGAATCATAAATTGAAATTATTTTAAAAATCATACATGCCTTTTACTAAAGTTTATATTCATTGTGTTTGGAGTACAAAAAACAGGTTCCCATTTTTAAATTCGGTTGATCTACGCCAAAAAATCTGGCACCACATAAAAGAAAATGCATTAAAAAAAGAAATATATCTGGATTACATTAGTGGATATTCTGACCATTGCCATTGTTTGATTTCATTAGGAAATAATCAAACAATTCAAAAAACAATACAATTGTTAAAAGGTGAGTCTTCATACTGGATTAATAAAAATCAATTAACAAAAGAAAAATTTGAATGGCAGGATGAATATTTTGCGGTTTCTGTATCAGAATCTATTGTTGGCAAAGTGAGAAATTATATTATAAATCAAGAAGAACATCATAAAAAGAAAACATTTCAAGAGGAATATGATGAGTTTATAACCAAATTTGGTTTTAAAAAAATATCTTGATGGAATTTGGCTAAAGCCCAGAAGGTGCTAATTCTTTTTAACCTCCAGATAAATCTGGAGGCAATTAAATTTAACTTTTATCTTAAAATATTTTATGCAAAGAGCATTTCATAATAAATTAAAATTCAATTGCCAACATCTTTAGATGTTGGGATAAAATAATTGCCTCTCAAAAGGGCTTTAGCCAAATGGCGAATTCGGCTAAAGCCTTTTAGACATAACATCCTTCAAACCTCCAGATAAATCTGGAGGCAATTAAACCAAAACATTAAATTTTTATTTTCAAAATTTTACCCCTTTGAAAAGAATGAACTAAGCATAAAAAATAAGTTAAAAATCAATTGCCAATATCTTTAGATACTGGGATAAAATAATTACCTCTCAAAGGGCTTTAGCCAAATAGAGAATTCGGCTAAAGCCTTTTAGACATAACATCCTTCAAACCTCCAGATAAATCTGGAGGCAGTTAAATATTTTTTTTATTTTCGATTACTTATTAAATCTGAAAGAATGGACTATCAATAAAATAACACAAAAGCAATTGCCAACATCTTTAGATGTTGATATAGAAATATTGTTTCTTAAAAAGACTTTAGCCAAATAGTGAATTCAGCTAAAGCCTGTTAGACATAACATCTCTCAAACCTCCAGATAAATCTGGAGGCAGTTAAATATTTTTTTTATTTTCGATTACTTATTAAATCCGAAAGAATGAACCATCAATAAAATAATAAAAAATCAATTGCCAACATCTTTAGATGTTGGGATAAAATAATTGCCTCTCAAAAGGGCTTTAGCCAAATACCACAATCTAAATGAAAAAAGAACTACACATTTTCTTCACCTGCTTAATGTTCTACACCAGAATTCCCTGCCCAAAAAACATTACTCACGATCCAGATTATTTAAACAAAGCAACAAGATATTTCCCTTTTATAGGATGGATTGTCGGGTCAATTTCATTTCTTGCCTATTATATTTTTTCTCTTTTTCTTTCAACAGAGACGGCTGTCATTTTTGCAATAATAATTTCAGTTCTAACAACAGGCGCTTTTCATGAAGATGGATTTGCAGATGTCTGCGACGGATTTGGCGGCGGCTGGACTAAAGAAAAAATCCTAATGATTATGAAAGACAGCGCCATTGGTGCTTATGGTGCAATTGGATTAGTTTTGCTTTTTCTGGCAAAATTCAAACTACTTTCAGAATCCATTTTACTTTTTACTAATAACATTTTACTGATTTTCCTTTTATTTATTTCGGCACATTCTTTAAGTCGTTTGGCTGCAATCAGTATTGTTTTTACACATCAATATTCCCGTAATGACGCTTCGAGCAAAAGCAAACCAATTGCTAAAAACCATAGCTGGAAAGAAATTTTTGGATCTTTTTTCTTTGGGTTAATTCCTTTATTGGCACTCACCTATTTCAATTATAAAGTTCTTTTAGCTATAATTCCTGTTTTCATAACCAGATATTTTCTGGCTGGATATTTTCAAAAATGGATTGACGGTTATACCGGAGATTGTCTTGGTGCAACGCAGCAGGTTTGTGAAGTAATTTATTATTTAAGTATTCTTTTTATATGGAAATTTATTTAGTTCGCCATACCGAAACCATCTGCGAAAAAGGCATTTGTTACGGCCAGTCTGATGTAAATATTGCCGAACCTTTTGATGAAATCTTTGACCGGATTATTTCAGAATTACCTGCAGAAGCCATTATTTTTTCAAGTCCTTTAAAACGCTGCACTATTTTAGCAAAACACATTCAAGAGAATATAAAAACAATTTCTTATCAGGAAGATGACCGATTGAAAGAAATGAATTTTGGTGACTGGGAATTAAAAAACTGGAACGAAATTCCGCCGGAACAATTAAATCCGTGGATGGAAGATTTTGTAAACATTCAAGTTTCAAACGGAGAATCATTTGTGGAATTACATCAAAGAGCTGGTGATTTTTTAGCAGAACAAATTTCGCAAAAAACCCAGCATCCTATCGTTATTGCAACTCATGCCGGAATTATTAGAAGTATATTATGTCATCAAACTTCACTGCCTTTGAAAGAAGCTTTTCAAAATAAAGTCGATTTTGGGCAAGTCATAAAAATTACATTTTAATTTAGTTTTGTTTAGAATTTAATTCAAATAGTAAAACAAATTTGAATATTCAATAATTTTAACTTTATCTTTGCAGCAAATTTAAGGTTGTGTTTTTATAAAACACATTAAAAGGGAATCAAGTAAAATCTTGAGCTGTTCCCGCAACTGTAAGCTTTGTTCTAAAAAAAGAATGCTTGTTGTAACTACAAAACCACTGCTCGCCCCGGCGAGTGGGAAGGTAAACAACAAGACGCAAGCCAGGAGACCTGCCTTTGTAACAAATATCGAGCTCTCGGGAAAAAGAGTGTAGAAATTATGACTTTAAGAATACGTTTTGCTTTTTTACTTTTAATGTTGTGCCAATTGATTTCGGCGCAGGGCGATTCTATTAAATTAACAGAAGTCGTAGTTTCTGACG
Organism: Flavobacterium soyae; assembly: GCF_021245985.1. GTDB lineage: Bacteria > Bacteroidota > Bacteroidia > Flavobacteriales > Flavobacteriaceae > Flavobacterium > Flavobacterium soyae. The sequence goes on along the minus strand of NZ_JAJQXA010000026.1, from coordinate 6,818 downwards.
CAAATCTTAAAAAATACTCCAATTCTCAATCGGTTTTAAAACTTAGTGATTCAATTATCAACAGGAATGAAGCTTTATTGACTGATCTCTTAAATTTCAATTCAACCATTTATTTTAAAGAATACGGACGCGGAATGCTTTCTACAGTTTCTTTTCGCGGAACTACATCTTCTCAAACGGCTGTAATCTGGAACGGAATCAACATTAATTCGCAGATGAACGGAAGCACCGATTTTAATACCATTTCGGGTTCTGATTATAATTCGATAAGTGTAAAAGCCGGAGGAGGAAGCGTTATTTACGGAAGCGGCGCAATTGGCGGTACAGTTCATTTAAACAATGATCTGGCATTTTATAATCGGTTTGAGAATAATTTAAAACTGGATTACGGAAGTTTCAACACTATTGGAATAAATTATAAAACGAATATTTCTAACGAAAAATGGAGTGCACAAATTGGTTTTTCTAAAAACAGTTCTACAAACGATTATAAGTATTTAAACCGTTATACCTGGCGGGGCGAACAGCGCTGGAACCAAAACGGGCAATATGATATTATAACCATGAGCGCTAATGCCGGTTATAAAATCGACTCAAGAAACACTTTAAAACTTTATAGTCAGTTTTCAAATACAGACCGAAATACTTCCTTGGTTGTAGAAACTGAAACGAAAAGCAAATATATAAACGGTTTCAACCGAAACTTATTAGAATACGATGGCGATTTTGGAAAATTTAAAACCAATTTCAAAACGGCATACATTTTTGAAAACTATCAATATTTTGCCGATAATTCAACCAATTTATATACTTACGGAAAAACCGAAAGTTTAATTACGAAAGCTGATTTAGGCTATACCTTATTCAAATCAACTCAAATAAATGGGGTTTTTGATTATAACAGAACTAAAGGCTACGGAAGCAGTTTTGGCGATCACGTTCGTGAAATCAGCTCTGCGGGATTATTAGTGAAACAAGATTTTTCTGAAGCATGGAAAAACGAACTCGGTATTCGAAAAGAGTTTACAAATAATTACAAATCTCCGGTTTTATTCACTTTGGGATCTTCGTATCAGTTTAGCAAGTTGTACAATTTCAAACTGAATTTATCCCGAAATTTCAGAATTCCAACTTATAATGATTTGTATTGGGACGAAGGCGGAAATCCGGATTTAAAACCCGAAAGTTCGTATCAGGCCGAAATTGGAAACGTATTTACTTTCAAAAACATTTCGCTTACGCAGACTTTCTACTACATCAAAATTAAAGATTTACTGCAATGGGTTCCAGGTAAAAATGGCATTTGGAGCCCTATAAACAAAGACAATGTTAATAGTTATGGTGCAGAAACTTTATTGGGCTGGAAAAAACAATTCGGTAAAAATAACTTCAGTGCAAATGCTTCTTATGCTTATACTGCATCAAAAGATGAAGAAACTAAAAAGCAGCTTTTCTTTGTTCCTTTTAATAAAGTAACGGGTTCAGTCGCTTATTCCCGAAATAGAATTTCTGCTTACTATCAATTTTTATATAATGGATTTGTCTACACAAGAGCAGATAATAATCCGGATGAAATTATAAACGATTATACGGTTTCAAATCTCGGAATCGATTATGATTTTAAATTCTTAGACTCTTTTAAACTTGGTTTTCAGGTTTTAAACATCTTCAATGAAGATTATGAAAGCCTGGAAGACAGGCCAATGCCGGGTCGAAATTTCAACATGTATTTAACTTTAAAATTTTAATATTTATGAAACTTAGTAAATTACTTTTAATAGCACTTAGCGTTTCGTTATTCGTTTCTTGTTCGAGTGATGACGATAATGACGAATCAAAAGGACAATATGAAAACGGATTTTTCATTTTAAATGAAGGAAGTGCAGGACAAGGAAGTGTTTCTTTTTCAAGCGATGATTTCAGCGTATTCACAAAAGATGCTTACACTGCAGCAAACGGAACAGATTTGCTTGGAAAATATGCTCAAAATATCTTTTTTGACGGAGATAATGCCTATATTATTGCAGGCGGTTCTAATGTTATAAATGTAGTAAACAGATACACATTTAAACTAATAGCTAAAATCGACAGCGGACTTGCCAACCCAAGATATGGTGTTGTAAAAGATGGTAAAGCTTATGTAACGAATGCTAATACTTATTTCTCAACTAACAATCCAAACGGAAATACTGATGATTACGTTGCAGTAATAAACTTAACTACAAATACATTTGAATCTAAAATCAATTTGAATGCAACGGGTAACAGAATTATAGAAGAAAACGGCAAATTATATATTACTGAACCTTATAACAGTGATAAATTATTAATAGTAAATATTGCAACGAAAGCATTAGAAACTCCTGTAGTAATTGGTTCAAGTGCAGATACAATAGAAGAAGAAAACGGAACTTTATATATCTTAAGAGGTCCTTATGGAGATAGAAGCGAAATTGTAAAAGTAAAATTATCAGACAAATCTGTTTCTAGAATTACATTTCCTGAATCATTAGACGGAGCTGGATTTTTAGATATTTATGAAAATAAAATTTATTATACAGTAGGTAATTCGGTTTACTCTATTGGTACTAGTGTGGCTGAAGCTTCAACAACACCAATATTAACTGCTAGTTTGGGTTATTTATACGGGTTTGCAGTAAACAACAATCATATTTACTTAGCTGACAGCGGAGACTTTAAAGCTGATAGCAAAGCTTACATTTATAGTTTAACCGGAAGTTTGCAAAAAGAATTAGCGGTTGGTGTGGGGCCAAACGGTTTTTATTTTAACGATTAATTTGCTTTAGAATTGTTTTTTATTTGTTTTGGTAAAAAAAGAGGCTGTCTCAAAAGTCGAGACAACCTCTTTTTTATTCGGATACCTATCGGAGAAATTTTCCATTTACGCGATTCTCAACAGCTTGATTTTACTTTTGAGACAGCCTCTTTTTTTGTTTCCATTCCGGAAAATATTTAAACGCAATTATTTATAAGTACATTTCGTTTCGTAATCCGTTGATTTTTTTAGAATCATTTATATAAGGTAAAACCTCACGATGATCATTTTGGATTCTCTTAGCTGTTGAACCTGTAATTTTAGAGATTGCCAAATTCAGTAATGGTTCAGAAGGATCACCTAAAACCCCATAATTACTGACATATTCATACTGTACATAAGTAGGAACCAAGCCTCCTGTATAATCTCCAAAATCTGCAGCATTAGAAATTTTAAAGATTAAAGGCTGCATCGCATATTTATGGTTTGGGTTTATATTACTTTTCAATACTAAACTCGGCGAATCATAAAGCGTCATTGAGCCAACGTTTTTACCAATAGTTGTTTCACCAATCTGCACCACATTAATATAAGGTTTTAATCCATTTATAACCAATTCACTTGCTGATGCCGTATTTGAAGTTGTTAAAATATAAACCGTAGCCATATTTAAACCATTTACAGTAGTACCACCAAAACTAGTTACAAATCTTTCGTTTAAGTCTTCAAGCTCATCAGAAGACAAACCAGCCATCTGTTTAAAATTATATTGTCTTTTCGAAAATATTTCGCCGTCAAACTGCCCTGTAATCATACTTGCCAAACGGGTTGAAGATCGCACAGAACCTCCTCCGTTATATCTTAAATCTAAAACGAAATCTGTAACACCCTGCGCTTTTAATTCTCCAAATGCCTCATTTAACTGGGTATCATACTCCTGATAAAAACCATTATACATTAAGTAGCCTATTTTATGGCTGCCGGAAGTAATTACTTTATTAATTAAAATTGGGTTTTCTTCTAAAGTTGTTTTAGTTAAAGAAAGTGATTTTCCGTTCAAAACAAATGCAGAACCATTGTAATCAGCAAAATTCAACGTATAAGTATCAGCGCCTAATAACAACGATTGGTAATTTGAAACCGTCAGTTTTGTTCCGTTTACACCCGTAAATAAATCACCTCGTTTTATATCTTTATTCGAAGCATCAGAATTTGGAATAATATAACGCACATAACCTACTAAATCATTAGATCCTTCGGCAACTCGGGTTAGTTTAAAATCTACCCCGTTGTTTTTTGTGATTCCGTTAAGTTCTTGTTCTAAAACGGTATAATCTTCTACCATCCAGCTAAAACGATCAATGGCGTTGCTTGGGTATTTGCTTACCGGTTTATTCAATAAATCCTGAAATAAATCTTCGGGATTCGAATATCCGGCTAAAAAAGAATTAAATACTCCTTCCGAGCTAAAACGATCATCGGCTAAATTAGGCACATCAGCCTGCCATAAATAATATTTATTTAATCCTCTCCATATAAAATCATTTACTTGTAACTCCGCAGGAGTCCTAACATCATCTTCATCTTCACAAGACTGCAGAAAAAATGTTAATACAAATAAAAAGAGTATAGACTTTAAAATTGGTTTCATAGAATATTAGGTTTCGGTATAATGGTATTGTATTAACGTAAAAATACTACCTTTAGTTTTAAGTAGTATTCTTTTTTTATAAAAAAATTACAATATCGCTGTAACAAAAATAATTGTGCCTCGTCTTGACTATATAAGCTAACGAATAACCTTTTAATTTATGAACCAAAATGTGTTTATAGAATTAGTTAATCCTTTTAAAGACAAAGTTTTTCGTCTGGCAAAACGATTGCTTACAAGTACTGAAGAAGCCGAAGATGCCACTCAGGAAGTAATGGTAAAATTATGGAACAAAAAAGAGAACCTGGACACCTACAATAATGTCGAAGCACTAGCAATGACTATGACAAAAAATTATTGCCTGGATCAGTTAAAATCGAAAAGGGCCGGAAACCTCCAGATTGTTCATAATAATTTTACAGACCGTGAGCCGCAGTTAGACCGGAAATTAGAAGATGCTGATAGTCTGGAATGGGTTGGAAAAATTATAAATCAGCTGCCGGAACAGCTTCAAATATTAATCCAGCTGCGGGATGTAGAACAATATGAATTTGAAGAAATTGCAAAAATCGTCAATATGAACGAAACCGCAATCAGGGTGGCACTTTCGAGAGCAAGAAAAAAAATAAGAGAATCAATGATAAATGCACACAGTTATGGAATTAGATAAAATAGAAAATATATTAGAAAAATACTTTCAGGGAGAAACCACTATTGCCGAAGAAAATCAATTAAAAGAATATTTTTCTTCATCAGATGTTGCGCAGCATTTGGAGCAATACAGACCAATTTTTGGTTATTTCTCTCAGGTAAAACAACAAAAATCAACGCAGGAAATCCCACTAAAAACTAAAAAACGAAATGTGGCGTGGTTATCGATTGCAGCTTCAGTTGTTGTTTTACTAGGAATTGGAACCTATTATTTTGCAGGCGAAAAAACAACTCCGGTTGTCGCACAGTCAGAACTAGGAACCTACGACGATCCTGAAGAAGCCCTTGCAGCAACGCAGAAAGCTTTGGCACTATTGTCAAACAATGTTAATGTAGGTATTGAAAGTGTTCAATACATTAACGAATATGAACAATCAAAAAACAAAATTTTTAAACAGTAATTAAACACAAAAATAATCATGAAATCAACGATTCACGAATACCAAAAAAACAATAAACTAAGCATGAGTAAAAATTTCATCATAACTCTAGTTTTCGCATTCGTTACACAAGCTTTTTATGCTCAAAGTGCCTTTGACAAATATGATGGTCAGGACGATGTAACATCAGTAATTGTAAACAAAAAAATGTTTGATTTAATGAGCAAAGTAAAAGTTGATGCTTCTGATAAAGAAACACAGCAATACATAAACTTGATTAAAAAATTAGACTACTTAAAAGTGTTTACAACGAAGAACCCTAAAGTTGAAGCTGACATGAAAGCTTCTGCAGATAAATACATAAAATCTGCCGGTTTAGAAGAACTTATGCGAGTAAACGACAGTGGTAAAAACGTCAAAATAATGGTCAAATCCGGCGCAAGCGATACACAAATTAAAGAATTGCTGATGTTTGTTGACGGTGCAAAAAATGACGAGACTGTTTTGTTATCGCTTACAGGTAATTTTGATTTAAACGAAATCTCAGTACTTACAGACAAAATGCAGCTTCCAGGCGGAACTGATTTAAAAAAAGCTTCTAAAGGCAAAAAATAATTATGAAAATCAGCGTTTTCACCACAGCCATTTTAGCATTACTAACTTTTGTAAGTTGTAATTCTGAGCCTTCACTGCAAAAGTATTTTGTCGAAAACACAGACAAAAAAGACTTTATTGCACTCGATATTTCGTCTACTATTTTAAATCTTGACGATACCAAATTGTCTGCAGAGCAAAAAGAAGCCATAAATTCATTTGACAAAATGAACATATTAGCCTTTAAAGCAAATGATAAAAATCAAGTACAATTTGAAGCAGAACGAAATAAAGTTAAGGCGATATTAAAAGACCCAAAATATCAGGAATTAATGAAAGTTGGCTCCGGTAGAGACGGTGCATCAATAAGTTATGTCGGCTCTGATGAAAACATCAAAGAATTCATAGTTTTTGCAAACAGAAAAGAAAATGGTTTTGCCGTTGTTCGTGTTTTAGGAAACAATATGAACCCGAATAACATTATAACTTTAATGTCTGTTTTGAAAGAATCAAAAATAGATATGGAACAATTGAAACCTTTACAGCAGTTGATTAAATAAAACATCTTACTTTTAAACGAAGAAGAGGCTGTCTCAAAAGTGAGGCAGCTTTTTTTGTGGCATAAAAAAAGGAAAGCTTTCGCTTTCCTAATTCTTGCAATTTGATTAAATTGCGGTGTGTGTATAGCTTCAAAAGTAGTCTTTAA
>NZ_JAJQXA010000025.1 GCF_021245985.1 Flavobacterium soyae | reverse complement strand
TTAATCTTTTTTATAAACCGCTGGTTTTGCGTTTTTTACAACGCAAAGTTTTTTTCATCGTTTTATCTCTATTGCGGTTTTTAGCCATTTTGCCCTGCTTGGTCCGGTTCTGCCGCGAAGGCAGTAAGACATGAAGTCTGGTTTTTTCGGGGTTCTTTTTAATCTCGCAGAGACGTAAAGACGAAGAGGTTTCTTTTTTTTTCTTCGTTTTTTCTTCTGAGATTGTCTTTTCCTTCGGGAATTTTATTCTGGAAACTCATGCCCCAGCCCCGATAGTAGTGGAAATCCTTTTATTTTGGAGTTCAAAATAAAAGATTGGAACGGATAGCGGGAAATAGCTCCTTATTAAATTCTAAACTCAAAAGGGCTTCGGCTTCGCTCAGCCGGACATTATTATATAGTATAGTCTTCGGGGGTTAGATTTTCTGTAGAGATGCACTGTGTTTATACGTGATGTAGACGCACTGCTGTGCGTCTCTACGGAAAATTGGGATTCAATTTATCTTATACATATATATGTATAAAAAACAAACCCGACAGGTTTTTTAAATCTGTCGGGTTGTGAGAATGAAATTTACACTTATATATTATGTATGCTTATATATGTATACTTTCGTTTAAGCTATCGATTGCTTCTTTTGTGATTTGAATGCTTTTTAGTTTTGCCTGATGATCGAAGATTGGACTTGTAACCATTAATTCGTCGATTCTTGCGTAGTCAATGAACTTTTTCAAATCGGTTATTAACTGTTCTTTGTTTCCTGTGAAGGTTCCGGCTGTCATTTGATTAACATGGAAACGTTCTTGCCCGTTCATGATGTCATCTAATGACGGAATTGGCGGCTGCAAACCTTTACGATCGTTTCTAATTAAGTTTAGGAACATTTGATATAAACTTGTAGACAATAGTTCTGCTTCTTCATTTGTATCTGCTGCAATGACATTAACACAAGCCATTGCTTTTGGTTTGTCTAAATATTCTGAAGCCTGAAAATTTTCTCTATAAAATTCAAATGCCTGAATCATCAGCTTTGGTGCAAAGTGTCCAGCGAATGCGTAAGGCAAACCGTAAGCAGCTGCCAAAGCCGCACTGTCCATACTTGATCCTAGAATCCAGATTGGAACTTTTAAGCCTTCGGCTGGGAATGCGCGCACTTTTCCTGTTGCGTTTTCGGTTGAAAAATATTCTTGAAGTTTGCTTACGTTTTGTGGAAAACGTTGTGCCTGCTCAAAAAAGTCTTTTCGGATTGCTTCTGCCGTTGGCTGATCTGTTCCCGGTGCTCTTCCTAAACCTAAATCGATTCGGTTTGGATAAAGTGTTTCAAGAGTTCCAAATTGCTCAGCAACTACTAAAGGCGAATGATTTGGAAGCATAATACCACCAGAACCTACACGGATATTTTTTGTCTGACTGGCAACATAACCAATTAAAACAACTGTCGCCGTACTTGCAACGTGCGCCATATTGTGATGTTCTGCAAGCCAAAACCGTTTGTATCCTAAATTATCTGCTAATTGTGCTATGTCTTTTGTTTTTTGAAATGTTTCTGAAGCGTTGCTATCCTGAGTAATGATAGCGAGGTCTAATAATGAGACTGAAATTGGTTTTTTCATATAAAAAATGCTAATAGGCAAAATTAGTTCATTTATACGGATGCCTTTTATTTTCTAATGTTAATAGAATTATAATATTCTAAAAACTCTTCAAATTTGTAATTTTTAATAATTAATTATTGTTTTACGATAATTAATTATATATTTGCAATATCAATTTAATTTTTAAATATATGAAAACAACTCATATTGTATCCAGAATATTATTTTACTTTACCCGATTTTTGTCGGTTGTTTATTTCTTTTTAGCCTCATATTCTGTTTTTACTTTGGTAACGGGATTATTTTTGACATTTAAAGACAATGGAAAATATTTTCAGGTTTGTTATCCTTTTACTTCTCATCCTTTAATGCTTGGTGATTACAACCTGCCGTATATTCTTTTTGATTTTTTGGCTCCTTTGAGTTTGTACGGACTTTTCTTTTTATTGAGCAGTAATGTTTTTAAAGTATTTTTTCAGCCTAAATTATTTACTCCTTACGGGGTTTCTCATTTAAGGCGTTTCTATTTATCGAATTTATTAATTCCGGGTATTGTATTATTTATTGCTTTCTTCTTTGTTTCGCTGGATAATGAAGTTTGGCTTTTTATTATACTACATGGAATGCTTGGATCTTTTGCTTATTTTTTAGCAGCTATTTTTAAGCAAGGTTTAAATCTTCAGAACGAACAAGACTTATTTATATAACTATGCCAATAATTGTAAATGTTGATGTAATGCTTGCCAAACGCAAGATGCAGAGTAAAGAGTTGGCAGAAAAACTAGATATTACGCCTGCCAATTTATCGATTCTAAAAACTGGAAAAGCAAAAGGAATCAGGTTTGATACTCTCGAAGCTATTTGTAAAATATTGGATTGTCAGCCTGGCGATATTTTAGAGTATGTAACAGAATAGCTTTCTTTTAAATCTTATTTCTTTATCATAAAAAATCGGTTTTTGAAGCCGACAGGTATTCTATTGCCTAAATTTTTCAAATCGTAGTTTAATTCAATCATCTAAATCAATCAAAAAATGAACAGTTTATCAATCCAAAATCTCAGCAAAACGTATGAGAACGGTACAAAAGCGATTGACCATTTATCGCTTGAAATTACAAACGGAATGTTTGGTTTATTAGGTCCAAACGGAGCCGGAAAGTCGACTTTAATGCGAACTATTGCCGCATTGCAGGAACCAACTTCGGGAATTATTGAGTTTAACGGAATTAATATTCTGGAAAATCCAATGTTTATCAGGCAAAATCTGGGTTATCTGCCACAGGAATTTGGTGTTTATCCTAAAATTTCTGCTTATCGCCTGCTCGATCATCTGGCAGTTTTAAAAGGAATCGTTGATAAAAAGGAACGTCACGATCAAATTTTATATTTATTACAGCAGACTAATTTATTACAGCATAAGGATAAAGCGGTTCATTCTTTTTCTGGCGGAATGCGTCAGCGATTTGGAATTGCTCAGGCTTTACTTGGAAATCCGAAAATTATCATTGTGGATGAACCAACTGCAGGACTTGATCCGGAAGAAAGAAACCGATTTAATAATTTATTAAGTGAAATTGGCGAAAGCATTATTGTGGTTTTATCGACACATATTGTAGAAGACGTTCGCGATTTATGTCCAAAAATGGCAATTATCTCTAACGGAAAATTGATTTTGGAAGGAAAACCGAATGAAGCGATCGATTCTTTGAAAGATAAAATCTGGATGAAGACGATTGAAAAAGCAGAGCTTAAGGATCATCAATTGAACTTTAATATTATTTCGTCCAACTTAAATTCAGGGAAAATCAACATTCATGTTTTCTCAGATGGACGGCCAGATTCTGGCTTCGAATTGATATCGCCAGATTTAAGCGATGTTTATTTTAGTGTTTTAACTCAAAATCAACTTAAAAATTAGTGTTATGCTTTCTAAATTAATTCAATTTGAATGGCATAACAATACCAGAAGCTGGTTTTTTTATGCCACATTTATCATTTATTTGGTTTTAGGATTTTTTGTGAGCGCTTTTGCCAATTTCTCTTTTTCGGGTGCTTACAAAAATAGCCCGTATGTGCTTACGTATGCGATTGGCCTGATTTCGTTAATGACTATTTTTTCGATTACACTTCAGGTTGCGCAAAGCTTTTTAAAGGAATATGAAACGAAATTCGATTCCATTATTTTCTCCTCTCCTATTTCTAAGTTTCATTTTTTGGCACCTAAATTTATTACCGCGTTTGCAATCGCCGTAGTTTCTTTTGGAATGTTTATTATAGGAATGATCGCAGGGCATCAAATGTTGTGGCTTTCTAAAAGCGAAATTGGGCCTTTTGAAATTATAAATTATGTCTGGCCATATCTTGTAATTGTGATCCCGAATATTTTACTGTGCCTTTCGATATTGACCGCTTTGGCCTGGCTTACGCGAAGCAAACTCTTCATTTATGTTGGCGGTTTATTAATTTACATCTTATATATAGCGGGTTCGATTTTTTCTAATTCACCCCTATTTGCAAATGCTTCTCCATCTTCGGCGAAAGCCATGTCTTTGGCCGCAAAAATAGATCCGTTTGGTTTGGCGGCGTTTTTAGAACAAACGCGATATTGGACTTCAATTGAAAAAAATACCGAATTGGTTTCTCTTTCGGGGAACTTTTTATTTAACCGATTGTTGTGGATTTTGGTTTCCCTGTCTTTGCTTTTTATTTCCTATCGCTTGTTTTCTTTCCGAAAAACAAAAACTAAAAAGATAAAAACGCCTAAAATTGTTTCAAAAGAAGTAAAAGTCCTTTCTTCGGAAATTCCAAAAAGCATCGAGTACAAAACTTTCAGGCATAATTTTGCTATTTTTAAAAGCAATATCAAAATGGATATTTTTTTAGTTTTAAAAGGAATTCCGTTTTTATTGATTGTTCTTTTACTTTCGGGATTATTAATGATTGAGATTTCGGATGAAATTGACGGCGGAATCCGACTAGCAGAAAAAATTACGGATACGGCTTTAATGATTTCCACTATAATGGATCGTCTGCCTTTTATTCTGATCTTAATTCTCCTTTTTTACAGCAGTGAATTATTAAACCGAAACGAAAATTCAAAATTTGAAATGCTCGAAAACACGGCGCCGTATTCTCAATTTGTAGTTTTACTATCTAAATTAACAGCGCTTTTTATAATTCCGTTAATCATTATCAGCATTAGTATTTTGATTGGGTGCGCCTTTCAGATTGCAAATGCCAATGCTCCAATAGAAATTGGTCTTTATCTTTCTTTGTTTTATTATCTCGGATTTCCGTTGCTGCTGATCTCTATTTTGGTAATTGCGATTCAGACTTTTATTAAAAACAAATATATCGGACTTTCATCTGCTGCTTTTATCTCTATTTTGTTTTGTACCGGAATTGGAGAACAATTAGGAATTTCGCATCCTTTACTGCGATTTGGAAATGCTTTTAAAACTGAATATTTTGATTTGAATGGTTTCGGAAAATACACTTTTCCTTTTCATATTATGATGTTGTACAATTTCGGATTGGCTTTACTACTTCTTACTTTGACAGGAATTTTATGGAAACGAAATGCTTCAATCGGAAAAACTTTCAAAAGAAATTCATGTAATGCTATTCAAAAAACAATTTTCGCGTTGGGAATTATTCTTTTTATTGGTTTTGGAAGTTATCTTTTTTACAAAACTAATATTGAATATCCGTATTTGACCGAAGAAGATCAAAATAACTGGAGCGAGAAATATGAAACTCAATTTAAAAAATATACAAATCTTGCACAGCCTGCAATTGTTTCTGTAAAAAGTAAAGTCGATTTATTTCCTGAAGAGAATCGTTATGAAGTAAATGGCACTTATGAACTGATCAATAATTCTGAAAAACCAATTGATAGTTTACTCCTATATATAGATCAAAATTCAAAACTAACTTCTGTTGAAATTCCGAATTCTAAAAATCTGGATGATGTTTCGGCATTTCATCATTATTGGTATCGATTGGAAAAACCTTTAGAACCTCAGCAGAAAATAAAAATGAGCTTTTCTTTTGAGTCATCATGGTCGCCATTTAAAGGACACACGGCTTTTAATTCTATAATCGAAAATGGATCGTTTATGCGAGTAAGCCGTTACTTTCCACTTTTTGGTTATCAGGAATCGAATGAAATCAGCAATAAAAAAGAGCGGGCAAAAAGACATTTAAAACCACAGACGCCTCTTAAAAAACTGGAAGATAAATCGGAAATTAGATATGATTTTGTTGATTATGATGCTGTGGTTTCGACTTCTAAAAATCAAACCGCGATTGGTGTTGGAGATTTAATTGGGAAATGGAAAAAAGACAACCGCAATTATTTTCATTATAAATCTAATGGCAGGATTCCGTTTCGATTTGCTTTTTCTTCTGCCGAATATCAAATCCAAAAAACGAATTATAAAGGCATTTCTATTGAAGTTTTTTATGATAAAAGACATTCCAGAAACATCAAGAAGCTAATTCAGGATGTAAAAAACACTTTAGATTATTGCCAAGGTAATTTTGGTAAATATCCGTATAAAACGATTCGTTATGCCGAAGTTTCTGCTTTCGCCGATGGATTTGCAGCAACTTCATATCCGTCAACAGTTTTTATGAAAGAGAATTTTGGATTCTATAGTGATCTCAAAAATAAGGATAAAGAAGATGTTATTAATCAATTAACGGCTCATGAATTGTCGCACGAATGGTGGGGAAATTCACAAATAAGCCCGGAACAAAAAGAAGGAAGCTGGATTTTGACCGAAACATTGGCGCAATACACAGAGCTGATGCTTTATGATAAAGAACATGGTTTGGAAAAAACGCTCGAAACTTTAAAAATTCATCTCGATTTATATTTGAGCAGCCGAAGTTATGATCCTGAAACATCTTTGTATAAAACCAATTATGATACGCCACATTTGCCTTATGACAAAGGAATGCTGGTTATGCATCAGCTTAGAATTTTAATTGGTGAAGAAAAAGTAAACCTGGCTTTGAAAAATTTTCTGAATCATTATAAATATCCAAACCCGTTTCCTGATTCTGAAGATTTACTAAAAGAGATTTATGCTGTGACAGATCAAAAACTGCATGCTAAATTAAATGAAATGTTTAAGCAGATTATTACGTATTCGTCAAAAATAGAATCGGTTTCAAGTATTAAACAAAATGGTTTTTATGAGGTTTCTTTTAAAGCGGTTTCTGAAAAATTCAGAGAAAATGCAACTGGAGAACGAAAACAAATTGCAAACGATGCCACTATATATATTGGTATTTATGATAAAAACGGAAAGTTGTCTCTTTATCCTTTTGATATCAAAAACAATAAAATTGAGGACAAAATTAAACTAAAAATGAAACCTCAACGCATTGTTATTGATCCATATTTAATGAATATTGATACTTTTATAAAGGACAACGAAAAGGAAATTGACTAGTTTTTTTGCCACAAATTCCACGAATTATTTTTTTTGCCACAGATTAAAAGGATTAAAATGATTTTTTTGCTTGCGCTAAAGTTTATCCTGAAAATAAATAATCCTTCTAATCCTTTTAATCTGTGGCAAAAAACTTTTACTCCAACTGAATAAAAATCTGTTTGTGAGTTGTTTTTCCGTCATCTTTAATGTTTAAATCTTTATTTGATTCGATTTCAAATTTTGAAGGAGTATCAACTGCTAATGAAATATCTCTGTATCGAAAGTTTTCTGGAATTTCCGGCAGTTCAATTGTAACTTCTATTTCTTTATTTTTTTGTTTGTAATCGACTTTAATCCTGTCTCTTAACCAAATATATTCGTAAACTTCCTGCCACGGCGCCATCCAGATTGAATCGTTTCCTTTTGTGCCATATTTATTAGCAAGCGTTGTCATGTAATATTTAAAATCAGGAAAACACATGCTTAAATTCCACAAATTTGTGTTTCCTGTTCCGTGTGTAAATTCGTTAAACCAAACCGGATTTGGCAGTTTTACGATAGAGTCTAACGTTTTTAAATAATGATCCATCGTTTTAAAACTTGTTGTGTCTTTTGAGCTTTGCACAAAAGTTCTGGACGTAATCATTTTATCTAAATTTACTTTTGAGTTAACATTAAAAACGGGTCCAACGCCAGAAGATGCAACTGAAAAAGAGCCATTTGCCAGTGCCTCTTTTTCATATTCTAAATGATAACCTGCGTCACCATCTCCTCCCGGAACCACAAAATGTGACATTGTAAAATCAATATTTTGCTGTATCGAAGCTGTATTTTCGGTTACTTCTGTTAAATAATTCGTGCCATGTTTTGTTGCATGATGAAAACCGTGATTCAAAATATCCCAGCCGGCATTGTACATTTCTTTAATTTCCGGCCACGAAAGACGTCCGCGATTTATTGGTAAATCGTGAATTAAACCGCCGTTAACAGCCAAAGCCAATTTAAACGGAATTTTATTTTCAAATCCGTCCGAATAAAAAAGACCTTTTGATATTGTTCCGTCTCCGCCCTGGTCAATTTTCCATTCGTTTTTATCTGGACTACTGATTTTTCCTCCATTCAGTAACGGAAATGCTGTTAAGTAAGCCGATCGATACCCATCATCGAGCGTAAAACTATAGGCGAAATGTTTGTTGAACTTTAAAGGAGCTGGTTTTATTTTTACTTTATTGTCTGATTTTAATTTAATTTTAAAGGAAATAATTTTCGTTTTTGTAGAATCTGTTTTAGTAGTATAATCATTTCCAAAACAAAAAAATGCTGAATTAATCAGGAGAACGAAAGTCAATAAAAATGGTTTTATTTGTGAATGTGGTACTTTCATTTTAAGGTTAGAATTAGAGGTTTTAAAGATACAAGATAATTGATAAGTTTTGAGTGTAATAATTGCACACGGATAAAACGGATTCACTTCGTAAAATCAGCGTCTATTTTTAGCAGATTTTAATAACAAAAAGAATGATATTTCAACACAGTAAACATATTTAACGAAATATAATAAGTCTGATTAAGATCAAAAAGCAAGAAATCCTTTACGATTAATGCTTCGCAAAAGGAAATTATGCGATTGCTGCTTTTTATGCTGGAAGAAAAAATATCAAAAAAACTACTTATTACTCTAATAAAGTTTTAGCACTTTCTAATAAATTATGACAAAAGTTTCAACTCTTAAACTTTAATGACGTCCTTGTATCGAATTGATTCTTTAAAAGGTAATTTTCGTTCTGCCCTTGCCAATTATAAAATCTTTAAAAAACTGAATGATTCTCTTTATAATATTTCGAAAAACAAACAAATTGAAGAGTTAAAAATTCAATATGAAACTCAAAATAAAGAAGAAAAAATCAATCTCTTAAATAATCAATCTAAACTTCAGGAAAGTGAATTACAAAAATCGAAACTTATAAATAGTGTGTCGATCTGGAGTTTAGTTTTATTACTAATTACAATTGGATTATTGTATAACCGATACCGATTGAAACAGCGAAATCACGCCAAACTCGCAATCGGCTTATTTGGAAAATGATATGGCTTTATCTGCAATTAAAAACAGTCCGCACAGAACACATTCTATGTCATTGATTCATCAGAAACTGTACAATTCCGAGAATATTTCGACGATTAATATGCCGAATTATATTAAGGAATTAGTCGAATATTTACGAGAATCTTTTTCGCTTGAACAGAGGATTCGTTTTGATGTAAAAATTGATCCGCTGGAATTAGATGTTGCACATGCCGTTCCGCTTGGATTGATTTTGAACGAAGCCATTACGAACTCTATCAAATATGTTTTTCCCGAAGATCGAACAGGAATGATTTATATAACGCTTGAAACCAAAGCTGAAAATCAATATTTATTGACAATTTCAGACAACGGCATTGGTTTTGACACTAACCTCAGCAATAAAAGCAAACTCTTTCGTAATGAGCTTAATAATACGGCTTAACAGATGATCTTGACGGAAAATTAACAATGAAAAATAATAACGGAACGATTTTAAAAATCGAATTTTCGCAAGAATTTCCGCTGAATCAAAAAAGGAAAGTGATTTAAAACCTAAATTTGTACATCAAAACACCAATTCGGTTTTAGTTTATCTGCAAATGACACACAAAATTTTAATTATAGACGACGAAGAAAAACTTAGAAGTCTGCTGGCGCGTATTATAAAATCAGAAGGGTTTGAAGTTATCGAAGCCAAGGATTTAAAATCGGGTTTTAAGAAATTAGAACAGACGGATATTGATGTCGTTTTATGTGATGTCAAACTGCCGGACGGAAACGGCGTTGATTTTCTTCAAAATATAAAAGGAAGTTTTCCGCTGACAGAAGTTATTCTGCTGACTGCTTTCGGGAATATTCCGGATGGCGTTCAGGCAATGAAAAATGGTGCTTTTGATTATATTGTAAAAGGCGACGATAACGATAAAATTATCCCGCTTCTTTATAAAGCAGTTGAAAAAGTACATTTGCAAAAGAAAGTACAGCAGCTCGAAAAACGTATCAGCGACAAATACTCTTTTAGTACCATTATAGGGAAATCGAAAGGAATTGAACAGGTTATTGATCTCGCGCAAAAAGTAGCCAAAACAGATTCGACTGTTTTACTTACCGGAGAAACCGGAACTGGAAAAGAAGTTTTTGCGCAGGCAATTCATGAAAACAGCAATCGTGCAGGAAAATCATTTGTAGCTTTAAACTGCAGTACATTTAGTAAAGAAATTCTGGAAAGCGAACTCTTTGGTCACAAACAAGGAGCTTTTACCGGAGCTTTAAAAGATAAAAAAGGCTTTATTGAAGAAGCAAACGGCGGTACTTTGTTTCTGGATGAAATTGGCGAAATGCCAATTGACCTGCAAGCCAAACTATTGAGGGTTTTAGAAACCAGCGAATATATTCCGGTTGGCGATACCACTCCAAAAAAATCAAATTTCAGATTAATAGCCGCTACAAATCGGGATTTAAAAACAGAAAGTGATGAACATCGTTTCCGCTCTGATTTGTATTTCCGTTTGAATATCTTCGAAATTAAACTGCCTTCTTTAAGAGAAAGAATCAAAGATATTTCGGTATTGACTCATCATTTTGTTAAGCAGTTTTCTGAAAAAACAAATAAAAAAACATTACATATCGCTGATGATTTTCTACAGAAACTAGAAAATTATTCCTGGCCGGGAAATATCCGCGAACTTAAAAATATCATCGAAAGATCGGTTATTTTGAGTAATGGCAATACTTTAACTTCGGATGTTCTGCCTTACGAAATCCAGCATCAAACTGAAAAAAGTACTAAACCAATGTCAGCTTTCTCCATGCAGAGTATTGAAAAACTCCATATACAAAAGGTTTTAAATTATACTAAAGGAAATAAAGCTGAAACGGCAAGATTATTAGAAATTGGAATTGCGACTTTGTATAGAAAGCTGGAAGAATATGGAATTGAAAATTCCAAAATTTAAATTCCAATGGTAATAGCAATGACAAACTTCAGCATCAATTTTCAAAGCTTTGGAGAAACGTAATATTTATAGATTCCCATTACCATTAATAAAAAACTCCAGCGGAGCGACACTTACACAATCCAAAAATATGTTACCCCGGTGGGACTCTAATATCTGTGCTTGTTGTTTTCTATAAACATAACATTTCGCCGGAACTTGAAAATAACATATCAAAACGAGAAAAGCTTATCAAAATGATAGGCTTTTTTTATGCCCGATTTTTAGCATAAAACTACATTCCTTTTATTGACAGCACTTTACCTATAACTTCTTTTTTTCGGAACATATTTTGGCATAAGGAGAGAGAACATTAAAAATTCATTTCAAATGAAAAATCAAGTTACCTCAATCTACAAACAAGCGGAGCGATTTGCCGAAATCACTAAAAAATCGATTATTTCCGGCAATATCGTGAGAGCTAAGAAATGTCTGGCTCTTGCTGAACGTTTGTTTATAACCGGAAGTATCGAAACTAAAAATGCCATTTCTAATGTGTATGTTTTTTCGGTTTCTTCTTTTATGGAAGTACGTCACTGCAATATTTCACATCTTTTTCCACAAACGCTTAAAGCAGAATATATCAAGCAGGTCAATGCTTCGGGTGTATAAAAGTTCAATTGGTTAACTGTTTAATCGGAAAAATCTAAAATCTAAAGTCTACAATCTAAAATCTAAAATAATCATCCTATGGTCACTTTTCTTTTACTCGCACTGGCAGTTTTACTGTTTGCAATTTGTTTTCTCTCTGTTGAATTTTTTGAAAAAATCTAAATCATGACCGCACTATTTATTATTTCAATCGCCGTTTTCGTGTATTTGGTTTATGTATTAATCAAACCCGAAAAATTTTAAAATATGAATTTTTAGAATTTAAGATTGTCTCAAAGAAATCTAAAATCTAAAATCAACAATCTAATATTAAATATATGAACACAGAATTATTAGGCGTCATTGGTATTTTTATCCTAACTATTATTTTAGCAATCCTTTTAGGAAAATATATTGCTAAAGTTTATTTGGGAGATAAAACACTTCTTGACCCGATTTTCAATCCAATTGAAAAATTTATCTTTAAAATCAGTGGTATAAATCCTGCCGAAGAAATGAACTGGAAACAACACTTAAAAGCACTTTTAAGTATTAATATGGTTTGGTTCTTTCTTTGCTTTTTTGTCTTATTATTTCAGGGTTCTTTGCCACTTAACCCGGATAACAACCCATCTATGACACCTGATCTGGCATTTAATACAGCTATTTCATTTTTAGTCAATTGTAACTTACAGCATTATTCAGGCGAAAGCGGGGTTTCTTACCTTTCACAAATCCTCCTGATGTTCCTTCAATTTGTTTCTGCTGGTATCGGAATGGCTGCTGCCGCAATGATTTTTACCGCAATGAAAGAAAGAACGACAGAGCAATTAGGTAATTTTTACAATTATTTCATCAAAAGCTGTACTCGTGTTTTATTACCGCTTTCAGCAGTTGTGGCTATTATATTAGTTTTCAGTGGTACTCCAATGACTTTTGAAGGTAAAGATGCTATTACAACTTTACAAGGCGATCATGTAGAAGTTTCTCGCGGACCTGCTGCTGCATTTATTGCTATCAAACATATTGGTACAAACGGTGGTGGATTTTTTGGAGCCAATTCAGCGCATCCATTAGAAAATCCAACTTATTTTACTAATCAAGTTGAACTTTGGGCACAGATGATTATTCCGTTTGCGATGATTTTTGCTCTTGGTTTTTTCCTAAACAAAAGAAAACTTTCTAATATTATTTTTGGGGTAATGACCGTTGGATTTTTATTCTTGGTAGTTCCAACAGTTATAAGCGAAATCAACGGAAATCCTGCTATCGAAAAAATGGGTATTGCACAGACAACTGGAGCGATGGAAGGAAAAGAAGTTCGGTTTGGACCCGCAATGTCAGGTTTCTGGAGTATTGCTACAACGGTAATTTCTACAGGTTCTGTAAACAGTATGCACGATAGTTCAATGCCCATTTCTGGTGCTATGCAATTATTATCTATGATGGTGAATGCCTATTACGGCGGATGTGGGGTTGGTATTTTAAACTATTACATTTTCATTATTCTGGCTGTATTTATCTCTGGATTAATGGTAGGCCGAACTCCTGAGTTTTTAGGGAAGAAAATCGAAGCCAGGGAAGTTAAAATTGCCGCTTTTATTGCTATTCTTCACCCATTATTAATATTATCCGGAACTGCTTTAGCTTCTTATTTTGCTGCACATGATACTGCAATGGGTTATTGGTTCAACGGAAACGCAACAGGCTGGTTAAATAATCCCGGCAATCACGGATTTTCAGAAATGTTATACGAATACACTTCAAGTGCGGCCAATAATGGTTCTGGTTTTGAAGGTCTGGGAGATAATAATCCGTTTTGGAATATTACTACAGGAATTGTGTTACTGTTAAGCCGTTTCATTCCAATTATTGGTCCATTGGCAATTGCAGGTTTACTGGCAGGTAAAAAATACATTCCAGAGAGTGCAGGAACTTTAAAAACTGATACATCAATTTTCGGAATCATGACTTTTGCTGTAATCGCAATTATCGCTGCTTTATCATTCTTCCCAGCGTTGGCGCTTGGTCCTTTAGCGGAATATTTTACACTAAAATAAAAATGCTGGATATTTTAAACACATCGAAACATAGAATTTAAATCTATAAAAAAAGAATAAAAGAAAACTCGTTTTCACACATAGTTAGGCAATTCAATATAGCCCGTGGTTGAAACCACGGGAAACGGATTGCGGAGAGACAGATTGCGATATACGCTGCGTCCCAACGGTTGAAACCGCCTGGCTATGTTCTATAATCTATGTGTTTTTTAGGGCATAACATTTAACAAATAACATTTAACTTTTTACAAGAAAATGACAACTAATAAATCCACATCATTGTTTGAAAGTAAGCAAGTAAAAGAAGCCTTAGCGCAGTCTTTTGTGAAGCTTAATCCAAAATTGATGATCAAAAATCCGGTAATGTTTACCGTAGAAATTGGAACTGCCATTATGTTTGCCGTTTGTATATCCATATTAATGGGAGCAAATGATCAGGGTAGTTTTACTTATAACCTAATTGTATTTTTAATTTTATTGGCAACACTTTTATTTGCCAATTTCGCCGAAGCAATTGCCGAAGCAAGAGGAAAAGCACAAGCCGACAGTTTACGAAAAACAAGAGAAGAAACTCCTGCTAGACAAATTTTGCCAAACGGAGAAATTAAAAACATTAGCTCTTCGGCATTAAAAAAAGACGATATTTTCGTTTGTGAAGCCGGTGATTTAATTGCTGCCGATGGTGAAATTATCGAAGGTCTGGCTACTATCGACGAAAGTGCCATTACTGGAGAAAGTGCTCCTGTAATCCGGGAAGCTGGCGGAGATAAATCATCTGTAACCGGAGGGACAAAAGTCTTATCTGATAAAATTAAAGTAAAAGTAACTTCTGAACCTGGCGAAAGTTTTTTAGATAAAATGATTGCTTTGGTTGAAGGTGCGAGCCGTCAGAAAACACCAAACGAAATTGCCTTAACCATTTTATTAGCCGCATTTACTTTAATCTTCGTGATTGTGTGCGTTACGCTAAAACCGTTTGCCGACTATGCAAATGCACCCATCACGATTGCGGCTTTCATTGCTTTGTTTGTATGTTTAATTCCAACTACTATTGGAGGGCTGCTTTCTGCAATTGGTATTGCGGGAATGGACAGAGCTTTACGAGCTAATGTAATTACAAAATCGGGTAAAGCGGTTGAAACTGCTGGAGATATTGATGTACTGCTTTTAGATAAAACAGGAACAATTACAATTGGAAACAGAAAAGCAACTAATTTTTATCCAACAAAGGGAATCTCTTTAGATGATTTTATTAAATCTGCTGTGTTGAGTTCGCTTGCAGATGATACTCCGGAAGGGAAAAGTATTATTGAGTTGAGTAAAACGATCAACTTAAATGGTAAAATGCAGGATGACATCTCACATTTCACAGATAACATTTCACATACGATCAAATTTACTGCCGAAACCAGAACTTCTGGAGTTGTATTAAAAGACGGAACTAATATTAGAAAAGGCGCGCAGGATGCGGCTAAGAATATTGCGCAGCAGGCAGGAAATGCTTTCCCCGAAGATACTGCACAGCAGGTGATTACGATTTCATCTAATGGAGGAACTCCGCTGGTTGTCATTAAAGATAATGTAGTTCAAGGTGTTATCGAACTTCAGGATATTATAAAAACCGGAATGAAAGAACGTTTTGAACGCTTACGCAGAATGGGAATCAAAACGGTAATGGTAACAGGAGATAATCCGCTTACGGCTAAATTTATTGCCGAAGCAGCTGGTGTTGATGATTTTATTGCCGAAGCTAAACCTGAGGATAAAATGAATTACATTAGAAAAGAACAGGCCGAGGGAAGACTGGTTGCCATGATGGGTGACGGAACAAATGATGCTCCGGCTTTGGCTCAGGCAAATGTTGGAGTTGCCATGAACAGCGGAACGCAGGCTGCAAAAGAAGCAGGAAACATGGTCGATCTAGACAATGATCCAACAAAATTAATTGAAATTGTTGAAATTGGAAAACAGCTTTTAATGACTCGTGGAACATTAACTACGTTCTCAATCGCTAATGACGTTGCTAAATATTTTGCAATCGTTCCGGCACTTTTCATTACAGCAATTCCTGCTTTGCAAGGTTTAAATATTATGCGCTTACACAGTCCAGAAAGTGCAATTTTATCAGCTGTAATTTTCAATGCGATTATCATTCCAATTTTGATTCCGCTTGCGCTGAAAGGTGTTGATTATCGTCCAATTGGAGCAAGTGCCATCTTAAAAAGGAACCTTTTGATTTATGGTCTTGGCGGATTGATTGTTCCATTTATCGGAATTAAAGTTATTGATTTACTGGTTGCCTTATTTATGTAAATAAAAGTTACTAAGGTTCTGAGATACTAAGGTGCTAAGTTTTTTCTTAGTCCCTTAGAACCTTAGCTCCTTAGAACCTCTAAAAATGAAAAAAATGAAAACTATATTTTCACTATTAAAACTTACACTGCTTACTTTAATCTTATTTGCAGTGATTTATCCTTTAGCAATTTACGGAATTGCACAACTGGCTCCAAATCAAGGAAAAGGAGAAACTATTTCGGTTAACGGAAAAGTTGTTGGTTATCAAAAAATTGGTCAAAAATTCGATAAGTCGAATTATTTCTGGGGAAGACCTTCGGCTGTTGATTACAATGCTGCAGGAAGTGCCGGAAGTAACAAAGGCCCAAGTAACGCCGATTATTTGGCTTTAGTTCAAAAAAGAATTGATACTTTTTTAGTAGTTCATCCTTACTTGAAAAAATCTGAAATTCCATCTGATATGGTTACAGCTTCAGGAAGTGGTTTAGATCCAAATATTTCTCCTCAAGGTGCTTTGATTCAGGTAAAACGAATCGCTAAAGAAAGAAAACTGGATGAAACCAAAGTAAAAGCCTTGGTTGAATCTAAAATTAATACCGCTGTTGTTGGACCTGAAACGGTTAATGTTTTGGAATTGAATGTGGCGCTGGATCAGCTTCGCTAAGATGCTAAGGTTCTAAGATACTGAGATTCTAAGTTTTTCTCCTGCAAGGTTTTAAAAACCTTGCAGGTATGATAGACTAGTTGATACGAATTTTCATTCTTGTTCTATGCGCATTCTTGTCATTTCGACGAAGGAGAAATCACACTAGTAATTCGACAAAGATTGGCAATTAACTGTGCGGAATTTCTAGTGTGATTTCTCCTTCGTCGAAATGACAAACTAAACGATAAAAACTAATCTTTAAAATTAAATACCTACAAGGTTTTGAAAACCTTGCAGGAAACAAAACGCCTTTTTACCCCAAATGCCCTAGCCCCGATAGTAGTGGAAATCCTTTTTCTGGCTCCTTTAGCCAGAAAAAGATTGAAACGGATAGCGGGATTAGCTCCTAAAAAATCTACTAATAAATAATAGAATACCACAAAAATGAAAAAAATAATACTTACTGCTTTAATCGCTTTTGGTTTTAGCAATTTACATGCACAAGAAGAATCAAAAAGTCCGTTTACGTTTTCAGGATATGTAGATGCTTATTATAGTTATGATTTTGCAAAACCGGAAGATCATACACGCCCGGGATTTTTTTACAGTTACAATAAAAGCAACGAGGTAAACCTAAATTTAGGTATGGCAAAAGTGAATTATTCGAAAGAAAATATTCGTGGAAATTTTGCTTTAATGGCCGGAACTTATGCTGAATATAATATGGCTGCCGAGCAAGGTTTATTGAAAAATGTTTATGAAGCAAATGTTGGGGTAAAGATTTCGAAAAACCATAATTTATGGATTGATGCCGGAATTATGCCTTCGCATATTGGTTTTGAAAGTGCAATTGGAAAAGACTGCCAGACTTTAACGAGAAGTATTCTGGCTGAGAATTCTCCTTATTATGAAACGGGAGTTAAAATTGGTTATACTTCTGAATCTGGAGCATGGTATTTGGCTGGTATGTACTTAAATGGCTGGCAGAGAATTGAGAAAGCAGAAGGAAATCAGACGCCTGCTTTTGGAACTCAGGTTACGTACAAACCATCAGATAAAGTGGTTTTGAACTGGAGTACTTATGTTGGAAATGAACAGCCGGATATTGACAAAAAATGGCGTTATTTTAATAACTTTTATGGGCAGTTTAAAGTAACAGAGAAAACAAATGTTACGGCCGGTTTTGATGTTGGATCCCAGCAATCGGCTAAAAGCAGTAATAAATATGATACTTGGTTTTCACCCGTTTTGATTCTGCAATACAAACCAACAGATAAAATTCAGCTTGCGGCACGCGGTGAATATTATAGTGATGAAAAAGGTGTAATTATTGCAACAGAAACTCCAAATGGTTTTAAAACTTATGGATTTTCAGCTAACTTTGATTACTTAGTTACTGATAATGTTATGTTTAGAATTGAAGCCAGAAATCTTTCTAGTAAAGATGAAATCTTCACAAATAAAGATAATCTTCCAACGGATACAAATACATTTGTAACGACTTCGCTGGCGATTTCTTTTTAGAAAAATATTTCCTGCTGCAGATTAAAGGATTTTTTTTCTGCCGCGAATTACACTAATTTTCACTAATTTTTATTAAATATAATTCGTGGAAATTAGTGTAATTTGTGGCAAATAAACAACACAAAGCATGCAATAATCCTTTTAATCCGTGTAATCTGTGTAATCTGTGGCTAAAAAAATAAAAAACTTTGTGATTTAGCGCCTTCGTGGCAAAACTATGAAAGAAGAAAAAGAAAATAATGCTCAGCACTTTTTAGATTTAATTCAGAAATCACGAAAAGGAAAGTTTAAAATCTACATTGGAATGAGTGCCGGTGTAGGCAAAACTTTTCGTATGCTGGAGGAAGCACATTCGTTATTAAAAAACGGAATTGATGTAAAAATTGGTTACATCGAAACGCACATGCGAAAGGAGACTCATGAATTATTAGCAGGTCTGCCTATAATTCCGAGACGGACTATTTTTTATAAAGGAAAAGAACTTGAAGAACTCGATGTTCAAGCCATCATCAATCTTAGACCCGAAGTGGTTATTGTTGATGAATTGGCGCATACGAACGTTGAAGGAAGCAAAAATGAAAAACGCTGGCAGGATGTTTTAGAAATTCTGGAGGCTGGAATTAATGTAATTTCGGCTGTAAATATTCAGCATATTGAGAGTTTAAATGAAGATGTAAAGCGTATTACAAACATTGATGTTCAGGAACGTATTCCTGATAATGTTTTACGATTGGCAGATGAAGTCGTAAATATCGATTTAACATCTGAAGATTTGATTGCGCGTTTGAAAGAAGGAAAAATTTATACTCCGGATAAAATTCAGACGGCTTTAACGAACTTTTTTAAATCGGAACAAATTTTACAGCTTCGAGAACTGGCTTTGAAAGAAGTAGCGAGTCAGGTCGTTCGAAAAGTAGAAAATGAAGTTCCGAATCTTCATGCTTTACGACATGAGAAACTTTTGGCCTGTATTAGCAGTAATGATAAAACGGCCAAAATTGTAATTAGAAAAGCGGCGCGACTGGCAAGTTATTACAACGGAAGCTGGTATGTTTTGTATGTAGAAACTCCGCAGGAAAGCAGTACAAAAATTGCTTTAGACAAACAGAGACATTTAATTAATAATTTTAAACTCGCCGTACAATTAGGCGCAGAAGTAATTAAATTAGAAAACAAAAATATTGCCGATGCGATTTTAATTACCGTCGAAGAAAAACAAATTACAACTGTATGTATCGGAAAACCGCATTTGAATTTATTTAAAGTAATTTTGTCTACAACAATTTTCAGACGTTTGTTAAACAAACTGTCTTTATCAAATGTTGATCTTGTTATCCTGTCATGAAAAATTTTTAAACCATATAAGTTATATAAGTTCATTTAATACTGGGCGTTAATTTTTTTAAACGCAAAGTTTGCTGGGATTTTTGCTCGCGAAGGCGCAAGACTGCAAAGTCTTTTGCTCCTTCCTTAATTATACATCCCCTTATATTTTCTTATATCACTCATATGGTTCAAAAAAAATTAAATGTTTTATAAAATGAGAATTAAAACCAAATTGAATCTGGGAGTTGGATTATTATTTGTACTAATAATAATACTCACATTAGTGAGTGCCTTTTATATTTTTTCTATAAAAAAAGACACTGAAAATATTCTGAAAGCGAATTATAATACGCTTGAATATTCGCGAAACATGCTTTTGTCTTTAGACGAAATTAATACTAGTAAAGATAATGCAATTATTATTTTTAAAGATAATCTTCATAAACAAACCCAAAATGTTACTGAAGCCGGAGAGAAACAAGAAACGGATAATCTCGAAAGAAGCTTTGCTCTTTTAGAAAAAAACAGCTCTGATGAATCTTTAAAAATGCAAATCAGACAGGATATTTTTGAGATCATGAAACTCAATATGAATGCCATAAAACAAAAAAGCGATATCGCCAAACATACCGCCGAAACTGCCAATTTATGGATTGCCATTGTGGGAACCTTATGCTTTTTGATTGCTTTTAATTTATTAATCAACTTACCAACTAATATTGCAAACCCAATAAAAGAATTAACGCTGAGTATTAAGGAAATTGCGAATAAAAATTATTCTGAACGCGTTCATTTTACCAATCATAACGAATATGGAGATTTGGCAAAATCGTTTAATACGATGGCGCAGAAACTTCAGGAATATAATGATAGTAATTTATACAAACTATTCTTCGAAAAGAAACGATTGGAAACGCTTATTAATAATATGCATGATCCAATTATTGGTTTAGATAATAAACATATCGTTTTATTTGCCAATGATGAAGCTCTCAAAATTGTTGGAATGAAACTGGAAGATGTTATTGGAAAATCGGCTTCAGATTTAGCTTTATCAAATGATTTGATTCGTTCTTTAATTTTAAAAGAAAATAGTGAGTCTCCTAAAAAACAACCACTTAAAATTTTTGCTCACGGAAAAGAAAGCTATTTCGAAAAAGAAATTATTAACATTACTATAATCCCAACCGGGGAAGAAAAAGAAATCAATATTGGCGATGTGATTATTCTGCGAAATATTACGCTTTTTAAAGAACTGGATTTTGCTAAAACCAATTTTATTGCAACAGTTTCGCACGAATTAAAAACACCAATTGCTTCTATAAAATTAAGCCTTCAATTGCTTGAAAATGGTAAAACGGGCGATATGAACGACGATCAGAAACAATTAGTTGAAAGTATTAAAGATGATAGTCAGAGGCTGTTGAAAATTACAGGTGAACTGCTTAATTTATCGCAGTTGGAAACTGGAAATATTCAGCTGAACATCGAAAAAAGCAACCCGCACGAAATTGTAAATTACGCTGTTGAAGCCGTAAAAGTCCAGGCCGATCAAAAGCAGATAAAACTGATAATTGATGCTGATGAAAATCTGCAAGACGTGAAAGCCGACAGTGAAAAAACAGGCTGGGTTTTGATTAATTATTTGTCAAATGCAATTCGGTATTCTTCCGAAAAAAGTACCATTTTCATCAAATTAAAAAAAGAAAACAACCAAATCGTATTTCAGGTTATCGACACCGGAAAAGGAATTGACACAAGGTATAAAGACAAAGTTTTTGATAAATATTTTCAAGTCCCGGGAAGCCAGAAATCCGGAACGGGATTGGGATTAGCGATTAGTAAAGAATTTATTGAAGCGCAGAATGGAAATGTTGGTGTAGAAAGTAATTTGGGATTGGGAAGTACATTTTGGTTTTCGTTGAAAATATAAGATTAATTGTTAAAAGAAAAAATTATAAAAAGCCGCAGGCTCGATCCATATTGCAGGGCTGTCTATTAAACAATACGATCGTCCCTGTGAACCTTTTGCAATATGAATATATTTTAACCGGAAATCCGGCCCTGTAATATAAATTGTCCCTTCGGGGCTTAAAAATGTGAGATAACATCAAATTCACAACATATTAAAATTACTCGTTTATTGAATTTGTTATTTTCATTGTCATTCATATTCCATTAATTAATATTCGCTTAAGGTTCAATTAAGCAAAAAATAGTTAGATCATGCCTTCGTTATTATTGCAATTTATAACAATAATGAAAGATGTTTTACAAAACAATTTCTCTGATATTCCTATTCGGTTTATTTTCTGCGAATGCACAACAAAATGATTCCATTACAAAAATTGACAGCACTTCAAATCATTTAAAATTCAATTACAAACAATTAATTATTCCTGGGGTGTTAATTGGCTACGAAGTTATAGGTCTGGAAAGCGATCAGCTGCTGAGTTTCAATTCGCAAATCAAAGCTGAAGTTACCGAAGATATTGATGAGAAAATTACAATTGATGATTTTTCACAATACGCACCTGCGGCATCTGTTTATGCTTTGAATGCATTTGGTGTAAAAGGTAAAAATAATATGCGTGACCGTTCTGTTATATTTGTGACTTCGTACGCTATTATGGCAACAACCGTTTTAGGTTTAAAATCGATTGTACATGAACAAAGACCTGACGGGAGCTCGAACAACTCTTTTCCTTCAGGACATACCGCCACTGCTTTTGCCGGAGCCGAATTTTTATGGCAGGAATATAAAGACAAATCAATTTGGTACGGAATTGCCGGTTATGCCGTCGCAACCGGAACCGGATTATTTAGAATTTATAACAATCGCCATTGGTTAACCGATGTTGCGGCAGGGGCCGGAATTGGCATTTTGAGCACAAAAATTGCTTATTGGATGAATCCATATATTACTAAAAAATTATTCAAGTCATCATCTGAAATTAAGTCAACTTCTATGATTGCACCTTTTTATAATGGACAGCAATATGGTTTGAGTTTTGTGAAGGTTTTTTAAAGATTCATTTATCGCTTACTATCATCTGGTTAATAAAGTTAAGTAGTTCACTCTTAACAGTATTCATAAAA
This sequence comes from Flavobacterium soyae, assembly GCF_021245985.1. Lineage (GTDB taxonomy): Bacteria > Bacteroidota > Bacteroidia > Flavobacteriales > Flavobacteriaceae > Flavobacterium > Flavobacterium soyae. Next base: position 23,059 of record NZ_JAJQXA010000025.1, on the reverse strand, counting down.
AAAAATCTAAAAATATTTGCGTAACTCAAAAGTTACATATAAATTTGTGTAACCTTAAAGTTACTTAAATATGAAGACAGAAATTAACCACAAATGGTTTTACAGTCAAACTCCTGAGGAGATTTGGATGTATCTTACAGAGACAGAATTAATTGCACAATGGATCATGCCAAATGATTTTAAACTTCTTTTAGGACATCATTTTACATTTCGTACCAATCCGATTCCAAGTTTAAATCTTGATGGAATTTTTCATTGCAAAATATTAGAAATCGTTCTTTTCAAAAAACTTGTTTACAGTTGGAAAGGGGGGCCAGGAAATGATGAAACTATCTTTGAGACTATTGTCGAATGGACATTGGAAAAAAAAGATAATGGTACCGAATTGCATCTCCTTCATACCGGATTTAAAGAAGAAAATGTTTCAATCCTAACCGGAATGACAGAAGGCTGGCTGAAAAAAATGGAGAAAGTGGAGAATCTTTTAAATGAAAAATAATGTCACTGCCTAATCTTGATGCCTTACAAGTAATTGCAGATCCAAGCCGCAGGCAAATTCTGCAATTGCTTACTAAAGAAACGTATAATATAAATGCGCTGGCTGAAAACTTTGATATGAGCCGTCCTGCTGTTTCAAAACATATTAAAATATTGCAGCTGGCGGGTTTTATTTCTATCCAGGAAATTGGACGGGAACGTCATTGTGTTTTAAATCAAAAAGGATTTGATGATGTTAAAGCGCTGATCAGTCATTTTGACCAGTTCTGGGAAAACAAACTCAGCAGACTGGAAATTATTTTGAACAAAAAGAAAGATTAATTTAAAAAATTAGAAATCATGCAAAAACAAATCTTGCTTGATCTTTTAGATCATAACCGCTTTGTCTGTAATCTTACATTTAAAAATATAACTCTGGAAAACAGCCGCTTTCAATTGAATGAAAAAACAGCTTCGGTTGGATTTATTTACAGACATATTGGAGAAACAGCAAACATTCTGGGAACGTTTTTTGGAAATAAAACGGATGTCGAAAACACAACAATCGGACAATCTGATACCGGAAAAGATTATGATCTTCAAACAAGTCATACATTTATAGAACAAGGATACAAAACACTCGAAGATGTTATAAATAATTCTTCTGATCAGGATTGGTTCGAAGAAGTAGAAACTTCTTTTTTAGGAACAGTTCCAAGAATTAAATTATTATCTATTATTCTTTTTCACAATTCACATCATTGCGGACAAATTGCATCGGCGATTGTTAAAGGAAATTAAATTTATAAAGGAAAGATCGTTTGACCAAATATATTGAAAAGCAGCAAATGGAAATAACGCAAAATATTGGCTGATAAAATCCATGTCTGTCACAGTCAATTATAGAAAAAGAGGAGTTAAAATTTAAGAACTTTTTTGTCCATTTGCACTTTTCAGAATTTATAAAAATCTTTTTATGCTAAAATAAACTTTTATGCATTCGTCGTATTATTCTTAATCTCCATAACTTCTCTCTTAACTTCTAAAAGCAGTTCTTTCATGCTTTCGGTTTCAGATAATGTTTGTTTTTTATCTGATCGGCCAATGCTGCATTCGTATTCCCAAATCTCTAAAATATCAGAAGCTTTCACTTCATAATTTGGATAAAAACTATTATCCGATTCTAAAACCAAAGCGTTCTTTTTATTTTTATTGAGACGTTTGTATACCATCCCTTCATTTTTGGTAATCAAAATATACGTCCTGCCATCCATCACCTCTCCCAGCCTTTCTACATAACGGCCAATAATAATTGAACCATCTTCATGCGGCGGCATCGAATCGCCTTCTACAGGAAAACCTCTGTGCTTGCCCGGTCCTAAAAACGGGAGTGAAACCTGCTGTAAACTTTCAATGTATTCCGGATCGGCATATCCGTTTAAGTAGCCTGCTTTTGCTTTTTGAGATACAATTTCGATATAATTTTCTCCAAATTGATCCACTTGAATTGGCAAAATAAGTCGATTGCCTTCTAATTTTATCAAATTTTCCACGTCAATTTTACGCACATCGACAGACAATAATAAATCAATGCTCATATGAAAATATAAAGCAATCTGCTTTAAAATATCATACGGTGCTTCTGAAGTTCCGTCTTCATATTTAACGTATCTACCTCGGGTAATCTTTAGGTTTCCAGCTAATTTCTCCTGCGATATTTTATGCTTAACCCTTAATGCTCTGATGTTGTCTGAAAATAAGGACATAATTAATTTGTTATAATTTAGAACAGCAAATATATAAAAAAATGTTATTATCTGTACTAATTTTGCTTTATACAAAAAAACTTTTTTGAAGTGATTATGAAATTGAGCAATATAAATACCACAAAATCAATAGAATTGTACATCCCGGATGTAAGTTCGAAGGTAATGCTGCCTTTTTTTGACGTTGGTATCAGCGCAGGTTTTCCTTCGCCTGCTGATGATTTTATCGAATTATCGATTGATCTCAACAAAGAATTTATCAAACATAAATACACTACTTATTTTGCCAGGGTAAAAGGACATTCTATGAAAAATGCCGGTATCAATGATGGCGATTTATTGATTATTGATAAAAGCCTGGAACCACAAAACAATAAAATTGCTGTTTGCCAAATTGATGGCGAGTTTACTGTAAAGCGTATCAGAATAGAAAAAGACATAATCTGGCTTATTGCCGAAAATGAAGATTACCAGCCTATAAAAGTAACCCCGGAAAATAATTTTGTAATTTGGGGAATTGTGGTTCATAGTATTAAATCTTTTTAAGTTGAATGTCACACTGAGCGAAGTCGAAGCGCTTTATAACACAAAAGGTCTTCGACTTTGCTCAGACTGACAAAATAGAAATAAAAAAACACATTTAGAAAATGTTTGCTTTAGTCGATTGTAACAATTTTTATGCTTCGTGTCAAAGAGTATTTGATCCACATTTAAGAGGAAAACCTATCGTTATTCTCTCTAATAATGACGGGTGTGTTATTTCACGTTCTGATGAAGCTAAGGCCCTTGGCATACCAATGGCTATTCCGGCTTTTAAGTATGAATCTGTTTTTAAAGAAAAAAACATATTTGTTTATTCTTCTAATTATCCGTTATACGGCGATATGAGCAATCGGGTCATGAACCTGCTGCAAACTTATACTCCCGAAATCGAAATTTACAGTATTGATGAAGCCTTCCTGAAATTTTCAGGTTACGATTTATTTGATCTGAATATACTGGGTTTAAAAATGCGGAAAGAAGTGACACAAGGAACAGGCATTCCTGTTAGTATAGGTTTTGCTCCTACCAAAGCTTTGGCAAAAATGGCGAATAAAATTGCCCGAAAATTTGCAGATCGTACGCAGGGTGTTTATTGTATTGACTCAGAAGAAAAAAGAATTAAAGCATTAAAGTGGGCTAAAATTGAAGATGTATGGGGAATTGGCAGAAAACACGCCAAACGGCTTAAATTAAAAAAAATCAACACAGCATATGAATTTACCCTGCTTCCGGATGCTTGGGTAAGAAAAGAACTGTCTGTAGTCGGGCTTCGGTTAAAACATGAATTAGAAGGGAAACCAACTTTGGAATTAGAAGCCGCCGCAGACCGGAAAATGATTGCCACTACAAGGTCTTTCGAAAAAAGATATACCACTTATGAAGAAATCTCAGAACGAATCAGCACGTTTACAGCTTCCTGTGCTGAAAAATTAAGACGTCAGAATTGTCATTGTAATATGGTAACGGTTTTTATCCAGACTAGTTTTTTAAAGAACGAGGAATCACACTATTCACGAAGTATTACCATCACTACTAATTTTCCAACCAATTCGACGATAGAACTCAATGAAGCCGCACAAAAAGGATTTAAAGCTATTTTTAAAAAAGGCTATCGTTATAAAAAAGCTGGTGTAATCGTAATGGGATTAACACCAAATAGTGAAACACAGCTTAATTTATTCGAAACTTCGAATCCTAAACATCAGCCTTTAATGAGTGTGATTGATAAAATGAACCAAAGTTATGGTAATAATAAAATTAAATTCGGTGTACAGTCTTTGGGACGGCAATGGAAAATGAGGCAGAACAGATTATCTCCCAAATTTTCTACTTTGCTCAAAGATGTTATTACGGTTAAAGTTTAAATATAAGCAGCAGAAAAACAATCGGTTTTACGTTATATACAGATGAGAAATACGGAGTATGCCATAGTCGATATTGAAACCACAGGCGGAAATGCCAGTGGCAGCCGCATTACAGAAATTGCCATTATTATTCATGATGGCAAAAATGTACTTGACCGTTATGAAACACTTGTAAATCCAGAGCAAGACATTCCTCCTTCTATTTTTGGATTAACAGGTATTAATAACGAAATGGTGTCTAATGCACCTATTTTCGATGACATTTCAGAAAAAGTATTAGAAATGCTTACTGATCGTATTTTTGTTGCCCATAATGTAAACTTCGATTATTCATTCGTTCATCATCAACTTGAAAAAGCAGGTTTTAAATGGTCGGCAAAAAAACTTTGTACCGTTCGTGCAGCCAGAAAAATCAAACCGGGTTTAGGTTCTTACAGTTTAGGAAATCTTTGCAACTCCTTAAATATAGGTTTAGAAAACAGACACCGCGCCGGCGGAGATGCAGATGCAACGGCTATATTATTTTCGCTTTTACTGGAATGGGACGATGCCGGAGAAATCGATAAAATGATCAAAAAAACAGCACAAGATCAACGTTTACCACCGAATCTTCCGCCTGATGATTTTAATAATTTACCCGAAAAACCGGGCGTATATTATTTTTATAATCAACAAAAAAAGGTGATTTATGTTGGAAAAGCCATCAACTTAAAAAAACGTGTGGCTTCTCATTTCAGCGGTAATAACATCAACCCGCAAAGGCAGCACTTTTTAAGGGACATTTATGGAATTTCTTTCGAAATCTGCGCTACTGAATTAATGGCTTTGTTATTAGAATGTACCGAAATCAAAAAACTCTGGCCAACTTATAATCGTGCCTTAAAACGTTTTGAAGCAAAATTTGGAATTTATCAATACGAAGCCCGAAACGGTTATAAATATCTGGCAATTGGAAAAGTGAGCAAATTTCAGGTTTGTATCCATGAATTTAACAGCCAGTACGATGGGATTAATTTACTACGAAGCCTGGCAGAGCAGTTTGAAATTGATCATCGCTTTTGCAAGTATACAAGACCGGAAGAAGGGGATTTATTTCAAAATAATGATACAAAAAGCTTACCTGATGTTTTACTTCACAATGAACAAGTTGATAACGCAATTGATTTTTTATTAAACAACAGGCCAACTTTTGCCATTATAGACAAAGGAAGATCAAAAGAAGAACGCAGCTGTATTTGGATCGAAAACGGTCGTTTTTATGGTATGGGATACATTCCATCAGATATTTCGATTCATGATCCCGTAGAAATAAAAAACTATGTCACAACTTATAAAAGCAATCAATATATTGAACAGCTGATTTTTGCTTTCGCAGAAAAATACCCGGGTAAAGTATTATTTAACAAACAGTTACTAAAATAAGAATAGAAAATCTATTTAGATTAAATGCTTAATAATCAGTAAATTTAATAATACAAATTAATTAATTGCACCATGAAAATAGCAACATATAATGTAAACGGAATAAACGGACGCTTACCTGTATTATTGCGCTGGCTTGATGAAACGGCTCCAGATATTGTCTGTCTGCAGGAATTAAAAGCGCCGCAGGATAATTTTCCGTTTAAAGCAATTAATGATGCAGGTTACAATGCCATTTGGCACGGACAAAAACAATGGAACGGCGTTGCGATTCTTGCCCGAAATATGGAAATTGAAGAAGTAACACGCATTCTTCCGGGAGATGATGAAGATATTCAGAGCCGTTATATCGAAGCTTTGATTAATGGAATTGTGATTGGCTGTCTTTATCTGCCAAACGGAAACCCTTTGCCGGGCCCGAAATTTGAATATAAGCTGAAATGGTTTGATCGTCTTGCTGAACATGCAGAAACATTATTGAATCTAAAAATTCCAGCAATATTGATTGGCGATTTTAATGTTATGCCGACAGAACTGGATGTTTACAAACCCGAAAAATGGGGTAACGATGCTCTTTTCAGACCTGAAATTCGAAAAGCTTTTGCAGCTATAGTTTCGCAGGGATGGACAGATGCTATTCGGAAATTATATCCTGACGAGAAAATTTACACTTTTTGGGATTATTTTAGAAATGCTTATGAGCGAGACGCCGGTTTAAGAATTGATCATTTTTTACTGAGTCCGCAAATAGTCCAAGAATTACGCTCAGGCGGTGTTGACCGTCATGTACGGGGCTGGGAAAAAACAAGCGATCATGCCCCTGTTTGGATTGAGATTGACAAAAAATAAATGGAAAAATGACATTATTTAACGACACCGAATTATTTACCACAGGTTTGGCAGGAAAAAAAGTGTTTGACATTCCTGATTCTGAATTAATTTTGATCGATAACTTCTTCACAAAAGAAGAATCGGATCGTTTTTACGAAAGACTGCTTCGTAAGACGAAATGGAGAGAATATGAAATGGAAATTTATGACAAAACCTATACAGTTCCCAGAATGATTGCTTGGTATGAAGATAAAGATAATCCCGGAGCAGATCAAAAAGGACCCGACTGGAACTATGAATTACTAACTATTAGAGGCCGCGTAGAAAAAGAAACACAGCAGGATTTTAATACCGTTTTACTTAATTTATACAGAGATGGAAATGACGGCGTGGGCTGGCACAGCGACAAAGAACATAATACAGGACCAAATCCTATTATTGCTTCGGTCACTTTTGGAGAAACGAGAATGTTCAGGCTTCGTCATAAATACAGTAAGGAAATTCCGCAAGTCGAAATTCCGCTCCATCATGGATCTTTTTTACTCATGGCGGGAACAACAAATAGTTTTTGGCAGCATCAGATTCCTAAAACAGCACGAAATGTTTTACCAAGAATCAACCTTACTTTTAGACAAACCAAACGTAGTGTATGATTTATAAACAATTCAAAATGAGTTTTTTTACCGTTTAATAACGATAAGGAAAATTCTGTCGAAAAAAGTTAAAATACTGATTGTATGAAGGTTTTATTAGGCAGACCCTTTCTTTTTTACTAGTTTTGCAACCCTTTTTTAAAATATAATACCAAAATGGCTTATTCAAACAATGATTTAACGCGTTTCTTGGATGCGCAAAATAAACTTTATCTTACTGCCCTTGCCGAGATCAAAAAAGGAAAAAAAGAAACACACTGGATGTGGTTTATTTTTCCTCAGATTAAAGGATTGGGCACTAGTGATACTTCAAATCTTTATGCGATTGCCGATCTAAAAGAAGCTTCAGAATTTCTGGAGCATCCTATTTTAGGAAAACATCTTATTGAAATTTCTGAAATCTTATTGACTTTTAAAAGAAAATCAGCTGACGGGATTTTTGGCGATTTAGACGCTCGAAAATTGCGTTCATCGATGACTCTTTTTTCGATGGCCGAAAATACCAATCCAATATTTCAGGAAATTTTAAATGCTTTTTTCTCTGGAGAATCAGACCCGCTTACTATAGCTATTATTAATTCAACTATAAAATCATCTGCTGAAACTGTTGCTTTATAATTTACAACATTCATAGATTTTTACATATTAAGGTACTGCATAATTGTAGTGCCTTTTTTGTTTTTCTCTGCTGCATTTTTTGTCTTCAAACACGAAAACATAAAGTTTTATATTTCTAATGTATTTAGTTTTACCTTGCATAAAAAACAAATCATGACCAAAAAAATCAAAACTCTTCAGATTATTCACCTTGCAGTTTGTGCAGGAACAATTGCTGTTTATTTCTTTTTAGGCGAACTTTCAGTCGAAAAACTAAATATTCCCAATATTGATTCATCATCATTGATCTATGTTTTCATCCCTGTTTTGGCTTTTGTTTTGAGCACTTTTTTATTCAAATCACAATTAAAACAAATTGATCCTAAATTAAAAACTGAAAACAAGTTCCCCATTTATCAGACAGCTTCTATAATGAGATGGGCAATTTTAGAAGGGGCAGCTTTTTTAATATTGTTTTTAAAACCAGATTTCGTATTATTTGGACTTCTTATTATTATATATCTTATTTTCCTGAGACCAACAGAAGAAAGAGTTAACAACGATTTAATTAACCTTTAATTCTTTTATTTTGCCCACGGATTTTACGGATTAAACGGGTTTACGCTGTCTCTTTTTTACTATGCGATTCAAAAATAATAACCCATTTAATCCATAAAATCCGTGGGCACATTTTCCAGACTTTTTGAAGAATTTTATTTTTGATTATAAATTTGCTGCACAAAAAAACACCTTGAGGTTATCAAGGCGCTTTTATTATTTATAAAGTTTAAACTTGAAACCTCAAACTTGAAACAAATTTTTACTCTTTTGGTTTTGTTAAGTAGTAAACCGGAATTCCTGTAAGCATAATTAATACTCCCCATCCGCAGGTTGAGAATTTTGTAATTAATAATGAAACACAAATTGCCGTTGCTGTAATAATGTATAATAATGGTAAAAATGGATATCCAAAAGCTTTATAAGGTCTTTCTGCATCTGGCATTTTTTTACGCAAAATGAAGATTCCGTAGATTGTTAGAATATAGAAAATCAAAACAATGATAATTACGAAATCTAATAAATCGCCGTATTTTCCGGTCAAACATAAAGCAGAAGCCCAGATACATTGTGCCCAAAGCGCCCAGGCAGGAACACTTGCTTCGTTTAAAACAGCCGCTTTTTTAAAGAACAAACCATCTTTTGCCATTGTATAATAAACCCTCGCACCGGCCATAATTAATCCGTTGTTGCAGGCAAAAGTCGAAATCATAATCATAATCGCGATAATCAACGTTCCAATATTTCCGAAAATATATTGTGAAGCTACAACTGCCACACGATCAGATTTTGCTGTTGCAATTTCCTCTAACGGAATTACAGCCAGATACATAATATTAGTTAGTACATAAATAATTGTTACGATAAAAGTTCCCAGGAATAAACTGAAACCTACATTACGTTTTGGATTTTTAATTTCACCGGCAATAAAAGTAACTCCGTTCCAGGCATCACTCGAAAATAATGATCCAACCATAGCGGCAGAAATTCCTGTAATTAAAGCTGTTCCGCCAATTGGCAGCCAAGAACCCGTTTCTTTGTCAAACGAACGTGTATTCCAGGCATCAGCCCAGTTGGCATCCCAAACCGAAGCTTTTGCTGCAAGCGTTAATCCAAAAACAATTAATCCAAGCAATGATAAAATTTTGATAATCGTAAGAACGGTTTGAAGAATTTTTCCGTTTTTAACACCGCGGCTATTAATATAAGTCAATAAAATAATAGTAAAAATCGATACTAACTGCGCAGCATTTAGTTTGAAAGAACCTATTTCATAAAGTATATTTTCATCACTCAAAGGTTCGTATAAATAAGCGGCAAATTTTGAGAAAGCAACTCCAACTGCTGCAATTGTTCCGGTTTGAATAACGGCAAAAAAACTCCAGCCATATAAAAAGGCAATTAATTTGTTGTAAGCTTCTTTTAAGTATACATATTGTCCTCCGGCTTTTGGAAACATCGCACTTAATTCGCCATAACTTACGGCTGCAATAATGGTAATTAATCCTGAAATCAGCCAAATTAAAGTAAGCCATCCGGCAGATCCTACTTGTCTGGCGATATCGGCACTTACAATAAATATTCCAGATCCAATCATAGAACCAACTACAAGCATGGTTCCGTCTAATAATCCTAGTTCTCTTTTAAAGTGTTCTTGGTTTTCTTCTTGCATTTTTTTGGTTTTTGGGTTGGTTAAAGATATACTTTTTTCTGAAATTTTAGATTTTCTGTTATAGATTTTAGATTATTAAAAATTTATAACATAATCAGCCTCTTGAGTATAAATTTGAATTAAGTCTGCAGATAGTAATAAAAACAATCTGAAAACTACATAATAATTAATTATTTCTAAAACAATTATTTTATCAAATCTTGTTTTATAATAGTATTCCTTTAAATTAAAATAATATTAATACTTTAGCTACTAAATACTGCTTTTTAAAATGTAAACATTTTTTACAGATTAATTTTATTTTAATATTAAATCACATTATGAGCCTTACATTAAAAACCAAAATCGACGCTATTAAAAACGTCTGTCCTACAATCGAAGATTTTCTAAAAAAGGGTTTTGATCAGGATTATGCTGAACAAATAAGTTCTGATTTTTCAATTTCAATAAAACCCAATGCTGTATTTCTAGAAAATGCAATTTTATTGGAGCAATTCAATAAAAATGTAAATTTTAAAAATTTTTCGTTTTTAGGTTTTACACTAAAAAATCATGAAGATCATAAAGATTTCGTTAGTATTGGTTTTCGTGATTCTGACTTATTAATTGTAATAAAAGAAACCAATGAAATTGCTTTATTAGATGAAGAAAATTTTGAAGTAGTAAATTATATTTCAAAAGATTTTGAGTCATTCCTTGATCTAATTTCAATTTTAGTATCTTATGATAAAATTGGCTTTTTAGGCGATAGTTACACTTCTGAAATAAAATCTGAAACACTAAATAAGGTAAGAGAAATACTGTCTGATCAAAAATATTTTTCTTTTTTTTCTGAAACAATTGTCGGAATTAAATAGAATTATGCCTTATAATCGGGGATTTAAACACAAAATCAGCAAAAAAAAATAAATTAAAGCATTCAAAACTTAAATAAAACTGCATCGTGGATTTGAATTTTAGAGAAAAACTTATTAATCAAATTGCACAAGATAAAATTGATTTTAAAATAGGATTACAACTGCTGCTAGATGATAATGGATATGACTTTCACAGCCTTTTTATCACTTTGAATAATTATATTATTAATTCTATTCCAAATAAAACCGATTATAATACAGAAACCTATCAAACGGCAATAAATACTATTCCGTTAAAACCAACTTATACCCCAATTGTACTTCTAAAAACTTATCCAACAAAAATTGCATTACAAAAGTTGGTTTAACTTCCTGAATCTGAAAATAAAAAAACGATAACGTCAATGCTTTGGATCTTTAAAATAACAGATACTGAAAGAAGAAATACGAAATGCAAAAATGGATGCAGTCATTTTTGCATGAACTGGAATAGTGATATTTAAAACTTAAACAAACACTATTATACAGCCTTTTTTATTAAACAAAAAAAAATTCTTCATTACAACGTTTTGTGTCAAACAAAATAATGATTAAATTCAACCTTTTAGTTTTCAATAGTCAAAAGCAAACACAAACAATTAACTATCAGAAATTTAAAACTAAAATATAAAAATTAACAAGAAAAAAACAGCTCCTTGTAAAAAGATTCATATTTTTTATTAAATTTGGTTAAAGGCTCGATAAGTCTTAAAATTTAAGTATTTTCATTAACAATTGTTCATTTTCTACCTTTAAAATAGTCTGCCTCAAAACTATTCTAAAAGAGAAAATTATACAAGCTTGATTTAGACCGGATATTAATATTAACCTACTAATATGGAAATCATGTACAAGATTCGATCTTTAAAAAGCTTTCGCTTACCAAATGTTTTTATTTTAATTTTGATCGTTTTTATTTCCTGTGCATTGTTAATCTGCATCAACTTTTTTACGATCAAAATATTATCTGCAAACAGAGCATATGTAAACGGCGAATCTCATTACTCCAAAGGACAAAAAGATGCTTCGCTTCATCTCATTACCTATCTATACAACAAAGACCCAAATCAGTTTAAACTATATACAGAAGAACTAAAAGTTCCTCAAGGTGACGGAATTGCCAGAAAAACACTTTTAAAAGTCGGCGATAATAAAGTCGCAAGGCAGGGTTTTACAATTGGTCGAAATCATAAGGATGATTTAGATGACCTTGTTTGGTTATTTGTGAATTTTAAAAAAGTTCCATTTTTAGCAAAGGCTATTCATGAATGGGAAGAAGGAGATGCTTTAATAGAAAAACTTTTTATCATTGGAACTCAGGTTAATGCCAAAATACAGCATAACACATTAACTGCTGCTGATCAAATAAGTTTTCTTCATCAAATAAACAATATTAGCAATAAGCTGACTATTAACGAACGAAATTTTTCGAATACGCTGGGAGAAGGAACCCGTAAAATCAAAAACCTACTTATCATTACTAATATTATTTTTACTTTAATTATTATTTTAAGTGTTTGTTCTTATTATTCAATAATGGTAAAACGTTTAATTGTTTCAAAAAAAGAAATTGAAATTAAAAATGAAAATCTAATTTTAGCAAATAATGAGTTAGACCGTTTTGTATACAGCGCCTCACATGATTTAAGATCGCCCATAACTTCTTTAAAAGGCTTAATAGAAATTACACAATTAGAGGATGATGTTGATCAAATAAAAGATTATCTGCGTTTAATGCATCAGAGCCTTGCTAAGCAGGATCAATTTATCAGCGATATTATTGACTATTCTAAGAATAAAAGAAAGCAAATTATTATGGAACCTGTAAGTCTGCAGGAGATATTTAATGAAGCTATTTCGCAATTGATGCATATTGAAAATGCCAGTAAAATAACCTTTAAACAGGAACTATTAGTTGACCAGATTGAAAGTGATGGTCTTCGTTTAAAAATCATTATCAGCAATTTACTTTCTAACGCTATTAAATATGCTGATAACACTAAACAGGAGATGTTTATTTCTATCAAAACTTATATCCATGAAGGTTTTAATAAAATTGAAGTCGCTGATAATGGAATTGGAATTAACGACGATTGTAAGGATTATATTTTTGAAATGTATTTTGGGACAAACAAAAACAAAGGTTCAGGATTAGGTCTGTATATCGTTAAAGAAGCAGTAGAAAATATTAAAGGAAATATTTCGGTATTTTCTGAAAGCAATATTGGGAGTAAATTCATTGTAACAATACCTACTTCTTATGGAGCTTAAACCATCATTTTTATTAATTGATGATAATTTAATTGATCAGCTTGTTACCAGAAAACTGCTGAAAAAAGTTCTGGATATAGATCAGGTTTTTGTGACCAATAACGGACTTGAAGGTTTGCAGTGGATTATTAAAAATAAAAGAATCTGCCGCTCTTTAATTATTTTATTAGATATTCAGATGCCGATAATGAATGGCTTTGAATTTCTGGATATATTCGAAACATTAAATGAAGAAATTAAAAACGAGATTCAGATTTTCGTAATGTCTTCAACTCTAGATCAGGAAGAGATTGAGCGTATAAAAAAGAATATATATGTAAAGGATTTTTTAAATAAACCTTTTCCGATCGAAGAATTAAAAAAACAACTTACCAGTAATTTTTTATTCTAGAACTCGGTTTATTTGTGAAAAAGCTCTTTGGTAATATGCTTCTTTAGTTGAAGAAATCATAACACCTCCATGAGTCGAGGAATGAACAAATTTAATTTCGCCGTCAGTATTTTCAACTACCATTCCTACGTGATTAATTTGACGTCTTCCGTTAGTTTTAAAGAAAATTAAATCTCCTTTTTGCGCTTCTGTAGCAGCTACTTTTGTCCCAATGCGAGATTGCTCAATAGAACTTCTTGGCAGTTTTATATCAAAATTCCCGAAGGTACAGAACATTAAACCAGAACAATCAAAACCAGCTTTTGTAGTTCCTCCAGAACGATAACGGGTACCTATATTTTCTGTTGCGGTTAGAATTAATCGATCAATTAAATCAGAGTGATTACCATTGTAAACAAAAGTGGAATCTTTTTTAATTACTGAATTGTCTGCAATTTGAGCTGCAGGAGCCAGATTTTCATTTAATTGAGGTTCAGGAGAACTTACAGAGCCGGCAGCATCTGCTTTTTCTTTGGTTGTCCTTATTTTTAAAACGTACCCAACCGGAAGTTTCCCTTTTATAAACGGATTTTGACGTTCTAATTCCTTTACTGTTATTCCATATTTCCTGGCTATTGCATATTTTGTCTCTTTTGGCTGTACTTCAACAACAATTTCAACATCTGCTGCAGGATCAATTTCTGTTTTTCCTTCGTCAGCTTTAATTGTACTTTCTGAAGTTGCCGCAGATGTACTATCATCTTGTTTCAAATCAATTCCTGGAACATTATTTTTAATAATATTTTTTTCAGAAACCGGAGTTTGAGCAGCAATAGAAGCATCTTTTATATCCTGATTTACTGCTGAAGTACGGATTTTCAGCATGTAACCCACAGCTAATTTCCTTTTAATAAAAGGATTTTGACGCTCTAATTCTGCAACAGTTATTCCGTATTTCCTGGCTATTGAAAATTTTGTTTCCTTGGGCTTTACTTCAACAATAATTTCAGTATATGCAGAAGGAATTGTTTCTTGTTTTTCCGGTTCTGGATTTTTTACTGTATTTTCAGAAACTGCCAAATTACTATTTATTGGAATTATAATTTTCCGGCCAATTTTCAATCCTTCCGTTTCTAATGTGGGATTTGCTTTTTTTAAATCTTCAACAGAAACATTATATTTTTTTGATATTCCCCAAAGCGTTTCTTTTTGTAAAATTTCATGCGAACCAGAAGTATTGTCTGCAATTGATTGGGTAGTGTTTTGTGAAGTCTTTGTGCTTTTATTCGGAATTAATAAAATCGAATTGAGTTTTAAAACTTTAGGTGCGTCAGGATTTGCCTCTTTAATATCTTTAGCTTTTAATCCATATTTTTTAGCAATTACAGTAAGATTTTCTCCTTTTGAGATTTTATGTTTGATAAATTTTTCCTGAGAAAAAACTCCAACACTAAAAAAAAACAATACTATAATCAATCTAAAAACCATGTTTACCTATTAAAGTTTATTAACCCTTTTTAAGTTTAGACAATATTTTAAACTCAAAAGAGCGCTAATATATTACCTAAAAAGGCGAATTTAACTCTTTAAACTAAAAAACAAACCTTTTTTAACAACTAATTTACTTCAAATTAACAAGCTCGGCATAAAAATTGAGCCAACTTTTTGAACCGCAGTTTTTTAAGAATAATCATAAAATTCATAAAAACTAAAAATAACTTAGCCTTAAAACTTGTAAGAAAACTACTTTTCATTTTTCTTTTATTTCCGATATTTTCAATTGCGCAAGAGTTAAAAGGAATTGTTGATTCTGCCAATAATCAACCTGTTCAAGATGTAAATATTTTTTATTTATCTAAAAATATAACCGCTTTAACTAATAATAAAGGGCAGTTTAGTTTAAAATCCGAAATTAATTTCCATGAAAATGACACCCTACAATTCTCTCACATTAGTTACAAGACAACAAAAATCACCGTAAATGAACTTAAAAAAGTAAATTTCAAAGTTATTTTAAAACAAAAGACAGAAGATTTATCTGAATTAACAATTAAAGCTAATCATGAGTTAAGCTAAAATCAAAATTAAGTTATGAGTTATTAGCTCCACTCAAAAACCCTATTTTCTCTTTTGGGTCATTTCTAAAGATGGCAAAATTTATATAATTGGAGGAAATAACGGAAAGCTTTTATCTGAAATTGAGACTTTCGATTTAATTACCGAAAATGGCAGACAGAAGGCTGCCTTTTTTCGGTTTTGGAAAGACCTGCCATTACTTATCATGATAATATCATCTGTTTTTTTGAAGATCAAAAAATGTATGCATATGATATAAAATTAAAAATCTTAAAAGAATATTTAGTTGATCTTCCTTTAAAATTTGGTGCGATGCATTTCTACAATAATAAATTGTACATTATTGGCGGTTATACTTATAATGATTATTCTAAGATGCCATCTGATAAAACCTATAGCATTTCCATTGAGGAATTTGAAAATACAATACCAAATCGTATTAAAACTTTATCTCCAGAATCAGATTTGGTTAAAACTAATTAACAAACTTACTGCCTTTAATAACATAGAGCAAATTTTGCTTTCATAAGGTATTACTAGAAAAAATAAAGCTTACGGTTGCTATCAAAAAATCAATCACTAAATTTGAACTAAAACCTAACGATTTAGATTTGGATGATGTTTTATCATCTGCAGCCTGATGAAACGCTAGCCTGAATTTTACAGAAATCCGTATAAACAATGAACAATCTTTTAAAATATATCCGTACGCTGACAAATTTTTCTGATGAAAACTGGGAATTGCTGCAGCCTGCATTGGAGAAACGAGCATTTAAGAAAAATGAATTTCTACTAAAACAAGGACAAGTTTGTAATTCATTATTTTATATTGACAATGGGTATTGCAAAAGCTATTACGAAATAGATGGTATTGTTAAGAACACAGGATTTTTCTTTGAAAATGAAATTGCTACAAATATCAGCAGTTTTGGCAGCGGACAGAAAACCGAATTTAACATTGCAGCCTGCGAACCATTAACTGCCATAATTTTTGACAAGGATAGATTATTTCAAGCAGCAAAACAAGCAATAGAAATAGAAACTTTGGGGCGTAATTGTATTCGCCTATTTGCCTCTAAACAAGAAGAATTCTCTGTTTTGTTCAAACTTTATTCAGCACAGGAACGGTTGCAATATTTAGAAACCATGCACCCTGAAATCTTGCAAAGAGTTCCACTTTCACAATTGGCCTCATTTCTTGGAGTTTCAAGAGAAACATTAAGTCGAATTAGAAAGCGCAGAACCCTGTCGTAATTATGTGACGTTTGTCACAGGTCTATTCAAATTTCATTTTTCATTTTTGTTAAAAATTAATTACATTATGAAAAAGCTGAAAAAGATTGATGAACAAACCAATGTTTTAACTTGGTTTGAAATTCCTGTAATAGACACAGAAAGAGCTAAAAAATTTTATGAAACCATATTAGACATTGAAATGACTACTCGTCTATTTCCTGAAACTAATGAAGAACTGACATTTTTTCCTTATGACCCAAAAATTATTCAGGCAACATCAGGACGAATAACAGGAGTTTTAACAAAATCAGATACTAATCATCCCTCTGACAAAGGATCATTAGTATACATAAATGCTTATCCTGAAATTCAAATAGTTCTTGACAAAGTAGAACAGAACGGAGGAAAAATCATTGTACCTAAAACACAAATTCCAGCTGGGTTTATTGCCATAATCATTGATTCTGAAGGGAATAAAACAGGACTTCATGCAGAACGGTAAATGAAGGATAAAAATTCATTTACGATATTACCGGGTATAAGTTTTCAAATATGGCGGCTGCCAAAGTAGTAAAATGGAATCCTGATTGATGATAAAATATTTTTAATTGGAGGAAATAATGGAAAACCTTTAATAATACAAATAAAACGCCCTGTTTTCACAGAGCGTTTTTGGTATGTAATAAATTTTAAGATTAAGCTTTTCCAGCTGCAATTAAGTTTAATGCAGAACCCGCAACAAACCATCCAATTTGTCCTTCGTTATAGGTATGGTTTGCCAAGATAATATCTTTTGTACCATCTGCGTGAACGAACTCTAATGTTAATGGTTTTCCCGGAGCAAACTCAGTTAAATCAGTAAAGTTAATAGTATCATCTTCCTGAATTTTATCATAATCTGCTTCATTTGCGAAAGTCAATCCTAAAAGACCTTGTTTTTTAAGGTTTGTTTCGTGAATACGGGCAAAAGATTTTACCAATACTGCTTTAACTCCTAAGAAACGAGGCTCCATTGCAGCATGCTCACGAGATGAACCTTCACCATAGTTATGGTCTCCCACAACGATAGATGGAACTCCAGCTGCTTTGTATGCACGTGCAACAGCAGGAACTGCATCGTATTCTCCTGTTAATTGATTTTTTACCGAGTTTGTTTTTTGGTTGTAAGCATTTACAGCTCCAATTAACATATTGTTAGAAATATTATCTAAATGTCCGCGAAAACGTAACCATGGCCCGGCCATAGAAATGTGGTCAGTAGTACATTTTCCGAAGGCTTTGATTAACAATTTAGCACCTGTGATGTTTTTACCATCCCAGGCATCAAACGGAGCCAATAATTGCAAACGTTCTGATGCAGGATTTACTACAACCTGAACGCCTGAACCATCTGCCGCCGGAGCCTGAAATCCTGGATCTTCGGCATAGAAACCTTTAGAAGGCAGCTCGTCTCCTGTTGGAGCGTCAAGCATTACTTCTTCACCGTCTTCGTTAATTAATTTATCTGTTAATGGGTTGAAGCCTAAATCTCCGGCAATAGCCATTGCAGTTACTAATTCTGGAGAACCTACAAAAGCCAATGTATTAGGGTTACCGTCTGCACGTTTTGAGAAGTTACGGTTAAAAGAGTGAACGATAGTATTTCTTTCTTCTTTTTCTGCTCCTTCTCTATCCCACATACCAATACATGGTCCGCAGGCGTTAGCAAAAACAGTTGCTCCAATTTTATGGAATGTATCAATAAACCCGTCTCTTTCGATTGTAGAACGAACTACTTCAGAACCCGGGGTAATGGTAAACTCAGCTTTTGTTTTTAAATTTTTATCTGCAACTTGTCTTGCCAATGAAGCTGCACGGGAAATATCTTCATAAGAAGAGTTTGTACAAGAACCTATTAAACCAACCTGAATTTGTAACGGCCAGTTATTTTTGACTGCTTCTTCTTTCATTTTAGAAATTGGAGTAGCTAAATCTGGAGTAAAAGGACCGTTTAAGTGTGGTTCTAATTGAGATAAATTGATTTCGATAACCTGATCAAAATATTTTTCCGGGTTTGCATAAACCTCTGGATCTCCGGTTAAATATGGAGCGATTTTATCAGCAGTATCAGCAACATCTGCTCTGTTTGTAGAACGCAGATAACGCCCCATTGAAGCATCATAGCCAAAAGTCGAAGTTGTAGCTCCGATTTCTGCTCCCATGTTACAAATAGTGCCTTTACCAGTACATGACATAGAAGTTGCACCTTCTCCAAAATATTCAACGATTGCACCAGTTCCTCCTTTTACAGTAAGGATACCGGCAACTTTAAGAATTACATCTTTTGGAGCTGTCCATCCTGATAATTTACCAGTTAATTTAACTCCAATTAGTTTAGGAAATTTAAGTTCCCAAGCCATACCCGACATAACGTCTACAGCATCGGCTCCACCTACACCAATGGCTACCATACCTAAACCACCTGCATTTACAGTATGAGAGTCGGTTCCAATCATCATTCCTCCCGGGAAAGCATAATTTTCAAGTACTACCTGGTGAATGATTCCGGCTCCCGGTTTCCAGAAACCAATTCCGTATTTATTAGAAACTGACGATAAGAAATCGAAAACTTCATTACTTTGTGTTTTTGCTCTCGCTAAATCTGTTGCAGCGTCTACTTTAGCCTGAATCAAGTGATCGCAGTGAACCGTTGTAGGTACTGCTACTTTAGATTTTCCAGCATGCATAAATTGTAATAATGCCATTTGAGCAGTTGCATCCTGACATGCTACACGATCTGGCGCAAAATCAACATAATCTACTCCTCTTCCAAATGCCTTCGCTGGATTTCCATCCCAAAGGTGATTATACAAAATTTTCTCCGTTAAAGTAAGTGGACGACCAACAATCTCGCGTGCTTTATCAACACGATCCGGCATGTTCTCATACACTTTTTTTATCATTTCAATATCAAAAGCCATAAGTTATAATTGTTTTTGTTTTTTTTATTTAGAACATGACAAGTTACAAAAAATAGAAGAGTCAGAAAAGAAAAAGCCCGAGTTTATCACCCGGGCTTTTGAAATATTAATAATCGTAAGATTACATTACTAACGATTTATTAGAAGGCGCAAACTTAGTTAAGTTGATACCGTCTACAGCCGTTGTATATTCAGCTAATGTTGGGGTTCTGCCTAAAATTGTAGATAAAACTACAACTGGCGTAGAAGAAAGCAATGATTCTCCTTTTTTACCTTCAGAATCTTCTACAACTCTTCCTTGGAAAAGACGTGTTGAAGTTGCCATTACTGTATCACCTTTTGCTGCTTTTTCCTGATTACCCATACAAAGGTTACATCCCGGACGCTCTAAGTATAACATATTTTCATATTCAGTACGCGCAGCACCTTTTGGAGCATTATCATCAAATTCGAAACCTGAATATTTTTGTAAAACTTCCCAGTCACCTTCAGCTTTAAGCTCATCTACAATATTATATGTAGGCGGAGCAACAACTAGCGGAGCATTAAATTCAACTTTTCCATTTTGTGCTTCTACGTTTTTCAACATTTGAGCAAGGATTTTCATATCTCCTTTGTGAACCATACAAGATCCAATAAATCCAAGATCTACTTTTTTCACACCTCCGTAGAAAGAAAGCGGTCTGATTGTATCGTGAGTATATCTTTTAGAAACATCAACATTATTTACATCTGGGTCAGCAATCATTGGCTCTGAAATTTGATCCAAATCAACTACAACTTCAGCATAATATTTAGCGTTTGCATCTGGAGTTAAAGCTGGTTTCTCTGCTGATTTAATCTCTGCAATTCTCTTATCTGCTTTATTGATTAATCCTTGAAGAACACGTTTCTCATTATCCATTCCTTTATCGATCATGATCTGGATTCTGCCTTTTGCAATTTCCAATGATTCAATTAAAGTATCATCTTCAGAAATACAGATAGACGCTTTTGCTTTCATCTCTGCAGTCCAATCTGTAAATGTAAAGGCTTGGTCAGCAGTAAGTGTTCCAATGTGAACCTCAATAATTCTACCTTGGAAAACATTCTCTCCACCAAATTGGTGAAGCATCTGCGCTTGTGTAGCATGAACCACATCACGGAAATCCATATAACCTTTCATATCTCCTTTGAAAGTTACTTTTACAGATTCAGGAATTGGCATTGAAGCTTCTCCAGTAGCAAGTGCAAGAGCAACAGTTCCTGAGTCAGCACCAAAAGCAACACCTTTTGACATTCTTGTATGAGAGTCACCACCAATAATGATAGCCCACTCGTCGATAGTAATATCGTTAAGCACTTTATGGATTACGTCTGTCATTGAATGATAAACACCTTTTGGGTCACGAGCTGTAATCAAACCAAAATCGTTCATGAATTTCATCAATTTCGGAATGTTTGCCTGCGCTTTTTTATCCCAAACCGAAGCAGTGTGACAACCTGATTGGTATGCACCGTCAACGATTGGTGAAATCACTGTAGCTGCCATAGATTCTAATTCCTGAGCCGTCATAAGACCTGTAGTATCTTGCGAACCTACGATATTAACTTCTACACGAACATCTGAACCAGCGTGTAATACTTTACCCGGAGCTATACCTACAGCATTTTTGTTGAAGATTTTTTCTACCGCAGTAAGTCCTTGTCCTGCATGAGAAATTTCTTTTGATGGAGCAAATACAAGAGGAGCATCAACACCTAGAACTTTCGCCGCTAATGTTTGAAGTTTTTTACCAAATACAATTGCGTATGAACCACCGGCTTTAATGAATTCCATTTTTTGAGGCGTAAACGCCTTAGAAATATCAATTAATTCCTGATCGCCGTTATAAAGTTTTTTCTCTTTAATATTGATTGTTAAAACTGTACCCGTTTCAACAGAATAGGTTTGCTCTAAAATTGGTTCGTCGTTTTCGTTTCGTACAACATTACCATTTGCATCAACCTTTTTAACCCAGTTTTTAAGGTCTAAACCAATACCACCAGTAACATCTACAGTTGTTAGGAAAATTGGAGAAATACCATTTGTTCCACCAACAATTGGAGCGATATTAACAAATGGAATATATGGGCTTGCTTGTTTTCCTGTCCAAAGTGCCACGTTGTTTACTCCTGACATTCTTGAAGATCCTACTCCCATAGTTCCTTTTTCAGCGATCAACATTACACTTTTATCAGGATGTTGTGCTTGTAAGGCTTTAATTTCTTGCTGTGCCTGAGGCGTAATCATACATTGACCATGAAGCTCACGATCTGAACGTGAGTGAGCCTGATTACCCGGAGAAAGTAAATCTGTTGAGATATCACCTTCACCAGCAATAAAAGTAACTACTTTAATTTCGTCAGCTACTTCTGGCAGTTTTGTAAAAAACTCAGCCTGAGCATAACTTTCAAGAATTTCTTTAGCAACTGCGTTATTATTTTTAAATGCCTCTACTAAACGGTCTGTATCAGCTTCATAAAGAAAAACCTGTGTTTTAAGAACTTTTGCTGCATCTTTTGCAATTGCAGTGTCATTCCCTAAAGCTAAATCAAGCAAAACTTCGATAGAAGGTCCGCCTTTCATGTGTGATAATAATTCAAAAGCAAAAGCCGGTGTAATTTCTTTTACTACAGTCTGCCCAAGAATAATCTCTTTTAAAAACTGGGCTTTTTCACCAGCAGCACTTGTTGTTCCTGGTAAAGTATTGTAAATAAAAAACTTAAGAGAATCTTCTCTATACTCGTTATCTAAATCTTTAATTTGTGCAATAATTTCGCTTAATAATTCAGCACTATCGATTGGTTTTGGGTGAAGTCCCTGATTTTTACGTTCTTCAATCTCTTGGATATAATCCTTATAAATATTCATAATTAAGGCAGATTTATTTTTTTGAGGCAAATTTAAGCATTAAAGCCGATAATTAAAAATAATATAATAGAAGTCGCCTTTTCAAAAATTATTATTGTTAAAAAACGATTTTCACTGCTTGTTTTTGTCAAAATATCAATTTTGTATTAAAAAAATGAATTATTGATATTTTAAAATCTTTTCTTTAACAAAGTCGAAATTAGATGTTATAAAGTAAGTGGGATTTTACCTCTATTTTCACAAAGAATAGTTCTAAATAAACAATTATAACGTTATAGTTACAATTTTAAGGGGCAATTTTAGCCGTTTTGCAGAATTGAAATCTTAATGATTTTTAAGTAAAAAGCAAAAGAGGCTGTCTCAAAAGGACAGCTTCTTTTTTTTGGTAAAAACAAGATTGTCCACTAAAAACATTAATTCAGGTTTTTCGGATTCCACTTTCAAGATAATTTTTTATTTCTTGCTGATTTTAGG
>NZ_JAJQXA010000024.1 GCF_021245985.1 Flavobacterium soyae | reverse complement strand
TACTAATGCCGAAGGCGCTTTTAAACAGGCATTAATTGGTTATATAAACGGGGCAACAAACAGCTGGGATCAAAATTATGATGCGGCAACCCTTAACGGAAATACTTATGTAGATTTCTACAGTATCAGCGATGCAAAAAAATTAACGGTTCAGGGACGTGCACTTCCTTTTGAAGACACTGATTTAATCCCCCTTGGCTATAAAACAGCCGTTGCCGGAGAGTTTACCATTTCTATAGACCATACTGACGGCCTGCTGAACAATCAGGCGGTTTATCTTGAAGATAAAACAACGGGGACTGTTTATGACCTGAAAGCCGGAAACTATAAATTTACTACCGAAATAGGAACTTTTACAGATCGTTTCACGCTTCGTTATACTAATAAAACATTAGGAACAGGAGATTTTGAAAATGTAAAAGACGGACTTTTGGTTTCTGTAAAAGATAAAACAATCAAAGTAACATCTTCTAAAGAAAATATTAAAGAAGTAAACATATTTGATATTACCGGCAGACTTTTATACAGTAAAAATAAAGTAGGAACAGCAGAATTGTCAATCCCAAATCTGCAGGCTGCTGATCAGGTTTTACTGGTAAAAACAACTCTTGAAAACAAAGCCGAAGCAACCAGAAAGATTATCTTTAAATAGAAAAAAAATCCTCCAATAAAAAAATCCATTCCGCAAAACGGAATGGATTTTTTGTTTTAAAATAAGATAAATATTAGGCTTTTTCAATTAAAATACTCACAGCGTTCCCGCCAAAACCTACAGCATTAATCAAAACCTTTTTAATTGGCTTGTCTTGTTTTTTTGATTCTGAAAAAGGTGTTTCTATAAAAGTGTCATTCTGCAGCATCAAAAGTGCCAATTCTAAACTCAGCATCCCGGATGCCCCAAAAGTATGCCCTATCTTCCATTTATTAGTCGTTAACAAAGGTAATTCAGACCCAAAAACTTTTTCAATCGCCCGTAATTCTGTCAAATCTCCTTTTATAGTCCCCGGAGCATGCATAACAATGACGTCAACACTTTCTAAATCAACACCTTTTAAAGCCATTTTCATGGATTTTTGAAAACAGTCTGCTTCTGTAGAAATTGAGATATTGTGTTCCAAAATTTCAGTCGCATAACCAATACCAATAACATAGGCTATTGCATTTTCTTTTTCTCCTGCTTCTAAACAACAAACTGCAGCCCCCTCACCCAAAATCATGGTGTTTTGTGTTTTCTTGAAATCAAAAGCTAAGTTTGGCCACAAATCAATGTTTTGGTCAATACGCGAATAAATTTTTAGAGCCCGCATTTGGCCAATGGTAAAATCGGTTAAAGGAGCTTCACTTCCTCCAACCAAAAACTTATCAGCCATTCCGGATTTCAGCCACGCAGCTCCGTTTAAAAGTGCATGAAGCGCCGTTGAACAAGTTATCGAATGCGAAATTTCAGGCCCGGCACTTTGTAAATCATGTGCAATCCAGGACGAAATATTTCCTAAAGTTGTTGTTGGTGAAGCCAAAGTTTGTGCTTTTCCAGTTTCAAGATATTCTCTATAATGTTTTTCGAATAAATCTGTGGCGCCTCTTGAAGATCCAATATTAATCCCGAAAATATCATTTGATTTCCAGCCGGCCTCTTGAACCGCTTTTCTCGATGCAGCTAAGGCAAATAAAACAGAATCATCTAAAAACTTATACTTGATATCAGATTCACGAATTTCTTCTATAATTTTCTTTGATTCTGCATTTAAAACAGCAGCCGAAGTTTCCTGTCCGTCTAAAAACTGTTTTGTAAAACAATGTTTTTTGTCGTGGTATTTTTTCCAAACTTCGTCTGTGGTATTTCCTAAAGGAGAAATAGATGAAAAAGCTGTTATGGCAATTTTTTGTGTGTTCACAATATTTAATTTGCTGTAAAGTTCGCAAAGTTTTACAAAAATAGCACACTGATAATACTGATTTAACGAATTGACACAGATTACTTATTTTTTTGGTGCAAATCGGTTTGATCCGTTAAATCTATGGGGCAAATCATACCATTTCAATGGCTTCTTCAATTGTAGTATATACTTTATGGAGCTGTTCATCTGTCATTATATATGGAGGAAGAATATAAACGATATTTCCAACGGGGCGCAAAACGACTCCTTTATCAATAAAGAAATTATATAATTTTGTGCGCATTGATCCGTAATAACTTTCCTCTGACTCTGATTTTATTTCAACGGCAAAAATTACTCCCAATGTTCTGGCAGTAATTACTTTCGAATGATTCTCGATCTTCTTTTGAAAATTTAAATGACTTGCATTTATTCTTTCAATATTTTGCTGCATTTTTGGAGTCTGCAATAAATCTATACTTGCTAAAACTGCTGCACAACCTGTTGGATTTGCTGTAAATGTATGTCCGTGAAATAAGGCTTTATTAATGTCATCATCATAAAATGCATTAAAAATATCCTGAGTAAAAGTCGTAATTGCCATCGGGATTGTACCTCCGGTTAATGCTTTCGAAAGGCAAATCATATCCGGTTCTTCTAAAACATAATCCATAGCAAAAGTTTTTCCTGTTTTTCCAAAACCTGTCATTACTTCATCGGCAATTGTTAAGACTTGATTTTCTTTACAAATTTTAATCAATTTTTCTAACGCTTCCGGTTCGTACATTACCATTCCTGCTGCACCCTGTACTAAAGGTTCAAAAATAAATCCCGCGCAATTATGTTTTTTAATTGCATTTTCTAAAGCGTCAAAACTTGCCTGCTCCTGCCCTTTTATTGGAACCGGAATTCGAACTACATCTATAAACATACCTTGAAAAGCTTGTGTATAAAACGAGATTCCGCTTGCCGCCATTGCTGCGAAAGTGTCACCGTGAAAAGCATTTTCAAAAGCAATAATCGTGGTGCGTTTTTCATTTTTATTGAAAAAATACTGAAGTGCTACTTTTATCGCCACTTCAACCGCTGTAGAACCATTATCTGAAAAGAAAATCTTCTGCTGATTTTTCGGCAAAATTTCCATTAATCTTTCAGCAGTTTTTACTGCTGGTTCATGTGTAAAACCGCCAAACAAAACGTGTTCTAAAGTCGTCAATTGTTTGTAAATAGCATCGGCAATAAATTTATTACTATGCCCAAAAGGGTTTACCCACCAGGAAGCAATTGCATCGATGTATTCTTTATTATTTTCGTCCCAAAGCAATGCGCCTTCTGCTTTTGTAATTGCAATTGGTGTTTGCGAAGTTTTATGCTGTGTATAAGGATGCCAAAGATATTGGCGGTCTTTTTCTGTTAAGCTCATTTGATTTCAGATTGTAGAATTTAGATTTTAGATTTTTCTAAAGCCAATATGTTGTCTCTAAATAAATCAGCGTACTCTTTAATTACATTTTGATCGAAATAAAGTTCTTCGTCAATTCTTCCGATACAATTTATTCCGGTTTTATTCAGGATTAAACTTTCTGTTGATTTGTTTTCGCTTCCGCTGAAGATAATTCCAGCTACTTTAAATCCTCGATTCTGAATTGCTTCAATCGTCAATAAAGTATGATTGATACTTCCCAGATAATGTCTTGAAACAACAACAATTTTATAATCCGGTTGTATTAAATCGATGATTGTTTCTTCATCATTTAACGGAACAAAGATTCCGCCTGCACCTTCAATAACTAAATTATTCTTCGTTTTCGGTTCCTGAATTTGATTTAATTTGATTTTTATTCCATCAATTTCTGCGGCCAAATGCGGACTTGCCGGTGTATTTAATTTATAACTGTTCTCAAAAATTTTAGTTTTATTATTTGAAATTCTGGATTGAATTTTATGACTGTCGGAATTATCTAAATCTCCAGCCTGAATAGGTTTCCAATAATCAGCTTCTAAAGCTTCAACAATAATCGAAGACGCGATTGTTTTACCAACATCTGTCGAAATTCCTGTTACAAATATTTTCATAAGTTTGTTGTTTCGCAGAGACACACAAAGAACCAAGAAGATTCACAAAGTTGTTTTTATACTTTGTGCTATTTTGCGTTTTTCTTTGTGTATCTCTGTGTAATAATTTCCTCAAAAATACCAATAAAAATAAACCCATCATTACGGTGGGTTCTGTTTATTATTCTTCTTTTAATTCGTCGATAACTTTCTTTATTTCTTTAGCAAATTTTCCATAAAATTTATGAACCCACCATTCCAAAGAAATCCCCATAAAAAGTACGGCAAAAACAACAACCAAAAAGAATCCGATTAGTTGTCCGTTCGAAAATTCGTGATCAAAAAATCCGGGGATTTTTGAAAACGAGTAATAATAAAAACCCAAAAGATATAAAACCAAAAACGGTGTTAAGGCAAAACCAAATGTTTTGTACAATTCCATATTCAATCTTATGTCAAAATAAGTTTCATATAAACTGTCTTTCGTTGTTAAAGTGGTATTATTTAATCTTTTATAAAAAAAATAAAGCTTCAATAAATAATAAACAGAAACTGCTGTAAAAAGACTAAAAAGTAAATAATAAAAAAAAGTCCATTTTGGCGGCAGATTAGCAATCAAAGGAACTGTACCAATGAAAATTATAGACAGAACTTGATAATAAAATTCTGTTTTTAGATTCTTTTTAATTTTATCCAAAGGTGTATTTGCCGATTGTATTTTTTCTAAATTATTAGGAACAACAATATTATTTGGTTTATCGTTATTCCATGCGTTTTGTATTTCATCAAAATCCATATCCTTGGTTTTTAATTATTTCTTTTAATTTTTCTTTTGCCCTGTTCAGTTTTACTCTCGCATTTCCTTCGGAGATTCCGAGGTTTACCCCAATTTCTTTATGCGAAAACCCTTCTAACTGATAAAAAATAATTGCTTTATCTATCTTTTCCAGTTTTTGAACTGCTTTATAAAAATGTTCGATTTGGCTTTCCTTGATCTGAGAATCGCCTGCCTCTTCTTTTATATTCTCTGAAGCAATTTCATATTTATCAACTTTCCGCTTTTCTTTTTTAAGGAAAACAATCGCCGTATTTACAGCAACCCGATACATCCAGGTCGAAAACTGACTTTCATTTCGAAAAGAATCATACGATTTCCAGAGCTGACAAATAATTTCCTGAAATAAATCCTGCTGATCATCATATGTATCCATGTACATTTTAGAAACCTTGTACAAAATTCCTTTATGACTTTCAATCCGATTTAAAAATTCTTGTTCCCTTTCTTTCAAAATCTATTAATTCAGGATTGGTTTTACTTTATAACCTGCTTTTCTTAATAAATTAATAACTCCAAATTCTCCTGCTAAATGCCCTGATCCAACAGCAAAAAAGATGCTTTGATTCTTCATTAATTCGGGCATATTTTTTACCCAGTTTAAATTTCTTGCATCAAGAATAATCTTTTTTGTTTTATCACTTGTATATTTTTTATCTGTTGTAAAATCATACAACAAATCAATATTCTCAGTTTTATACATTGACACTAATTTTGTTGATTCTTCTGGTGTTGACTCTTCCAGCATTTCAATCATTTCATCATTTGAATACGCTTTATCAAACATCCCGAATTGTTCTTTTACAGTCTCAAGCCCGCCAATTTCTATGTTTCTTTTTTTAGCCTGCTCAATGAATTCCATTTCGTAGAATTTTAAATCGGCACAGCCAAAACTTTTCATTGAAATCAAACTCATTACAGTCAGCAAACTAAAGCTATCGACTTGCTGTACCGTCATTCCGGTTGTTTTTTTGAGAATTGCATCTAATTTAGCTAACTGTTCTGGATTCATTTTTTTACTCAACGGTTCTTTTCCCATTGCCAATTGCTGCATTTCTGACATTTCTTTTGGGTCAGAAAAGTTGATTTCGAGTATTAATTTTTCTGAAGATTCTAAAGCTTTTTTAGTTTTTTCAGTTAGAAAATAATCCGATGAACAAATCATGTGAATCGTTCCGTATAAATAAGAAGGTTTAGAAAGTCCGTTTCCGGAAACTTCCCATAAAAGAGAATTTTCTAATTTAGGAGATTTGGTTTGAGCTTGTGATTTTATGCTAAAAACAACTAGTATAAATGCTATAAATAAATGGAATACTTTTTTCATTTTGAGGATTGATTAAGTTAATGACTAAAACTCATTTTGTAATTACGAGTTGTAAGTATAGGAATAGTCAAAACGTTACAAAAAAAGATTATTTTTTTTGCCCACTGATAAAACAGATTAAACGGGTTAACGCAGTATTAAATTTGGTTTTCTGTTATTTGTGTAAATTAAGCGTTTGAATTCGGGACTTTCTCCAAAATTTAAAAGTAGGCCGACTTCCATTTTTGTCGATTTGAGATAATTCATTAATTGGGCAATGTGAGAACTTAAAAGGTATTCACAGGCTTTTAATTCTATTATGATTACATCATCAATTACCAAATCAGCATAATATTCGCCAACTAATTGATTTTTGAAATATACCTTGATTTGTTTTTGAGCTTCTACTTTATAGCCTTGTGATTTTAGTTCAAAATACATTGCGTTTTGATAAATCTTTTCCAGAAAACCATAACCTAATTGGTTATAAACATCGTAAAACACTTTTAGAATAGATTTTGATTTTTCTTTATGTAATAAGTCAGACATTGTACGCAGTGTAAACCTGTTTAATTCGTTTAATCAGCGGCCTAATATACGTAATTTCTTAATAATTCAAGAACATCACTTATCTCTTCTTCAGAATTATAACTGTGAATGCAAAAACGCAGACGTTCCTGACCTTCAGGAACTGTTGGAGAAAGTATTGGTTTTACATCAAAACCTTTGTCTTGTAATTGCTGGGCTAGTTTCTTGACGTTTTCATTTCCCTGAACAATAGCAGACTGAATTGCTGATTTGCTTCGAACAAACATTGGTTTTAAACCCAATAAGTTTTTCTGCTGATTGAAGAAAACAATATTTTGACGTAACTTTTCGATTGCCTCTTTTTCAATTTCCAGTTGTTGATATGCTGTTAAAATTGTAGCAACAGAATGTGGAGATAATCCTGTGGTATAAATAAAACTTCGGGCAAAGTTTATTAAATATTCTTTGAGTTCCGGGCTTCCAAGCACAACTGCGCCGTGACAGCCCAAACCTTTTCCGAAAGTCATGATACGGGCAAAAATTCTATTATGCAATTCCAGGTATTGAAGAAGACCTTCTCCTTTTTCACCAAAAACACCCAGAGTATGTGCTTCATCAACTACTAAATAACAGTTGTATTTTTCGGAAAGCTGTACTAATTCTTCTAAATTCGGGCTGTCGCCATCCATAGAAAAAACAGTTTCCGTAACTATGTAAATATTGGTATCAGGAAACTTTAGAATAAGCCGTTCTAAATCTTCAAAATCATTATGGTTGAATTTATATGATTTTGCGTTTGACATTACAATTCCATCCCGAATGGAAGCATGACTTAACTCATCATATAAAATTACATCATTTCTTTGCGGTACAGCGCTAAAAAAACCAACATTGGCATCATAACCAGAATTGAAAATTAAAGCCGTTTCTGCGTCATGAAATTGCGAAATAAAGTTTTCTGCAATTTGATACAAAGAATGATTTCCCGAAATTAACCTTGAACCTGTCGCTCCATTTTGAAAAATTTCATTTTCATGCAGATAAGCATGTGTATGTTTAAAGATTGTTTCTGATTTTGAAAACCCAATATAATCGTTAGAAGAGAAATCAACCAGATTATTAAACACAGGAAGTTTGCGAAGCGAGTTATTCTGCTTTCGGTTTTCAAGTTTCTGATTAAGGTTTTCCGGTAATTTCATAAAAACAAAGTTATGAAATAATGACTAATTTCTTTTGGAACCAAATTACAACTCTAATAAAAAAAGCCATTCACATAGTGAATGGCTTTTAAGATTATTTTGAAATTGTTGTTAGTCTACTAAAACAATTATCTTGTTATCTTTCATTTCGATTGTACCTGACGTAATCTTTAATGTATAGGTTTGGTCATTAACTTTCGCAAATTTATCAGCTGCCTCTTTAGAAAAATTGAAACTCGGAGCTGCAATTTTTATAGTTCCTTTTTCTAGAATAGAAACAATAGGAGCGTGATTATTCAAAATCTGAAAGCTTCCATCAACTCCCGGAAGTGTAACTGAAGTTACTTCTCCTGAAAATAATTTTGCTTCTGGTGATACTATTTCTAAAATCATCTTTTTTTTTTAGTTAATAGTTGATGGTTGATGGTTGATGGCTGCTTTCTAACAACTGACAACTAACAACTAACAACCAATATTATTAAGCTTCAGCTAACATTTTTTCTCCAGCTTCGATAGCATCCTGAATAGAACCTTTCAAGTTGAAAGCTGCTTCTGGAAGGTGATCTAATTCACCATCAATAATCATGTTGAAACCTTTGATAGTATCTTTAATGTCTACTAACACTCCAGGAATACCTGTAAATTGCTCTGCTACGTGGAATGGCTGAGACAAGAAACGTTGTACACGACGTGCTCTCGATACAGAAAGTTTATCTTCTTCTGATAACTCTTCCATACCTAAGATTGCGATAATATCTTGAAGTTGTTTGTATTTTTGAAGAATTTCTTTTACTCTTTGTGCACAGTTGTAGTGCTCATCTCCTAAGATATGTGGAGTTAAAATTCTTGAAGTAGAGTCTAACGGGTCAACCGCTGGATAAATACCTAACTCAGCAATTTTACGAGACAATACTGTTGTTGCATCTAAGTGTGCGAAAGTTGTAGCCGGCGCCGGGTCAGTTAAGTCATCCGCAGGTACGTAAACCGCTTGTACAGATGTAATAGATCCTTTGTTTGTAGATGTAATACGCTCTTGCATAGCACCCATCTCTGTTGCCAAAGTTGGCTGGTATCCTACCGCAGAAGGCATACGTCCTAAAAGTGCCGATACCTCAGAACCTGCTTGTGTAAAACGGAAGATGTTATCAACGAAGAATAATACATCTTTTCCTTGGTCTGATCCAGCTCCATCACGGAAATACTCAGCGATAGATAATCCTGAAAGTGCTACACGAGCACGAGCTCCAGGCGGCTCATTCATTTGTCCGAAAACGAAAGTAGCTTTAGACTCTCTCATTCCTGGCATATCTACTTTAGATAAATCCCATCCTCCATTTTCCATAGAGTGCATGAAATCATCACCATATTTAATAATTCCTGACTCTAACATCTCACGAAGCAAATCATTTCCTTCACGTGTTCTTTCACCTACTCCAGCGAATACTGAAAGTCCACCGTGACCTTTTGCAATATTGTTGATCAACTCCTGAATCAATACTGTTTTACCAACACCAGCACCACCAAACAATCCAATTTTACCTCCTTTTGCATAAGGCTCAATCAAATCGATTACTTTAATACCTGTGAATAAAACTTCAGATGAAGTTGATAGATCTTCGAATTTAGGAGCTTGTCTGTGAATTGGCAAACCGTTTTCTCCTGTTTTAGGTAAATTACCTAAACCATCAATGGCATCTCCAACAACATTAAATAATCTTCCATATACGTCTGGACCGATTGGCATTTGGATTGGATTTCCAGTTCCAACTACTTCATATCCTCTGCTTAAACCATCTGTTGAATCCATAGAAATGGTACGAACAGTGTTTTCACCAATATGAGATTGTACTTCTAGAACTAATAAAGTTCCATCTTTTTTAGTGACTTCTAGTGAATCATAAATTTTTGGAAGTTCAACATCTTTACCGTTGAAAACTACGTCTACTACTGGTCCAATGATTTGAGCAACTTTTCCTATTACTTTTGACATTACTTATGTATTTATTAAATAGCTATTTAGGTTTATCGAAAATACCTCTTTTTTCAGAGCGCAAAGATAATTTTTTAAAATATAAAATCAATTTTTTTTTCATAAAAAATAGAATGATTTTGTTTGATTCATAAAAGCAGACTTTTAAACTGTCATTTATATCATTTTTTAACGAAATAAAAAAGCCACTACATTTTAAAAAACGAGTGGCTTTCTTAATTAAAAAAATGGTATATTATAATGACGCCGGATATTGAATTGGATATAAAGCCAAATCAACATGACGAAGTGTAGAACCGTATTTTGCGTTTATTGCATCAATAAATATATTAGCAATTAAACCATATCCTCTTCCGCTAGGATGTACCCCATCTAAAGAAAAAGCACCTCCGGTTACATAAGTAGACGACATTGTATAATTTCCAAATCTGTATCCTCCGCTTGCTAATTGTGTTAAGATCGCTCTTGTGTCAACAAAAGCCAAGCCTTTTTCTGCAGCTACTGCTGCAATTGTTGTATTATATGCATCTGTGGCAGTTTTAATTTCCGCAATTTCTGTCGGAATCAAAACGTGTTTATCTTGCAGAGGATAAGTTACCCCAAATTTATCTAATGGTGCAGGCGGTGCAATACCAAGTCCTGAATCTGAAGCTTTAGGAGCAGCTCCAATATCTGTTCTTGTTGGAAGCACTACCAAGTCTGTCGCTTTTGCTTGTCTTGCCTGTCCAAAAACAGCTCCGTAAAAAGCTGCTGTCTGTGCCCCTAATGAAGGAGTAAACGCTGCAGTCAATTGAGCTGATAAATTAGTTAGAGATTCATCTTTTATTAAAACCGGGTTTGCAGCAGTTTCAGATAATAAATTAATTCTATCACCTGCCTGAAAAACTGTTAATGCTTGTTTTAAAGGACCGTATAATTGTGCGTTTAACGCTTTTATCGTTGCTTTACCTACTGCTTCATTATTACCTCCAAGAGATTTTGCAGTAAGTGGATTATAAGGAACTGTTGTAAAATATGGCAAAGCTGTAATATAAGGAAGATTTGCTACTACTCCTTTTGCTCCATTTGCTGTTAGAGTTGTTGCCAATGTAGAATATACATTTGCAAAAACAGTTGGATCTGTGATATCATTTCCTCCATAAGTAGCCGGGTTTAGGTTTCCTTTTTGATCTTTTCCAATTCCACCAGAAGTTGCATAACTCAAAACATCATTTCCTCCAATGAATAAAGAGAAAAATGTTGGTGCCTGTGCTGCAGCATCTGCCAAAACTGTTGTTGAAGGTGTACTTGCAAATCTTGCAAAATACGGATTTGCTGCTCCTGTAGCCACACCGGCTACATTCCCATATCCAGCAGCAACTAAGTGAAAACTTTTTGCTCCCGGAACTCCTAAATTATTAAACGGACCTGTAAGATGGGCTGTTATTTCGGTTGTTGGTTTTCCTGCTACATTTACCGGACCCTGGCCGTTAAAATACAATCGGGTTGCGGCAACCACATTTCCTCCTAACAATAAACCTCCAAGATTATCATTCATTAATGGAGTTGTAAAAGTTCCGCCGCCAGCCGCCACAAACTGCTGTGCTAAAATATTAGTATAAGCCCCTTCCTGTCCTTTTTTGAAAAGAGCATTGTCGCTGTAACCAGCAGCAAAAGAATCTCCAAGAGCAACATATTTTGTAAAAACTGCCGAGCCGGGAATTACCGGAACTTCTTCCGGAGTATTATTGTCATCATCGCTATTACAAGCTGCCATAAAGGTTAAAGAAACCATTAATAGCCATTTTATATTTTTTTTCATGTTAGTACTTTTTAAATTATTACCTCTTCATTTTCATTGAACCGCTTCAAAGAAGCCGAATCAATTTCACACAAATAATTATATCATTTAAGGATTAATTGTCCACGAAGCAAACCATTGCTGACCTATCATTCCCGCTCCAATTACCTGAAGATAATCTGATCCGAAAAGATTTGTTGCACCAACTTTTATAACCGATTTTAGTTTTGGCAGCGCATAGTTTATCTGAGCATCAAGAACAGTATTTTCCGGAATCATTCCATCTCCAAAAGAAGACTCCCATAAATATTCTGTATTCCATCTTACATTAACATTGAATCCTAAATTTTTAGCTACTTTAGAATTCCCTAAAGAAGCTTTAATTCTATGTTTTGGAGTATTAAATCCTGCTACGAAATCAGGGTCATCTTGCTGCTTAAAATTAAACTGAGCATAATTGTAATTAACTCCTAATTCAAAATCTTTATATACTTTTTTAGACAAACCAACTCCAAATCCTAAAGAAGAAATCTCTGCTGTTGTATTTGTATAAACCTGATAAACTCTTCTGTCTCCAAAAGCTAACGCTTGGTAAGTCTGCTGTACTGCCGGATCTGCCGAATTAGTTCCTACTGTTCCATAATAAGGAGAAATAACTCTCGCAGTGTTCATGAAATCATTATAAATATTGTAATATCCGTTAATATCAATTGATAAATCATTTTGAACTACTGTACGGTAACCCGCTTCAAAAGCCTGTACTTGTTCTGGTTTTACCAATCCGATATTAGCCACCTGAAGGTCATTTGGATTTGAGGAAGCTGCAAATGCCTGAACTGATGCTACAGTATACGCATTATGATATGCATTTTGACCAGACATATTAATAGTAGCTGGCTGTCCTCCGATTGTTTGTCCTGCCGCACTTACATTTACAGTCTCCTGAAAACGATCTAAATTTTCTGCAGCCGAACCAATTAATGCAAATGGTCCCAGATCTAGACCAATATATTGATCTTGTGTTGTAGGGTTACGGAAACCTGTTTGATAAGACAATCTGAAGTTATGTCTTTTTGATGCCCCTGCAGAATATACAAATGAAACTCTAGGCGAAACATTTCCGTCAAAGTTTTGACTTTTATCATAACGCAATGATCCTGTAAATTTCAATCTGTCGTCAAGGAATTTTTTCTGTAATTGTGCATATGCACCATATTCTCTGTACTCAATTGGCCCGTCATAATCTGTAAAGATTGTTCCTTCAGAGTCCATTATGTATTGTCTCCAAGAACCACCAACCTGAACTTCAGCCCATTTGATTACATCTCTAAAATTATAATTCACATCTGAGTGATATAATTTTGAATGATCGATAAATTTAGCTCCTTGTGTTAAATCAGGATTTGAAACTACTGTAGCTAAAGCGCTATTGAATTTTGCAGAACCCGGCTCAAATCTAGGCGAACCTGTTGGGGCCGGAATAAATGATATAGCAGCTGGAAGTACATTGTAATCGGCAAAATTTCTTGCTATTGCAGCAGATTGATTTGCATCTGTTCCCATAACTGCACCTGCATATTGGTAAGCTGTTGCGTAATTTGTAAACCATTCTGTATCTGATTTCGCCGCTCTGTTAACATTCCATGCCGCAAATCTCATATCGTAAGAGTCTCCAGCATCTTCACTTGTAAAATATATTCTGCCAAAAAAGTTTTTCCCTTTTACTTCAAATTTACCTTGCTGCATTAAGAAATCTTTTAAAGCATATCTGTTTGCTCCTTGATAAATCGTACTTCCTGTACCAATTTTATATTGTAATATAAATTCTGTATCGTCTGCCCAAGGTTTAATATGAGCACTAAAATCAGCTTTCATACTTTTAACTTTATTATCAGTCAAATCTTGTTCACGATAACCCGTTCTGCTTACCTGACCAACATTCGAAATAAAAGTAGTTACCTCGTCACCATATATATTCAGTCCATCATAATTTTGATTCACTGCATGGCTGTCACCTCCCGTTGTCATACTTCTTTTATCTCCTGCAATCCATTCGGTTGCTTCCATATAAGTGAAATTAGCTTTCATAGCAAAATGCTTTGTAAATGCTTTTGCTGCTCTAATTCCGAAATCATTATAATCATTTGTTCCTGCAATATCCTGGCTGGTTTGTCCATATTTATAGTAAACACTAATTCCTTCATTTGTAAAAGGGCTTTTACTATTCATAAACATAATCCCGTTGAATGCGTTTGCACCATAAAGAGCAGAAGATGCTCCAGGCAAAAGCTCAACACTTGCCACATCAATATCAGATACACCAATTAAGTTTCCTAACACAAAATTTAATGCTGGCGAAGAGTTATCCATTCCGTCTACCAATTGCATAAATCTCGTATTGGCAACCGTAGCAAAACCACGGGTATTGATTGATTTAAAAGAAATACTGCTCGTGTTGAAATGTACTTCTTTTAAATTTTCTAATCCGTCATAAAAACTAGGGGCCGTTGTATTCTTAATTTCCTGAATACCCATTCTTTCGATAGTAACTGGCGACTCAATAACTCTTTCAGGAGTTCTTGAAGCAGAAACCACTATCTCGTCTAGTTTAGTTTCTTCATCTTTTAAAGCCACATTCACTTTTTGGTTTGCAGATGTAATGCTGATTGTTTGGGCTTCAAATCCTACTGCCGACACTTTTATCGAAAAAGGCAATTTAGCGCTTGTGGTTAATTTAAATGTTCCATCAAAATCAGTTGATACACCGTCGCTGCCTCCAAGTACAACAACATTGGCACCGGGAATAGATTGTTTGTTACTATCAGTAACAGAACCTGTAATTGTATTCTGCGCGAAGGATATTCCGCTGAAAAACAACATAATTAGCAAGTAGACTCTCATTAGGGTTAGTTTTTGGTTAGTTCTTATTAGTTTTAATAGCCAAAATACAAATATTTTTAATATTAATAAAAAAACGTTAAAAAAAATTCATATTCAACACAAAATTTTAAACTATTTTAACTATTTCATAATTGATTTTATTAGATAAAAATCAATTATAAAACAAAGAAAAACCTCAATACTATGCATACATATAAAATTTGAAAGAAAAATTGCGGATTTACTAAAAATACAAGGTCCAGAAAAAAAATTTGACAAATAAAAAAAGCGAGGCCTAAATCTCGCTTTTTTTAACATTACTTACATTTCCTTAACCTATTTAGAATTTGATTCTACTTTATCTAATCGGTTTTGTAAATTGGTAATTTGTTTGTTCTGTTCAATAACATACAACGTTAATTCTTCGATTTTTTGAAGTAATTTAGCGTTCATTTCTGCCAGCATAAAACCGTTCTTTTCTATTTCTTGGGCTGAGGGAATTTCTGGCAAATGATTATTTTGCTCAATATACTCTTTAACTTCCTTCAAGGATTTTAATTTGTAATCTTTTGCGAAGACATAATCTGGCCAATTCCAGCTATTCCCTGATTTCACTACAACTTCTTCACAACCAACAATACCTTTTACAGCGAGCTTATTTCCATTTGAATTGCTTGTACCAATAGAAACATCACCAGTATTTCTGTCAAAACTCATAAATTGCAACCCTTGAACGGTTCCATTTCTTCTAAAAATATCTAAATTCCCATTTATCGGATTGTCATAAAATGCCCAGCCATAGTTAGCACTAGTAGGAATTACTGAATTCAAAACGGCCAAAAAAGGCGTAGAACTACTAGCTCCATGATTCAAAAACAGAGGAGTACTTTCTCCAATAGCAACGTCTCCAGTATTTCTATTAAAACTCATAAATTGTATTCCTTGTGAAGTTCCGTTTCTTCTAAAAATATCCAAATTACCATTTGTAGAATTATCATAAAATGCCCAGCCATATTTGGCATCCGTTGGAATTACTGAATTCAAAACAGCTAAAAAGGGTGTAGAACTACTGGCTCCGCGATTGAGAAACAAAGGACTAGATCCTCCTAATGTTAACATAGAGTTTGGATTTGAAGTTCCAATTCCTATATTATTATTTCCCGATGATCCTTGAACTATACCACTTGGTGTGTAAATTTGTGCCTTTACAAACGATATAGAAACTAATAACACTACAATCGTTAACTTACTTTTCATATATTTTATTTACAATTATCTTTCTTTATTATTTCTAAAGAATTCTGCAGGTTTTTAATTTGTTTATTTTGTTCAATAACATACAACGTTAATTCCTCAATTTTTTGAAGCAGTTTAGCATTCATTTCGCCCAGATTAATTCCGTCTTTCAAAACTTCTTCTTCATTTGGAATATTTTCTAAATGACCTTTTTCTTTGATATGCATTTCAATTTCTTCAAGTGTTGGCAGGTCATATTCTTTTTTAAAGACGAAATCTGCCCAGCCTGCTGCCTGTACTTTTACTTCTCTTGCTCCAATTGAACCTTCTACCGCCAGTTTATGAGTTCCTGTTGTAGTTGTTCCTATTCCTAAACTTCCATTTGAAGTTAAAATCATTTTTCTAGCCCCAAACGAATCCCAGGAAAATAATGGTCTATTAACAACAGCAGAACTACTTATCCTAGAGTCAAATACCATAATAGGATTTGCACCATTATCACTAAGGCCGTCAATACTTCCTGTTAAATAAAGGGCTGCCCTATTATCCGTAATATGATATCCTTCTATGCATGGCATAAATTGTCCGTCTGTATTTGTAGAATTGGCTATTTTTAAATAATCTTTAGAAGCATCGGTGACATTTAATTTTAGCAGAGTTTCAGCACCAACAACAGCAGTGCTTGTGATTTCTAAATTTGCAGATGGAGCTGTTGAACCAATACCAACTTTTCCATTTGTAATTTGCATAACGCTTCTGCTAGTCCAGTCACCAAACCGAATTCCTCCATACCAATGTATATCCAATCCCGAGGAGCTGGGAACGCTATAATGTCCAATTGTATAATTATTTGCATCATTAAATCCTACAATTGGCAAGGTAGTTTGACTATTGATAATAGATGTAAATGATGCGAAGATCATTATAAGCCATTGGTTTAAATTTATTTTTTTCATTTTATAATTAATCGATGATCATTTTATGTACGTTTTTAAAGTTTAGATATATCTCTTTCAATCTTAGTCAGCCTTTCAGAAAACTCTTTAAGCATTTCATTCTGAATTTTTAAATCTTTGATTTCTTTATTTTGCTCAATAACATAAAGTGTTAATTCTTCCATTTTTTGCAGAAGTTTAATATTCATTTCAGACAAATTGATTCCGTCTTTTTGCATTTCCTGAGCCGAAGCAATTTCTGGTAAATGTTTATTCTCTTTAATAAATTTATCTAAAAAGTCTAACGAATTGAGGTTGTAATCGTTTTCAAAAACAAAGTCGGCGCCGGCATTTACTGTTACTTTTACTTCTCGTGCATGAATATTTCCTGCAACAGTAAGTTTTTCTGTTGGATTTGATGTTCCTATACCAACATTACCATTTTGAATTGCTTTAATTGCAAGAGAAGCTCCATTTGCGGTATAATTGTTTCCAACGTACAAATCCCAATCAGTAGTCATTGGTAAAAATTTTGAAACAGCCAGATCATTTCCAATGACATTCAAAGCGGTAAAAGCACCATTTGAATTTAACGAAACAACTTTTATATAAACTGTAATGGGTACTGTAGTCGTTCCATATGTATTAATTGCTCGTATTCTAAATCGTGGGTTTAAATATTCTGTATTACAATCAATTGTGAAATTTGTATTAGTGCCTACATGAGGATTGTTGTTTGTTCTCCCAACTTCTCTCCATAATGCAGGATTTGCATGCGATAAGGATGCCAAGTGTGTTGCTGCCGCAGCTATGCCGCCACGCGTATAATTTATAGAAACCTGATAGTTACCGCTTGCCCCTGCAGACAATGGACTTACTTTTACAAACTCAATATAATCCCCTATAGTATATCCAGCTGGAAATGTTACACTGCTTTCGTATTCATTTATATAAACCGCCTTATAAGCTTTGGCAGAAAGAAGAGGTGAACATAAAATAAGTAATGTTAGAATAAATAAGTTTTTTTTCATTTTTATTTTTTTAATTGACAAATTATTTTATTTGAAATAATTTCTTACAAATATATAAAATTAAGTTAAATCCTGTTAATTTAAAAAATTGAAACGGTCTAACTTATCGTTGCCGCACGAATTCTTTCATGTGATACATTTTTATTTAAACATCAAACAGTTTATAACAATTATAACATTAACTAATCCTATACCTTAAATCTTTTCTTTTAAATTCTCAACTGCTTTTGTATCATAGATTAACCGATGAATCTTTAATCATCAGGCTATATAGAAGGATTCGTTTGCTGCAGGGACCCTCTGGATGGTAAAAGGATTTTATCTTTCTTAACTTCTAAAAAATATTTTTAACTACCAATCAGGTTTCCAATTTTCTAAAAATTCTCTAGGTACTCTCTTCTTAATGAAAATTTCTCCATATTTATAATGATCTTTTAATTTAATTCTATCACCAATTATAACACCTTTTTTATTACTAATATATAAAGAGCAATCGCCAATAGTAGATATTTTTGTTTTTATAATACTATCTTCTAGCCAATAATATCCCATCTTAGCTCGTCTTGGATCAAAAAAAGAACGCTCCAAATTTAGAGTATCAGTTTTAAGGATAATAAAAAGTCCTAACTTTCCATTAGGATAAAACTTCATATAACTAGTATAAGGATAGGAATTATCATCATTTTTTTCAAAATAAACATATTCATTTGATATGTTATTCGTACTAAAACTAATTGATAATTTGTACAACGCAAGCGTGTCTATTATATCATAAGCTATAAAAGGTTTTAGTCTATTTATTTTTTTTCTTGGCAAACCAAATTCAGAAACCATCCCATTATAGCAACAACTACTTAATAAAATTATTATACTAAAATTTATAATTATCTTTTTTACCATGATGTAAATGTGTTAGAGGATTTATATTGAAAGTAACCTTTCCAGTTCCATGATTGATTTTCGAATCCCATTTGTCTCTTGTCAAAAAGTGATTTACCATTAAACCAAGGTATTCGTAAATTGTGAATTGCTTGATCTTGTATAGCATGTCAAATATGCTCGTTATTCATACCTAATACTATATCTCCCCCTGCTGGCGCGAGCATCTTGCTCCCCCCTGCTGGCGCGAGCATCTTGCTCGTGAACACCTGCTGCCGCACGAATCCTTTCGTGTGGCACGTTCTACTTAAACACTAAACATCCTGAACCCTTTTTATCTACAGTAATCAATTGCACCGCTATATAGAAAAATCTAACTTTGATCACTATACCACACGAAAGGATTCGTGCGGCAGCGGGGGGCAGGCCCTTAGTTAAACAATGATTTAATACATTGTTTTATAATAAATATCAATTTTAGAATATTCACTCTCAATGTAATTTAAAAAATTGCGATTTAAAAAATCCTCTCCCACTTCTAAACCTACATCAACAGGCATGTAATAAATAAAACTCTTCCAATCATCAATATAATCAAAATCTGCCCAAAGATTTGCTACCTTTTTCATTTTATCTGAAATGGTTGTTGCAGTTTGATTTATATCCTTTAACAAGGAAAGCCCCCATATCTTCAATCCTAATTTATATTTTCCCTCGTTAATGTTTGAAATATTACTTAATATATCTTTCAACTTTTCACAATTTAAATCAGACGAATATAAAAGTGATATTTCTCTCTCATTCAATTTTTCCAATTCTTCATTATCCAAATCTTTTAGCACATCATCTATAGAAATAAAATTTCTATCTAACCCTACATAAGCAATTACACAATTTAGCTTTATATTATTTCTTTTTAAAGTATTCATAAAAATCAAATTATATTTTAAAATCTATTTGGAATCCCTGTTATTTTAGCACCTGGTATGAAAACTCGATGAGTGCAATTACCTCCATTCTCAACGATCCACTCAAATATCCCATTAACACCTTTCATGGAAGCTCCTTCAATTTGATACAATGATCTACTTATGCCATCTCCTCCTTTCAAAGTAAATTTAGTTGCACTTCCCATATTATTATCAACAATCTTAGAAAAAGAATGGTTTAAGTCAGTAACATCTATACTTTTATATCCAGCCGAAGAATATGGGTCAATTTGCTTATAAAAAACAGAATTTCCACTTTTACCATCGATACTACTAACTGTATCCCATTTACTAGCAGTATTACCCATATCTATAGGTTCCTGCTGTATTTTTACTGCTTTATCATACGCTATTTGTGCACTTTCTTCAAAATTAGTAACGTTTTTAGCAATTACAGATGGATTAGGTTTACCAGTCCAAGTATTTAATCCTTGCGCCTGTGCACTTCTATATCCCTGATAACCTCCTGTAACTCCAGATATCGCAATTGTAAAACCCGCACCCTGAAATGGATTTTGCCCTTCAATTACATTACCAACACCATTCAGTGCTAAATTTGTTGAAATAGAATAGGCAGTACCATTTAAAATCCCAGCAGGTGCAAAACTAGCAGCATATCCTCCTGCAGCCCCAAAAACACCTCCTTTTAGTCCACCATATGCTCCATCTAGCATTACTTGCCCAAAACTATTTCCATTTAAAGCCGAACCAGTCACACC
This sequence comes from Flavobacterium soyae, assembly GCF_021245985.1. GTDB lineage: Bacteria > Bacteroidota > Bacteroidia > Flavobacteriales > Flavobacteriaceae > Flavobacterium > Flavobacterium soyae. The sequence continues at coordinate 29,162 of NZ_JAJQXA010000024.1, read as the reverse complement.
ACCTGCAAATCCAGCAGCTGCACCTGTTATCATTGAAGCAGCAAGAGGCGAAGCCCCCCTGCTGCCGCACGAATCCTTTCGTGTGGCACGTTCTGCTTAAACACTAAACATTCTAAACATATAATATTAATAAGCACTTTTGGTTCAGAGTAATCATTTGTTTTGCTATATAGAAAAATCTAACTTTAATTCACCATACCACACGAAAGGATTCGTGCGGCAGTGGGGGAGGCAGTATATGAAACTATGTATTCTCGAGAAAAAACAAAAACAAGCTCTATTAGTTTTAAATAATACATTTTAGATTTTTTTATTTAGCAATCCCATATGTTGCAATATAGATATCACGAGAAATCATAGATAAAATGCTTACTACTACAATGTCCACAATTAAAAAAGAAACAACAATAATCTTTTGCTTTTTTGAAAGTGGATATTCCACAACCCAGTTATATTCTTTTTTATCAAATAATTTTTTAAATAAAAGTAAAATACCTGTAAACAACCCTACAATGAAAATTTTACTAAGAGAAATGAAAAACGAAATGATCATTTGTAGATTTATCATAAAAATAGAAGACATAATTATACTTGGAAATATTTTCCAATAGTCGCCTTTACTTTTATAAAAAAAAAATATAAATTCTAGCTAAAAACACAAAAATAATTTCGAAAAATTTAAACATAATCCATTAATATTAATTTCTTACCCTAGTATTATCAATTTGTACCCTCTGAAGCTCTCTAAAATCCATTGATCTATGACTGAAGTATTCTGGTGTACTTCGTACACCCTCGCTGACGCACGAATCCTTTCGTGTGGCTCGTTTGCTTAAACACTAAACATCTTAAAAACTACTACATCATCAATAAGTCCTTTCTGACCACAATAATCAATTACACTACTATATACATAATCTCCCTGCTGGCGCGAGCATCTTGCTCGTGAACACAATCTAAATCAATTTATATTTTACTATAAGATAAATTCCTGTTTTGTTAGCAAACTTGCTTTTTTCTACTCATCTTTTTTTTTATTTATCATGAGCTAACTCTCTTTGCGTTCACGAGCAAGATGCTCGCGCCAGCAGGGGGGCATTTACTCCTCCGTAATTGTTCCACATTTTTAGTGACATTTGAGTTACTCCAACTCTTGGTAATGCATTAAAATCTTTTTGTTCTGTTCCCCATCTTAGACTATTAGAGCCTAAATTTCCATCAAAAGTCTGACTGTAAATTATTGCATTAAAAAACATCACTGCAAAAAACATTACTTTTTTCATATTTAAAATTTTATATTTTGTTATTCACTATTCTATATTTTTTTAAGTTAAATCCTGTTAACTTTAAATTTTAAACAAGACTATTCGACAAACTAGATATCTAATGCATTATTTAAATTCTTTCATACAGAAAATTTTAATTAAGCTTCAAAATTATAAACTCCAAACTTTCTAAAAACAAATCTTTATATTCATTTCGGGTAAATACATCTAACCATCCTACAACAGCAAAGCTTATAAAATACAAACCTTCAGGATTATGAAATTTATAATTTCTACTCATTCTAAAGCATTAAAAATTTATAATTTGGATTTGATCAGCATAGCGCCACACGAAAGGATTCGTGCGGCAACTGGGGAGATTGATTTATATAACTCATCTAAAAATTAATCTTAATACCTTCTTTTATAAAATTATTAAAATCTTCATCAGTTTTAATTGGATAATCGCCTAACAAAAGGCTTTTTTGAGGGTCTTTTTTATTATAGGCCACAACAAATTTATCGTTGACATTCGGGGAAGAAGGAAGTTTATAAAACAACATATCATAATTATTAGTATAACGAATATCATTTACAGTATATGAATATGTTATTGAGCTTCTGCCTACATTATACCCAATTGTTCCTCTATTAAAATAAGCTTCTACATTACCTACAGAGAAGTCATACTGATCCAAAGAATTTTCGGCCTTACGTTTATTCATTTTATTAGCTACTAATAGTACAATTAAACTAAAAATGAAAATAATAATATGATATTTTTTATCCATCACTTTAACCTTTATATTTCTTTTGTGAAAAATTGTAATTATACTTTTGTGGAATTACTGTTCGCTGTGGCATAAAAACATCTGTACTTTTCAGGCAAGCTTCTAATTGGCACTGATTTTAATTGTAATGATTCCCCCGCTGCCTCACGAATCCTTTCGTGGCAAGTTCTATAATCGTTTAAAATTTCAATTTAACATTTTTATACTTTTTCAAGAAAACATTAAAATCTTCTTCGGTCTTAATCGGGTAATCTCCTAACAAAATACTTTTCTGTGGATCATTTTTATTATAAACTACAACAAACTTGTCATTAACATTTGGCGAATATGGCAGTTTATAAAACATCGCATCATAATTATTTACATACTTAACATTGTTTACAATATAAGAATATGTGATAGAACTAAAAGTAGCATTATATGCTACTGGAGCTCTATAAAAATATACTTCAATAGTACCAACTATGTAATCGTAGTTCCCCAAATCTCTTTTAATTTTATCTTTAACACCATGCTTTCCCACCAAAAACATTATTAAACCCATAACTATAATTAAAACTAGAACATTAGCATCATACTTTTTAAACATAATATTATCCTTTATATTTATTGTTCGTAATATTGTAATTGTACTTTTGAGGAATTACTGTTCGTTGCGGAATAAAAACTGGTGTAGGTGGAATAACCACATTTTGTGGCAAACTTCTAACGGGAATTGATTTTAATTGTAAAGACTCTAGAACAGGCTGATTCTGCTTAATAACTTCTACAGGTACTTTTGTTGAATTAGATACTTTAATTGTTCCATCCAGCCCCCCTAGTATTGCTGCTGAAGCTATATTGACTGGATCAAAAGCAGCCTTAAAACCTTCATTAATATTTCCCGATAATGTTGATGTGACTAAAAAAGAAGATACTATACTTCCAAAGGTATTATTAATGCCTTCATTTAATATAGGATTGCCAAAACCAACAATTCCATTCGGAAATACCAACCCAAGGCCTCTTCCAAATCCCAAAGTTAAACCTCCTGAAACAATTCCATTTCCTGTGCTTGTAAGTGTAGTTGACATATCATCGCCATTAATTACAGAATTACTAAAATTTTGAAATCCTGCTGCCCAAACAACCCCATAAGGTCCACCATAAACCGTTAATGCTCCTGCTACCGCCCCTGTGCCAGTATACGAAATAAATTTATCCCACTTAATATCTGAAAACTTACCAGTTCCTCCCGTTATTTTATCCCAATTTTGATAAACATTAATGGCTGCGCTAACAAGAATAATACCAGCAATAACTAAAGGTACAATTTCTCCGCTTGGGTCAGTAAATTTTAAAGGATTATTAAAAACATACCCATAACGATTGTAGCTTTGAGCGTTAAAAGGATCCTGCACAAAATTATCAGGCTGTAAAAAACGATGCAATTTAGGATCATAAATACGTCCGTTCATGTTTATTAGACCAACACTTTGCAGGTGTTCATGACCAGTATAGCCACGATCTAAAACTGTAAGACCTGTAAGAACATTTCCTGCTCCGTCTTTTACACTTACTATAGCTCCCCAGGCATCGAACAATCGTTTTTCGAGTATTGCTCCATTAGCATCAGTAATAGATAAAATACTGCCTTGATAATCTCTTTGTAAATATAAGTAATTCTGAGTGGCACCATTGCTTTTTGCTACAATTGGAGCGCTGTAACCATCTCCTCCTATATAGGTTACAAATTCAAACACTCCTGTGACTATATTTTCCTTGATTTCCATAGTGCCATCGGCAGAATAATATTTGCGTAATGGTCTTTGAAGTTTATCATCTTGCAAACCGCCATAAAACATTGCAGTACGGCTATTTGCATCATTATAATTAAAACTTATTTTATCAATTCCTGGTTCTTCAATCGATACGGGACTTTTAAAAGTATTATAGCTAATAGCTTGCGTTGGTTTTGCTGTATAATAGGTTAATGCATCTTGCGTAACTGTAATCGAGTTATTTTGATACGGTTTATCTTTTATAGTATACCCATAAGTTCCTAAATCATTTTGTGTAATTCTTCCCTGATCGTCATACAATTGTTTTTCTTGTACTCCTTTAACGTTTGTAAATTCTGTTAAACGGTCTTGTGAGTCGTATTTAAAACTTTCGTTTCGGCTAAACAAACTGTTTGTTCTGCTGGTCAGGTTACCTTGTTTCGCATCAAAAACAGTATTTAAAGTTAAGATGTTTACTGAGCCAGCTGTTTTATCATATTTAAACTGCGATGCCAGCCCATAAGTATCATATGCATTGATAATTGTAAGGGGTCCGTTTTGAGCTGTAAGCAGTTGTCCTCTGGCATTTACTGTGTTAACCTGCCATAATACTGCACTATTAGCATTGTCTAATATCTGCCAATGCGCACCATTTTTATATACATTTTTAACCGTTTTACCGCTTGATTTCCCTCCTCCTGCTGCTGTTGAAGTTTCAAGCTCTACTCTTCCAAAAGCATCATAACTTATAATTTTTGTAAAAACTGCAAATGGAGTTGTTTCAATAGACTTATTAACTCGTTTATAATTATCATAATTATACTCATTTGTAATGGTATTGGTTCCGTTACTAAAATCCTCAAACTTAGAATTTAAAAGTAATTTAGACGATGAATCGTAGGTGTATGTTGTTTTAGAATTTGTATTAGTTCCTGAAATTGTTTTTTGTTTTATTTTCCCAACATCATCAAGTACGTAAGATGTCGCTCCGTTTGGGGTTGTTTCTTTTACTGTTTCTCCAAAAGTGTTATACTCATAAGTATAGGTTCCGGCAGAAGCATCTACAAGCTTTGTTTTTCTTCCCCAGCCATCTTGCGATATCGTTGTTTTAACACCATTATACTCTGATTCTTTTAAATTACCATTGGCAAAATAAGTGTACTTAACTGTTCCTCCCGGCGTGTCTGTCATTGACACTACGTTACCTATTGCATTTTTTGTTGAGGCTTTTGTTTTTACTCCATCATTTACTGTTGTCGTAAGACCGGAATAAGTGATATCTGTAATTTTTCCTGTAAAAGCTATACTCTGCTTATTTCTCCCATAAACATCAAATAGTACTTCATTCCATTGTGTTGATGATGATCCAAAATAAGGTTCACTCACTTTATAATTTCTATCATAAATATCATATAAATAAGAAATAAATGAGAAGGAACCGTTAATGTCTTTTACGCCGGATTTTATTTTTCGACCTAAATCGTCAAATGTTTCTTCGGTTGAACTGCCATCATCAGCTGTTGACGTTACGACAGTTTCCTCTCCATTTCGTTTATAAACAAAGTTGTTTGTTTTTCCTAAATAATCTTTTGTCTTGGTTTTTTTAAACCATGAATCATATTCATACGACGTAATTAAGCCGTATGGATTTTTTTCTGATTGTAATGTGCCGTCAATATTGTAGATATATGTAGTTGACAAACCTTCTATATCAGTACTCAAGGTTAGGTATCGGCCTGAAGCATCATATCCATAACTCGTCATTCTTGATACCAAGCCTGTTGCTGAAATTGTTTTTTTTATAATATTACCAAAACCATCGTACTCGTTATCTTCTGTTATATAATCTGTATTTGTTCCTTTCTTTTTGATTTGACTCAATAAATTATTTTTATATGCATATATTTCTTCGGTTGACATCACATCTCCCGTAACGGTCACTGTTTGATTTTTACTCGTTGGTCTGCCCACGATGTATGGTGATGCCGTTGGAGAGTTTTGATATGCTATATTGGAAACTGTAGTTTGAACTGTTGTTCCCCCTTCTTTTAATAATGTTGTCGCCTTAAGCGGATTATTATAAGTATCGTATTCTGTAGCTGTCTCTGTACTTGTATTTTCTAATCCATTATATTGTTTTACTGTTGTATTTTTAAGTTTAAAAACTTTATTTGACAACAGTTCAGCATCATAAAATAATCGTGATTTTGTAATATAGTTTGTTGGCGCGTTTGATGACTTATTTGCCTCTTCATTTATTTTTGCCGTAAATGTGCTGCCTGATTTAATCCACACCCCAGGCTTTAAGGTTATGCTTTGTATTGCCACTAAGTTATCTGTCGTAGTTACGGTATAGTCCTTTTCTTTAATTATTGTATTAGGTGTAATAGCCCCTGAAACAGTAAGAGGCCCATGCCATCCAAGTGTTGTATAATTTTCAATATTGGCACCTCTCAAACTGATATCATTTTTAGAGATCGTTGAAATTATTTGAGAGTCGTTTTCATACCAGTTTGTTTTAGATGTAGATCGAAAACCTAAAAAGCCAATACCCTCCATGTTAGAAACCGCGCCTAAATAAGAATACTTTTGTTTTTTATAAACAGCTTTGCTCTGTTTTTCCAGCATTGAAACAATCTTAAAGCCCGGCGCAATTACAATATCAAAATTGGGAAAAATTTCTATTGGAGATGTTGGGCTATAAATAGGCTCATACGGGTCTTGTTTCAAAGGTTTATATGTTATGGTCTCTTTTACTTTATTTCCATTTGTAATTCCTTTTAACAATACATCTTCACGATTATCTTTTGGGCTTTTAAAAGACTTAATCATATTATCAAAAATCAAACTATACTCCAAATTTTGATTTATCTGATTGTGATTTGTAAATATAGGGATAGAGTTTCTTCCTATTCCTGCAAACTCTTCTGGAGCACCAATTACAGAGAATTTAACTTCTTTATCTGTAACGATTTGATTTTCGTATAAAATCAATTTTGTTACTATTGGAGAGCCAATTGGTCCATAACTTGCATCTTTTGCAGCCGTCAAATTTTGCTGATATAATATATCAGTTTTTCCATCACCATTATAGTCATTGGCGATATAAGTGCTTTCCTTTAGACTATATGGATATCTAATGATACCGTCTTCTCCTAAAACTTCAAAATTGCTTTGTTTTCCATATTCATATAAAATTCCTATACTCGAATTTATTTTATTAAATCCTGCACCTGTAGCAAGATAAAAATTCCAACTATCTTTATTTAGCTCATTTGGTATTACAAAATCTATTTTACCATCACCATTATAATCACCTATTAAAATTGGCTTGTCAAGGGCAATCCCTGAATCAGCAGATGCATTTTGATACAATAAGGTTAATTTATTGTCTTTATTTAAAGTATATACTTTTATAAAACCAGATTCTAAAACATAGATATCAGATTTTCCATCACCGTTGAAATCGGCTATATAAATTTTTGTACCAGAGCCAATACTCATGGCAATATTTCCTATGTTATCAGGTTGATCAGCGGTAAGTCGTCTATCTAAATTGAAAAAATGAACAGTTCCGCCTTGATATAACGGTCTTTGATATTCTGTTGTACGGCTTCCAAAATTACAGACAGTCATATCATAGTAAAAACTTTTTTCAATTCCGATAACATCTGTAAGACCGTCTCCATTAAAATCTCCACTGTAATAATCGATAGGAATATTTTCTAATACTACTCCCTTATAGTCTTTAGGATCGCAATAAGACCAATTGGATGCTTTTGTTACAGTTTTACTAAAATTATATTGTTTTTCATAATGTTTAGTAGTCGCTGAAGTAGAACCAGGACCATGTAGTGAAATAATACAATTTTCATCTGTTTTTTTTACAACTGCCCATCCTTGTGGCAATAATTTATTATCTGAACTTAAAAAAGCAGCAGGAAAAATATTTTCAAAAGTTCCTACATAATCTTGTTGACCTGGATTAAGCCTTCCTGACGTAATGTTTGAAAACAAAGTATATTTATCTTTTAAGCCTGCCGTTTTTGAATATAAAATAATATCTGTTTTACCATCATTATCAAAATCACCAGTAATATAATCAGTATTCAAGTTATTTATCCCTGACCATCCGAGTGTTGCTTCTATATTTGCTTTAAGGGGAGTAGGACTAGTAGTATCATCATAGCTAAAAGTAGTAGGATTATAACTTTTAGTATTATCACCACTTTTTTCTGTAATAGATTTCAAACGTTGATAATTCAAAGAAGTTGTTTCTTGATCCAAAACATAATTTCTAAAACCTAATCCATTTCCGACAACATTAATTTCTTTTAGAATTGTATTTCTAATAACACTAAGACCACCTACATAAGACTGTTCAGTACGTTTCCTATCATTATATTTAAATCTAATTTCATTTATAGGTGTTGCAGTTCCAATACTACCATATTTTATAGATATTATATTTAATACATTATTAAATGAATTCTCTGATGCAGAATAACTATAGCTTATTCGCACTCCTTGAGGATTTTCCCAATATGTAATTGCCCAATCTGTTACAGATCGAGAATCAACTGAATTACCATAATAAGCTTTTGAGCCATCTGGATATTCAACTAAAAAATAAGCAGGGCCATAATTTACACCCAATGGATGTACTCCAAAAGACGTTATTTTTATATTAGAAAAACTTTCAGTCTCATAAATTGTTTTATCAGCGCCGTAAATTCCATTCGTTCCATTTTTAACTATTAAGCGCTGACCATCTAATGCAAATCGATCTAAAGCATTAAAATCAACAGCATCAATGACATCGTCATGAAATTTAGTTGCAGGAATTCTTGAAATTGTTGAAACTCCAGCTATATTCCATCCGTAGCCGGCCATTTCATTTCCTGACTGACTATTATATGTCAAACTTATTTGTGGTACAATTCCATTAATTCCCGGAGGTACTGCAATAGGTATTTTGTAATTAGCTGCTCCAGTAAGAGAAACAGACAATTCTCCTTCTATAACACCAACTTCTGTAGACTGTCCAAAACCAAATAAACCAACTAATAAAAATAAAAGAGTAAAATAAAACTTCTTCATAGCCAATTATTGTTTAATAATTTTAATAGATTTTTCTCCTCCATCTCTATAAGAAAGCAGTACCAGATAAATACCTGTTGGATATTGCTGAAAAGGGACATCTAAATTACTTATGCTACTATTTAGTTCAAAGGTTCTTAAAACCTGTCCAGTTATAGAATAAACATGAACAGAAGTCACATAATTATCCTGAGCCAGCTGCCATTGCAGGTACAGTTGTTCTTTTACAGGATTTGGATAGTAGGAGATAACATCTTCCGGAAAGAATTTCTCTAAATCATTTTCGACAACTGCCTCTATTTCTTTAACCTGCTGTACAGATTTTGACAAACAATTGATGCATAGTACTCTGTTTGTTTGATTTCCGGCACCATCATAACTAAAAGTTAGTTTTGTTTGGGCGTTTGCAGAAAAACAAAAATGCAGCAGAATAAAAAGAAGACATGTTCTCATAAATAATAAAATTTAAAATATTTCCTACAAACGTATAATTATATTTTAAATCCTACAAATTTAATGTTAATAAAAAAATTTAAGCACAAAAAAAGCGAGACCTAAATCTCGCTTTTTTAACATTATTTGTATTTTAAAAAATATCTACTCTACCGTAACCGATTTTGCCAAGTTACGCGGCTGATCAACATTACATCCTCTCATAACTGCAATATAGTACGAAAGCAATTGTAATGGGATTGTCGTAATAAGCGGCGATAATGCATCTGAAGTTTCAGGAATTTCGATTACATAATCGGCTAATTCGCGAACCTGCGTATCTCCTTTTGTAACAACGGCAATGATTTTACCACTTCTGGATTTAATTTCCTGGATGTTACTTACAATTTTATCGTAGTGACCTTGTTTAGGTGCAATTACAATAACCGGCATCTGCTCATCAATTAAAGCAATTGGTCCGTGTTTCATTTCGGCAGCCGGATAACCTTCAGCGTGGATATAAGAAATCTCTTTTAGTTTTAAAGCTCCTTCTAGTGCTACCGGAAAATTATATCCCCTGCCTAAATAAAGGCAGTTAGGAGCATCTTTAAATTTAGCAGCAATTTCTTTTGCTCTGTCATTTGTTTCTAATGCTTCTGCTACTTTTTCAGGAATTAATTCTAATTCTTGTAAGTAAGCATGGAAATCAGAATTTGATAAGGTTCCTTTAGCTTTCCCTAATCTTAAAGCAATCATGGTAAGAACCGTGATTTGAGTTGTAAAAGCTTTTGTAGAAGCTACTCCAATTTCTGGTCCTGCGTGCGTGTAAGCACCTGCATGACTTTCTCTTGAAATAGATGAACCTACAACGTTACAAACTCCAAATACAAAAGCTCCGTTTTCTTTAGCCAGCTTAATAGCCGCCATAGTATCTGCCGTTTCCCCAGATTGAGAAATAGCGATTACAACGTCATCTTTATTGATAATTGGATTTCTGTATCTAAACTCAGAAGCATATTCTACTTCAACCGGAATACGTGTAAATTCTTCAAAGATATACTCAGCAACTAAACCTGCATGCCATGAAGTTCCACAAGCAACAATTAAAATTCGCTTAGCGTTTAAAAATTTCTCAAGATTATCTTCAACACCAGCCATTTGAACAATTCCTTCATTGGCATGAAGTCTTCCTCTGTATGTATCTTTAATTACACTTGGCTGTTCGTAGATTTCTTTTAGCATGAAATGATCATAACCTCCTTTTTCAATCTGCTCCAAATTCAATTGAAGTTCCTGAATATAAGGATCTACTAAAGAGTCATCTTTAATTTTTCTTACTTTTAGAGGTTTATGCAGTCTGATATTAGCCATTTCTCCATCTTCTAAATATACCGCATTCGAAGTATATTCAATAAACGGAGAAGCATCAGAAGCAATAAAGAATTCTCCTTCACCTACTCCAATTGCTAACGGACTGCCTAATCTTGCTGCAACAATTTCGTTTGGATTTTTTCTGTCAAAAACAGCAATTGCATACGCTCCAACAACTTGATTTAACGCAATCTGAACTGCTTTACCAAGCTTAATTTTTTCGTTTTTCTGAACTTCTTCAATTAAGTTTACTAAAACTTCTGTATCAGTATCAGATTTAAAAGTGTATCCACGCTTAATTAACTCTTCTTTAAGCGGCGCATAATTCTCAATAATTCCATTGTGGATAATTACTAAATCCCCAGAATTAGAGACATGAGGATGCGAGTTCACGTCATTTGGTACACCGTGGGTTGCCCAGCGGGTGTGCCCAATTCCAATATTTCCATTTATTGTAAAACCTATCTTCGATTTAGCTTCAAGATCAGAAACTTTGCCTTTTGTTTTACAAACTTTTATACCTGATTCGTCATCATACAACATAACGCCGGCACTATCGTATCCTCTGTACTCAAGCCGCTTTAAGCCCTTGATAACAATAGGATAGGCCTCTCTATGGCCGATATATCCAACAATTCCACACATATATTACTTATTTATTTGGTTTCGTGTAGTAAACCTCAAGCCTCAATCTTTTATCATAATTTGAATCACCTGCAGGAATATTATTTCCAAATAATATAGTTCCTAACGGATTCATAACTGATGCTCTCGGTGCTTCTGAAAAATATTCATTTGGATCCACTTGTGGATTAAGCTGAATTCTATTTTTCAATTTATTTGATGTTATAATACTTATATCATCTGTAACAACCAGTCCTAACTTTACATTAACTGCGGTTGTTGTTTTTATTAAATTACGTATGTGATTTGTAATTCTAATTTTATAAGTACTTCCTCTTCCTGTTGTTGCATCAACATTTATTATACCTCCAAAAATAACTTTTGACATCCTTGCATCAGATGTTATACTGGAACTTCCGTCTGCTGAATAATCTAAAAGCGGTGTGCTGTTCTTAAAATCATACAAGTAAACTCTTTTTGGTTCCTGTGCCTGTAAATTGTCAGTCTTTTTAACTGCCATTTTTTCTGCATCAACATGAAAGACCAAATTAGCTTCATTTACCAGCCATCCGTTTTTTCTAATTTCTTCTAATTTAGAACCAAAGTCTTTAAGTTCTATAATTGCAAGAGATCCCTGACCGCCTTTTAAATAAAGATTTTTATCTCCGGTAGTCATATTACGTGCAGCTACGGCATTTTGGTAATCAGTATCTTTAACATCCTGAAGAAGATTAACATTACTTCCTGTTAAATTTATTACTATAGTCCTGTTTTCTTTTGTGTCATCAGGATCGGTTGTAATGTCTGTCTTCGCTTTATAATAAACCGTAATTTTTCCTTTCGAAAAATCCATTAATGCCATATTACTTGGCTTTTCCGTTTTTTCTACCTTAAAATACAACCCTCTAAAATATTCCTGAAATACATCGGCAGCAGAAAGTTTTTCTTTTGCAGCATTTAAAATTTTAGATTGAAAAAATGCCTTATTTAACTTTAAGCGCATCGCTGGAGGCGTCAAAGTTGTAACGTCTTTATTATCTTTATCTTTTGTTTTCTCGTTAATTTCGACAGCACTAAAAAAGAATTGATTATTTTGTCTTTGATCTTCATCATCATTTAACAATGTTCCTTTGTTAGTATCAAAATCACTATTTTGGTCATTATAATAGAGCTGTGCTAATTGAGTACCATTATCAAAATAAGAACTTCTCATTTGAAACTTTGACTCATAAACACTTAGCTTTAAAGTTGCATCAGCTTGCTTTCCATAAATAGAATCAAGTTCATAAACGTGAGTTCCATTAGTATTTGTACTTATAAGACGACTAAAATAAGGTATATTAACTACCACACTATCTATAACTGGTGTTTCTCCAATTGACGGAGCATACGCAGCAAGCGCTACCTGTGTATTATAATTTGCAGTGGTTGTACCAAAAACCGGATTATCATAAATCCCTAAAGCATTTGTAACTAAAGCATTTGATTGTATTGGAGTTACTTCTTGATTATAAGCTATAACATCATATTTTTCAGATTCCAATCCAAAATGATCATCACCAATTAAATCATCACCAATCGCATTAAAATCTTTGTCGCAGGAATATAATAAAACAACTGTTGCGGCTAATAGAATTTTCTTAATAAAAGAAGTATTGTACATATTCGTATTAATAGTTAAAATTTAAAGACCCATAGTTTTATAGAAATTTGTATACGCCTCGGCGAATGCATCTTTCGCGGCGAAAGGTAAAAAAGGTTTTCCTGAAGATTCTATAAATTTTGTTAAACTTGGAGAAACATTTTCTGACGCAATAATGACAGCATCAGAATGCAATATACTGGCCTTTAAGACATTTTCGTAATTTGGGGTTTCAAGATCAGAAACTGATTCGTGCGGAACACCATCAAATTTAACCTTGTTTATCATTTCTAAATCTAAGTTTTCATCAAAAGACTGACCATAAACTGAGGTAACGATTTTTGTATCATTAAACAATGCCTCATTTTTATAATAGTGTTTCATATAAATTGGAAGCATCGCCGCTAACCATCCATGAACATGAATAATATCCGGAACCCAATTTAATTTTTTTACAGTTTCAACAACTCCCTTTGCAAAAAATATAGCCCGCTCGTCGTTGTCTGGATATAAAACCCCTTCTTCGTCTGCAAAAGTTGCTTTACGTTTAAAATATTCATCGTTATCAATAAAGTAAACCTGAATTCTTTCTTTTGGAATTGAAGCTACTTTGATAATCAATGGCATATCTAAATCATTCACTACCAAATTCATCCCTGAAAGCCTGATTACTTCGTGTAATTGATGTCTTCTTTCGTTGATATTTCCATATCTTGGCATGAAAATTCTTATCTGACCTCCCTGATCGTTAATCATTTTAGGAACGTCATAAGACATTAAAGAAACCTCATTTTCAGCCAAATAAGGCACGACTTCAGATGATACGTATAATATCCTCTTATCTTTCATAATAATATTTTACTTAATTTTTGGTAATAAAAACGTCGCAAAATTACAAAATTTTATGCAGTTTATAACTAATATATTATGTTTGCACTAAATTTTAATAATACTGCCATGCATATTTTCTACGGTAAAGTAGCTCTGATAGCTTATTTAAAAACTATCAAAACCGCAAATTCGACTATAGGATTTGTCCCAACCATGGGAGCTTTACACCAAGGGCATCTGGCTTTAATGCAGCGTTCACTTAAAGAAAATGACGACACAGTTGTAAGTATTTTTGTAAATCCAACGCAATTTAACAATCCCGAAGATCTTGAAAAATACCCTCGAACTCTTGAAGAAGACGTTAAGAAAATGAGAGGTTTAAGTGACAAAATAATTTTATATGCTCCTTCTGTAGATGATATTTATGAAGGACAGACTATTTCGCAGTCTTTTGACTTTGACGGTTTAGAAAATCAAATGGAAGGAAAATTCCGTCCCGGACATTTTAACGGTGTTGGAACAATTGTAAAACGTTTGTTCGAAATCGTGACGCCAACCAATGCTTATTTTGGCGAAAAAGATTTCCAACAGCTTCAAATTGTTAAAAAACTGGTCGAAAAAAACAACCTTCCGGTAAATATTGTAGGCTGCCCTATTTTTAGAGAAGACAATCTTTTAGCAATGAGTTCCAGAAATGAAAGGCTGACTGCTGAAGAAAGAAAAGAAGCTTCTATAATCTATAAAGTTTTAACAGAAGCTAAAGAAATCTTCCAAAACAGTACTCCCGAGGAAACCATTAAATTTGTCGAGGATTCCTTTAAAGACAACGAAAGATTTGACCTCGAATATTTTGTCATTGCTGATGAATCGACATTATTACCTATCAATCATAAAACAAACGACAAAAAATACCGCGCGTTTATAGCGGTATTTGTTAATTCTATAAGACTGATAGACACCATTTCATTAAATTAAATTATCTTTGCTCCATGCAAATTCAAGTTATAAAATCAAAAATTCATCGAGTAAAAGTTACTGGAGCTGATTTAAATTATATTGGCAGTATTACTATTGATGAAACTCTACTAGAGGCTTCTAATATTATTGAAGGCGAAAAAGTAGCTATTGTTAACATTAATAACGGAGAACGTTTTGAAACTTACGCCATTAAGGGAGAAAAAAATTCAGGCGAAATCACACTGAATGGTCCTGCTGCCCGAAAAGTTCAAAAAGACGACATTATTATTATCATTTCGTATGCAACCCTGGATTTTGAAGAAGCTAAAACCTTCAAACCGTGGATCATTTTCCCAAATGAAAACGATAATTCGTTAACATAAATCACATTTCTTTCTTATTTACGTGTGTAATTTGTCAAAAAATATTTTTGTACAAATAGATTTTCTTTTGCCTAAATTGAAAATTTATTACCCGTAAGAAATCATTGCTTTTTTTATTCCCCAAAATCACAAAAAGCAAATAAAGTATTATATTGCTACACTATTTAAATACTTTTTAATTCACTGAAATGCCACAAATCATGAAAAAAGTTTACCTGCTAATTACATTAATTTCCATTTCTGTATTCTCCCAGAAAAAATTTGACAACATTCAATCCGAAAAACTAGGAGAAGAAAGAAGAATAACAATTGGACTTCCTGCTTCTTACGATGCAAAATCAGATAAAAAATATCCCGTTTTATATTTATTAGATGGCGATTATTTGTTTGACCCGTTTTATGGAGCCGTAAGTTATGGCAATTATTGGGACGATATTCCAGAAATGATTATCATTGGTATTCATCAAAATAAAGATGAAGAACGTTACGACGATACCACAATTGATCAAAACGAAGGACTGCCTTTTGAAAAAGGAGCAAAATTTTTTGAATTTATTGGTTCTGAACTAATTCCCTATGTAGAGAAAAAATACCGTACATCGCCTTTTAGAATTATCGCAGGTCATGATGTAACAGCAAGTTTTGCTAACTTTTATTTGTATAAAGAAGAACCTCTTTTTAATGCCTACATTTGTTTGAGTCCGGAACTTGCACCAAAAATGGAAGTTAGAATTGCCGAAAAATTTGCCAAAATACAAAAACCAATATTCTATTATCTTTCTGCCGGAGAAGGCGACAATAAGAAAATAAAAGAACCAATTGAAAAATTGGCCGGAAATATTAAAATCGCAAATAATCCGTTAGTGAATTATAAATACGAAGTATTTAAAGGCGCAACACATTATACTGAGGTTTTACATTCGATTCCGAGTGCATTATATCAGATTTTTGAAATATACAGACCTATAAATTCTGCCGAATACAACGACAAAATTGCAGTTCTTCAAACAGGTTATGCTGATTATTTGCAAAAAAAATACAATGATATGTCTGAAGTTCTAGGCGTTCAGATTCCGGTTAGAATGAGTGACTTTAAAGTAATTGAAAATATTATTTTAAAAAGAAATGCCTACGACGAATTAGGAAGAATGGCTGAAATTGGAAACGTAAATTATCCGAAAGCCATGTTAGGAGAATATGAATTAGGCTTGATGTACGAAAAAATGGGCGATCCTAAACATGCTTCAAAAAAATACCAAAATGCTTCGCAAATGGAGCCAATTGGTGACTTGAATAAAGATTTGATGTATGAGAAAATTGACGAAATGAATACGCTTGCCAAAAAAACCAAATAATGTCAAAAGTTAAAACTTCCTTTTTTTGCCAAAACTGCGGTACCCAATATTCTAAATGGCAGGGACAATGCAATGCCTGCAAAGAATGGAATACTATTGCCGAAGAAATAATTCAGAAGCAGGAAAAAACAGCGTGGAAAAGCGAACCAAGCTCAACAAGTAAAGCTCCGAAACCTTTAAAAATAAATGAAATCGATTCGGCTCAGGAAATCCGTATGGATACTACTGACGGCGAATTGAATCGTGTTTTGGGCGGCGGAATTGTTCCGGGATCTTTAACCCTTTTGGGCGGAGAACCAGGAATTGGAAAAAGTACACTTTTACTTCAAATCTCATTAAAATTACCTTATAAAACGTTATATGTTTCTGGAGAAGAAAGCCAGAAACAGATAAAAATGCGCGCCGAAAGAATTACACCAAGCAGTGAAAATTGCTATATTCTTACGGAAACGAAAACACAGAATATCTTCAAACAAATTGAAGCGATTCAGCCTGAAATTGTAATTATCGATTCGATTCAGACTTTACACACAGATTATATCGAATCTACAGCCGGAAGTATTTCTCAAATTAGAGAAACTACTGCCGAATTGATCAAATTTGCAAAAGAAACCAATATTCCGGTTATTTTAATAGGTCATATTACCAAAGACGGAAATATTGCCGGACCAAAAATTCTGGAACATATGGTTGATACCGTTTTGCAGTTTGAAGGCGACAGAAACCATATTTATCGAATTCTTCGTTCGCTGAAAAACCGTTTTGGATCAACTTCTGAACTCGGAATTTACGAAATGCTCGGAAGCGGTTTGCGCGAAGTAAGCAATCCGTCAGAAATATTAATTTCGCACAAAGACGAAGAATTATCAGGAACCGCCATTGCCACAACACTTGAAGGAATGCGTCCGTTAATGATCGAAATTCAATCTTTGGTAAGTACCGCAGTTTACGGAACACCGCAACGAAGTACAACAGGTTACAACGCCAAAAGACTAAACATGATTTTAGCTGTTCTTGAAAAAAGAGCTGGATTCCGTTTAGGTGCAAAAGACGTTTTCTTAAACGTAACCGGAGGAATTTCTGTTGATGATCCTGCAATTGACCTTGCCGTTGTTGCCGCTATTTTATCATCAAACGAAGATATTCCGGTTGGAAAAGGTTTTTGTTTTGCCGGAGAAGTTGGACTTTCTGGAGAAATTCGTCCCGTAAATCGTGTTGACCAGCGTATTCAGGAAGCCGAAAAATTAGGCTTTGACACCATCTTTGTTTCTAAATACAATAAAATTGCTTTAAAAAATACCGGAATCAAAATTGAACTTGTGGCAAAAATTGAAGATGTTGCGAGTATTCTTTTTGGTTAAGTTTTTTTGCTGCAAATTAAACACGAATTTTTTATTTAAATTGCACCTATTCCAAAGTAAATATCACATCAAATTAATTCGAGAAATTAGTGAAATTGCTTCGTCTGTTCGCTATCGCTCGAGTCGTGGCAAAAACCATCCTACTAACGAACAATCCTAAAATCTTTTACGAAATAGACTTTATGAATTTTCCAAAACAAAAAATTTTCAAAGCTTTAAAAATACTTGCCCTGGTATTGATTTTGCTTTGCATTGGATTATACTTTTTCCGCAACTCGCTTTTAAAACAGGCCGTTGCAAAAGTAACCCATAAAATGGCTGTTGACTATAACAGTGACTTTTCTATTAAAGAAGCTTCTTTTGACGGCTTATCCAGCATCAAACTCACCGATGTTGTTTTAGTTCCTAAAAATGCCGATACACTTTTAAAAATTAAAAATATTGAAACCAGCGTCAGTTTAAGCAATTTACTAATTGGCGATGTTCAGGTTGGAACTTTAAAAGTCGACAACGGTTATATACAATTAGTTAAAAAAGGAAAAATCCGCAACTTTGATGCTTTCTTAAAAAGAAACCGTGACGATTCTGAAAAAAGCGAAAAGCGAAAATACGGTGCTTTTGCCTATCGTATTATTTCAAAACTGCTCAATTTAGTTCCGACTGATATGAATTTGGAAAACTTCCAATTCAAAATCGACGACAATGGCAAAAAAACGGCTGTAGCAATCAATAAGCTTGTTTTAAACAACAAACAACTTGAAACCAGTATTCATGTCCAAAGCAAAGATTTTGATCAGCGCTGGAACTTAAAAGGTTTTGCAGACCCAAGAAATCAAAAAGCAGATATTCGGTTTTTTAATTTAGATACCGGAGCCATTCGTGTTCCGTATCTTGATGAAAGATATGGTTTAAAAGCAAGTTTTGATTCTATCCGTTTAAACGTTGAAAATATTGATAAAAGCGGAAGCGAATTACATCTTGATGGTTTTACTTCTATTGTAAACCTAAAAATCAATCATCCAAAAATTGCCAGTAAAGATGTTGTTATAAAAAATGCACGTTTTGATTACCGCTTTTTATTGGGGGATGATTTTATTTCAATTGACAGCACCTCAACAATGACGCTGAATAAAATAAAACTGCGTCCATACGCTTCTTACGATACCGAAAAAGATACAGTTTATACTTTAAAAGTTGATATTCCGAAAATGAAAGCGCAGGATTTTATTGTTTCGCTTCCCGATGGTTTATTTACACATTTTCAAGGAATGCAGGCAACCGGGAATTTCGATTATAAACTTGATTTCAAATTCAACAAAAATAAACCAAACACACTTGTTTTTGACAGTAAACTCAAAAAAGAAGATTTACGAATTACAAAATATGGCGAAGCCGATTTAAATAAACTAAACGGCGAATTTGTCTATCGTGCCATAATTCAAAATGTATTGCAAAGACCGGTTTTGGTTGGAAATGCCAATCCAAATTATACACCTTTAGACCAGATTTCTCCTTATTTGAGAAAATGTGTTTTAACAACCGAAGATCCGTCGTTCTTTTCACATCGTGGTTTTATAAACGAAGCTTTCAAACAATCGATTCTAAAAAACATCAGAACTAAAAAATTCTCACGCGGCGCGAGCACGATCAGCATGCAGTTGATTAAAAATGTTTTCCTAACCAGAGAAAAAACGCTTTCGCGAAAGCTTGAAGAAATCTTATTAGTTTACATTTTAGAAAATAACCGAATTGTAAGTAAGGAAAGAATGCTCGAAGTGTATTTCAACATTATCGAATGGGGACCAAATGTATACGGAATTGGTGAAGCAAGTCATTTCTATTTCCAAAAAAGTCCGTCGGCTTTAAATGTTGATGAATGCTTGTATTTGGCTACTATTATTCCGAAACCAAGAAAATTCATGTATCAGTTTAATGACGAAGGAAATCTGAAAGATTATGCATTAAAGAATCAGAAGTTTCTAAAGAACTTAATGTTTCGCCGTGGTCTTTTAATTCCTGAAGATACAATTGGTCAATTACCAGTTTATATTTCAGGAAATGCTCGTTCTTTAATAAAAATCAAGGCTCCGGATTCTACTGCAGTTCCGGTGGATTCTTTGTCTGGAGGAGATGAGTTTGATTTGTAGGTATTTGCCATGAAGGCGCTAAGGCACAAAGTTTTTTTACACTAAATGTTATAATCTCGCAAAGTTTTGTCATTTCGACCGAAGGGAGAAATCGCACTAGTAACTCTACAAAGATTGTCGATTCTCTTTGCGGAAATACTAGTGCGATTTCTCCCTTCGGTCGAAATGACAATATTGCGTCTCTCCTGCAAGGTTTTCAAAACCTTGTAGGTGTTTGTTACTATTTACTCTCTAATACCTACAAGGTTTTGAAAACCTTGCAGGAAACGATTATCTAAAGTTCCTTAAAAATTCTTCCTTATAAGTCGATGAAACCTCAATTTCAGTTTCGTCATTGAGTGTAACAATACCGCCTTTATTATAAGATTTTACACAATTCATATTGATAATATGCGATTTATGAACCCGAATAAAAGGTAATGGCAAAATCTCTGAAAAGTGTTTCAAAAATCGGCAGACCATTTTTTTACTTCCGTTATTGAGGTATAAATCGGTGAAGTTACCATTGCCGCGAAGACGTACTATTTCTTCCATTTTTACCACTTCAAAACCTTCAAGTGTTGGCAGAATAACTTGCTGCTTTTCCGGTTTTTGTTCGTGAAAGTTTTCTACAATAATT
Organism: Flavobacterium soyae; assembly: GCF_021245985.1. Lineage (GTDB taxonomy): Bacteria > Bacteroidota > Bacteroidia > Flavobacteriales > Flavobacteriaceae > Flavobacterium > Flavobacterium soyae. The sequence goes on along the minus strand of NZ_JAJQXA010000024.1, from coordinate 8,524 downwards.
TTATTTCTGTTGAAGATTTCGTTATTCATTATTTGATGCTGCACTTTATTTACAGCAACAATCAATTCTTCAATACTTATGGGTTTTAGCAGATAATATGCCGCACTCTGGTTCAAAGCTTTTAGTGAATATTCAGAAAAAGCGGTGACAAATATGGTTTCAAAATGTAAATTTTTACAAGCTTCCAGAACATCAAACGCATTTCCAAAAGGCATTTCGACATCCAGAAAAACCAATTGTGGTTTCACTTCGTGAAGCAGCGGAACGGCTTCTTTTATATTTTGGGCTTCACCCACAACCTCAACTTGCGGACAGTATTTGCTTAAATAGTTTTTAAGCACTTCGCGCGCGGCAAGTTCATCTTCGATAATTACACTTTTTATCTTTTGCAGTGTCATCATATTTTGTCAATTAATGGAAAAACAATTTCAACAATAGTTCCCTTCTCTGCTCCTTCTTTTTCCAAAATCTTAAATGAAATATCTTTTTTATACAATTCATTCAAAAGATCAATTCGCTCTTTTGTATTGTTCAAACCACGGGATTCGTATATTTTCTGATTTGTTGTTTTAAGCTCGCGGCTTTTGGTTAAACCAATTCCGTTATCGTCAATGGTAACGATTATTTTTCCGTTTTTAAAATCAAACCGAAGCGATAAAAATCCTTTTTGGTCTAAATAGCGCAATCCGTGCCAGATTGAATTTTCTAAATGTGGCTGGATAATCATATTCGGAACAAAAACCCTTTCAGCATCCAGCGAATCATCTACCATAATTTCAAAATTGAATTTATCCTCAAAACGTAAATGCTCTAAATCCAGATATTTTTTAAGCTGTTCGACTTCTTTATCTAAAGAAATAAAATCCTTATTGGAGTTTTCCATCATATTCCGCATCAAGTTCGAATATGAAGTCAGATATTTATTGGCTTCCAGTTCTTTATTTTCTGATATAAACTGATTCACACTATTCAAACTATTGAAAATAAAATGCGGGTTCATTTCACGACGCAGTGACTGCAAAGCGATTTCTTTATTTTTTATTCTGATAGAATACAATGCTTTCGAAATAAACGTAAACAAGAGCAGCAGTAAAACTACCGAACCAATCAAAAAATAATTGAATGTATTTTTCTTTGAAATTAGTTCATCTTTTAGTGTTTTTTCTTTTTCTAACTGACGAATTTTATTTTCGGTAATCTGAAATGTTTTGGCATCGATTAAAGTCGTATCAGAATGAATCAGCTTTTCGAAGTTTTGAAAAAACTGTTCATACAACGCCATACTTTCTTTGTCTTCGCCTTTTGTTTTGTAATATTTAATTAAGGATGACAGGCTTTTTTTGGCTTCCGCCGAATTTCCTTTTTGAAACGATAAATCATACGCTTCTTTCAAAGACGAAATTGCTTTTTCCGGTTCTGCTTTTTCAAAATAAAGAGATGCCAGCGATTGCAGTTGTTTTATTTCGGTATTATAATCTTTATTGTTTTTAGCTTCGGCAAGCAGTTTTTCATTTATACTGACAGCTTTATCAAACTGATTGTCTTCGGCATAAACTTTTGCAATTTCATTCTTGATTTTAATTACAGCTTCGGGTTTGTCTTTTGCATAAACTAATGCCTTTTTATAGCTTTCTATCGCAACCTTTTTATCTTTTAAGTCTAATGAATTTTGCGCTTTTTGCACATACGCTTCTGTTACTTCCTCACTCTTCTTTTCCTTTTTCAGCAATTCAATATTAGAATCTACATAATTCTTTTGACTTGCCGGATTTGCCTTATTTTTAAGTCGGTTGGCATCATTTAAATTTATCTTTTCTTCAGAAACGTCTTTTGCCAAAGAACCCGCAGCTTCATAATTTTTAATTGCCGAATCAAAGTTCTTTTGGTTTTCCTGTGTTTTAGCTAAACTTCGGGTTACACGCGTTTTATCTTCCGTTAGTTTTAGTTTGGTATAACTGTTTAATGCTCTTTTAAAATATTCCTCGGCTTTGGCATTATCTCCATTATTTAAAAATTCATTCGCCAGCCTTTCGTAATTCTGGGCAATTTTTGCTTCATCATTTTCATCTAATGATTTAGATAAATCATCGGCTGCTTTACTGATTTTGACTTGTTTGCTTTTTTCACTTTTCTGCACAGGAGCTTCCTGCGCTATTATTTGCTGTGGAAACAATAACACTAAAAAAAGCAGACTAAAACTAATTACCAAATGATGTTTCACAAATAAGTTATTTAGAAAGTGTAAAGTAACCTAATTTCAAATTCCTATCCTATATTTTTCACCAAGTCAAACAACCTGTTGACCCATTCTGTCAAAAATACGTTTTTTCGATCAATACATTTGATTGCTAATTCTTAAAAACCGTAATTATGAAAAAACTATTCTTTACAATTTTAACAGTACTATCTTCTTCATTTATAATTGCTCAGGCTTCGGGAAATGTCAATTATCAAAACCAAGGGTATTATAACAACAACACCATCAACATTAATTTTCCTGCAAATGATGATATTGTTGTAAGCGTAAAAGGGCTTGCTAATATTAAAGCAGATGCTTACACTGCAATTTTCAGCGTAACTCAAACGGGTAAAACCACTAAGGAAGTAAATGATTTAATTGACCAAAGAATCACCCAGTCACTCAATGAAATTAAACTTAAAAAAGGTGTTGAGACTTTTGTCGACATGATTTCATTTGTTCCTGTTTATGAATATGAAACAGAAAAAAAACTTTTTAATCGTAAAACCTATAATGAAATGCCCGCAGGATTTGAATTAAAGAAAAACATTCATATAAAATATTCAGATCCCAATCATCTCAATGAATTTATTTCCATTTTATCCAATAATGAAATATACGATCTGGTAAAAGTGGATTATTTCTCCAATACATTAGAAACCATTAAGAAAGAAATGATGTTAAAAGCAAAACTCTTGATTCAGGAAAAAATAAAAAATTATCAGGAACTGCTTGGAGAAACATTTACAAATGCCGAAAAAAGAATCGCCGATGATTATATCGTAAATATTCCTGTAGAAATGTATCGATCTTATGAAGCTTACAATGGTTCTTCTTTAAACTTAAAAAAATCGGCAAACATTAATCCGCTTAACAAATCTGTTACACTTTATTACCAGCCTGTATTTAATAAAGAGTTTGATTTTGTAATTAATCCTGTTGTTTTAGAACCTGTTATTCAAATACAATACGAAGTTAAAATAGCGATTAACAGAGAAAAGAAACAAGTTCTAAAAGCAGACAAAACGGAGAAAGAATTTATTCTGGTGACTGCAAATGGTGATTTAAAAATATTGAATACAAACACAGCCAGACCAATTCATTAATCTGGCAGAAACATTTCACCAAGTCAAAATGCCGTTTCACCATTTGTGCAAAAAACGCGCGTTTTTAGTTTTTAAGTTTGGTCTGTAATCATCCAATTAAAACTAAAATTATGAAATCAAATCTTTTTATTTCCGCGTTTTTTGCTACTGTATTTTCTATCGCTGGCTATAATTCAGCTAATGCAAAACCAAAAAATAAAACTGAAATTGAAAAACCGGCTTCTGCCGCAGCGACTAAAATACAAGTGGCGCTTTTACTGGATACTTCGAGCAGTATGGACGGTTTAATTGATCAGGCAAAATCGAGATTATGGAACATCGTGAATACTTTGACAACTTTAAAATATGAAGGAAAAACTCCGGATATCGAAATTGCTTTGTATGAATATGGGAATGATGGTTTGAGTGAAAAATCAAATTATATCAGACAAATTACACCACTTTCGACAGATTTGGATTTAATTTCTGAAAAACTATTTGCCCTTAGAACCAATGGCGGCAATGAATATTGCGGCGCTGTAATTCAGGATGCAACAAAACAATTAAAATGGGCATCTGAAAACAACAGCATGAAACTGATTTATATTGCCGGAAACGAAGAATTTAATCAGGGAAAAATCAGCTATAAAGAAGCAATCAGCAATGCTTTAAAAAATGACATTTATGTAAACACGATTTTCTGCGGTAATAAAACGGAAGGAATAAGTACGTTTTGGAAAGATGGCGCTGACTATGGAAAAGGAAAATATTTTAATATCGACGCCGACCAATCTGTAGAATATATTGCAACGCCTTATGACGATGAAATCACTAAATGTGATGAAAAAATAAACAAAACCTACATTAATTATGGTGCTAAAGGAGCTGCCAAAAAAATGAATCAGGCTATGCAGGATCAAAATGCAAAAATGGTTTCGAAGGCTAATTATACAGATCGCGCCGTGAGTAAATCAAAAGCGGCTTACAAAAATGAAAGCTGGGATTTGGTCGATAAAACAAAAGATGATGCCACAGCACTTTCGAAAATTAAAAAAGAAGAACTACCTGTTGAACTCCAGGATAAATCGACTGAAGAATTGAAAAAAATTGTAGCCGAGAAAACGAAGGAAAGAGAAACGATTCAAAAAGAGATTAGCGTATTGGCAAAAAAACGTCAGGCTTATATTGATACTGAAGCCAAGAAAACCAAAAAGCAAGATGATCTTGGCAACACAATAAACACGTCGATAATTGCTTTTGCAAAAGTGAAGGGTTATACAGTTGAGAAATAAATCATGCTGCAAATCCTGAAACATGAAAAAGAAAATATTCTTTTTGCTTTGGCTGAGCATTTTGGGTCTAAGTTTTGCCTGCAGGAATAAAGAAGAAAAACCAGAAATCATTAAGAGTTCAAAACCGGTTTACTCCTACGAAGAGAAACTAAAAAGTAAGATAACTGAGATTAGGATTTTTTTGGGGAAAACTCCTAAATACAATTCAAATGTTGTCTTCTTATTAGATATGAAGATTGAATCTGGAAAAAACCGGTTTTTTGTTTACGATTTAAAACATAACAAAATACTTAACAAAGGATTGGTTGGCCATGGTTCCGGATCAGAAACCGGAATTGCCGGAAAACTGCAATTTAGCAATACAAAAGATTCTAATTGTAGTTCGCTTGGCAAGTATGAAATTGGCAGTTCATATTTTGGAAGATTTGGAAAAGCATATAAATTATACGGTTTAGACAAAACGAATAGTAATGCTTTTGATCGAAATATTGTACTTCACAAATATGCAGACGTTCCTTATGAAGAACAAATAAATCCTATTTGTAATAGTTTGGGATGCCCAATGGTTAACGAAAAGTTTTTTGGCGTAATCGAAAAATTGATTGATAGTTCTAAAAAGAAAATCATTTTGGTAATTTATTATTAAGTTAAACCAACCTTTCAGCCGTTTTTGTTATCTATACTTATATAAAACACTTTAAATTATACTCCGATGATAAAAAAACAAGCAACAGCGCTCTTATTATTGTTAGGCATTTTTGCCTTTGCGCAAAAACCAATTTTCACCACTGCAAAAGTAAAAGCGGCAACGGTTTATTTTAATGCTGCCGAAATTTCTCAAACTGCAAGTACAACTTTACCGTTAGGAACAAGCGAAATTGTGATTAAAAACGTGGCAGTAAATTTAAATGAAAGTTCCATTCAAATTGGTACGCCGGCAAGTGTAACGGTTCTATCGGTTCAGTTTACTAATAATTATATTTCAGAATATGAAACCGATCCTAAATCGCCTTTATTGAAAAGAGTTCGTGACAGTATTATTTTGGTTCAAAAGGAAATTTTGAAAGTAAATAATACTATTAATTCTGAATCAAAAACCATTCAGTTATTAGATAAAAACCAACAGATTTCCGGCGTAAATTCTGGATTAAATGTTGCCGAATTAATGAAAATGGTGGAGTATTATAAAAGCAAACAAATAGAAATTGCAAACAATATTAATACGCTAACGGAGAAAAAGCAAAAACTAGATGAAACGCTTCAAAAGCTAAACAACAAACTCGAAGTTGACACAAGTAAAGAAGAAAAAACCTCATCTGGAAAACTGATTGTTCAGGTAATGAATAGCGTAGCCGGACCGGTTCCTTTAGAAATATCGTATTTAACCAATAATGCATCCTGGTCTCCTTTTTATGATTTACGTACCGAAAGTGTTGCGGCTCCAATTAACATGATGTACAAAGCACAAGTTGTTCAAAATACAGGAATTGACTGGAAAAAAGTAAAACTGACTCTTTCCAGCGGTTATCCAAATCAAAATAATCAAGCACCAATATTGAGTTCTTGGTTTCTGGCGAATCAGCTAAATGATCAAGTTATTACTACTTCGGCTTATGGAATCAGCAAAAGGAATCAGATACAGAGAAGTATTTATAAAGATAAAAAAGTAAGTAACGAAATGGAAATGGCGGCACCGGTAATGGCAGAATCTTCTGTTTCGAATTACACAACAGTTGCAGAAAACCAGCTTAATATTTCTTTTGATATTGATATTCCGTATGACATTTTATCGAATGGAAAAATTCACAGCGTATCTTTAAAAGAAATAAAACTTCCGGCAACGTATAAATATTATGCTGTTCCAAAAGTGGAAAATGACGCTTTTTTACTTGCTGAAATTGCAGATTACAGCAAATACAATTTATTGCGAGGCGAAGCGAATATTATTTTTGAAGGAATGTATGTTGGTAAAACGTTTATTGAACCGAATCAAACCAGCGATACTTTGAATTTGAGTATGGGACGTGATAAAAAAGTATCTATCAAAAGAGAAAAAGTTGCTGATAAATCGGGAACTAAGTTTTTATCTGCCAAAAAAGAACAGACTTTTACTTTTGATATTACGGTAAGAAATAATAAAAAAGAAGCGGTTGAATTGCTTTTGAAAGATCAATATCCGTTAACTACAAATAAAGATATTGAGGTAGAATTACTGCAAAGTGATTCGGCAAAAGTAAATGTCGAAACCGGAATATTGACATGGCAATTGCAGTTGAAACCAAATGAAACTAAGAAATTCAGAATTAGTTACAGAGTGAAATATCCAAAAGATCAGACTTTGAACTTATAAACAGATAACATTTTAAACACGAATTCCACAAATTAACACAGATCAATCCGTGAAAATTTGTGGAATTCGTGTTTTAAAAAGCCTTCGACTTCGCTCAGGCTGACACTCAAAATTTAGAAGTTTCATGGTATTGTCAGGCTGAGCGAAGTCGAAGCCCTATGCAGCAAATAATTACGGTGCCGGATCTGGAATAATTGCCTGAACGTGGTTGATTTCAGCTATAATTTCTTTTGATAAAACTACATCAATTGTAGCAATGTTTTCTTTTAACTGTTCCATTGTTGTTGCACCAATAATTGCGCTTGTCAAAAATGGCTGCTGTAAAACAAATCCCATTGCTAATTCAGTTAACGTTAATCCATGTTTTTTAGCAATTTCCTGATACAATTTTGTTGCTTGTGTACATTGTTCGCTTTTGTAACGTGTATATTGCGGAAAAAGGTTAACTCTCGCATTTGGATGTGCTTCGCCCGTTAAAAATTTACCCGTTAAAACTCCAAATGCTAAAGGAGAATATGCCAATAAACCAACATTTTCATATTTTGAAACTTCGGCAGAGCCCACTTCAAAAAGACGGTTCAATAAATTATAAGGATTTTGAACGGTTTTAATTCTTGGCAGGTTTTGATATTTACTTTCTTCTAAAAGACGCATCATTCCCCATGCGTTTTCATTTGAAACACCAATATGTTTAATTTTTCCTTCTTTAATTAATCCGTCAAACGTTTCCAGGATTTCTCTGAAATGATCTTCCCATGCATCATCATAACCATTAAAACCACGCTGTCCGAAATAATTTGTTTTTCGTTCCGGCCAGTGCATTTGGTACAAATCAATATAATCGGTTTGAAGGCGTTTTAAGCTGTTTTCTAAAGCATATTTTATACTTGCCGGAGAGAAATCTCCTTTTTCTCGCATATAAGTAAAATTCGGGTTTGGTCCTGCAATTTTAGAGGCTAAAACGACTTTATCACGATTTCCTGATTTTTTAAACCATGTTCCAATAATTTTTTCTGTGCTCCCGTAAGTTTCTTCACGTGCAGGAACTGAATACATTTCGGCAGTGTCAAAAAAGTTTACGCCTTTTTCTAGTGCGTAATCCATTTGAGCGTGGCCTTCAGCTTCTGTATTCTGCTGACCAAAAGTCATCGTTCCAAGATTTATTTTACTAACTTTTATATCTGTATTTGGGATTGTAGTGTATTTCATTTTTTTTTAAGGTTCTAAGGTGCTGAGTTGCTAAGATTCTAAGGTTTTTATTTTGATACTTTTTATGTAGGTGCAAAGTTTTAGAGCCGCAAAGGTACAAAGGGATTTTGCAAATCTAAATTTGACAAAGGTTAAAAAAAGTACAAGATTTTTTTTAAAGGTGCTAAGGTTCTGAGTTGCTATCCCGATAGCTGTCGGGACTAAGTTAAAATTCATCGTAATAAAAAAGAGGCTGTCTCAAAAGTGAGGCAGCTTTTTTTGTGGCATAAAAAAAGGAAAGCTTTCGCTTTCCTAATTCTTGCAATTTGATTAAATTGCGGTGTGTGTATAGCTTCAAAAGTAGTCTTTA
>NZ_JAJQXA010000023.1 GCF_021245985.1 Flavobacterium soyae | reverse complement strand
TTTAAAGACTACTTTTGAAGCTATACACACACCGCAATTTAATCAAATTGCAAGAATTAGGAAAGCGAAAGCTTTCCTTTTTTTATGCCACAAAAAAAGCTGCCTCACTTTTGAGACAGCCTCTTTTGTATTTAGTAGAATATCAATTCGCATCAAACCATAATTTCGTAGTAAGCAGATCTTTTCCTTGTACAGCAATTGCTGCCTGGTAGCTGGCACCGTTCAACGACTGCTCAGTACCCGGATAGAAGAAACGAGAAGGCAGCTTTCCGTCCAAAACCGTAGCAGGACCGGCAGTTAATACCGGATAATCCAGTCTTCTCCACTCCGTAAAAGCATCAAGGCCTTGTCCGTAAAAAGCAATCCATTTTTGTGTTCCTATCGATTTGGCATAATTTGATGCGTCGTATTTCACAACTGCCTGATTAAGGTAGGCAGCAATAGTCGCTGCATTAGTAATACCAAACTGATTGAACGATGCTGTAATTGCATCATTATAAAGCTGTTCTGCATTTCCGGAAATATAACCACGAGCAACAGCTTCGGCAAGATTGAATAATGTTTCTGAATAAGAAGCAATTACAGCCGGCGATGACGAAGTCAGGAAGTAAGTACCCGGTTTTGATGTTTTGGCAAAACCCTGACTATTGGCATCACTATTAGACAATCCGTTAGCGCCTCCAACATATTTACCCACAGTTGCATCTGATGGCAGTTGAGCGTAAACTGGTAAACGCGGATCAGCGAGCTCATTTAACTTATCAACCAATGTTTTCGAAATACGATAATCATCACGAGTTTCAAACCAAGCCGATGCCGGATTTTGCTGAGGCGAACTTGTATAAGTAAACTTAAAAGTATCACTGTTACTGCTAAGTACCCCAGCAGCATCGCTTGTTGCATCAATTGCAGTTTGTTTCGCTAAAACTGGTTCTCTGTCTGAAATTCTCAATGCGATACGCAGACGAAGTGAATTTACCAGTTTTTTCCATTTTGAAATATCGCCTTTATAAGCCAAATCTCCGGTTACAGTACCGTTTGCTGTATTTAGCAAAGACTGCGCTTGTTTCAAATCTTCAAGTAATCCTGTATATACTTCTTTTTGAGTATTATATGCCGGTGTTACTTTTTGACCTGCTTCTTTATAAGGAATACTTCCGTAAGCATCTGTCAGCAACAAAAATGTCCATGAACGCAGCGTTAGTGCAATCCCTTTGTAATTTGAATTTGCCTGGTCTGCCGGGAAATTAAGAATTGTGTTCAAATCTGTAATTAAGGTTGCATATCCGGTATTCCACAATGAAGTGAAAGAAGTATTCGATACATCGTACCTGTCCGGTTCTGTGTATTGGATTTTAGCCCAATGCTGAACAAATAACAAAGACGAGTTAAAATTATTTTCCGATCCCCAGTATAAGTCAGCACTCTGTTTTAATGTTCCAGTTAACAAGTAAGGTGCCAATGGTGTTTCTGTTGCATTTGGGTTTTCATTAATATCATCCAAGGTATCACTGCACGAGGTCAGTGTCAATGCAAATAGAGTTATATAAGCTATTCTTTTTAGCATGATTTTGTGTTTTAAAATTTAAGATTTAAATTAAGGCTGAAATTTCTGGTTGTCGGCAGCGCTAAACTCTCCAATCCTTGAGCATTTCCGGTATTGAAAGCTGTTTCAGGATCAATATTTGGTGCATCTTTGTAAATAAAGAACAAGTTACGGCCTGCAGCAGTAATACTTGCCCCATCAAATCCAATTTTTCTGGCTAGTTTTTTATCTACATTATAAGTAAGTTTTACTTCTCTTAATTTTACAAAAGTTGAGCTGTAGATATAAGCTTCGCTGATATTGTATGATGCTTTGTAATATTCCTGCGCACTAAGTACCTGAGTATTTGGAGTTCCATCAGCATATACACCGTTAAAAATCATACCATCATCGTATACCGTAGCTCCACCTGGCGCAGCTGCACCTGCCGGCAATAAAGTTTTTGTAGTACCTGCTAAATAGTAGTTTAACCCGCCATTTGCAGCATCACGTCCTTGCATTGTTTGAGCCAGCACTCCTGTATAATTACCCGTTCTGTTAGTTCCAGAGAAAAGCTCTCCCCCTACACTGGCATCAACAAGAAATGAAAGTTCAATATTTTTGTACGTTAATGTGTTTGTAATACCGCCAATCCAGTCTGGAGTATAATGTCCTAATACTTTCTTTTGCGGATCAGCTTTTGGCAGTCCGTTTGCACCTACAACAATATTTCCGTTTGCATCACGCAGATAAGCTGTGCCATAAAGTGCGCCGTAAGCCTGTCCAACAGATGCTAATACATCAACACCTCCCGAAGAACCAATGGTATAGTTTTGAATTTGTCTGTTGTAGTCCAAAATCTTTACTTCGCTTTTATTCTTAGAATAATTTAAAGCGACATTCCATTTGAAATTTTCAGTTTGAACAGGGTTTCCATCCAATTGAACTTCTATACCACGATTGTTTATTTTTCCTGCATTGATTAATTGTGAATTATAACCGCTTGAAGCCGTTGTTTTGATTTCCAAAATCTGGTCAAAACTATTCGTGTTATAATAAGCAGCATCAAAGTGCAGTCTGTTTTTCCAAAAAGAAGCTTCTAAACCTACTTCTGTAGAACGGGTTGTTTCCGGTTTCAGGTTCTCATTCAATTTTTTCTGTGAAGAAGTTTGAATTGGATTTCCGTCAAATGCAGTTTGGAAATTGTAAACTGTAGACAATTGGTACGGATCTGCATCGTTACCAACTTCAGACCAGCCGCCGCGTACTTTTAAGAAATCAAGTGTATTACTTTTCAAATTCAAAGCCTCAGATAAAACTAAACTTCCGTTAAAAGAAGGATAAAAATAAGAACGGTTACTGCTCGGTAATGTCGATGACCAGTCATTACGTGCCGTAAGATTTAAATAAGCATAATTTTTATAACCAAACTGTGCCGAAGCATACGCGCTGTATACCCTCAATCTTGAATATGCGTTTGATGAAGTTAACGGATCACGAGAATTCGTCAAAGTATATAAATCCGGTACAGCCAAACGTGGTGCTTTTTGATAATTGTTTGCATCGCTGTGGTTACGAATATTGAATCCGCCAAGAGCATCTAAACTAAAATCATCACTCAGTTTTTTGGTATAAGTAAAAATACCTTCTGTATTTCTTTCGCTTACAGTATATGCATCTTCAGCATACGATCCGTAAGGAGTTCCGTTTGTACCATATTTAATCTTGTATTTTCTGCGGTCGTTATAATAGTCAATTCCGGTACGGAACCTAAAATTAAGTCCTTCTGCAAGCTTTGCATCCAAATGGATATCTCCAATTAAACGGTTACGCTGCTGGCTGGTAGTATTATAATAAGCATTCCAATACGGGTTGCTGTAATAACTGTTGTTCCAGTTAACGTCTCTATTACTTCTAAGCTGATTGATATCGACCTGACGTCCGAACCAAAGAAACTGAAGCATTACACCCGCAGCACGATTACCGGATGGACCGCCCGGTAAAGCCGGGGCATCAGTAACAATATAATTGCCCGTTACTCCTACTTTAATATTTTTAGAGATTTGGTAATTAGAATTAATACTAAAGTTTGTTTTGTTTACCTCACTGTTAGGTACAGTTCCTAACTGTTTTTGATTATTTACCCCTAAACGAAAATCTGACTTTTCATCTGATTTAGCTACAGAAATACTGTTATCATAAGTAAGACCAGTATTAAAGAATTCCTTAACATTATCAGGATGAGAAACAAAAGGCACCGCTTCGCCATTTGAATAAAATTGAGGAATAAGACGTCCGTCCATTTTAGGCCCCCAGCTTTCATCAACTCCATCATTAATTCCGCCTCCTTTACCATCTACATAACTAAACCTTCCGTTTGAACCTTGTCCAAATGTATTTTGAAAACGAGGTAAAGTAGTAACCTGAGAAACCGTTATACCAGTACTAAAACTAATGCCAAGTCCTTTTTGGTTTTTACCAGATTTTGTAGTGATAAGTACAACACCATGTGCCGCACGAGATCCGTAAAGAGCCGCAGCATTTGGACCTTTTAGTACCGTTAATGATTCAATATCCTGAGGATTTAAATCGGCAATTGCATTTTTAAAATCACGGGTAGCCCCGCCAACACTTCCTAACTGTGAGTTATCTACCGGAACTCCATCTACCACAAATAGCGGCTGGTTATTTCCTGCAATAGAGGTTTCTCCACGAATAATAATACGAGAAGATCCCATATCTCCCTGTGAATTGGTGATTCGCACACCTGCCAGTTTACCGGTAAGATTATTTAAAAAGTTGGTTTCTTTTGTATCTACCAATTCCTTATTTTTAAGTGACTGGGTAGTATATCCTAAAGATTTCTTTTCTTTAGTAATACCTAATGCGGTCACTACAACTTCTGACAACTGATTTTGTTCCTGATCAAGACTAATAACAACTGAATTTTGAGTAACTACCGTTTCTGCTTTTTTATATCCCAGAAAACTTACTACCAGCGTATAAGGAAATTTTTGTCCTGTCTGGAAAAAAAACTTCCCGTCAAAATCTGTTAAAACACCATGTGTAGTTCCTTTAATATTTACCGAAGCTCCAATAACAGGCTCCTTTGTAACAGCATCTATTACTGTTCCCTCAAGTTTTGACTGGATTAAAGGTTTTGTCTCCTGAGCTTTAATCCCTATGGAAATCAACAAAATACATATCCATGTATATCTATTTAATTTTTTTTTCATTACTTTTTTTAGTTTAATAAATAAGGTGGGGCGAAAATAGATTTTACTCCACTCTCGCTTTCCTTATAGAGAGATGTACAATTTCTTTAAGCTTCACCATTTCTGCTGCAACAGAAATGTTTTTTATCTGCAGCACATTCGTTTCTTCATTTTTTATTTTTTTTGATTATTATTATTTTAATTGGCCTGTATACTATTTTACTTCAATCGTTTAGGTTTCTTCTTATTGAAATATTTTATGACTTAGAAACTAAAATATTTATAATTCCAGTATTTACTTTAAATACTACTAATTTGATAGAACAAAAGTAGATTAAAAAAATTAACTCAAAAACTTTAACTGATATTTTTGCAAAAAAAATGTTAATTACATTAATCTACTTTTTTTAAACCTCTAAAATAAAGACACTTACCATTTATTTACATTTTTTTACCGTGTAAGAATTTTTCTAAACCGGCAGGGTTAATTAAGAATATCTGTTATTTTTTTAAACCATAATCGGGAAAAAGAAACAGCATTATTATTCAAACCGATACATCTTTAGTTTAAAAAATAATCACTAATTTTAACATAACTTCATTCTTTAACTATGATCAATAAATCGCAGCTCCGAAGTTCTATTTTCAGACATCTTGACGGCCTGGCTGTTGCTCCGGCAGCAATAGCACTAAAGAATTATGCAGTTTTAGAGTTTATCTTAAACAAAAAACAAGTACAATTAACAGAGCTTGCAACAGCTTTTAAAGCAAATGAAGGTTATCTTAATGTGGGTTTGAGAATTTTGGCTTCTCAGGGTTTTTTAGATTATGAAGTCAATAATAAAACTCAGGTAATTACAATCTCTGTAAATGAAAAAACCGAAACGGCCTTTTCGATGTTTTATCTCTATGAAGACGTTGTTGATCTGCTTCAGTTTTCTATTCAGTTTCATCCTCGCCTCTTTGAAGATGTACCATTTGAAAAACTGAACCTTATTTTTGAAAAATATAAAAAAAATTACGGAATTGAATTCTCTGATGATCCATTAACAAATAGCATTCAGGAACAAATTTTAAAACATATTGAGGGTTATTTAATCGGGCCGACAATTGTGCGTCTTGCCATGAACGGAATGTTTCATAAATATTTTATGGAGACTTCTTTCAGGCCTGAAGAATTTCATAAATCCCCTGAAAATTTTAAAAAGATATTAGACTTTTTTGTGCATCTTGGATGGTTTCTGGAAAAAAACGGCAATTATCAATTTACCGAAACAGGTTTGTTTTTTGCAAAACGGGCCACTGCTTATGGGGTTACGGTTTCATACCTGCCAACATTTGCTAAAATTGAAGAATTAATTTTTGGTGATCCGGCTGTTTTAAGAATGATAGCCGATGGCGAAAACGAAATTCATGTTGATCGTGAAATGAATGTTTGGGGAAGCGGCGGCGCTCACGACACTTATTTTAAAGTTGTAGATGAGATTATCATTAAGCTTTTTAACCTGCCTATTGAACAACAGCCAAAAGGAATCCTGGATATGGGCTGTGGTAATGGCGCTTTTCTGGAGCATATTTTTGAAGTAATCGACAGGCAGACCCTGCGAGGCGAAATGCTGGATGAATACCCGTTATTTCTGGTTGGAGCAGATTATAACCAGACAGCCCTGAAAGTTACCAGAGCTAATCTTATAAAAGCTGATATTTGGGCAAAGGTAATTTGGGGAGATATTGGACGTCCGGATGTGCTTTCGGATGATCTGAGTGAGAATTACAACATTGACCTGAAAGATTTGCTTAACGTGAGGACTTTTTTAGATCACAACCGAATTTGGAAAGATCCGAAACATGTTGACGAAAACAGGATTAGTAAATCTACCGGTGCATTTGCCTTTAGAGGAAAAAGAATCAGCAACAATCTGATAGAAGATAATCTCTTGGAACATTTACAAAAGTGGTCGCCTTATGTACGCAGATTTGGTTTGCTTTTAATTGAATTACATACTATAAGCCCAAAGCTGGCAGCTGGTAATTTAGGAAGAACCCCTGCAACAGCTTACGATGCAACTCATGGTTTTTCTGACCAATATATTATCGAAATAGATGTTTTTAATGATGTGGCTGCAGAAGCCGGATTATTTCCGGATAAAGCAATTTTTAAACGATTTCCAGAAGCTGATATCGCTACGGTAAGCATTAATTTATTGAAGGGAAACTGAATAAATAATTACAGTGATTAATAGTAAAAAGCAAGTTCTGTCATTAAATACAGGAAGTATAATTCGACATCAACTCATAATCTATAATGAAAATAACGAAGCACTCTGGTCACGAAGTACCTTTCGACAAAGAAAAATTAAAACTTTCCCTTAAAAAATCGGGAGCTGCCGATGATCTTATACGGGAATCCCTGGCTGAAATAGAAAAGCAAATGTATGATGGTATAACCACCAAAGAAATCTACAAACTAGCCTTCGCTATTTTAAAAAAAGCAGCAAATGGACATGCTGCACGTTACAATATTAGATTGGCTTTACAAATGCTGGGTCCAACAGGATTTTTCTTTGAAAAATTCATTTCAAGATTGTATGCTGCCGATGGATTTAAGACAAAAATAAACTTAACGCTGCAAGGAAAATGCGTTTCGCATGAAGTAGACATAGCCATTATGAAAAATAACATAATATCTATGGTTGAATGTAAATTTCACGGCAGCAAAGAAGGATCTTCGGATGTAAAAGTTCCTATGTACATCCTTTCTCGTTTTAATGACCTTAAAGCAAAACAGCACACTCTTTTTTCTAATAGCGAAACTATTAATTCCTGTATTATAGTAACCAACAATCGTTTTACAAAAGATGCTCAGGATTTTGCCAATTGCAGCGGAATCTCTCTTTTAAGCTGGGATTATCCGCAATATAACAACCTCAAAGATAAAATAGACAAAGGAACTCTTTATCCTGTTACCTGTCTTACAACGCTGTCAATGGTAGAAAAAGAAAAATTGCTTATTCTGGATCAGATACTTGTAAAAGATCTTATTGATGATTCGCAAGGTCTTCATAAAATCGGGCTTAGTGAAAACCGGATCAAAAATGTATTGCATGAAGCTTCACAAATTTGTAAACTTATTTAAAATGAAAATAAATTTTATAGGAGGCGCGGGAACTGTAACGGGTTCAAAAACCCTGATAGAAACTAAAGACAGCAGAATATTGATTGACTGTGGTCTTTTTCAAGGTCTTAAATCACTCAGAGAACTCAACTGGGATCCATTACCTATTTTACCTTCTACAATAGATTGTGTACTTCTCACTCATGGTCATCTAGATCATTGCGGCTGGCTGCCCCGACTAATATCTCAAGGTTTTAAAGGCAAAATATACTGTACAGCCCCAACCAAATCCATAGCTAAACTTGTTCTTTTAGATAGTGCCAAAATTCAGGAAGAAGAAGCCTATAAAGCTAATGAAGAACAGTATTCTAAACATACACAGGCAGAACCACTCTATACAATCCAACAAGCTCAGGACGTTACTTCTTTTTTAAAAGTCATACAGCCAAACACACCAGTAGTTGTTGCAGATGATATCACGGCTGTTTTTGAAAGTTCCGGACATATTATAGGCGCCTGCAGTATTACACTAACTCTGGAAGGCAAAACTTTAGTATTTTCAGGTGATATAGGTAGAGATGACGATGTATTGATGTTTCCGCCAACAAAACCCACAATGGCTGATTATCTATTTCTGGAGAGCACTTATGGAGATCGCCTGCATCCTGATCTGGATGTAAAGAAAGAACTGGAAACATTAATAAATACTGCCATAGAACAAAAAGGAACTGTGATCATTCCCGGCTTTGCCGTAGAGAGAGCGCAATCAATAATGTTTCTATTATGGCAGCTTAAAACAGAAGGCAGGATTCCTAATATTCCCTATATACTGGATACACCAATGGGAGCTAATGCACTGCATGTATTTCTGGAAAATTTACAATGGCATAAACTTTCCGTTAATGACTGCCATGAAATGTATAAAATGTTTACTATTGTCTCTGAGTTTGAAGAAACTATACGCATTATTGCAGACCCTCAGCCTAAAGTGGTCATTGCTGCAAGCGGTATGGTGACAGGCGGACGAGTATTATCATATTTTGAACATTACATAAGTATTGAAAAGACTACCGTTATTTTTGTAGGCTATCAGGCAGAAGGTACTCGTGGAAGAAGGCTGCTTGAAGGAGCTGATGAAATTAAAATATATGGTAATTACTATAATGTAAGGGCCAAAATCTTTCAAATAGAAGGACTCTCTGCACATGGGGACCAGGAAGATCTCTTAAACTGGCTTTCGGCTCTTAAAAACATTCCCAAATGCATTTATTTAGTACACGGTGAAAATCTGCCGGCAGATGCGCTGCGAATTAAAATTCAGGATCGATATCATTTTAAATGCAAAGTTCCTTTAATGGGAAATGAAATAGAAATTTAGGCTTTCTCACAGCTACTTTTAAACTGAAAAAAGAGTTTTATTTGATTTAGATTGTATGAAATAATAAAAAACAACCCGAAGGCTTTCTTTATTATGATCATTATTAAACTTTTATTAGTTGAAATAATAATATTTTATATTTCCTGGATTTTCCTCCAAGGTCTAAAAAGACCTTAGAGGAATTAAAATCAATTGTAAATCATCAACTTAATAGTCCATCATTTAACAATCAGTTTTTTAGAAACATTAAAAGCATTAGAATTAATTGTAACAACATATATTCCAGCCGCTAAATTATAATTGATTTTTGCAGATGAGTTGAGTTTTTTTACCAAAATCTTTCTCCCGTTAATATCCGTAACCGTTATTACTGCCGT
Source organism: Flavobacterium soyae (assembly GCF_021245985.1). Lineage (GTDB taxonomy): Bacteria > Bacteroidota > Bacteroidia > Flavobacteriales > Flavobacteriaceae > Flavobacterium > Flavobacterium soyae. The sequence goes on along the minus strand of NZ_JAJQXA010000023.1, from coordinate 63,847 downwards.
GTCGCCCGCTTCTAGTTCTGGTAAAACAATATTAAATTCATTGTTGGTGGCAGGATTTGGATAAATATTAACCACAGAATTCTCAACTGCTGTTTCTGCTTCATTAACATTAACTTTCTTTGATACAGAGGCTGCTTGAAACTGCCATTGTGCACTTTCCCAATTGTTTTGAGCTCCGATGTATTGAGCAGATCCCGTTAGGTTTTCAATATGTATCATACTTCCTGTCTGCCACCTGTTTTTAATTCTTACCCAGGTGCCATCAACATTTTCACTTGACCATTGTGCGCTCCACCAGCCAGGTGATCCTGCTGTACATTGCACTGCTCCCGTTAAGTTTTCAATATGTATTACATCTCCGGTACCTACGTTTTTTATTATATAATAAGCGGCATCAACAGCAACTTTTTCCCATTTGTAATTGTTGTTTGCAATAGCTGCACCATACCCAGCATTGGCACCCGCATCATATAAATAATTCCCTGTCCACCTATTTTTTATTGCAAAATAATTTCCTGTTGCAGCATTAACGGTAATTTCTGTTGTACTTGTTTTATTTCCGTCTGCAGTTGTTACCGTAATTGCAGCTGTACCAGCTGAAACTGCTGTAACTAAACCTGATGAATTAACCGCTGCCACACCTGTATTGTTTGAAGCATAACTCACAGATTTATTAGCTGCATTAGATGGCAAAACTGTCGGCGTTAATTGCTGCGTTCCACCTACAGTTAAAGCTGCTGACGAAGGACTAAGACTCACACTTGTTACCGCTACATTTGATGAATTTACTGTGATGATACTAGTTGCAGTTTTAGCACCATCCTGAGTTGTCACCGTAATGGCTGCCGATCCCGAAGCAACTGCCGTAACTAAACCTGCCCCGTTTACAGTCGCAACGCCAGTATTATTAGAGCTATAACTTACCGTTTTGTTTGCAGCATTTGTTGGAGCAACAACTGGCGTTAATTGCTGTATTGCTCCAACACCTAAAGTCGCTGTTGTTGGTGTGATTGTAACGCCCGTAACCGGAACATTTGTAGTGGAACAATTAGAACTCTGCGTCCATGAAAATGCACCAATTGCACTGATTTCTTCATTAGCCGCAGCATTTCCGCCTCTGTTAGAATAGTTCATATTGCAATACGTACCATTACCACCTGGAGAACCTGCTATAAGTACAAAATAACCTCTGCCCCAATTTCTATTAAGCGCATTATTGTTTGGAAATTCTTTACCAGTTCCGTTAACCGTTATGTCTTTAAACGAAAGATTGTAAATACCATCACCTGATCTTTTACTTATAGAAATAGCATCATTTCTTGAATCTAAGATATCAATACTATAAAACTGTACATTTTTAACCTGAGTTCCGGCATTAAAAGCACTAAAAATGTCAACAGCCGCCACTGGATTATTATAGGTATCATTAAAAGTTCCGCATGCTGTTATGGTAATATCGTGTATTTCGTGCATACCATCATTGTTAAATGGTGCTCCGGGAAAATTATTACTAACCCTGATTCCTGCTTCCAGATTGTCTTTTATAATCAAATTATACCCTTTGTTATTTTTTCCGCCGTAAATAGCAAGACCACAGGCACGCCAGCAGTTTTCAGAAGTATTGTATCTAAACGTATTATTGATACATTCCAGTCCATCTGCAGACCAAATCGCCTGGTCGTCATCACCATTGTTTCTAAAATTACAATGTTCTACAATTGAGTTTGCAGTTCCTTTGCAAAGATTAATTCCATCGGCATAATTGTTTCTAAAACGACAATGAGACAGTGTAAATCCATCGGCAATTGCAGGACCTCCAGTATTGTATTGTGCAATCCAGGCACCGCATTCAAAATGTTCTGCCCAAATATTTTTTACCGTTGAACCACTTGTAAAAACCCCATTTATACCTTTATAAGAATTGCTTCTCGAAGCCGAATATGTTGTCAAATAAAGATCGCTGAATGAAATATTACTCGCATTGGCACGCAATCCTCCGTTTAAGCTGCTTGTATTGGTAAAATTAATTTGAGTATACCACATTCCTGCGCCAATTAATGAAGTATTGGCCACACCAAAATACAATTCCCGGTTAACATTAAAAACTCCACTCGGAACAAATATCTTTTTACCGCCGTTTGCATCAATAAAAGTCTGAAGATCACTGCCGTTTCCGGTATAAGTCACGGAACCGGCCGGAGCGGTAACAGCCGTTGGAATTGGTTCCATCTCTGCAAAATCCAAATGAATATTGCCTGATTCCCTTACGAGTTTTAAAGTTCCGGAAACAGCAATTTTAGCAGGAAGTTTATAACGTACTTCATCAAATCGCATTCTTGGGTTTTGATTTGTAATTCCGTTATTATTCGGATTTCCGTTGCTCCACAAATATTCCCAAGACCATGTTGAAGTCAATGTAAGGGTTGTCAGCTTTGTGTTTCCGTTATACACGCCTATCGTACCCGTTTGCCCATCTGGAACACTGTATCTAACTACAAGCCCATCGGCAGCTTCTGTAAGTGTCCATTGTACAGCAGCATTGGCAGCTGAAAGGTTTACACATTGCTGGTCTGAAGCTTCAGATTGAAGATCGGCCTGAATATACGATTTTGAAGTAACAGAAGCACCATTAGACAATTGTCCTAAGTTTGCTTCGTATCTTTTGTACGGCGCATCATAATAGCCGCGCTGGGCATAAGAACTTGAAGTTAAGAGAACGAAAAAAATCCACATAATAATATGGCAGTATTTGTCTCTTTTAAAAAAAATAACATGTAATTTGTTTCTCATAAGTTTCGGTTTTTTAATTAGTTTGTTCCCTGTAAAAAGGACCATAACGAAACTAGAGTTTAAAAATAAATTAAGGAAAAAGTTGACAAAAAATCAAGACCTACACAACGATTTCACGAACATAAGAAACTAATAGCCAACAATATATGACTTAACAGAAAATAAAAAATCAAGAATAAGTATAGATACAAAGTTCATATTTCAAGATCTAATTAATGAGAATGTAAAAATTTTTAACATCATTTATAAAGACATTCTCAATTTTAACAAATATTAAAAAAAATTCACTTTTACAAATACAAAAATCACGATAAACAAAAATCCCATTTCTAACGAAATAGGATTTTTTATAATATTAAGTAAATAAATCTGTTCTTAAATAGTGCTAGAAACGTTTTTTGGGTCGTACATCATTGCTGTACATAAACAGTTTTTTCTTTCTTTGTTTAATAATATAGGGCAATTGACACATGACTTGCAGTTTTCCCAGAAAAGTTCATCGGTAGTAAGCTCTGAATAAGTAACAGGCTCAAAACCCAGTTCGTGATTCATTTTCATTACTGCCAAACCTGTTGTTAAACTGAATATACGAGCCTCAGGATATTTCTGACGGCTAAGCTCGAAAATTTTTCTTTTAATAGTTTTTGCAAGGCCTGTATGCCTGAATTCGGAGGCAACAATCAATCCGGAATTAGAAACATATCTGCCATTATCCCAGGAGGAGATAAAAGAAAAACCTGCCCATCGCCCATCTGATGCAAAAGCAATGACGGCTTCACCTTTATGTATCTTTTCTATAAGCTGCTCAGGTGAACGCCCGGAAATACCTGTTCCTCTTGCTATAGCAGAGGACAATGTAACTTCACAAATTTCTTTTACCCAGAAAGCATGATTAGAATTGGTGACTTCAACTGTAAACTCTGGCAGTTCTTCTTCAGTTATCTTACTATTCAATAAGAAAGCTTTTTTTTCTGAAAATGGTTCAGCTGACAAAAACTCTTGAGCTGAAAAATCTATAGTTTGTTTTTGGATTTTCATATTCGTTTATTGCACTTCCAATTTTAGTACTCAGAAATACAAAAACACTATATCCAAATTAAATACCAATATTAAAATCGCACTAAGATTTAAGCATACAGACAGCCTATAAAGGAATCCTTTAGCAAATTATAATTTAATACTCATTAAAACCCATATCAAAATGATAAGGTTTTATTATTTTGATACAATGAAAATGCATAAAAAAACTCCAAAATCAAATGACTTTGGAGTTTAATAAGTTTTTGCAGACTATATATGTTATTACATTTCGTTCAAGTCATTGAATTCGTGTAAAGATTTTAATGTGTTTTCGTAGAATAAAATTGCCGCGATAAGATTCCCTTTATCAGAGTAAGGCATCATTTTTCTTTGAAACTCTACAGTAGTATCTAAGAAAGTTGAAGTACCAATTGCCTGGTTATCTAATATTTTTTTGTGGTCACCATCGTCTGGAATACCTAAATCTGCCATTGTAACACCTGGTTTTGTAACCAAAGCAATGTAAGGAAGTGTTTTTACTAAAACTTTAATACGCTCGATGTACAATTCTAAAAGTTCTCCTTTTTGCATACCGCTCAATTCTTTTTGATCGTGGTATTTGCGAATTAGGGCTGTTGTACTAATGATACTTCTTGGGGCATTTTTTGCCTGTGCCATAATAGCACCAGTTGTCAAGAAGAAAAGGATACTTAATAATATAATTTTGCTCTTCATTTTATAGATGTAAATTAGTTGTTGGTTGTGACAAAAATATATAAATTAAGTTAAATCACAACTTATTTCATTTCTTTTTTTTAGAAAACTTTAACAATGTGCATTATTTATTCTATCTCGTCCTCATAAGTGACAGTCTCTTCAGAAAATTCGGTAATTTTATGGTTGTTTTTTACTCCATCCGGTGACTTGATTATTCTAAATCGTCCCGGATATTTTATCCAAATACTTTTTTTGTTGCCATAATAATCCATAAATTCTTCACAAACAAAAACTGCATGCGCAGTTGACCATGCCACAACGCCGCAAAATTCATTTCCTGACTGCCGCTTTAACTTTTGAATTTGTTTGCCTTTTTCGAATCCTAAATACTTATAAATTGTTGGGGTATATACTTCACCATCTTCTAAATCTTCTAATGCTTTATCAAAAGTTGTTTCCTTATCAATAATCTGCTTATATTTTGCCATTACTGCGTATGCCAGTATTGCATAGTCAGTTATTACTTCACTCTCACAGTTGTCTTTAATTAAAACAAAACCGGCAGAAAATCTGGCTTTATCGAGTTCATTATTTTTCAGATTAAATGATGCATTATTTTTTAGCGTTATTTTTTGCTCGCTGTCATTTATTTTTTCAGTTACAAAAAGGTTGTCTAATCCATAAATATTTAAAGCAGCTTTTATTAAAGCAATCGAGGAACAATTGGTACGTTCTCCTTGTTTAAAGCTTTCCCATATTTGATCTGAACTCAATTGAGAGTAACAATTTGAATAACCAAGTAGTAAAAATAAAAATATTGAAGTAATGAATTTCATTGTCTTTGGCTTTTATAATTGTTTCCCAAACTAATTTTTGGAAATTATAGATTTGCAAATCTATAAAAATCAACCCATAGTTTTTTTTACTTCTTAAAATTTTATTAAAAATTGCAAAGTGTACTCTAATTGAACCTTTTTCAAAATGTTATTAGATGGTTCTGAAATTTAAAGTCTCAGAATCAAAACAAAACAGCAATTATATCTCAATAAAATTCAATTTGTGTATATACTAATTTCGCTCTAAATTTGCCCATTCTAAATTTTGTACAAAAAATTTAGTTTTAAAGAAACGAATATGTGGACTACTTGCCAGGAATGTCAGGGACGTGGTAAAAAAAGCCGAAGGCTTAGTAAAAAAGTGCGGCTCAATTACCAGATGGCATTCGATCAATTTGAGAAAACAAAAGGCAATGGAACAGCTCCGGTTCGTCCTAAGGCTAACCTGTACAAATGTTTAAACTGTAACGGATCTGGTTTGATGAATTCTTCCAGTTATCCTGAACCAGATAAAGAAAACTATCCTCACGTTGCTATTATTGGTGCCGGAATAGGCGGAGCTGCACTTGCTGCGGCTTGTTTGCACCGCGGAATTCCTTTTACTCTTTATGAGCGCGATAATAACTTCGCTGCGCGATCTCAGGGCTACGGACTCACTTTGCAGCAAGCCAGTAAAGCGATCGAAGGATTAGGTATTTTTTCATTAAAAGACGGAGTAGTTTCAACAAGACATTTAGTTCATACTACAGAAGGAAAAGTGGTTGGTGAATGGGGAAATAGAAAATGGATACAATCTGACGCTAAAACGACTGCAAAACGTACCAATGTGCATATCGCAAGACAATCTCTGCGCTTAGAACTGCTTGAACAGCTTGGCGGACATGATGTCGTACAATGGGGACATCAATTAGTTGATTTTAAAAATTGTGAGGATGAAAGTATCGAGCTAAACTTTCAGGTAAATGGTGAAATAAAAAAAGCCAAAGCTGATCTTGTTGTGGGTGCCGATGGTATTCGCAGTTCGGTGCGAAAGCTGTTAATTGGTGATGATATAACACCTTTGCGCTATTTGGGCTGTATTGTAATATTGGGTATTTGTCCTTTAAGCATGCTGGAAGGTATTAATAATTCTTTACTGGATTCGGCTACTGTATTTCAAACCGCCAATGGCAATGAGCGAATCTATATCATGCCGTATACTTCAGATTCTGTGATGTGGCAATTGAGTTTTCCAATGCCCGAAGATGAAGCAAAATTTTTAAGTACTCAAGGACCTTTAGCCCTCAAGGAAGAAGCGTGCCGCAGAACACAATGGCACGATCCTATTCCGCAGATTTTAACGGCAACTTTAGAAGCCCAGATTTCGGGCTATCCTGTTTATGACCGTCAGTTATTGAATTCTCAATTATTAGAGAAAGGAAACTCCTCAACACTGATTGGTGATGCTGCTCACCCAATGAGCCCGTTTAAAGGACAGGGTGCAAATCAGGCACTGCTGGATGCATTGTCGCTGGCCAGAGCGATCTCAAAAGGATGTAAACCTTTATCGCAATGGAGAAAAACCGGAATCAGGAAAAGTGTATTAACAGAGTTTGAATCTGAAATGTTAGAGCGCAGCGCTGCCAAAGTAAAAGATTCTGCAGATGCCGCTCAATTTTTACATTCTGAAATTGTACTTCATAAGGGTGATGAACCAAGGGGACGATGCTTAAAGAAAAAAGAGCAATAACAAACCAGCTGCGAATTTAACTTACAGCATTATAATTTAAATCCCGCTTTTGCATTCCTTAAATTTGAAAGATTTTTTTTCTTAATTTAGTTGTTACATTACTTCTAAAAACAACTACTATATGGATACGAGTATTCTCAATCAAACTGAAGCCTGGATAATTGCTCTCCTGCTTTTTATATTAATGCTTATTTCAAGCTTTGCCGGAAAAGTTGCCGGAAATTATATTCGAAATAAAAAACCAACAGAGGAAAAATCGACAGAAACATCTGCACTCATTGCATTGCTTTTTTTCTTACTGGCGTTTACATTTAGTATGAGCAGTGATCGTTATGATTCCCGAAGAAAAATTGTTGTCGACGAAGCAAATATCATAGGTACTGCTATACTGCGCAGCGATTTGTATCCTGATTCAACACGAGCATTGTTCCGCAAAGATTTTAAGGATTATGTAGAAACAAGAATTTTGTACTATGAAACGGGTCCCCATACAAAAGGAATTTTAAGAGCCGACAGTTTATCTCAGGTAATTTCTTCGAAATTATGGAAACGTGCTGCCAAACTGGCTAAAGATCCAAATAATCTGGCCGCAACCCAGCAGATGATTCCCGCACTTAATGACATGATTGATGTAACTACTTCCCGCCTGTCTGGAGAAAAAGCAAAAGTTCCAGAAAGTATTTTAGTCATGCTGTTTTTCCTGTCTATGATTATTGCATTCTATGGCGGATATTCTGAAGAGCGCAAAGGCAGAGTTGACTGGATAGTTCAAATCGGGTTTTGTCTTTTAGTTTCCTTAGTTATTTTATTTACACTCGATTTAGACAGGCCCCGCAGAGGTTTTGTAAATCTTGACATGCCTAATCAAACCATAATTGATTTGAGAAAAAATTTTGAGTAACTTTTAATCTAAAACTTAATATATTTTTTGTTTTTTTCAGTCTAATCGGCAGGTTAATTTTATATTTCCTGCCGCATAGAGATAAAATTCGATGTTTGATAAAGAAGTGTATCCTTTTGGAAACAGCATAAAAAAACATCTGACATTAAATTTCTTTAATGCCAGATGCGCGTACAAATCAACCTTCAATTAATATTTTTATTTTACCAAATACGAAACTTTATCTGCTTCACAAAGCCTGAAATAACCAAAAGCATAATTATTAGAATCTGTTGTGTTTACAATGTTTCCGCGTATATTGCCCGGAGGAATCGAAAAGGGGCTTCCTCCATATATTTCTAAAATTAAATTCATATAGTCATAAAAGTTTTTAGAAATGCCGCGATGTGTAATATCAACCGTATTTCCTGCTTTCATATCTTCATGAGAGTATCTTGTACTTACTTCATTTCCATTAAAAAAGTCATCATCTGTAAGCTCATATTCCGGATAAATCAGGAAACTGCTTTTATAATCTGAAAGATAATAATTAACCTGATCGGCAGGATCTTTATAATAAAATGTCAATTCTATTATATCCTTGCCGTCAAAATCCGGAACTGTCTCTTGCTCTACCCTGTCAATTGGTGTTACAGAAGTTAGTTTTTCTACTGCCGTAAAACTCTGACCTTCGGCTTGTACATAAAGTGTATAATCTGTATTTAAAACAGGAACAAAATTAGTACATACATAAATGCCCGGTTCAGTTTCATTAAAAGTAAAAACAGTTCCGGTACTGTTTTCAACTCTTACCTGCGCTCCTGAAACTTTTGGTGTAGTGTTATTATAATACGGAGCTGTTTTACTGATCTTTATGGTTTGTTCGTTACCAGGAGTTCCTTTCTGCCAGATAATTTCAGCATCTACTACTATTCTTGTCTGTCCAGTTTCTAAATCAAGATTGACTACATCTTCACAAGATGATAAAAACAGCACACAAAATAAGCTGAATAAAACTAGTGCTTTACTTTTAAAATTATATTTATTAATCCTTTGCATACTCATTAAAATTTAAAATTATAAGAAATTCCAGGTACTATCCCAAAAATAGAAAGTCTTCTGGTTTCATTCGCTCCCGTGTCTTCATTTGTTGCAAACGTCATAGATGCTGCATTTTTTCTATTGTAAACATTATAAAGGCTGAATACCCAATAGCTCTGCCATCCTTTCTTTTTGTCCGGTTTAGGCGTGTAAGTTGCTGCCAGATCTAAATGGTGGAAAAGCGGCAGCCTGTTTTCATTTCGAAGTGAAAAATTCGGTATATTAATTCCTCCAAATTCATAATACCCATTTGCATACGTTACCGGCTGGCCCGACTGTAATGTAAAATTAGCATTAAAAGACCATTTAGGATTGTATTCATAACTTCCCACAATACTCAAATTATGCAGTTTGTCATATCCTGACAAATACCAATTACCATTTGCAACTCCGGGTTCTTCAGCAGTTCTGCCGGGTGTTTTTTGTTCTGCTCTTGATAAGGTATATGAAACCCATCCGGTAAAATTTCCGGTATTTTTTCTAAATAATAATTCCATACCGTACGATCTGGCTTTACCATTTAAGATAACCTGTTCAATATTATTATTTGCCAATATATCGGCACCATCAATGTAATCGATACGATTTTGTATATTCTTATAAAATAACTCTCCTTCAAAAGAATAGTCACCATCTTTAAAATTCCTAAAATATCCGGCCGCATACTGATCCAGCAATTGTGGTTTTGTAAACGGACCGCTTGGCGTCCAGATGCTTGTTGGCAATGGCGACTGAGTATTAGATAAAATATGAATATATTGTGCCATTCTGTTGTAACTAGCTTTTACAGACGAATTATCATTAAAAGCATAAGACAATGCCACACGCGGTTCAAGGTTATTAAAACTGCTTATTTTTTCTCCGCTTCCGTACGATATAGTTCCTGTTGGAGTAGCTTCTTGATAAATATGATATAACGGATTGTATACTACTGCCTTTCCATCTTCATAAGTATTAATGATTTCATTACCTAAACGATAAAACATACTGTAGCGAAGTCCGTAACGAAGGTTTAATTTTGGAGTGATTTGATTCTCAAAATCCACATAAGCAGATGTTTCTAACGAATATTTTTTATCCAGCTGTTTATAATTAAACTGCGAATCTGAGCTTGTAGGCTGTACGGTACCGGGATTAAAATTATAGTACTGGCCGTCAATTCCGTAATTTAATTTAAACTTATCTGTTACAATATGATTCCAGCCATACTTAAGTCCGTATGTTCGAATATTATTGTTCCAGTCAAAATCTTCTTGTTGTAAGCCAAGGTTAAATTTATAATCACTGTAAAAAACAGATAAATTAGTATTCAGGTTATCAGAAAATTTATGTTTCCAGCTTAAAATTCCCATTGTGTTTCCGTAAGTACTGGCAAAACGGTCATTTATATCAAAAACATCATTCCCAAAATATCCCGAAAAAGCAAGTGAATTATTAGCGCCCAATCTATAATTGAACTTAGCATTAATATCATAAAACATAGCCGAATTATTATTGTCAGCCAGTTTTAAAAATAAATGTGCATAAGAAGCACGACCTGCAATAAGAAACGAACCTACATCTTTTTTTATGGGTCCCTGCACTAAAAGACGGCTTGATATTAAACCAATGCCTCCGTTTACTTTGAAATTTTCAAAATCTCCGGTTTGCTGCGTTACATCTAGAACAGAAGATACACGTCCGCCAAATTTAGACGGAATTCCGCCTTTATATAAATCCAATCCGTTTACAACATCAGCATTAAAAATAGAGAAAAACCCAAACATATGCGAATCACCATATACCGGCCCGCCATCCAGCAGAATTAAATTTTGATCTGCAGCACCTCCCCGAACATTAAAACCAGAAGAAGCTTCTCCTGCATTTGTAACTCCTGGCAATGTTAATATTGATTTTAAAGGATCCGGCTCGCCCATTGCCACAGGAATTCGCTTAATTTCTGCCATCGAAAGTTTGTTAACGCTCATTTGAGTATTCCTCACATCAACAGCCTTACTATTGGTTACAATTACCTGCTCCAGCTCCTGACTGTCAGAATCCATGTTGAATTTTATTCTTACATCATCATCATCAACTGCAATCTGTCTTTCTTTGTTTTTTAAACCCACATAACTTACAACAAGATTATAAATCCCTCTGTCGAGTTCTATGGTAAACATTCCATTAATATCTGTTGTAATACCGGTAGAAAGTTCTATGATGAAAACATTCGCACCTATTACGGGCTCCCTGTTTTCATCAAGAACCTGTCCTGTCAGTTTATTTTTTTTTTTAGCTGTTTTAACGGCTTTCTGCTTCACAAAAATATTACTGCCTACAATCGAAAATTGAATCGATGTACTTTTATTTAATTCATTAATAAGCTGTTTGATTTCGATATTATTATACGCACTTTTTTGAGTAAAATATCTTTGGCTCGTATTAATTTGATCTGTAAAGGCAAATTTAAAATCGGTTTGATTTTCAATTTGTTTAAAGAAGTCCTTTAATGTTACCGTTTGATCTACAGTTACCGTGACGTTTTGAGAAAATACTCCCCAACTGAATAAAAAAAAGCACGCTGAAATTATATGCTTCATGAAATTTTGTATTTTTGAATATTATTAAATGGAATAGTTTTATACTATCCTGACTAGTAGGAAGGATGTTTTTAGTTTCGCGGCTAGTGCATCCTTTTCTTTTCTATTGAAAAGTAATTTGTTTTAATTTTTCATTTACTTCAAAGTTTAGGTTATACATTTCTGATATTAATTGGATAATCGTTTTTAAATCTTCTTTTTTATTGATGCGTACCGTGATTCGCTGATTATGATATTCCTGCGGAATAATCATTTTATAACCGTAATTTGACTCAATGTAAGTGCTTACGGCAGTTAGCTTTTCATTATCAAAATCTACAAATCTGTTGAATTCAGTAACCGATGCGGAATTGTTTCCATACGTAAATTTCTCGCCCGGTTTTAGTATCCATTTTTCATTCAGGTTTTTTACATTCATCTGAACGCTTCCTTCATAAAGTTCAACTGTTACTTCTTTTTGAGTATATCCTTTTACTGTAAAAGAAGTTCCTAAAACAGTAGTTGTCGTTTCATTGCAAAATACCTGAAAAGGGTGTTTTTTATCTTTTTTAACTTTAAAATAAACTTCTCCAAAAACTTCAACTTTTCTATTTGCAGCAAAATTACCGGCATATGCAATTTTAGAATTCGGACTCAATTCTACTACTGAACTATCTGGCAGGACTGCAGTTTTTATTATAGAAGCAGGGTTTTCTATTATATTTTCGGCAAATTGAATATTATTGCTTGCGGGGTTGCTGCTGTTAAAATAAAGTCCGGTTCCAATAAGAGCAAAAATCAAAACAGCCGCTGCAGCCGCATAATAACGCCAAGGCTTATTTTTTTGTTTCTTAGGAGGAAATGCCTTCGCTTGAAACTGCTCCCAGGACATCTCTTTTTCATTATCAGAATGCGAAACAGGGATTTCGTCCCATACTTTTTTTAATTCTTCTTCTATTTTCTTTTCATCCATGTCTTTAGAGCGTTAAAGTTTTTGACAATAAAATCCCTGTTTATTAAAAACACCATATACCATTTCTTTAATCTCTCTGTTTGTTTCGATTTTTAGAATATGATCGCAGTTTTCTACCTCAAAATTCATCGAACAGTCAGAAATGACAAACTGCAGAAGCACTACAATAAAGCTTGCATCTTCCTTTGTTTTAACATCAGTTTTATAAGACTCAATATGCATTTTTTGTTTCTGTTTATTAGTATAACAAACGAGAACAAAAAAGTTCCTAATGATCTTCGATTTTTTTTCTAATAAATTTACTGGCAAGATAAATATGATTGGCAATTGTCTTTTCAGAAAGGTCTGTCATTGCTGCAATCTCCTTATAGCTAAGGTTTTCCAGTTTATGTAAAGTAAATATTTTTTGCTGCTGCTCAGGAAGCTGATTTATGAAAGTATATAATTTTTCTTTTCTTTCTTCAAAAATTACATCATCTAAGTCCTCGTTTTCGATTTCAAACCCTGAAGGATCAAGCTGAATTATTTTATTTTCTCTGTTAACATGATTGATAATAATGTTCTTGCAGATAACAAACAGTTGTTTATCAAATAAAACATCTTCGTTAAGCAGTTCTCTTTTATTATAAAGCCTTAAAAAAGTTTCCTGTACAAAATCCTGCGGGGTAAGAACTGTAAAATTAAATCGTCTGGCAATGTTTATCAGTTTATCATAGTAATTTAAGTAAGCTTCTTTGAAAGAAGCCTCATTACCATGTTTTAAACTTAATATAAACTTTCTATTGTCCATAACGTAAATATGATTAGTCTTAACTCAATGTTTAGTATAATATTGTACACTATTTTTTACAGCGAAGACTGTATTCATTTTTTATAACTGCAAAGAACAGAAATTTATTCTAAAATTATTTAACAGAAAAAATATAGTTTTAAACAAAGGTACTGTCAAAATTAATACTTACTGTTAAATTATTGTCAGCTTTTTTCAGGACAACTCACGGTTTAAAATCCGGTCATCATGATCTATAAACCGGTTATTTTAGAATACATTTTTTTTAAACCTAAAAATTTAGCTGCATTGTAATTCCGGCAAAAAAAATATCTTTTCCTGTTCCTAAAATTTTTATATATCGTTATCAGATTAAAAGTGACGATATAACACTGAAATAATTTAAATTAAAACACGTATTTATACTTTAAAAAAAGACATTTTAATAGGTTATTTTTGGAATAAATAATTAAATTGAGGAAACATTTAGTAATAATCTTAATGACCATCTCAATTATATTTTAATAACCTGCCTAACGAGCTGAAGCAATAAACGTTTATAAAATTATGCCTTGGAGTATTCTTGAAAATTTATGGAACCGTACTATAAACAACTCTAATGCTATAACGGATACACAATGGGATCAGGAAATTAAAATCTTGTACCTGTTAGGAATTAGTATGGAAGATGCCATACAGTTTTTATATTTCGAAAAACCTGATTTTGAAACTTTTAAAACCTGGATTAACAATCAAAAAAAAGACGAAAATAATACTGCTGATTCTATAGAAAATGTACTATCAGAACAAGATCTTGAGTTTTGGAATAAAAATGGTTATGTAATTATAAAAAATGCTGTTTCAAAAAAAGACTGCGAAGATACCGTTGAAGCAATCTGGAATTACTTAAAAATGGACCCTGATAAAAGCGAAACCTGGTATAACAGACATGAAGATCAAAAAGGATTAATGCTTAATTTTTCTGATCACAAAACATTAAATAAAAACCGTTTTTCACCAAGAATTAAAAAAGCATACGAACAGCTCTACAATTCAGCCAAAATTTACAAAACGATTGACAAAGTAAGCTTTAACCCTCCTGAAACTAAAGATTTTACTTTTTTAGGAAGCCCGCTGCATTGGGATATTAGTTTAAAACAGCCCATAACTTTTGGTTTTCAGGGACTGCTCTATCTTACGGACTGCGGCAGTAATGACGGCGCTTTTCACTGTGTTCCGGGATTTCATAACAAAATTGATGATTGGCTGGATAATCTTGGGCCAAATGAAAATCCAAGAAATAAAGCTATTGAAACCTTAAAACCGGAACCTATAACGGGCAATGCAGGCGATTTTATAATTTGGAACAATACTTTACCGCATTGTGCATCGGCAAACAGAGGCAAAAGCCCAAGAATGGTGCAATATCTTACCTATCTGCCAGACGGTTATGATACTTCGGGAGAGTGGATTTGATTTATTAAAATTCAAAAATTTCTTTAAGTTCGATTATTGTAGTTCCTTCCGAAAGTATTTTTGGAGCCTTTACTAATTTTGCTGCAAGAATCTGTGTTTCAAGCGGTTTAAATTTGGTAAGAATGCCAATTGCATTAAGAAAATTGAAAAGTTTTACCGAAATCTTTTCGCCCAGTCGGTCTGTATCTTCACGTACTAAAGGCCCGGGCCTAAAAATAATGTATTGCCAAAAGTTCCGTTCGGCGATATAATCTTCCAGTTTCCCTTTCATTTTAGAATAAAAAATATTGCTTTTGGCAGATGCTCCGTAAGAAGAAACCAGTACAAAAGACTTTACTTCATTTTGTTTCGCAGCCAGAGCAAATGCGGCCGGAATATCAAAATCTATTTTCCATTGTTTTTCTTTCGAACCGGCAGCTTTTAAAGTTGTCCCAAGGCAGGAAAACAGAACATCTCCGGTTATCTTATCTTTAAAAGATTCAATTTCATCAAAATTGACAATATGTTCTGTCAGTTTAGAATGTTCTTTCCCCGAAGGTTTTCTAACAAAAGTTACGACAGAAGAATAATCATTATCCTTCAGCAGCTGATCTACCAAAAATTTCCCTGTTGAGCCCGTAGCTCCAATTACCAATGCTTTCATAAAATAAAATTTAATAGACTGGTTGTAGTGCAGCGTTAAAGATAATTAAAAACAATGAATTCAAAATGACGTTTTAAACAAAGTAAAAATGACGTTTTAAACAAAATCGAAAGTTTTACATCTCTATAATTTTGCTTCATAACAATTTAATATTTATAAAAATGAAAACAAATAATTATCAGGGAGCATTACAAAAACCTATTAATTCAGGATTTAATGCAAAATCAACTTCTGCAGATGTAATTAAAGGAATTGACCTTACAGGAAAAATTGCCATTGTAACCGGCGGACACACCGGAATTGGATTAGAAACCACTAAAACACTTGCGAATGCAGGCGCCACAGTAATTGTTGCTGCAAGAGATATTACAAAAGCTCAAAAAAATCTTGACGGAATTGCAAATGTCGAGCTGGAAACTTTAGATTTCATGAATCCTGACTCTATAGATTCCTTTACTGCAAAGTTCTTACCTTCAGGAAGACCGCTTCATCTTCTTATTAATAATGCAGGAATTATGTGGGTTCCGTTACGCAGAGACAACCGCGGATATGAATCGCAATTGGTAACAAATTATCTTGGACAGTTTCAGCTTACTGCAAAATTATGGCCGGCTCTTAAACAGGCAAATGGAGCGAGAGTTTTAAATATATCTTCGTACGGGCATCAAATGGCGCCGTTTAATTTTGATGATCCTAATTTTCTTCATCGGGATTATCATACTTTACAAGGTTACGGACAGTCAAAAACTGCCTGTAATTTGTTTGCATTAGAATTAGATAACCGCGCTAAGGTGTTTAATGTAAGAGCATATTCAGTACATCCGGGAAGTGTTTTGGGTACTGATTTAGGAAGGGAAGAACCTATAGAATTATTTAAACAAATAGGAACGCATGATGAGAATGGAAATTTAAAACCAGAAGTTGCCGCTTTATTAAAAACGGTACCACAAGGCGCTGCAACAACAATTTGGTGTGCCACAAGCCCTTTGTTGAATACTATTGGCGGTGTTTATTGTGAAGATGCTGATATTGCAAAATTAGATCTTGGAAACATAGAACATAAATTTGATGAACCCAAAACGATATATGGCGTACAGCCTTATTCGTTAGATCAGGATAACGCTAAAAGGCTTTGGGATTTAAGCGAACGTCTTTTAGGAATATCATTTGATGTTATTTAATGAAGGTTTAGAAAATAATATACCGTCAGGATTTTTATCTTTGATACTCGAAGAAAAGCCTGACGGTTAAAACAACTGCAAAATGGAACATATATCAAAATATTTAACGCCTGAGATCAAACTCTCTTGTTATGAAGATAAATTCTTCAAATCTGATTTGGTTTTTGATGATCATATGCTGATTTGGTTTATTTCCGGAGAAACCAGGATTATACAAACCGATGCTGTTTTTACTTTTAAAACCGGGGATATTTTTCTAATTCCCAGAAATTTGCTTGCCACTATTATAAATTATCCCAAAAATGGCCAGCCGCATAAAACGGTTGTAATGCATCTTTCTGTTAAACGTTTGAAAGAATTTTATAAAAATATTGATTTAAGTGCCAAAACTGGTTCTGAGCAAAAAATCATTTCTTATAACAATCATCCGTTATTAGAAAGCTGTCTGGCTTCTTTAATGCCTTATTTTGACATTGAAGGAGATTTTCCCGAAAACATTGCTTCATTAAAAATTACCGAAGCCATCAGCATTTTAAGGGCAATCGACAAACGAATAGATAATATCTTAGCGAGCTTTGATGAACCGGGCAAAATTGATTTGATCGATTTTATGCAGCGAAATTTTATGTTTAATATGCCAATGGAAAAACTAGGCTATTTAACAGGCCGAAGCTTGTCTACTTTTAATCGGGATTTTAAAAAATACTTCAATACAACGCCTCAAAAGTGGCTTACCAAAAAAAGACTCGAATTAGCGCATTATCATTTGGCAGAAAACAAAAAAAAACCAACTGAAATTTATTACGAAGTTGGCTTTGAAAATCTCTCTCATTTCTCATTTGCATTCAAGAAACAATTTGGCTATTCGCCAACTGCATTGTTAAATATTGAATAGTTTATTTTTTGTTTTTTTAGTAAACAATTATATTTTTTAAAATTATCGCGATATGTAAACAAATTTTTACACTATTCGATATGGTTATAACAAAACTTCAATTTCTGGTAATATAATTGCTTTTTGAGGCAATAAATGCCCTAATCGATTGTTATAAATAGATATTAAGAAGTTAAAAATGACTTCTAATACATTTTAAAATAAATCAAAGTATATGAAAAGAATATTGTTTTTAATAATAATTGTTACTTCGCTGCAAGCTTATTCGCAGGAAGAAGTTAAAGGAAAATATCAGCCTATTCAATCTAAAACTCCGGAAAGTAAAGAAGTAATTCCGCCAACGGAAACTCCGCCGCCAAATGAACCAACCCTTGCAAAAGATCCGATAGTTTTAAAAATAAATCCAGATGAACTTTTTAAAAATAACACACTTTATAAAAGAGAAGCCAATGTTGAGGGTATTTTTTACAGACGAAATGAGTATCTAGGCGGTTTTGTAACCAAATCTACAACCTCAACCATTCGTTACCGTGATGCCGCTTTTGTAGACAGCGATAAAATCAGAGTATATCTTAATGATAAAGTTATCGAACCAGAAGTTAGTTTGGTGGGAGAATATAAAGGATTTAAAATAAACCTGGTAAAAGGTATGAACAAAATTGATTTTGAGGCTTTAAACGAAGGCTCAGCATCACCAAATACTGCCGAATTTCAGGTTTATGATGACAACGGAAAGGTTATAGAAGCAAGCCAATGGAATGTTGGTACAGGCTACAAAGCTGTTATTATTTTATATAAAGAATAAACACCTGACTTAACTATTAATTCAATGAAGAAAGCCTGCAGAAATTGATCTGCAGGCTTTTTGTTTTTATTATACTTTTCTTCCGTAAAGTAAAATTCTTTTAAAAGGATAAATAGCCGGAAATTTAGGAAAATGTTCCGCTATTCGCTCTTTAAAGGTTTTAATAAAAAGTTCTTCCTTTTCTCCGCCAAGTCTGTCGATATAAGGAATTAATGCCGAACCTGCGATAAAATTATATAGTGTATCATGGTCGTTTGCAATAATTGGATAAACCCTGTGCATGAGCTGTATATCTTCCATACCACCGTCAAAAAGAATTTGGGCATAATAATCCATACTTAAAATTGGTGAATCTCTTTTATAGCTGTTTAAATACGATTTAAACGGTTCTTCATCAGCCAGTTTATAAAGTATTATATTGAGTTTGTTTTCTGGCTGAACCGGCATTTGTACTGCAAACTGCCCATCTTTATTAAGTAATTTTAGTAATTGCGGAAATAATTTTTCATGATCATTCGACCATTGCAAAGCTGCATTACTAAATATTAAATCCCATTTTTCTCCAGTGGCTATAGTTTCTTCAGTGGTTGCTTTTCTAAAATGCAGGTTTTTCATTTCAAGAGATTTTGATTTCGCCAGCATTTCAGAAGAAGCATCAACACCAAGAAAATGGGCTTCTTTAAATTTATCTGCCAAAATAAAAGTCTGCTCTCCCGTACCGCATCCTAAATCAATAGCCTTCATTTCATTTTTTGGCTGTATAAATGCTATTAAATCATAAAACGGTTTATATCGAATATCTTTAAACTTATTATAAATCTCTGGATCCCAAGGCATATTTAGATAATTTAAATTAAAAACAATTATGCAGCAAAACGCAAATTCAACAACAATTACTAAGATACTAAATTTTCAATCTGTGAAATAAAACCTTATCACAATAATCTCACAAAAAATAATTATACAAATCAGTCTTTAAATCATACCGATTGGTATATATTTGTATAACAAAATTATTTCAAGATGAGTAAAGCGGAAAAAACAAAGCAGTTTATAATAGAGAAAACCGCTCCAATCTTTAATACAAAAGGATACAGCGGTACATCTATAAGTGATATTACAACGGCAGCCGGTCTTACAAAAGGAAGTATCTATGGAAATTTTGAAAATAAAGACGAGGTAGCAATTGCTTCTTTTAAGTTTAACGTGAAAAAACTTCACGATGTTTTAAGCCGGGAAATCGAAAAACAAAGAACCTTTAAAGAAAAATTGTTGGTTTATCCCCGCATTTATGCCAAATATCAAAATTTAGAAGTTACACCTGGCGGATGTCCGATATTAAATACCGCAATAGAATCTGATGATACACATCCGGTTCTTAAAAAATATGCCGAGAGAACACTGCTCTATTGGAAAGAAAAACTAATGTACCTCATCTGCCAAGGTATAAATGCAGGAGAATTTAAAGCAGAATCGATAAATGCAGAAAATACAGCTTTAACCATAATTGCACTAATTGAAGGTGCCATAATGATAAGCAAATTAACCGGAAATGGTAATGATTTATCAGCTGTAATGCTTTCGCTTCATAAAATTATTGAAGACTTAGAATAAGGCAGTATTTACGATTGCTTTTTTTATATACAAAAATATACCGGTTGGTATAATAATTATAATTTTAAATTGAATTGAATTAAATGAAAACTAAAACAAGATTACAAGTATTGCAAGATCACATTGGCGGCGAATTTATTCTTTCGCCTTCTCCTTTTATGCTTTGGATGAAACCCATAGTTGTTACAGCCGGGCCCGGTACGGTAACTTTTAAATATCAAATTAGAGAAGAAATGACCAACCCAATTAAGTCCTTACACGGCGGGGTAACGGCTGCAATTGCAGACGACTGTATTGGTGCTACATTGTTTTCTCTTGACGAGGAAAATTTTTATACCACAATAAACCTAAACATTGATTACTTTGCTCCTGCTTATTCTGGCGATATTATTATAGCCAAAACATTAATAATAAAAAAAGGGAAACAATTTGTGAATGCACAATGCGAAATCTGGAATGAAACTGAAACAAGGTTAATTGCGAGAGGATATTCTAATCTTTTTAAAACCAATGTAGTCAAAAAAGTTCTTTGATACTGAATCACTTTTATAAAAAACTTTGCATAAAAATGGCAATTATATAAAATCAGATAAAAATTATATAAAAAACTGAACTATATAGCACTTAATTTTGAGTATAGTAAATTTCTTAGGTTTTTAATTTATTGTAACCAATAAGTAAGTAATTTTGTAGTTAGTAAAACTAATTCAAATAACTTTTTTTACAATATTAGATTAGTTTACAATCATACTTTGTTTTCCGTTTTTTTTATAAAAGTGAATTCTTAATCATGCAGATAAGGAAATAGCAGCTGTTTTGCTGCAGGCAGAAATATATAATTAAGGGTTTAGTATTACTTGAAATATAGTTATTCGACAGCATCTGATTTTTAATTAAAATAAAAGTTATGAAAAAGATTACCTTACTAATTTATATAATTTCTATTCAAAGTTTTGGACAGATTTATGTTGGTGCCAGTACTCCCGTGTATGTAAAAAACCAGGTGCTTTTCGTGAAGCAGGATATAAATTTAGCAGCAAACTCAAACTTGTATCTGCGTAATTTATCTCAATTGGTACAAGGTACAACAGGAACTTCAACTAATGTTGGAACCGGAATTGTGTCTATTTACCAGGAAGGAACTGCTGATAATTTTGACTACAATTACTGGTGTTCTCCAGTAGGCATCAATGTGGCAGCATCCGGCAACCAGAATTTTGGCATTACGATGCTAAACAGGCCAACAACCTCAACGGCTTCGACTCCCGCAACAATTCTTCCATTAGCAAATTATGACGGAAGTGCAAATCCGCTCTCAATCGCATCGCGATGGATTTATAAACTTACCAATGCCAATAGTTATTCGCAATGGGTTCAGGTGGGAACTACAACCACAATAGCGCCAGGTGAAGGTTTTACGATGAAAGGCACCAGCGGGTCTGACGCTGTAGATCCGGAAGGAACGGGAATTGTAAATAATCCCGGCACAGGTGCACAGCGCTATGATTTTAGAGGAAAACCAAATGATGGCAATATTACTGTTACGGTTGGAGCAAACAATGCCTCAACTTTAACCGGAAATCCATACCCGTCTGCTTTACATTTAAATGCTTTTTTATTAGATCCTTTAAATAATGCCTGTACCGGAATTGCTTATTTCTGGGAACAGGACAAAACTGTAAATTCACATTTAATTGCGGCTTACAGAGGCGGATATGCCACTTATTCACCCGGAACTTTAGGTTCAAACGGTATTTATGTTCCTGCCACTTTTAATAGTTATAATGGCGATGGTTCACTAAATAACGTTGGAACCACATTCGGACTTATGCGTGAGCGTAAATATGCGCCTATCGGGCAGGGTTTTGTAATTAAAGGAGCCGCAGATGGTACTGTAACGTTTAGAAATTCGTATCGAATATTTTATAAAGAAGGCGAAAGTTTGTCGCATTTTGAAAAACCTGCAAGAAACAAAACTACTGCTAAAAGTGGAGAAACTGCTAAAAATGAAGAAGCAGAAGCATCTAATGATATTCCTCATATCAGGATAAATGCCATTATCAACAATCAATTTACAAGACAGCTTGCCCTTGCTTTTTTACCCGAAGCTACTGACGGTATTGATAAGGGTATCGATGCCTTAAGTATGGACAATAACTTTCCTAATGATGCCTTCTTTTTACTGGAAGGAAAAAATTATGTAATACAGGGCATTAATTTTGACATTACAAAACAAATTCCGTTAACGGTAAAAGCAGCCGCCAGTACAACACTTAAGTTTTATATTCCTGAAGTTATAAACTTCGATCCTTCGCAAAATATATTTTTATATGATGCTGCAGATGGGTCTTTTCACAATATTAAAACCGGGAATTATGAAGTCACAATTCCACAGGGCGTATATCCCGACCGATTTAAAATTACTTTCACAAACAAAGGACTGGGTACAAGTGAAGAAACTAAAAATAATTTTTTCATTATGCAGGATAATGCAGCCCGATCATTAAAAGCTTCCAACCCTGATTTAATCCAATTCAAATCATTTCATCTCTACGATATTTCTGGCAAAACGGTACGATCTAAAAAGAATCTGGGTGCTGAAGAAAATTATAGTTTCTCTACATCAGGTCTAAGTTCCGGAGTTTATATTGCGACATTTTTAACTGCTGAGAATAAAAAAATATCTCAAAAAGTAATTATTTCAAATGCAGGAAATTAATAATGTTTTTTTTTGATTTTCAACCTACAAAAACCTGAAATTATGAAAAATACAGCCTCAATAAATTGCCGAACACTATTAATACTTACTCTTTTCTTTTTATCATATTTTACAAATGCACAAATAGGAATTGGAACAGTTACACCTGATGCAAGTTCTGTGTTAGATATAGCATCGACAAGTCAGGGAATGCTGGCTCCCAGAATGACAACTGCCCAAAGAAATGCAATAACCTCTCCTGCTGACGGATTAATTGTCTATGATACTGATTTAAAAGCTTTTTACCATTATTCTTCGGGTTCAACATCATGGTTAGTAATGAGCAGTGGTACAAGTCCAAGAGTAAATTTTAAACGTATAAAAGCTGCAGATAACTTAGCAACTGTTCTCGCAACTGAACTGTCAAACGGCGGAGGGACTAAATACCTTTTAAGCTCCAATACATTGTATGAAATAAATGGTCTTATTATATTTGATCATCCTATCGACCTCAATAATGCTTACATTCAAGGTTTAGATTCTACTGAAGATATTATACTTAGAACTACAGGAAATATTTTTGAAGGTGCTACAGGCGGGAATATTAAAAACGTTACCATTAGAGCCGCAACCGGAAGTATTTTTAACCTGAGTGGTTCGGCAGCTCAAAATTTAGTTTTTAGGGACTGTATAGTTGCCAACTCAGCCAGTGTAGGAACAATATCTGGTTTTGGATTGGTTTTTCTTAGTATTGTTCAATTTTCAGGAAATACAACCGGAATCACTTACAACAATATAACGCAGCTGCTATTAAGTAACATGGGCTGGTTTGGCAATAATACAGGTACTTACGAAAAACTAACCGGAACATTTACATTAGTAGAAAAACAAGGAGGTTTTAGCCAGGTCGACGGTACTGCGATAGGATTTGATGTTTCTACATCAGGACTTACTATCACTGGAGATGCAGTATTAGAATCTGTTGTTTTTACGGGTACAAACACAGCAGGATATGTAAAAGCCTATACAACGGGAACGTATACAGGATTTAATTTTAATAATAGCTGGAGTGTAAGATCTGCAGGAATACCAACAGAAACTGATGCTAGTGCTACAGCCGATTTTTCTATGGATTATGCTGTTGGATCCGGTCTTGGAGTCAGTTTTACAAATGGTGCTAATCCAAGTAATATAGTAAAAGTAGGCTCAGGAACACCTTCTACAACATATTCGAATTTATTTAGATTTTCAACTGATGCTGCAAATCGATTACGATATCTGGGAAAAAAGAAAAGAATTTTCCAGGTTGGAGGATCTATCTCTTTTCAGGTGCCTGCTGCCGGTATATACATCATTTATATTGCTAAAAATGGAACTGCCATAAGTCAATATAAAGTTTACGGAAGAGGACTGGCTGCAAATGATATTATTGTACTGCCATTAAATGCAACCACAGAATTAGTTAACAATGATTATATCGAAGTTTTTGCCCAGCGATATAGCGGAAGCAACGGAGATATTGTAGTACCCAATATGACACTTACAATTGAATAATAATAAAAGCTTATCAAAACTCAAGTTCTGAATCAAATCAAGATCAAGCATAATAAAAAAATAAACCCTATAATTTTTATTTTTATATAGGGTTTATTTTTTTTTCAGCAATAGATTAACAATTAATAATTATTTCTTATCTATTTTATAAAGTCTTCCCTGATCTGTTACAGCATATAAAGCACCGTCAGCACCTTGTGTAATATCTCTAAAACGCTGGCCTTCACCTGCAAGAAGCCTTTCTTCACCAGCCACTTTATTATTTTTTATTACAAGTCGGGCAATGTGGGTTCCGCTTAATGAACCTATGAACAGATTATTTTCCCACTCTGGCACACGATTTCCGGTATAGAAAGTCATACCACTTGGAGAAATCACAGGATCCCAGTAATAAACCGGCTGTTCCATTCCTTCTTTTTGCTGAATAGCATCGCCAACAACTTGTCCGCTGTATTCAATTCCGTATGTAATTGTCGGCCAGCCATAATTTGCTCCTGCTTTAAGACGGTTAATTTCATCGCCGCCTCTTGGCCCGTGTTCGCTCAGCCAAATTTCTTTCGTAACCGGATGCACAGCAAGTCCCTGCGGATTTCTATGTCCATAAGTATATATTTCAGGAAGAGCATTTGTCCCGCTAAAAGTTGGATTTCCAGCTGCAGGCTGTCCGTCTTTTGTAATTCTGACTACTTTTCCAAGACTTGACGTTAACGATTGTGCCAAAGGCCTTGTTTGTAATACAGAACGCTCTCCCGTACTTACAACAAGATTTCCGGTTTGGTCAAATAGAATACGTCCGCCATAATGTAAATCACTTGGATTTGCAGGACTTGAACGATAAATTACTACAGCATTTTCTATTGTTTTTTCGTCGTTTGCCAATTTTCCTTTTGCAACAGCCGAAATATTTCCGCCTGTTACAGCCTCAGAAAACACCCAGTAAACCATTCTGTTTGTTCCAAAATCAGGATCAAGGCATAAACCTAATAAACCTCCCTGATTAGCAGGGTTTACTGCCGGCAGACCTGTAATTGGTGCACTAACCACTCCGCCGGTTGTAACGATACGTAATGTTCCCGTTGTTTTTTGAGTTACCAGAAGCCGGCCGTCAGGAAGAACTTTCACGCTCCACGGGCTGGTAAGCGCCGATGTAATAATATCGGCTTTAAATTCTGTATTGGTAGTCATTCCATTAATTCTGGTCTGACCTGAAAAAGCAGGTTTATATTGTGAATTTGCTGGATTAGTTTCTACAGGATCAGTTACTGTTCCGCCTCCATTTTCAGGGCTGCCATTGTTATCATTATTGTTGCAGCTAAAAGCAAATAATACCCCCGAAAGCATGAAAATATACTTTAAATTTTTCATAGTAGTCATTGATTAAATTAATTTGGGTTATAGCTAGTAAATATCAATAATTAAAAATGGAATATTTTATATAATTTAAGGGTAGACTTACAGAATTTTTATTAAAAAATCCCATTTCTTTAAAATGAGATTTCTTTAATTCCTAAAAATACTTTTAATATTTAATCGCAATTTTGCCAATCGTTTTTCCAGACTCTAAAAGCTGATGCGCTTTTTTAAGATTCTCAACAGAAAGTCCTTTGTAGGTTTCTTTTAAAGTCGTTTTTAAAACACCATCGTCTAATAAATCGGCAATTTTATTCAAGATATGATGCTGTTCGATCATATCTTCTGTTTGAAACATCGAACGTGTGTACATCAATTCCCATGAAAATGAAACACTTTTGCCTTTCAGTTTATTTAAAGCAACAGGTTCAGCGCTTCCGGTAATAGAGGCAATGTGTCCTTGAGGTTTAATCAGTTCTGCCATAATATCCCAATACGCATTCGTATCAACAAAATCTAAAATAAAATCTACATGCTGGAAACCAGCTTCTCTAACAGAAGAAATTAAATCTTTATGATCTACAACAAAATCGGCACCCTGCTTCTTGCACCAATCAATAGTTTCAGGACGTGAAGCGGTTGCAATTACCGTTAATCCTGCAATTTTTTTTGATAGCTGAATGGCGATAGAACCAACACCGCCGGCACCTCCAATAATCAAGATTGATTTTCCTTTGTCTTTTTCAGGATTTATTCTAATTCTGTCAAAAAGAATTTCCCAGGCTGTTAAACCTGTTAACGGAATAACGGCAGCTTCTGCATTGGTTAATGATGTTGGTTTATTGCCTGCAATTCTTTCGTCAACAATTTGAAATTCTGCGTTGCTTCCTTGTTTCGTTAAATCTCCGGCGTAATAAACCGGATCACCAACTTCAAATAAAGTTACTTTTTCGCCAACTGCCTGAACAATTCCCACAGCATCCCAGCCAATAATTTTTGGGGTTTCAAGAACGATATCTTTTGCACCGCTCTGGCGAATTTTAAAATCGACCGGGTTTACGGAGACTGCATCAATTTTTACTAATAAATCGTGCGCTCCGGGTATTGGTTTCACAGTTTCAAATTCAATAAAACTGTCTTTTTCTTCTATAGGTAATGATGATTTGAATCCTATTGCTTTCATCGTTTTTTAAATTTTGGTTTAAAATATACTAACAAAGATACGCGCTGTTTGAATCTTATAATTGGTATATTTTTATAAAATATCGGTACAAATTTTTCAATGTGATTTATTTGTTCTCTCGCAGATTTTGGCAGATTAGCAGATATTTTTATTTATCAGCTTAATCTGCAAAATCTGCGGGAAACATATTTTTAAAATAAATCTCTTTCAAATAATAGAACTGGTATGTTTTTATTTTATATTGGCAGAAATTCGGCAGTTTTGTTTAAACACATAGAAACATAGATTTTTAATTCTTGAAAAAGGGATATTAAAAAAAACTCGTTTTTTCACACATAGCTATGTGCATTGAAAAAGAGTGAAACGCCTTTACATACAAAGAAAAACTATGTTTCTATGTGTTTAAAAAACTTTAAATTTGCTTCACAAAAAATCTCTTTAAAATGAATATCCGTAAAGCCAATATATCCGATTCAAAATACATTGCTCCTATTTTATTATTGGCAATGGAGGACATCATTTACAAGTTTATTGCTAAAAAAGATTATGCTGCTGCAAAAGACTTTCTTCAGTATTTTGTAGAAAGAGAAAATAACCAATATTCGTATCAAAATTGTTTTGTGGCTGAAGCCGATAGCGAAATCACCGGCGCAGTAAATATTTACAACGGTTCTGATATAGAAGAATTACGCACATCAATAATAAAACATGTCAGAACGAATTTTAATCCTGAATTTGATCCCGAACCTGAAACAAGAGCAGGAGAATTTTATATCGATTCATTAGGTGTAAATCCGAATCATCAGGGAAAAGGAATTGGTTCAAAAATACTTCGGTTTTTAATTGCCGAATATGTTCATAAAAACAAACAGACATTAGGATTATTGGTTGAAGAAGATAATCCGCTGGCAAAAAATCTCTATTTAAAACTCGGATTTAAAGTTGTTGGAGAAAAAACTTTGGTTGGGAAAAAACTCGAACATCTACAAATAAGTCCAAATTAAAATTCGCCTCTGCCAAAGAAAATTAGTATTTTTAAACCAAAACAGGCTCGATGAACCACCAAATATTTGAATCGAATTATAAAAAACTGGGATTTTTAATTCTAAATCGGGAAACTGTTGAGGAAATTAATGGTGATGGTTACAAAGTTTATATTAAGGTCTTGTATTTACCCGAAGATTATGAAATAACAATTGATTTTAAACAATATAGAACTTACAGCCCTTCCCTGTTTTTTATAAACAGTAATCAATATTTACAAATTAATAAAGAAGGAAAAAAGCAAGGTTATTTCATGTATTACAACCGTGATTTTTATTGTGTGCAGATTCATGATGCCGAAGTTGCCTGCGACGGATTGTTATTCAATAATATTTTTGAAATGCCAATGACAACGCTGCCTGAAAAAGAGGTTTTATTTGTAGAAAGTATATACAGTCAGATTCAGGAAGAATTTGACGCTCCCGATTCTTCTCAGGAAGAAATGATCCGAACGTATTTGAAACAGCTTATTATTAAAGCAACCCGAATCTGGAAAATACAGCAGTTGGGTGTTTTGAATGATGAACCATCAAAGGAAATGGATTTCTTTAGAGATTTCAGCCGATTGGTCGAAATTCATTTCAGAACCAAACATACTGTTGCCGATTATGCAGATATACTGGGCGTTGCACCCAAAACGCTTTCGAACAAATTCAATCGTTTAGAACTTTCGCATCCCAACGATATTATTAAAGACCGCATTATTCTGGAAGCCAAAAGGCTTTTGGGGTATTCTTCATTAAGTGTCAAAGAGATTGCCTATCAGCTCGGATATGAAGATCCGGCTTATTTTAACCGGCTTTTTACCAATAAAGTTGGCGATACTCCATCAAATTTTAAGAAAAAATACCTTCAAGGGAAAAATGTACAATTAGAATAGACTTTTGTCTATTTTTACAGCCTTATTACCACCATATCTTTGTCCTATCAAATTATAAATGATAAAAACAAAAGATATGAAAACTATTAAAGTATTACAACAGGGTTTATTTATTGCAGCATTGTTAATTGTAAATACAATTGCTTCAGCACAAGAAAGACAATTTAAGGGACAAAATGACCCGGAAATTTTTACAGAAGTCAGAGGCTTTTTAAATGCATTAAATTCAGGTGACGGAAAACCTTTAGAACAATTATCTATTACAGACGCACGTAACGTATTAGTTGGTGCACAAAAATCTGTAGAAGTTGATTATTCTGGTATCGAAGAATCTGAAAAAGTAATTTCTCAAAACGGTTTAAAAGTAAAAATTCATATTACAAAACCTAAAGGCGCAAAAGCAAATGCTCCGGTATTTATATTTATTCACGGCGGCGGATGGGTTTTAGGAGATTATCCAACGCATAGAAGATTAGTGAGAGATTTAGTTGTAGAAAGTGGTGCAGTTGCTGTTTTCCCAGATTATACACCTTCTCCTGAAGCTAAATATCCGGTTGCAATCAATGAAATTTATGCAGCAACGCAATGGGTAGCCGAAAATGGAAAAGAAATTGATGTAGATGGTAAAAACCTGGCTGTTGTGGGGAACAGTGTTGGAGGAAATATGTCTGCAGCAATTACTTTAATGGCAAAAGATAAAAAAGGTCCTCATATTAAACTGCAGGTTTTATTATGGCCGGTAACGGATGCAAATTTTGAAACTGAATCTTATAATTTATATGCCAACGGACGTTTCCTGACTAAAAATATGATGAAATGGTTTTGGGATAATTATCTGCCAGATACTGCTAAAAGAACCGAAAAATATGCTTCACCACTGCAAGCAAGTTTAGAAGAATTGAAAGGCTTACCTCCTGCACTGGTTCAAACTGCCGAAAATGATGTTTTAAGAGACGAAGGTGAAGCGTATGCTAGAAAATTAAACGAAGCCGGAGTTCCTGTTACCTTAACAAGATACAACGGATTGATTCACGATTACGGGCTTTTAAACCCAATTGCAAATGTTCCTGCTATACAAACTGCGGTTCAGCAAGCTGCAATTGTAATTAAAACAACATTGAAATAAGAATTCCATATTTAA
The DNA here is from genome assembly GCF_021245985.1 of Flavobacterium soyae. GTDB lineage: Bacteria > Bacteroidota > Bacteroidia > Flavobacteriales > Flavobacteriaceae > Flavobacterium > Flavobacterium soyae. The sequence goes on along the minus strand of NZ_JAJQXA010000023.1, from coordinate 34,010 downwards.
AACCAAAAAGGGATAGAATTAATCTTCTAATCCCTTTTTTGGCATTTTATCGTTTATTTTAAACAATTTGACGATCATTCTGCCGTTATTAAAAAATAACCGGACGATTTTTCCTTAATTTTCAAAAGAAATTCGTTTAATGACATTGAAATAAAAATTAATAATCAGAATGAAAAACATAACCATATTAGAAGCAGGTTTAATTTTAAGAATAGTTTTAGCAATCACAATGCTTTCAGCGGTAGCTGATCGATTTGGACTTTGGGGCGCACCCGGTTCAAATGGTGTTGCATGGGGAAATTGGGAAAATTTTGTCGTTTATACACAAACACTTAATTCTTTTGCCAACAAGGCCACAGCAGAAATTTTAGGCAGTATCGCAACTTTCTTCGAAATTTTACTTAGCCTATTATTAATATTCGGTTTTAAAACTAGAATTGCCGCTTTAGGAACTGCCCTTTTACTGTTTCTTTTTGCATTTTCAATGGCTGTTTCAGTTTCGGTAAAAGCGCCTCTTGATTATTCGGTTTGGACGAGTGCAGCGGCCGCCTTATTGCTTGCCAATATCGGAAAAACATCTTTTGCAGTTGATAATAGAATATAAAAATATGTCGCAGTCGCAGTCGCCATAACTTTGACAAAGTTCGTAACTCATAATTCATAATTCAAAAAACATTTTTAAGGCATATTTAAGGTCGTAAACTTATCACGGACAAATATGTATTCGTAAATTAGCAGATACAAAAACATATCTTAAATGACAATACTTACCTTTACTCTGATAATGCTTCTTGGGGCTTTTTTAGCAGGCTTTATTGGTTCATTATCAGGTCTGGGAGGCGGTATAATTATTATTCCACTTCTAACTATTATTCTCGATGTTGATATTCATTATGCAATTGGAGCCGCTTTAGTTTCGGTAATTGCGACTTCTTCGGGTTCTGCGGCGGCTTATGTTAAGGAAGGAATTACTAATATGCGCCTCGGAATTTTTCTGGAAATCGCTACAACCATCGGAGCCGTTTGCGGTGCTTTACTTTCCACCATCGCTCCTACTTCATTCATTGCTGTTTTATTTGGACTTACGTTAATATTTTCGGCAATAAATTCGCTTCGCAAAAAAGAAGAACATATTGTTTTAGAATCAAGTCCTTTGGCAAAAAACTTAAAACTTCAGGGAACTTACCCAACACATGACGGACAAGTGGTAAGCTACGGAACCAAAAATGTTATTGGCGGTTTCAGCATGATGGGAATTGCCGGAATGATGTCTGGTTTACTCGGAATTGGTTCTGGTGCTTTTAAGGTAATCGCAATGGATAATATTATGCGAATTCCGTTTAAGGTTTCTACCACAACCAGTAATTTTATGATGGGAGTTACGGCAATGGCGAGTTCTGTAATTTACATTCAAAAAGGGTATATCGAACCCGGAATTTGTATGCCGGTTGTTATTGGCGTTTTATTTGGCGCAATGGCCGGAGCAAAAATTTTGGTTAGAACAAATCCTAAAAAACTTAGAATATTTTTCGCCTGTTTAATTTTTGTGTTAGCAGTTAATATGGTTTATAACGGAATTAATGGAAAAATCTAAAGTTATGACGCACGAAAAATTTGGAGAAAAAAGTTTTCAAACCATTATTGGGAATTTATTGCGCTATGGTGTTTGGATTTCATTATCAGTAGCTTTTATTGGCGGAATTGTTTATTTAATGCATCACGGAAATGACATTGAAGATTATTCTGTTTTTAAAGAAAATGACCGAAATATATTTGAAGTTATTACAGCAGTTGTTAATGGGGTAATTTCAGGAAGCGGCGAATTTTTGATTTTCTTTGGAATTATATTATTGTTTCTAACCCCTGTTTTCAGGGTTTTACTTTCTCTTTTCTCTTTTTTGATCGAGAAAGATTATTTGTATGTTATTATTACGCTGATTGTTATTCTGATTATTATAACCAGTATTTCATTTGGATTTTCTCATTAATATGTTGCTGTAGGCTTTATGCCGTAAGCTATAAGCTCTCTAAAAAAAGCTTAAAGCGTACAGCCTAAAGCCTAAAGCTAAAAAAAATGGAAATAGGAATCGATAGTTTTGCTTCGGCAATGTATGGCGACAACAATACCCTGAGCGGTGTTGATGCAATGGAACAACTCCTGCAGAGAATTGAATTTGCAGATCAGGCTGGATTGGATGTTTTCGGGATTGGAGAACATCATAAAAAAGAATTTCTGGATTCGGCAACAGCGGTAATTTTAAGTGCCGCGGCTGCAAGAACAAAAAATATACGCTTGACCAGTGCGGTAACGGTTTTAAGCGCTGCTGATCCTGTAAGGGTATATCAAAGTTTTTCCACATTGGATTTGATTTCGAAAGGAAGAGCCGAAATTGTTGCAGGCCGAGGATCTGCTATTGAAGCTTATCCCCTTTTTGGATATGATCTTAATGATTATGATGCACTTTTTAAGGAAAAACTCGAATTGCTTTTGCAAATTAGAGATAACGAGTTTATAACCTGGTACGGAAAATTTCGTCCGGAATTAAATAATCTTCCGGTTTATCCAAGGGCTTTACAGGAAAAAATGCCGATTTGGCTTGGAGTTGGCGGAACTCCCGAATCTTTTATCAGGGCCGGAAGTTTAGGTTTACCTTTAATGGCTGCTATTATAGGCGGACAAACACACCGTTTTAAACCTTTGATTGATTTATATCGCGAGGCCGGAAAAACGGCTGGTTTTAAACCACACGAATTAAAAGTTGGCTTGCATTCGCCGGGATATGTTTCAAATACGACCGAAAAAGCAATTGAAGAATATTATCCGGGTTATGCTGAATTGTGGACAAAATTAGGAAGAGAACGCGGCTGGCCTCCGGTTACACAAGACAAATTCAATGGTTTAATTGATGACCTTGGTGTTTTAATCGTTGGAAGTCCCGAAAGAGCTGCTGAGAAAATTTTACGTCATAGTGAAGCGCTTGGAGGCGTTGAAAGATTTACTTTTCAAATGGATAATGCAGGTCTGACACATTCACAATTAATGAACGCCATAGAACTCATCGGGACAAAACTTATTCCTTTAATTAAAAAAGGGTAATATTTTGTGTGGTTTTGGGACACAGATTACACAGATTAAACGGATTTACGCCGGTTTGTTTTAATCGAATGTATAAATAAAACTGTGAAAACCCGTTTAATCCGTTAAATCCGTGGGCTTTTTTTGCCACAGATTAAACGGATTTTTTATTTTCTTGGAAGATTCAAAAACTTTGAAACTTTGTCTCTTTGAACCTTTGTAACTAAAAAATTTAAAACAATTTATAAGTAACTCCAATTCTAAAGTTAATTGGCTGTTCTGTCTGCCAGTAGTAAGCATTTAACCATTGATAGTAAGAGCCGCTGTAAAGGTATTTGTCTAAGATATTAAATACGTTTCCGGTAACTTTAAATTTACCTGTTTCATAAGATAAACCACCATCAAGTCTAAAATAGTTTGGAAGTTTTTCTAAACCTTCACTCCAGGTATCAGTTTGACGCCCTGCAAGGAAAGAACCTCCAATAGAAGCACCAAAACCTTTAAGCGCACCGCCTTGAACTGTATAGTTTAACCATGCATTTGCAGTATGTTTTGCGTAACCTGGTACAACAGAACCTTCCCTAATACTCGAAACATTAGAATCAAGAACTATAGATTCTGTAAAAGCATAGTTGGCAATAAGGTTAAGACCGTCAAATAATTTTCCTCTTACATCAAATTCAACACCTTCTGCTCTCTTTTTTCCTAAAATAACCTTATATACCTCATTTGGCTTATTATTTGGATCTGAGGTAAGTTCATTTTCTTTTAGAATTCTGTATGCTGCAAGCGTAGTGCTCCATGACCCGTCAAACCAGTCTCTCTTAATACCAAACTCAAAATTACTTCCTGTAAGAGGTTTTATTGGATCTCCATTTTGTGTAATCCCTGATTGGGGTGTAAAAGCCTGATCGTACAATCCATAAATGGCAGTACTTGGATCTATAGAAAAACTAAGTCCGGCACGAGGCGTAATGTGGCTGTCTTCCTGGGTATCTCCCCAAGCTGACTGATTGATCCAGGTATATCTCGCCGCAAGAGTTAATCTCAGTTTATTTTCAAAAAAGCCCAGTTCATCCTGAATATAACTCGCAGCATATTCTGAACTCATACGTCCGCCTGCTCTTTTACTAAGTGGAGTTTCATGATCAAAAGCAGGAAACCCGTTAGATGGCGTACCATAATTTGGATTATATACATTAAATGGATTATCAACTGTATCAAGATCGTGAGATTGTCCCCAATCTGCCATATAATCTTTGTTTCCTAAATCTACTCCCCCTAATACTTTATGAGTAACAGATCCTGTATTAAATTTTCCGTTAACAAAAATCTGTCCTAAGTACATATTGCTTTCTGCATCCCAGATACCAACATTTCTGATTATATCTCCTTCTCCAATAGTTCCTTCCGGAATTCCGTTAAAATCTCTGTCAACATCACCAGGTCCAACAACACCAGGCCAAGAACTGTAACCCTGCTGAATGTATTTAAAGTAAGAAGTCTGTGCAGTAAGTTTCCAGTTATCATCAAACTTGTGTTCGAATGTAAGGTAACCGCTGTGATCCTGAATATTTGTATCAGGCAGTCCCGGCTGTGTCATTGTAAACCCTACCGGAAGTGTTGCATACCCGCCGGATACAGGGCCAAATACATAATAAGAACCAACTTCAGTCATATTTGCATATTGGAAATTATATTCTGCAGAGATTTTCGTTTTATCATCAATTTGATATGAAATTACCGGAGCAATTACATAACGGTTATTGTGCTCATAAGCACGGTGAGAGCCTTTATTCTGAGCAGCTCCGTTAAATCTGTAAAGTAATTTTCCTTTTTTATCTAATTTTCCGTCAAGATCAAGACTTACCCGGTAAAAATCGTAGCTTCCGCCAATTGCAGTGACTTCACCTTTAGTAATTCCGGTTGGCTTTTTAGTAACCACATTATAAAGTCCGCTTGGATCACCGCTTGAAAGCATAAAACCTGCAGGGCCTTTTACAAATTCAATATGGTCAACAAAACTCATATCTTCAGTTAATGGTCCCCAGAAAGAAGAAACCACATTAAATCCGTTACGGAAAGCCTGAATCTGCGAACCACGCATTGTAATATTCGTATATAAATCGCCCCAATGCTCTAAACGTACAGCACCACTCACATTACGAATAACACCGTCGCTCATACTTGTAATCTGCTGATCTTTTAAAGTTTGTCCGCTTACAATTTGTACGTTTTGCGGAATTTCCAACACCGGAGTCTGAAGACGTAATGACAATGAAGGCTTATCTTGTTTGTATTTATTTTTTGTAATAACAACTTCATCAAGATCTTCCTGACTTTCAGAAAGTGCAAAGTTTTTTGTTGTAGTCTGCTTTGAAGTAACTACGATTGTATTTTCAACGGCGTGAATTCCAACTGCACGAATACTAATGGTGTATGAACCCGGCTTAACATTTTTAATTTCATATTGACCATTGTCATTTGTAACTGCCGAATACCTGGTTCCTTTAAGAACTATAGAAACACCTGGTGCCGGTTCATTACCGCTTAAAGAAATTTTTCCGTTTACTTTTCCTGATTCCTGACTCATCGCGTTTAGTGAAGTCAAAAGAACCATCAAAAAACAAACTTTCTTAATGATATTTATACTCATTTTAGTAATATTTTAAGTTTTATTTGGCAAAAGTAATTTCTAATATTCTGTTTTCCAAATTATTTTTAATCATTCTAAATAAAAAGAAGGAATTATAGACAAACACCCTTAAAATAACGTTTAATGAACTAATATTCTCGTTTAAATAACAAATTAATAATAAACTCTGCTTATCTTTAAGCTTAAAATGAATCGTCAGAAATAATTTTTTAAGATGAATACTACCAAAACTGTTAGAAAAGTTGCCATTGTGGGTTATAACCGAATTCCGTTTGCAAGAGCCAACACCGCTTACGCAGAAACTGGAAATCAGGAAATGATGACCGCAGCCTTGAACGGACTTATTGATAAGTACAATTTAAAAGGCCAATTATTAGGTGAAGTTGCCGGAGGCGCTGTAATTAAACATACTTACGACAGCAATTTAATTAGGGAATGTGTTATGAAAACGGCTCTTGATCCTGCTACCCCGGCCTGCGATTTACAGCAAGCCTGCGACACAGGAATAGAAAGTGCTGTTTATATTGCCAATAAAATTGCGCTTGGCCAAATCGAATCCGGAATTGCCGGTGGAGTTGATTCTATTAGCGATATGCCAATTGCAGTAAGTGAAAAATTGAGAAAAACTTTGCTTAAAGCCAGACAGGCAAAATCATTGGGAGAAAAAATTAAATTGTTTTTAAAACTTCGTCCAAAAGATTTTGGCCCTTTAGTTCCACGTAATGAAGAATCTCAAACCGGACTTTCAATGGGCGGACATACTGAAATTACAGCAAAATATTATAAAATTTCAAGGGAAGATCAGGACAATCTGGCGCTTAAAAGTCATTTGAATATGGCAAAAGCCTATGATGAAGGTTTTTTTGATGATATGATTACGCCTTTTAACGGACTTGATAAAGATAATAACCTAAGAAAAGACAGCAGTATAGAAAAACTGGCTAAACTAAATCCTGCCTTTGATAAAGCACACGGAACTTTAACTGCCGGAAATTCAACTCCTTTAACAGATGGTGCCTCCTGCGTACTTTTAGCCAGCGAAGAATGGGCAGAAGAACACGGATTACCAATCCTGGCTTATATTACATTTGCAGAAATTGCGGCGATTGAATATGTCAAAAATCAGCAGAATCTTTTATTGGCACCTTTATTCGCTGCCAGCAGAATGCTTGAAAAAGCCGGATTAAACCTGCAGGATTTTGATTATTATGAAATTCACGAAGCTTTTGCTGCTCAGGTTTTAGCTACTTTAAAAATTTGGGAAAGCCCGGAATTGAGTGCTGAATTAGGTTTAAAGAAAACCCTTGGTGCAATCGACAGGGAAAAACTAAATGTAAAGGGAAGCAGCCTAGCAGCCGCACACCCTTTTGCTGCAACCGGAGGAAGAATAATTGGCGTTATGGCAAAATTATTAAATGAAAAAGGCTCCGGAAGAGGATTTATTTCAATTTGTGCCGCGGGCGGACAAGGTGTCACCATGATTATAGAGAAATAATATTATTGAATTTCATTTTATAAATCTGCCGGATCTGCGTGAGTAATTTTTGCACACAGATTTGGCAGATCCGGCAGATTTTTTAATTTCTCTCCATTTTTTAAAAAGCAAATTCTTCAACAGAAGACAAAGCTTTTGGTAAAGCATTTTCTGCAAAATCAGGAATTGCAGTTCCTTCTACACGGAAAGTGGTAACATCTGTCATCCCCAAAAAGCCTAACACAGCTCTAAGATACGACTCAGAGAAATCGTAGCTTTTGTATGGGCCTTCAGAAAATATAGCCCCGGATGCAATCGATAAGTACACTTTTTTATCTGTTACTAACCCTTTTGGTCCCTCTGCACTATAACTAAAAGTCTTGCCTGCTCTTGCAACCTGATCAATCCATCCTTTTAAAACTGCAGGAATTCCAAAGTTATACAAAGGCACGCCAATCACAATAATATCAGATTCTAATAACGTTTTTATTGCTGCATCAGAATATTTCAATACTTCTGTTTGTTCCGGCGTATGTGCTTCTGAAGGCATATAAACAGCATTAATATGCGCACCAGTCAAATAAGGTAAAGGTGTTTTAGTAAGATCAAGTGTCTGTACTTCAGTTTCTGTTTGTGCTGTTAATTTTTCGATAATAGCATTTGATAATTGATTACTAAACGAAGTGTCTCCTTTTGTGCTGGTAATTATTCGCAGAATTTTCTGGCTCATGGTTTAAATTATTTGTTTTACGATACAAACTTATCTACATTTACTATCTCTTTTATAGTACTATCCTCAAGGATAGCACTATCCTTGAGGATAGTAACGTGATAAATATGGAAACAGAAGTAAAAACTCAAAAAATAGACGAAAAAAATTACAGGCCACAAGAATGCATGGCGGCACTGCTGCCAGTAAGAGATGCTTTGGAAATTTTAAGCGGAAGATGGAAACTGCCCATTTTAATTGCTTTGTCTGACAGGCCAAAACGTTTCAAAGAAATTTCTAAAGACATCAACGGAATTACAGATAAAATGCTTTCTAAAGAGTTGAAAGATCTTGAAATAAACAAACTTGTTACCAGAACTGTTTATGATACTTTTCCGCCAACAGTCGAATATTCACGAACAGAACACAGCAAATCTTTAGGAGAAGTTATTATGGCCTTAAAAGACTGGGGAACTTTACACAGAAAAGAAATCATCGGAAAATAAAAAATATCCGAAAAGACAGAAGATTGTTTTTTTATAAAGCCGCAGATTAAAATGATTAAAATGATTTAAAAATCTGCTTAATCAGTAAAATCTGCATGAAACAAAAACTTAGCGAATCTGCAGTCCCGATAGCTATCGGGACTGCAGATTAAAAAACTTAGTAACTTAGCGCCTTTGCGGCATAACTAAACCGCAAAATAAGGCGATAGAATATCTTCAAAGCTGTACAATCCTTTTTTCTTGTCTTTTAAATTCTCAGCGACAAAAACAACGCCGCTTCCAAAAGCTTCCCTTGAAATCGATTCGTGAATTAAACGAACCGTTTGATATGGAAATCCAAAGATAACTTCATGTTTCCCAACAATTCCTCCTGCTCTGACCGAGTTGATACTTTCTTTTTCAACATCAAGCGCTTCGGCAATTTTTATGGCCGTTCCGGATGTTCCTTCTTTTTTCTTAAAATGCTCTTCGTTTACTTCGATATCAACCCAGGGTGCAATTTTCTTTAAAAACCTGGCAGCAAACAATAAATAATTGACACCCAAAGTAATATTTGGAGACCAAAAAACTGTTGTTTTATCAGCAAGTTTTTTAAGTAGTTTCAGCTCTTTATCCTTGTAATGCGATATTGCAGATATAATCTTTATATTTTTCTTTGCTGCAGATTCTCCGTAAAAATAAATCCCCTCATCTGAAGAAAAATCAATGATTGCATCTACAGGATGTTTTTCAAGTAAATCGTTAACATTTGTATTTGAACTTGAATAAATTAGTCCGGGTTCGTTAGATTCAATTCCTAAAAATTCCGGGGCAGATCTGTGTTCTAAAACCTTGCTTTGTCTTAAAACCCATTCCAGTGAGAATTTTTTATTTTCAAGTAATATTGATGCTACTGATTTTCCTGTTTTTCCAAATCCTATTAATCCTATTTTCATATTTTATTTTTTAATTTGAGTATGAAACCCGTTAGCAGAAATTGGGTATTGCTATGATGAAATACGATTGAAGAAATTGTTTTAAAAATATCGCAGCAAATAACCCTGTTTGATAAAAATAGGAAAATTACAACAAAGCATCTAGAAAAAACTTTTATTTATAACAATAAACAAGCTTGTTAACAGGAAATATTTTGTTATTTAATTTTTACCCGAATAAAATTTGAATGAACTTTTAGATGAGTATTTTACTTTTTGCAGCTAAATTTTTACGGTTCTTTTTTAATCACTTTTTCTTCATAATATTTCAATAAAATAGCAGTAAAAAAAGGATTTAGTAATATACAGCTAAACATATTTTGAGTAGTTTTATGACCTGATACCCCCAAATCAATAAAGTAAAGAATGGCTTACAATAACAAAGAATTACTTCGATTTTTAGACGCTCAAAACAAATTGTACCTGACTGCTCTTGATGAAATTAAGAAAGGCAAAAAAAAATCTCCATGGATGTGGTTTATTTTTCCACAGATAAAAGGAATGGGTTCGAGTGATACATCAAAATTCTACGAAATTAAAAATGCCGATGAAGCAATTGCTTTTCTCGAACACCCAATTTTAGGAAAACACCTTATTGAAATAACAGAAGAATTGGTCAAAAAAGACGAACTCGACGCTGTAGATATATTTGGTACGCCAGATGTTGAAAATTTACAATCGTGTATGACGCTTTTTGCAAGCATTCAAAATACAGAGCCCGTTTTTCAGGAAGTTTTGCATAAATACTTTGACGGATCTTCTGATTTTCATACGCTGCAACTATTGTACAGTAATTTGTAAAATCAGCAAATACGGCCAGTTTACAATATAATCATCAAAAATATAAAGCTGAAATTAGTGCATTTCTAAATTAAGTATTTATATTTGCAACACTGTTGCGTTTATTTCTTTCATAATGAAAAGGTTAAATATCGCAGCAGAAATACCACTGAATGAAAAAGAAAATCGTAGTTGTAAATTTACTGATGTCTTTTGCAGTATTGTTCGCCATGCTGTTTCAGACGGTTCACTCCTACGAACATATTTTAAGGCAGGCTTCAGAGAAACACTGTGAGCACAAAACTACCGCCGGACAAAAACAAATAACGCACAGCCATTCGGTTGATGCTAATTGTCATATTTGCCATTTTGCCTTTAGTACTTTTATTCCGAATTCATTTCAGGCATTATCATTTCATAAAATAACGGTCGAAACCTCTTATAAATTCTTTTATTCGAAGGTTTATACTGCATTTTTTAAAGGCAGTCTCTTTGCACTGCGCGCGCCTCCCGCATTCATTTAATTTACTGCATTTTACTTATTTAAATAAAAGCAGCTTTTTACCTATATAATAAATTGGGTAAAAAGAAATACTGTTTTACAGCTGTTTGGTTCCTTTATTTGGACTCAAACCAGCCTTTTAACTCTTGTAGTAAATTATCCCTTCTCAAAATTAGATATTCATAATCAAGCCTTTACAAATAAAGTAAAAGCCTGGGATTTCCATATCATTTCCAAAATCAATTTACCCAAATACATAAAAACTATGCTTACAGCAAAAAATCTCACCAAGAAGTATGGTGATCATACGGCTTTGAATTCCTTAAATTTAACCATAAACGAAGGCGAAATCTTTGCGCTTTTAGGACAAAACGGCGCCGGAAAAACGACTACAATCAATCTCTTTTTGGGCTTTATCGAGCCAACATCGGGAGAATTAGAAATCAATAACATTTCGGTTACTCAAAATACGCAGGAAACAAAAAAGCATGTGGCCTACATTCCAGAAACTGTAATGCTTTATCCCAATTTAACCGGTTTAGAAAACCTAAAGTTCTTTTCATCTCTCGCCGGATTCAAATATTCTGCAGGAGAATTAACTTATTTCCTGAACAAAGCCGGTTTACAGGCTGCAGCGCACGATCAAAAGCTGGATGGGTATTCTAAAGGAATGCGCCAAAAAGTGGGAATTGCGATTGCGATTGCCAAAAAAGCTAAAGTGCTTTTATTAGATGAACCTACGAGCGGTTTAGATCCCAAAGCTTCCAACGAATTTTCGCAGATTTTAAAAGAGCTTTCTGCCGATGGAACAGCAATTTTAATGGCAACACATGACATTTTCAGAGCCAGAGAAGTCGCTTCGCACATTGGTATTATGAAACAGGGAAATTTAGTCACTGTAATCGAAGCAGCTAAAATCTCAGCAAATGAGCTCGAAGATTTGTATTTACAAACCGTTTAAAGGAAAAGGTATTTCCAATCAAAACCAAAATGAAACATTTAATTCTCTTTTTATTTATAATAATCACCGCGCAGTCCGCACAATCACAGACTATTAACAAAAAAAATACTGACAGCATTGCTCAGGATTCTGTTAAAATGACCAAAAACGAATTGCAAACCGTTGAAATTGTGGGACGTTCGACCAAAAAATACACCAGCGATTATTCGTTTGCTGCCACAAAAACGGCAGCTTTAAACAAAGATATTCCGCAGTCTATCTCAACCATAACCAAAGAACTTATTACCGATAAAGGCGCATTTTATCTCGCCGATGCTGTAAAAATGGCAAGCGGTGTAATTCCGGCAAGTTATTACAATCAATATACGATTCGAGGTATCAGCCAAAATGAAGAAGGACAGATTATCAACGGAATGCGAACGCGCCAATACTATTTTTTACAGCCTTTAACGAGTAATATTGAACGCGTTGAAGTGATAAAAGGTCCGTCGAGTGCGACATTTTCTTCTGTTGATCCGGGCGGAAGCATCAATATGGTAACTAAAAAGCCTTTGACAGTTGATCGAAAAGAAATCGGCATGAGCGTGGGCAGTTTCAGCACTTTACGCGGGACGCTTGATTTTACAGGTCCTTTAAACGAATCAAAAACACTTTTATACCGTGTAAACGGTGCGTATCAACAGGCAAAATCCTTTCGTGATTTAGTCCATAATAAATCGTTTTTAATTTCGCCTTCCTTCAGTTATTTTCCAAATGAAAAAACGGCAGTTAATACGGAATTGATTTTGAGCGATATGAATGGAAATCTTGACAGAGGTCAGCCTATTTTTGGTGCCGCTGCCGGAAAAACAAGTTTAAATAAAACCCCAATTAGTTTAAATCTAGGATCGCCAAGTGATTTCTTTAAATCGAAAGAAATGATTTTGATGACGAATTTTGCCCATAAATTCAGTTCTAAAATTGGTTTTAATGCATCGTACATGAAACAAACCTGGACAGAAGATCTTCAGGAACACAGAACTACAAATGCATTTGCGGTCGATATAAACAATCAGCCTGTTACAAATCTGGCGATGATGCAGTTTGTGCAGCGTCAGCAAAATTGGGATATCGACAATTTGAGTGCTTATTTAAACTTCGATTTCAAAACCGGAAAACTCAATCATAAATTACTAACGGGTTATGATTTAAGCAGCTGGAACAAAAACAAAGGCGGCGGACAAAACGCGGCAAGAGGTTATTTATTAAAAGACGGAACGGTTGCGAACACTTTTGTTTTGGCGAATTCCTCAAATTATCAAACCATTACAGTTGACGGTGTTGTAATGCCAAAACCAAATGTAGAATATTTTAATTTGAATAATCCAACTTACAAAATTACAAGCCCTGAAGATTATACGCTGAATATTAGAACAGCGCTGCCATCGGCACTTACAGCAACTAATGCCATTTATATTCAGGATCAGATTCAATGGAAAAAATTTACTTTTTTATTGGGTTTGCGAAACGAATGGTTTGAGGATATTACAAACTACGAAACCAGCAATGAATTAAAAGTCAAAAAAACAGCTTTACTGCCAAGAGTTGGGATTACTTATGCGGTAAATAATGCTATAAATGTTTACACGACCTATCTCGAAGGTTATCAGCCGCAATCGAATACGGTTACTTTAATGCCTCAAACCGGTTCATTGCCTGCCGGAAGTTTATTCGATCCACTCAAAAGTGATTTGAAAGAAGCAGGAATAAAAACAACTTTTTTAAACAACTCAATGAGTTTTAACGCAGCGATCTATGAAATCAGACAGCGCAATATTTTAATGAATGCCAATGATCCTGCAAATCCTGATTTATTGGTTACAAGAGGTGCAGAACGAAGCCGTGGTTTTGAGTGCGATTTAGCAGGTTATATTACACCAGACTGGCAGGTAAACGCTTCGTACAGTTATATCGATGCCGAAATTATAAAAGACAATAATCCGGCTTTAATTGGTGCCAGAAAACAAAATACGCCAAAAAACAGTGCCAATTTATGGACGCGTTACAACTTTAAAGCAGGTTCTGCTTTGCAGGATTTAGGAATTGGTTTCGGAATGCAGTATCAAAGCAGTAAGATTCCTTGGTTTACAAGAGATTTTACACTTCCTGATTTTACCATTTTTGATGCAGCGATATTTTATAAACCTAGCAAAAGCAATGTGCAGATTGCTGTAAATGCCGGCAATTTATTAAATAAAACCTATTGGCTTGGCGCACAGAATTACTTGCGTTTATTTCCAGGAAGCCCAAGAAATGCGAGCCTTACCGTAACTTATAAATTTTAATTCGTTGAGTTGAAAAATATTTAAACACATAGAAACATAGATTTTTTTACTAAAGAAGGCAGTTCAAAGAAACCAGTTTCTAACACATAGTCCCGAAGTCTCGGGATGAATTTATACAAGTGAAACGCCTTTTTTAAAATCGACTAAAAGCTATGTTTCTATGTGTTTAAACAAATTACACTCAACAGCTAAATTTTAATTAATATGAAATTATTACACACAGAACTCCTTATAGCCAGACATTTTAAAAATGCTGTTTTTAAAAATTCGGCAGTTTATATTATTACACTTTTTATTGGCGTCTTACTTTTATTCGCCGCTTTTTCAGGCTGGGATAATTACAAAAGCCAAAACGAAACCAGTGAAAAATATCAGCATGAATCCCGCGAAGACTGGTTGAAAAATCCAGATAAAAATCCGCATAGAATGGCACATTACGGGAATTTTGCTTTTAGAAAAAGTACTTCGTTAAGTGTTTTTGAATTTGGAATGGAACCTTTTTTTGGAAATGCAATTTTCCTCGAAGCGCATAAACAAAATACCGCTAATTTCTCTGAAGCCGGATTCTCTAACAGTATGCTTCGTTTTGGAGAAATAAGCATTGCCATGGTTTTGCAGGTTTTACTGCCATTATTGATCTTTTTTGCTGGGTTTAATTCTGTTGCCTACGAAAGAGAAAACGGAACTTTAAAAATCCTTTTAAGTCAGGGAATCAGCTGGAAACAGCTTTTATTTGGTAAAATACTTGGGATAGCCAGTATCATTATGCTGTTTTTTGTTCCAACCATTATCGTATTGGTTTTGATTTGGTTAATGCTTCAAAACTTTTCAATTTCGGCAGATGAAACGATTAAAATGCTGTTGTTTATTGGGTTTCATTTTATTTATCTGATGTTCTTTTCTGTCATTGCCGTTTTGGTTTCGGCATCAAGCAAAACCTCAAAAAAAGCGTTGGTTTCATTAATTGGAATCTGGCTGATTTTTACCATAATTCTCCCAAGAACTACTCAGTCAATTGGGGCATATTTATATCAAGCGCCTTCGAAAATCCAGTTTAACAGCGATATTGAAAAAGATATCCTGAAACAAGGTGACAGTCATAACCCGAATGATGTGCATTACAAAGCCATAAAAGATTCTTTATTACGTGTTTACAAAGTCGATTCGGTACAAAAACTTCCTTTTAATTATTCCGGATTTATTATGACCGAAGGTGAAAGAATCAGCTCGAATATTTATAATAAACATTTAGAAGATCTGCTGAAAATTTACGAAAAACAAAATAGTTTTTCTAAAGCTGTTTCGTTTTTAAATCCGTACATCGCAATGAAAAATCTGTCGATGGGATTATCAAATACAGATTATGATTCGTACATCGATTTTCAAAAACAAGCGGAGCAATACCGTTACAATATGGCGCAGAAAATGAACGCTTTGCAGATCAAATATATCAGCAATAAAAAACCCGGACCAAATGATAAACCGCAGACGATCGATAAAAACCATTGGGCCGATGTTGAAGAATTTCACTATGAACCAAAACCAGTTTGGGAAGTCTTAAAGACTGAAATTACTGCTATCATCTCCATATTGCTATGGATAATTCTGCTGCTTGTTTTGATTAAAGCTGCTGCTAAAAACCTAAAAGCCATCTAATATGTTAGTACTATTATTTAAAAATTTCATACGCTCAAAAGGCACCAGGATTGGATTACTTTTTTTATTAATCATTGGTTTTATAAGCCTTTTAATCGGCCGTCAGTTTCAGGAAAAACAACAAAAGAATATTACCGAAGCTGTAATTTATCAAAAAGAACACATTGCCAGAAATGCTGCTTTCCATAAAGACGAAATTGGGCTTCTGCTCTACTACATCAAGTTTTCATTGGTTAATACGACTTTACCCATCAGCAGTCTAGCAATCGGGCAGCGTGATGTAAATCCCTCAATTCAAAGTGTTACAATTCGTGGACTGGAAGCTCAAAAATACGATTCGGAACTCAATAATCCGAGTAATCTTTTGTCCGGAAATATCGATTTTAGTTTTGTGCTTTTATATCTGTTTCCGCTTTTGATTATTGCTTTTTTGTATAATATTATTTCCGAAGAAAAAGAATCAGGAACCTGGAAAATTGTGACAGCTCAAAGTCCTAATATCTTTTTATATATTTTAAAACTGTTTTATGTTCGCATTTTAAGTTTAATTGCGCTTTTGTCTCTCCTGCTTTTAATTGCAGTTTTCTTTTTGCAAATTCCAATTGACAAAACGTTTATTCTATTTTACGGAATCGCAGTTTTGTACATTTTGTTTTGGTTTTCGGTTTGTTTTTTTATTGTTTCACTTCAGAGAAATTCCAACTTCAATGCCGTTATTTTATTAACGATCTGGTTGTTTTTGATTATTATTCTTCCGGCTGGAATCAATACGTATATCATCAATAAATATAAAGTTCCCGAAGCTTTAGAATTAACGCTTACGCAGAGAAATGCATATCACGAAAAATGGGATATGGATAAGCAGGCAACGCTGGATAAATTCTACAAACATTATCCGCAGTTTAAAAATTACCCTCTGCCGGAAACAGAATTCAGCTGGCTTTGGTATTATGCAATGCAGCAAATGGGTGATGATGAATCTGCCGTACAATCCAAAGAATTTGAATCAAAATTAGAGCAGCGAAATAATACCGGCGAATTGATTGCACGGTTTATTCCAACGCTTCATACTCAGATTCAATTGAATGAAATTGCAAAATCTGACTTGCGGAACCAGCTTTTATTCCTGAAAGAAACGAAGCAGTTTCACGAAAAACTACGGCTGCATTTTTATCCGAAGATATTTGATAATGCTCCTGTCGACCAGCAAAAATGGAACAATTTTAAAGTAGAAACGTTTAATGATAACTCTGAAAATGGTTTTGTAAAAGCGTTTTTACCATTACTTCTTTTCAATTTAGTATTGATTGGTTTGGGATGGCGAAATTTTAAGTGTTAGGTTTTTTACGGCTGATTTTTTTACCGCAAAGCACGCAAAGTTTTTACGCAAAGATTTTATGTAAACGGATTTTATAAAAAACTAAGTTCACAAAACTTTTTCTTTTTCTAAACCTTAGCGAACTTTGCGTAAAAACTTTGCGTGCTTTGCGGTAAAATCTGCATTTTAATAACACCCCTCCTCCCGTATTTAAAACCTTTGCGTGCTTTGCGTTAAAAAAATTTGTTTCTTATAAAACTTTATCGTAATATTGCTATATTAAAATTTAAAATAAAATGGGAGCTACTAAAACGGAACATTTTACTGAAAAACAAAATCAAATCGCAACAATAGCAAAGGCTTTGGGGCATCCTGCAAGAATTGCTATTATTGAATATCTTTTGAAAGTAAATGAATGTATTTGCGGCGATATTGTAAATGAACTTCCACTTGCCCAGCCAACGGTTTCACAGCACTTAAAAGAATTGAAAAATGCCGGGCTTATAAGAGGAAACATTGAAGGAAATGCTATTTGCTATTGTATTGACGAAAGTACTTTTGACATTTTAAGGACATATTTTTCTAATATTATTGCTGTTACAAAAGAGCAGAAGTGCTGTTAAACTTTTTTTTAACAATCATATCGTAATATTGCATTATAACTATAAATAAAAAAAACAATGAAACTATCAGACATTAAAAACATTCTTCCAAATTTGGAAAATGTAACATTTCAATTAGAGAACGGAACTTTTGTTCCTGAACACTTTCATGTGACCGAAATTGGAACCAACAGTAAAAAATTTATTGACTGCGGCGGTGTGATTCGCCATGAAAATGCAGTTAATTTTCAATTGTGGAATGCAGATGATTATGAACACAGATTGAAACCGGGCAAACTTTTGCATATCATTAAGTTATCAGAAGAAAAATTAGATATTGAAGATTTTGAGATTGAAGTTGAATATCAAAATGATACGATTGGAAGATATGATTTAGAGTTTAATGGAACTCATTTTATTCTAAAAAATAAAACTACTGCATGTCTGGCACAAGATGCATGCAAAGTTCCTTCATCAAAACAAAAAATAGCTTTAACTGAACTCTATAAAAGCGAAGCTAATAGCTGCGCACCAAATTCAGGCTGCTGTTAATTATGAAACAGAAAATACTTAAGTACAAAAAACCAATTATCATCACAACATCTGTAATTGTGCTGCAGCTCATTTTTGGTTTTGAGCCAAAATTCTGCATTATCAATATCATTTGGTTATTAGTTTAAATTATGACAAAAAATATTTTAGTACTCTGTACAGGAAACAGCTGCAGGAGTCAAATTGCCGAAGGTTATTTAAAATACTTTTTAGGAGATAAAGCTAAAGTTTACAGTGCCGGAATAGAAACTCACGGAGTTAATCCAAGGGCTGTAATAACTATGAAAGAAGATCAGATCGACATTTCTAATCATACTTCAAATCATGTTGACGAATACCAAAATATAGATTTTGATTTTGTAATTACAGTTTGTGATAATGCAAAAGAACGCTGCCCGTTCTTTCCTTCAAAAGCTCAAAAAATACATCAAAACTTTAATGATCCTGCTAAAGCAGCAGGAACTGAAGAAGAAATTTTGCAGGAGTTTAGAACAGTAAGACAAACTATAAGGGAATTTTGCGAACAGTTTTCGAGAGATAATTTCTAATTATAATTCAAAAAAATGAGGCTGTCTCAAAAGTCAAGGCAGCTCTTTTACTATAATTATTTGTTTTAATGTAAACTTAACTTGTTTCTACCAATGAAATGTTCCTGCGGAACCAAAAAATATAACTTGTTATTTATTTGATATCGGGTTTCATTCCATTAGGAATGTTTCATAGGTAGAAAAAATAGAGGTCGGACACATTTACGTTCCGTAGGAACGTTTGATATGCCCGATTATTAAAAAACGATGTCAAAATCAAACGTTCCTACGGGACATAAACGATGATAACAATATAATTTGAAATGTTCCTACGGAACAAAGAAATATGTAAAATAAAAAGGGGCTGCTCCGACTTTTGAGACAGCCTCATTTTTTAATTAATCGGCAAACGTTACATTTTTCTATAACTCTTCGATTATAGTAAATCCCCATGCAGGAAGCGAAATTTTACTTTGTGAAGCTAATTTTTCCTCTGTCAATAAAACATTCCCTTTTTTATGCGAATATATAAATGACACCTCTTCGCCTGAATAATTGAAATAGTAATGAATTGTTTTTCCTAATTGATTGGTACCTGATTTTACAATAATTGGAAACTTTAATTCCTGATCTTTACCCCAAAGTCCGGCATTTTTAACAGCTCCTTCCAGAATTTTATCATTCAAGGCTGGATTTGTTCCAAAACCAATATAAGTTGCGACACCTTTTCCATAATTATTCTGAGTCACGGCAGCATAAATTCCCCATTGAGGATGGTCATAATAAGCTAAAACTTTTGCTGTAACAGGAACTAAAAGTTCCATCCATTTTTCTGCTTTATTATACTCCTTCCCTACATTAAAAGGATCATTTTTAAGACCAGCCTTTTCAGGAATAGTAAATTCGCTGTACGTAATACCACAGGCCTCACTAATAATTCCCGGCTGGCGCACCGTTCTTACTTTATTGTGTTCATCAGAAAAACCACTTTTAAAAGTATAGACAATATGGCCTCCATTTTTCACAAAATTGTTTAAGCGCATCAATAAACTATCTGGTGCAGCATATAAGGCAGGTACAACAATTAATTTATACTTCTCAATATCAATGCTTGACGGATCAATAAAATCAACACCAACATTCATCTTGTAAAGCGCATCATACATGGGTCTTAAAATTCCGTTGTAATTTCCCGGACCAAAAGAATTATAGGCCGTCAAAGCTTCGTTACTAAATAAAATAGCTGCATCATTTTTCTTTTGCAGATGTATTAAATGCGGGCTAATTTTTTTAAAATCTGCTCCAATTGTTCCAGCTTCTTCATAAGTTGGATTAGGCTCAAAATCATGGCTTAATAATCCTTTCCAATACGTTTCTGCAGAGTTATGAATTGAATGCCAATGCCAATACGAAACCATATCTGCCCCAGATGCTAAATGGCTGAATGCCTGCAATCGCAGCTGACCCGGATATGGCACCCATTCTGCAAATCCCTGAGCTTCAGTTTCCATTACAAGATAATTCTGCCCGCCTTTCATAGAGCGTGCAACATCACCGCCAAAAGAGATTTCCAGTCCCGTAAGTTTATCTTGCGATGGATGGTAGATATCTACACCCGAAATATCAAGTACTTTTGAAACTGCAAAATGATCAACCTCTGGCTGAATCCCATAAGTATGTCCCCACCAGTCAAAATCAAAATTCTGGGTTACAAACTGATTTGGCTTTTTATATTCACGCACCATTTTAGACTGCCAGCTTAAGTATTCTGTAACCAGTGAACGCTGAAATTTAGCAAACTCGGCGTTTAAACTTGCATTAATACTTCCGTTTACAGACGGGAAATCATCCCAATTGTTGATTCGGTTACTCCAATAATCCAGACCAAAAATCTTGTTTAAATCATCAAGCGATGGATATTTTGATTTCATATAAGCAACAAACTGTGCCTGAACATTTGGTCCGCTTGTTCCATACGATTTAGTTTCGTTATCAATTTGATATCCTATAATTGCAGGGTGATCTTTGATATGCTCCAACATTTTTCGAATCGCCTTTTCGGCATAATTTCTAAAATGAACATTCGTAATATCCATATTTTGGCGAGATCCATACTGGTTTGTTCCCCTATTTGTAATTGCCAGAACGTCTGGATGTTTTTTTACCAGCCAGGCAGGCACAGCATAAGTAGGCGTACCAATTATAACACTAATCCCCGCTTTGTGCATCGCATTAAGAACACGATCTATATGGCTGAAATCAAAAACACCCTCTTGCGGTTCCATAGTACTCCAGGTAGATTCTGCAATGCGAACTACATTGATACCTGTTTCCTTCATCATTTTTATGTCCTTATCCAAACGTTCATAAGGCATATATTCATCATAATAAGCAACTCCGAATAATAGTTTATCCTGCTTAATCTGGGCAGAAACCGAATTAAGGCTTAATATAAATGTAAAAACAACACTTATAAAAACGAGCAAAATTTTTTTCATGAATTTGTTTTTTTACGAATATAGAAAAAAATAGGATTGTTTTATAAATGCATAGAAATTTAAAAGTATCAATTCAGTAAAAAAGAAATCCTGACTTCTGTAAAATCAGGATTTCTTCTAAAACTTAAAACTGCATCTTTTGAATTCTAACTGCATTTAATATCGCCAATAAAGCCACTCCAACATCAGCAAAAACAGCTTCCCACATTGTAGCAAGTCCGCCGGCACCGAGAATCAGTACAAAAGCTTTTACTACAAAAGCTAAACCAATATTCTGCCAGACAATTTTTTTGGTTTGTTTACCAATGTTTATTGCCATTGCAATTTTACTTGGTTTATCGTCCTGAATTACAACATCGGCGGTTTCGATTGCGGCATCACTTCCTAAACCTCCCATTGCAATTCCTACGGTACTTAAAGCAATTACCGGCGCATCGTTTACACCATCTCCCACAAAAGCAACCGTTTCATTTTTAGCTTTAATTTCGTTTACTTTATTGACTTTGTCTTCTGGAAGTAAATCTCCAAAAGCTTTTGCAATACCAAGTTTATCAGCCACAAACTGAACGACATTGGTTTTATCTCCGCTCAGCATGGTTACTTTTATGCCTAATGCTTTTAGCTTAGAAACCGTTTCGGGAGCATCTGCTTTAATTTCATCGGCAATGGTTAAATAACCTGCAAATTTCTGGTCATAAGCAATGGCAATTGTTGTATAAACTACAGAACTTGGATCTATATCATAGCTGATGTTAAACTTATCCAGCAATTTAAAATTTCCCACATAAAGTTCTTTTCCGTTTACTTCTGCTTTTAATCCGTGTCCCGAAATCTCTTCGACGTTTTTTAATTCGATCGCTGTATCAATCTTACCAGCGTGATTATGAATTGCAGTCGCCACCGGATGCGTACTGTGACTTTCCAGAACATTTATTAATTTCAGAATTTCCTCTTTATCAAAATCAGGTTTTATAATAACTTCCTGAACTTTAAAAACGCCTTCGGTCATTGTTCCGGTTTTGTCCATTACAACATTCTGAATCTTTGAAATACTATCCAGATAATTACTTCCTTTAAATAAAATTCCGTTTTTACTTGCAGCGCCTATTCCGCCAAAATAACCAAGCGGAATACTGATAACCAAAGCACAAGGACAAGAAATAACCAGAAAAACCAAAGCTCTGTACAGCCAGTCGCTAAAAATATAATTGTCGAAAAAAAGCATTGGCAGTAAACAAATTGCAATTGCTAAATACACCACAATTGGGGTATAAATTTTGGCAAACTTGCGGATAAACAACTCAGCTGGCGCTTTTTTAGCTACAGCATTCTGAACCAATTCTAAAATTTTCGAAAGTTTACTATCGTTGTAAGCCGTTGTAACTCTTACCTGTGCAATTGTATTTCCATTTATCATTCCGGCTAGTACCGTATCGCCTTTCTTTTTAGTATCTGGTTTACTTTCTCCCGTTAAAGCTGCGGTATTAAATGAAGCCGAATCTGATAATAATTCGCCGTCTAATCCTAGTTTTTCTCCCGCTTTAAGCTGAATAATATCGCCTATTTTAGCATCTTTAGCCTTTATTTTTACTGCAATATTATTTTCTAAAATATTAACCTCATCCGGGCGCTGATCCAGCAGACTTTTAATATTAGATTTTGCTTTACTCACTGCCATTCCCTGAAATGTTTCTCCAATGGTATAAAACAGCATAACGGCAACACCTTCGGGATATTCTCCAATGGCAAAAGCTCCAATGGTGGCAATACACATTAGGAAAAACTCTGAGAATACATCGCCTTTTACAATACTTTTATAAGCTTCTCTCAAAACCGGAAGCCCAACTGGGAGATACGCAATAACATACCAAGCGATTCTAACATATCCTGAAAACCAGCTTTGAGGAAAATAATGATCAAAACCAATTCCTATAAGTAATAAAATAAGAGATATGATGGATGGCATGAATAATTTAAACAAACTGTCTTTGATATTATGCTCATGATTGTGCCCATGGTCATGTCCGTCATTAACAGAATGTACAGGTTCGTCGTGTGAACAGCAGCAGGATGGTTTGGTTTTATTTTTAGTATTTTTTACTTCTAAATCTTGATGTATCATTGCAGCCTTTCAGGTTTAAAGTTTCATGTTTTAGTTTCTCTGAAACTTCGTTAAAATTATGCTCTAAATTTAATCATTTTACGGCAATTACTCTTAAGTAAAAATGTTTTTAATCTCGTTTTTGCCACGAAGACACTAAGGCGCTAAGCTCTTTTTAAGCTGGTGTGAAATAATCTCGCAAAGTCGCAGAGTCGAAAAGTTTTTTAAGATTTAATTTCAATTGCCTCCAGCTTTAGCTGGAGGTTCTAAAATAAGAGTAAGAAAAGGCTTTAGCCAAAAACACGCAAGTTTGGCTAAAGCCCTTGAAATTGAGCTTTTATGACCTCGAGCTAAAACTGGAGGCAATTGATTTTTTTTAGTTTTTTGTTTCAAGTTTCAGGTTTCAAGTTTCAGGTTTCAGGTTTCAAGTTTCAGGTTTCAAGTTTCAGGTTCTGGAACTTGCGAACTTTGCGTGATTCTTTGCGAGCCTTGCGGTTAAACAACTTGAAACCTGACCCGAGGCTAAAAGCCGAATTGGCGAAGCAAACAAAGAAAACCGGAAACTTTTTTAATGCTCATGCTCTCCTCCGCCCTTCATTGCAGACAATAAATAAAAAGCACCTTTTGTAACAATTTTAGCATCAGGCTCAATTCTATCAACAAACTTAACTTCTGTAAAACCTAAATCGGTTGTGCCGGGAATCACTTCGATTGCTTTAAAATGAATTTCTTTTTCTTTCGGTTTCTCATTTTTATGTTCTTCTTCCTGCACAAAAACAAAATACTTGTCGGCATTTCGAACAACAGCATCTTTTGGTAAAGCCGGAACTGTGGCATTTACAATATTGATATTTGCCGAAACATACATTCCCGAAATCAAATCTTTAGCATCGGCAGGATCAATTTTGGCATGAACAGCAACAGTTTTACTTTCGTTCGAAAAGGATTTATTGATTCCGAAAATCTTTCCTTTAATGGATCTATTCGATTGATTTGTCAGTACAAAATCGATTACCTGACCAATAGAAATCGACCCCAAGTCTTTCTCATAAACATTCAAATCCAAATGCATCTGACTGTTATCTACAACTTCAAACAAAGAAACTCCCGTTTGGGCAAAAGCGCCTTTAGCAATGCTTATTTTTCCAACATAGCCGCTTATAGGTGCCACAATTGGCACTAAAGAAGAACTTCCTTTTGTAGAAACATGCAAGGCTTCCAGTTTATTTTTTGCTGCCTGTGCTCGGGCTCTTTCGGCAGCTAATCTGGCTTTTACTTCCTGAAATGTTTTCCTCGGGTTTACGTTTTCATCACTCAAAGTTTTCTGGCGGTTGTATTCTAACTGCAGGTATTCAACATTGGCTGTTGCTGAATGATAATCTTCCTGCATTTCAATTACTTCTAGATTTTGAATCGTTGCCAAAACTTTTCCTTTATTGACAAACGTTCCTTCTAAAACATAAATATCTTTTACTGTTCCGCCAATTAAAGTCGAAACCTCAGCCGAATTTTGAGGCGGAACCGTAGTATAACCATTGGCTTTGATAATTTTATTCAGGTTTCTGTCTTCTACAAATCCCGTTTCAATGCCAACCGTTTTATATTGGGATTCTGTTAAGACAACTTCTGTCTGCGATTTTTTTTCTTCGTGGGTTTCTTCGGCTTTTTTCTCATTGCAGCTTAAGTTAACCGCAAAGAGCGCAAAGATTACGCAAAGCACGCTAAGTTTTATTGCCTTGCGGACTTTGCGTTTTTTCTTTGCGAACTTTGCGGTTAAATTATTATCTATATCTTTCATTTTTAATTGTTTTTGATGGTTGGAAACTGGAGTTCGATGGCACTTTGATTATAACTGTGCGTAGCTTCGGCAAACTGTTTTTTAATATCAATGGCCTGATTTAAAAAACTGATATACGACCAATAACTCATATCGCCGTTGGCATAACTTTTTTGTGCCGTATCAATAATCTGGTTGGCGTATTGCAAACCTTCATTTTGATAATAATCTAAGTTTTTCTGCTGTTTTTGAAAGTTGTTCTGCAGTTCTTCTTTTTGCAGATTTAAGATAATTTTGTTTTTATCTAATGCCAGCTGCGACTGCGAAATACTAATTTCCGAAGCTTTGGCTTTTGCTGTATTTACCCCTCCAAATAACGGAATCTGAAGTCCGGCCGTAAAACCCTGAAACAATGATTCGGTATTAATAGTTTGCGCAAAATAACCTAACCCTAATTTTGGTGTTCGCGCTGCTTTATGCGTTCCGGATTCTTTTTGGTAAACCGAAATCTGCTGTTGGTAAAAATCTGTCATTAAACTTTCTGCTTTTGAATCCTGACTTTCTATAAAAGCATATTTTAAAGAAGTTGTTTCATCTGGAATTATATTTTCTGTCGTCTGCACAAAAAACTGAAGCTGTTTTTGGTAAATAGCCAAATCGTAATTTAATTGTTCTTTTTGCGTTTCGATTTCTTTTACTTTGGCTTTGGCACTGATTACTTCGATGTTCCCGCTTTCTCCGGTTTTAAAACGGAGTTCGGCATTCTTTAGGAATTTGGTATAAATCTCATTTAATTCTGAGTTTAATTTTTGAATTGAAATTCCATATAAATATTGATAATAGGCTAAAGTCACGGCTTTTTCGAGTTCGTAAGATGATAAAGCTTTTCGTTTTTCGGCCAGTTTGGCAAGTTCTTCCTGCAATTGTCGATTGGCTTTTGTGACATTTCCTAACGGAAAGAATTGCTGTACCGAAACATTATGGTCGAAATCAACGCTGTTGAACTGCCCGCCTTGATATTGAACCTGAAGTGGATCAGGCTGAAAAGCGGTTTTCTTTAAAACGGTTTGTTTTTCTATTTCTTTATCGACGATTTTTAAATCGATGTTGTTTGATTTGGCGAGCTCTATTGTTCTCTCTAAAGATATTTTGGCTTGCGCCGATGTTATCGTACTTGCCAATAGGAACGCAATTAACCGCAAAGTTCGCAAAGGATGTGCGATGTTCGCAAAGTTTATTGTTCTTAAATTATATAGTAACTTTTTCATTTTCTTTAATTTTTTGTTTCATGCAGATTTTAAAAAAATTTAAGCAGATATACGCAAATTATTATTTTCATTTTTTTAATTAAATCTGTTTGAGTCTGCTAAAATCTGCAGAATCTGCGTGAAAAATCATTTTACTTTGCGGTTAAACTTCTCTAACATTAAATACAAAATTGGTAAAACGATTAACGTTAATAAGGTTGCAGAAATTAAACCGCCAATAACTACCGTTGCTAAAGGTTTCTGTACTTCTGCCCCGCTGCTAGTGGATAATGCCATTGGCAAAAAACCTAACGAAGCTACGGCTGCAGTCATTAAAACGGGACGTAACCTTGTTTTGGTTCCGATGATAACTCTTTCAAGCGGATCGAGAATTCCTTCTGATTTTAATTGATTGAAATTGGAAATCAAAACAATTCCGTTAAGAACCGCAATTCCGAATAAGGCAATAAATCCAATTCCGGCAGAAATACTAAACGGCATTCCTCTCAGCGAAAGTGCAAATACACCGCCTATTGCTGACAACGGAATTGCTGTAAAGATTAAAAGCGCCTGTTTATAGCTCTTAAATGTAAAATACAGCAATGTCAAAATCAATCCTAAAGCAATTGGCAATGCAATCGAAAGTCGTTTTGTGGCTTCGATTAAATTTTCAAATTGTCCGCCATACGTTACATAATAACCGGCAGGAAGTTTAAAATCTTTATCCAGTTTTTGCTGAATATCTTCTACAACGGTTTTTATATCTCTTCCACGAACGTTTAAGCCAACAGCAATTCTACGTTTTCCGTCTTCGCGCGTAACCTGCACCGGGCCTTGTTCGTAATCTACCGCTGCAACTTGCGAAAGTGGTACTTGCTGCCCGTTTGGCAGCGGAATAAACAAGTTGCTGACATCGGTAATATCAGCTCGATTGTCCTGATCCATTCTTACTACAACATCAAAACGTTTGCTTTCTTCATAAATCTTTCCTGCACTTTCTCCCGCAAACGACGAACGAATAATCTGGTTGATGTCTGAAATGTTCAATCCATATAAAGCGATTTTATTGTAATCGTATTTTATTGTAATTTGAGGTAATCCGGTTACTTTATCAGCTTTTAAATCTCCAATTCCTTCGATGTTTTTAATTTTAGAAATCAATTCTGATGCTTTTGAATCCAGAATTTCCAGATCATCACCAAAAATTTTAATGGCAATATCGCTTCGGCTTCCGGTCATTAATTCGTTAAAACGCATTTGGATGGGCTGTGAAATCTCGATATTGGCTCCCGGAATCACTTCCATTTCTTCTTTCATGGCGTTTGCCAGTTCTTCCCAATTATGATATTTGCCTTTCCATTCTTTTTTGTCTTTTAAAACAATAATCAAATCACCGCTTTCAATAGGCATTGGGTCGGTTGGAATTTCGCCGCTCCCTATTTTGGTTACGATCGTTTTAATTTCAGGGAATTTGGCTTTTAAAATCTGTTCGTATTTTGTCGTAGTTTCTACCATCTGCGTAAGCGAACTTCCAGTCATAATTGAAGCGTTTATGGCTAAATCGCCTTCTTCAATTGTTGGGATAAATTCTCCTCCCATATTCTGAAAAACAATAAGTGCTAAAGCAAAAAATCCTAACGAAACTCCTAAAACCACTTTTTTTAATGCTAATGTTTTACTTAAAAATGGGGTATATAAATTCTCAAACCAAAGCATCATTCTGTCGCTGAAATTTTCTTTGTGTTCCGGTTTTTTCGAAAGAAACAAAGCACTCATCATAGGTACATACGTCAGCGAAAGTATAAAAGCTCCAATTACGGCAAAACCTACTGTCATGGCCATTGGCTTAAACATTTTCCCTTCGGTTCCAATTAAAGCGAGAATAGGTAAATACACTATTAGAATAATAATTTCTCCGAAAGCGGCACTATTCCTGATTTTTGAAGCCGAATTGTAAATTTCAGCATCCATTTCTTCCTGAGAAAGCTCTTTTTTACGTTTGAGTTTCTGCAGATGATGCATTGAAGCCTCTACAATAATAACAGCTCCATCGACAATAATCCCGAAATCTATTGCGCCTAAACTCATTAAATTTCCGCTTACGCCAAAGGCATTCATTAAAATAACAGCAAACAGCATCGCCAGCGGAATTACCGAAGCCACAATCAATCCTGCACGAAGGTTTCCTAAAAACAGGATCAGAACAAAAATAACAATTAAAGCTCCTTCAAGTAAGTTTTTGGTAACGGTGCCAATGGCATTATCAACGAGTTTTCCCCGGTCAATAAAGGCTTCGGCTGTAACACCTTCGGGCAGGCT
Organism: Flavobacterium soyae; assembly: GCF_021245985.1. Classification (GTDB taxonomy): domain Bacteria; phylum Bacteroidota; class Bacteroidia; order Flavobacteriales; family Flavobacteriaceae; genus Flavobacterium; species Flavobacterium soyae. The sequence continues at coordinate 5,451 of NZ_JAJQXA010000023.1, read as the reverse complement.
TTTATTAATCTGAATCATTCTTTCCTTGACCCTGTCAACAACGGCGCTGGAGTTTTCGCCTTTCAGCATTAAAACTAAGCCAGAAACGATTTCTCCTTTTCCGTCTTTTGTCGATGCTCCGTAGCGCAATGCAACACCTTCGCGAACCTGCGCTACATCTCGCACGAGAACGGGAGAGCCATTTCGGTTTTTAACTACAACATTGCCCAGGTCTTTTACGCCTTTTGCCATTCCGACACCGCGAATGAAATAGGCATATTGATCTTTTTCTATATAAGCGCCTCCGGTATTTTGATTGTTTTTTTCGAGAGCGTCAAAAATTTCGGTAATCGTTACGCCCAGACTGTTTAATGTGCTTGGGTTTACGGCGATTTCGTATTGTTTTAGTTTTCCGCCCCAGGCACTTACTTCGGCAACACCTTTTACACCTTGCAATTGCGGAATAATAATCCAATCCTGAATGGTTCTTAGCTTTACTGCGTCGTATTTGTTTTCGTAGCCTTTTTTGGCATAAACATCATATTGATAAATTTCTCCAAGGCCTGTAGTTATTGGGGCTAATTCCGGCGAACCTGCATAAGCGGGAATGTTTTCCCCGGCTTGTTTTAAACGTTGAAATATTTGTTCACGCGCCCAGTAAATATCGACATCGTCTTCAAACACAACGGTTACAACAGATAGGCCAAAACGGGAAATACTGCGTAGTTCTATAATATCCGGAACTGTTTTTACTGCTTGTTCTAACGGATACGTTATTAATTGCTCTACTTCCTGACTTGCCAAAGTGGGTGCTGTGGTAATAATCTGAACTTGATTATTGGTGACATCCGGCAGGGCATCAAGCGGCAATTTTTTAAGCGAATAGCTTCCCCACGCTATTAAAACGAGGGTAAATAATAGTATAACGAATTTGTTTCGTATACTAAACTGAATGATTTTATCTAGCATTTGAAATATATAATGACATGAGAAATTAGACAAAAGTTTGTCTTATCATTTTGTGGAAAGTCCACAACTCTTTAACCCAGAATTAACCGGGCATCATTATGATATTTGAGGGGGCTGCCAAATACTTCCGTAGAAATTAGAAGTAAATACAGAATTGTAACTTGGTAAAGGGATTGAAATTTTTGTGCAAGCCGAAGAAAACTCAAAGCTTGGAGATGTCTGGTAACTTAAAACCTGTGCGCCGCAGCAATTGCAGGCGCAGAATGGAGAACATAAATCATTGTCTTTATCGTGCGAATGATTTTCTTCTGATGAAAACCGGGCGGTTTTATGCATAGCACTGTTCACTTCCATATCTGCACAAGGCATATTTGAAAGTGCCATCAAATAAATTGACATAACTATTGCTATCCATTTCATATCTGCAAAAATAGCATTTATTCTTTTTCCTTTTAAAAAAAAATATAAACCACTGATTATTAGAGATGTTTTAAGAAAAAAAATACAAGGATAGAAAATTTTAATTAACTTTAACACTAATTAACATACTAATAATCTAAAAAGTTTGTAATTGATTCTCTTTTTTGCGTTTATTTTGTAAGATAAAACATATATTTGCCTTCTTTGTTTTAAAAACTAACCATTATAAAATTCAAATCCATGAAAAGTAATTTGTTAATAACCGCGTTTTTATTATTGTTTTCTATTCAAATTTTTGCCCAAGTTTATACTGATAAAATTGTAGGAGAAAAAAACCAGGAGTTAAAAGACAGTCTTAAAGTAGAGAAATATCCATATGCTTTGCCTATCTGGGGAGAAAAAGTAGCCCAAAAAGGGTATAATTTACCATATTCAGCAGGATTGTCTGTAAACTACTTTTGGCAGGATTCTGAAATTGTAATAAGTAATTTAGAGGTTGGTTTTAATAACGGCCCGCTTTACAATCTTGATGAAATAGTACGTTTCGATAAATCTTCTGTTGAAGCTGGTGCATTGACCATACGACCAGATATTTGGTTACTTCCTTTTTTAAATATTTATGGAATTTTTGGTAAAGCTAATACAACAACAAAAATAAATGCCGGAATCTGGGTTCCGGATGCTGATAATAATTGGTCTGAAGTTGCATCGTTTGGTACATCTGCAAATTTTGATGCTACTACTTTTGGTTTTGGTATGACGCCCACAATTGGTATTGGCGGCGGATGGCTGGCATTAGACATGAACATGGCCTGGACAGATATAAGTGCGCTGGATAAACCTGCATTTTCTTATGTTTTTGGTCCAAGATTGGGTAAAACGTTTAAGTTTCATAAACCGGAACAAAATATTGCAATTTGGGTTGGAGGTTTTAGGGTTCACATTAATGGCGGTACTAATGGAAATCTTGCTTTATCGGATATTTTTGATTTGAGTACTGCACAGACTAAAGTGGATAATGGTTTGGCAAAAGTATCTGAAAACCAAACAAAAGTCGACACTTGGTGGGATGGTTTAACTCCTGCGCAGCAGTCTAATCCTAGTAACATTGCAAAACATAATACTGCAAATCGTGCTTTAGAAAGAGCGGGTACTTTTTTAACCACTTTAGACGGGGCTTTGAGTACTGCAGATCAATCTACTATTCAATATTCATTGCAAAAAAGACCAAAAGATATGTGGAATTTTATTGTGGGAACACAGTTTCAATATAATAAACACATTATGTTTAGACTTGAAGCAGGCTTTTTAGGAAGCCGTACACAGGCTTTGGCTGGTTTACAATATCGTTTTGGATTATAAAATTACTTTATGAAAAAAGTTTTAGTATTGCTCATTACAATATGCTGCATCAATCAGGCAAAATCGCAGGTTTTAATTTCTTTGATTTTTGGTGATAAACTAAATTCTCCTTTTTTAGAGTTTGGCTTAGAAGGCGGCATCAATCTTTCGGATATTTCTAATCTTGAAAGCTCGGGAATGAACCCCGGTTTTAATCTTGGTTTTTATTTTGATATCAGGTCAAAGCAAAATCCTGCCTGGATGATTAATACAGGAGTGATTGTAAAATCTCCTATGGGCGCGCGGCAGATTCCTGTTTATTCTTTAGAAGATGAAAATCTGGATAATACTTTTGCGGGAGGAACTGTTGATCGTGAAATTCGATATTTTAATGTTCCTATTTTGATTAAGTATCAGTTTAAAAATCGAATTTATCTTAAAACGGGACCTCAGTTTGGACTTTTGGCTTCTGCTTTTGATCAGTTTAAAAATGAAATCAATGATAACGATGTTGTTTACAAGAAAAAAATCAGGGATCAAATCAGGGTTATTGATGCAGGAGTTGCTTTTGGTACGGGATATCACATGAATGTGGGCAACGGATTAAATATTACGATTCAATATTATTACGGACTGGTTCCTGTTATGAAGGGCGATGGGCCTAATGTATACAACCGATCTTTGTATTTTACCGCCGGAATACCTATTGGGAAAGGAAAAGCAGCACAAAGACGCGCTGAAAAAGAAGCCGAACTCAATAAAATTATCCTTCCGGAAGACGAAGTTCCTAAACCTAAAAATTAAATCAATTGTATTGAATTATTCTGCAATTCTGGTTTTTCATCGTTATCTAGAGTATAATATGGTGTTGCAAACAACTTCCTGCGTATAATTAACCGAGGAATTACCATTTATAAGCTTATAACAATGATAAACTAATCGTAAAACCCAATAATGAAATCTGGTGAACTAATCAGCTGATTTTTTTTAAACCTTACATTCTGTATTTATTCGTGTTTTAAAGGAAGAACAATAATAAATCTTGCTCCCTTGCCTACTTCACTTTTAGCAGTAATTAATCCGTTGTGTTTTTCGATGATTTTTTTGGCAATTGCCAATCCAATTCCGGTTCCTTCATACATCCGGCGATCGTTTAAACTCTGAAAAATAATAAAAATTCGGTCGAGATAAGCTTCATCAAAACCAATTCCGTTATCTTTTACAATAATTCTGCAGTATTTCCCTTCCGGAGAGGCTGGGCTGTCGAAAGATTTATCGGCGATTAATTCTGAGGTGATTTCGATTACCGGCGGATTTTCTGTGTTGGAGAATTTAAGGGCATTTCCAATCAAATTCTGGAATACTTGTCGAAGCTGACTCGGAATACTCTCAATTGCCGGGAGTTCTGTTGTTTTAATTGTCGCATTTTTTCTCTCGATTAAATAATCAAAATCAGAAAGCACATCTTGTAAAACAATATTTAAGTTGGTAATTTCAGGTTTAACCTTTGCAGATAAACGGGAATAAGCAAGAAGATCTGTAATTAAGGTCTGCATTCTTTCTGCAGATTTTATGGTTCTGTCGATATAATCAATTCCTTTTTCATCATTTTTTAAATAAAGCTCTTTGATTATTTTTATAAAAACCTGAATCTTCCGTATGGGTTCATTCAAATCGTGCGAAACTACCCAGGAAAACTGCTGTAATTCGTGGTTTTTCATCTCCAATTCTTCGTTTTTCAAAACCAGTTTCCTTGTTCTTTCGGCGATTTTAGTTTCGAGGTTATCCTGTGCTTCTTTTCTAATTTTAATTTCTTTAGAAAGCAGGTCTTTTATCTCTTTTAATTCGTTTTGCTGTTCGTAAATTTTAATGAAATTTTTTACTTTCAGTATTAGCAGATCAGTATCAACAGGTTTTGTAATATATTCTACAACACTGGTTTCAGAACCTTTAAAAATGTATTTCTTTTCAATATTTAAAGCTGATAGGAAAATTACGGGAACATCTTTTGTCTGCTTATTTGCAGAGAGAATTTTAACTACTTCAAAGCTATCGAAATCCGGTGTTTGAACGTCCATAATAATAAGACAGTAATTGTTTTTTAATATCTTTTTCAGGGCTTCTTCACCAGACTCGGCGGTATCTACATCAATATTATGTAATTCTAATGTTTTCTTTAAGGCAATAATATCTGCCTTGATATTATTTATAATTAATACCATGCCGTAGTGGGGGAATAAAGCGTTAAAAGAATTAAAATATACTTGAAAAATCGTTTTTAGGCTATCATTTTGAACATCTGATCCTATTCAAAAAGGCAGTCAAAACTTTCAAATGTATAAATTAAAAGCACAAAGCATTTTTATCCAAAATCAAATTCGTTACATAATTCCCATGTTGGCAAACCAGCTTTAATTGTTTTTTTTTAGGCGCTAAGGCTCTAAATTTTCAAGGCCCTGAGTTTTTCTCTGCAATAGGCTTAGTTTTTCAATCCAGACAGCTGTCTGGATTGAAAAACTAAAAAATCAGCACAAATCAAATTAAATCCGCGCGAAAAACAAAACCCGTGCAGCCTGTGGTCTATAAAAATAAAAAGAGGCTGTCTCAAAAGGACTGCTTCTTTTTTTTGGTAAAAACAAGATTGTCCACTAAAAACATTAATTCAGGTTTTTCGGATTCCACTTTCAAGATAATTTTTTATTTCTTGCTGATTTTAGGTAAAAACGAGCTGTTTTTATCCTG
>NZ_JAJQXA010000022.1 GCF_021245985.1 Flavobacterium soyae | reverse complement strand
TTTACCTAAAATCAGCAAGAAATAAAAAATTATCTTGAAAGTGGAATCCGAAAAACCTGAATTAATGTTTTTAGTGGACAATCTTGTTTTTACCAAAAAAAAGAAGCTGTCCTTTTGAGACAGCCTCATTTTTTCTGGCAGATTTTATTATTCTGCTGCCAATATTTAACTCCTAACGGAGTAACAAAAAATATCTTGGAGAGATTATATTATTGGTAGAAATCAATTTATTCATGTCAATTTTTGTCCCGTAAGGACTACACTTTATTAACTAGCAGCTTGAATTAAGTATTAAATAGAAGAACAATATTTATCATCAAAGACGATAGCTGTTTTATTATCTAAGTTTAAAAATGATTCAAGCTGTGGTATGATTTCCATTTCTAAAAAGCGTACTTCCGGATTGGTTCTATTTTCGTTTTTTATGTCAGCAGTTAATTTAATCTTTTTAATTCTTGTATTATCCACAGATAGAAGAGAATAATGATAATTCATTGATCTGGATTTTGAAATAATATCTGAAACATTATTTAATGAAATAATTTTCTTTTTACCCAGCTGAGTGATTTTGTAGAAAGCACCATCTGTTTTGTCAAAAATAAATGTTGTTTTATTTTTAATCCGGAATTTGTAAATACCATTAAAAACTAAAACAGCGCTTATCAGAATAGAGAGAATAAATCCAATTTTGAAATTATGTAAGTGTGATAATGCAAATCCCGCAGTCAAAACTAAAATTCCTAATACAGACTTTAGAATGATATTTGATTTTTCGTACCAATAAGGATTATATGATATTTGACTTGCTGAAACTGTAAAATTATAATAATTCTGCATTTTAGTATTTTGTTTACATTACTAATATCTTCCGTCCAGAAGAAGAATCATTGTCTAAAAAATATTAAATTTCATTGTTTAGAATGAAATAAAACGCTTCTATAAGTTTTTAAAATAACAGTTTCGGGTAATTGTATTTTGATGAAACATTTTGCAAAAAAAACGAGATACGTTTTTAAACGTATCCCGTTAATTTAGTTTTTAGTTTTAATTCTTAATTTATTGTTACAAGCTGTATTTCAATGTGATTCCGTAAGTTCTTTGATCACCTAATACACCAGCATATTGTCCTGCGTTACCTCCTGCCGGCAATAACTGTTCATAGTAATCTTTGTTTAAAAGGTTACGTCCCCAAAAGTGAACAGATAAACCTTGTGATGCACGGAAACCTAAACGAGCATTAAAAATTGCATATCCTTGTACAACTAAATATTTTGAAGCCGAAGGGCTTGAAGAAAATTCAGAACGAGCATAAGAATCAACAGCAAGGAAAACTTTTCCCGCATTCCCAAAGAATCTTGCATTATCAGAAAGTTCACCACCTAAAGATCCTGCCCATCTTGAAGCACCCGGAAGATTAGTTCCGGAAACATCTTTGAAAGATACCGGAGCTCCGGTTTCTTCTAACGGAAGCGGTGCGTTAGTGAATTTTTTATAAATACCATCTGTATAAGTTGCAGCACCATTTATAGTTAAATGTGAACTTATAACAAAGCTTGCATCTAATTCAACACCTTGTACACGTACTTCGTCAGCATTTGCAAGATAACCACGGTTTACACCCAATTCAGCAGCCTGAACATTAGTTTGGAAATCTTTAATGTCTGTTCTAAAAGCAGCAATATTGAAGATTGAATTTTTGAAAGGAGAAGTTTTTACTCCCACCTCATAATGATATACTTTTTCAGGTTTGATAACAGCAAGTTCAAGCAGCGGCTGTCCGGCTGAGTTTGTTGGAAGCCCGGCTACGTTTACACCAACCGGTTTGTAGCTTTTTGCAAAAGTTCCGTAAGCATTGATTTTATCCGAAGCCTTAAAAGTAACAGTAATATTTCCGGAAAAGTCTGTATTATCAATAGCTGAATCAAATGCCTGATCAGAATATACTTGTTTTTTTAAAGCAAGTAATGCAGGATCTGTTGTTTGTAAACCTCCATAAGTTGTACGAGCATAGTGAGCATCTTTTTTGTCAAAATTATATCGTAAACCTGGTAAAACATGCAGACGATCTGTAATTGCCCAGTCAAGCTGGCCAAAAACTGCAGCACTAGATGCCCTGATATTTGCATCAGTTTTGATTCCGTATCCTTCAAAAAGACCCGGGGTTTTCCATAAAGAACTAGTTGAACTTTGTGCAAACCTCCATTGTGCACTTCCAGATTCTTCAGTACCATCTGTTTGAGATGTTTGATCGATAAAGAATACTCCGGCAACACCACTGATTTTAGAAGTTAACCGTCCTGCGTAACGAACTTCTTGCGTAATCTGAGTTTGTCTAGTTGGGTTTTGAGACTTAGCCAATACTTGTAATCCTGTAAAATCTCTATCATTTGATGGATCCCAGTTCCAAAAACGCCATGCAGTTGTTGAAGTAAGAGTCCCGCCTCCAATTTTTGTATCAATGTTTAAAGAAACACCTCCCATATCCTGATTAGAACGCCATGGTGTATCCTGATCAATTCTACGATCAAATGCATTTTGGCTTGGAAGCTGGTAATTTAAATCTTTAATAATAGCATCAAATTGACGGTAAGCAGCTCTTTGTGTTGGAGCAACACCGGCAACAACTTGCGCATATCCGTCAGGACGCTGCGTTGTAATATCAGCTGCAAATATAACATTTGTATTTACAGTTGGAGTCCAAAGTAACTGACCTCTAATACCTTGATTGTTTAATGTATTTGTAGATCTTCCTGTTGCAACATTGTCAACTAAGCCATCACGTGACGTACCTGAGAAAGATAATCTACCTGCCACTTTGCTTCCTAAAGCACCAGTAACAGAAGCTTTAGCCTGCAAGAAAGAATAATTTCCATAGCTTACCTCAAAGTCAGCACCCGATGTAAAACTTGGTTTACGAGTTGTAATGTTGAAAGCTCCAGAAGTTGTATTTTTTCCAAATAAAGAACCTTGCGGTCCGCGTAAAACCTCAATTTGTTCTACGTCGATAAAGTCAAGAGTTGTTGCAGCCGGACGAGCGTAGTAAACACCGTCAACATAAAATCCAACTCCCGGGTCGATACCATCATTTGTTAACCCGAACGGAGAACCTAAACTTCTAATGTTGATACCCGTATTTCTTGGATTTGAAGAATAAAGCTGAACCGAAGGAACTAATTCCTTAATACGGTTTACATTAAAGGCTCCGGTTTGTTCTGCCTGTTTTCCTGTAATTACAGAAATTGCAATTGGCACATCCTGAACTTTTTCAATTCTTCTTCTTGAAGAAACTACAACTTCAATAAGTTCATTTTCTTCCTTAAGTGCAACCTGAATTGGATTTACCGGAATAGAAGTTACTTCTATTTCAGCTGTTGTAAAGCCAACATATTGAATTAAAAGTGTAAATGGCAATCTCCCTTTTGAATCGATTGTAAATTTACCGCTGTTGTCTGTTACAGCGCTGTTTGTAGTTCCTTTAACTACCACGTTTACGGCTTCTAAAGGGATGTTTTCGTTTGTTGTAACTACACCTTCAATGTTTTGTGCAAATGATACAGTGAAAGTTAAAAAGAATAATATTGTAAAGATATTTTGTAAAGACGTTTTCATTTTTATATTAAGTATATGTAATTAGTAGAATTTAAAGGAAATTTTTTTAAATCAGCATATACACATTAAAGATGAATTTCTTTTCACAGAAGCTGAAAGCCTTGTTTGTTTATTTTGCAAAAGTTTTGATACACCTGATGGACTAAAATGTACTTTCATGTTAAAAATTTTGTAAATGGTTAGTTAAATATTTTGTGCAAATATAAATATTAATTCTATCGATTTACTAGGAATTAGAAAATATTTTTTTATTTATTTACCAATGAAGCGATTGTGATGCCTTCCATTGCCTTCAAAGTTTTATCTCTAATAAGCATTAAACCTTGACGCAGACTGCATTCAGACTCGGTTTTACAATCAGAGCAAGGCTCATAAAAATTTAAAGAAGCGCATGGCAAAAGTGCAATTGCACCGTCAAATAATCGGTGAATTTCTGCCAAAGTGATGTCATTTTTTGATTTTATTAGATAATATCCGCCAAATTTTCCCTGCTTACTGCTCACAAAACGTCCTCGTTTTAGATCTAATAAAATCTGTTCTAAAAACTTTTTAGGAATGTTAGCGCCATCAGCAATTTCTATAGTTCTAGAAATGTGATTTTCGTCTTGTTCTGCTAAATAAAGTAAGGCCTTAAGGGCGTATTTTGCTTTATGTGATAACATCTATATTTGAATTATAAATTGTAAATTATGAATTATAAATTTAACTAAAATAATTTAGTAAACCTGAAACTTAAATAAAAGAAACCAGAAACAAAGAAAACTTGAAACAAAAGTTTCTACCAGCTTCCGCCAGAACCTCCTCCGGAGAATCCGCCTCCGCCAAATCCACCGCCGAAGCCTCCGCCTCCGCCAGATGAACCACCGCCAAATCCTCCAAAGCCGCCGCCGCTGCTTCTGCCAAGACTGCTTAAAAGAATTACATCCATCAGGCTTGGACCGCCGCCATTGCTGCCAGAATTTCCTCCACCGCCTCTTTTGCTGCGGGAAAGTAAAATTAAAACAATTACAACAATTACGATAAATGGAAGTATAGGAAAGTCTTTTCCTTTAGATTGTTTGCGTTCTCCTTTATATTTGCCTTTAAAAACATCAAAAAGCGCATCGGCACCTTTATCAAGTCCGCGATAATAACTTCCTGCTTTAAATTCCGGGATAATAATGTTTCGGGTAATTTCTCCACCAATTCCGGCTGTTAAACGATCTTCTAATCCGTAACCAGGCGAAATCCAGATTCTTCTTTCGGCTTTAGCCAATAAAATCAAAACCCCGTTATCTTCTTTTGCCTGTCCAATTCCCCATTCCTGAGCCCATTTTGGAGTAAGAATTCCAATATCTTCGCCTTTTAAGCTTTCGATAGTAATTACTACAATTTGAGTGGAAGTTGAATCAGAATAACGAACTAATTTTTCTTCTAACTGCGTTTTTTCAGAAGCACTTAAAACATTAGCGTAGTCATAAACAGAAGTTTGAAAATCCGGTTTTTTTGGAATATCGAATTGAGCAAAAATGCTATTGCTGATAAAAAGCGTGATAAACAAAAGAGTAAACTGAAAAATTCTATTGGAATTTAAAATTTTATTATTGGAATTTTTCATTATTTATCCTTTTGAGATTTCGTTAGATAATTCGTTTGTATCGTCTGCTAATGAAGGAAAATGCTTTTTTAGCTGTTCGCCGGCATTCAAAATACCATCCACAATTCCCTGTTTAAAGTTACCAGATTTAAAATGATTGGTCATAACATCTTTGGTACAATCCCAAAAATCATCAGCAACCAAATCATCGATTCCTTTGTCGCCGCAAATCACGAAGTTTTTATCATCAATTGCAAAATAAAGTAAAACACCATTTTTTAGTTTGGTTTCATCCATTCGTAATTCATGAAAAACTTCTAAAGCTCTGTCAAAATGAGCTTTAGAAGTTGTTTTTTCTATATGAACCCTAATTTCGCCAGAAGTGTTTTCTTCAGCCATACGAATAGCTTCAATAATTTCCTGCTCTTCAGCTTTGGTTAAAAAATCTTCTACATTTGACATGGGGAATGATTTTAGAGTTTAGATTTATGATTTTAGATTATTTTCTAAAAATATTGAATTCTTTTTAGAATTTTACTTCAACTGGTTTGTCTGCTCCTGTAGAAGCTTCGAAATATGGTTTTTCTTTGTATTCGCTCAGGAACCAGTTGTTTGGTATTTTTAAGATGTAACCATTATAACCTTGTACAGATTCGTTAAAACGAGTTCTAGCCGTTAAAATTTGGTTTTCTGTACTTGCTAATTCGTCTTGTAATTTCAAGAAGTTTTCGTTTGCTTTCAGAGTTGGATATTGCTCAACCGAAACTAATAATTTTGATAAAGAAGAAGAAACACCGCTTTGAGCCTGGTTGAATTGTGCCAATTGCTCTGGAGTTACATTACTTGGATCAATAGTTACAGAAGTTGCTTTTGCACGAGCTTCGATTACTGCTGTTAAAGTTGATTTTTCAAAATCAGCAGCACCTTTAACTGTATTTACTAAATTACCAATAAGGTCATTTCTTCTTTGGTAAGCTGTTTGTACGTTACCCCATTCTTTATTTACAGCTTGGCTGTATTGCAAAGCACTATTTTTAATTCCAATCGACCAAAATGCGATAATGGCAATAAATACGATAATAATTCCTACAGGGATTAACCACTTTTTCATATTTGTTTTGATTTAAGTTTATTTCTATTTTTAATTACAATTCGTTTTTGATATCGTTTAATTGTGTTTTTATGGTCTCTAATTTACGTATTATTTCGAATTTATCTAACGTTTTCTTCTGACCTTCTTTTAAATGTGTTTTGGCACCTTCAAGTGTAAAACCTCTTTCTTTAACTAAATGATAAATTAACTGCAGGTTGGTTACATCCTCTGGAGTAAACATTCTGTTGCCTTTGGCGTTCTTCTTTGGTTTCAGGATATCAAATTCGCTGTCCCAAAATCGTATCAAGGATGCATTGACATTAAAAGCTTTGGCAACTTCGCCAATGCTGTAATATCTTTTATCTTTTGAAAGCTCAATATGCATGTTTTTTTGTTTCTAATTTATTTCAAAAATAATACTTTTTGTAGTATTAATCTAATGACTGATTTTCCTGGTTTGCCATTTGCGAAATTGCTACGTATTCTGCTGCCGAAATATTTCCGTAATAGAAGTTCAGCGGGTTCACAACTTTTCCATCTTTATGTACTTCATAATGGCAATGCGGCCCTTCAGATCTTCCTGTACTTCCTACATAACCTATAACATCGCCGCGTTTGACATGTTGTCCGGGCCTGCAGTTATATTTGCTCAAATGCGCATACAAACTCTCATATCCAAAACCATGCCTGATGACAACATGGTTCCCAAAGCCCGAAGCTGTGTTGTCAGCCCTTGCCACAACGCCGTCGCCGGTGGCATAAACAGGTGCTCCTGTGTTGGCAGTAAAATCCATTCCGTTGTGCATTTTTCGCACTTTCGTAAAAGGATCGATTCTGTACCCAAAGCCGGAAGCAACACGTTTTAAATTTTCATTTTGTACCGGCTGAATTGCCGGAATCGCTAATAATAAATTTTCTTTTGCACCGGCTAATTTCAATATTTCATCTAATGATTTAGACTGAATGGCCAATTCTTTTGAAAGTTTATCTATTCTTTTTGTCGTGTTCAAAACCAGCTGCGAATTGTTGTAACCTTCTAAAACCTTATATCTTTCAGGATTTCTAAAACCTGCTTTTCTAATAGAATCCGGAATTTCGGCTTTATTAAAATATACTCTGTAAATATTATTGTCACGTTCTTCTAAAGCATCAGCGGCAGCGTCAATTTCGTCCAGTTTTCTATTTAAAATCGAATATTGCAGCTTTAAATTTTCAATTTCACGTGCCTGCAAACGATCTTTTGGTGTTTCAAAATACGGAGTGTTAATTAAAAGTACAAAAACTAAAAATCCAAACAATGCCGAAGCCACTAAAAACAGTAAAGCATAACCGATTTTGATTCTTTTTCTGGTTTTTATTTTTGTATAAGCCAGATTTTCTGAGTCGTAATAATATTTTACTTTCGCCATATTTTAAAATACGCTATTTTTGCAGCTTGTAAAATTAATTAGTCGAACAAAATTACTAAATGTTTCAGTTGTTGACAGCTTTTTTACAAGAACAGGTTAATTAGATAATTGGGGCAAATTAGATAATTAGATAATGCGCAAAATAAGGAATTTATTGTTGTAAACTATAAGTTTTTTATTTTCAGTTTTAAAATAAACGCATCATCAAATAAACAAATTATCTAATTATCTAATTTTCAAATTAACACATTAAATGGACACATTTTCTAATTTAAATATGAAATCACAAGACGTACGTAAGCAATTTTTAGACTTTTTTAAAAGCAATGGACACCTTATTGTTCCATCGGCTCCTATCGTTCTTAAAGACGATCCAACCTTAATGTTCAATAACTCGGGAATGGCCCAGTTTAAAGAATTTTTCTTAGGGAACGGAACTCCAAAAAGCCCAAGAATAGCCGATACGCAAAAATGTCTTCGTGTTTCTGGAAAACATAATGATCTTGAAGATGTAGGTTTTGATACCTATCATCATACTATGTTTGAGATGTTAGGAAACTGGTCTTTTGGAGATTACTTTAAAAAAGAAGCAATCAACTGGGCTTGGCAGCTTTTGACAGAAGTTTATAAAATTCCAAAAGAAAATCTTTATGTTTCTGTTTTTGAAGGAAGCAAAGAAGATAATGTTCCATTTGATCAGGAAGCTTGGGATATCTGGAAAACATTAATCGATGAAGACCGAATTATTCTTGGAAATAAAAAAGACAATTTCTGGGAAATGGGAGATCAGGGACCTTGCGGACCTTGTTCTGAAATTCACGTTGATTTACGTCCGGAAGCTGAGAAAGCTTTAGTTACAGGAAAAAGTTTGGTAAACAACGATCACCCGCAAGTAGTTGAAATCTGGAATAATGTATTCATGGAATTCAACCGTAAAGCTGACGGATCTCTTGAAAAACTTCCTGCACAGCACGTTGATACCGGAATGGGATTTGAGCGTTTGTGTATGGCTTTACAAGGAAAAACATCAAATTATGATACAGATGTTTTTACACCGCTTATTGAAAAAGTAGAACAAATTACAGGTTTAAAATATACATCTGATGAAGTAAAAAACATCTCAGAAGAACAAAATAAAACCAACATTGCAATTCGTGTTATTGTAGATCACGTTCGTGCCGTTGCATTTGCAATTGCTGACGGACAATTACCATCAAATACGGGAGCTGGATATGTTATTCGCAGGATTTTGCGTCGTGCTATTCGTTACGGATTTACATTCTTAAATACGAAAGAACCTTTTATCAATAAATTGGTAGAAGTTCTGGCAAACCAAATGGGAGAATTTTTCCCAGAAATTAAATCACAGCAGCAATTAGTTACCAATGTAATTCGTGAAGAAGAAGCTTCTTTCTTAAGAACCTTGGATCAAGGTTTGCAATTGTTAGAAAATGTAGTTGCTGAAACTACAGGAAAAGAAGTTTCTGGCGCTAAGGTTTTTGAATTGTACGATACGTTTGGTTTTCCAAAAGATTTGACTGCTTTGATTTTAAAAGAAAAAGGTTTCTCTTATAATGAAACAGAATTTGAAGTAGAATTACAAAAACAAAAAACACGTTCTCGTGCAGCGTCTGAAGTTTCAACGGAAGACTGGAATGTTTTGATTTCCGGAAATGTAGAAACATTTGTTGGTTATGATAAAACTGAAAACGAAGTAAAAATTACTCGTATCAGAAAAGTTGATTCTAAAAAAGATGGTATTTTGTACCAAATCGTTTTAGATAATACACCTTTTTATCCAGAAGGCGGAGGACAAGTTGGTGATAAAGGAACATTGGTTTCGGCAAATGAAACAATTGAAATTATCGATACCAAAAAAGAAAATAACTTGATTTTGCATTTTGCAAAACAGCTTCCAGAAAACGTTGAAGCAGGTTTTGTGGCAAAAGTAAATACTGATTTAAGAACGTCAACTTCTAAAAATCACTCAGCTACGCATTTAATGCATTTGGCTTTGAGAAGCATTTTAGGAACGCATGTGGAGCAAAAAGGATCATTGGTAAATCCAAATTACCTGCGTTTTGACTTCTCACATTTCAGCAAAGTTTCTGATGAAGAAATTAAACAAGTAGAAGCTTCTGTAAATGCTCAAATTGAAGCGCAATTACAGTTGGTTGAACATAGAAGTATTCCAATTCAGGAAGCATTAGATAAAGGCGCAATGGCTTTATTTGGTGAGAAATACGGCGATAATGTTCGTATGATTGAGTTTGGTGATAGTAAAGAATTATGCGGTGGTATTCACGTAAAAAATACAGCAGAGATCTGGCATTTCAAAATTATTTCTGAAGGTGCTGTTGCAGCTGGAATTCGTCGTATTGAAGCAATCACTGGTGATGCGGTGAAAAACTTCTATCTAAACCAGGAAAATACATTGGCAGAGATAAAAGAAACGCTTAAAAATCCACAGGATATTTTAAAATCTGTTGCTTCACTTCAGGATGATAATGCTAAGTTGAAAAAACAAGTTGAGCAATTATTGAAAGAGAAAGTAGGTTCGTTAAAAACTGAATTAGAAAAAGATTTCCAGGAAGTAAACGGAGTAAATTTCCTTGCGAGACAAGTTGACTTAAGCATGGCTTCTACAAAAGATTTGGCTTCGGCTTTAGGAAGTTCAAAACCAGATTCGTTTGTGTTTTTAGCTTCTGTAGAAGATGGGTTACCAAATATTCATTGTTATATCACTAAAGAATTAGTTGCAGGTAAAGGCTTAAATGCTAATACAGTTATTAAAGAATTAGGAAAATATATTGACGGAAATGGAGGAGGACAGTCTTTCTTCGCATCTGGAAAAGGTAAAAATGCTGCTGGAATTGCTGAGGCTTTGGCTAAGGCAGTTGAGTTTGTGAAGTAGTTTTTAAAGTTGCTAAGAATCTAAGTTACTAAGGTTCTAAGATTTTGAAATTATAGATAAAGTAAACCCGACAGGTTTTTAAAACCTGTCGGGTTTTGTGTTAAATAAAGCTACTGAGAATCTAAGTTATTAAGACTTAAATTTATTATCAAGATTTAATAGCGTCCAGCTTTAGCTGGATGTTCCTGAAATTATAAAGAAAAGGGCTTTAGCCAAACTGTTACGTTTGGCTAAAGCCCTTTTCTTATTTTATTTTTCCCATCCAGCTAAAGCTGGACGCTATTGAAAAAAACTTAGAATCTTAGTATCTCGGCAACTTAGAACCTTAAAAACTATTTTCTTTCTCCAATCTGTTGGTACCACATAGCATAATACAACCCTTTTTCAACAATTAAATCATCATGTTTACCCTGTTCCGGAATAAAAATTCTATCAGCGAGTAAACCCGACAGGTTTTTAAAACCTGTCGGGTTTTGTATTTTATTGGAGGTTAATAATACCTTAAACTATCATTTTGGCAGCTTATTGTGGCTATTACTTTTTGCGAAAACGTTTTCTTTTACTTAATAATTTTAAAACAATTTATTATGAAAAAGATTTTATTTTATTTTTTAACGGCTTTCTTAGTTGTCTTAAGTTCGTGTTCTTCTGTAGATGAAGATAATAAAGCATATATGAATAATAAGACATATATGAAGCTAGAACAACAAACTGTAGTTTTGCCAAAGACAATAAAGATTAGTAACTCGGACAATTCTTCTGAAATTTTAGAAACGATTTCTTATGATGGAAATAAAATAGTAAGTAAAACTAGTAAAAACGAAAGAACTGATTATACCTACGAGGGAGATTTTATTGTAAAAGAAGTCAAGTATAATACTCAAAGTGGCAGTGATGTAAAGAAAGAAGAATACACATATAGCTATGAAAATAGTAAATTGACTTCATCTAAGTACACAAAAGATTATACTGCTGAATATCCAAATGGAAATCATGAAGAGACAAATGTTTATACTTATGAGACAAATGGTACTGTTATTATAAAATCTTATTTTATTGACTACAAATTCTTTAAGATAGAAGGGTTTGGTAACACTGCTTTATTACAATGGACCGATGTGCTTACTTTTGAAAATAGAAATTTGGTAAAAAAAATGTCTTATCTGGCCCATCATCCAATGATAGTTTATGCAGAGACAGATACAACCGAATATTTATATGAATATGATACAAATAATGATCCTTTTAAAAATATTTTAGGATTTGATTTGTTATTGAAGAATGTGTTTTCAAATAATATAGTTAAGAAAACTATGTCTAGTGTTTTATGGAATGGAAACTATTTGAATACAACGACTATAAAAACAGAATATATTTGTAATGAGGAAGGGTATCCTATTAAAGTACTTAATGATCATTTATACCCATATAAAACAGTAGAGTATACTTATTAATGAAATTCCTAAGCTAAGTCTTTATAAAAGTAAACCCTTTCATTTCTGTGAAAGGGTTTTTTGTTTTAAAGTTGAAAAAAAACTTAGTATCTAAAAGGCTACTTACGCTCACCAATCTGCTGGCGCCACATAGCATAATACAAACCTCTTTCAACAATTAAATCATCATGTTTCCCTTGCTCAATGATTTTACCTTGTTCCAGAACAAAAATTCTATCAGCGTGCATTACAGTTGATAAACGGTGTGCAATTAAAACTGTGATTCTGTTTTTATCAGATATATTTCTGATTGTCGCATTAATTTCTTCTTCAGTAATAGAATCTAAAGCTGAAGTCGCTTCATCAAAAATCAATAAATTCGGATTTCTAAGAATAGCTCTTGCAATAGACAAACGCTGTTTTTCTCCACCAGAAACTTTTATTCCGCCTTCACCAATTGTAGTATTTAAACCATCTTCGGCACGTTTTAAAAGTTTATCGCAGCTTGCTCTTTTTAAGGCATCGTATAAATCTTCGTCGGCTGCGTTTGGTTTTACAAACAGGAGATTTTCACGAATTGTTCCAGAGAATAATTGGGCGTCCTGTGTTACAAAACCCAATTGTTTTCTTAAATCTAATAAATCAATTTCTGTAGAATCGATATCATTATACAAAACCTGACCTTCTGCAGGTGTATACAAGCCAACCAATAATTTTACTAAAGTTGTTTTTCCGGAACCAGACGGGCCGACAAAAGCGACGGTCTGACCTTGTTTAATTTCAAAGTTAATATTTTCAACTGCTTTGAATTTAGCTGTTTTGTGCTGAAAACTAACATTTGAAAACAATAATGACTGAATTGCTCCAACATGTTTTGGACTTTTCGGGCGGAATTCTTTTGGAGCGCTTAATAAGGTTTTGAAATTTTCCATTGATACTTTGGTTTCATTCAAAGCAATAATGAAATTTCCAAGTTCCTGAAGCGGGCCAAAAATGAAAAAAGTAAAAAATACCATTGTCAGCAAATCACCCACAATAATTTTTCCTCCAAATAAGAAATAATACAAAGTAAAAACCACGCAGGTTCTTAAAAAGTGAACAGTTGTTCCCTGAATAAAACTTAAGCTTCGAATAAATCGAACTTTTTCTAATTCTAAATGTAGAATTTTAAAAGTGTTTAAGTTTAAACGTTTCTCTTCCTGATACGTTAAGCCAAGACTTTTTACCAATTCGATATTACGTAAACTCTCCGTTGTTGAACCTGCCAAAGCATTGGTTTGATTAACAATTTTCTTAGAAACGATTTTAATTTTTTTACCTAAATAAGAACTTACCAAAGCAATAATTGGTGCTGTAATTAAAAAGATAATTGAAATTCGGAAATCAATTCGGGCGACATACAAAATCACAAATATGAATCCGATGATGGTTTGAAAAATAAGCGAAATAGAAAGTGTAATTAATTTTTCAGAATCAGAGCGAACTTTGGTTAACTTACTCAAAGTTTCACCACTTCGCTGATCTTCAAATTCAGCATAAGGTAAATCCAGAGATTTTTTAATTCCGTCGGTATACATTTGAGCCCCGGTTCTCTGGATCACCACATTGGTAAAATAATCCTGAAAGTTTTTGGTAATTCTGGAAATCATGGCTGCCGCAAGCGAAAGACCCAGCCAGAATGATAAAGATTTGATAAACCCAATTTCGTTTCCTTTGTACTTTGCCAGTCCAACCCCGCAGTCCTGCATTAATTTACCCGTAATAATAGAGTCTGACAAACTGAAACAAATGTTTATAGAGGCCATAATCAAAGCAAAAAACAAAAGCATTTTGTGTTTGATTATATAAGAATATAATAATTTCATAGATATTTTAAAAAAATGGAAGATGCAAAAGTAAGCAAATGTTTGTCTTGATGGAGTTGATTTTTGTTATTAAAAATGTAAATTTTTATTTATTGATCTTTAGCTTATATCGAAGGGATTATTATTCAATAACAAAATGAGCAATTATTGATATTTATTTGAGAAACTATATTTATGATGATAAAGATTATCAGTGAATAGAAATAGAAAATATACCTACTAGTTCTTGAGCTAAAAATACCTTATTGTAATAGTAAAATGACAGGAATAGCTCGTTTTTGTAAGGGGTGTGTGATATGTTTGTTAGTATAAATCTAAATACATGCCAAATGAAAAAGAATTTACTCCTTTTTTTAATTTTCACATTCCTTTCTTGTTCAAGTAATGATAGTGATAATACTGAAGATGATACGACAATATTACCTAAATCTATGATATATATTGATCCTGGATTTAGTACTGATACTGTTCTTTTTTCTTACGATAAAAATAAAATTAAAAGTATATCCTATAAAAAGGATAAAATTTATTACCATTATGAGGATAATATAATTGTAGGTAAAACCTACTATAATATTGTTCAAGGAAAAGAAGTTAGAGTTAATGGGGAAACTTATTCTTACACAAATGGAAAATTAGCATCGATTAATTATCTAGACAATTGGGCATCAAATCCTCGTATAATTAATATAAGATCGGTTTACACATATTTATCAGATACTTTAGTTAAAGAACAAAGATTTAGTACAGATTATTTAACTAAGATCGAAGCAGAGGATGATTATTTTTCTTTACTTAAGATAAAAAATGGAAATCTGATTAAAAGGGATTATGTAAATACAAAAACAGGCATCCATTCTTATACATTTACTTATGTTTATGATAATATGAATTCTCCTTTTAAAAATATTTTAGGTATGAGTTTACTTATAAATGATGAAAAATCATCTTTTAATAATCGTTTAAGCAGTTTTTCTGTCACTTCAAGTGCTTACCTTGATATAAAAGACTATGAATATGATGTTAAAGGATATCCAAGCTTAGAGACATATTATAAAGGAGGAAAACAAGTAACAACCATTACAAAATATTTGTATTAATTACCAAGAACCAAATACTTCATGTATTTGGTTTTTTTATTGGTGAAAATTGGTGAAATTCGTATTTAAATTTAGAAAATATGCAATTCAGAACCCAAATCCCAATTTCAAAAAGTAACAATCCAATTGATTATAACTCGAAGATACTTTCTGTTGGTTCTTGTTTTGTAGAAAATATGGCACAGAAATTTGATTATTTCAAGTTTCAAAATGAAAGAAATCCGTTTGGAATTATATTTAATCCGGTTTCGATTGAAAAATTATTCAGCAGAGTTTGCAATGAAGATGTATTTACAGAAAAAGACATTTTTTTTCACAACGAACGCTGGCACAGTTTCGAAGTACATTCAGATTTAAGTAATGCCAACAGACAAGAATTATTAGAAACGCTCAATAAAGCCATTACAGAAACCAATAAACAGATAAAAAAAGCCACACATATTATTGTAACATTTGGAACTTCCTGGATTTACAGAAATATTGAAAGCACCGAAATAGCTGCTAATTGCCATAAAGTTCCTCAAAAGCAGTTTTCAAAAGAGTTATTATCTGTTGAAGTAATTCAAAAAAGTATTCAAAACACCATAGATTTAATCCAGACTTTGAATCCAAATATCAATTTCATTTTTACTATTTCGCCAGTACGTCACATCAAAGATGGTTTTGTAGAAAATCAATTAAGCAAATCGCATTTATTTACAGCTTTGCATTCTGCGTTGAATACTGAACACTTAAAACTGAACACTGAATACTTTCCGTCCTACGAAATCATGATGGACGAACTTCGTGATTATCGTTTTTATAAGGAAGATATGCTGCATCCCAACCAAATCGCAATCGATTATATCTGGAAACTTTTCAGCGAAAATTATATCTCGCAAGAAAGCATTTCAACGATGCAGGAAGTAGATGAAATTCAAAAAAGCCTCCGCCATCGCAGCTTCAATCCCGAATCAGAACAACACCAAAAATTCCTGGCTAAACTTCAGCAGAAAATGAATCTTTTAGAAGAAAAGATTTCCCATCTTAAATTTTAATTTTTCACTAAGCACCAAATATTATTATAAGATATTTTGGATAAAAAAACTTTGCGTCTTAGCGCCTTAGTGGCTAAAACTCAAAAGTAAGAAATTAACTATTTTACAGCAAAATTTTAGAATAATTCCCAATAATTATGTAAATTGTTAAAGGTTTAAATTTTACATTTTTGTAAGATGCGCAGCCATGCTTTTTTCAGAAGCAATTAAATCCTGTATTTTATTGACCTATGAATAAGAAAACCACCATTCATTATCTAAAAAAAACATTTCGTATACTGCTTTGGTGTATAGTTTCTATAGTTGCGCTTTTATTACTTCTTATAATATTAATTCAGGTTCCTTCAGTTCAAAATTTCGCCAAAGACAAAGCGATCTCTTATCTCCATAAAAAGATAAAAACCAAAGTTTCCTTAGATCATATTTCCATTAAATTTCCGAAAGATGTAGTTCTTGAAGGTTTTTACTTTGAAGATCAAAAGAAAGATACACTGCTGGCAGGAAAACGTTTAGAAGTAGATGTTGACCTTTTTAAACTCGTAAGCAGAGAACTCGAAATCAATTCTGTTTCGCTAGAAAATGTAAAAGCCAATATTTCCCGAAATAAAGAAGGTGTTTTCAATTTCGATTATATCATAAAAGCATTCGAATCAAAAGAACCAAAAGTCGAAGATCCAAATGCAAAACCATTTAAAATATCAGTTGTAAAAGTAAATCTGGATAATGTCAAATTTAATTTTAAAGACGATTTTTCTAAAAATGACATTGCCGTAAAACTGACGCATTTTGATACAAAATTCAATAAATTCGATTTGGATAAAATGGATTTTGATATTCCAAATATCAATCTGAACGGATTAAAATTAGTTTTAAATCAGGATGTTGTAGAACAAATTGCTGTTGTTTCGGTAGAAACTGTAGATACAATTTCAAAACGAAAAGACTTCAAATTAAAACTCGGCAAAATCAGTTTGTCAAAAATTGATATTACGTACGATAATAAAGATTCAAAATTAGACTCAGGAATAAAACTCGGAAATTTAGATTTATCCGTTAATGAAATTGACTTAAACAAACAGCTTTTAGATTTCGATACTTTCGAACTAAAAAACCTTAGCGGAAATCTGCGTTTAGGAGTAAAAGACAAACAAATTCAAACACCAAGTTTAGATAAAACAGCCATAAAACAAGCCGGCTGGAAAGCAAAACTCAATAAAATAAACATACAAAATATAGCCTTTAAATTTGATGACATGCAATCGAAACCCACTGCAAAAGGAATCGATTACAGCCATTTAGATTTGAGCAAATTCAATCTTGAAGCCGAGAAATTGCATTATGGCAACGATACCATTTCGGGCAATATAAAATCACTTGCAGCAGCAGAAAAAAGCGGTTTGCACGTTCAGTCTTTAAAAACAGATTTTTTCTATGGGCCTAAAAACGTCTATTTAAATAATTTGTATTTAAAAACACCGCAAACACTTGTACAAGATAAAATTAAGGTTGAATACAAATCACTCGCAGCACTTCAAAAAGACATTGCAAATCTTGCTGTCGATGCCAATTTAAAAGATTCGAAAATCGGCTTTAAAGACATTTTGTTATTTGCTCCCGATTTGCAGAAAACTAATCCGTTTAAAAGTAATCCAAATGCGGTTTTATATATAAACAGCCGTGTGAGCGGAAAAGTAAAAGATTTGAATATTCCGAAATTCGAAATGAGCGGAATAGGAACCACAAAAGTTTCCCTTTCGGGGAAGATAACCGGGCTTCCTGATGCTCAAAAAGCGTATTATGATTTAGATATCAAAAAAATAATCACGACTTCTAAAGATATAAATACGTTTGTACCGGCAGGAACAATTCCGAAAAACATTCAGCTTCCGTCGCAAATAAACCTGCAGGGAAAATTTAAAGGTTCGGTTCAGAATTTCAAAACCAATCTGGCTTTAAACAACAGTTTCGGAAACGCAAAAGTAGATGCCTTATTCGATCAGCGTGTTAAGAAAAAAGAGAAATACGACGCAACGGTTTATCTGCTTGATTTTGATTTAGGCAGATTAATCAAAAACGATTCAATTGGAAAAATTACGCTTAAAGCAAAAGTAAAAGGAAATGGTTTAGACCCAAAAACAGCAAAAGCAGAGCTAGACGGAATTGTGCAGAAAGCAGTTTTTAACAGATATACTTACAGGGATTTAGCTTTAAAAGGAAATATCGAAAACGGATCATTTGCAGTAAAATCAGGAATGCAAGATCCAAATTTAAATTTTGATTTGGCTGCGAGCGGAAATACACAAGAAAAATATCCGTCAATAAAATTAAAACTAAACCTGGATATTGCTGATCTTGAAAAACTAAATCTTCATGCCGGACCAATGAAGCTTCGCGGCAATGTTGATGCTGATATTGCCAATAGTAATCCGAATTTTTTGAATGGAAAAGTGTTTCTTTCAAACGTTCAGATTCTGCAGGATAAAGAGCCAATTGTTTTAGATTCGGTTCGTATTATTGCTTTTTCAGACAATACCCGAAATAATATTAAAATCTCGTCTCAGTTTTTAAAAGCCGAAGTCGACGGAAAATACAAATTGACAACATTGACAGCGGCCATTAAAAAATCATTGTCAAAATATATTGATTTAAAAACTCCAAAAGCAAACGGAGAATCTGACGAGCAGCGTTTGGCTTTTACAGTAACGGTTGATAATGACCCGATTCTTTTTAAACTAATTCCGAAACTGACAGGTTTAGAACCAATTAAAATCACCGGAAAATACAACAACGTAACCGATTCTTTAGAAATAAGAGGAATAATTCCGAGAATTGTGTATGCAGAAAATACAATTTCCGACGGAAAAATTAATATCGAAGCCAAAGAAAATGCTTTAGAATATTCTGTTTCTGTGGCAACGATTGAAAGCGGTTCATTAAAAATTCCGTTTACCAGCTTATCAGGAAAAGTAGAAAATAATATTTTGACTTATGCGCTTGAAGTTCAGGACGCAAAAGAAAAACCTCAATATTTTATTGCCGGAGAATTTAAGGCAGAAGATTCTAAAAACATATTTAAAATTGATGCCGAAAACTTCATTTTAAATTACGACAAGTGGAACATTGATCCTGAAAATGCCATAGAATTTGGAGATAAACGTCTTTACGTCAATAAATTTTTCCTCAATAATAACGGAAATGAATTAAAAATTCAATCGCAGGGAACACAGGATAATGCGCCATTGCAAGTCGATTTTGTAAACTTCAAAATCGAAACCATTATGAATATGGTTAAAAAAGATAAACTGTTGATGCAGGGTTTAATTAACGGAAATGCTGTTGTAGAAAACGTAATGACAACCTCAACTTTTACTTCTGATTTAAAAATTGATGATTTTGCTTTTAGAGGAGAAACAGTTGGCGATATTGAAATAAAAGTTGATAATAAAACCGCTAATTTATTAAATGCAAATGTGGCATTAACCGGAGAAGGAAACGAAGTAAACCTGACCGGAAATTATAAAATGGATGATGGAAACCTTGACTTCAATTTAGATATCAATAAATTGTATGTTAAAAGTATTCAAGGCTTTACAATGGGCAGCATAACAGACGGAACGGGATATTTGTCAGGAAACTTTAAAATTCTCGGAAATGCATCAAGTCCAAAAGTTGCGGGCGAATTAAATTTTAATGATGGTGGTTTTAGAATCACACAGCTGAATTCATTTTTCAAAACAAATCAGGAAAAAATCACCTTTAATAATGATGTAATTACTTTCGATAAGTTTACGCTTCACGACGAAAACGACAACGAACTTGCTGTAGATGGAACTATTCAATCATCTGATTTTCAGAATTATAATTTTGGGTTAGTTGTTACAGCAAATGATTTTAGGGCAGTACATTCTAAAGAAACTGATAATGATTTGTTTTATGGAGATATGTTTTTAAATACAAAACTAAATATTAAAGGAAATTTAGATAGTCCGGTTGTCGACGGAACAATTAAAATTAATAAAGAAACCAAGTTTACGGTCGTAATGCCGCAATCAGATCCTTCAATCGCAGATCGCGAAGGAATTGTAGAGTTTGTTGACGAGGATAATATGTATTTGAGACAAAGGGTTGATTTACAAAACAAACTGGATCAGTCTGAAGTAAAAGGAATGGATGTTAATGTCGCCATTTCGATTGATAAAGAGGCAGAACTCACTTTGTTAATTGATAAAGCAAATGGTGATTATTTGAAATTGAAAGGAGAAGCAGAATTAGTTGGCGGAATCGATAAATCTGGAAAAACAACTTTGACCGGAAAATATGAGTTTTCGGATGGGGCTTATGAAATGAATTTTAACGGAATTAGAAGAAAATTTGATATTCAAAAAGGAAGTTATATCACTTGGAATGGTGAGCCGACAATGGCAAATTTAAATATTACGGCAATTTATAAAGTAAATGCTGCGCCAATTGATTTGCTTGGAAATCAGCTCCCGAACGATGATTCTGCCGTAAGAAATACATACAAACAAAAGCTTCCGTTTCAGACTTTATTGAAAATGAAAGGGGAATTAATGAAACCGGAAATTTCTTTTGGAATTGTACTTCCAGATGGTAATTACGATGTTTCTTCGGATGTTGTTACATTAACGCAGACTAAACTAAAACAATTAGAACAAGATCCTGCAGAATTAAATAAACAGGTTTTTGCTCTTTTATTATTAAACCGATTTGTGGGCGAAAATCCATTTGCAAGTGAAAGCGGCGGTACAAATGCCGAATCTTTGGCAAGGCAGAGTGTGAGCAAAATTCTTTCGCAGCAATTAAACAATCTTGCCGGAGAATTAATTACGGGATTTGAAGTCAATTTTGATTTAGAATCAACAGAAGATTATTCTTCCGGAACCATGCAAAACAGAACCGATTTGAATGTCGCTGTTTCTAAAAAACTGCTGGATGACAGATTGAAAGTAACTGTAGGAAGCAGTTTTGGCGTAGAAGGCGCAGAACGTGCCAACGAAGAAAGCACCAATATTGCGGGAGACGTGGCACTGGATTATCAGCTTACAAAAGACGGCCGTTATATGGTTCGTGCCTACAGAAAAAATCAATATCAGGTAGCGGTTGAAGGTCAGGTTGTAGAAACGGGTGTTGCTTTTATTATTACAATGAGTTACAATAAATTCAGAGAACTTTTTCATCGAACAGAAAAGGAAAAGGAACTAATAAGAGAAGAAAAAATCCGTAAAGAGAAAGAAAAACAAAAAAAGAAAGAAGTAAAAGAGAAGGGAAAACCAGAAGAAGAACAGCAGGAAAATCAAATTGAAGGCAATGAACAAAAAACATAATCATTTAGAAAATCAATATGCAAAGTATTTTTTACTGTTCTGCCTGTTTTTTGTTTTAGGCTGCAGTAATACAAAATATCTGCCAGAAGGAGATTTGCTTTACATTGGAGGTTCTGTAAAAGTCAAAGATTCTTTAATAAAGAAAAAGGAAAGAAAAGCACTCGAGAAAGAATTAGAAGATTTATTACGCCCAAAACCAAACAAACAAATTTTTGGATTACGTCCTAAATTATGGATTTACAATTTTGCCGGCGAGCCTAAAAAACAAAAAGGAACCAGATATTGGCTTCGAAATAAAGTAGGCGAGCCGCCAGTACTTTTCAGCAAAGTCGATTTAGATTACAATGTTTCTGTTTTACGAAATTTTACCGAAAACCGCGGTTATTTTAAAACCCGTGTCAGTGCCGATTCTACCGTTAGAAATAAACGGGTTACGGCAGAATATACTGTTATACCTAAAAAACAATACATCATTAAAAGCGTGACCTTTCCTGATGATTCTTTGGCAATGTCCAGAATTATAGGAAGATCAAGCCGAAGAAGTTTATTGAAAGTTGGAAAACCGTATGATCTCGATATTATAAAAGCCGAAAGAGAACGAATTGACGCAAGACTTAAAGAGAAAGGCTATTTTTACTTTAACCCAGATTATCTTTTGGCACAAGTAGACAGCAGTAAAGGAGATCACGAAGTAAAAGTCAGAATTATAATAAAACCAGATACGCCGCCAAAAGCCCTTACAGCTTATAAGATTAATAATATTTTTGTGTATCCCAATTATTCTCTTTCGAATGACAGTGCAGTTTATAGAAAAAGAGATATTACCCAATATAAAGATTTCACCATTATAGATACAACTGAAACCTTTAAACCAAGGATTTACGACCGAACAATATATTTTAAAAAAGGAGATTTGTATAACAGAAAGGACCATAATCTAACTTTAAATCGGTTTGTAAATCTGGGGACTTTTAGTTTCGTAAAAAATGAATTTAAACTTTCAGATAGTATTCCAAATGCATTGGATTCGTATTACTATCTAACGCTTCTGCCGAAAAAGTTTATTCGTGTTGAAGTTTTAGGAAAAACAAATTCAGCCAGTTATACTGGAACAGAAGTAAACGTGAACTGGAATAACCGAAACTTATTTAAAGGGGCAGAACTATTTACAGTATCTGTTTTTGGCGGTGCCGATTTTCAGCTTGGAGGCGTAAACAAAGGAAAAAATATTTATAAACTGGGAGCAGAAACAAGTTTAACCTGGCCGAGATTTATAACGCCGTTTAATATTGAAGGAAACAGTGAATATGTACCAAGAACTAAAGCAAC
Organism: Flavobacterium soyae; assembly: GCF_021245985.1. Lineage (GTDB taxonomy): Bacteria > Bacteroidota > Bacteroidia > Flavobacteriales > Flavobacteriaceae > Flavobacterium > Flavobacterium soyae. The sequence continues at coordinate 58,247 of NZ_JAJQXA010000022.1, read as the reverse complement.
TTTGCGATACGAATATCAAAAAAGAACGCAGTTGTATGCACTAAATTCCTTTAATACCTCTTTTGGATATTTGTGGAAAGAAAATATTCGGAAAGAACATCAGTTAAATGTGATCGATGTAACATATGTAAGTCCAAACCATGTTACACCAGAATATTTAGAAGATATTGAGGAAGATGCAGCATTAGGAAAAGTAATTGAAAAACAGTTAATTTTTGGTCCAACTTACAGCTATACCTATACAAATACGATGCAGAAACGCCGAAAAAATACAATCTATTTTAATGGAGAATTAGATTTGGCTGGTAATCTTACAGGTTTAGTTACAGGCGCGAATATTAAGAAAAATGACACGATAAAAATATTTGGTGTTCCGTTTAGCCAATATGTAAAAATCAGATCTGATTTCAGGCATTATTTAAAATTAGGAAAAGAAAGCGAATTAGCCAGCCGATTAATTGTGGGTGCCGGATTTGCTTACGGAAATTCAAATACGCTTCCAACATCAAAACAATTTGTAGTAGGAGGAACTAATAGTATTCGAGCCTTTAGAGCCAGAACTTTAGGGCCGGGAAGTTATGTTATTCCGCCAACAACAAACAATAATTATACACCAGATCAATCGGCAGATTTAAAACTGGAATTCAATACAGAATATCGTGCAAAATTATTTAGTATCGTAAGAGGTGCAGTATTTTTAGATGCTGGAAATATTTGGCTTTTAAATGCCGACCCAGATAAACCCGGAGCCGAAATCTCAAAAGATTTTATGAAACAAATTGCAGTTGGGGCAGGAGCAGGTTTGCGTTTTGATTTATCGTTCCTGATTTTAAGAACAGATTTAGCTATTCCGCTTCGAAATCCTTCCTTACCAGACGGACAACGCTGGGTAATTGACGATATTAATTTAGGAAGCAGTACGTGGAGAAAAGATAACCTGATTTTGAATATTGCGATTGGATATCCTTTTTAGAAAAAGTTTGCCACGAATTTCACGAATTTCACGAATTTTTTTGAGATTTTAATTTATGAATTGACCCATAAATACAACACATAGAATTAGTGGAAATTCGTGAAATTCGTGGCAAAAAAACTTTAGTAAGCTTCGAAAAAAAGAAGTAAATTCGTCTAAATATTTTACAGGAATGCAAAACTTAGTTAAAAGAATTATTAGTATCGGTATTACTATTTTAGTCATTGTTCTGGCTTTTAAATACTGCCAGTTTAAAAAAGATGACGACTCTACAATCGATTATAATACCAATTTAATTCAGCAGCAAATTTTAAATGTTGGAAAACTGGTGGTTACCGAAGGACATTTCTCTGAAGTAATCACGTATAAAAATCAGCAGAAGTATTTGATGGATATGATTTCATTTGAAAAAAAGGCACTTATTGTGGTAAATGCCAATGTTACCGTTGCCTACGATTTGCATAAAATGAAATACGATATCGACGAAAAAAACAAAACCATTACGATTCTAAATATCCCAAAAGAAGAAATCACGATTAATCCTGATATTCAGTTTTATGATGTCGAACAAAGCAAACTGAATCCGTTTACGGGCGACGATTACAATAAAATCAATAAATCGGTAAAAGCCAATCTGGCAAAAAAAATCGAAAAATCAACCCTAAAAACAAACGCCCAAAACCGATTAATAAGCGAATTGTCTAAGATCTTAATTATGACAAATTCTATGGGCTGGAAACTACAATATAACGGGAAAACTATAGAATCTGAAAGCGAATTAAATCAGGATTTGAAGTTATAAATGCCACAAAGGCACAAAGGCGCTAAGTTTTTTGCACTTCTGATAGCTAACGGGATAAAAAATCAAAATGATTTTAGTTGCCTCCAGCTTTAGCTGGAGGTATACATGAAGAAATTAAAAAAGGCTTTAGCCAAAACTCTTTTGGCTTTATTTTTTCCTCCAGCTAAAACAGGAGGCAACTAAAAAAAGTTTGAGACTTTGTAAGATTAAAAAAACCTGCATATATCAGTTTAAATCAGTAAAATCTGCGGGCAAAAAACAAAAAGGCAATAAAAAACTTAGCGTCTTAGCGTCTTAGTGTCTTTGTGGCAAATGCGGCAAAGAACTATCAAAAATCAAATCCAATCCCCCAGAAATCAAATGCGCAATTTCAGGACGTTTTTCTTTCAATTTATCTAAATAAACCAACACTTCCTGCAAAAGCTGTTTTTCATCTGAATCTTTTAAAAGCTCTGCAATTTCAACAGATAATAACCAATCGTTTGAATGATTATTTTTTAGGTTTTCAAAAATAGATTTCAGCTCCGTTTTAGAACCTTTATTTTTTCTAATATCTCTAACTAACGCATATAAATTCTCCAATTCATTACGTTCATCAGTATGTTTTGCTTTTATTGTTTTAGTTGTTGGCACAATATTGATCAAGTCAAAACTATTTACATCTGCCGGGCCAGAAAATGCCGAAATCACTTTTTTACCAATTGCCATATCATAATTTCCCCACTCAGGCTGAAACAAAACAGTTTCGCCATGCGTTACGGTACAATTTCTAAAACTGATTAAAATGATTTCTCCGTGTAAGTTTCGGGAACCCGTAATAATTTCACCTTCAACAATAATATTACCTTCAAATTCCAGTTTTACAGTTTCGTTTTCAACAATACTGTAAGCCTGTAAATCCTTCGGACTCATATCTTCAATTGCCAGATTAAAACCTTTCAGTTTCCCAATCGGACTTCCAAATCCATGTGGGTGCGTTAGAGTTCCGTGTCCTACTAATTCTTTTTCACGGTATGATAAAGCTGTTTTTCCGGTTGTCTGAATATAGACTGGTTTTCCTTCTTCTTCAATAACATTTGTGAAAACTCCGGAAACTTGTAAACCAGTACTCAATTCAATTGTTCCTAAAGCATTGGATTGAATTAATTTTTTAATTCCCGAAAGTCCTCCGGTACGAAGTGCCATTTTATTAGCAAATTCTTCCAGAACTAAACTTAAATAAGAAAAAGTAGGCGTTACATAAAGCTGAGGCTGCAACTGCGTAATATCAAAATTTTGATTGGCTGCAGAAATATCATAAGGGATTTTCTTTACATTATCGGTCATACACCAGGCACTTTCACCAATTGAAGAAAGTAATCCGGCACCATAAATTTTTGGATTTTCAACTGTTCCAATCAAGCCGTATTCAACCGTCCACCAATGCAGGTTTCTAATTTGAGCCATTTCAGACAATTCGCCCATGTCATTTTGTAAATCGGCAACTGCTTTTTCAGCTTCGTCAATTTTTTCCTGAGGCGTATCTTCGGCTTCTTTTAAAATAGAAAGCAAACGAATCGCTTCATACATTTGATAATCTTTGTGAGATGAGATTGCTTTACAGCCAATTTCTCCAAAACGTCTCAAATATTCTGCATATTCAGGATTGGCAATAATAGGAGCGTGGCCGGCACCTTCGTGAATAATATCTGGTGCAGGGGTATATTCAATATGTTCTAATTGACGGATATCTGATGCAATAACCAAAACATTATAAGCCTGAAACTCCATAAAAGCATTTGGCGGAATAAATCCGTCAACGGCAACTGCAGCCCAGCCAATTTCAGTTAGAATACGGTTCATTCCGTACATACTCGGAATAGAATCAATTTCGATTCCTGTTTTACGTAAACCTTCTAAATACGAATGATGTGCAACTTTTGAAAGGTAATCTACATTTTTACGCATAACATATCGCCAAACCGCCTGATTAATTGGTGTATAATCACTATAATCCTGAGGTTTAATAAATTGCTTTAAATGTTTTGGCAATCGTTCTAATAACGGATTTGTTTCTATAGATGCATTCATTTCGAAAACGTTGTAGATTAGAATGTAAAATTACGAATTTAGGTCGCTATTTTTTGCTATTCATCACAAAATTTTTATTCGAAAGTGATTTTTATTGCGTTTTTATAGATTTTTTGAAGTTAGCGGAAAACTAAATTTTAGCAGTCATTATTTTCATAATTAACTTTTTCCAATGTTTTCTCGAAGTTTTCCAGCTCTTTCTTCGTCATTGAGGCTTCTTTCAAGTCGACTGGTAATTGTTTTTTAGCATCAGAACTAATCCATAATCCCGTAAAAGTATTTCCGGTTTTCTTTAAAATTAAAACACCGCTAAAACCATGTTCAACTAAAACAAATTCATTTTCTTTCTTTTTATTCTGAGTAATATCAAGCTGAATCCATTTTTTTGATTTGTCATATCGATACATAGACGTATACATTAAATCGGCAGTACATGGATTTTCTTCTGTTTTAATATAAACTGTTATTGGAGTTTTTCCATCGACAGTTCCTTTGTATAAATTAAAAGCAGGTGCTTGTGATTGCGCGTTTAAATGATTTAGAAAAGAGAAACAGATTATAAAGAACAGGATAACTTTTTTCATTTTAAATAGTTGATTGGTTTTTGATAGTATTTGGGTCAATCAAATTTATTTAATTTAAAACAGTATCCAAATTTAATTTGTCAGCTATTTTTAAAATTTACCTGATGAATTTCGTAACTCGTTTTCGGCATTTCTAAAATATTCAATTTTGTGGCTGAACATAAAAGCCATATTTGTGGCACGCATTTTTGCTTCTTCGGTAATCACTCCTGCAAACTGCGCATCGATTGTAGTATTGAAAATTTGTATCCAGCGGTCAAAATGAGTTTTATCTACCGGTAATTGTTTGTGCGGAGGAAAAGGTGTTCCCGAATAAGCGCGAACATCAAACAAAATAGTCTGCCAAAAACCATACATTTTTTGCAAATGCGGCTCCCAGCGATCTTGTAATTTATCATTAAAAATAGGACCAATTAGATCATCTTTTCTAACATTATCATAAAAGCTGTTCACCATTTGTTTAATATCCTCTATGGTCGAAATATCTTTAAGCGTTTCCATGTTTTCTAATAAAATTGAAATGCAAAAATACGATATAACTTCAGGTTCGTTCCATGATATTTGTCATTTATGAAATAATTATAAGTTGTATTTGGGAATCAAAAACGATAATTTAATTACTGATTTTAAAAGTTTTGTAAAAACTGAAATTTAAATGTAAGTTTTTTATGGTTTTTAATATTTTAAATAATTGGTTTTTAATTGTTTATAAAAAATAAAGATGTGTTTTTGTTAAGGTAATATTTACAAATGATGTGTATTTGTAAAGTTGTAATTATAACGATTTCGTGAAAATTGATATATTTTTGAATCGTTTTAATAAAAATAATCATAATAAAATGAGAAAAATTTAACTATTAACAAACCACAAAAACCACAAAAAAGATGCGCAAAACTACTCAAAAACCTACAAACCGAGTAAGAGCTTTTATGACACAAGTCATTATTATAATGCTGTTATCTATTACCAAAACAAATGCACAGACGGTTACACCTTTTATAACATCAGGTGATCAAACGAGATTATTACAACAGCAGGCAACTGTAAGTTTCGGAACAAACTCAGGAACAAATCCTTCTACAGTTACAGTTAATGCGGGAACAACGTACCAAACAATGGACGGCTTTGGTTACACTCTTACCGAAGGAAGTGCCGAAGTAATCAGCGGAATGGCAGCAACGCAGCAAAACCAATTACTGAATGATTTATATAATCCAAATACAGGATTAAACGCAAGTGTAATTCGTATTAGTATTGCAGCTTCAGATTTAAGTAACTCTTCGTATAGTTATAACGAAACTTCCGGAGATACTAACATGAATAACTTCAGTTTAAACGGACCGGATTTAACGTATCTAATTCCGATTATCAAAAAGATTCAGCTGATAAATCCAAACATTAAAATTTTGGCAACACCTTGGTCAGCGCCACGCTGGATGAAAACCAACGGTTCCTGGATTGGCGGAAGTCTGCAGACACAATATTATGCTGCTTATGCAAGATATTTTGTAAAATACATTGCAGCAATGCAGGCGCAGGGAATTCCTATTTGGGGAATCACACCGCAAAACGAACCTGAAAATCCGCACAACGAACCAAGTATGCTGATGAATTCTACAGAACAAAAGAATTTTATCAATCAACAACTTGGGCCTCAATTGGCTGCAGCTGGATACGGAGGAGTAAAAATTATTGCTTTTGATCACAACTGCAACAATACAGCATATCCAATTGATGTTTTAAATAACAGCAGTTATGTTGACGGAGCGGCATTCCATTTATATTTAGGAAATATTTCGGCTATGTCTACAGTACGAAATTCAACAAACAAAAACGTTTATTTTACAGAACAATACACAGGTTCAGGCGGAAGCTTTGGCGGAGATTTTGGCTGGCACATGCAAAACGTTGTTATTGGGAGTACAAACAACTGGTCTAAAACAGTTTTAGAATGGAATGCTGCAAACAATTCAAGTTTAGGGCCAAGAACTCCGGGTGGATGTAATACTTGTTTAGGAGCGATTACAGTTAATAACAGTACAAGTTATACTAAAAATGTGGCCTATTATATTATTGGTCAAATCTCTAAATACGTAAAACCGGGTGCAGTAAGAATTGGTTCTTCAAGCACCAACGGAAGTATTTTATCTGTTGGATTCAAAAATCCTGATGGCTCAACTGCACTTGTAATTTACAACTCAGGAGGATCAAATACCATAAAAGTGGTTTCAGGATCATCAGCATTTAATTATACAGTTCCGGGATCATCAGCAGTTACTTTTACGTGGGGAGCAGGAACACCGCCTCCAACTGGTTTTCCGGGGTATTATAATATTATTTCAAGAAACAGTAATAAAGGACTGGATGTAGCAGATAATTCAACTACAAGTGGTGGAAGAATACAGCAATATGATGTAACAGGCGGCGGCGGAAATAACCAGCGCTGGAAATTTGTTTCTGACGGAGCAGGGAATTATTACATCATTGTAAAATCAACCGGAATGTATTTGGCAGTTGAAAATAACGGAACTGCAAATGGACTAAAAGTACAGCAAAAATCTTTTTCTTCTTCTAATGAATTTAAATGGACGGTTGCAAGTCTTGGCGGCGGATATTATAAAATTACCAATGTAAATACAGGTAAATCACTTGATGTTGAAAATGTTTCTACAGCAAATGGCGCTAATATTCAGGTTTGGGATTACACGGGCGGACTGAATCAGCAATGGCAGTTTGTTCAGGTTGAATCGACAGCAAAAAAAGCTTTGACAATAACAGAAGATGGTGAAAGCACAAACGATATGGCTATTTTTATTAATTCGGCAAACGATTATTTAAAAATTGATACCAATCATGAAGGAAGCGCCGATGTAGCAATATTCAATATTGCGGGACAAAGTATCTTGAAAAAGAATGTAAACTTTGTAAAAGGAAATCAAGCAGAAATCGAAATTTCAAGATTACCAAAAGGAGTTTATGTAGTAAGAGTAACAGATAATCAGGGATCTTATTCTAAAAAAATATTAAAGCAATAATTACAAATCGAGAATTCAATTAGTAATTTTATATTGATGTTTAAAAGGCTGTCTAATTTTTAGGCAGCCTTTTATTTTTTATCCAATAAGTTGTGTAAACAAATCCTGATTATCGTTTAAGTATTGAAATTCAAATCCGTATTGTGTCATTTTCATTTTGATAGGCAGAATATCTTTTTTCTTTTTCAATTCTAAACCAACAATAACAGAACCAACTTCACGGCTGTTTTTCTTGGCAAACTGGAAATAAGTAATATCATCATCCGGCCCTAAAATGTTATTTACAAATTCTTTTAAAGCTCCGGGACGCTGCGGAAACTGGATCATAAAATAGTGCATTAAACCTTCATAAAGTAAAGAACGTTCTTTTATTTCGGCGGTTCTTTCAATGTCATTATTACTTCCGCTGACAACGCATACTACATTTTTACCTTTAATTTTATCTTTGTAAAAATCCAAAGCTGCAATTGTCAAAGCGCCTGCAGGTTCTACAACCATAGCTTCTTCATTGTACAATCGTAAAATGGTCGTGCAGACTTTACCTTCGGGAACCAAAATAATATCTTCCAGATTATAACGGCAGATTTCAAAAGTTTTATCGCCTACTTGTTTTACAGCCGCGCCATCAACAAATTTGTCGATTGTTTTAAGCGGGGTATTTTTATTTTCTTCAATGGAAGTTTTCATCGAAGGAGCGCCTTTTGGCTCAACGCCGATGATTTTAGTATTAGGACTTAAATGCCTGAAAACTTCAGATAAACCAGAAGCAAGTCCGCCGCCGCCAATCGGAACAAAAACATAATCGATTGGTTTTGTATAACTTTCCAAAATTTCAAGTCCTACAGTTCCTTGTCCGGCAATAACTTTTTCATCATCAAAAGGATGAATAAATGTTTTATGATTTTTAATTGCATCTGCCGTTGCCGATCCGTAAGCATCATCAAAAGTATCTCCGGTTAAAACAATTTCTACAAACGATTTTCCAAACAATTGTACTTGTTTTACCTTTTGTTTGGGAGTTGTTTTAGGCATGTAAATTTTGCCTTTTATATGCAGTAAATTGCAGGAATAAGCAACACCCTGCGCATGGTTTCCTGCACTGGCACAAACAATTCCGTTTGCTTTTTCTTTATCATTTAACGTAGAAATCTTGTTGTAAGCACCTCTAATTTTATATGAGCGAACAATTTGCAAATCTTCCCGTTTTAATAAAATAGTCGATTTAAACTCGTCTGAAAGATTTAAATTTTGGGTAAGGGGCGTCGCGGCAACTACATTTTCTAGCTGCTTTTTTGCGTTAAGTACTTCGTTAAATAAACTCATAATTTGTTTGTTTTTTATTTTTTTGCCACAGATTTAAAGGATTTCCACAGATTAAAAAAATCATTATAATCCTTTAAATCTGTGGCAAAAAAATATTTCGTTTTTAATCTTCTTAAAAATAAAAAACCTCCCGATGTGGGAGGTTTTTATAAATTATATTTTACTTATTTATATAACACCTCGCCATCATTGCTGAATTGCAATAATGCTGATAATCGCGATAATAATGTTATTAAAGTTTTTCATTTTTAACTGATATAGTAACAAATGTACTTATTTTTTTCGAAGTAATAAACAGCAGTTTTGTAAAAAAACTGAATACTAAAAACTGAAAACTGAATACTACTTTTTAACCGGCGGATATTGAGCTAAAATTTTGTTTACGAACTCAGCAATTTTTTCGTCTTTTTTATCAACGTTTTTAGTCAAAGTTCCTAAACCTTCACCCTGCCAGATCATTTCTTTCTTTTTGGCATCGATTAAATCAATATACAAAGTTCCTTCTGTAGAAGTCGAAACCGTAGTTTGTCCGCCGTACATCATATAAGGATTCCAACCCCAGCCCCAGCCGTAACCCCAGCCAGCACTAAATTGGTTTACATTTACCTGTTCTCTAGATTTTGTAAAAATGTTTACTAATAAATCAGGATTATCACTTTTTGTGAAACCTTTTGCTGCCATTTCATTATCAATGGCGTGAAGAATACGTCTTTTATCCAAATCTGAAATCTCAACTTTGTCAATTCCGGGCTTAAAGAAAGCATAAGTTTTATAAGGCGCAAAATCGACATTTTTGTCGTAATCAGAATAAACAGTAACACTGCTGCAGGATGAAAGTATCAAAAGCAGAAAAATCGGAACTAACTTGAATGTTTTCATAATTATTAGAAATTTAATGTTCTTGTTCTGTTTGTTTTATCGTAAAAGCAGCTTTTACGTTTGTCAGGCTGAGCGAAGTCGAAGCCCTTTTTTGCTTACCAGCCTTCGACTTCGCTCAGGATAACATTGCGGTTATGATAAAATCTTTTTAAAAAACTTTAACTAAAGCAGACTTTCGTCAACAATATTTGGTAAAGTTACTTTTAATAAAGGCTCGACTTGCATCGCTCTTTTTATAGCAAAAATAGCTTCGTCATTTCGGGCCCAGCTTCTTCTTGAAATTCCGTTGTTTACATCCCAAAAAAGCATTGATGCTAAACGCTTTGAAGCCTCTTTAGAACCATCAAGAACCATACCAAATCCGCCGTTTATAACCTCTCCCCAGCCAACTCCGCCGCCGTTATGAATTGATACCCAGGTTGCTCCTCTAAAGCTGTCACCAATTACGTTTTGAATCGCCATATCGGCCGTAAAACGAGATCCGTCGTAAATGTTTGAAGTTTCTCTGTAAGGCGAATCAGTTCCCGAAACATCATGATGATCGCGTCCTAAAACAACAGCGCCAATTTCACCTTTTGCAATAGCCTGATTAAAAGCTTCAGCGATTTTAATTCTACCTTCGGCATCAGCATAAAGAATTCTTGCTTGAGAACCTACAACCAGTTTATTTTCCTGCGCACCTTTAATCCATTTAATGTTATCCTGCATTTGCTGCTGAATTTCACTTGGAGAAGTCTTCGCTAATTCTTCTAAAACCTGACTTGCAATGGTATCTGTTTTTTGTAAATCTTCCGGTTTTCCAGAAGTACAAACCCATCTAAAAGGCCCAAATCCGTAATCAAAACACATTGGGCCCATAATATCCTGAACGTAACTCGGATATTTAAAATCGATATTATTTGCTGCCATTACATCTGCGCCGGCACGTGAAGCTTCAAGTAAAAATGCATTTCCGTAATCAAAAAAGTAAGTTCCTTTTACCGTATGTTTATTAATAGCAGCTGCGTGACGGCGTAACGTTTCCTGAACTTTTTCTTTGAATAAATCCGGATTGTTAGCCATCAAATCATTTGCTTCTTCAAAAGAAATTCCAACAGGATAATAACCTCCAGCCCACGGATTATGAAGCGAAGTCTGGTCTGAACCTAAATCAATTTTGATATTTTCCTGATCAAAGCGTTCCCAAACGTCCACCACATTTCCTAAATAAGCAATTGAAACGGTTTCTTTATTGGCTTTCGCCAAAGCTACTCTGGCAACTAATTCATCTGTAGAAGTCACAACTTCATTAATCCAGCCTTGTTCGTGACGGATTTTAGTGATTTTCGGATTTACTTCGGCACAAACTGTAATACATCCGGCAATATTTCCGGCTTTCGGCTGTGCGCCAGACATTCCGCCCAAACCAGAAGTTACAAATAAACTTCCTTCTGGATTTTGTTTTATTTTTCTAAAACCATTTAAAACCGTAATCGTAGTTCCATGTACAATTCCCTGCGGGCCAATGTACATATAACTTCCCGCTGTCATTTGTCCGTATTGCGAAACGCCTAGCGCATTCATTTTTTCCCAATCGTCCGGTTTAGAATAATTTGGGATAACCATTCCGTTAGTAACCACAACTCTTGGTGCTTCTTTGTGCGAAGGAAATAATCCCATAGGATGTCCTGAATACATGGTTAAAGTCTGCTCGTCTGTCATTTCAGACAAATATTGCATCGTCAATAAATATTGTGCCCAGTTTTGGAAAACAGCCCCGTTTCCGCCATACGTTATTAATTCATGCGGATGCTGCGCCACAGCATAATCCAAGTTATTTTGAATCATGTGCATAATCGCTTTTGCCTGTAATGATTTCCCTGGATATTCATCAATAGGGCGGGCGTACATTCTGTAATCCGGACGAAGGCGGTACATATAGATACGTCCGTATTTTTCTAATTCTTCTGAAAATTCAGGAATTAATTCGGCGTGATGTTTTGGTTCAAAATAACGCAATGCATTTTTAAGAGCCAGCTTTTTCTCTTCTGCCGAAAGGATTTCTTTTCTTTTCGGAGCATGATTAATAGCCGGATCGTACGCTGCTTTTTGAGGTAATATATTTGGAATCCCTTGTTGTATTTGTTCCTTGAAAGTCATTTTTTTAGAGATGCTAAGTTGCTAAGATATTTTAGTTAGATTAACAACAGATTAATTTTTTGTTTTTTTAATTCTGAGGTTTAAATGTGATCAACATTTAATTGATGCAATTGGAATTTTGAATTTAAAATTTATTTAAATTATCTAATTCCCATATTGTCACATTTTCTAATTAAAAAAAACTAAGGATAACGGATATCCGACCTGTGATAAGACTTGTGGATTTTAATCCTGAATTTTCTTGAATGGATGTCCATTAATGATTTTAGAGTTTAGATTGTTGATTTTAGATTTTTGAATTACCTAATTGGCACATTTTCAAATTGACTAATTAGCCTTTTTTCTTATTTCGCCTGTTCTTTTATCAAATCCGTACGGACAATGACGGCAGCCGCTTTTGCAGCAATATCCTCTTTTTAAATGATGTTTTTCAGTAAAGCATTTGTAACCTTCAGGTGTATAGTAAAAATCTTCGCCTTCGATTAATTTATTTTCATTACTTTGCTCTTTCATAAATCTGCTTCGCGTTCGTTTTTGAATAATATAAAAATCAAAAATATAAATATTTGATTATGATTTTATTGAAATCGAACAATTTTATAGCTACAAATTTATAAATTTTACAGCCAATGTTTCTGATTGTTGCCAAATATTTAATTCCGAAAGGATATCGCGGAATGGCTGTATTTCCGTTTGTGATTGTAAAATATGGTTTTGATAAAGCAAATGCAGTTTTCGTTAATCATGAAAAAATACATTTGCGGCAGCAGTTAGAACTTTTAGTAATTCCGTTTTTTATCTGGTATTTTCTGGAATATTTAATTCGTTTACTTCAATATAAAAATGCGGAAACAGCTTATCGAAATATCAGTTTTGAAAGAGAGGCTTACACCAAAGAAACTGATTTTAATTATCTGAAAAACCGATCCTTTTTTCAGTTTCTACATTACATTAAAGTGGGCAATAAGCAATAGGCTTTAAGCTTTAAGCGTTAAAGATATTAAGACATGAATTATCACTTTCGACTTTTGACTTTAAATTAAAATGAATCCAGTTTTCAATCAACATATTTCTATTGATTTTCCCAATGATATTTCTTTGACAATAAAGCGAGAAGATTTAATTCATCCGTTTGTTTCGGGCAATAAATTCCGAAAATTAAAATACAATTTACTTCAGGCGAAAGCCGAAAATAAAGAGACTCTATTGACTTTTGGCGGTGCATTTTCGAATCATATTGCGGCGGTGGCTTTTGCCGGAAAAGAGCAGGGTTTTAAAACGATCGGAATTATTCGCGGCGATGAACTTTTTGATAAAATCGAAGAAAATCCAACTTTAAAATTCGCCCAGGAAAACGGAATGAAATTTGAATTTGTTTCTCGCGAAGAGTATCGTTTAAAAAATGAAACTTCCTATATAGAAAAACTAAATGAGAAGTTTGGCGATTTTTATTTAGTTCCCGAAGGCGGAACAAATGGACTCGCCGTAAAAGGCTGCGAAGAAATCTTAACTGATGAAGATGCAAGTTTTAATTACGTTTGCTGCGCTGTTGGAACGGGCGGGACAATTTCGGGATTAATAAATAGTGCTGAGGAAAATCAGAAAATTTTGGGCTTTCCGGCGTTAAAAGGTGATTTTTTAAACGATGAAATTCGTATTTTTGCAAAAAAAGATAACTGGAATTTAATTTCTGACTATCATTTTGGAGGTTATGGCAAGATAAATTTAGAATTAATCGAATTTATCAATGGTTTTTTTGAAGAAACAAAAGTGCCTTTAGATCCAATTTATACAGGAAAGATGGTTTTTGGCGTTATAGATTTAATCAACAAAAATTATTTTCCTGCACATTCAAAAATATTACTCATTCACACCGGCGGATTACAGGGAATTGAAGGAATGAATATAAAATTGAAGCAGAAAAAATTACCAATACTCAAAAAAAATGATTAAAAAAATTGTACTGCTCTTTACAATAATAGTTTTGGCAAGCTGCTCGTCAAGCAAACCGGCTGTCGCTGCGACGAAAAAAACGACGGTTCAGAAGCCAAGAGTAGCGACGACGAAAAAACCAGCTTACAGCAAACCAGCAGTTAAAAATTATCCTTCTACAAATAATACAACTGAGGTTATTCAATCTACTTCAAAAACAGTTGTTACCAGCGATTTAATCAATAATTACATTTTGCAGTTCAAAGATATTGCAATGGGAAATATGAAAACTTACGGAATTCCGGCTAGTATTATTTTGGCGCAGGGAATCTTAGAATCGGGTGCGGGAAAAGGAGATTTAGCGCTTGAAGCAAATAATCATTTCGGAATTAAATGCCATAAAGACTGGCTTGGGGAAAGTGTTCGTCACGATGATGATTCGGCACAGGAATGTTTTAGAAAGTATCCCGAAGCTGCAGAATCGTATCGAGATCACGCTTTATTTTTAGTTGGAAAAAACAGATATGCGACTTTATTCACTTACGAAAAAGACGATTATAAATCGTGGGCAAAAGGTTTGCGTGCGGCAGGTTACGCAACAGATCCTAATTATCCCGATAAATTAATTAGTTATATCGAGCGTTATAATCTGCATCAATACGATTGTCAGGTAACCGGAAAAAATTACGTTGCAATAAATAAAACGGCTCCAGCAAGAAAATCATCTTATGATGTGGCTTCTGATCCAAAGCTAAATATGAACTCAAACGATCCGAATTTGTACGAAGTTCAAAAAGGAGATACTTTGTATTCAATTTCAAAAAAATTCAATTTATTAGTTGACGATTTAAAACAAAAAAATAATCTGACAGATAATGCGCTTTCGATAGGACAGAAGTTGAGAGTAAAATAATTATCAATTGTTAGTTGTTAATTATAAATGAAAAAGAAAATCTTATTTGGAATTTTTATTTTTGCAGCGGTTTTAATAATTAGATTTTTTTGCGGAGTTTACATTCATGATGAATTTGCCACAAAACATTTATTTATAAAATATAGACCAACTTGGAAGTGGACGTTTTATTCACCAATTGGAATGTCTGATAGAAAAATAGAAGAGCTTTCAGAAGAAGAACAAATAGATCAAAAATATTTTAATGAGTTTGTTTTAGATCAAGGTTTAAGTAATTAAATCTAAAATCTAAACTCTAAAATCTAAAATTAAGAATGTTATATAAAAGAAGTAGTCAGCTTTTTGCTGAAGCAGAAAAAGTAATTCCGGGAGGAGTAAATTCACCAGTAAGAGCGTTTAAAGCGGTTGGCGGAACTCCAATTTTTGTAAAAAGTGCCAAAGGCGCTTATTTATATGATGAAGACGGAAACAAATTAATAGATTATATCAACTCTTGGGGGCCAATGGTTTTGGGACACGCTTATCAGCCGGTTGTTGATGCCGTAATCGAAAAAGCAAAACTGGGAACTTCATTTGGAATGCCAACAGAACTGGAAACAGAAATTGCTGCTTTGGCAGTTTCTATGGTTCCGAATATTGATAAAATACGTTTTGTAAATTCTGGAACAGAAGCTTGTATGAGTGCGATTCGTCTGGCTCGCGGATTTACAAAAAGAGATAAAATCATCAAATTTGCAGGCTGCTATCACGGACATTCTGATTCATTCTTGATTCAGGCAGGAAGTGGAGCCGTAACTTTTGGATCGCCAAACAGCCCAGGAGTTACAGAAGGAACTGCAAAAGATACTTTGTTAGCCAAATACAATGATTTAGAGAATGTAAAAACTTTAATCGAAGCGAATAAAGGAGAAATCGCGGCCATTATTATCGAAGCGGTTGCAGGAAATATGGGTTGTATTCCGCCTGCAAAAGGTTTCTTAGAAGGCTTAAGAGAATTGTGTACAGCAAACGGAATCTTATTGATTTTTGATGAGGTTATGACAGGTTTTCGTTTAGCCCGCGGAGGAGTTCAGGAATTGTATAATATCAATGCTGATATTGTAACTTTCGGAAAAGTAATTGGCGGCGGACTTCCGGTTGGAGCTTTTGCTGCACGCGAAGAAATCATGAATTATTTAGCACCGCTTGGGCCTGTTTATCAGGCAGGAACATTATCTGGAAATCCGTTAGCAATGGCGGCTGGATATGCAATGTTAAAAGCGTTAGATAATGACCGTGAAATTTTTACTCGTTTAGAAGAAAAAACGGCTTATTTAGAAGCAGGAATTGACAGAGTTTTAAAAGCAAATAATGTTGTTTTTACCATCAATAGAGTAGGTTCTATGATTTCTGTTCACTTTGATGCAAATCCGGTTACCGATTTCCAAACTGCTGCAAAAGGAGATAACGAAACGTTTAAGAAATTCTTCCACGGACTGTTGCAGGAAGGAATTTACATTGCACCATCTGCATACGAAACATGGTTTATTACAGATGCTTTAACATATGAAGATTTAGATTTTACTATTAATGCGATCGATAAGGTTTCGAAAACATTTTAATAGCAAAAAAGAGGCTGTCTCAAAAGTCGAGACAACCTCTTTTTTATTCGGATACCTATCGGAGAAATTTTCCGTTTACGCGATTCTCAACAGCTTGATTTTACTTTTGAGACAGCCTCTTTTTTTTGATCTCAATTACATTTTATCTTTTCGGTGATCTTTCATTTTGTCTTTATGTTCTTTTTTAATTGCTGTCCATTTTTTGTATTGATCTGCATTTAAAATAGATTTCATTTTTGCATCATAAGCTTTGTGATCTTCTTCCATTTGTTTTTTCATGGCTTTTTTATCAGCTTCAGTTGGCTGTACACCAGAATCTCTTCTGCTTTTTTTAAGCATTTCCATTTTTGTACTTCTGTCAGATAAAAGTTCACTTACTTGTTTTTGCTGATCAGCATTTAGATTTAAGTCAGTCGTTAATTTTTGTAAATGCGCCTGATTACGTTCCTGTGGTGTTTTATGATCTTTATGATCTCCTTTTCCTCTGCGGCCTTCATGTTCTTTTTTTAGAGCCGTCCATTTTGTGTATTGATCCGCATTTAAAATGGCTTTCATTTTAGCATCGTTGGCTTCTCTTTCGGCGGTAATTTGTTTTTTAAAAGCTTCTCTTTCTTCTGCAGTAGGTTTTGTTTTACTGTCTTTTCTTGAATCTCTGAACTTTTCCGTTTTAGCACTTTTCTCTGCCAAAAGCTGCTTTACTTGTTCCTGCTGTTTTTTATCTAAATTCAAATCAGAAGTTAGTTTTTGTAAATGCTTTTCATTACGCTGTTCGGGAGTTAATTTTTCTCTTTGATCACGTGCTGGTTTCTGATTGATGTCTTGTGCAAAACTTACTATTCCAACGAACAATAAAGCTGCGATAAATAATTTTTTCATTTTTCGTCTTTTTAAAAGGTTTATTGCAATTAGACTTCTACAGATTTAATAAGTTTAATGAGATTGTCAGATTTATCTTTTATTTAACAGAAACTATTAATGAAAATATAATGTGGTTTTAAAAATATTTGAAAATACAAAGAGGCTCAACGGCCTCTTTGTATAAACTATATTTAGTTGCTTTCTTTTTTGTATTCTTTTATTTTTTCTCTGGCTTTGTCTTTATTTTTTTCCTGTAAAGAATGCCATTTTGCATATTGATCAGCGTTTAGAATTGCTTTCATTTTTGCGTCATTTGCTTCTTTTTCGGCTTTTATTTCATTTTTAAAAGCTTCTTTTTCAGCTGCAGTTGGCTTTACATCACTGTTCTTTTTTGCTTCTCTGGCTTCTCTGAATTTTTCTGCTTTAGCACTTCTTTCAGCTAGTAATTGTTTTACCTGTGCTTGTTGATTGGCATCTAAACTCAATTCTGTAGTTAACTTTTTTAATTGTTTTTCGCTGCGCTGTTCGGGAGTTAATTTTTCTTTTTGTTCAGCTGCTGTTTTTTGATCGGTGTCTTGTGCAAAACTTGCTATTCCAACTAATAGCATAGCTGCGATAAATAATTTTTTCATGATTTGTCTTTTTTTAAGGTTATAGTATTTAGACTTTATTAAACTGAATAGGTTTAATTAATATTGTGAATTGTTGTTTATTTAACTTTTTGAGATGTAAATATTTAAAACTGCAGCTTTCCTGTATATTGAAAATATTTTCTTATTTTTAGAAGACCAATAAAATATTTTCCAAAAACAAATTATTATGAATTCCTCTTTGTCAAACAATAAAATTGCTTTCTTTTCAACGCAGCCTTACGATAAAGCTTTCTTCAATAAATACAATGCTGATTTTGGTTTTGAACTGGATTTTTTCGAAACACAATTAAATCCTCAAACTGTAATTTTAATTGAAAAAACCAAAATTGTCTGCGTCTTTGTAAACGACATTGTAAACGAAGCCGTAATTAAACAATTGGAAGAAAAAAATGTAAAAATTATTGCATTACGCTGCGCAGGTTTTAATAATGTCGATCTGGAAGCAGCAAAAAAACACAATTTAAAAGTCTGTCGTGTTCCGGCATATTCTCCGCAGGCAGTTGCTGAACATGCGATGGCTATGATTTTGACTTTAAACCGAAAAACACATAAAGCATATAACAGGGTTCGTGAGCAAAATTTCTCTTTAAATGGATTATTAGGTTTTGATTTGTTTGGAAAAACAATTGGAATTATTGGAACGGGAAATATCGGAAAAGCTTTTGCAAAAATTGCTTTGGGTTTTGGCTGTAAAGTTTTGGCTTATGATATTGTAACCAATGAGGAAATGGCTAAAGACGGTATTTCTTTTGTTGGTTTAGAAGAAATATTTAAATCGAGCGATATCATTTCACTTCACTGTCCGCTAAACGATCAAACAAAGCATGTAATTAACAAAAATTCAATTGCTTTGATGAAAGACAGCGTAATGATTATTAATACTAGCCGCGGCGGATTAATTGAAACTTCCTGCGTAATTGAAGGTTTAAAAGAAGGTAAAATTGGCTATTTAGGAATTGATGTTTACGAACAGGAAGAAAAACTTTTCTTCAGGGATTTATCTGCAGATATTATTCAGGATGATGCAATTCAGCGTTTAATGAGTTTTCCGAATGTTTTGGTAACAGCGCATCAGGCGTTTTTTACCAACGAAGCTTTAACGCAGATTGCATTGGTAACTTTCAATAATATAAAATCATTATTGAAGCAAAATGATATTGAAAATAAAGCGGCATTATTAGTTTAAATTATCCGCTGCATTAAACCTGATAGGTTCTTATCCAGAGACTTCGGGACTGTCGGGTTGCTTGTCGAATATTTTTCGTAATTTAATTACTTGAAAATGAGTATGTAGATTTAAAATATCAGATTATGAAAAATAAAATTCTAATTCTAATCGCAATTCTGGCATTATATTCATGTCAAAGTAAAACGGAATCAAAAAATATTATTAAAACGATTATTCAGGATACATTGTCAAAAACCATTGGAGGAACTGCTGATGTAAGTGATGCTCCTGCAAAAGAAGATAAAGCAGCCAAATTAATTCGAAAGCAATTAAAGGTTCTATTAAAGAACGATCTTCCCGTATTGACAAAAGAAAACAGGTTCTTTTATTACGAAGCTTTTGATTTAAATAACGATCAGAAAAATGAATATTTTGTTGGTTTCTCTAATTCGTATTTCTGTGGAAGCGGGGGCTGTTCTGGTTATATTTTAAATAATAAAGGAAGTTTAATCAATTCTTTCACCGTAACTGATTTCCCTATTTATGTAACGACTTCATCAACTGAAAAATTTTATAATCTTTTAATGAAAAGCGGTGGTTTATTTCATCATATAAAAATGAAGAATGGGAAATATCCATCAAATCCATCTGTTCAGGAAAAATGGAAAGGAGATCTTCCAAAAGAAAGTACAAAGGTTTTAGATATTTATGATAAAAAGTTGGTGAAGTATTCATTTTAAAAACCTGTCGGGTTTACGATACCTGAAAATGTACACAAAGATATTCAGTAGAGACGCACAACAGTGTGTACGCAATCTAATTCGACAGCAATAAGATATAAAAAACAAACCCCGACTGGTTTTAAAACCAGTCGGGGTATTATATGATTACCTTTTTAGCATTTTAGAAAGTATTTTTGGATTTCGTCTATTATCCCAAAATGCTATGACAATTAATTCTTTTGTAGTTATTCTATAAAATATATTATAATGTCATAATGTTGAGAATCTAATATCTGGAAAAGTGGTTTTAACGTAAATTTCAGGATTATTCACTAGAAACTTAACTCTTTGTGTTATTTCTGTAACTAACTTTCTTGAATAAGTTTTTGACTTATTTCTTTTATTCCAAATAATTCAATATTTTTCTTCTTTGATTAACAGCTGTATTAGTCCAAATTATTCTGACAGCCATTCTAAATCTTCCGTATCTAAATCTTCTTGAGAAATGACTCTTCCATATTTAATGTCTTCTTCACTTTCTCTCAGCATATCCAATTCATATTGTTCAAATTGATAAATTTCTGAAGTATCTGCATTTTTTAGAAGATTTCTGGTTTTTTCTAACAGGCTGACATCCTCAACATTTTTTAGTTTATCAAATATTTCTAATTTTATTTCTAAAGTGCTCATAATAATACAGTTTTCATTAATCAAAGTTATGTAAATAAAACGAAAAACCCGATAAGTTATAAACCTATCGGGCTGTATTTGTAATAAAATAAGACAAAAATTACTCCACCAATTCAACAGTTTTGAACTCGCCGTCAACGACAACTTTAGTCAAACCATGTTTAGATAAGTTTTTCATAGACGCATCCCATTTTTTACCGCTTAAGTTAGCTGTAACTTTTAGCTGCGCTAATTCCATTTTATTTTCGTTTCCTTTCAATAAAGTAATGATTACTTTTTCTTCGTCAGACAATTCAATTTGAGCTTGTTTTTTCTCCGGACGCATTTGCGGGAACAATAAAACTTCCTGAATAGAAGCATTATTTGTTAAATACATAATCAAACGATCCATTCCAATTCCCATTCCAGACGTTGGAGGCATACCATATTCAAGAGCTCTTAAGAAATCTTCGTCGATAATTCCGTTTGCTTCATCATCCCCTTTTTCAGATAAACGCATTTGATCTTCAAAACGCTCACGCTGATCAATTGGATCATTTAATTCAGAATACGCATTTGCAATTTCTTTACCGCAAACCATCAATTCAAAACGCTCAGTCAAATCTGGATTGTCACGGTGCTCTTTACAAAGAGGTGACATTTCTTTAGGATAATCTGTAATAAAAGTTGGCTGAATATAATTTCCTTCACATTTAGCTCCAAAAATTTCATCAATCAATTTCCCTTTACCCATTGTTTCGTCAACTTCAATTCCCATTCCTTTTGCAGCAGTAAACAATTCTTCTTCTGTTTTTCCGGAAATATCAAATCCAGTAAAATGTTTGATAGAATCGGTCATTGTAACGCGTGCATAAGGTGCTTTAAAGTTGATTGTATGCTCACCAAAAGTAACTTCGCTTGTACCATTTACAGCAATCGCGCAATGTTCAAGTAAACCTTCTGCAAATTCCATCATCCAGTTGTAGTCTTTGTAAGCTACATATATTTCCATTGCAGTAAATTCAGGATTATGTGTTCTGTCCATACCTTCGTTACGGAAGTTTTTAGAGAACTCATAAACACCTTCAAATCCACCAACAATTAATCTTTTTAAATATAATTCGTTTGCAATACGCATGTAAAGCGGGATATCAAGCGAATTATGGTGTGTGATAAAAGGTCTTGCCGAAGCTCCACCCGGAATTGATTGTAAAACCGGAGTTTCAACTTCAAGATAACCGGCATCATTAAAATAGTTACGCATAGCGCTAAACAACTTTGTACGTTTGATGAAAGTTTCTTTAACGTGCTGATTTACCGTTAAATCTACATAACGCATTCTGTAACGTAACTCAGCATCATTAAATGCATCGTGTACGTTTCCTTCTTCATCAACTTTTGGTAAAGGAAGCGGGCGTAACGTTTTACTCAGGAAAGTAAATCCGTTTACACGGATACATTTTGCACCAACTTGTGTAGTAAACAATTCTCCTTCAATACCAATAAAGTCACCTAAATCAGTTAATTTTTTAAATACCTGGTTGTATAAAGTTTTATCGTCACCTTCACACAAAACATCGCGGTTCACGTACAATTGAATACGTCCTTCACTATCCTGCAATTCAGCAAAACAAGCTTTTCCCTGATCTCTCACGCTCATCAAACGACCCGCAACGATAACCTTTTTACCTTCTTCAAACGACTCCTTTATTTGCTTAGAAGTATGATTTACAGGAAAAAGATTAGCTGGATAAGGATTGATTCCCAGACTGCGTAAGTTTTGAAGTTTTTCTCTTCTGATGATTTCTTGTTCTGATAATGCCATTTTGTGCTCTTTTTTTAAGTGTGCAAAGATAAAGAAAAGAATGTAGATTTTAGAATGCTGATTTTAGATTTTTTGTTATAGCAATTTATTGTATTTCAATCTTTAAAATGGGTGAAAAATGGCGGATTGGTTTATAGACCACAGATTTTACTGATGGTACGGATTGACCACGGATTTCTTTTTACAGAGAGAAACTTTGTAAAAGTTAAAGCTAAACAATAATCTGCGTTCAATCCGTACCATTAGTGAAATCCGTGAGCCAATTTTCGCATAAACGATTAAACATATCAACAGTTAACCAATTAAAAATAGAGTTCGTATATTTGATAAAAAATTGTACTACGATGAAATTATACAAATTACTTAGTTTTTCTTTTTTAATAGCGACATTAACAAGCTGTACTTTTACTGAAAATATTTACATCAACGATAACGGAAGCGGAAAATTCTCTGTAGATATGGATGGTTCTGCTTTGATGGAAATGGCGGGCGACCAAATTGGAAGCCAGATGGGAGCCGATGCTAAAAAAGACATTGATTCTACTTTTACTTTCAAACAATTATTTGCAGATAAAAAAGACAGCATCGCAAAAATGTCTCCGGAAGCTCAGCAAGAAATTAAAAAACTCGAAAATTTTGTAGTTAATACCAAAATGAGTGCTGAAAAAAAACAGTTTTTAATGACTTTTTCAACCGATTTTAAAAACGTAAACGAACTTCAGGATATTTTACAAACCGCAAGTACACTTCAAAAATTAGAAGGAGGGGCAGCTCCGCCAAACCCAATGGGAAGCGGTTTTGGAAACAATAACAGCAAATTAAACTATACTTATGACGGAAAGAAATTTGCCCGAAAAGCGATAATCGATCAGCAGAAACTGGCCGAAGTAAAAAAAGATTCAGCAGCAGATATGTCTAAAATGATGTTTGCTTCATCAAATTATATTATCAAATATCACTTTCCGAAGAAAATAAAAAAAGTATCAAACCCGAATGCTTTATTCAGCGACGATCGAAAATCAATTACAATTCAATACACTTTCACGGATTATATGGAGAATCCTGACAAACTTAACTTTGAAGTCGAGTTTGAAAAATAATTAAAATGAATACAAAAATTCAACTTCAAGATCTTGGAAACCGGGATTATAAATCGACTTGGGAATATCAGGAAGAACTTTTTAAGGATATTGTCGACTTAAAAATCAAAAACAGAAGAGAAGAACTTGACTTGCCAACACCAAATTATTTGTTGTTTGTTGAGCATCCGCATGTTTACACTTTAGGCAAAAGCGGCGATCTGGAAAACTTATTATTAAACGAAAAACAGCTTAAAGCTAAAGGAGCAGCTTTTTATAAAATCAATCGCGGCGGTGATATTACATATCACGGGCCGGGACAAATTGTAGGTTATCCAATTCTGGATTTAGAAAATTTCTTCACCGATATTCATAAATATTTACGGTTTCTTGAAGAAGCGATGATTCTGACTTTGGCAGAATATGGTTTAGAGTCGGGCAGGAGTGAAGGTGAAACCGGAGTCTGGCTGGGGGTCGGAACTCCGTTTGCACGCAAAATATGCGCAATGGGTGTTCGCGCTTCACGCTGGGTTACCATGCATGGATTTGCTCTTAACGTAAATGTCGATTTAGGCTATTTTGATAATATTATTCCATGTGGAATTCGCGGAAAAGGCGTTACATCATTAAACGCTGAGCTTGGCGTAGAAAAAGTTGACGAAGAAGAAGTAAAGTCTAAAATAATCAAACATTTAACCAATTTATTTGAAGCTGAATTTATTAATTAAGCTTCTGAAATATATAGTATGAAAAATGCTGAAGAAAATAACAATTATAGAATTGCGGTTCCTTCAGCATTTGAAACTGTTTTTTAGCACTTCTATTTCGCCAAAAATAAAACAGCATTTTTATTTTGATAAGGCTGACTGAGCTTCGGCAGAAAGTGTTTCAGAATGGGAAAATCAACTTAAAAATACTTTTAAACTGATTGATGTAGTTTCTGTTTTTCAATAGAAATTTATTTTAAAAAAGAATTATTGCATAAAATCTAAAAATGTCCAGCTAAGGACCAAGATTTTAAATTGACAGCAAATTACAGGAATATCGTGGTTTTCTAATGTTTTTATGGTAAATTTGGTTTTATACTTTAAGATAAGCTTTAACCAAATATAATCTAACGACCTATGAGAAAAATCTACTTTGTATGTTTCCTATTTATGCTTAATGGTCTTTTTGCTCAAAAGAAAGATAAATTAAATCCAATTGCGGTTTATGAAAAAGCTTGGCAGGAGAAAAATAGTGATGCAAGATTAAAACTGATTAAAACAATCTGGCTGGACGATAGTACTTTTGAAGACCCTTCGGCTTCTATAAAAGGACAGGCTGCTTTAAATAATGTTATAAATGAGTTTTATAAAAAGTTTCCTGATGCCGTATTAACATCGGGGGCAAAAGTTGTAAAAGACAATTATGTAACCTGGGACTGGAAAATTATTGATTCAAAGAAAAAAGAGCCTATAATGGGAGGTCGTGATTTTGCCAGATTAAACGGTAAAGGTCAGGTAAGTAAGATTATCGGTTTTTGGAATACAGATGTTACTTTGTCTGAGGCTGAAGTTTTGCAAAATATTGAGGCCGATAATTTTAAGGTTGTCGCGCAATATTATGAATGTCTTTTTAAAACCAGAGATTTTATTAAAATGGCAGCGTTAATAGAAGATGGTGCAATTTACAGTCAGGCAGAAGGACTGCCTTATGGCGGAACGTATGCTGGGTTTAATGAATGGACGAAGATGTATGCAAAATCTAATGAGTTTTTTGACTTGGAAATAGAAAAAGAACCGGTTTATTTTAGCGATGCGACAAAAAATGGAGTGATTATTTATTTTACAATAAAATGTAAAGCAAAAAAATCCGGTAAAACACTTTCTATGCCCATTTCAGAACATTTTGATCTAAAAAACGGAAAAATTACCGCAATCAGACCATTTTATTTTGATACCAAACAATTTGCAGAATTCTTAAAAAGCAGAAAATAGCATACGGGAAGTTTAATGACCGTATACAATGTTATGTTTCTGTTTTTAAAGTTTTTAGTTAATAAAGAATTTCAATAAAAAAGACTTATCTAATTTGCTAAGTCTTTTTTATTCCTCAAAGAAATTGAGTTCTAATTGATCCGGTAAAAGCCTGAAACTCATTCGGTGGTATTTTGTTGGACCATATTTTCTAATGGCCTCGCGGTGTTCTTTTGTTGGATAACCTTTATTTTTTTTCCAGTTATACATAGGGAATTCTTCGTGAATTTGATCCATATATTCATCCCGATAGGTTTTTGCCAAAACAGAAGCTGCAGCAATACTCAGGAATTTTGCATCGCCTTTTATAATACTTTTATTTGGTATTGATTTTAGTAATGCAATTTCTTCCTTAGAAAATTGCTTTCCAAAAGTGTTTTTTAGGCCAAGTTTTGCATTCAGCGAGCGGTTTCCATCAACAATAATGTATTCAGGAACATGTTTTAATTTTAAAATACATTCCTGCATTCCTTTCATCGAAGCATTCAGGATATTTATTTCATCAATTTCATCTGGAAACAAATGTGTTACAGCAAAACAAACTGCATGTTTTTCGATAATTGGCTTTAAAAAAAACCTCATTTTTTCAGACAATTGTTTACTGTCATTTAAAATTTCGTGCTCAAAATCTTCAGGCAGAATTATGGCTGCAGCAGTTACAGGTCCTGCAAGACAGCCGCGGCCAGCCTCGTCAGTTCCAGTTTCTAAAACAAATCCCGAGAAATTTTTTGCAAGCATTTTTTTGAAATTTTAAAAGGCAAATATCATAAAATTTTATGTAAAAATATTCGTTTTCATACTGTCTGCTAAGGTAATTGTATAAATTGAAGTGTTTTTTTATTTATACATATTTATCTTTTACCTTTGCTCAACAAATTTTGTCGAAATAATTACATATAAAGCCATCAAATGAGAATATTCATTTTTCTATATCTATTAATTGTACCAGCATTATTGTTTTCTCAGGAAAAACCAAAACCAGCTTCTAAAAATAATTTAGATATGAATACGCAATATTCCAGTATAACAGATACTGTTAAAAAGAAGAAGGCAAAAATTGCAACAATAGATCAGTATCAAATTATTACGCTTGAACATGATACTATTTATGCCGATACTTCGCTGACAATAAAAAGTGCTTATAAACAAAATCATCTTAGAAAAGATCTTTTCGGGCTTTTAGAATTTTCGAATATTGGTCAGCCGTTAAATACATTACAATATAGTTTAACGAGTTTTTCACCGTATCCGGAAATTGGTTTTAGTGCCATGCATTCTAATTATATACAGGCAGACGAAGTTAGATATTACTCTGCGGCGACACCTTTTACGGAACTGTTTTTTAATACAACTATTAATAAAGGGCAAAATGTTGATTCGTTTATAACGCTGAATGTTTCTAAAAATCTTAATTTTTCTATTGCATACAAAGGTTTACGTTCAGAAGGAGATTATATAAACCAATTGGTCAGCGCAGGAAATTTTAGATTTACAACAAGTTACGCAACTACCAGCAGAAGGTATGCACTGAATGCACATTATACGTATCAGGATAATTCGAATGAAGAAAACGGAGGGATTACCACTACGGAAGATTTTGAAAGCGACGATCCCGATTTTAAAAACCGTCAGCGTCTGCAGGTTTATTTAACAGATGCGAAGTCATTTTTAAAAGGAAGACGTTTGTTTTTTGATCATGCTTTTAGAATAAATCCTACACATGGAGACAATAATTTATATATAAACCATCAATTAAATTACGAGAATAAATTTTTTGAATACAACCAGCCAACAGTACTTTCTGCGGTTGACGGAATCGAAGATCCTGTAAAACGTTTTGGTGAATCGTATGTGACCAGTAATATAAACGATCAAACACATTTTGAAAGACTTTATAACAAAGTTGGAGCTGCTTATGAAAATTCTCTTTTAGGAAAGTTTAATTTCTTTGTTGATGATTACAGGTCTAATTATCAATACGATAAAATTATTATTTTTAAAGATGGAAGAACTATTCAGGATAATTTATTTCTACAGATTAACAATGTAGGCGGTCAGTATGAATATCAAAAAAATAAATGGAATGGCCGATTCCTGTATACAAGATCTATTACAAATCAATCTCTTTCTGATCTTGATGCAAAACTGCGTTATACTTTAAGCAAGAAGATTCAGTTTGATTTTAGATACAGAAACATTAATAAACTGCCAAACAACAATTATAACTTGTACCAAAGCAGTTATGTATCCTACAACTGGTCGAATGATTTTAAAAATGAAAAAATCAATTCGTTAGGGGCCAATATTTATACACCTTGGTTAAATGCCGAAGTTAACTATACTGTTTTAAAAGATCATTTGTATTTTGAAGATGTATCTGATGATGAAGAGGATGCAGTTAGAACCCAAATTATAAGCCCGGCCCAATACGGAAATGCAATTAATTATTTAGAAATAAAGGCGAATAAAGAATTTAAATTCGGAAAATTTGCCTTAGACAATACACTTTTATATCAAAAAGTAGATCAATCAGATTTGATTTTAAATGTACCTGATTTTGTAACCAGAAATACATTCTACTATTCAAATCATTATTTCAAAAAAGCATTATATGCTCAGGCAGGAATTGTATTTAATTACTTTACTAAATATTATGCTAACGATTATAACCCGGTAATTGGGGAGTTTTTTGTGCAGGATAAAAAAGAAATTGGAAATTATGCCACTTTTGATGTTTTCTTAAATGCAAGGATTCGTCAAACTCGTTTTTATCTTAAAGGAGAACATTTAAATGCTTTATTTTCCAGCAGTAATTATTACTCTGCACCTAATAATCCGTATCGTGATTTTGTTATCAGATTTGGTTTAGTTTGGAATTTCTTCCAATAAAAAACTGAGCGTAGCTTTACCTAAAAAACCAAATATTAAATTTAAATAAAAATGGACTTTTCAAATAATATTTTAGAAACAATTGGTAATACGCCATTGGTAAAACTCAACAAAATTGTTGCTGAAATTGATGCGTTAGTACTAGCAAAAGTCGAAACTTTTAATCCTGGAAATTCTGTAAAAGACAGAATGGCTGTAAAAATGATTGAAGATGCCGAAGCTGACGGCCGACTTAAACCAGGCGGAACTATTATTGAAGGAACTTCTGGAAATACCGGAATGGGACTTGCTCTTGTTGCAATTATAAAGGGTTACAAACTGATTTGTGTAATCTCAGACAAACAATCTAAAGAAAAAATGGATATCCTGCGTGCTGTTGGCGCAAAAGTAGTTGTTTGTCCTACAGATGTTGAACCAACTGATCCTCGTTCGTATTATTCAGTTTCAAAGCGTCTGGCAGAAGAAACACCAAATTCCTGGTATGTAAATCAATACGATAATTTGTCAAACTCATTGGCACATTACGAGCAGACCGGACCGGAAATCTGGAAACAAACTGATGGTAAAATTACACATTTTGTTGTAGGAGTTGGAACGGGCGGAACAATTTCCGGAGTTGGAAAATACTTAAAAGAGAAAAACCCAAACATTAAAATTTGGGGAATTGATACTTATGGTTCTGTTTTTAAAAAATACCACGAAACCGGAATTTTTGATGAAAACGAAATCTATTCTTATATAACAGAAGGAATTGGAGAAGATATTTTACCAAAAAATGTTGACTTTTCTCTAATTGATGGTTTTACAAAAGTAACCGATAAGGATGCTGCAGTTTATACAAGAAAAATTGCACTCGAAGAAGGAATTTTTGTTGGAAATTCTGCCGGAGCTTGTATTAAAGGTTTACTGCAGTTAAAAGAGCATTTTAAACCGGATGATGTTGTTGTGGTATTATTTCACGATTCTGGAAGCCGTTATGTTGGAAAAATGTTTAATGATGACTGGATGCGCGAACGTGGATTTTTAGAAGAAAACGTTACGAAGGCTGAAGATGTTATTAAAGATCATATTGATAAAGAATTGATCGTTGTTCGTACAGAAGAATTAGTTTCGCATGCTATCGAACGTATGCGTAAATATAAGATTTCGCAGATTCCGGTTGTTGATATCAACGGATTTGTTGGTTCTGTGGATGAAACTGATTTGTTTAGAAGCTATGTTGCCGATAAAAACGTAGCCGAAAAACCAATAAAAGAAGTAATGGGAAAACCTTTTCCAATTGTAAAATTAGGAACTCCAATCGAAGAAGTTTCGAAATTATTTACAAAAGAAAATGATGCCGTTTTAGTTGATTTAGGAAACGGGAATCACCATATTATTACTAAATATGATATTATTGGCTCAATAAAATAAAATACGCCTTTATATAAAATTTATCCATAAATCTGATTGTTTTGCAATTAGGTTTATGGATTTTTTCTTCTTGAAATTAGATAATATATTTTTTTTGTAAGAATAATATTAAATTTAGTACTTTTAGCTTTTGTAATAATATAAAATCTAAAATGAAAGAAGACTTTCTTCATTATCTCTGGAGATTCAAAAAGTTTGATACTTTGAATCTTAAAACTACTCAAAATGAACCAATCACGATTATTAAAACCGGCGATTATTTAGAACTTTCGGGGCCGGATTTTTTTAATGCTCATATTAAAATCGGCGATCAAAAATGGGCCGGGAATGTAGAGATACACATAAAATCTTCAGATTGGTATCTGCACAACCATGAAAAAGATGCCGCTTACGAAAATGTAATTCTTCATGTAGTTTGGGAAAACGATACTGCAATTTTTAGAGAAAATAATACTGAAATTCCAGTTCTGGTCCTTAAAGATTATGTAGAAAAAGAAGTTTTAGGTAATTACAATGCGCTGCTTTCTCCTAAAACCTGGATTTCGTGCGAAAAACAAATAAATGAAATCGATGATTTTGTTTTTAAAAACTGGCAGGAAAGATTGTTTTTTGAGCGATTAGAGCGCAAGTCGAGATTTGTTTATAAATTGCTTGAAGAAACAAATCAGGATTGGGAAGCAGTTTTATTTTGCCTTTTGGCGAAGAATTTTGGTTTAAACACTAATGGTTCAGCTTTTCTTCAAATGTCAAAATCAATTCCTTTTTCAATTATAAGAAAAGAAAGCTTTGAAGCAGAAAATCTGGAATCATTGCTTTTGGGAACTTTAAATTTACTGGATGGAGAAAAAGAAGATGTTTATTTTAAAGATTTAAGGTTTAGGTATTTTTATCTGCTGCATAAATATCAGTTAGAAAAATCATTTATAGATCCCGTTCAGTTTTTTAAACACAGGCCAGATAATTTTCCAACAATCAGGCTTTCTCAGCTGGCTAATTTGTATCATAAACATCAAAACTTGTTTTCGAAAATAATTGCTTTAAAATCAGCTAAAAGTGTGTATGAACTGCTAAATGTTTCTGTAAGCCCATATTGGCAGAATCATTATCAATTTGATAAAGAAAGCCCGAAGAAAACGAAAACATTATCCAAATCGTTTCTTGATTTAGTTATTATAAATACTATAATTCCAATTCAGTTTGCTTATTCTGCCATAATGGGAGAATCTGTTTCTGAAGATTTAATAGAGTTTATGAATGAAGTTGCACCAGAAAAAAATGCCATTATCGACAAGTTTACTTCTTTCGGAATAAAATCTAAAAATGCATTTGAAACCCAAACATTACTGGAACTTAAAAATGAATATTGCAGCCACAAAGCTTGTTTAAAATGCGCATTAGGATTAGAGCTGCTTAAAAATAATTAAGCAATTAGAAAATGTATTAATGAGATAATTTGTACTTTTGTCATCCTGAGCGAAGTCGAAGGATAAAGCCTAAAATCTAAAATCAAGATGTCAGCTATTTTAAAACTAAAATTCTTTTTCGAAAAATACGGTTTTCATGTATCGTCAAGGCTTGCAGATAAACTGGGAATGCGTGTAACAAGTGTAAGATTGTTTTTTATTTACATTTCGTTTGTAACAGCTGGTTTAGGTTTTGGAGTCTATCTTACATTGGCCTTCTGGATTCGCCTTAAAGATTTAATCCGGGCAAAAAGAACTTCTGTTTTCGATTTATAGTTCAAAATTTAAGCATAAAAAAGGATCATAAAGTAATTATAACTTCATGATCCTTTTTTATTTATTTTGTGTTCAGAAAATTATTTTTCCGGATTGTTTAATTTACTGTTTTTCTTACCGTACACAAAATAGATAAGAATACCTAAAGCCATCCAGACAACAAGTCTAGCCCAGCTTTCGTTTGGTAACGAATACATTAAAGCTAAACAAATTACAACTCCTGCAATTGGAACAAATGGAACCAAAGGAGTTCTGAAAGCTCTTGGAGCATCTGGCATTTTTTTACGCATTACCATAACACCAATACAAACTAACACAAAGGCTAATAAGGTTCCAATACTTACCATATGTCCTAAGTCGCTTACAGGAACAAACCCGGCAAACAAACTAACAAATACTAAGAAGAAAAGATTAGTTTTCCAAGGTGTACGGAATTTTGCATGAATTTCACTGAAGAAAGGAGGTAATAAACCATCTTTACTCATTGTATAGAAAACACGGCTTTGTCCCATAAGCATAACCAGCATTACAGAAGTATAACCGGCTAAAATTGCAATAATTAAACCAGTTTGTAAAAAATCATATCCCGTTACGGCAAAAGCAGTTGCAGCAGGTTTTGCATCTCCTGCAAATTTATAATAAGGTACAAGTCCTGTCATAACGTGAGAGAACAATACATATAAAAGCGTACAGATAATTAATGAACCTAAAATACCAATAGGCATTCCTTTTTGTGGATTTTTAGCTTCTTGAGCAGCAGTAGAAACAGCATCAAAACCAATAAAAGCAAAAAATACAGTTCCAGCCCCAGCTGCAATACCTGACCATCCAAACTCTCCAAATACCCCTGTGTTTTTAGGAATGTAAGGAATGTAGTTGGTTGGATCAATAAATTTCCATCCTAATACAATAAAAATGATAACAACGGCAACTTTTACAACAACTAATAAGTTATTTATTGTTGCTGATTCTTTTGTTCCTTTAATTAATAATAAAGAAAGTAATGAAACGATAAATATAGCTGGCAGATTTATAATTCCACCTTCAATAACAGTTCCGTTACTAAGTGTTAGTGTTTCCCAAGGAGAACAAATTAAGTCAGGAGGAAGATGAATATTAAATTTAGCAAGCAGTTCAAGTAAATAACGGGACCAGCTTACACCTACTGTAGCGGCGCCTAATGCATATTCTAAAACTAAATCCCAACCAATAATCCATGCCATAAATTCTCCCATAGTGGCATATGAATAAGTGTAGGCGCTGCCGGCAACCGGAATCATCGAAGCAAATTCAGCATAACAAAGGCCTGCAAATGCACATCCTACTGCTGCTAAGATAAAAGAAATTGTAACGGCTGGACCCGCATGATCGGCGGCTGCAATTCCTGTTAGCGAAAATAGTCCCGCTCCAATAATTGCTCCTACTCCAAGTGCAACAAGCGAACGTGAAGATAAGGTTCTTTTTAATCCTTTTTCAGATTCGGATGCTTCACCAAGCAGGACCGAAAGAGGTTTAGTTTTCCAAATTGACATATTATAATATTGGTTTATTGTTATTAAGCTCCAAATGTATCGTTTTTTGTAAAAAATAAAAACAATAATCATATTTTAAGTTATAAAATATTTAATTTTTTGATTTTTCCTGTTATCAATGTTCTGCTAAAGCTGTGTTTATTTAATCTCTATTATATCGATTAAGTTAGGTATATCAATTTAGAAAATAATATTTTTAGTATTTTTCTTAATAAATAAAAATATTATCCCGTATTTTATGCCTTTTATAATATCAATACATTTATAACAACCACAAATTTCAAGATGTTCAAGCAATTTTTTAAATTTACTAGTCAGCAAAGAATTGGTATTTTTTTACTTTTTATAATTATTATCGCATTGCAGTTAATTTATTTCTTTGCCGATTTCGATCAGTCTGAAGAAACTTTTTCTGAAGAAGATAAATGGCTGTCCCTGCAAAAAGAAATTGATGCAGCGAAAGAGATAAAATATAATGAGAAACATAAGGTATATACTTTTAATCCTAATTTCATTTCTGATTATAAAGGATACAAACTCGGAATGTCTGTTGAAGAAATAGACCGTTTATTAGCATTCCGAAAAGAAGATAAATATGTAAATTCAGCCGAAGAGTTTCAAAAAGTAACTCAAATCTCAGATTCATTATTAAAGGTAATGTCTCCATTGTTTAAATTCCCGGATTGGACACAAAAGAAAAACGACTTTAAGACGGAGAAAAAAGAATATGTTCAAAAAACATTTTCTAAAAAAGAAAACGTAATAATCAAAGACATAAATGAAGCCAGTCAGGAAGATTTAATTGCAATATATGGTATTGGAGAAGCATTGTCTTCAAGAATATTAAAACAGAAAGAAACTTTAGGCGGTTTTGTTTCTATGGAACAGCTCGAAGAAGTTTGGGGACTTTCGCCAGAAGTTATAACACAGCTAAATAGCCATTTTAAGGTTGTTATACCAGCAGGTTTTAAGAAGATTGCCATAAACGACGCGACATTAAAAGAATTAGCACAATTTCCGTACTTTAAATATTTTCTTGCAAAACAAATTGTCACATATAGAAGTATGAATGGAAATTTCAATAATATTGAGGATTTGTCAAAAATTAAAGGTTTTCCTGTTGAAAAAGCAAAAATAATTAGTTTATATTTGGAGTTCTAAAAAATTAGTAAATAATGAATTTTGATTATAACGAAATGCAGTCTATGATTGCCCAATCTATAAAAGACTTTGCAGAAAAGAATATAAAACCCTATATAATGGAGTGGGATGAAGCCCAGATTTTTCCAGTTGATTTATTTAAAAAACTTGGAGAAATGGGATTTATGGGGGTTTTAGTGCCCGAAGAATATGGAGGGTCCGGATTAGGTTATCACGAATATGTTACAGTTGTTGAGGAGATTTCGAAAGTAGATCCTTCAATTGGTTTATCAGTAGCAGCACATAATTCGCTTTGTACAAACCATATTTTGACATTTGGAAACGAAGAACAAAAGAAAAAGTATTTACCAAAACTTGCTACTGCAGAATATATTGGCGCCTGGGGCTTAACAGAACATAATACAGGTTCTGATGCAGGAGGAATGAATACAACTGCAGTTAAAGATGGAGATTTCTGGGTTATTAATGGGGCTAAAAACTTTATAACGCATGCTATTTCTGGAGATGTAGCGGTTGTAATTGTAAGAACGGGAGAAAAAGGAGATTCTAAAGGAATGACTGCTTTTGTTTTAGAAAAAGGAATGGCAGGATTTTCTTCTGGTAAAAAAGAAAATAAATTAGGAATGCGTGCAAGTGAAACTGCCGAGTTGGTTTTTGATAATTGCCGGGTTCCAGATGCAAACAGATTGGGAGAAGTTGGGCAGGGATTTGTTCAGGCAATGAAAATTTTAGACGGAGGCCGAATTTCAATTGGAGCCTTATCATTAGGAATTGCAAAAGGGGCTTATGAAGCGGCATTAAAATATTCAAAAGAAAGATATCAGTTTGGTCAGCCAATCAGTAGTTTTCAGGGAATTTCATTTAAACTGGCCGATATGGCAACAGAAATCGAAGCCTCTGAATTGTTACTGCACAAAGCTGCATATTTAAAACAGCAGCACAAACCCGTTACGACTTCTGGTGCAATGGCAAAAATGTATGCTTCAGAAGCTTGTGTGAAAATTGCAAATGAAGCAGTACAGATTCACGGAGGTTATGGTTACACAAAAGATTTTCCGGTAGAGAAATTCTATAGAGATTCTAAATTATGTACTATTGGAGAAGGAACAACTGAAATTCAAAAATTAGTTATCTCGAGAAATTTGTTGAAAGAATAAAGAATAAAGAATAAAGAATAAAGAATAAAGAATAAAGAATAAAGAATAAAGAATAAAGAATAAAGAATATTATATCTATTATCTTGCTTCTTTGATTCTTGTCTCTTTTTTCCAAAAAAAATAATTCATAATTTATAACTAATAATTAATAATTAATTTTTACATTTGCAGCCTTAACGAGAGGAGGTGTCTATATTATGTTAATTATACCAATTAAAGACGGAGAAAATATCGATAGAGCATTAAAGCGCTATAAAAGAAAATTTGATAAAACAGGAACTGTTCGTCAATTAAGAGCGCGTACTGCTTTTATTAAGCCTTCTGTTGTAAAAAGAGCTCAAATTCAAAAAGCTGCTTACATTCAAACTTTGAAAGATAGTTTAGAAAGTTAGTATTTCGCTTTTCAAAAATAATTACCGTTAGTCATCAAAAAGTTTTAACTTTGATGCTAACGGTTTTTTTATTTTAAAAATCTTCTTGTGGTTTATATATAATAGGTATAAATCAGAAAAAAAACTTTCTTATGAAATCAAATAAAGAAGCTTTTCGTGATTATTTACAGCTGGAAAAAAAATATTCTCCACATACAGTTAATGCTTATTTGAACGATATAAGTTTTTTTGAAGAATTTAATAAATCTCGTTTTGAGCAGGAAAATGTTGAGAAGGTTAATTATAGTCAGATAAGAAGCTGGATAGTTTCTTTAGTCGATCAGGAAATTTCTAATGTTTCTGTAAACCGAAAAATGGCTTCCTTAAAAGCCTTTTATAAATTTCTTTTAAAGATTAAGCAGATAGATATAAATCCAATGCTTAAACATAAAGCGCTTAAAACGCCTAAAATTGTCCAGATTCCGTTTTCAGAAAAAGAAATAAATGATTTAATGCTTGGGGTAGATTCTCCTTCTGGGTTTGAAGAAATAAGAGATAAGCTTATTGTTGATCTTTTTTATACAACGGGGATGCGTCGGGCAGAATTAATAGGTTTGATGGTAAAGAATGTTGATTTATCTTCAAATCTTATTAAGGTATTAGGAAAAAGAAATAAAGAGCGAATTATTCCGCTTCTGCCTATTGTTGCAGACCAGATTGATTTGTATTTAAAAGAAAGACTGGGGGTTGGGGAAATTGTGGATTTGGATTATTTTTTTATTTCGAAAAAAGGGTTAAAATTGAGTGAATCGTTTGTGTATCGATTAATAAATTGTTACTTTAGTAGGGTCTCTGAAAAGGTAAAAAAAAGTCCTCACGTGCTTCGGCATACTTTTGCGACTCACTTATTAAATAACGGAGCAGATTTAAATTCAGTTAAGGAGTTATTAGGGCATTCGAGTCTGGCATCTACGCAAGTTTATACTCATAATAGTTTAGCAGAGCTTAAAAAAGTTTATTCAGATGCTCATCCGAGAAATAAATAATAATTCTGAAATGTTTAACCCTAAAATTATTATTATGAAGGTAGATGTTCATGCAGTTAACTTTACTGTCGACAGAAAATTGGTGGATTTTATTCAAGAAAGAATGGATAAACTTGAAAAGTATTACGACCGAGTAGTTTCGGCTGATGTTTTTTTAAAAGTTGAAAGAACAAGTGATAAGGAGAATAAGGCGGTAGAGATTAAGATTAATGTTCCGGGAGATGAATTTTTGGTTAAAAAGCAATGTAAAACCTTTGAGGAAGCAGTTGAACTTTCGGCAGAATCTTTAGAACGTTTACTGGTAAAAAGGAAAGAAAAAATCAGAGCACATATTTAATTGAAATTTTTTTAAAAAAATGTTTTGATTCAAAGATAAAATAGCTACATTTGCAGTCCGTTAGAAATAGCGGACTTTTTTAATGTATTCGCCGATGTAGCTCAGCTGGCTAGAGCAGCTGATTTGTAATCAGCAGGTCGTGGGTTCGAGTCCCTCTATCGGCTCAAAAATATTTCAAATGCAATTTGAAATAGGTTCTTTTAAAATATTGAAAAACAGAAATTTACGACAAAAAAAACAGTTTTAAGATTGATCTAAAGCGGTAAATTTGAAATTGTAAATTATTAGGGGAGATACTCAAGCGGCCAACGAGGGCAGACTGTAAATCTGCTGTGTGAACTTCGCAGGTTCGAATCCTGCTCTCCCCACGATTTTGATTTCAGATTAATGATTTCGGAATTTAGGTTTAAGAGAAAATGAACTCGATTCATTTTTTTTGTTTTAATCTAAAATCAATAATCTAAAATCTAAAATTGAAACTCTGCCGGTGTAGCTCAGGGGTAGAGTGCTTCCTTGGTAAGGAAGAGGTCTCGGGTTCAAATCCCGACATTGGCTCAAGTAAGTAGGAAATTGAAAATTAATATATAACTAAGATTAAAAATTAAGTAAAATGGCAAAGGAGAATTTTAATCGTTCCAAACCGCACTTAAACATAGGTACAATTGGACACGTGGATCACGGAAAAACTACATTAACTGCTGCAATTACAAAAGTATTGTCAGATGCTGGTTACTGTCAAGCAAAATCGTTTGATCAAATCGATAACGCTCCAGAGGAGAAAGAAAGAGGTATTACTATTAATACATCACACGTAGAGTATGAAACTGCTAACCGTCACTACGCTCACGTTGACTGTCCTGGTCACGCGGATTACGTAAAGAACATGGTTACTGGTGCTGCTCAAATGGACGGAGCTATCTTAGTAGTTGCTGCTACAGATGGTCCAATGCCGCAAACTCGTGAGCACATCCTTTTAGGACGTCAGGTTGGTATTCCAAGAATCGTTGTTTTCATGAACAAAGTGGATATGGTTGATGATGCTGAGTTATTAGAGCTTGTTGAAATGGAAATTAGAGATTTATTATCTTTCTACGAATATGATGGAGATAATGGTCCTGTAGTTCAAGGTTCTGCTTTAGGAGGATTAAACAATGATCCAAACTGGGTACCTAAAATTATCGAATTAATGGAAGCTGTTGATAACTGGATCGAAGAGCCAGTACGTGACGTAGCTAAACCATTCTTGATGCCAGTTGAGGACGTATTTACAATTACAGGTCGTGGAACTGTTGCTACAGGTCGTATCGAAACTGGAGTTGCTAACACTGGAGATCCTGTTGAGATCATCGGTATGGGAGCTGAAAAATTAACTTCTACTATTACAGGAGTTGAGATGTTCCGTAAAATCCTTGACAGAGGTGAAGCTGGAGATAACGTAGGTTTATTGTTAAGAGGTATTGATAAAGCTGATATCAAAAGAGGTATGGTTATTATTAAGCCAGGTTCAGTAAAACCACACGCTAAATTCAAAGCTGAGGTTTATATCTTGAAAAAAGAAGAAGGTGGACGTCACACTCCATTCCACAATAACTACCGTCCACAGTTCTACGTACGTACAACTGACGTAACAGGAGTTATTACTTTACCAGCAGGTGTAGAGATGGTAATGCCAGGTGATAACTTAACTATTGAAGTTGCTTTATTAAGCCCGATCGCTATGAACGTAGGTTTACGTTTTGCTATCCGTGAGGGTGGTAGAACAGTAGGTGCTGGACAGGTTACTGAAATCGTAGAGTAATTCTATTATAATACAAAAAAAAGCCAGTTGATTTTCTTAACTGAAATCACTGGCTTTTAATTACGGGCGTAGTTCAAGGGTAGAATAGCGGTCTCCAAAACCGTTGATGGGGGTTCGAATCCCTCCGCCCGTGCAATAAAAAAATATATCAAATGACAAAAGTTACTAATTATTTATCAGAGGCTTTCGAAGAATTAAAGTCAAATGTTACTTGGCCTGCTTGGGCTGAAGTTCAAAAATTGACAATTGTTGTGGCTGTATTTTCGATTCTGTTCGCTTTGGCAACTTGGGGAGTAGACGAATTTTTTGCAAAAGCTTTGGCTGGATTTTTTAACTGGTTAAAAGGATAATTTTTTTGTGATGGCAGATAATAATGTGAAAAAATGGTATGTGGTTAGAGCTGTAAGCGGCCAGGAAAATAAGGTTAAAGCTTACATCGAAACTGAGATTGCCAGATTAGGTATGGGTGATTATGTTTCCCAAGTTTTAGTACCTACTGAGAAAGTGGTTACTGTAAAAGAAGGAAAAAAAATGTCTAAGGATAAAGTTTATTTTCCTGGATATGTTATGATCGAAGCTAACTTGGTTGGTGAGATACCTCATATTATTAAATCTATTACAAGTGTAATTGGTTTCTTGGGGGAGATTAAAGGAGGAGAACCTGTTCCTTTGAGATTGTCTGAGGTAAATCGTATGTTAGGTAAAGTAGATGAGTTAGCTGTAAATACAGATACTCGTGCTATTCCTTTCAGCTTAGGTGAAACAGTAAAAGTGATCGATGGTCCTTTTAATGGTTTCAATGGTACGGTTGAAAAAATCAATGAAGAAAAGCGTAAACTTGAAGTAATGGTTAAGATTTTCGGAAGAAAAACTCCATTAGAATTGAGCTTTATGCAAGTTGAAAAAGTATAATTTTTTGTTACATATAATATCTATCACAATCGCTTCCAATTGATTGTGATATTAAATTTTTTAAAAATGGCTAAAGAAATTAGTAAGGTAGTTAAACTACAAGTTAAGGGAGGTGCTGCGAACCCGTCGCCACCGGTTGGACCTGCTTTAGGAGCTGCTGGGGTTAATATCATGGAGTTTTGTAAGCAGTTTAATGCTAGAACTCAGGATAAACCTGGCAAAATTTGTCCAGTGCAAATCACTGTGTACAAAGACAAATCATTCGATTTTGTTGTTAAGACTCCTCCAGCAGCAGTTCAGTTAATGGAAGCTGCAAAGCTAAAATCTGGTTCTGGTGAGCCTAATCGTAAAAAAGTAGCTAGTGTTACTTGGGAACAAATTAGAGCTATTGCTGAAGACAAAATGCCTGACTTAAATGCTTTTACAGTAGAAAAAGCAATGAGTATGGTTGCTGGAACAGCTAGATCTATGGGTATAACTGTATCAGGAGATGCTCCTTTTTAATTAAGAAAAAGACATGGCAAAATTAACAAAAAAGCAAAAAGAGGCTGCTTCAAAAATTGAAAAGAACAAATTATACTCTCTAAAAGATGCTGCGGCATTATTGAAAGTTGTTGCTTCTGCAAAATTTGATGAGTCTGTTGATATCGCAGTTCGTTTGGGTGTAGATCCAAGAAAAGCGAATCAAATGGTAAGAGGTGTGGTAACTTTACCTCACGGAACAGGAAAGGATATTAAAGTATTAGCATTGGTTACTCCGGATAAAGAGGCTGAAGCAAGAGAAGCTGGAGCAGATCATGTTGGTCTTGATGATTACCTGCAAAAAATTAAAGATGGCTGGACAGATGTTGATGTTATCATCACTATGCCGGCTGTTATGGGTAAATTAGGTCCGTTAGGTCGTATTTTAGGACCTAGAGGTTTAATGCCAAACCCTAAAACAGGTACTGTAACTATGGATGTTGCAAAAGCTGTTCAAGAAGTTAAAGCTGGTAAAATTGACTTTAAAGTTGATAAAACTGGTATCGTTCATGCAGGAATTGGTAAAGTTTCTTTTGGAGCTGAGCAAATTGTTGACAACGCACACGAAATTATTCAAACATTAATAAAACTTAAACCAACTGCTGCTAAAGGTACATACATTAAAGGTATTCACCTTACAAGCACTATGAGTCCTGCTATTGCATTAGACCCAAAAGCAGTATAATTGGTAGTTAAAAATTTTTAGTATGACTAGAGAAGAAAAATCAATCGCGATTGAAAATTTAACTGCGCAGTTAGCTGGTACAAATATCATTTATGTATCTGATATTTCTGGTTTAAACGCAGAGACAACTTCAAACTTGCGTAGAGCTTGCTTCAAAGCAGGTATCAAATTAGAGGTTGTAAAGAACACTTTGCTTGCTAAAGCAATGGAAGCTTCTGCTAATGATTATGGTGATTTACCTACAGTTTTAACTGGTAATAGTGCTATATTTATTTCTGATGTTGCTAACGCACCTGGAAAAATTATCAAAGATTTCCGTAAGAAATCTGATAAACCAGTTTTAAAAGGAGCATACATCAATTCTGAAGTATATATTGGAGATAATCAATTAGATGCATTAGCTACAATTAAATCTAAAGAAGAGCTTATTGGAGAAATCATTGGATTATTACAATCTCCGGCTCAAAGAATTATTTCTGCTTTACAAAACAAATTCGCAGGAAGCGAAGAGGGAGCAGAGTAATTATAAATGTAAGAAAGAATACTTTCTTACGGCTTAATTAGCGCACAATAAATAAATTATATTTTTACAAATCATTTTAAACGATAGAAAAAATGGCAGATTTGAAACAATTCGCAGAACAATTAGTTAACTTAACAGTTAAAGAAGTTAACGAATTAGCAACAATATTAAAAGACGAGTATGGTATCGAGCCTGCTGCTGCAGCTGTAGTAGTTGCTGCTGGTGGTGGAGAAGGTGCTGCTGAAGAAGCACAAACTGAATTTACAGTTGTATTAAAAGAAGCTGGTGCTTCTAAATTAGCTGTTGTAAAATTAGTTAAAGAACTTACAGGTTTAGGTCTTAAAGAAGCTAAAGATGTAGTTGATGGTGCGCCAAGTACTGTTAAAGAAGGTGTTTCTAAAGAAGAGGCTGAAGGTCTTAAAAAATCATTAGAAGAAGCTGGAGCTGTTGTTGAGTTAAAATAACAAAACGCAGTTTAGAACTAGGTTTAGACCTTGGATGGAATCATCCAAGGGTCTAAACCATTTTTCGTATAATAAAATATATCAAGTTTTATTATCAAATAGTTTAAAATACGAAAAAGTTTTTGATCAATACGAAGAAAAAAAATATAACTTACTTTATCTGTTTATTTTTAAAGATGTATTGATTATAATAAGAAAGTATAGATTAAACAGTGTGTTTTACACAAAAAAATTACTTTTTTTTAATCAAAATTTTGTCCATTGATGATAACAAATCAGACTGAAAGATTGAATTTTGCCTCTACAAAAAATATTCCTGACTATCCGGACTTCCTAGATGTACAGGTTAAATCTTTTAAAGATTTCTTTCAATTAGAAACGAAATCTGACGAAAGAGGCAACGAAGGGTTATACAATACCTTCATGGAAAACTTCCCAATTACAGATACAAGAAATAACTTTGTATTGGAATTCCTAGATTATTTTGTTGATCCGCCGCGTTATACAATTCAAGAATGTATAGAGAGAGGTCTTACTTATAGTGTGCCTTTAAAAGCTAGGTTAAAACTATACTGTACAGATCCAGAACACGAAGATTTTGAAACAATTGTACAAGATGTATATCTTGGAACAATACCTTACATGACTCCTAGTGGTACTTTTGTTATTAACGGTGCCGAGCGTGTTGTAGTATCTCAATTACACCGTTCTCCAGGGGTTTTCTTTGGACAGTCATTCCACGCAAATGGAACTAAACTTTATTCTGCGAGAGTAATTCCTTTTAAAGGATCTTGGATAGAATTCTCTACAGATATTAACAGCGTAATGTACGCATATATCGATAGAAAGAAAAAATTACCTGTAACAACTTTATTCCGTGCTATTGGATTCGAAAGAGATAAAGATATCTTAGAGATTTTCGACTTAGCTGAAGAAATTAAAGTTTCTAAAACAGGAATTAAGAAATATATTGGAAGAAGACTTGCTGCGCGTGTTTTGAACACATGGCATGAGGATTTCGTAGATGAGGATACTGGAGAGGTAGTTTCTATCGAGCGTAACGAAATCATCCTTGATCGTGATACAATTATCGACAAAGATAATGTTGAAGAGATCATCGATTCTAACGTAAAATCTATTTTGTTGCAC
The DNA here is from genome assembly GCF_021245985.1 of Flavobacterium soyae. Classification (GTDB taxonomy): domain Bacteria; phylum Bacteroidota; class Bacteroidia; order Flavobacteriales; family Flavobacteriaceae; genus Flavobacterium; species Flavobacterium soyae. The sequence continues at coordinate 15,305 of NZ_JAJQXA010000022.1, read as the reverse complement.
AAAGAGGATAATAACCAAGCAGATTATGCTATTATTCACAACACGTTACAAAAAGATCCAACAAACTCTGAAAAAGAAGCTGTAGAGCACATTTACCGTCAGTTGCGTAACGCTGAACCGCCTGATGAGGAAACTGCTCGTGGTATTATAGATAAATTGTTCTTCTCTGATCAACGTTATAACTTAGGTGAAGTTGGTCGTTACAGAATGAACAAAAAATTAGATTTAGATATCCCTATGGATAAGCAAGTGCTTACTAAAGAAGATATCATTACAATCGTAAAATATTTGATTGAGTTGATCAACTCTAAAGCAGAGATTGATGATATTGATCACTTATCAAACCGTCGTGTTAGAACAGTTGGAGAACAATTGTCTCAACAATTCGGTGTTGGTTTAGCACGTATGGCTAGAACTATTCGTGAGAGAATGAACGTTAGAGATAACGAGGTGTTTACACCAATTGATTTGATCAATGCTAAAACATTATCATCAGTTATCAACTCTTTCTTTGGTACTAACCAGTTATCTCAATTTATGGATCAAACGAATCCATTAGCTGAGATTACACACAAAAGAAGACTTTCTGCACTTGGACCAGGTGGACTTTCGAGAGAGAGAGCTGGTTTCGAGGTTCGTGACGTTCACTATACACACTATGGTCGTTTATGTCCGATTGAAACTCCTGAGGGACCAAACATTGGTTTGATTTCATCTCTTGGTGTTTATGCTAAAGTTAACGGAATGGGATTCATTGAAACTCCTTACCGTAAAGTAACTAATGGTGTAGTTGATTTAGAAAGTACCCCAGTTTACTTAAGTGCTGAAGAAGAAGAAGGTAAAATGATTGCTCAGGCAAACATTGAAATGGATGCTTCTGGTAAAATTACAGCAAGCAATGTTATTGCTCGTGAGGAAGGTGACTTCCCAGTTGTTGAGCCATCAGTAGTTCATTATACAGACGTTGCTCCTAACCAGATTGCATCGATTTCTGCGTCATTAATTCCTTTCTTGGAGCATGATGATGCGAACCGTGCGTTGATGGGATCAAACATGATGCGTCAGGCAGTTCCTTTGATCCGTCCTGAAGCACCGATTGTTGGTACAGGTTTAGAGCGTCAGGTAGCTTCAGATTCAAGAGTATTGATTAATGCTGAAGGGCATGGTACTGTTGAATATGTAGATGCTAATATCATTACTATTAAATACGATCGTACAGAAGACGAGAGAATGGTAAGTTTTGATGCTGATGAGAAAACATACAACCTTATTAAATTTAGAAAAACCAATCAAGGTACAAGTATTAACTTGAAACCAATCGTAAGAAGAGGTGACAGAGTTATTCCTGGACAAGTATTATCAGAAGGATATGCTACTCAAAATGGAGAATTAGCTTTAGGTAGAAACTTAAAAGTTGCGTTCATGCCATGGAAAGGGTATAATTTCGAGGATGCGATTGTAATTTCTGAAAAAGTAGTTCGTGATGATATTTTTACATCTATCCACGTTGATGATTATTCATTAGAGGTTAGAGATACTAAGTTAGGAAACGAAGAGTTAACTAACGATATTCCTAACGTTTCTGAAGAAGCTACTAAAGATTTAGATGAAAACGGTATGATTAGAATTGGAGCAGAGGTTAAGCCTGGCGACATTTTGATCGGAAAAATTACACCAAAAGGGGAATCAGATCCAACTCCAGAGGAGAAATTGCTTCGTGCAATCTTCGGGGATAAAGCAGGGGATGTAAAAGATGCTTCATTAAAAGCTTCTCCATCTTTACATGGTGTAGTTCTTGACAAAAAATTATTTGCAAGAGCCGTAAAAGATAAACGTAAACGTACTCAGGATAAAGACGCTTTAGGCGCTTTAGAAATGGAATTCGAAACTAAATTTGTTGAATTAAAAGACAGATTAGTTGAGAAATTATTCTTGATCGTTAACGGAAAAACATCTCAGGGTGTAATGAACGATTTGGGTGAAGAAGTTTTGCCAAAAGGTAAAAAATATACTCAAAAAATGCTTTACGCAGTAGAGGATTTTGCTCACTTAAGTAAAGGTCAATGGGTTGCTGATGACGCTACAAATAAAATGGTTAATGATTTAATTCATAACTATAAAATTAAGCTGAACGACTTACAAGGAGCTTTAAGAAGAGAGAAATTCACTATTACAGTTGGAGATGAATTACCATCTGGAATCTTGAAATTGGCTAAAATCTATATTGCTAAAAAACGTAAGTTAAAAGTGGGTGATAAAATGGCAGGACGTCACGGTAACAAAGGTATTGTTGCAAGAATCGTTCGTCATGAAGATATGCCTTTCTTAGAAGATGGAACACCAGTAGATATCGTATTGAATCCACTTGGGGTACCTTCACGTATGAACATTGGTCAGATTTATGAGACTGTTCTTGGATGGGCTGGTATGAACTTGGGTAGAAAATTTGCTACTCCAATTTTTGACGGTGCTTCTCTTGACGAAATCAATGCCTTGACTGATGAAGCTAACGTACCACGTTTCGGACATACTTACCTATTTGATGGTGGTACTGGAGAGCGTTTTGCACAAAAAGCAACTGTGGGTGTAATTTACATGCTTAAATTAGGACACATGGTTGATGATAAGATGCACGCACGTTCTATTGGACCATACTCATTAATTACGCAGCAGCCACTTGGAGGTAAGGCTCAATTTGGAGGTCAGCGTTTTGGAGAGATGGAGGTTTGGGCACTTGAGGCTTATGGAGCTTCTAGTACACTACGTGAAATCTTAACTGTTAAGTCTGATGACGTTATTGGTAGAGCTAAAACTTACGAAGCTATCGTTAAGGGAGAAACTATGCCAGAACCAGGTTTACCAGAATCATTCAATGTATTAATGCACGAATTGAAAGGTCTAGGTTTAGATCTTCGTTTGGAAGAATAATAAAAAATGTAGAGACGTGATTAATCACGTCTCTACATTCGTATTTATAAAAGTTTTTAAAGATTTATACCCGTAACCCGTTCCGATTTTTTATAACAATGCGAGGCATTTTATAACTAGCACTTCAAATAAGAATTTGAAGTTTAGAGAAGTAACCCGAGGTAGTGTTTTAAGTCAAAAGTTTAAAAGTCCAAAGTCTAAAGTCGCTCGTGACTTTACAACTTTATGACATTTGACTTTCGACTAGGATAAGAATCAATTTTTTAATTGCAAAATAAATCAATAGTAAAAACTATGATGAATAACAGAAACAATAAAGATAAGAATCCAGTAAAAAGATTTAACAAAATCTCTATTGGATTGGCTTCACCAGAATCTATCTTGAAAGAATCAAGAGGAGAGGTTTTAAAGCCAGAAACAATCAACTATAGAACTCACAAACCAGAGCGTGACGGACTTTTCTGCGAAAGAATCTTTGGACCAGTAAAAGATTTCGAATGTGCTTGTGGTAAGTATAAAAGAATTCGTTACAAAGGTATCATCTGTGACCGTTGTGGTGTTGAAGTTACTGAGAAAAAAGTACGTCGTGACAGAGTAGGACACATCAACCTTGTTGTGCCAATTGCTCATATCTGGTACTTCCGTTCTCTTCCAAACAAAATTGGTTATATCCTTGGTCTTCCATCTAAGAAATTAGATATGATCATTTACTACGAAAGATACGTAGTAATCCAGGCTGGTATTGCTAAAAATGCAGATGGAGAATCTTTACAAAGACTAGATTTCTTAACTGAAGAAGAATACTTAAATATTTTAGATACTCTTCCGCAGGAAAACCAATATTTAGATGATTTAGATCCAAATAAATTTGTTGCCAAAATGGGAGCAGAGTGTATTATGGATTTATTGGCTCGTATTGATTTAGATGCTTTATCTTATGAATTAAGACACAGTGCTAACAACGAAACATCTAAACAACGTAAAACTGAAGCTTTAAAAAGATTACAAGTTGTTGAGTCTTTCCGTGAGTCTAACGAAAACCGCGAAAACCGTCCAGAATGGATGATTATGAAAGTGGTTCCAGTTATCCCGCCAGAATTACGTCCGCTTGTGCCGCTTGATGGAGGTCGTTTTGCAACTTCAGATTTAAATGACTTATACCGTCGTGTAATCATCCGTAACAACCGTTTGAAAAGATTAATGGAGATTAAAGCTCCAGAAGTTATCTTAAGAAACGAGAAACGTATGTTACAAGAATCTGTAGATTCATTATTTGATAACACTCGTAAAGCTTCTGCTGTTAAAACAGAATCTAACAGACCATTAAAATCATTATCTGACTCATTAAAAGGTAAGCAAGGACGTTTCCGTCAAAACTTACTTGGTAAGCGTGTGGATTATTCTGCTCGTTCGGTAATTGTTGTTGGTCCTGAGTTGAAATTATTCGAATGCGGATTGCCAAAAGATATGGCATCTGAGTTATACAAACCTTTCGTTATCCGTAAATTGATTGAAAGAGGTATTGTTAAAACAGTAAAATCTGCGAAGAAAATCATCGATAAAAAAGAGCCAGTAGTTTGGGATATCTTAGAAAACGTAATTAAAGGACACCCGGTATTACTGAACCGTGCTCCTACTTTGCACAGACTTGGTATTCAAGCTTTCCAGCCAAAATTAATTGAAGGAAAAGCGATCCAGTTACACCCATTAGTATGTACGGCTTTCAACGCCGATTTCGATGGTGACCAGATGGCGGTTCACTTACCTTTAGGGCCAGAAGCTATTTTAGAGGCACAATTATTAATGCTGGCTTCTCACAATATCTTGAACCCTGCAAATGGTGCTCCAATTACTGTACCTTCTCAGGACATGGTCTTGGGTCTATATTATATGACCAAAGAGCGTATTTCTACAGAAGATCACAAAATTTTAGGTCAAGATTTGACTTTCTATTCTGCTGAAGAAGTAAACATTGCATTAAACGAAGGAAGATTAGAATTGAATGCTCGTGTTAAAATTAGAGCAAAAGATTTTAATGACGCTGGAGAATTAGTGTACAAAATCATTCAAACAACTGCAGGACGTGTATTATTTAACGAAGTAGTACCTGAAGCAGCTGGATATATCAACGACGTATTGACTAAGAAAAACCTTAGAGATATTATCGGACACATTTTAAGTGTGACTGATGTACCTACAACGGCTGCTTTCTTGGATAATATGAAAGATATGGGTTATAAATTCGCATTTAGAGGAGGTTTGTCATTCTCTTTAGGTGATATTAGAATCCCAGAACAAAAAACAAAGTTAATTGCAGATGCCAGAGAGCAAGTTGAAGGTATCTCAACTAACTATAACATGGGTCTTATCACAAATAACGAGCGTTACAACCAAGTTATTGACGTATGGACTTCAGCAAATGCTCAGTTAACAGAGTTAGCAATGAAAAATATTAGAGAAGACCAACAAGGTTTCAACTCTGTATATATGATGCTTGACTCTGGGGCGAGGGGTTCTAAGGAGCAGATTCGTCAGTTAACTGGTATGCGTGGTTTGATGGCTAAGCCTAAAAAATCTACTGCTGGTGGTGGTGAGATTATTGAAAACCCGATTCTTTCTAACTTTAAGGAAGGTCTTTCGATCCTTGAGTACTTCATTTCTACTCACGGTGCTCGTAAAGGTCTTGCGGATACGGCTCTTAAAACAGCCGATGCTGGTTACTTAACAAGAAGGCTTCATGACGTTTCTCAAGATGTTATTGTTAACATTGAAGATTGTGGAACTCTTAGAGGTGTTGAAGTTGCTGCATTGAAGAAAAATGAGGAAATCGTTGAATCTTTAGGAGAGAGAATTTTAGGACGTGTTGCATTACAAGACGTTATTAATCCTCTTACTAACGAAGTAATGGTTAAATCTGGAGAGCAAATTACAGAATCAATCATGAGAACTATTGAAGCTTCTCCAATTGAAAAAGTAGAAGTTAGATCTCCATTAACTTGTGAAGCTTTAAAAGGTATTTGTGCTAAATGTTACGGTAGAAACTTAGCTACTGGAAAAATGACACAAAGAGGAGAAGCTGTCGGAGTTATTGCAGCTCAGTCTATTGGTGAGCCAGGTACACAGTTAACACTTCGTACGTTCCACGTTGGAGGGGTTGCTGGAGGTATCTCTGAAGAGTCTAGTATTGTTACAAGATTCAATGGTAGACTTGAGATTGAAGATTTAAAAACGGTTAAAGGTGAAGACAGTGAAGGTAATGCGGTAGATATCGTAGTATCACGTTCAACTGAGTTAAAATTAGTTGATGAGAAAACAGGAATCGTCTTAAATACACATAATATTCCTTACGGTTCTAGTATCTTTGTTAAAGATGGCGAAACTGTTGCTAAAGGAACTGTAATCTGTAAGTGGGATCCTTATAATGGTGTAATTGTTTCTGAATTTACTGGTAAGATTGCTTACGAAGATTTAGAGCAAGGACAATCATTCATGGTTGAGATCGATGAGCAGACTGGTTTCCAGGAAAAAGTAATTTCTGAGGCTAGAAACAAAAAATTAATCCCAACTTTATTGGTTTATGGTAAAGAAGGTGAATTGATTCGTTCTTACAACTTACCAGTAGGTGCACACTTAATGGTTGAAAACGGTGAGAAAATTAAAGCAGGTAAAGTATTAGTAAAAATTCCGCGTCGTTCTTCTAAAGCAGGCGATATCACGGGAGGTTTACCAAGAATTACCGAGCTTCTTGAGGCTCGTAACCCTTCTAACCCAGCGGTTGTATCTGAAATTGATGGTGTTGTTTCTTTTGGAAAAATCAAAAGAGGTAACCGTGAGATCGTTATCGAATCTAAATTTGGTGAGGTTAAAAAGTATTTAGTTAAACTTTCAAGCCAAATCTTAGTACAAGAAAATGACTTCGTAAGAGCGGGAGTTCCATTGTCTGACGGTGCAATTACACCAGATGATATCTTAAGAATTCAAGGACCGGCTGCTGTTCAACAGTACCTGGTAAATGAAATTCAAGAGGTTTACCGTTTACAAGGGGTAAAAATTAATGACAAGCACTTTGAGGTAGTTATTCGTCAAATGATGCGTAAAGTAAGAGTTCAGGATCCAGGTGATACTTTATTCTTAGAAGATCAATTAATTCACACTAAAGATTTCATCGTTCAAAACGATAAATTATATGGTATGAAAGTAGTTGAAGATGCTGGAGATTCTTCAGTATTGAAACCAGGTCAGATTATTTCTCCTCGTGAATTGCGTGATGAAAACTCACTATTGAAACGAAATGATAAAAATCTTGTTGTAGCAAGAGACGTAATTACTGCAACTGCAACGCCAGTTCTTCAAGGTATTACAAGAGCTTCGTTACAAACTAAATCATTCATTTCTGCGGCTTCATTCCAGGAGACAACGAAAGTACTTAACGAAGCTGCTGTAGCTGGTAAAGTAGATGATTTAGAAGGATTGAAAGAAAATGTAATTGTTGGACACAGAATCCCTGCGGGAACTGGTATGAGAGAGTACGATAATACTATCGTAGGATCTAAAGATGATTACAATGAAATGATGGCTAATAAAGAAGAATATATTTATTAATTTAGGAAACTATGAGTAATCCGAAACAACAACAAGAGCAAATTAACATTGAGTTAGACGAAACTATTGCAGAAGGGATTTATTCTAATCTTGCGATTATTAATCACTCATCATCAGAGTTTGTTTTAGATTTTGTCAGCATTATGCCGGGTATTCCTAAAGCCAAGGTAAAGTCAAGAATTGTCTTGACACCACAACATGCTAAAAGATTATTAAGAGCAATAGGTGAAAATATCCATAGATTTGAGGCAGCTCACGGCGAAATCAAAGAAACGGAACAAGCACCAATACCGCTTAATTTTGGTCCGGCAGGACAAGCATAAATTTTAAAGCCCCATTTTAATGGGGCTTTTTTTTGCTCTGGGAATAATAATAAATGCAGTTAATCTGATTTAATTTACTTTAATCGACTAAATTTCCTTGTGTGGTTATATTGTTCTAGTTTTGCCCTGCATATAAAAGATTAATTTTTGAAATATAATGACTTAGTAAGGTTGATTTAATTCAAATTAAAAAAAAGCGCTAATCAAATTAGCGCTTTTTTTATGCCCGTACATAAGTATTTCAATTTATAATTCGAAAATATTTTTATTCCGTCCCAACCTTTTAATACAAAATCTACTCTATATAAGTAAGAGCCATTACTAAAGGTTTTAACTTAAATAAAGTATAGTATGAAAAAGAAATTCACCTTAGAAATAAAAAATCCTTGTTCTGAAAATTTTGATAAAATGATTCCTAATGCAAATGGTTCATTTTGTGATTCATGCATGAAAAATGTGATCGATTTAAGTAAAAAAACGAATTCTGAGGTTGCCAGATTCATTGCCGGAAATAAAGATGCAAACATTTGTGCACGATTAAAAACTACACAGCTTGAAGAACAGTTTGAATACGGCGAAACTTCTAAAATCAGTACTTTAAAATATGCGGCAGTTGCAGCATCTGTTCTACTTGCATCAAATCTTACCGCGCAGGAAAAAGAGCCTGTTAAAATTGAAAAAGTTTGTACAGAGCCTATGTATAGATTAGGTAAAGTAGCTTATAACCAAACTGTAAATGAAGAAGTTTTAATAACAGTAAAAGGAAAACTATTAGAAACAAAAACGCATAAACCTTTTGATAAAGAAACATATCCAGATTTAATGCTCGCTGTTAATGGTTCACAAACTCCTGTGAAAGTAAATCCAAAAACGGGAGAATTTTCTATAACAGCTCAAGTTTTAAAAAACAGTAAAGCGCTAATAGTTACTATTTCAGGAAGTGATTATTATCTTTCAAAAGAAATACCTTTTACAATAAAATCAGTTAAAAATAATGTTTTATCACAAAATATAATCGTTGATTCAGAAGAACTGACTAAAATTTTTATTGCCGGTGGATTGGGAATTAATTATACAGATCAATAAAACAAAATATTGATGGATGTAATGAAAAAGGCTATCTACCAATAGACAGCCTTTTAATATTTTCTAAAGAAGTGATTAATCAAATTCAGAAGTAAAGTATAATTTCACACTTGGATATTTGCTTTGTGTCATTTGAATTGTAAAATCAGAATCAGCTAAAAATACCAATTGACCATATTTATCATGAGCAAGGAATTTTTGTTTGATTCTTTTAAATTCTTTGAATTCTTCATTTTTAGCATCGTCAGGTTTTACCCAGCAGGCTTTGTGAACCGGGAAGTTTTCGTAAGTACATTTCGCACCGTATTCGTGTTCTAAACGATATTGAATTACCTCATATTGAAGCGCCCCAACAGTTCCTATAACTTTACGATTATTCATCTCTAAAGTAAACAATTGTGCTACACCCTCATCCATTAACTGATCAACTCCTTTTTCTAATTGCTTAGCTTTCATAGGATCGGCGTTGTTGATGTATCTAAAGTGTTCTGGAGAGAAACTCGGAATTCCTTTAAAGCTCATCACTTCACCTTCTGTTAAAGTATCACCAATTTTAAAGTTTCCTGTATCGTGTAAACCAACAATGTCACCGGGATAAGAAATATCAACGATTTCTTTTTTCTCTGCGAAGAAGGCGTTCGGACTTGAGAATTTTAAATTTTTCTTTTGACGAACGTGGTAATAAGGTTTGTTTCTTTCAAAAGTTCCAGAAACAATTTTTATAAAAGCTAAACGGTCACGGTGTTTCGGATCCATATTAGCGTGAATTTTAAATACAAAACCAGACATTTTATCCTCTGCCGGATCAACTAAACGAGTTTCAGAATCTTTTGGTCTTGGAGATGGAGCAATTGCAACGAAACAATCTAACAATTCGCGAACTCCAAAATTATTCAAAGCTGAACCAAAAAACACAGGCTGGATTTTTCCATCTAAATAATCCTGACGTTCAAACTTTGGATAAACTTCATCAATTAATTCTAATTCTTCACGAAGTTTCTCAGCTGCTTTTTGACCAACAATTTTATCTAGTTCAGGATTGTTTTGAACATCAGAGAAAGCAATAGTTTCTTCAATATTTTTACGGCTGTCTCCGCTAAAAAGATTGATATTTTCTTCCCAAAGATTATAAATTCCCTGAAAATCATACCCCATTCCAATTGGGAAACTTAATGGCGTAACTTTTAAATTCAATTTTTGCTCTACTTCATCCATTAAATCAAAAGCATCTTTACCTTCACGGTCTAACTTATTGATGAAAACAATCATAGGAATGTTACGCATTCTACAAACGGCAACTAATTTCTCCGTTTGTTCTTCAACCCCTTTTGCAACGTCAATAACAACAATTACACTATCAACAGCAGTAAGAGTTCTAAAAGTATCTTCGGCAAAATCCTTGTGCCCGGGAGTATCAAGGATATTGATTTTTTTATCTTTATAATTAAAAGCAAGTACAGAAGTCGAAACCGAAATACCTCTTTGGCGTTCGATCTCCATAAAGTCACTCGTTGCTCCTTTTTTAATTTTATTATTTTTTACAGCTCCAGCTTCCTGAATCGCCCCTCCAAATAACAATAATTTTTCCGTTAATGTTGTTTTACCGGCATCGGGATGCGATATAATTCCAAATGTTCTTCTGCGTTGTATTTCTTTTAAAAAGCTCATATTTTGTATAAATAGGTTGCAAAAGTACTATTAATTACGGCTTAATAAAAATATTCAGTTCTTAAATTGAAAGTGATAACTTTTCAAAACATCACTTTTTATAAAAAAATAAGGCTGTTTTTAAAAACAGCCTTACATTGATATTGAAAAATAAATTATTGGTTAATTGACCAAACAGAATATCCTTTTGGCGGACATTGAATTTTTACCCATTTGTCTGCCTGAGTTGTAGGATACCAAGATGAGTTTCCTGTAAAATCTTTAATCTGCGTATTTGCCCAGTTGGTTTGAATCCATCTTTCCTGCCAAACATCAGAATTATTAATGTAAACAACCAATCCTGGGTTTCCGTTGTAACCGTTTCTTCTTGCCACATATTCGTCATTATCAGAATATAAAATAGAAGTTGTACCAGTTGCCTTGTTGTTATGAATCCAGATAAGATTGTTTAATTTGGCTTTATCCAGCCATTCTTCATAATCTCTGTAAAAAATCGTTGGATATCCTTCGTGAGTTAAAATATAAGAATAGGCCAGCATTTTATTCCAAATTTCATCTGTATCATGATTGGTTACAAAAGTTACCGCTTTATACGGATTTCGTTTCCACATCATATCATCATTTAAAAGTGCCAGATTGTTGCCGTCAAAAGCATCGTTCATTTTGTAATAACAAGCAAAATCAAATACAGAACTATTAGCATTGTTTGCCCACCATTCAAGTGTGTTTACATTGGCATCCCAATATTCTCCAACAGAAAACCCGCCTACGTTTGCATTCCAATCGTGTACAACCCATGGAGCAAAACCTTTTACATAATCAAATCTCCAACCATCAAATTTCATGGTGTTTTTATAATATTTACCAACCCCGTCAGTTCTAAGCCACAACCAATTTTGAACATTTGGAGCAGCGTGGCATAAATCTGGAAAACCTCCAAAAGCACCTTCATCATTATTGCCATAACTGTTTTTGTAAAAGTCATTGTAAGTGCGGGGAAATTTTCCTGAAGCTATTCCAGTAAAATTAGTCCATGTATTTGTTCCTGTAAATGGATTAGCTTCAGACTGACCTCCGCTATTATGATTAATTACGATGTCAGCATATACTTTAAGGTTTTCAGTATGAGCATTTGTAATCAAACTTACTAGTTCAGTTTTAGAGCCAAATCTGGTTTCAGTAGAGCCATTTTGATTGTAATCTCCAAAATCAAAATAATCAGTAGGATCGTATCCCATAGAGAATGCACCATTTTGTGCTTTTGAAGCAGGCGGTAACCATATTGAGCCAATTCCTGCATTACCCCAGGCAGCTACTTTGCCGCTTACGGTATTCCACCAGGTTCCGCCAGCAGGAACATCCCAATAAAAAGCCTGCATCATTACACCTCCGCCCGGATTGTCTACATATTTTCCGGCAGCAGATGATAAAGAGGCTCCGGTACTGAAAGGTTTTCCATCGTGGTGTGTGACATTGATGATTTTAAATTGCTGACTTTCTGCTTTAGAGTCAGCATCATTAGTTTCATTTTGTGTACAAGAATACAAAAAAGCTGTAATTGCAGTAAGAAAACTTAATCTTACAATAGGTTTTTTCATAATAGATTGTGGTTAAAGTTAAATTAATAAAGTTTGTAATTGCTAATTTTAACACTTTAAAAACAAGATATTCTTATTTTTTGCTGCCTGAAATTATCAATAACGCATCTAAAGTAGAGGTTTTTTGATTTGATTTGTTTTTGTAAGAAAATAGTTTTACAACGAAAACGTTGTAGTGTTTAAAACTTTTTTTTACAAGGCTGAAAATCAACTAATATTGTTTTAATTGTTTTTGCGCGAATGGCATTTTATAAAAGAAAAAGATTTGAGAATTGAACGTCCTGCAGCGTATTTAAATACAATCCACATAATTTTTTGTTAATACTATGGCTGATAGTTGTATTATGTAATTGAATTGTTATTTTTGTTCGTTTTATAAAAGAAAACAGAAGTTCATTATTTAGTTTTTCAGAATCGCTTTTGAAAATAAATAATAGTCCAATTAAAATTTAGAATACAGATCTTTACATCCAAAAATTAAATTTAAAATAATGTCATTAAAAAAATTACAGCTAAAAACGATTGATTATAAGGCAGCCTTAACAATGTGTTTTTTATTTTTTTTCAACTCAGTAATTTCAGCACAGGAAATTATTAAGGATGTTGTAGCTGAGAAACCGGCAGAAACTGTACATGGAAAACAAAAAATTGACGGTATCATTGCTACGGTTGGAGATTATATTGTTTTAGATTCTGATATTGACAAAGGTTATTTAGAGATTGCAAGTCAGGGTGGTAATATTAAAGATATTACAAGATGCCAAATGCTTGGTAAACTTTTAGAAGATAAATTATACGCGCACCAGGCAATTCAGGATAGTATTATTGTAAGTGATGCCGAAGTTAGAGGAATGATGGAAGAGCGTTTGAATTATATGATTCAGCAGGTTGGAGATATCAATAAGGTTGTAGAATACTATAAAAAGAGTTCTGTAGAAGAATTTAAAACCTATTTTGCCGACATCTTAAAAGAGCAAAAATTGGCCTCAGAAATGAGAGATAAAATTGTAAAAGATGTTGAAATAACTCCGGAGGAAGTTCGTAATTTCTTTAAAAAAATCCCTAAAGATGAATTGCCGACTTTTGGAGCAGAAATGGAAGTAGCACAAATTGTGTGTGAACCAAAAGTTTCGAAAGAAGATAAGCAAAAGGTAATTGACAGATTAAATGCAATTCGAAAAGATGTTTTAGAAGGTTCCAGTTTTGCTACAAAAGCAGTTTTATACTCTCAGGACCCGGGATCTGCACCAAATGGAGGCTATTATAAAATGACACGTAAAACACCTTTTGTAAAGGAATTTAAAGATGTGGCGTTTAGTCTGCAGGAAGGCGAAATTTCTCAGCCATTTGAAACTACTTTTGGTTTCCACATTATAATGGTTGACAAAATAAAAGGACAGGAAGTTGAATTAAGACATATTTTAATTGCTCCGGTAGTTTCTGAAAGTGCTTTGAAAGAAGCAAAAGAAAGAGCTGCTAATATTAGAGCTAAAATCGTAAGCAAGCAAATTACTTTTGCAGAGGCTGCAAGAACAGAATCTGACGAAAAAGAAACTAGAGCAAACGGAGGAACGTTAATAAATCCAAACACTCAGGATACTCGTTTTGAATTAACTAAAATGGATCCAACTTTATACGGTCAGGTTTCAAATTTAAAAGATGATGAAATTTCTCAGCCGCTTTTAAATACGGATGATAAAGGTAAAAAAACGTATAAACTGATCACTGTTACAAACCGAATTGACGAGCATACTGCTGACTATGCTAAAGATTACACAAAAATTAAAGAATTAGCTTTAAAAGAAAAACAAATCAACGCAATTGCAAAATGGTTTGATACTAAAATTAAAGATACTTATATCAAAATTATCGGAGAGTATAGAGACTGTACGTTTGCTAACAACTGGTTAAAAAAATAATTTTTATTAAATAAAGAAAAAGAGTTAGTTTTATGAATTCATTCAACTAACTCTTTTTAATTTAAAATACATTCATAAATGTCTGACGTAACAGCAATTCATAACTTAGTTCAGAAACGCAACGAATTAAAAAACGAAATAGCAAAAATCATTGTAGGGCAGGATGCCGTTATTGACCAAATTTTACTTTGTATATTTTCAGGAGGACACGCTCTTTTAATTGGTGTTCCTGGTTTGGCAAAAACCTTAATGATAAATACTTTGTCTCAAGCTTTAGGTTTAGATTTTAAAAGAATTCAGTTTACACCGGACTTAATGCCTTCAGATATTTTAGGAAGTGAAATTCTGGATGAAAACAGACATTTTAAATTTATAAAAGGCCCCATTTTTTCTAATATTATTTTGGCTGACGAGATCAACAGAACGCCGCCAAAAACGCAGGCAGCTTTATTGGAAGCTATGCAGGAACGTTCGGTTACAATTGCAGGACAGAATTATAAATTAGATTTGCCATACTTTGTACTGGCAACACAAAACCCAATTGAGCAGGAAGGAACTTATCCTTTGCCAGAGGCGCAATTAGACCGTTTTATGTTTGCCATTAAATTAGAATATCCAACTTTTGAAGAAGAGGTAAAAGTGGTTAAGCAGACTACATCTGATAATAAAGTAGAAATTAATCCATTATTTACAGCGCAGGAAATTATCGATTTCCAACATTTAATCAGAAGGATTCCTGTAGCCGATAATGTTATAGAATATGCGGTAACTTTAGTAAGTAAAACACGTCCGGATAATGCCTTGACAAATGATTTTGTAAAGAATTATCTAGATTGGGGAGCAGGACCAAGAGCTTCGCAAAACTTAATCCTGGCAGCAAAAGCTCACGCAGCTTTCAACGGTAAGTTTTCGCCGGATATTGAAGATGTAAAAGCCGTAGCAGCCGGAATTTTACGTCACAGAATTATTAAAAACTACAAAGCAGACGCTGAGGGAATAACGGAAGAAGTTATTATTAAAAAGCTGATGTAAATTATGATAGAATTGAGATTATAAAAGAGGCTGTCTCAAAAGTGAGGCAGCTTTTTTTGTGGCATAAAAAAAGGAAAGCTTTCGCTTTCCTAATTCTTGCAATTTGATTAAATTGCGGTGTGTGTATAGCTTCAAAAGTAGTCTTTAAA
>NZ_JAJQXA010000021.1 GCF_021245985.1 Flavobacterium soyae | reverse complement strand
TACCTAAAATCAGCAAGAAATAAAAAATTATCTTGAAAGTGGAATCCGAAAAACCTGAATTAATGTTTTTAGTGGACAATCTTGTTTTTACCAAAAAAAAGAAGCTGTCCTTTTGAGACAGCCTCTTCTTCTTAGTTTAGATTGACTCTTTAATTTTTCTTCCATTTAATTCCTGAACGCTCCTAAAATTATTCAACGGCATTATCTTTTTTAAATCTGTAATCATTTTAACAGAAACCTCTATTGGTGTTTTAAAAATGAACCATTGTACGCTTTCTGTGCAAGGCGGTGTTGTCAATGAGCCTGTATAGGTATAATATGATTTGCTTTGAGGAAGAACCTTATTGATATTAAAGTCTTTGTTAACTTTTATAGTATCATTAGCTTTTGCAGGCAGGTATTTATCCAGAAATTCAAAAGTTTCATTGTTTTTCTTGTCTTCTTGTGCCATAATAGAAACTACGGCAAATTTTCCGTCCTTATTTTTATGAACCATGTGGATTTCTAATGGATAGCGCACGCCTTTTATAGTATGTTCTGCCGATTCATGAAAATGAAATTGTTTTAGTTCATATTGTTCTCCGTTAATTACGATATAATCGCCTGGCTCAAAATCAAACTGAATAGTGTGTCCGTTATTGATAACATCGTGAATTTTTGTTTTTATATTATAATGAAAATCAATAGGTTTTATTGTTTTATCTTTTTCAGTTTCTACGATATCAATTGGAGATTGTGTTTTTCCTCCACAATCATTTTGGTCTATTTCTGACCAATGTTCTGGTCCTGCTTCTCCTTCATATTCCCAATGTTTCTTATGGTTTTCTTCGGTTTTAGTTGTGTCTGATGAAGTTACAGATTGCTCTGTCTCTTTTGATTTGTTATTGCAGGCTGTCGCCAATACCATAGCTGCTATTACAACAAAATTTTTCATTTCCTTTTTCATTTTTCCTATCATTTAAAGTTTATTTTCAAAGTCGAAAATCATTTCAAAATACATATAAAATACTTATTTACAAATAGTTGAAAATAACCCGCAAATTATAAATAATAATTTTACTGAAACAATTTTCTTACAAATTTATATTTTAAAACCTAAATCACTAATAATTTTAAATAAAAAAATCCTGTTAAGAAATATCTTAACAGGATAATGATATTTGAATTCAGAAAAATTACTTTTCTTCTTTTTTAGCTTTTGGCTTTTTTGCAGCTGGTGCTTTTTTTGGTTTTTCTTCAACAGCTGGAGTTTCGTCCGGAGCTTCGGCAGCAGCCGGAGCTAAATCAGTCACTAAACCTTTAGCCTGAAGTGTGTTGTACCAGTTTAATACTTTTTTAATATCTGAAGGATAAACTCTTTCTTCATCATAATCCGGTAAAATTTCTTTAAAGTAAGCTGCTAAAGTTGCATTATCTTCTTTGTGGGAAATCGCCTGGCCTTTGTTTTCTTTAGCAGCAATTTTCTGCATTACTTCAGTCAATGGTTTTTCTCCTTCGTGTGTATAAATTGAAATTTCTGATAGTAAACTTACATTACTTTTTAAGTTTACTGTAATTTTTTTTCCGTCTAATAATGATTCTGCCACAAAACCTGTACGAGTCTGCACTTTCAATACATATAAACCTGGTTTCCCAGAAATGGCTAAAATTTTGTCTAAATTCATGTTTATTAAAATTAGTATTAAGAATTTTTGTCTTTATTAATGTTCTAAATTATTTAGAACTTTTATCTGCCTTTTTTTGCAGCGGCAAATCTCATTCTGTATTCCTGAAAAGTCTTGCCTTCGGTAATGTTTTTTAATTTCTTTTGAATCAAACGCTTTTTTAAAGAAGATATTTTATCTGTAAATAATATACCTTCAATATGATCGTATTCGTGTTGAATAACTCTTGCAATTAAACCGTCAAAAACTTCTGTTTTCATTACAAAATCTTCTTCACAATATTCAATAGTAACAGTTGGTTTTCTGTAAACATCTTCTCGAACGTCCGGAATACTCAAACATCCTTCATTAAAACTCCACTCTTCACCTTCTTCTTTAACGATTTTAGCATTGATAAAAGTTTTTTTGAAACCTTTTAAATCTTTCTGTTCGTTTTCTGGTAAATCATCATCGTCGCTAAAAGGTGTTGTGTCAATAACAAATATGCGAATAGCAAGACCAACCTGAGGTGCTGCAAGTCCAACTCCTAAAGCATTATACATGGTTTCGTACATGTTTGTTATTGTCTCTTTTAAGTTTGGATAATCTGGCGTAACTGCCGTTCCTACTTTTCTTAAAACAGGATCACCATATCCTACAATTGGTAAAATCATTTGTAATTATTTAATGTTTTATCTAATGAAAACCCTGTATTAAGGTTAACATATTTCAGCTGGCAAAAATAGTAAAAAATAGTCAACGATTAGCTGTAAAGGCACATTATAACAAATTTTTATATGCTTTGGAAAACTCCGCCATAATTATGCCAAAATATTTCGTACAATTCTTAACTTTGCTAGTAAACCTTACAATATGCTTGATCGAATCTCAAAATTCACAAACAGTACTTCTTTTTTAAATGCATCAAAAGTCACTATTGCTTCGGTTGTACCTGTTGTAGTTTTGAATTTTTTAGGACATTTTGAAATAGGTTTTACTATTGCCCTTGGTGCTTTTTATACGTATCCAAGTGATATCCCGAGTTCATTAAGCCACAAAATCAAAGGATTAATTGTTGCTTCTATAATTGTTTCGGGAGTAAATCTATTAGTAAATCTTGCTTATCCTTTTCCTCTTTTATTTTATCCTTTTTTAGGATTTTTATTGTTTTTATGTTCCATGATTTCGGTTTACGGGCAGCGTGCCACTTTGGTTTCGTTTTCTGCTTTATTATCGATTTCATTATCATTTGGGCATTTACACGAAGGCTGGGAAGCTTTTCAATATTCGGGATATATTTTTGCTGGAGGAATTTTATATCTTATAGTTTCGCTGATTTTTCATTTTGTACAGCCATATAAATATGTAGAATTACAAATTGCCGAAGGTATAAAACTAACTGCAAAATATTTAAAATTAAGAGGCGACTTATGGAGCCCGGCTGCTGATCGTCAAAAAATCATAGAAAAACAATTAGCGATACAAGTTGACCTCAATTTGATTCATGAGGATTTACGTAAAATGCTGATTGGAAACCAAAACACATCTGGAACCACTAGCCAGAATCGAAAAATGCTTTTGGTTTTTATTACTTTGGTTGAAATTCAGGAATTGGCGCTCTATACATCGTTTGACCATAGTAAACTTCATGAAAAGTTTGCAAAACATCCAGAAGTGCTGCGTACATATCAAAATGTAGCTTATAAACTGGCATCTACTCTTAAAAAGCTTTCAAAAAATGTACATCATATTGCTGTTTATGTAGATAAAGACGATCTAAAAAACGAATTAGATGCACTTGAATTTGCCATTTTTGATTACGAAAAAACTTTAGGTAAAGAAGAAGCTGCAGAAGGGGTTTTGATGCTGACCAATATGCTGAAATATGCAAAAAATCAGGTCGGGAAAATTAAAATTATTCAGCGTGCTTTTTCGCTTGCGATGCAGTCTTATAAATTAAAAGATAAAGACAAGGAATTAGAAAAATTCTTAACGCCGCAATATTATCCTATAAGAACCCTTATTGAAAACTTAAGTTATTCTTCGTCAATATTCAGACATTCGCTTCGATTAACGATTACCATTTTAATTGGTTTTATAATCGGAAAATTTCTGCCGTTTCAAAATGTGTACTGGATTTTATTGACGATCGTAGTAATTATGCGCCCAGGTTATGGTTTAACTAAGGAGCGTTCTTATAACAGAATCTTCGGAACTATTTTGGGCGGTTTTCTTGCGTTTGGAATCGTTTCTGTAATCCAAAACCATGTTGCTTTGAGTATTTTCTCAATTGTGTGTATGCTTTTGGGAATTTCCTTTACGCAGATTAATTACAAAATAAGTGCAACATTTGTAACGATGTATGTGGTATTTATTTACGGAATTTTAACACCTAATGTGGTTGAGGTAATTCAGTTTAGAATATTAGACTCGCTTGCGGGAGCAACTCTGGCTTTTATTGCCAATCAGTTTTTATGGCCGGCTTGGGAATTTATTAATACACCTATTCATATCGAAAATTCGATCAGGGCAAATAAAAATTATCTTAAAGAAATTGCCGATTTTTATAATAAAAAAGGCGAAATACCAACGTCTTACAGATTGTCCAGAAAGAATGCTTTTGTTGAAATAGGAAATTTAATGACTTCTTTTCAACGTATGATGCAGGAACCAAAATCGAAACAGAAAACAATGCCGCTGGTTAATAAATTGGTGGTTTTAAATCATTCTCTTTTATCAGCTTTAGCATCTTTATCTACTTATATCCAATCTCATCAAACAACATCGGCTTCCGAATCTTTCAATTATATTATAAAAACTATTTTACAAAATCTGGAGCATTCGATTTCTATTTTAAGAAATGAAACCATTATAACTGATACTTTTTTTGATAAAGAAGATGTGACTTTACAGTTTGAAGAATTGAAACGTAAAAACTTTACACGCCTTGCAACCGACGATGAACTGGATAAAGAAACACGTCAGGCAAAAATGCAGGAAGCTTCGATGGTTATTGAGCAATTGATCTGGATGAGTAATCTTGCAGAGAAAATTTTAAAAATAACAAAAGAATTAAAAGCGGTAAACAACGATTAATATCGTTTATATCAATAAAAAAGAGGCTGTCTCAAAAGTCGAGGCTGCTCTTTTACTATAATTATTTTGTTTGTTTTTAGTGACTTAATTGGTGACTTTTTGATATCAGGTTTATCACATTCCATAGGAATGTTTCGTAGGTAGAAAAAATAAAGATCAATCACATTTGCATTCCGTAGGAACGTTTGATAGTCAGATTATTAAAAAAATGTAAAATCAAACGTTCCTACGGAACGTAAACCATTATAACAATATAATTTTCTACCAATGAAATGTTCTTACAGAACAAGGAAACATGTAAAATAACAAATAGGCTGTCTCAAAATTGAGACAGCCTATTTGCTATTTTAAACGAAAGTTTTATTTAATTTTTAAAACTTCTGCTGTATGTTTTCTCATTTCTGCTAAAAGCTCTGGTTTATCATTCAGCGTTTTACCATAAGATGGAATCATTGTTTTCATTTTAGCTTCCCATTCTGGTGTTTTAATTTGATTTGTAAAACATCTGCTGATTAAATCAACCATAATGGCAACTGCTGTTGATGCTCCCGGAGAAGCTCCTAATAATACAGCTAAAGTTCCGTCGTGTGTTGTAATTACTTCTGTTCCAAATTCCAGAACTCCGCCGCCATTTTCACCTTTTTTAATTACCTGCACACGCTGACCTGCTTTTTCTAATTTCCAGTCTTTAGATCGTGCACTTGGCAAATATTCACGAAGTGCTTTCATTCTGTCTTTTGGAGACTGACGAACCTGCTCTATTAAATATTTTGTTAGTGGAATATTATGAAATCCTGCTGAAAGCATCGGGATTAAATTGTTTGCTTTTATTGATAATGGCAAATCTAAATAAGATCCATTTTTAAGAAAACGTGTTGAAAAACCTGCAAATGGTCCAAAAAGAAGTGCTTTTTCACCATCAATTACACGTGTATCAATATGCGGAACAGACATTGGCGGAGCGCCTACACTTGCTTTTCCATAAACTTTTGCCTGGTGTTTTGCAATAACTTCCGGGTTTGTACATTTTAACCATTGACCGCTTACAGGAAAACCTCCATAACCATTACCTTCAGGAACATCTGCTTTTTCTAATAATGGTAATGAACCGCCTCCCGCTCCAATAAATACGAATTGGGTATAGGCTTTTCTTTTTTGACCTGTAGCTAAATCTGTGATTTTAATTCTCCATGATTTATCTTCACGCTGTCTTAGTTTTTTAACCTCGTGATTAAAATATAAAGTTACCCCGTCTAATTTTTCAAGATAATTAAACATGCTTCTGGTTAAGGCTCCAAAATTTACATCGGTACCAATTTCCATGTGGGTTGCTGCTAATTTTTCTCCTTCTTCTCTACCTTCCATTACAAGAGGCATCCATTCTTTCAGCTGATTAAAATCTGTACTAAAAGTCATTTCAGAAAAAATCGGGTTGCTTTGCAGTGCTTCGAATCTTGTTTTAAGATATTCTACGTTTTTTTCTCCCCAAACAAAACTCATGTGAGGAACACTTTTAATAAAATTTTCTGGAGAAGGAACTTTATTTTGTTGTACTAAATACGACCAGAACTGGCGTGAAATTTCAAAAGATTCTGCTATGCTGATTGCTTTTTTTGGATCGATACTTCCATCTTCTTTTTCTGGAGTATAATTTAATTCACAAAAGGCAGAGTGTCCGGTTCCTGCATTATTCCAGGCGTCTGAACTTTCGGCAGCTGCCACATCTAATCTTTCGTAAATTTCAATTTTTATATCGGGCTGCAGCTCTTTCAAAATTAATCCAAGAGTTGCACTCATAATTCCAGCTCCAATAAGCACTACTTCACTATTGGAACGTATTGTATTGTCAGGCATAACAGTAATTTGTTTTAAAATGCAAAGGTACTTTTTTCAATTGCAAAAAAAAACTAATTTTTACATGATAAAAGTTAGGAAATTATAAATTTTTCTAAAAATGAAGATTTAACCAGAAATACACTTAAAAACGTTTAGACGAGAGATAATCCTGAAGCATAATGGTTGCCGAAATTTCATCGATCAAGCCTTTATTTTGGCGTTGTTTTTTACTAAGTCCGCTGTCAATCATCGTTTGAAATGCCATTTTTGAAGTAAAACGTTCATCACCGCGAATTACTTTCATTTCTGGAAAAATATTCGAGAAATGAGTTACAAAACCATTTATCACAGACGCGCTTTCTGATGGCTGACCATTCATTTGTTTTGGTTCGCCAATTAAAACTGCTTCTACTTTTTCTTTAGCAAAATAATCTTTTAGAAAATCAATTAAAGTATGAGTAGGAATTGTAGTTAAACCAGATGCTATAATCTGCATTTCGTCTGTAACAGCAATTCCGGTGCGTTTTTGTCCGTAGTCTATGGAAAGGATTCTTGGCATTTTATTAATTTTAAATAAAGAATTTTCTAAACAAGGTTGAAAAAAGAAATATTTGAGATAAATGCAAAATTGTACAATATGCATAATAAACCCACTTGAGGAAAGTTATTTGTTTTTCATCAATAACTTTCCTATACCAAAAACCACTCAAAAATCCACCTTTTATATAAATAAATGGTTCTCCAAATAATTCGTTGTTAATCAAAAACAATGCTCTATTTAATAATAAAACAATTAATGGAAATGAGTAAATAAAAATCGTTTTAGAATTCGACCAGTAACTCAAATCAAAAAACACTAACAAAGTGCCAATAATTAAAACTATGACAGCAATTAAAAACATCTTTTTAAAAATTGAAAACAGCTTAATATCCTCAACTAATAGATAAATAAAAAAACTAAAAATAGAAACTAAACCTGCTAGAGTATAAAAATAAATCTCTCCTAAACTCATTCTAAAGTTTTTCTTTATCTAAAATTAATTCAACTTCATCTATTGAATATAATTTAGTTGTTCCATTTTTTAATTTAGAATAAGCCTCATGCACTTTTATTTTATTTTCATAAAAATCTGAATCTTCAAAAATTATTTTCAATTCATCCGAAGAAAAACAACTCAACATTTCTAATAATCTTTCTTTAATTTCAGACTTAAACTCTATTCTAATCACTTCCATAATATTGCATTTTCAATACAAATATAGAGCTTTTTGAATCTATATGCTTTCTAAATAACAAGTTTAAAACCAAAAGGCCCGCCCTGAAATAAATCAAAACGAACCCGAACCTAAATATTTAAAACTAAAAAATTATTCTCTTTTATCGATTAAATAATCTGCCGAAAAAACCTCTGTGTTCCTCTTCTTCTCCATCTTGTTCTTCTTCATAATGAGCAAACTTTGCCTGATTTTTTTCATGATCATAAATTAACTCCTTTATATATTCAACATACGATTTCTTTTTTTCTTCTAAGAAACCAACCAAATATTTCTCGCTAAATTCTACACCGCTTGCCGCTTCGATTTGAAGCAGCTTTTTGTACAATGGCTCAATATGCATGGCAACCACTTCTTGCGGAACAGATTGTCTTCTTCCAAAATAATTTACAATTACGCCATTTTCGTCTCTTGCAATATCAAAATCTGTAATGACCCAATAATATCTTCCAGATTTTGCCAGGTTTTTTACGATAGCATGAAAATTCTTTCCGTTTTTTAGATTTTCCCAAAGCACTTTAAAAATAACTTTTGGCATATCGGGATGGCGAATAATATTATGCGGCTGCCCCATTAATTCATAATCTTCGTAACCACAAACGTCAACAAAAACTTCATTGGCATATTCAATAATACCAAAGGCATTTGTTTTACTCATAATTACCTGCGTTTTATCCCACGTTACTTCTTTATCGATAACTGTAACTGGGGTTCGAAGTTGATTTTCCTGATTCATGTCTAGTAGATTTTATATGTTTTGGATTGGATTTTTAATGCTGATTTCTCAGAATTAATCCGGCAAAAGTAGCCGGAAGAAAAAGGAAAGAATCTGACATTTGTCATATTATGATATAAAAAAAACTTTTAGAGGTATATAATTGAAATAGAAATTATACTAAAAAATGTAATTTATCAAATTAAAAACAAAAAGTTATATCTATAACACTTTCAGTTCCGTTTACTTTTTTGCTTTTCCGTAAATACGTTATCTTTGCCAAAAATTTAAACTATGAATTCTTTACAGACTATAATCGAACAAGCTTGGGAAAACAGAGCTTTATTACAAGAAAAAACTACAACTGACGCTATTAGAGAAGTTATCGAATTAGTTGACGCAGGAAAATTACGTGTTGCTGAACCAGTTGGTGACTCCTGGCAGGTAAACGAGTGGGTTAAAAAAGCAGTTGTAATGTATTTCCCAATTCAAAAAATGGAAACATGGGAATCTGGTATTTTCGAATATCACGATAAAATGTTGCTAAAAAGAGGTTATGCTGAAAAAGGAATTCGTGTAGTACCAAATGCTGTAGCACGTTATGGAGCTTATATTTCAAGCGGTGTTATTTTAATGCCGAGTTATGTAAATATTGGTGCTTATGTTGACGAAGGAACTATGGTTGACACCTGGGCAACTGTTGGTAGCTGTGCACAAATTGGTAAAAACGTTCACTTAAGCGGTGGTGTTGGTATTGGTGGTGTTTTAGAACCATTACAAGCTGCTCCGGTAATTATTGAAGACGGTGCTTTTATTGGTTCTCGTTGTATTGTTGTAGAAGGAGTTCACGTTGGTAAAGAGGCTGTTCTTGGTGCTAACGTTTGTTTGACTGCTTCAACAAAAATTATTGACGTTACAGGCGATGAACCAGTTGAAATGAAAGGTTTTGTTCCTGCACGTTCTGTTGTAATTCCTGGAAGTTATACTAAAAAGTTTGCTGCTGGTGAATTTCAGGTTCCATGTGCTTTAATTATTGGTACTCGTAAACCATCTACAGATTTGAAAACTTCATTAAATAATGCGCTTCGCGAATACGACGTTGCGGTATAATTTATAAAGAACAAATAAATTAAAAAATCCAAATTCCGATTGATTATGATTGGAATTTGGATTTTTTTTGCTTCAATTTGTAACCAATTAAAAGATTCCCTTTTTAGATGAAGATACTTGTTATTCAACAAAAAATGATTGGAGACGTTTTAGTGAGCAGTATTATTTGCAATAATCTGCGTGCTGCTTTTCCAGATGCTCAAATAGATTATTTGGTTTATGCTTCGACAACTCCGGTTTTAGAAGGTAATTCAAGTATTGACAACATCATTTTATTTAAAGAAAAACATAGAAAAAGCAAAAAAGAATTATTGAAACTTGGTTTTCAAATTCGAAATAAAAAATACGATCTGGTTATTGATGCTTATTCAAAATTAGAAAGCTGGATTTTAGTGTTTTTAAGCAATGCCAAAAGAAAAATCTCTTATAAAAAACCCGGAAGAAATTTTCTTTACACAGATAATGTTCCGTTTGCACCTTTTCCTAAAACTAATTTAGGTTTGGCAATTGAAAGAAGACTTTCATTAATAGAACCTTTAGATTTAAAAATTGAAATAGATCCAATCCCGAAGTTATTTGTTTCTGAAAAAGAAAATCAGGAAGCTTTAGCAGTTTTTGAGAAACATAATGTTCGCAAAGACAGAAAAACGGTAATGATTAGTCTTTTAGGAAGCGAAAAATTAAAAACATATCCGCTGGAATTTATGTCGAAAGTGGTTGATTATATTGCAGATAATGCTGATATAAATATTCTTTTTAATTATTTTCCGAAGCAAATTGAAGATGCTAAAACTGTTTTTAACGCCTGTAAAACTTCCACTCAGGAAAAAATATATTTTGATTTATTAGGCGGAGATTTACGTTCGTTTATTGCCATTATGAATCGATGCGATTTAATTATAGGGAACGACGGCGGTGCAATAAATATGGCTAAGGCTCTGGAAAAACCATCATTTATAATTTTCTCTCCCTGGATTGAAAAGAAAATCTGGGCTACGTTTGAAGACGAAATTCATCATCTTTCTGTTCATTTAAAAGATTATCGATCTGATTTATTTGAGCAGAAATCTGAAAAAATGCTAAAAAAAGAAGCTTTGTCTTTGTATCAGGAATTTAAACCTGAATTTTTTAAAGGCAAAATCGAATCGTTTGTAGAAAAAAACATCCGCTAAAAATGATTTCGTCTCAAAAACAACTTTTATCGGCTTTACTAATCACTTATAATGAAGAATCTAATATACGTGAGGTTCTTGATAATCTGGCTTTCGCCGATGAAATAATAATTGTTGATTCTTTTAGTACCGATAAAACTTTCGAGATCGCATCAACATACAAAAATGTAAAAATTGTACAGCGTGTCTTTGATAATTTTGCGCTTCAACGAAACTATGCAATAGATTTAGCTTCAAATTCCTGGATTCTTTTTATCGACGCTGACGAACGATTAAGTCTGGGATTACAGCAAGAAATTATTACTGAAATAAATCAGTTCAAAAGTGCTTCAGCCTATTTTTTTCGTAGAGATTTTATCTTCGAAAACAAGAAATTATACTTTAGCGGCTGGCAGAATGATAAAATTATCCGTCTTTTTAGAAAAGAAAATGCACGTTATAACAACAATAAAATTGTACACGAAAAACTAATCATAAAAGGAGAAATTAGAAATTTAAAGCACAAATTAACGCACCATTCTTACTCTAATTACGAAGATTATAAACAAAAAATGATTTTCTACGGGCAGTTAAAAGCACAGGAAGAGTTAACAAAAAGTACTAATCCCAGCTTTTTTCATTTCTATATTCGTCCTGTTTATCAGTTTTTAAACCAATATTTATTGAGACTCGGATTTTTAGACGGAAGAAAGGGAATTATTATCTGTTACTTGAATGCTTTAAGTGTAGCGGTTCGTTTTCAGGAGCTTAAAAAAATCCAGAAACAAATTAAGATTTCTTCCAGAACTTAAGTTTCTTTTTCAATCTTTTCTTTCTTGCAAATTCTTCCTGAAAGTCAGAAGTTGCCTGCCACATTTTTTCGAAAATTTCTGTTTCAGATTTATCAGTATAGAATTTAGAATATTCATTACTCATTACAGCAATCATTTCTTTTTTAGGCGTTAAACGGCTAAAATTATTCATGCGCTGTTCAAAACTCATATTATCATGAAAATTCATTCGGTTTAAATCGACCAAAAAGAAACGATAGGTATTGTTTTCGTTTTTTTTAATTAATGTATTTCCCGGCGAATGATCTAAAAACTCCACTCCTTTTTCATGAAGATCAAAAGTAAATTTTGTAAACTGTCTTAAAATGTTATCGTTATCAGGATATTCAGGGATTTCTACCAATTCTCTATAAGTCAACTCTGTAACTAAATGTTCGCTGGCATAGTAGCTGTCTTTTAAACCAACCAAATTAAAGTTTTCAAGAAATGCTATTGGCTCTGGAGTTCCAATTCCTTTTTCTAATAAAATTGTGGCATATTCAAACGAACGTCTGGCTTTCGATTTTCTGAAATATCTGTATGCAATTTTGTTGACTATATTCGGAATTTTAAATGATTTGATATTTATCTTTTTACCATCTAAATCAAACAATTTTATCTTATTACGATCTCCGTTTCCAAAAAGTTCGCCAGATGAACTGAACATTTTGATTGTGTCCAGAATTGACGGAGCATTATTTTCGAAAGAAGGATTTACTTTAAAATTCATTAGCTGATTTATCATAGTAACAAAAATACATATAGAATTTTAGACTTCAAATTATTATTGTATTTTCGTTAAAAAAAATATGTCAGATAGGAAAAGCGTTTTTTTAGAAACTCACAATATTAACAATAGAGCAACTGGCTTGGGTACTTTTAATTATGAACTAATTAAAGGACTAAATCAACTCTCATTTGATAATCTGGAGATTCAACTCAATTCTGGTAAACCTGACTTGCTTAGAAATGAGTTTGGTGATAAATTTAAATATCATAAATACAGATCATTTCATAGATACAAGCCTTTTAGACCTATGGAAAAATTTGATTTATGGCATTCTGTAAATCAAAATTCTAAATTAGAGCCAAGAACGGACACCAAATATCTTCTCACAATTCATGATGTAAATTTTGTAGAAGAAATATCTGCAGACATGAACCACAAACGCAATGGCTTATTCATTGAGAAATTAAACAGAGCTACAGAGATAACTTATATCTCTGAATTTGCAAAAAAACAGACTCATCAATACTTTCAGGTTCCTAATGTTCCTGAGCATATTATTTATAACGGAAATCCAATTTCTACTTTATTAGATACCTCTAATTTTGTAAGCAGTCTACCTTTAGACAAACCTTTTTTTTATACAATAGGTGATTTTATTGAACGAAAAAATTACGTTTCAATCGTTAACATGATGAAGTTAATAAAAGATTTTAATTTAATCATTTCAGGAAATAATAATAAAAAATATGGATCAGTGATTAGAAAGCTAATCGATGAAAATGGTTTACAAAATCGAGTATTTTTAACCGGTAAAGTGAGCGATCGAGCCAAGCAGTATTACATGAAAAACTGTACAGCTTTTCTTTTTCCTTCTATAAGAGAAGGTTTTGGTCTGCCTCCAATTGAAGCTATGAGTTTTGGTAAACCTGTATTTTTATCCGACAAAACTTCTTTACCGGAAATTGGTGGGGATATAGCCAATTATTGGACAGATTTCGATCCCGAGTATATGAAAAATATACTTTTTAATGGATTAGAAAATTTTGACCGAAATAAGGAAGAAATAGAAACTTTGCTTAAAAAAAGGGCTGCAAGTTTCGATTGGAAAATTGCAGCTTCGGATTATTTAAAAGTCTATAATCAAATTTTGAAGTAAGCTACTTCTTTGTTAAGTGTTTAAACCATTGTCCAAAGTTTTTCTTCCATATATATAAATCTGAAGGCAGTACTTTTGAAAAATCTAAATTTTTGCCAATTTCATTAAAGGTCGTGCCCTTTACAAATGCAAGTTTTTTCCATTTTTCAGGTTCCATGTAAAAGAAGTTTCGCATACTTTTGTAGTTGCTTTCATTTACCGTTTCCCATTTTTCCAAAAACTCTTCTTTATTAATATCTATATCATGTCCCCAATTATTAAACTTCATCTCCAGCTCTTCCTTTGTTCTGGATATACATTCATGAAGTATTAAACCTTTATAATAAATTATTCTCTTACGAGTCTGTCTTCCTACCTTGTAACTTGGGAAATTTGTGGCAACCATAATTTTTGTAGGTTTTTCAACATACAATATTCCGTCATCTATCCTTTTATATAAGTTTATCAAATAAGGAGATACCTGAATTTGATTTTTTTCAGGATTATCAAGATAATAATTCTTAGATTTTAAGAATTTTACAAATGCCTTAAAATCAAAAAAATATTCATCTGCATCTAATTGTATGAGCCAGTTTCCTATGCCCATTTTTTCAGCAAGAATTTTTCGTTCCAAAACTTCACATTGCATGCTGGTCAATTCAGGATGATAAAAATTGTCTTCTAATATTTCTATTTTAAAATCGACATCAATAGACCTTAACCATTGAAAAAAGCTGTCTTCTATTACAAAAGATTCTCCTTTCCAGGTCTTTCTTTCTTTATCAATTGCTAAAAAAATTGAGTCAGATTCTTTATATACTTGTGGAATCGCAATTTTAAGCAATTCATAATCATACGACACTAAAAATCCAACTTGAATTTTTTTCATTTATTTAAATTTGTTGGGCAAAGATAAAAACATTCCGAAATTATCTATGAAATTTACTTTTGATTTTTTAAGATAATTTTAACTCAAACCTTATCTTTGCCTTTTAAAACAAAAACCATGCAAATTCTTCGATTTCCTGAAATTTCTGTGATAATTCCTGTCTATAATGCAGCTTCATTTTTGTACGAAAGTATTGAAAGTATTCTAAATCAAACATTTTCAGACTTTGAGCTTATCATTTTAAATGATAAATCTACAGATGGAAGTTTAGAAATAATTAAAAGCTTTCAATCTAAAGATAATCGAATAATTATTATCGACAAAGAACAAAATGTTGGACCGGCAAACCTTAGGAATGAAGGTATTAACGCTGCAAAAGGCACTTATATTGCATTAATGGATGCTGATGATATTGCTCTCCCAACACGTTTTGAAAAACAAATTGCAGTACTTAAAAACAATCCTGAAATTGGAGTCTGCGGTACATGGTTTACTTTTTTTGGATCAAAAAAAGATAAAATCATAAAACATAATACAAATCCAGATACTATAAAAGTATCTTTTTTACACAGTTGTAACATCGGGAATCCAACTGTAATGTTTAAGAAAGAAGTGTTAGGCGATCTAAAATTCGATAATGAATATGTTCCTGTTGAGGATTATGATTTATGGAGCAGATTATTAGCCAAAACTAACTTTTATAATATTCCTGAATCTTTATTAAATTACAGACAGCACAATAACAATATCAGTAAAACAAAAATTGATAACGTAAACCGATCTGTAAAAAAAGTAAAAATAAATCAATTGGCTGCACTTGAAATAAATCCTGCCGATTCTAAAATTGATTTTTACCTAAATGCTGTTTCGTTTAAAAAAGGTCTTTCTCCAGAAGAAATTATCGAAACTATTAATGCATCAAAACTCCTGCTTTCGCAAAATGCAAAACTAAGATATTTTAACCAAGAAATTTTTCAAAAACATATCACTAAAAATTTAATACGCACTATTCGCAATGCGGGCTCGTATAAACGTTCATTTTATAAACATTTGAAAAATAACGAAAGCACATTGTTTCAAAAAATAAATTTTGTTGATAAAGTACTGCTCTATTTTAAATCGTTAACCGGCAAATAGTTGTTATATGCTTGATTTAATATAACGCCACAAGTATTTAAGTTTTAAAGAAAATCCTGCTTCATCTAAAAATTCATTTATAGCATTTTCATGATCTTTGCTGTTTTTGAGCTCTTTATTTTTACGCAATTTTAAAGCCTCAAAAGCTGAAGCTTTTAGCAAGGTTCTCAAAACTTTTTTAATGTTTTGCGTTCTGGACTGCGGAATGTTTTCAAATATCTCTTTTAAGTTTAGATAAGATGAATAACGCTGCAGGAAAGGTGTCTGCAAAGAATAAATCCCGCCTGAATGCCATCTGTAAACAGCGCCTTGAAAATTCAAGAAAGCTCCTTTTCCGTTACAAAGAGCCAAAGCATAAAGTGTATTATCTTTACTGTATCGGAATTTTTTGTAATCTAAAGGATCAACTGCATCTTTCTTGAAAACGCTTGTTAAAGTATAAGTACAATAAGGTTTAAAAAGTGTATTAAAATCAATTGTATAAACAGCCGGCAAGGTACTGCTGAAATCATTAGGGATTAATTCAGCTTCTTTTTTAGTATAAAAATCCGTCCAGGTAATTACATAATCAAGATTGTTTTCTAAAAAATCAACTTGTTTCTGCAGTTTTAATTCATCTATCCAGTAATCATCTCCTTCGCATAAGGCTATGTATTTTCCTTGTGTCATGGGGAAAGTAAAATCGCTCCATATATTAACCTCTTTTTTAGAATATTGATTTTCCTTTTGAAAAATCGGTGTAATTATTAAGGGATATTTTGAGACAAAATCATTTATTATACTAACCGTATTATCTGTAGAAGCATCATCATGAATTATTATTTCAAAAGAAAATTTAGTCTTCTGACTTAAAAAGCCTTCTAAAGTTTCCTTTATAAAGTTTTCGTGATTAAAGGTGGTACAAATAATACTAACCAACGGGTGAGTTTCATTATTTTCCCAATTTGAAATGATGCTGTTTTGATCTTTCATCTTAAATTCTTTATTTTCTTGAAACATCATTAAGCTATACTTCTATTATAAATTGGAATCATTTTTTCTTTAAATGCCTTAGTTCCAAAACTGGATATTGCGTTTTTAGATATCAATTCAGAATTAAATTGTAATTCTTTATTCAGGATTTTTAAAATATTTTCAGCAATCGCTTTAGAATCTTTTATAGGAACAATAATTCCATTTTCCTTATTAATAAATTCATTCACCCCGCCTGATTGAGTAGTGATAACAGGAACCCCTGTAAATAAAGCTTCTAAAGGAGAAATCCCAAATGTTTCGCAAATACTTGTAAAAACAAATACATCTGACTTTTGCAAAGCCAAAACAATTTCTGTTTTTGAGGCTAATTTGACAATTTCAATTTCGATATTTTTGAATTTAAAACTTGAAATTAAACTATCGACTTCATCTTCTGAACCAATTTCCCAAGCATTTATACCAATCCAGGTAAATTTAATTTTTGGATAATTTAGATCGTCAATAATTTTCAATGCTCTTAAGGCTGTAATTTGATCTTTTATAGGTGCAAAAGCTCCAACTGTTGTAATCTCAAAAAACTCACTTGAGTTTCTATTGTTATTATTAAACAATTGCTCATTCACCATATTACCAACGTTTACAAAATCGCTGAAAAAATAATTAGCAGCAAATTGTCTAACTAAATCATTACTTACTACTAAATTAAACTTTGAGTTTTTTAAAGCAGAATCAAGTTTTTTAATTTTTGGTTTTCTGATATTTCTTAATGTAAATTGGTTATGCTCTGTTAGCAAATAAGGCGTTTTATACTCTTCGTGATAACTTAAAGCCCAAAATACTGCATCAAAAACACTTTGTGCATGAACCAGATCAATTTCAATTTTATCTTTCTTTAAGTATTTACGCAAAACTCGAAATGCTTTCTTCTCAATTAACTTCAAAAAGAAATTGCTTTTAAAAATTTTAAACACAGGATAATATAGATAAAGAATGGTTACTTTATCTTCATAAATATTTTTTTCGATCTTAAAAATTTTATTGAAATTTTTAGGTTTTAATTTTACCGGTCTGAAATTTATCAGAATAAAATTAAAATTATCACTTAACACTAAAGCCTGATCCATAAAAAAGCTGCCTAGTCTCAGTTCATAATCAAGCCAGGAACAAATCATTAAAATATTTTTCCTATTATCCATTTATTTCTTTTCTTTAAAACTCCATTTTTTTTGCAGGAACCCCAAAAACAGTAGTGTTTTCTTTTACGTTTTTAATAACAAGGCTGGCAGCACCAACTGTTGCGCCTTTTCGAACGATAATATTAGGTAAAACTGTAGATCGAGTATTTAAGCATACTTCTTCTTCTAAAACAGCATAACCTCCGGTAAAACTATAGGCATTTATATGACACCATTTCCCAATTTTAGAATCATGCCCAATGGCTACAAATCCCTGAATTGTTACAAAATCATCAAGCACGCAGTCGTTGCTAATGTTAGAATACATGAAAATAATTATACCGTTACCCAATTTTACGTTTGATGTAAAAACTACCGTTGGGTGAATCAAATTAATAAATTGACCTCCTTTTGATAAAATTATTTCGACATAATGTTTTTTCCATTGCAGATCTCCAAGTGCGCAAACAAATACATCATTATCCTGAATTTCATAATTTTCTACTGATGAAATGATAGCAGGGTAATTTTCAAAACCGTCTAAAGCATCTAATTTATCATCTAAGAAACCTTTTATAGTATATTCAGTATTATAGCCCGAACATTGTCTTGCAAGCCCGCATACCTCACGACCATACCCTCTTGCTCCTATTATGACTAAATTTTTCATCTTTAAATTATTAAGTTACAAGCAGCCCAGGAATATCCTACGCCAAATCCTGCCAATATCAAATTCTTGGATTCTATTAATTTCCCTTGTTTTTGAGCTTCATATAAAGCAATAGGAATTGTTGATGAAACTGTGTTTCCACATTCTTCCATTGCAATAAAAAACTTTTCTTCGGGAATTTTTATTTTCTTTCTCAGGTGGTTAAGCATATATTTATTTGCCTGATGAAAGATATATAAATCAATATCTTCTTTAGTTAAGTTCGATTTCTCTAAAATAGCCTCAGTAAGTTTGGGAACAAATTCTCCTGTAAAATTGAAGATTTCTGCGCCGTTCATGTACAAATTTTTATCATTTCGAACGTTTCCAAATTCATCCTGAATATCTTCATTTTCATTAGAAACCGGAAAACGCATTCCGCCTTGTTTTACAATTAAGTTTTCTGCCCCTTTTCCATCCGTTCCAAAAATAAATTTATCGAGAGAACAAAATCCTCTTTCGCTTGATATTAATGTTGCGGCAGCGGCGTCCCCAAAAATAGTTTTGTTACTTTTATCTTTATGATGAATGAATTTAGAATAGGTTTCTGAGGTAATCAACAAAACATTTTTTGCCATTTCTCCTGCTATTAAACCTTTAGCCAAACTTAATCCATAAACAAACCCTGAACATCCAAGGTTAAAATCTAAAGCTCCTATTGAAGTATTTAGTCCTAATTTATCCTGAATAATACAAGCCGTTGTAGGCAGGAAATAATCTGGGCTTTGGGTACAAAACAATAAATAATCAATAGTCGATTTATCAATATTATGCTCTGCAAATAATCGTTCTGCGGCTTTTACTGCCATATCAGATGAAAACTCATCTTTTGCACTTATATGTCTTGAATTGATTCCCGTTTTAGAGCTGATTTTTTCAATATCCCATTCCGGAAACTCTTTATTTATTAAATCATTCGACAGAATTTCTTCCGGAAGATAATAAGATATGGCTTTTATATTAGCTTTCATTTTCCAGGAATTTTAAATATTGTTTTTGAAAATGATGTACCCGTTCTTCTTCATCAGAAAGTTTTCCTGATAAATTAGTATGTCTTACTCCTTGCTGAACAAGCTGACATACCGCTTTATCTTCATCAAAAACCTGTCTGTTAAAACCGATTAAAGATTCTTCAAAAGCTTTAATAACAATTGGTGTTTTTTCAGAATCGTTTGCAGCCGCTGTAAAAACGTAACTTGTAAATTTTGTACTGTCTGGTGTAATTGGTTCAATTAAAGAATAATTAAAAGAAATACCGTGTGTACTCGATATCAACAAATTAGGAAAAATAAGTATATGTTTGTAACCTTCTATATCGTAACTTCTTGGTGAATAATAGGTGTCGATTTTTTTATAACCTCCTTTATCTTTTACGATATTCAAATCACTGGTCCAGCTTGAATTATTTTTATCAAAAGCAAAATCTAATCCCGAAGGTTCTAATTTGGCAAGTGTTTCGGCATGGACTAAACCAACGTGATAACTTTCAAGTGTATTTTCGACAATCACTTTCCAGTTTGCATTTATTTCCATAGAATTAACATCAATTCTATTTCCTAAACTTAACGACATTGTTTTTAATTCATCATAAAATACGCCTATAAAGTCTTCTAAAGGTTCAATGTCTTCATTTAAGGAAACAAAACATAAATCTCCGCAAAATGAAACTTTAAATTCCTTTAATTTCATTTCGCAAAGTTCCTCTTTAGAGAATTTTTTAAACAAAGGCTTTTTCGGAATTCCGCTTGGAATTCCGTTTTTATCATATGCCCATCCATGATAAGGACAAACTAAAGGTCTATTTCCAGAGGCTTCTTGCTGAATTATGGAAAAGCGGTGTGAACAAACGTTTAAAAATGATTTAATTTCACCTCTCACATTTTGAACCACAACCGGTGTGCCTGCAATTTTTAAAGCAATGAAATCATTATCATTTAAAAAATCTGATCTGAACCCCACAAAATGCCACACTTTTTTAAAAAGCATATTGTTTTCTTGCCCAAAAACAGCGTCATCATAATAATGAAAAGCAGGTATGTTTGAATTCATAATTTTTATTTTAATGTGAATCCGCCATCAATAATTAAGTCAGAACCTGTCATCCATTTACTCATATCGCTTAATAAATACATAACCAGTCCGGCAACATCTGATGGTTCTCCATATCCCAGCGGATATTCTAATTCAGCTTTTTTTAATTCTTCTTCAGAAGCTGCGTCATTTGCCTGTTCTGTCATTGCTGTTTTAACAATTCCGGGGCAAATACTGTTTGATCTAATTCCCTGCGGAGCCAGTTCTGTAGCCAATACTTTAGAAAAAGATATTAAAGCGGCTTTAGACGCTGCGTACATAGCAGTCCCGCCCACGCCTAATTTTGAGGAAATTGATGATATAAAAACAAGGGATGCTTTTTTATTCAGCAATTTCTTTTTGATTAGTTTTTGGCTTAAAACAACATTACTGTCAAAGTTTACAGAAAAAACAGCATCTATTTTACTTTCGTTCAAAAACTTAACCGGCAGGTATTCTACAATACCAGCGTTAAAAATAACACCGTCATAAGGTAAACTTTGCGATATTAATTCATCGATATCTGCAGCATTAGAAAGGTCAACAACCTGCATTTTGTGGCCACTTCCACTCAGTAATGAAATTGTTTCCTGCAGTTTTTCTACATTTCTTCCAACTATAGTAACAGTTGCTCCTAATTTTGAAGCAGAAATTGCTATTTCTCTGCCAATTCCCTGAGATGCACCTGTAACTAATATATTTTTATCTTGTAATGTAATCATTCTATAATTCTATTAATTCCAGAACCTCTATTTTACAATCTTCAACAAACACCGTTCCCCATGATAATCCTACACCAAAACCGCACATTAATAAATTAGAAGATTTATTTTCTATTTTATCTTTTAATTCTGTTACTATCGTCAACGGAATTGTAGCTGATGAAGTGTTTCCAAAATGCTGTAACGAATATGGAACTTTTTCAACAGGAAGTTTTAACTTTTTAGCAATCATTTTATTCATCATCAAATTTGCCTGATGAAAAATAAAGTAATCTATTTTTTCTTTATCAATCGCGTATTTTTCTAACAGTTTATTTACTGTTTTAGGCCCTTGCGATATTCCAAAACCAAAAACATCCATACCATCAAGAACTAAATCACAGGAATTACGGCTGATGCCTTCTTCAATAATTTTTATTTCTAAAGAATCTGCGTTTATTCTGTTTCTTGATCCTCCGTCGGGTACAATTATCGTTTTATAACCTGAGCCATCTGTACCTAAATCAAAAAGCCAGTTTCCGTTATTTTCACTAAGTTCAAATGCAGTTGCGCTTCCGGCATCACCAAAAAGCGGCAATGTACTTTTATCCTTATCTGAAACAATTTTACTAATTGTATCTCCTGCCAAAAGCAACCCTTTTTTTAAACCTGCTGCTTTCATCATTCCAGCAATAATCGACATTCCGTATACATAACCTGAACATCCCAGCGGAACATCAAAAGCAATACAATTGGTAGACAAACCTAATCTGTCCTGAAGAATGGCAGCAGAAATTGGTAAAATATAATCGCCTGTTTGCGAAACAAAAACCAGAATTTCGATTTCGTCTTTCTGCCAGTTTAAATCTTTAATTAATTTTTCGGCAGATTCACAGCATAAATCAGACGTACAAATTTCTTTTGCAGCAATACGTCGTTCTTCAACTCCTGTTACATCTATAAATTTTTGAATTTCTTCCTTTGTCAATATATCCAAGTCAATATTGCGTTCCTTATTTTTAGGAACACAGCAAGAAATACCTTTTATTATAATATCATTTATTGAAAAAACGGCCATTTAATTATCCTTTATTTTTAATTATTTCGAAGATATCATTTAATGAATCTGAAGATTTAATATCATCTCCCGTTAACTTCACAGAATATTCTTCATCTGCCATTGCAATTAATGATAAAGCTGTTAATGAGTTCCACTCATCTAAATCTCTAAAAACAGTTTCCTGTGTAATTAAAGCTGCATCAGTATCATCTAAAATGTCTGCAAAATTTTTCAAAAAAGCGTTGATTTCCATAGTAATCCTATAATTTATTTTTGTTTATTCTTTATTATTGATTTTTTAAAACATCAAAAAAGTATTCCTTTAATTTTATCAATAACCCTTTAAAACCCTGTTAGCCAAGTATGTTAACAACGAGTTGAACTTCACACGATGTTATAATATTTATTAATACCAAAAATTAAGGTTTCTTTTCCTAATTTTACCCCGCAAATATAACAATAGTTTATCCGTAATGATAAATTAAACTCATTAAATCCATAATTAAATGATTCCTGTAACCAAAACTTTTTTACCCCCGCAAGAAGAATATAATTCTTATGTAAAACGTGCATGGGATAAAGTTTGGCTAACAAATAGAGGCGAACTTACATTAGAATTAGAAGATAAGCTTAAAAATCTTCTTGATGTTTCTAATTTGATAATTACTAATAACGGTACAATCCCTATTCAAATTGCATTAAAACTTTTTGGAGAAGGCGGTGAAATTATCACAACACCATTTTCGTATGTTGCTACATCTGCGGCAATTGTATGGGAAAACTGCAAGCCTGTATTTGTAGATATAAATCCGGATTATTTAACAATTGACGAAACCAAAATTGAAGCTGCCATAACACCAAAAACAACTGCCATATTAGCAACTCATGTTTTTGGAAATCCATGTGATGTTATTGCTATCGAAAATATTGCAAAAAAACACAATCTAAAAGTTATTTATGATGCCGCACATTGTTTTGGAGTAAAATTTAAGAATCAGTCTGTATTTAATTTTGGCGATGTAAGCACTTGTAGTTTTCATGCCACTAAATTATTCCATACAGGAGAAGGCGGCGCTATGTTTTGCAACGATGCGGCCATTTTTCATCAACTCTATTACAGCCATAATTTTGGACACAATGGTCCTTTAGCTTTTCATGGTTTAGGGATAAATGCAAAAATTTCTGAATTGCAGTCGGCATTAGGTCTGGCAGTACTTCCTTATATGAATCACATCATTTCTGAAAGAAAAAATGTAGTTGATTTTTATAATAACAACTTAAATTTCAATACTGTAAAATCTTTAAAAATAAGAGAAAATACAGAATGGAACTATAGTTATTATCCTGTAATTTTTGATTCGGAAGAAACTTTATTACGCGTTTCAGAGGCTTTAGCAAATGACAATATAATTCCCCGACGTTATTTTTATCCTTCTTTAAATACTATAGAATATACAAAAGGAGAAAAAATGCCTGTTTCTGAATCTATTGCATCACGAATTTTATGTTTACCATTATATGTGGGAATTTCTGAAACAGATTTAGAAAATATAATTCAAATTATAAATACACAAACAGCATAATAAACAGTTTTATACTGTTATTATTAAAATATTTAAGGTCATGAATCAAGATATAAATACTGAAGTTCACAATGCTTACGAAGTAATTAAAGAGGGCGGCATTATTCTTTACCCCACAGATACTGTTTGGGGAATAGGCTGTGACGCTACTAATCCTGATGCTGTTGCCAAAATCTACAAGTTAAAACAACGCGCTGAAACACAAAGCATGATTGTTTTAATGAATGGTGAAAAAATGATTTACAACGTTTTTAAAAACGTTCCCGAAGTGGCCTGGCAGATTATGGATTTATCTGAAAAACCAACGACTTTAATTTTAGACGAAGCCAGAAACGTTGCACATAATATTATTGCAGCCGATAAATCTCTCGGAATACGATTGGTAAAAGAACCTTTTTGTTTCAAATTAATGGAAAGAATGAAAAAACCATTGGTTTCGACTTCTGCAAATATTTCAGGACAGCCTACGCCAATATCTTTCAAAGACATTAATCCCGAAATCATTAAAGGTGTTGATTATGTTGTAAAACTAAATCAGGACAAAATTGCCGGAAAACCATCAACAATCATCAAATTAACAAACGATTCGCAGGTAAAAGTTATTCGTAAGTAATTTTAGATTTTAGAGTGTAGATTTTAGATTTTTTGAATAAAGGCTTTTGACTTTGCTCAGCCTGACAGGTCAATAATGTCATCCTGAGCGAAGTCGAAGAATATTTTCAATTAAAATTTAGAAAAAACTTAGAATCTTAGTACCTCAGAACCTTAGCACCTTTTTAAAAACCCTTTGAACCTTTGCTGTTCTGAACCTTTGAGCCTCAAAAAACTAAACAACTTTAAGACTCTCAATTAGCCAATCGATATCTTCTTTTGTGTTGTAGTGGCTAAATGAAATTCGAAGATTTGGTAATTTTAAATCATCGTCAGAAAGCATTTCTTTTAAAACATGCGAAGGTTTTATACTTCCGGACTGGCAGGCACTTCCTCTGGAAACCGCAATTCCTTTCATATCTAAATTAAATAAAAGCATTGAAGTTTTATCCGAAGAAAAAGGCAGCGTGATATTGATGATATTATAAAAATCATCTTTTTTTCCGTTAATTCTAAAACCTGGAAAATTAAGCTCTAATTGTTCGATAAGATATTTTTTTAGACTGGAAATATGATTTCTTTCTGCGTCTAAATTTTCATAAGAAAGAGACAAAGCCTTTGCCATTCCTGCAATTTGATGAACGGCTTCTGTACCTGCACGAAGGCCTTTTTCTTGTTCTCCGCCAAAAATTAAAGGCTGAAGACCCGAATTTTTACGGATAAAGGCAAAACCAACACCTTTTGGTCCGTGAAATTTATGCGCACTTGCCAAAATAAAATCTACAGGGATTTTTTGAAGATCGATTTCAGTTTTTCCAACTGACTGAACGGTATCTGAATGAAACAACGCATTGTATTGCTTACAGATAACTCCCACTCTATCCAAATCTAAAATAGTTCCTGTTTCGTTGTTTACATGCATTAAACTAACTATAGTTTTCTTTTCATCAGCAAGCAAATTAGAAAGATGCGTTAAATCAATACTTCCGTCTTGATTAACGTTTACATAATCAACCTGAATATTATAATCTGACTGCAATGCCAAAACGCTGTATAAAACGGCATGGTGCTCAATTTTAGTAGTTATGATACGCTCTGCTTTAAGATCTTCAACAGCCGATCTCAGAATCCAGTTATTTGCTTCAGTTCCGCCAGAAGTAAAAATAATTTCCTGTGCAGAGCAGTTTAAATACCTGGCAATACTTTTTCTTGAAAGTTCTAAAACAGTTTTGGCATTTCGCCCAAAACTATGTGTAGAAGACGGGTTACCAAAATTTTCTGTCATAATTTTGGTCATTTCCAGAATTACTTCAGGCCGCATGGCAGTTGTCGAGGCGTTATCGAGATATACTTTTTTCATTGATGCAAAGTTATGAAATATCAATTGTCTAATCTAAAAGATCATTTGCCAAATTTTTCACTATTTTTGACCCAAATAAAATTACGATGAAAAAATATGCAAGCCTTTTAATATTGGCTCTTTTGTTAAACGGCTGCGACGACGGCGATTTAACAGTAGATACAATCGATTTTGAAGATGTTCTTACTTCGTCGAGCTGTCCTAATTCAAGTACAGACGAGACTGCTCCAACTTTAATTTATAAATTAAAAACTCAAGAATCATTAGTAATCCAGATGCCTGCAAACAGCATTTTAAATGATGCTACGCCTGTAGGCGAACCGCTTACTTATGACATTAACAATTCAACTTACCGAGTAGTCTACAGAGCTTATGACGGTACAGTGGCAGTCGACAATATTTGTGGTACAATACCGCCAAGAACACCAAATGTAACAGAAGAATGGCAGGCTACTGCGGGTATAATTGAAATTACATCAACACAGGTTACAGGTGATAAAAGTACAACAGACGGAAGTACAAGAATTACAGGTTATAATCATCAAATTGTTTTTAGAAACATTACATTCTTAAAACCTGCGGGTCCTCAAACCCAGGAAGAATTTGTTTTTGGAAATTATACCTCTGGACCAGATCCAATAAATTTAACTTTTACAAATGAACCACTGCAGTGTACAGATAAGAAACAAGTTTTAAATTACAATACAACATCTTACATGCAGGTTACTAATCTGGACTCATCACTTATCCAAAAAGTAGAAGGTACAAGATCTGCAGCAATTACGTCAACCGCAAACAATGTAACTTATACTACTTTTAAATCTAATACAGGAACATTAACCGAATCATATTTTTGTGTAAGTCCTGTACCATCAGCTCCTACCGTAAGTACAGTATGGAACGGTGTAATAGATAATAATGGTACTATTGAAGTTACAACAGTAGCATCAGGTACAACAAACATTACTTATAAGCATACTATTACAATAAAAAATGTAACTCTTAAAAAAGGAAACAGCAGTTTTTATTTAGCTGACAGCTTTGTTCTTGGTACAATAACTGAGACCAACTAAAGCATTTTATAAAGAGTAAAAAACACTTTTTATTCTTACAAAAAACGTCTGCATTTTGATTCGGTTTTTTATTAAATCAGATTCAAAAAACAGACGTTTTTTTATGGTTGAAAATAAACGAATTTTAGATTATAAGATTTCTTTATTTATTATTTTGACGAATATAAACTTCGGTTGCGCCTAAGCCATATTTTTGATAATTGGCATCCTGAAAATCAATTCCGTCATAACGGCCTAATAAAAAATCAAGTTCGGCTTTTAAAATTCCTTCGCCGACACCGTGAATAAAAACGATTTTTGGAATACGGTTTTTAATCGCAAATTCGATATGTCTTTTTGCAGTTTCTGTCTGCAGTGTCAGGATATCATAATTTGACATTCCGCGTTTATTGGGAACCAGTTTTTCGATATGTAAATCAAATTCCGGAGCCGAAATTTCACGTTTATCTTTCTTTTCCCTGACAAAACTTCTTGGTTTTGGCTCTGTTTTTTCTTTCGAAATTTCTTCTAAATTAATTCTTTTAATAGAATTCATTAAATTACTGGAATCCTGAATTTTAAGCAACTCATTGACAAAAAATGTCATCATAAATCCATCCTCAGTTTCAATCAAAACTTCATTGTTTTTAACCGAAACTACTGTTCCGTTTATCGCTTCATCTAAGACCGAAACTTTATCTCCCTTAGTCAACATCCTGCTCCTCTTTTTCTTGATTTTTACTCGGCGTTTTTGCGCTTAACTGCATCATTCCATACATAAAAACTGCAATTGCAATTACCATTATATAGATATTTCTATCATCAGAAACCTGCTCATATAATGCAACTGAAATGGCAAGAATCATAATTAAAATTTTAAAAGCTTTCATTTTCTAAAGTTTAAGAATCCAAAAGTATAAAACTTTAAAATAGAAGTTTCTTTCTTCTGAAATGTTATCGAATATTTTTTTGTAAAATTGTAAAAAATTACCCTGTGAATTTAGAAAAATATATGATCCCCTGCCTGTTCAAAAAACTCTTTGGTTTTGAGTGTCTGGGCTGTGGTTTTCAACGTTCTTTATTCTTACTTTTTCAAGGAGAGTTTTCAGCCGCTTTTAAAATGTATCCGGCAGTCTACACTACGCTGTTATTTTTAATTTTACTAGCTTTATATTTCTTAGATAAATCCAGAAATTATCAAAAAATTATCTGGAAAGCTGCAGCGATAAATATTATTTTTATGTGCTTGGGTTATTACTACAAACACTTTTATCTTTAATATTTCAGACCTGTTTTTATTTCTTAATCTGATTCAAAATATCATTCATCATCTCGATTTGAACTTTCTGAATTTCGATTAGTTCCTGCTGCTGATGCATAATCAAATGATCAATTTTATCATGAATCATCCTTATTTCTAATTCAGATTTCAGGTTAATCATATAATCTTTTTTAGCGCGGTTTCGGTCTTTTTCTTCCTGACGATTTTGACTCATCATAATTACCGGCGCCTGAAGTGCAGCTATACAGGATAAAATCAAATTCAATAAAATAAACGGATACGGATCAAAA
Source organism: Flavobacterium soyae (assembly GCF_021245985.1). Lineage (GTDB taxonomy): Bacteria > Bacteroidota > Bacteroidia > Flavobacteriales > Flavobacteriaceae > Flavobacterium > Flavobacterium soyae. Next base: position 54,976 of record NZ_JAJQXA010000021.1, on the reverse strand, counting down.
CCTTTATTCAATAAAAGATAAACATTTGAGCTAATCCAAACAACAATAAAAGCCACAAATGAAATAATAAAGGTCCAGCTTCCGCCAAAATCTGCCACTTTATCAGCTATTTTTTGTCCAAAGTCTCTTTTTTCATCTTCATCTTCAACAATACTTACAATTGATTTATCCTCTTTTAAAGATGAAATAACACTTTTTTCAAGATCTGAAAGCGTACCAATTTCTGCCGATAAATAATTAGAAATATATTTTTGACGGTATTCATTCAATTCCTGAACCGAAATACAGTCATCATCACAAAATGAAGGATGATCTTTTATTATGAGACCTAAAATTGGGTCATGAATAGACTTACCGTAAATTTTCTCACTTTCGGGAAAAGAAATATCAGAAATCGAACTTTTAAAAGTTGAATTATTTTTCATTTTTGTAAATTTTATTCGCTAATTTACACAATTAACTTCTTAAGAATTATATAAAAACATAACCAATTATCAATCTTTTATTTATCACAAATACAATTCTGAAAACAAAATTTCTTTAGTTAAATCATGCACTTATTTACAAAAAACGCCTTACTTTTAACGTTTTAAAATATCCACTCAATTTTACCATTGTGACAAAAGACAATATCATACAAAGTATTAAGGCTTTAAAGAGCCATTCTAATATAAACTACGGTATCAAAACCAAAACTGAAGATTTTACCGAGAAGCTTTTCTACACTCTTTTTGATTCAAATGCTGCTCTTGACGAAAGTATTGATGAACTTGAAATCCGTTTTAAAGAAATAGCTGTTTTAGCCTGCAAAAAACCTCAAAATTTATGCGAATCGATTTGGGACAGATTTGTAGCAAAACTTCCGGGCGTTTTAGAAAAACTAAATCAGGATGCCGAATATATTTTAGAAAATGATCCCGCATCAAACAGCATTGATGAAGTTTATTTAGCATATCCGGGTTTTTACGCTATTGCTATCTACAGATTAAGCCATGAATTGTATCATTTAGACTTATTGCTGTTTTCAAGGCTAATGAGCGAGTATGCACATAGAATTACGGGAACTGATATTCATGCAGGTGCAGATATCGCTTCACCATTTTTTATAGATCACGCCACAGGAATTGTTATTGGCCAAACTTCCGTTATTAAAAAACACGTTAAAATTTATCAGGGTGTTACGCTGGGAGCTTTGAGCGTAAGCAAAGAAATGAAAAACTCTAAAAGACATCCAACTGTTGAAGCAAATGTGTGCATTTATGCCAATGCAACAATTTTAGGAGGTGAAACCATTATTGGAAAAAACAGTATTATTGGCGGTAACTCATGGATTACTAAATCTATTCCTGAAGATTCGATTGTACTCAATACCACCACTACAGAAGTTAAAATAAAAGAAAAAAAATAAAATGGGCCCACAGAAGTTACTAAACTTAATTGGAAATACTCCATTGATGGAAACTGTCAATTTGGTTAAAAATAAAAACGTTAAACTTTTACTGAAGCTGGAAGGAAATAATCCGGGCGGAAGTGTAAAAGACAGAGCGGCATATAACATGATTGCCTCGGCTCTTGAAAGAGGAGAAATTAAAAAAGGAGATAAATTAATTGAGGCAACAAGCGGTAATACCGGAATTGCCCTTGCAATGATTGCACAATTATTTCAAATAGAAATAGAACTAATTTTACCGGAAGATTCTACAAAAGAAAGAACACAAACTATGCGTGCCTATGGCGCTACAGTTATTTTAACGCCTGCTGAAGAAGGAATTATTGGCTCAAGGAATTATGCCGACAAAAAAGTGGCCGAAGGCGGTTATATCATGTTAAATCAGTTTGCCAATGATGACAACTGGAAAGCACATTATAAAACTACCGGTCCTGAAATTTGGAACGATACTGACGGAACTGTAACGCATTTTGTTTCTGCAATGGGAACCACAGGAACTATCATTGGAACTTCGACTTATTTAAAAGAAAAAAATCCTGCTATTCAAATCATTGGCGCACAGCCAAGCGACGGATCTCAAATTCCGGGAATCCGTAAATGGCCTCAGGAATATTTACCTAAAATTTTTGATCCTTCAAAAGTAGATACTCTTATTGATGTAAGCGAAGAAGAAGCCCGAGAAATGACCAAAAGATTAGCACTTGAAGAAGGCGTTTTTGCAGGAATGAGCAGCGGCGGTTCTGTTGCTGTGGCACTAAAAATAGCAGAACAATTAGAATCTGGTGTTGTGGTTGCCGTTATCTGCGATCGCGGTGACAGATATTTGTCTTCGGATTTATTTGATTAAAAAGAGGGACAAAGGAGCAAAGGTTCAAAGGTACAAAGTGTATTATATAGATTAAAAGCTTTGCAACTTAAAACCCAAACTCCAAAAAAACCTCTGAACCTTTGCAACTTTGAACCTTTGTACCTAAAAAATATGCTTTACAGAAAACTAGGAAAAACAAACTTTAATATATCAGAAATCTCACTCGGAACCTGGCAGGTTGGCGGGAAATGGGGATCAGGATTTAATGATAAAACTGCTGATGAACTTATTAATACAGCAATCGACAACGGCGTAAATTTTATTGATACTGCCGATGTTTATGAAAACGGATTAAGCGAAACTGCTGTTGGAAGAGTGGTTCGTTCACGTTCTGAGCGTATTTATGTTGCCACAAAATGCGGGCGTCAGATTAATCCGCATGTGAATAATGGATATCAGCCAAAAGTGCTTCAGAAATTTGTTGAAGACAGCCTTAAAAGAACCGGATTAGAAACTTTAGATTTGATTCAGCTGCACTGCCCGCCAACAGAAGTTTATTACCGACCTGAAATTTTCGAAATGTTTGATCGTTTGAAAGATCAGGGTAAAATTTTAAACTTGGGCGTAAGTGTCGAAAAAGTTGAAGAAGCCTTGAAAGCAATCGAATATTCGAATGTAACGACTGTTCAGATTATTTTCAATTTATTTCGTCAGCGTCCGTCGCAGTTATTTTTCTCAGAAGCCAAAAAGAAAGATATTGGCATCATCGCGAGAGTTCCTCTTGCAAGCGGACTTTTAACGGGTAAATTTGATGCAAAAACCACTTTTGACGCGCAAGACCACAGAAATTTCAACAGAAACGGAGATGCGTTTGACAAAGGCGAAACTTTTTCCGGAATCGATTATGAATTAGGTTTAAAAGCTGTTGAAGAATTAAAGGCTTTATTTCCTGAAACCGCAAACCTCGCTCCTATCGCTTTGCAATGGATTTTGAGTTTTAACGAAATTAGCTGCATTATTCCCGGAGCTTCAAAAGAAAGCCATATTCTGTCTAATTTATCCGTATATGATTTACCAAAATTAAGTTCGGAGAAAATTTCGGAAATGAATAAAATTTACGAAAAATATATAAAACAAGACGTACATCATCTTTGGTAAAATATAATGAATAACCTCAAAAAAAGGGAAGTTCATCAAACTTCCCTTTTTTTTATATATCTACCCTATTTTATTGCTTAAATATCTTTTAACGACTTTTATATAAGATTAAAGTTCTCTTCTTTGCATAGAACATTAATAGTAGGATATTTTTTTTCGCTTATTCGCGCAACCTTTAAAAAAAACAGGCATCTTCATAACAGATCCAGACCAAAATTACCAAACCATGAAAAATTTAAGTTTTTATTTAAAAATTGTATGCCTTTTAATTCTTTCCCGTGAAAGTGACGACGAGGAATTAATGGATGAACAAAACAATTGAAATCAAAAGAAAAACTTAGTTCCGCCAGCTATCGGGATAGTAACTCAGAACCTTAGAACCTCAGGTTTCAAACTCAATCTTAAACTCAGCCCCTTTATTTTTACCTTCGCTTACAGCACTTAACCGGCCTTTATTTTTTTCGATAATTTTTTTGCATAAATAAAGCCCGATTCCGGTTGAGGATTCGTTAGCAGTTCCTAAACGGCCCATTTTGGTGAATTTTTTAAATAATTCTTCCATCTGATGTTTATCAAAACCAATTCCTCTATCTGCAACAGTAATAACAACATTTGAATCTTCTTTATAAATCCTGACTTTAATATCACTGTCAAAATAAGAAAACTTAATCGCATTGCTAATTAGATTTACCAAAACCTGAACCAGCAGACCTTCGTCAATCCAAAGTTTAGCTTCGTCGATTTCAACACTCAAATTCAATATTATATTTTTGTCCAGTAATCGCTGTTCAACCTGTTCATTTATGAAAGGAAGAATGTTTTCAAAATAAATGGTTCTGGTTTCCTGATTTATTTTTAAAATCTGGTCTTGCTCTTTTAACAGCTTAATAAAGTTTTCGATATATCGAAATTGCAAATTAGTCGATTCGCAAATTAAATCGGCCAGATGTTTAACAGATTCCGAAGGATTTTCACTTAAGATTAATTTCGCCAGACCCTGCGGATTTCCGGCAAAGTTTTTTAAATCGTGCGAAAGCATATAAATTAAATCCTGCTTTTCATTAATAAAACTTTCAGACTCATAAATAGACTCCTGAATATTACACATTAAAAGCCCGGCTTCGTCAGTGTATTCTGTTGGAAGAATTGACAATTTTCTTTTATTCCTATATTCATCTAACGATCTTGAGGCAAGCGAAATAGGTCTTATCAGCTGTTTTAAAACCAAAAGAGTTACAGCAGCTGCCAATAGTGTCATTATCAATGAAAAAATCAGAATTGATGCCGGAGAGATAGTATGCTCGAAAAAAAGGACAAAAAATAAAATTCCAATTAATGGAATATGAATTCCTATCAAAGCGACAAATAAAAATTTTGACGCATAACTTTTTTTCAAAAAGCTAATTTGTGAAAGATTATGATACAATTTCATAAAAACATAACAAAACTATTGACAATATATTGTAGCTTAGGGCTGAATATCAGGAACAAAGTTAACTTTTAAAGTTAATTAAACTAGTAAATTACATAATTTGACAAAATATTATGAAAATAAAATTTGTAAAAGTTTACAAAGCCTTATTTTTGCGCTATGGGAAGAAAAAATACAGACAAAGTTGTCTTTCATCAAATTCAGGTTCTTGATGCCGGAGCAAAGGGAGTCTCAGTAGCAAAAGCTCCTGACGGAAAAGTAATCTTTATTCCGAATGTCGTTCCTGGCGATGTTGTTGATGTACAAACATTCAAAAAAAGAAAAGCATACTACGAAGGAAAAGCCGTAAAATTTCACGAATTATCTAAGCATCGTATTGATCCAATCTGCGATCATTTTGGTGTTTGCGGCGGATGTAAATGGCAAAACATGAAATACAGCCAGCAGCTGTATTACAAACAAAACGAGGTAAAAAATCATTTGCAGCGTATAGGAAAAGTTGAACTTCCGGAATTTGAAACTATTTTGGGTTCTGAAAAACAGTTTTTTTACAGAAATAAAATGGAATTTTCGTTTTCTAACAGCCGTTGGTTAACCGAAAAAGAAATTGGAAGTACAGAAGATTTAGGAAACAGAAATGCTTTAGGATTTCATATTCCAAAAATGTGGGATAAAATTCTTGACATCGAGAAATGTCATTTACAAGAAGACCCTTCAAATGCAATCAGAAACGAAATCAGAGCATTTGCCAACGAGCATAATTTAGCCTTTTTTAATCCGAGAGAACATTCCGGATTATTAAGAACTTTAATGATTCGTACTGCTTCGACTGCCGAAATAATGGTTTTGATTCAGTTTTTTGAAGATGATAAAGCAAACCGTGAATTGGTTTTAGATCATTTATACGAAAAATTCCCGCAGATTACCTCTTTACAATATGTGGTAAATGCAAAACAAAACGATACGATTTACGATCAGGATATTAAACTTTATAAAGGAAGAGATTATATCCTGGAAGAAATGGAAGGTTTAAAATTCAGCATTAACGCTAAGTCTTTCTACCAGACCAATTCAGATCAGGCGTACGAATTATATAAAATAACCCGTGACTTTGCCGGATTAACAGGAAATGAAACTGTTTACGATTTATATACCGGAACAGGAACTATTGCCCAATTTGTTTCTAAAAAAGCAAAAAAAGTAATTGGTGTAGAGAGTGTTCCAGAAGCAATTTTAGATGCTAAAGCAAATGCCGAACGCAATAATATTACAAATTGCGAGTTTTTTGTTGGAGACATGAAAGTTGTATTTAATGAAAGTTTCATTGCACAACACGGTAAGCCGGATGTTATTATTACAGACCCGCCGAGAGATGGAATGCATGCTGCTGTAATTGATCAAATTTTAAAAATTGCTCCAAAAAAAATAGTTTATGTAAGCTGTAACTCGGCAACACAAGCACGTGATTTAGCATTAATGGACGAGAAGTACAAAGTAACCCGCGTACGTCCGGTTGATATGTTTCCGCAAACGCATCATGTTGAAAATGTTGTACTTTTAGAACTTCGATAATTATAAAACGCTAGATGAAAAAAATAATCTCTCTTTTATTAGTCTTTACATTTGGTTTATCCAGCTGTGAGAAAGATGATATCTGCGACGCAAACACACCTACTACTCCAAGATTAGTAATTAAATTTTACAGCAGTGCAGATCCGTCTACACCAAGAAGTGTAACCAATTTAAGAGTTGTTGGTATTGGCCCTGACGCTGATCCTAACGGAATTGTTTTTAATGAAAGCGGTACGTCTACAACAAAATATCTGGCAAACGGGAACACTATTTCGATACCGCTAAAAGTAGATGAAGATACAACAAGTTATAGATTTATATTAGACTCTGATGATCCAAATCCGGATGTTACTAACAGTGATATAATAACATTTAACTATACACGTCAAACCTCTTATGTATCCAGGGCCTGTGGTTTTAAAACTACTTTTTTGCTTAATGAGCAAAGTAGTGCAGAACCTGCTGCTTCTGGCTATATAAGAACTGATGACCCTGATACACAAGATGGCGTTTGGATGAAGACTTTAAATTTAAAAACCCGTAACATTGAACTGGAAGATGAAACACACCTTGAAATATTATTTTAGTCTTTGTTTCGTTTTTACAATGCTTTTGGGGAATGCTCAGGAAATAAAAGATTCGACAGCAACAAAACCAATAGTTACCGAAAAACCAAAAGCCAAAGCCGCAAAACCAGCCGTTCAGGAAGTTAAGACAGACACTATTGTTAAGCCAAAAACAGATCGTTACGGTTTGCGCGTAGGTGTCGATTTATACAAATTAACCAGAGGTTTTTATGATAAGGATTATAAAGGCGTAGAATTTACTGGTGACTGGCGTTTAACAAAAAGATACTATTTAGCTGCCGAATTGGGTTTTGAAGACAAAACTACTGATGACGACAGATTAAACTCTACAGCTACAGGAACCTATATTAAAGGAGGTTTCGATTACAATTTGTACGACAACTGGCTTGATATGGAAAACCTAATAACAATTGGTATGCGAGGTGGTTTCAGTTCTTTCAGCCAAGATTTAAATAGTTATAAAATTTACAATTCAAATCCGTATTGGGGTGAAAAGCCTGCAATTGAAGCAAATCAAAAAAACAGTGGTTTAAGTGCTGCCTGGATTGAAGTTGCAGGAGGAATTAAAGCAGAAGTTTTCGATAATCTATTCGTAGGTTTTGGTGTTCAGTTGAAGCTTTTAGTAATGAACAATAAACCTTCGGGCTTTGACAACCTTTACATTCCGGGTTTTAACAGAACTTATGACGGAAGTTTTGGTGTAGGTTTTAACTATACTGTTTCTTATTTCATTCCTATTTACAAGAAAAAGGTAATCGTGCCCGAAATTCAAAAACAAGCTCCTAAAAAGAAGTAATATTTACAAAAAAATAAAAGCCACGAATTCACGAATCTAATATTTTAAATTCTTGAATTCGTGGCTTTTTTATGCTTATTCTTTTATTAAGACAATTGAAATTCTACAGCCGCTTTTGCATGTATCAATGTTGTATCAAAAATAGGAACCGACAAATCTCCCTCTTTTATTACTAAAGGAATTTCAGTACAGCCTAAAATAATTCCCTCGGCACCATTTTTAATCAGTTCATCAGCGATTTCTATATAACGTTTTTTCGTTTCATCGGTTACAATTCCTCTTCCTAACTCTTCAAAAATCGTATAATGAATAAAATCTTTATCATTTTCGCTGGCAGGAATTATTGCTTCAATGCCTTGCGCTGCCAGTTTATCTTTAAAAAAGTCCAGTTCCATTGTAAACTTAGTTCCCAATAAACCCACTTTTTTTAGCTGCTGTTTTTGAATTTCAACCGCAGTTTCAACAGCAATATGAATAACTGGTAAACCTATCGCTTCCTGAAGTTTATCTGCAATTAAATGCATTGTATTGGCACATAAAACAATGGCTTCTGCCCCGCCCGATTTTAAAAATTCGCAGCCTTTAAAAAGCATTTTAAAAGTAGCATCCCAATCGTTATTGTCATTATTCTTTTTAATATCAGCATAATTAAAAGAATAAACCAAACATTCAGAGAAGTTTAAACCGCCCAGTTTTTCGTTTATTCCCAGATTTATAAGTTTGTAATAATCTGTAGTCGAAACCCAGCTTATACCGCCAATAAGTCCAATTTTCCTCATATTGCTGATTTTAAAAAATTATCCGATAACTCTAATCCCTTTTATAAAAATCCATTTCATAAAAAGTTTTTCGCCGTCTTTTGTTTTAACAGCCTGAAATTTAGGCGCAACAATAGTCGCCGCAACAAACGATGTCATCGGAATCCAGATTCCGGTTAATCCTGTATATTCTGCAATAATAAATCTTCCTAAAATAAATAGAATCGCGAAACTTCCTAATTGGTATAGAAAAGCTCTTACTTGTAGTTTTGACATTTTTTTTCTTTTAAGGTTCAAAGTTGCAAAGGTTCAGAGCAACAAAGGTTTTTCTTTGAACCTTTGAACCTCTGAGCCTTTGTACCTAATTTATTCAGAAACCTGAAATTTCGTTCTCTTACTTCCTTCGTACATTTCGTATTTAACCAAACGTGCTTCAAGGCTTCCGTTAAAAAGTTTGATTTTTCTTGACGGTTTTAATCCAACAAATTTTAAAGCTTCAAGGTTTGCTGTGATGAACCAGGCATTTGTTCCCGGATAATTTTTCTTTAAAGTATCACCAATGTTTTTGTAGAATTCTTCCATATGAATATCCAAACGTTCATCATACGGCGGATTAAATACAATATGCAGTTTTCCTTCTATTTCTTTTTCAGAATCAAAAAAGTTATTGTCTTCAATCGTTACGTAATCTTCAAGATTCGCATTTCTGATATTATCTTTGGCTTTACTTACTGCACTTGGCGCTTTATCAAAACCTTTTATAGTGTAATGAAACTCTTTGGTTTTCTTCATCAAACTGTTTACAATCTGATCAAATAAATCGTTGTCCCAGTCTTTCCATTTTTCAAATGCAAATTCTTTACGATTAATGTTTGCCGGAATATTGCAGGCAATCATCGCCGCTTCGGCAAGAAAAGTTCCAGAACCGCACATTGGGTCTAAAAAATGGCTTTGCCCTTCCCAGCCTGATAATAATAAAATTCCAGCTGCCAAAACCTCGTTTATAGGCGCAATATTCGTTGCCGTTCTGTAACCACGCTGATGCAATGAATTTCCTGAAGTATCTAATGCAACCGAAACCTGATCTTTATCAATATGAATATTGATTCTTAAATCTGGATATTGTTTATCAATGCTTGGTCTTTGTCCTGTTCTTTCTCTAAACTGATCCACAATTGCATCTTTACATTTTTGAGAAACAAATTCAGAATGGTTAAAATAAGTCGAATGCACCGTAGCATCAATCACAAAAGTCTGGTTGGCATTCAATAATTTAGACCAGTTTATTCCCGAAATACCTTTATATAATGCCTGCTCATTATTAGCTCTAAAAGAGTAAATAGGTTTAAGGACTTTTAGAGCCGTTCTAAGCGATAAATTAGCTTTGTACATAAAACCTTTATCCCCTTTAAAACTCACCATTCGCACTCCTTTTTCAACATCCTGAGCCCCAAGCGTACGCAATTCCTGTTCTAATATCTCCTCAAAGCCAAAAAAACATTTGGCAATCATTCTAAAATTTTCTTCCATCTTTATTTTTGTATTAAAAAAACAACCCCAATCGCATACAATTATGATAACGTATATTTAGGTATCATCGCGAAATAGTTATTTTTCGGCAAAAATACACTAAATTTGCCGGACTTTATATTAATTGAAATAGAATAAATGTCTGACGCGCCCAACTCATCAACACCAAATCAGGATAGAAATACCGAAAACTGGTTTACATCATGGTTTGATACTCCGTATTATCACATTCTGTACAAGGATAGAAACTATAGAGAAGCTCAGATTTTTATGGACAATTTAACGCATTATCTAAATCTTCCCGAAAAAGCAAAAGTGCTTGATTTAGCCTGCGGAAAAGGACGGCATTCTATTTACCTGAATCAATTAGGTTTTAATGTTTTAGGTGCTGATTTATCTGAAAACAGCATTGCCGAAGCCAATAAAAACAGCAACGAGAATCTTCATTTTAAAGTGCACGATATGCGCGAACCTTTTGAAGAAAAATTCGATGCTATTTTTAACCTTTTTACAAGTTTTGGTTACTTCGAAAGTGACGATGATAACCTGACAACGCTTAAAGCCATCAAAGAAAGTTTATCTGAATACGGATTCGCCGTTATTGACTTTATGAACGTAAATCAGGTAATTGAAACTTTGGTTCCACAAGAAGTAAAAACCGTTGACGGAATTGATTTTCACATCAAAAGATACGTTGAAGACGGTCATATTTTTAAAGAAATTGATTTTGAAGACCAAGGCAGAAAATTTCATTTTACCGAAAAAGTAAAAGCCCTGACTTTAAAAGATTTTCAGGATTTAATGAATGAAGCCGGAATTTATCTTCTGGATATTTTTGGAGACTACAAACTCAAAAAATTCCATAAAACCGAAAGCGAAAGATTAATCATGATTTTTAAATAGGTTTAATTGGTAAACCGTTTATTTGTTTAACCGTCAAACCGATTAAACAAATACAACGATTAAACGATTAAACAACAAAAAACGATTAAACAACAAAATGAACTATTTACTACCCTTATTTTCTGTACTTTTAGGATATAGTGTGGCTTTGTTTTTAAAACCAACCAACAAAACCAATTTAAAATTACTGCTCGCATTCAGCGGTTCATTTTTGTTATCGTTAACCGTAATGCATCTGCTGCCAGAAGTTTACAGTTCTCACAATCATAAAATTGGTTTGTTTATAATGGTTGGGATTCTGTTTCAGATCGTTTTAGAGTTTTTCTCCAAAGGCGCTGAACACGGACACGTTCACGGGCATGCAAAAATGTCTCAAATTCCGTGGCTTTTATTTATAAGCCTTTGTATTCATGCCTTTTTAGAAGGTTTTCCGGTAAGTCATCATCACGATTTAGCCGTAGGAATTGCGATTCATCATTTGCCAATTGCCGTGATTTTAACGACATTTTTCATTAATGCCGATTTAAACAAAAAAGCCATTTTTGCTTTCATGCTGACTTTTGCCATCATGACGCCGCTTGGAACTGTTGCATCTGAATATCTCCCAATATTAAACGATTATTATACCGAAATAACTGCAATCGTAATTGGTATTTTATTCCATATTTCGTCGACAATTATTTTTGAAAGCAGCGAAGGACATAAATTTAATGTTGCCAAAGTTTCAATGATCGTTCTCGGAATTCTATTAGCATTCTTTTTATAATAAATTAATTAGAAAATGTGTCAATTAGATAATGAGATAATTCTCTAATTGACACATTTTCTAATTATCTGATTTAGTTTCCCGTTCTCTTTTTCTCATCCTGATTTCCAAAAGCGCGTTCTTTTACATTTATTTTCTTGTTTCCAAAATTATAAACAACTGACAAACGAACGAATCTATTACTCTCATTTTGGCTGTAAACTTGTTTTACACCATTTACAACCGAAGTAAAATCTTTTAAATAAGACGTATTAAAAATATCGTTTGCCAAAAACGCAATCTGCATTGTTTTATTAAACAAATCCTGTTTAAAACCAATATCAAAACTCGACGCATACCCTATTTCATACAAACCACTTTCAAAAGGCGAACTATAACTAAAATCAATTTGCAGTTTTGTTGTTTTGCCTAAAATGAAAGTATTATTTGTCGAAAAATCAATTTGCAAACTATTTGACGGAGTGGCATTAATATTTTTAATAAACTCTGTTTTTGCACCTAAAAAGTACAATGAATTTTCACTTGACCACCATTCTGCAAAATTCGCCGAATAACTTTCTCCAATGCCGTAATTTAAGCTTTTAAAATAATTCTCACGTGTTACAATTTGTGTATTCGTTTCAGGATTTGAAGTAAACAAAACTCCGTAACCATTTGTAATTACATTTACAAAAACACTTGTTCTTAGGACTTCTTTATAAGAATGAGCAAATTCAAAATTATCACTAAAGGAATGTCTCAAAAACGGATTTCCTTTAGAATAACTATTACTATTAATATAAACCTTAAACGGATTTAATAAGTCAAAACGAGGTCTGTTGATTCTTTTTCCGTAATTTAAACTAAAAGTATTGTTTTCATTTTTCTTATAAGAAGCGTAAACTGTTGGAAACAATTTCAAGTAATTATTTTCTATTTTGACCGTAAATAAAAAAAGGCGAGCAGCAAAGACATAAAAATCGAGATTCTGCCAATCCCCTGCAATAAATCTAATTTATCCATTTAACTTTCATTACTTAACAAGTATAATATTTTAGTTCTTTTAACAAGATTTATAAAGTGGTTTGATCTAAAACAAAATCACCTGAAAAAGTTTTTAAAACTTAGCCGCTTTGCTGTCTAATTTTTTCCCGATTTGCCATAAAAAAGTTTAATTTTGGAGGATAACTATTTCGACAAAAAATGACCTTTACAAAAACAACCGAACAATCTTCAAAATACGAACATTTAGAGAAAATGTCAGTTCACGAACTACTGACTAATATTAACAATGAAGACAAAACTGTTCCTAATGCTGTAGAAAAAGCTATACCGCAAATTGAAGCTTTGGTAGCTCAAGTTGTTGCTAAACTAAAATTAGGCGGCAAAATATTTTATATCGGTGCAGGAACATCTGGACGTTTAGGTGTTGTTGATGCCTCAGAATGTCCTCCTACTTTTGGAGTTCCGTTTGATTTAGTAAACGGAATTATTGCTGGCGGAGACACCGCAATTCGACGTGCAGTAGAAAATGCAGAAGACAATGCAACACAAGCCTGGATTGATTTACAAGCACATAATATTGGTGCAAATGATGTTGTAATAGGAATTGCAGCTTCTGGAACTACTCCGTATGTTATTGGCGGTTTAGAAACTTGTAATCAAAATAATATTTTAACGGGTTGTATTACCAATAATGCGGGAAGTCCGTTAGCGCTGACAGCAAAATTCCCAATTGAAGTTGTAGTTGGACCAGAATTTGTTACCGGAAGTTCGAGAATGAAAGCAGGAACTGCTCAGAAACTGGTTTTAAACATGATTTCGACCGCAGCGATGATTCAGCTTGGAAAAGTAAAAGGAAACAAAATGGTCGATATGCAGTTGAGTAATATTAAACTGGTTGATCGCGGTGTAAAGATGATTATGGGAGAAATTCCTATTTCGTATGAAGAGGCATCAGATTTATTAAAAAAATACGGCAGCGTTAGGAATGCTGTTGATAATTATAAAGCTTAATTGCTGTAGAATTTTAATGCAAAGATTGCAAAGGTTTTTTCGCAAAGTTCGCAAAGTTTAAATAAAGAAGGCGGAGTTCGCAAAGATGGAATAATACTCTTTGACAAAGTTTTTAACTTGAAACTAAAAAAAACTTGAAACCTGAAACAAAAAAAGACTTGAAACAAAAATAAATGAGCACAAACAAGCAATTATTAGGAAAAGGAATTAAATATTTAACAGGCGCTCTGCCTTTGATGTTTCTTGGGCCGTCGTTGATTTATAATGCTTTTATGAATCAGCATACTAATTGGCATTATTTAGTTCTTGGAATTGGGATTGTGGCTTGTTTGAGTTCTATGCTTTTGATTTTTTTAGGATTGAGAATCATTATGAAAGCTTTGTTTAATGACTAAAAAATCTTCTAAATAAACCAGTCGGGTTTGATCATCTCTACAATTTTAATCTTTATCCAAACAAAAAATGGAAGAAATAATTCACATTCAAAAAACATTCGAAAAAGTTATTTATATCGATAAAAAAATAAACCATCGGGAGTTTGAGGATTGTGTTTTTAAAAACTGTGATTTTTCGAACAGTAATTTTAATTCTAATAGTTTTCTTGACTGCGAATTTATTGATTGCAATCTCTCCATGACAAGTTTGGCCGGAACTAGTTTAAAAAATGTAACTTTCAAAAACTGTAAACTTCTTGGAATTGCTTTTAATGAATGTGATGATTTTTTATTTCAGGTTCATTTTGAAGAATGTACATTGGATTATGCTATATTTTCAAACAAAAAAATGCCAAAAACCAAGTTTATAAATTCGTCTCTTCGTGAAGTAACTTTTGTTGGAACAAATCTAACAAGTTCTGTTTTTGATGATTGCAATTTAGATGGCGCTATTTTTAATGAAACACAATTAGCAGCAGTCGATTTTAGAACTGCTTACAATTATAAAATCGATCCTGAATTTAATGCCATGCGAAAAGCACAATTTTCGACTCAGGGAATTGTGGGTCTTTTAGATAAATATGATATTAAAATTGTTTAAAAAAGAAGCCACGAATTACACGAATTAAAATTTAAACATTTTCTATGAAAAAAATTCGTGGCAATTGGTGAAATTCGTGGCAAAAACAAATAATTCCAGCGTATGAAAATTGATGAATCTTATTTAGAAAGCGTTAAAAAGCAATTTTTATACTATAAAGCATTAGGCGAAAAAGCAATTGAGCAATTAGAGCCAGATCAGCTTTTTATTTCTGTTAATGAAGATACTAATAGCATTGCAACAATTATAAAACATATTTCAGGTAATATGCTTTCGCGCTGGACAGATTTTTTAACGTCTGACGGTGAAAAGGAATGGAGAAACCGTGACTCTGAGTTTGAAAATGATTTAAAGTCTAAAAATGAAGTTCTCGAAATTTGGAACAAAGGCTGGAATTGTTTAGAAAATGCTTTGAACAGTTTAAGACCTGAGCAGCTTTCAGATATTATTTATATTCGAAATGAAGGCCACACCGTTATTGAAGCCATAAATCGACAGCTGGCACATTATCCTTATCATGTTGGGCAGATTGTTTTTTATGCCAAACAATTAAAAAAGAGCTCTTGGGAAAGCTTATCAATTCCGAAGAATAAATCGGAAAATTATAATACCGAAAAGTTTGCCAAAGAAAAAGAAATCAAGAACTTTACTGATGATGAATTAAAAAGATTGAAATAATAAAAGCCATAAGCTTTAAGCTGTATGCAATAAGCAAAACTGCTTATTACCCAAAGCTTAAGACATATTGCCTAAAGCATAAAAAAATGAAAAAAATACTATTCTTATTTCCGGTACTGGCTTTAGTATCATGTTACAATGCTGAACACAATTGTAAAGATTTTAAAACCGGAAAATTCAAATTTGAGTTTGAAGTAAACGGTGTTAAAAAAACTACTTTTTTTGAGCGTAAAGACAGTATCGAAATTGAAACTTTTGACGGAAAAACTGATACCGCTACAATACGCTGGGTGAGCGACTGCGAATACATTTTACAGAAAAAACATCCAAAAAATATGGCTGAGGAAAAAGCAATCAGCATGAAGATTTTAACAACCGCAAAAGATTCTTATACGTTTGAATTTGGAATGGTAGGCTCTGAAGAAAAACAACGCGGTAAGGTTTTCAAAGTTGAGTAAAAGTTAAAGTCCCATAATTGGGGCTTTTTTTATGGCAAGTTTTGCCACAAAGACACAAAGACGCTAAGTTATAATTTCTTTGTGGCTTTGAGCCTTTGCGGCAAAAACAAATAATTAAAGGTGTTTCTTTTACATTTCTATTTTAAATAGTATTTTAGAACTTTAATTTAACCCAATGAAAAATACCATTTCGCAAAGAGTTGCAGACTTTCTAAAAAATTATCCGCCGTTTAATTTCCTGCATTCAAAGGATCTTGAGAAACTTTCGGAGCAGATTTCTATTGTATATAAAGATAAAGATGCCATTATTTTTGCCGAAAATGATCAAACACACGATTCCTTTTATGTGGTTCACAAAGGTGCGGTAGCATTAAAGAAAAGCACAAAAAATACGGTTCTGGATATGTGCGACGAAGGTGATATTTTTGGATTGCGTCCGCTTTTGGCGCAGGAAAATTATATTATGGAAGCTGTGGCTCATGAAGAAAGTATTCTATATGCTATTCCAATCGCAGTTTTTAAACCTTATGCGCTTGAAAATAGAAATGTTGGTAATTTCCTGATCGAAAGTTATGCATCAAATACCAGAAACCCATATTCAGATATTCATAAAGATAAGTTATATGGAGATGATGATTTACTAAATGAAAACCATCATTCCGGCAATGATTCATTTGACTTAACCCCAATTAAATATTCTAAAAAAATTGTGACCTGCAGTCCGTCAACAACAGTTAAGGAAATTGCCAGGATCATGAATAAGAAAAAAGTAGGCGCTATATTAATCGTGGATGAAATGCTTCCTATTGGTATTTTGACTGATAAAGATCTTCGCAATAAAATTGTTACCGGAGACTTTCCTATAACAACTACTGCCGAAACCATAATGACGAAACCTGTTATTACGTATCCTAAAAAAATGACAGTTACCGAAGCACAAATGGCAATGATGAAAAGTAATATCAGTCATTTATGCCTTACAAAAGACGGCACAGTTAATACCAAAGCGGTTGGGATTTTATCTAAACACGACGTAATGGTGGCTTTAGGAAATAACCCTGCCGTTTTAATTAAAGCTTTGAAAAGAGCTAAAAAAACAAAGGAAATAAAACCTATCAGAAACCGAATTATGCAATTGCTTCAGGGATATTTAGACCAAAATATTCCGATGACCTTAATTGCTAAAATTATAACTGAACTGAATGAAGCCTGCACCACACGTGTTATCGAAATTTGTTTAGAAAAAATGAGCAGTCCGCCGCCTGTTAAGTTTGCATGGCTGGCGCTGGGAAGTCAGGGACGCGGTGAACAAATGCTGCATACCGATCAGGATAATGCGATTGTTTATGAAAATGTATCAGAGGTTTTTAGAGATGAAACACGTATATATTTTTTAAAATTTGCCGGGCTGGTTAACAAAGGGCTTTTTGATATTGGTTATGATTACTGCCCTGCCGAAATGATGGCCTCAAACCCAAAATGGTGCATGTGTCTTGATGATTGGAAAAATCAGGTGCATCATTGGATTACAAATCCGGGAAAAAATGAAGTTTTACTTTCCTTTATTTTCTTTGATTATAGTAAGACTTATGGTGATGCCGAAATAGTTAGTCAATTATCAGATTCAATTTTTGAAAATGTAAAGGCTAATCCTATTTTTTATATGCATTTGGTAAGCGGTGCATTGCAAAGCCCTTCTCCTACCGGATTTTTCAGGCAGTTTTTAGTTGAACAAGATGGTGCAAACAAAGACAATTTTGATATTAAAAGAAGAGCTTTAATGCCTTTAACTGATGCTGCGCGTGTTTTAATTTTATCACATTCTGTTAAATCGATCAGTAACACTGCAGAGCGTTTTGAAAAACTGGCAGAACTAGAACCAAATAATAGAGAGTTATATTTATCGTGTTCTTATTCGTTTAAAGCTTTATTAAAATTTAGAACAAAGCAGGGGCTTCTGCATCACGATTCGGGGCAGTTTATTGCTTTGGAATCTCTATCAAAAATGGAAAAGATTAAACTGAAACGTACTTTTAAAACGATTAAAGAACTTCAGGAACTTATTTCGGTACGTTTTAATATTTCAAATTTGGTATAGCGATGGGTTTATTTAATTTTTGGAAAAAAGAAGAAAATCTCTTCGATGAAAATATCACTATCGAAGAAACCCGGTTTGTTGTTCTGGATACTGAAACTACGGGATTCGATTATGAAAATGATCGTATTTTATGTATTGGCGCCCTGATTCTCCAAAACGGAACAATCTCGGTTCAAAATAGTTTTGAAATTTATCTGCAGCAAGATCATTATGATAAATCTACAGCCCAGATTCACGGAATTTTAAGAGATTTTATTATTAAACACCCATCTGAATTAGAGGCTTTAGAACAATTTTTATCTTTTCTTGGAGATTCTATTATCATTGCACATCATACTATTTTTGATGTTACAATGATTAATAAAGCATTGGAAAGAAATAATTTACCTCAACTTACCAACAAAACTTTAGATACGGCTTATTTGTATAAAAGAACTTTAATTAAATCGCATTTGTTTGAACGAAAAGATCATTATACATTAGACGATCTTGCAGATAAGTTTGATATTTCAAAGAAAGACCGGCATACTGCTTTGGGCGATGCTTATATAACTGCAATAGCGTTTCTGAAAATTGTAAAGAAATTGAGAGACAAAAAAGCAATTAATTTGAATTCTCTGTTTAAGTATTAATTATTTCTGAATCTATTTAGAAAAATCGCTCTCTTTATTATACATATAAAATCTATTATACTTTAAACTTTTCTTTGAAAATTTCCCCAAAGAATCTGGTTTTCTGCATATCCTTTTAGAAGCATAACCTTCTCTTTGCAAAAATATTGTACAAGGTAAATTTGACTTTACTTTCATACTAAAATAACCAGTACTATCTGTTTGAGTGGTATCGTCTTTAATATTTACATACACATTTTTAATTGGTTGTTCTGTATCATAATCATAAACATAACCATTCAATTCATCTTTGCCGGTACAAGAACAAAGTAGTAATATTAAAAAAAACAATTTATTTTTCATTCTTCTTTTTTAATTTGTAATTCTTTTCAAAAACAAATTTAGGCTGGTGAATAGCAATAAGAAGTCTGTCATAAATTATAAAAATATAACTTTAAGGTAATTTATTAAGTTATTGGAATAAAAAACGCTAAGAAATTAATCTTAGCGTTTTTCATTTTTTAGTCTAAAACTAAACCTATCTGGCCATCGTCGTCTAATTCTGTTTCAACAGGATCATCTTCTGATAATTCAGGTTTTTCAGGAATTTCTTCGACCGGTTCTTCATAAGGAAGCGGGTCTAATAAATTTACCTGCTTTAATTTATCTGTAGTTAATTGATTTCCTAAAGCTTTAAAACCTTTTACGGCTATAAAATCTTCAACATCAATATGCAAATCTTCTTTTTGAACTCCTTTTACTTTCGCAAAAACCAATTGTGCCACCGGACGATAATCTGTAGATACAATTTCTAACTGTGAATTTGGATGGTCTGTAATAAAGCTTTCTTCTTTACCTTCATTTTCAACAAGGAAACGTTTCAGGAAATAACGCTCTTTTTCTCCATCATAATAAATAGCCGAAATTGGTTTTTTAGGTTTCCATTTCTCCAAAACAATCATATCTTCTTCAAAATGAGTCGATAATTCAGGAATAATCACTTTTAATTTACCTGTCTGGCTTATAACTAAGATTTTATCGCTTGGTTTAAATTCACCTAACAATTCACCTCTGGCATCAACATTTAAACGTTTTACAGTATCATCAAACCAAACTTTTCTTGGCAGTAAAGTCGAAATTCCTTTTTCTTTTAATTCAATTTTCTTGATTGGATATTTCGTTACCAAATTTCCTTTTGATGCACGTCCTTTAATCGCTAATTTGGCAAAATCAATATCAAATTTTAATTTTTTGATAGTTCCAACCTGACGTAGTAATATGGTAACAACCTCAGCTTCTCCGTTTGGATTATGTGAAAAATAAACAACCTGCGAACCATTAGTTCCGTTTGTTAAATCATAAGCTTTATCACGCGTTACTCCAGTAACGTTGAAACGTTTTATATACGAAGGTCCTGATTTACCATCACGATACATCATATTATAAATAGTACGCTTATCACTCTTATCAAAAACAGCAACGTGTATAATATCTTTTCCTATAAAAGTTTTGGCATCGACTTTTGTAATCATCATTTTACCGTCGCGTAAAAACACAATTACATCATCAATATCAGAACAATCAGCTACGTATTCGTCTTTCTTTAAGCTGGTTCCAACGAAACCTTCTTCTCTGTTTACAAATAGTTTTGTGTTACGCAAAACTACTTTTGTAGCCTCAACATTATCAAAAACACGAAGTTCAGTCTGGCGTTCACGGCCTTTTCCGTATTTCTCTTTTAATTTGGTAAAATATGCAACTGCAAAATCTGTTAAATGCTCCAGATTATACTCAACCTCTTTCATTTCCTCTTCTAACCTTGAAATCAATTCATCGGCTTTATCAGAGTCGAAACGAGTAATACGAATCATTGGGATTTGAGTTAAACGCTGTAAATCATCGTCGGTGATTTCTCTGACAAATGATTTTTTGAAAGGCTCAAAACGATCGTATAAGTATTTGTAAAGCGATTCTCTGTCTCCATACAATTTGAAATCAATATACATTTCTTCACGAATGAATATTTTTTCTAAAGTAGAGAAATGCCACTTATTTTTTAATTCTTCTAAATGAATTTCTAATTCCTGACGAAGTAAATCAACCGTTCTGTGTGTCGAAATTTTCAACATTTCAGAAACCCCAATAAACAACGGCTTATTATCTTCAATAACACATCCTAAAGGCGCAACAGATGTTTCGCAGGCTGTAAAAGCAAACAAAGCATCGATTGTTTTATCTGGTGAAACGCCCGGAAAAAGATGAATTAAAATCTCAACATCGGCAGCAGTATTGTCTTCAATTTTCTTGATTTTGATTTTACCTTTATCATTGGCTTTCAAAATACTGTCAATTAAAGTCGATGTATTGGTCGAAAACGGAATCTGCGTAATTACCAGTGTATTTTTGTCTAATTGCGAAATTTTAGCACGTACACGTACACGTCCGCCACGCATTCCGTCGTTATAATTCGAAACGTCGGCAATACCTGCAGTCATAAAATCAGGATAAAGCGTAAAAGGTTTTCCTTTCAGAATCTTTATCGAAGCATCAATTAATTCATTGAAATTATGTGGTAAAACTTTTGTCGAAAGTCCAACCGCAATACCTTCTGCTCCCTGAGCCAAAAGCAATGGAAATTTTACCGGAAGATTGTTTGGTTCTGCACGACGACCATCGTACGAAACACCCCAATCTGTAATTTTTGGAGAATACAAAACCTCCAAAGCAAATTTAGATAAACGTGCCTCAATATAACGAGAAGCTGCAGCTCCATCACCTGTTAAAATATTTCCCCAGTTTCCCTGACAGTCAATTAATAAATCTTTTTGACCAATTTGTACCATTGCATCACCAATACTCGCATCTCCGTGTGGGTGATACTGCATGGTGTGACCAACAACATTGGCAACTTTATTATAACGACCATCATCCAGCTCTTTTAAAGAGTGCATAATACGACGCTGAACCGGTTTAAATCCGTCCTCGATAGCAGGAACTGCACGTTCCAAAATTACGTACGAAGCATAATCCAAAAACCAGTCTTTGTACATTCCCGTTACTTTGGTAATAACGTCTTCTCCTTCTTCTTCCTGATTTTCGTAAAAATGCTGTCCTTCAAAGTGTTTAGCATCTACGTTGATAATATCCTCGTCATCTCCATCCTGATTATCATCCATCAGGTTTTCATCTTGATTATTCTCGTCGTCGTTTGGAATTATGTTATCGTCTTCTTCGTCTTTCATATATTTTGTTCAGTATAACTACTAAAAAATTCTTCTATAATTCTTTTTATTATCTTTTAAACCTCCTCAAACTCATCAATTTCAACCTTCAAATTCTTGATAATAAAATCTTGTCTGTCCGGTGTATTTTTCCCCATATAAAAAGATAACAACTGCTCAATCGAAGTATGTTTATCCATCATAACCGGATCAAGGCGGATCGTGTCTCCAATAAAGTTCTTGAACTCATCTGGCGAAATCTCTCCCAAACCTTTAAATCGGGTGATTTCCGGTTTTGGTTTTAGTTTTTCGATAGCGTCTTTTCTTTCATCTTCAGAATAGCAATAAATTGTTTCTTTTTTGTTTCTAACCCTGAAAAGCGGTGTCTGCAAAATGTACAAATGCCCTTCTTTGATTAATTCAGGAAAAAACTGAAGAAAAAACGTAATCAGCAATAAGCGAATGTGCATTCCATCGACATCGGCATCGGTTGCGATTACGATGTTGTTGTAGCGTAATTTTTCTAATCCATCTTCGATATCAAGCGCTGCTTGCAGTAAATTGAACTCTTCGTTTTCATACACAATTTTTTTAGTCATTCCGTATGAATTCAAAGGCTTACCACGCAAACTGAAAACGGCTTGTGTATTTACGTCACGCGACTTTGTAATTGATCCGGAAGCCGAATCTCCCTCAGTAATAAAAAGCGTGCTTTCTAAGTTTCTTGGATTTTTGGTATCTGGAAGATGCGCACGGCAGTCTCTTAATTTTTTATTGTGAAGATTAGCTTTTTTAGCACGATCTGTCGCCAGTTTTCTAATTCCTGATAATTCTTTTCGCTCGCGTTCGGCTTGAAGAATTTTACGCAGTAAAGCTTCCGCGGTTGTTGGATTTTTATGCAGGTAATTGTCTAATTTCGTTTTGATAAAATCGTTAACGAAAGTACGAACAGAAACCGCTGGCGTTCCGTCATCAGAACCCATATCTGTAGAACCTAATT
The DNA here is from genome assembly GCF_021245985.1 of Flavobacterium soyae. Classification (GTDB taxonomy): domain Bacteria; phylum Bacteroidota; class Bacteroidia; order Flavobacteriales; family Flavobacteriaceae; genus Flavobacterium; species Flavobacterium soyae. Next base: position 32,120 of record NZ_JAJQXA010000021.1, on the reverse strand, counting down.
TTGTTTTGGTCTGAGACTCAAAAACGGGTTCCATAACTTTAATACTAATTGCACTTACAATAGATTTACGAACATCTGATGCTTCGAAATTCTTATTGTAAAACTCACGAATCGTTTTTACAACTGCTTCACGATAGGCCGCTAAGTGCGTTCCTCCCTGTGTTGTATTCTGACCGTTTACAAAAGAGTGATATTCTTCACTGTACTGCGTTTTACTATGCGTAAGCGCAACCTCGATATCATGCTCTTTTAAGTGGATAATTGGATATTCTAAATCTTCTTCACTGATTGTTTCTTCTAATAAATCACGAAGTCCATTTTCTGAATAGTATTTTTCTCCGTTAAAAATAATAGTCAAACCATTGTTTAGATAACAATAGTTTTTAACCATTTTAATAACGTATTCTAAACGGAATTTATAGTTTTTGAAAATCGTTTCGTCTGGCGTAAAAGTTACTTTTGTTCCTTTTCTCTTTGTGGTTTCGATTATATCTTCTTCAAGAACTAAATTTCCGGCAGAAAACTCTGCTCCTTTTTGTTTATCATCACGAACAGATTCAACACGGAAATAATTTGAAAGCGCATTTACCGCTTTTGTTCCGACACCGTTCAAACCAACTGATTTCTGGAAAGCTTTAGAATCGTATTTTCCACCCGTATTCATTTTCGAAACTACATCGACCACTTTTCCCAACGGGATTCCACGTCCGTAATCACGAACAGAAACCGTTTTATCTTTTATCGTTACCTCAATAGTTTTTCCTGAGCCCATTACGAACTCATCGATACAGTTATCTAAAACCTCTTTTAAAAGGATGTAAATACCATCATCCGGCGAAGATCCGTCTCCCAATTTTCCGATATACATCCCGGGACGCATACGGATATGTTCTTTCCAGTCGAGTGATCGAATATTATCTTCGGTATATTGATTTTGCTCTAGCATAAGGTGAATTGGATTTTTGGCTAATGTACCATTTCTCTGCAAAAAATGAAAGTGTATCATTTTAAAGTTATCAATAAAATAGGTTTAAATTCTATTTAAATTGATTATAAAATAATACAAGCACTAAAAATATGAAAAAGCAGCGATGAAACAAAAAAATACTATTTTATTCCGAGTACTTCTTTTGCCAAAGCAATCATTTCGGGCGTTCCCGTATTTTTGTTTTTTTCGTCAGAAAGTTTAACTACACCCTGCCAATGTATATTATCGGGTTTTGTATCGGTTAATTTTATCACCATATTCATTGCCGGAAGCCCTACATCGTTGGTGAAATTTGTTCCAATTCCGAACAACATTTTTATTTTATCCCGGCAGAAATCAGCTATTGTTTTTACTTTTTCAAAATTTAGCGAGTCTGAAAAAACAATAACTTTAGATTTTGGGTCAATTCCCATTTTGGTATAATGCAAAATTACCTTTTTTGCAAACTCAATAGGATCGCCGCTGTCATGCCGAACGCCGTCAAAAAGTTTGGAGTATTTTTTATCAAACTGATTGAAAAATATTTCTGTAGTATATGTGTCTGTTAAAGCAATTCCAAGGTCGCCTCCATAAACTTGTGTCCAATGCTCAAGACTTATCGAATTGGCCATTTTAAAGCCGTACTGCGCAGCATGAAACATAAACCATTCATGTGCGTGAGTACCTAACGGACGTTTATTATTGACCATTGCAAAATGCACATTGCTGGTTCCTATAAAACTTTGTCCGCCAAAAATCCCTAAAGTTTCGTTTACTAAACTATGAACATCATAAGAATGGCGCCGTCTTGTACCAAATTCCAAAATAGAAACTCCTAATTTATTATAATTATCAATTTTATCTTTCGTCAGGCTTTTTATAGCTTCATCATTTAAACAAATTAAATGGTTTGATTTATAAAAAAGCTCCGAAATTAAAGCCATAAGCGGAACTTCCCATAAAATAGTCCGGTACCAAAAACCTTCAACAGTAACTTTAATATCCGAGCCTTCCTGACTAATCTGTACTTCTGACGGATCGAAGCTGTATCCCTGCAGAAAATCTAAATAAGTCGGATCAAGATAAGGACAGTAATGTGACAGATAATTTTTTTCTTCTTTGGTTAAACGAAGATCAGCCAGTTCATCTACAGAACGGCGAAGTAAATCTGCAAAACCGGCCGGAAATACATGTTTTCCGCGATTTATAAATCCGTATCGAACCTTTGCCTTTGGAAAAAGCCTTATTACAGCATGCTGCATTGTGAATTTATAGAAATCATTATCTAAGATCGACTTCAAAAAAGTTGTTTCCATGGCATATTAATTCAAGTCCTGAATTGCTAAGATACGGCAATTCAATAAAAGAAGAAAACTCAATCGATAAACAATATTGACTTTATCTCGAAATAACTTTAAAAGAAACAATACTATTTGTGTTTACAAAAATTGTAATATAATCACCAATATTATTGTCGTAAAGGATTTGAAATTCTAAACCGCCTCTTTTTTCTTTTGCATTTTTAATAAGAACAGGCTGATTTCTTTTATTTAAATAAAAAACCTGATCTGATTTCGTCAGATTTTTAATTTCAACATTTATTTTATCGCCATATTTAGCTTCTGTTATTCCCGAATTTGGAGATTTAATTTTAAAATCGTTCTCGATTGTTTTGTTGTAAATTAAAGGTCCGTTAAGAAAATCATCCTTGTTTAATTTATCTCCTAAATAAGAACCTGAATCCGGAAAATGTTTAGCGAAGAAATAATCCGGATCTGTATCAAAGTAAATTGATGAAAAATCAGTTACCATTCGACCTTTACTGCTGTCAAAATATCCCTGTCCCCAGGTTACATCAATTAGACGCCATTTTCTATCAATTAAAACAATATTCCATGCATGATTTGAAGAAGTGTTTTTTCGGCCAATATCTCTTACTGAAATTTTAGAATCGCCTCTAATTATCTCACATTTTAAACCTGACAATTCTGCCAAATGCTGGTACAAAGCAGTAAAACCTTCGCAGACCGCTTTTTTAGAACTAAAAGCTTTTTGGTATAATCTATCATTCAGTTCTTTGATTTTTCTTTGTTTTTCGGCTTCAGTCGAATAAGAAAAGCCCTGCGTCCTCTGCGGATTCAAAAAAGCATTATAATCATATCTAATATTAAAAGCAATCCAGCTGTAAATGGCTCTCGCTTTATCAATATCAGATTTGAAATCCTGATTGATTCTTTCTGCTAACTTTTCTGTCGTACTAAAATTTTTGGGATATTTTAAAACGATTTTATCAACCTCATTATATTTCTGTGCAAATGTTGAACAAGCAAAAATGATATTCAACAAAAGGAATATAAAACCAGTCTTTCTTGTTTTCATTGATTAAAAGCTTGATTTTATAATATTTTTCAATTCCTGATCTAGTTCTGGATTTGAAATTTTATTTTGTTCTAAGTCAAAATTTGTGTTAAAAGACGGCAGCGAAAAAGATCCTTTGATCTCGCCCCCATAACGTGGAAAAAGATTTTGAGCGATTCCTAAAACTGATGCCCCTCCTCTTCCTCCCGGAGATGTTGCCAATAACAGCATTGGTTTATGCTGGAAAATATCTTTTACAATTCTGGAGCTCCAGTCAAAAACATTTTTGAAAGCAACAGAATAGTTTCCGTTATTTTCTGCCATTGAAATGACCAAAATATCAGCTTCACCAATTTTACTTAAAAAAACTTTTGCGATTTCATGCTGACCGATTTCTTTCTCAACATCAACGCTGAATAACGGCATGGCATAATCGTTTAAGTCTAAAACTTCAACTTCGGCATTCTCAAACAAACTTGCTGCATAAGCTGCTAAACGCTTATTAATCGACTGCTGGCTGTTACTTCCTCCAAAGGCTATAATTTTCATATTGTGGTATTTGTTTTTGTTTTTGAAACCATATAAGTCATATAAGGTAATTTTAGTTTCTCTTTGATTAACACAAAGTATTTTTAAATAAACTTATATAACTTATATGGTTTCAAATTTATTTCTATTCAATTTCAAAAATCTTCTTTTTTATTTCTACCGAATAATCATTGGGAGAAATCTGACCTCCGTATGATTTTGCATAAACTTTAGTAAATTCTGCACCAAAATATAAAATTATGGCCGAATAATAAACCCAGACTAATATTATAATTACTGAGCCTGCGGCCCCATAAATACTTGCAATGGTAGAATTCCCTAAATAAACTCCAATAGCAAATTTACCAATCATAAATAAAATTGCGGTACAGGATGATCCAATAAAAGCATCTTTCCATTTTATAATTCCGTCTGGTAAAGTTCGGAATATAATAGCAAACAGCAATGTTATACTCGAAAAAACAATAATCAAATTTATCACGTAAAAAAGATATATAGTTGTGTCTGGAAAATACAATTTTAAGCGCGCATTTAAGACATCAAGTGTTGCATTGAGCATTAAACTGACCAACATTAAAAACCCGACAGAAACAATCATTGAAAATGACATTATTCTATTTTGAATAAACTTTTTTAAACCCTTATTTGGTTTTGCACGCAATCCCCATATATAATTTATAGAACTCTGAATTTCTGCAAAAACTCCCGAAGCCCCAATTAAAAGCATAATAACACCAAAAACAGTTACAAAAACATTACTATCAGATAATTGTACATTTTTTATAGCTTCCTGAATCTGCACGGCTGCATTATTTCCAACCAATCTGTTTATTTGTCCGTACAATTGTCCGGTTACAGCTTCTTCTCCAAAAAAGAATCCGCAAATTGTAATAATGATAATTAATAACGGAGGTAATGCAAAAATGGTATAATAGGATAATGCAGCACTTAATTTGATGGCATTATCATCATTAAATTCCGTAAATGTATTTTTTAGCAAATACCATGATTTCGAAATGATATTTTGATTTTTCATCTCCTGAGTTTTTGATACTCTCAAATTTACGCAATAATGAAAAATTTTGGATTCTTGCTTTTTAATCGAATTTTACATTTTTTCCATATACCAATGCGAAATATTTTACGTGTGTATAAAAAACATTGGCTGACCATATTTAATTCCTAACGGAATTTCCTGTGGTGCATAAATACCTATTTATTACTAACAGAATAATTCCGTAGAGATTTAATATCGGTAACCAAAAAAAACTGACATACAGCAATTGTCCCGTAAGCCAATGTCATTAAGTTAAGAGGAAATCTATAAAATTACTTAACAGTTTAATTAAGAAAGTAATTAGAAAAATCAGTTTTTATCAGCGTTTTCGCTTTAGCGAATCAGTAAAATCAGCGTCTAATTGTGACGCGGATAAAACAGATTTACTTCGTAAAAACGCTGATAAACACGGATTTGATTTGCAGTAATTTTATTTTCTAAAAGCTTAACTTAATGACATTGCCCGTAGAGACTATACGTTCATACTTTATTTATAATGACAAAAAATCCCTTTATCATAAACAGTCCATAAACTTGCTTTTTGGTTTGCTGCTTTCAAGGCATTGTTTGCCCAGGTATTGCAGGTATAAAAAAGGCTGTAACTTCCTTTTGCTTCATAAAAAGCATCTTTCTTTCCGTAACTGTGACCTTCTATCCATTCCGGGTGAATTGGATCGCTGAAACTATCTGAAATATAATTAACCAGACTTTGATAATTTTCTTTTGAAATCAAAATACGTTTGCAGTCCTCCCCTTCTCTCAATTGTTTAAAAAATGTAGTATGCATTGCCGATGAACTGATTCCGAATGCGGCTTTGCAGGCTGTACTTACTTTTAAATCTGACCACTCTGGTGTATCAAGATAAAATCCTTTGTCACCCCAGCCAAAAGCAATAAAATTCATTAAAGAATCTTTTGATTGTGTTTGGTTAAACTGAATTTCGTTTCGCCAGTCTTTAATTTCGTTTTTTACAGGAACTACAATATCAGTATGAACGCCGTTTGAGAGAATATAAATGGGAACTGCATTTTGCTCTTCGACCTGAGCAACATCAGAATTAACGGTAATTTTAGAAATCAGATAAACTGATAGTACATAAAGGACAAGAAAACTAAAGATTCCGAAAAGCGTCCATTTTAGTATTCTGAAAGTTTTTTTTAGCATTTTTATTGGCTTATTTTAGATTAGTGATTGGTTATTTTTCTGTAACCAATTTTTGAGCCAAAAATTTTCAAACTGTAAATTTGCTTGCGAAATGGCACGCGGATTTTACGGATTCGCTTTCGCGAAAGCGCGGATTTAAACGGATTTTTTTATTCTCATTTTTGTCATCCTGAGGAACGAAGGATCACACTAGAATTTCCGCAATCTAAGTCGTTAATCTTTGTAGAGTTTTGTTTATGATCTTTCGTTCCTCAGGATGACAAACTTTGTGGTTATTCATTTTATAACAAAAAAACTGCTGAATTCCTCCAGCAGTTTTAGTATATTCTCTATAATCTTTCTTCTATTCTCTAAAAAAAATTAAACGTTAAAACGGAAATGCATTACATCACCATCTTTTACAACATATTCTTTTCCTTCAACTTTAAATTTTCCAGCTTCTTTTGCTTTTGATTCAGAACCGTATTGAACGTAATCATCGTATGAAATAACTTCGGCACGAATAAAACCTTTTTCAAAATCAGTATGGATAACTCCTGCTGCTTGCGGCGCAGTTGCTCCAATATTGATTGTCCAGGCACGAACTTCTTTTACACCAGCTGTAAAATAAGTCTGCTGTTTTAATAATTTATAAGCTGCACGAATTAAAACTGATGCTCCCGGCTCTTGCAATCCCATGTCTTCTAAAAAAACCTGACGCTCTTCGTAGCTTTCTAACTCCGTAATATCAGCCTCAGCACCTACTGAAAGTACAATAACTTCAGCTTCTTCATCTTTTACTAATTCACGAACCTGGTCAACATATTTGTTTCCGTTTACTGCAGAACTTTCATCAACATTACAAACATATAAAACCGGTTTTGCAGTAATTAATTGAAAACCTTCCATTAAAACCTCTTCGTCACTATTTTGAGGAATAATTGTTCTCGCAGATTTTGCCTGCAATAACGCTTCTCTAATTCTATTAAGTAACGCTTCTTCAGCCTGAGCTTCTTTATTGCCTGTTTTAGCAGCACGTTTTACTTTTTCTAAACGTTTTTCGATTGTTTCTAAGTCTTTTAACTGTAACTCAATATCAATCGTTTCTTTATCACGAATTGGATTTACATTTCCATCAACGTGAACAATATTATCATTATCAAAACAACGCAAAACGTGAATAATAGCATTACATTCTCTAATGTTTCCTAAAAACTGGTTTCCAAGACCTTCACCTTTACTTGCTCCTTTTACCAAACCTGCAATATCTACGATATCTACAGTTGCCATTTGTACACGCTCTGGTTTTACTAATTCTTCTAATTTGTTGATTCTCGGATCCGGAACGTTTACAACACCAATATTAGGTTCGATTGTACAAAACGGAAAGTTTGCACTCTGCGCTTTTGCATTAGATAAACAATTAAATAATGTTGATTTTCCAACATTTGGTAATCCTACAATTCCTGCTTTCATCTGTTGTTTCTATTTATTTTATTTGGACTTTGAACTTATCAAAGTCCCCATTAACTCTCTATTTTAATGGATTATGATTTACGTGTTTCTTTTTGTTTCTGCCAAAATGATATTTTTTGGCTTTAAAATTTTGCAAATATAAGATTTAATACCTCGTGAGCGAAGTAAAAATGTGCATTAATATAATTTTAGGGTAATTCTTAAAAATTTTTAAACTTATTATTAAGTTTTTGTTAAAAAATATTACTTTTATAAAAGTAATCAACAAAAAACCAAACAAAAAACCAACAACCATGAAAAAGATTGCATTATTTTTATTACTGCTGAATTCAGCGTTTCTTTTTGCTCAAAAAGAAGTCTCGGGTGTCGTTAAGGATAAAACCGGTACACCGCTTCCGGGTGTTAATGTTGTAGAAAAAGGGACTTCGAATGGCGTTTCTACCGATTTTGAAGGTGGTTATAAAATCAAAGTTAAAGAAGGCGCTACATTGATTTTTAGTTATGTAGGCTTTGCAACAGTCGAAAAATCAGCTTCGGGAGACAAAGTGGATGTTTATTTAGACGAAAGCGGCGGGCAGGTTTTAAGTGATGTAGTTGTTACAGGTTCCAGAAGTACTAAAAGAACCGTTGTAAACTCTGCCGTTCCTATTGATGTTATTAATGTAAAAGATGTTACAACGCAAAGTGGTAAAATTGAAATCAATCAGTTATTGCAATATGTTGCCCCATCTTTTAACGCTAATAAACAATCGGGTTCTGATGGTGCAGACCACGTAGATCCGGCTTCTTTAAGAGGGATGGGACCAGACCAGACTTTGGTTTTAATTAACGGAAAAAGAAGACATCAATCGTCTTTAATCAATTTATTTGGAACAAGAGGACGTGGAAATACAGGAACTGACTTAAATGCGATTCCGGCGGCTTCTATTAAAAGAATTGAGATTTTGCGCGACGGTGCGTCGGCGCAATACGGTTCTGATGCCATTGCCGGAGTTATCAATATTATTACAAATGATAATGTAAACGAACTTACAGGGTCTGTAACTTATGGTGTTTTTAATACGCATGCAAAAGGAGATTTTCTTCCGGGAACACCAAATACTAAAGGATACAGATTAGATCAGGACGGAAATGGAAATTCATATGGAAAGGATCAGGATTTTGACGGAGGTTCTGTAAGAGTTGCTGCTAATTATGGTGTGGCATTAGGGACTAAAGGCGGCTATATAAACTTTACGGGTGAGTTTTTAAATAAAAACAAAACTCTAAGACCTGCTTATGATTTTAGAAAAGGTTTTGGAGATGCCAGTATGCACGGCGTAAATTTATTTGCCAATTTATCTATTCCAATTGATGATAAAACAGAATTTTATGCTTTTGGAGGCAGTAATTTTAGAGATACAGATGCATATGCTTTTACCCGAAATGATGGTGAAAGAGTAGTTGAATCAGTTTATCCGGGTGGTTATACACCTAGAATTACATCAAAAATTAATGATAATTCAGTTGCTGCCGGAATTAAAACCCTTTCTTCGGGAGGATGGAAATTTGATTTAAGCAATACTTTCGGAAAAAATAAATTCCAGTATGATATTAAAGGAACTATAAATGCTTCGCTTGAAGAAAAATCGCCGCATGAGTTTGATGCCGGAGGACACAGTTTGCTTCAAAACACAACAAATTTTGATATTTCTAAAAACTACGACAGCGTTCTTAATGGTTTTAATATTGCTTTTGGAACTGAATTTAGAGTAGAGAAATTCGAAATTTTTGCAGGAGAAGAAGGTTCTTACACAACCTACGACACAAACGGACAGCCAATTACTGATCCAACAACTCAAAGCGCGCCTATCGATCCTGTTTCTGGAAATCCCAGACCAGGAAGTTCGCAAGGTTTCCCAGGTTACAGCCCGGCAAACGAAGTTAACGAAAGCCGTACCAACTTCTCTCTATATGCTGATGGTGAGTTAGATGTAACTAATTCTTTTATGGTAAACGCAGCCGTTCGTTTTGAAAATTACAGCGATTTTGGAAGTACTGTAAACGGAAAATTAGCTTCAAGATTAAAACTTGGCGATCACTTTAATTTAAGAGGTTCTGTGAGTACAGGCTTCCGTGCACCATCATTGGCTCAAATTTATTATAATTTACGTTTTACAAACTTTAATGCAAGCGGTGCAACCGAAGTTTTACTCGCACCAAACGACAGTGAGATTACCAGAGCTTTTGGAATTGGTAAATTAAACGAAGAAAAGGCCGTAAATGCCTCTTTAGGTTTTACAGCTTCTTTTGGAGATTTCACTGCAACGGTTGACGGTTATTATATTAAAGTAAAAGACCGTATTGTTCTTACCGGATATTTTGATGCAAGTTCTTTAAATCTTGGTGTTTCTGAAGCACAGTTTTTTGCTAACGGAGTTGACACAAGTACACATGGTCTGGATTTAGTTTTATCCTGGAAAAAAGCATATGATTTTGGAAATTTCGGAGCAACTTTGGTTGGAAATATCAACGATATGAAAATTGACAAGGTTAAAAATGGCAATTTAGATGAAGCTACTTTCTTTGGAAAACGTGAAAAAGCCTTTTTACTAGCTTCTGCACCTGACAGCAAATTTGGTTTAAACTTAACTTATTCCAAAAGTAAATTCGACGCTGGTTTAGCTTTTACTCGTTTCAGCAAAGTGGTTTTAGTTGATTATGCTGATGAAGATGACGTTTACAACCCAAGATTAGTTACCGATTTAACTATAGGATACCAAGTTACTAAAAGCTTAAAATTAAGCCTTGGAAGCAATAACTTGTTTAATGTTTATCCAACGAAACAAGACGAACAAGGAAATACAGAAGCTGGTGGATATTGGGATGCTGTACAAATGGGTTTCAGCGGAGCTTATTACTATGCCAGACTTGGATTTAATTTCTAACCCAACTTATCCTGACTAGATATGTCATCCTGAGCGAAGTCGAAGGACATATTCTGGTTTTAACGAAAGTTATACAACAACAAAAAGGGCTTGGACTTCGCTCAACCTGACAATATTTCAATTATACAGAACAAAAAATCCTGAACTTATTTGTTCAGGATTTTTGCTATATAATTGTTTAACAACTTCATAACTTATAACTCATAATTTATAATCCAAAGATGCAATGATTGCCTTTTCTTCATCAGTGGCAACAAAGCCGGAAATATCCCAATAATTTGTCAAGATTTTGTTTTTTTTATTAAACAATGATTTCTCTTTAAAAACATCACTTTCATTATAAGTAAAATTCTGTCTGTTAAAATTCGTAGTTACAAAACTATTTCTCACCTGAATTTTCTTTACCTGATCTTTTAATATAAGGTTATAGGCAATTTCTTCATTTGAATTCAGCAGATAATAATCTTGTCCGTCAAATCTATAATCTACTCTTACAGAAGACTTTGTAATATTTTTTGAGTTTACCGTTGTTTTCTCTTCAATTTTATCAAGATTTTGAGGAGTAATATCTATTGTAAAACCCATAATAAGTTTTTTTACAGGATCATAAACTATCTCAAAATTATCTACAGCTTCCTTCGCTTTATCGAGAGGTGTAATATACATTACATAATAATCTTTATTTTTAGCGTGGCCTCTAATAACAAAATCATATTCTTTTTTTGTTTTTGAATCCAATAACGGATCAAAATATTTAAAATCAGAATAATTTTTCATGATATTATTCAAATCATATCCTCTCAAATCAGCACTTATATCAGTTTCTAATAATCCGTATGACCTGTTTTGTTCAACAAGCAAAGTAGTTGCATTATTATTTTTATCGAACTGAAAATTAACTAATCCGTCATTGTAATAAGAATACTGATTATTGAGCATAAAAAACTCCCTTACATATACTTTTTGTCTATGCGAAATGCTGATTTTTTTCGTAGAATTTGAAACTAATTTCTGCAGTATTTTTTCCGGATCCTCTCTAGACAAAACTACTTCGTCCAGTTTATTGTTTTTACTCTTTAAATAAATAACAAATTTTTGATCTCCATTTAATGATGTCCAGCGTACCGTTGCATCCTCATAATCAGTTTGAGAAACCTGAACATTAGAACCGCCCGTAAGCATAAAAGTTACCTTACCTTCTTCATTGCTTAATAAAATCTGTTTGGTTTTCATTATTACAACAGTAGCATTTTCAATAGGCAGTAACGTTTCTATATCTCGCACAAAAATAGAATATTCTTGATTTTGTGAGAAAACACAAACACTAAATAAAACAAAAAATAAAAGTATACTTTTCCTCATAAGCTTGTTAAATTTTCAACTAAAGTATTGTTTTTTTAACATTAAAGCAACACCCTGAAAAATAAAACATTCGTTATCAACAAACTAACTTTTACAAATACCTGATATCAGGGCAAAAAAAACCTAAGCAAGTGCTCAGGTTTTTCAATATAAATATACTTTTAAAGAAATTATTCTCCATGTAAAAACGCCTGTCTGTTCAACAAGGTTTCTTCATCTTCTACATGATTATCATCCGGCACACAGCAATCAACAGGACAAACAGCAGCACATTGTGGTTCATCATGAAAACCTTTACACTCTGTACATTTTCCTGGAACGATATAATAGATTTCGTCAGAAATTGGAGTCTGAGCGTCATCAGCGTCAACTTCAGTTCCATCAGGTAAAATTACAGTTCCTTTTAGGTTTGTTCCGTCTTTATATCTCCAATCATCTGCTCCTTCATATATTGCTGTATTTGGACACTCTGGTTCACAGGCCCCACAGTTTATGCATTCGTCAGTTATAATAATTGCCATCTTTTTATTTGTCTTAAAGTTAAAAATCTAAAGTCTTAAAGTTAAAAAAAGTACGAAAGAGACATTTCTCTCTTTTGACTTTAAGACTTTTGACTTTCGACTTAATTATGCTTATTTTTGTGCAAAATTACAATCAAAACAATTCATAAACAAACATTATGACATTAGAAACAAAAAAAAGTGTTTTTGTTGAATTAGGAAAATTTCTAAGTCAGTTTTCTGAAGAGCAGTCTATGCAAAAATCTGACGTTTTATATAATGATATCTTTTTTGATGATTTCGAAAAACTAATCCATTTATCACAATCTCATAATGGATGGTACACACCGGAACAAGTATATTTTGCAATAAAATCCTGGGCAGATGCTTTAACAGAAGAAAACATCAGCAAATGGATTTCTCAATATTCATCTGACTTCGCTCAGAATGACAAAAAAGAAAAAACAGTTGCTTTGATTTTAGCAGGAAATATTCCACTTGTTGGTTTTCATGATTTTTTATCAGTTTTAATCACCGGAAATAAAGCTTTAGTAAAAACATCCTCAAACGATCAGCATTTACTGCCGTTTTTAGCCAAGTATTTAATTGCTGTTGATGAAAGTTTAAAAGATAAAATCACTTTCGTGGATGGTAAACTGGAAAATTTTGATATCGTAATTGCCACAGGAAGCAACAATACAGCCCGTTATTTTGAGTATTATTTCAAAGATAAACCTTCCATCATCCGCAAAAACAGAAATTCGGCAGCAGTTTTAAACGGAAAAGAAACTCACGAAGAATTAGAAGCTCTTGGCGAAGATATTTTTAGATATTTTGGTTTAGGATGCCGAAATGTATCTAAACTTTTTGTTCCAAGCGGCTATTCATTTGACGCTTTTTTTCAAGCCGTTTTTAAATATCAGGACGTTATTCATTACGAGAAATACGCCAATAATTACGATTACAATAAAGCGGTTTTTTTAATGAGTAATTTTAAATTATTGGATAACGGTTTTTTAACTTTAAAAGAAGATTCAAGCTACGCCTCGCCTATTTCGAGCGTTTTCTTTGAATATTATGAAAATCCCGAGGATTTAAAATCTCGCCTTGAAGCCGATGCAGAACAAATTCAATGTATTGTAAGCAGCAATTTGATCAAAAATAGTGTTGCATTTGGTCAAACACAAAATCCTCAATTATGGGATTATGCAGATAACGTTGATACTATAACGTTTTTGTTAACAACAAAGTAAAAAAATGTTTAATTATTTCGAATTATTTATCGCTTTTTCAGCTCCTATTGCCGAAATTTGCATCTTTAAAATTTCGACTATTAACAAAAACCATGAAAAAACACAACTACAGCGCAGGACCAAGTATTTTACCTCAGGAAGTTTTTGAGAAGGCATCAAAAGCAATTTTAAATTTTAATCATTCAGGATTATCTATTCTTGAAATCTCGCACCGAAGCAAAGATTTTGTTGCTGTTATGGATGAAGCTCGTTCGCTGGCTTTAGAATTATTAGGACTTCAGGGAAAAGGATATCAGGCTTTGTTTTTACAAGGCGGTGCAAGTACTGCATTCTTGATGGCTCCATATAACTTAATGAAAGAAAACGGAAAAGCAGCTTATCTTGATTCAGGAACGTGGGCAACTGCGGCTATTAAAGAAGCTAAACTTTTTGGAGAAACTATTATCGTAGGCTCTTCAAAAGATGATAATTATACACATATTCCAAAAGGTTACGAAATACCAAGTGATGCTGATTATTTTCACTGTACAAGTAACAATACCATCTTTGGAACTCAAATGAAAGATTTTCCGGCAACAAACATTCCTGTTGTCTGCGACATGAGTTCTGATATTTTTTCTCGTGAATTAGATTTCTCTAAATTTGATTTAATCTATGCCGGAGCTCAAAAAAATATGGGACCTGCAGGAACTACTCTTGTTGTAGTTAAAGAAGAAATTTTAGGTAAAAACGGAAGAACAATTCCTAGTATGTTAGATTATGCTAAACATATCAAAGCAGAAAGTATGTACAATACTCCTCCTGTTTTTTCAGTTTATGTTTCATTATTAACTTTACAATGGATTAAAGAAAAAGGCGGAATCGCTGCTGTTGAAAAATTAAACAACGCAAAAGCAGATTTACTTTATGCTGAAATCGACAGAAACCCATTATTTAAAGGTGCTGCTGCAGTAGAAGACCGCTCTAAAATGAACGTAACTTTCTTACTAAACAACCCGGATCATACAGAAACTTTTGATGCTTTATGGAAAGCAGCAAACATTTCTGGATTACCAGGACACCGTTCTGTGGGTGGTTACAGAGCTTCTATTTACAACGCTATGCCTATCGAAAGTGTACAGGTTTTAGTTGATGTGATGAAAGCACTTGAGTCTAAAGTTTAATCGTTTATACGTTTAATTGTTAATTTGATTAACTGTTTAAACGTAAAATGTTTCCTTTAGAAAAATATCATAAAAGAAAAATAATAGATTGGTTCATCGATTAAACAAATAAACGTATAAACGATTAAACAGTTAAACCGATTAACCAAATAAACAATAAACACAACAATGAAAGTATTAGCAAATGATGGAATTTCTAAAAGCGGAATTCTAGCCTTAGAAAAAGGCGGATTTGAAGTTATAACTACAAAAGTAGCTCAGGAACAAGTAGCTAACTTTATTAATGAAAATAATGTAGACGTAATTTTAGTGCGCAGCGCAACTAAAGTTCGTAAAGATATTATCGACGCTTGTCCTGGTATCAAAATCATCGGCCGTGGTGGTGTTGGTATGGACAATATCGATGTGGATTATGCTAAAAGCAAAGGAATTCATGTAATTAATACTCCAGCTTCATCATCAGAATCTGTTGCCGAGTTGGTATTTGGGCACTTATTTTCTGGTGTTCGTTTCTTACATGACTCAAACAGAAATATGCCTCTTGAGGGAGATTCAAACTTTGACGGTTTGAAAAAAGCATATGCAAACGGAGTTGAATTAAGAGGAAAAACTTTAGGTATTGTTGGTATTGGCCGTATCGGACAAGCTACTGCAAAAATGGCTCTTGGTTTAGGAATGAAAGTTATCGCTGCTGATAGCTTTATTCCTGAAGTAGACGTAAAAGTTGAGTTTTTTGACGGTCAGTCAATCACAACTAAAATCGTTTCTCAATCTTTAGAATCTTTATTTAAAGAAGCAGATTTCATTACATTACACGTTCCTGCTCAAGATGGTTATATCATTGGAGAGAAAGAACTTGAAATCATGAAAGATGGTGTTGGAATCGTAAACTGTGCTCGTGGTGGTGTTATTGATGAAGTAGCTTTAGTAAAAGCTTTAGATTCAGGTAAAGTTGCTTTTGCTGGTTTAGACGTTTTCGAAAGCGAACCAAAACCAGAAATGGCTATCTTAATGCACTCAAAAATCTCATTGACGCCGCACATTGGAGCTGCAACCGGAGAAGCACAAGACAGAATTGGTACTGAATTAGCATCACAAATTATTACTTTGTTAAGCTAGTAATCAAAAAATAGATTATCTTTAAAGGGATTTACTATGTATTTGTAGTAAATCCCTTTCTTTTTTATTAGTTTTGGTGTGTAATTTAAACTCTTAAATATTATGTTTGAACAATTAACCCAATTAGTACAGCAATATGGAGGCGATGCTGTTGTTAACAATAGCGCTGTCCCAAACGAACACAATGAAGCCGTAATAAGCGAAACCAGTTCTTCTATTTTTGAAGGATTAAAAAAAATTGCTTCTGAAGGCGGTGGTGAACAACTAGCCGGTTTATTCAACGGAAATTCTCCTATAGACAGCTCGAACCCTGTTGTACAGCAAATCACACAGCAATTGTCAGGAAACCTAGGCGAAAAATTTGGTTTAAGCAGTGCCGATTCATCTGGAGTAGCTTCAAACTTAATTCCGCAGATTTTAGGCTCATTAGTAAATAAAGCAAAAGATCCTAATGACAGCAGTTTTCAGATTTCGGACATTATCAATTCGATTTCAGGAAACAGCGGACAAGCATCAGGAATCATGGATACCATTTCAAAATACGGAACACAATTCGGACTTGACCAAAACAACGACGGAAAAGTCGACGTTGCAGATGCACTCGCAGTTACCAAAAGCAAAGGAGGCATCGCCGGACTATTTGGAAAATTGTTTGGAAGCAAGTAAGATGCTAAGGTTCCAAGCCGCTAAGATTCTAAGCAATAAAATATTAAAAGCTGTTTATTATATAAACGGCTTTTTTTATTTCTAAAACAATTAAAAACTCTGCACTTCCTAATCTTAGCAGTTTAGAACCTTAGCATCTTAACAACTTCAAAAAAAATTCGTAACTTTAGTTCTCAAAAGTAAATGTTATGAAAAAGTGCATTTCCATATTGATTTTATTATTAACAATAATAGCTTGCTCTACAGCTTCGCAAAAGATTGCCAGTACAGATAATAATACTTCAAACAAAAAATTAAGCGATACCGTTAGAATTGCAAATGATTCTTTGGAATACGAAGTAATAATTATCGATAATGGTTTTAGCAGCTGGCTGGCATCAAGGGCATATCCCAGAAATTATCATTCATTAGAATATCTTGAAAACAAAAATAACTTGTATGTAACAGAGTGGAACAGCCGCGTATTACAGCCTCAGCGCTATAATCCAAATTTATACGAAATGTCGATTAATTATCGACCAGACATTCACTACGGCTACGAAGTAAACTACTTAATTTACAATTACATGATTTATTTTCAAAATACTTACAAACAAAAACTTTGGGGGTATGTTCCTTCAAGATAATTACTATATTTGTAATCATTACAAATAGCAATGAATAAATTAAAAGAACGCTGGGGAATCTCCTCAAATCTACAAGCCATTATAATACTTACCGTTTTTGCCATTACAGGATCGGCTTCTGCCTGGCTGTCTAAACCATTTTGCGTTTGGCTGGGAATCACCAAAGAAGATTTTGGAGGCTGGTTTACTTTAATTCGCCTATTAATAATTTTTCCAATCTATCAGGTTCTGCTGGTTGCAATAGGAACCGTGTTTGGGCAGTTTAAATTCTTTTGGAGCTTCGAAAAGAAAATGCTCAAAAACATGGGATTAGGTTTTTTATTCAAAGACTAAACTTTCATTCTCTCTCCTGAAAAGAAATAAGTATAAATCCACGTAAGTGTAAAAGATGGAATTACATCTGTAAACGGAATTATTTCTTCCAGAAATGTCAAAACACCCGCAACTTTTCCAACCCTTCCTTTATACATTCGGGTCATTATAAAAGCCGCAATTGGAGCCCAGATTATATCTCCAAATTCAGCAAATCCAAAAACAGAATAAGTCAGCATGCCAATTCCGTCCAAAATTAAACCAATTATTAATTTTGACATTCTGTTATCTTCTACAACATTTAATTCCTGCATTTTAAGTTTGATTTGAGTTTATCCGAAATTAAAAATAATTTATGAAACTCATTTTATTCCAATATTAAATTTAATTTCAAAATTCCCATATCAAGAAACGAGCCGATTTTTAAATTTTAGATTGTAGATTGCAGATTTTAGATTATTTCTTATTATGAATATCAACGAGGCAAAGAATTGGAATTTGGAATTTAAGATATTGAAATTTGATTCTAACCATAATCTTCGTTTCTTTGTAAAAACAGTTTCAATAAATGATACACGCAAAAAACATACATAAATTCTACGATAAACTTGAAGTTTTAAAGGGAGTTGATTTACATATTAAAAAAGGCGAAATTGTTTCGATTGTTGGAGCTTCCGGTGCCGGAAAAACAACTTTACTGCAAATTCTGGGAACCTTAGATGTACCGGAAAGAAACTCAGATTCATCATTAACCATTAATGGCAAAAACATTTTGAAACTGCAGGATATTGAAACTGACAATTCAAAACAGGAAAAAGCATTTAAAATTATAACTTGGTCAGGTTTAATTTACGCTGTAATTCTGGTTGTTTATTTGTTATTTTTCAGAACGAAAATTTTCGATGACACGTTAAGATTAGTAATAACCGGAGTTTTATTTTTACCAATATTTTTGGTGTTTGTTTACTATAACAGCTATTTTAAGAAGAAAAGCAAGCAGGACAAAATATTATCTGATTTCAGAAATTTAAACCTTGGGTTCATTTTTCAGTTTCATCAGTTATTACCCGAATTTACAGCTTTAGAAAACGTTTGTATTCCTGCTTTTATGGCCAACAAACCAAAAGCTGAAACTGAAAAAGAAGCCAAAAAAATTCTGGATTATTTAGGTTTATCACACAGAATTCATCACAAACCAAACGAACTTTCGGGCGGAGAACAGCAGCGCGTTGCCGTTGCAAGGGCCTTAATCAACAACCCTGATGTGATTTTTGCCGATGAACCGTCTGGAAATCTTGATACACATTCTGCCGAAAATTTACATCAATTGTTTTTCCAGCTTCGTGACGAATTCGGACAGACTTTTGTAATCGTAACCCACAATGAAGAATTAGCCAATATGGCCGACAGAAAATTAATTATGGTCGACGGTCAAATTAGCAATTAGGAGCTATTTCCAAAAAAACTTCGGGGCCATCAGGGCTAAGGCACTCGAATAAACAAGAACATTTCATTTCAAATGAATCAGAAAGAACTCAAAGAATTTCTCGACGAAAAAGTTATTCAATATAACAATCAGGATTTTATCGAAAGTGATCCCGTGCAGATTCCACATCTCTTTACTCAAAAAGAAGATATTGAAATTGCCGGATTCTTAAGCGCATCAATCGCTTGGGGAAATCGTAAAATGATTATCAGGAATTCGCATAAAATGATGGAATTAATGGGAAATACACCTTACGATTTCGTTATGTCTCATTCTGAAGATAATTTAGCTGATTTAGAAACCTTCGTTCACCGAACTTTCAACGGAAAAGATTTCGGTGGATTCATTAAAGGCCTACAGCACATTTACAAAAGCCACAACGGACTGGAATCTGTATTTGCTAAAAATCAGGAAAAAGACAGTCTGCAAAAAAGTATAAGCGAATTCAAAAAGATATTTTTCGAAATCGACCATTTACCTCGAACTCAAAAACATATTTCAGATCCGCTGAATAATTCTGCCGCAAAACGCATCAATATGTATTTACGCTGGATGGTTCGCCAAGATACAAAAGGCGTCGATTTAGGAATCTGGAAAACTATTTCTCCATCCGTATTATCTTGTCCATTAGATGTGCATTCAGGAAATGTTGCCCGCAAACTAGGAATTCTTTCGCGAAAGCAAAACGACGCAAAAGCTTTATTAGAATTAGATACAAAACTTCGTGAAATGGACGCTGCAGATCCTGTAAAGTATGATTTTGCTTTGTTTGGGTTAGGCGTTTTTGAAGGGTTTTAAGCTTTTAAATTAATATATTTTATTTAAGGTTTTGTGCTGCCAGGCTGAGCGAAGTCGAAGCCCACGTTCCAATTGGCACGCTCTTCGACTTCGCTCAGAGGGACAATCAAAGTGAAAATACAACATCTAAAATTACAAAATCAACAAAAAACCGTCATTTTAATGTACATTTGCACAAAATTTAATGCAAATGAGCACTTTCGAAAAATTCAATCTCCCAAAATCATTACAAAAAGCTGTTGACGAATTAGGCTTTGTTACGCCTACTCCTATTCAGGAAAAATCTTTCTCTGTAATCATGTCTGGACGCGATATGATGGGAATTGCGCAAACCGGAACCGGTAAAACATTTGCCTATTTACTGCCTCTTTTAAAACTTTACAAATTCACCAATACCAATACGCCAAAAATCGTAATTCTGGTTCCAACCCGCGAATTAGTAGTTCAGGTTGTAGAAGAAGTAGAAAAATTAACCACCTATATGTCGGTTAAAACATTGGGTATTTATGGAGGTGTAAACATCAATACACAAAAAAAAGCCGTTTACGAAGGTGTCGATATTTTAGTTGGAACTCCGGGTCGTACAATGGATTTAGCACTTGATGCTGTTGTTCGTTTTGATGAAACTCAAAAATTAGTAATCGACGAATTTGACGAAATGCTGAACCTTGGTTTCAGACCACAGCTGACTTCACTTTTAGCGATGATGAAAACTAAACGTCAAAATATATTATTCTCTGCAACAATGACAGATGAAGTTGATGATATATTAAACGATTATTTTGATTTTCCAGAAGAAGTTACCCTTGCAGCATCGGGAACGCCGCTTGAAAAAATTACGCAGATTACATACAACGTTCCAAACTTCAATACAAAAGTAAACTTGCTGAAACATTTATTGCAGAATGACGAAAGCATGGATCGTGTTTTGGTTTTTGTAAACAATAAAAAGATTTCAGATATGCTACATACTCGCATTGAAGAAGATTTTGAAGGACAATTTGGTGTAATTCACTCGAATAAATCTCAAAATTATCGTTTGAGTACCATGGCAGAATTTCAGGAAGGAAATCTTCGCGGTTTAATCACAACCGATATTATGGCAAGAGGTTTAGATATTTCTAATATCTCGCACGTAATTAACTTTGAACTTCCAGAAGAACCTGAATTATACATGCACAGAATTGGTCGTACAGGTCGTGCAGATGCTACAGGAACAGCAATTAGCTTTGTAACTCCAAGAGAAGAGGAATTTAAAATTGAAGTCGAAGTTTTAATGAACCAGGAACTTGATATTACTGATTTTCCTGAAGAAGTTCAAGTTTCATCAAAATTAATCGAGCCTGAAAAAGACAAACAGCCTATTAAGTTTTTAATGAAAAAAGTAAAACTTGAAGGAGACGGAGCTTTTCACGAAAAATCTAAAAAGAATAAAAAAGTCAATTTAGGAGGGCCTTCAAAAACTAAAAAGAAAACTCACGGTTCTGTCAATCGAAATATGCTGAAAACGAGAGATAAGAAGAGGAAAGATAACAACAAATAGTTTCTTTGTAAGAGACAAAGGTTCAAAGAAACAAAGTGACAAAGTATAAAAAGGCTCAAAAGAAAATTTAATTTTCTTTTGAGCCTTTTGCTCTAGTTCAAACCTTTGTTTCTTTGAACCTTTGTCTCTTTTGAACCTTTTTAAAAAACTAAATTTTCGTAAATACAAGCCCTACAGGCGAACACAATTGAATTCTTTTTCCTGTATCAGTAATTTTTCCTGTTGCGATATCTCTTTTAAAAATAACAATATCGTTAGTATATTGATGACCAACTAAAAGGTAATTTCCTGTTGGGTCAATGGCAAAATCTCTTGGGCCTTTTCCTAAAGTACTTTGCTGCTCTACTAATTCTATATTTCCATTTTTAAGAATTTTATATACTGAAACAGCATTAGCATCCGCACGATCAGAAACATATAAAAAATTTCCGTCTGGTGAGATTTTAATAGCCGCTGCGCTCGTTCCGCCTTTAAAGCTTTTAGGTAAAATACTGGTTTCGGCAATTACTTTTAAACTTCCGGTTTTATTATAGCTAAAAGTTGTCAGCGTACCATCTAATTCCTGAACTAAATAAACAAATTTACCATCTTTACTAAAAGTTAAATGTCTTGGGCCGCTTCCCGGTTTTACATCAACACTGCCTTTTAAAGTCAGAATTTCATTTTTAGAAGTTGGATTGTATTTGTAAATAAAGACTTTATCTAAACCTAAATCATTAGAAAGCACAAACTTTTTATCTGGAGAAAAAACCACCATATGTACGTGCGCCTTTTCCTGACGTGCTGCATTAGATCCTTTTCCTTCATGCTGAATCAATTGCTGTACTTCAGAAATGCTTCCATCAGTATTCTTTTTATTATAAACAACGATATTACCTCCGGAATAATTGGCAGCAATTACATTTTTATCATCATTTATTAAATGACAAGGATCTGCTCCCAATGCATCATTTTTATTCAAAAAATTAATTTTTCCTGATGTAGAATCATATCCAAATGCACTTACCGTACTTTGTGTTCCATTCTCATTTACCGCATAAATAAATTTATTATCAGCAGAAACCGATAAATAACTAGGACTCACAACATTTTCAGAAGAATTTTTAAGTTTAAACTCACCTGAATTTGCGTCAAATTCATAAACGTAAATTCCGTTGCTCTGGCATGTATTAGTATAAGTTCCAACCAACAGGTTAAATTTATTTTGAGCTTCTGCAGTTGTAACAGCCAAAGCTGAAAATAATACTAGATATATTTTTTTCATAGTTTGTTTTTTTGAATACGCTAAAATAAGCAATAATATCTTTTAGATCATTACAAATAAAGTCAGAAAAGTTACATTTTCAAAAAGAATTTCCATCATATAAGCTATATAAGTTCATTTAATAAAAACGTATTACTTCCTGCTTATAATCTCTTATATAACTTAAATGGTTTAACTAAACATTGCCTGTCTGGTTTAATTAAAAATTTGTATTTTTGACCAGCATCTTCGCGAAAAATAAAACGTAGCGAAGTAAATCGAAGCCAGAATGCATTTTAAACATCCCGAAATTCTATACTTTCTTTTTTTATTGATTGTTCCAATTTTGGTTCATTTATTTCAATTACGACGTTTTAAAACTTCTTATTTTACCAATGTTCGTTTCCTAAAAGAACTGGCAATTCAGACTCGTAAAAGTTCTAAAATCAAAAAACGATTATTGCTTGCCACACGCCTTTTATTACTTACTTGCGCCATTACAGCTTTTGCACAGCCATTTTTTGAAGCCAAAGACAGTAAAAATGCATCAAACGAAATGTATATTATTTTAGACAATTCGTTTAGTATGCAGGCAAAAGGCAAAAAAGGAGAATTGCTAAAACGTGCAGTTCAGGAATTACTTGAAAACACGCCCGAAACTGCTCAATTTTCGCTGCTTACAAATACCGAAAATTACTGGAATACCGATATAAAATCGACTAAAAGTGCTTTACAGAATCTAAAATACAGCGCAGTGCCATTTGAACTTTCATCGATTATGGCAAAAGTAAAAGCACATAAATCAGCACATAAAAAAGATATTGTTATTATTTCTGATGTTGTTGGTTTAACTGAAAATGATATTAAAAATATTGATACTGAAGAAAAAACCTATTTTATAATTCCCGAAGCCGAGCAAAAAAATAACGTTTCTATTGACAGCGTTTACATCAATCAGACTTTAGAAAATTTCTATGAAATAAGTGTAAACTTATCCGGTTATGGTGAAGATTTTAAACCTATTTCGACTGCTTTGTACAATCAAAATAAACTGATTGCCAAAACAATCATCAATTTTGATACTAAGAAAAAGAAAATCAACTTCACAATTCCAAAAGAAGCTTTTCACGGTTATGTTTCTATTGAAGACAATGGTTTAACTTACGATAACAAATTATTTTTCAGCATTTCTAAAAACAAAAAAACAAACGTAATCAGCATTGGCGAACCTGAAAAAAGTAATTTCTTGTCGAGAATTTATACTTCTGCCGAATTCAATTATAATAATTACTCTATCAGTTCTTTAGATTATAATAGTTTAGAAAAACAAAATACAATAATCTTAAACGAATTAGTTGAAATTCCGCAGGCTTTGCAAACGACTTTAAAAGCCTTTGTTTCTAAAGGCGGAAATTTGGTTGTAATTCCTTCTGAAAAAAGTTCCATTTCAAACCTGAATTCATTTTTAGGAAATTTTGGAAAAGTTCAGTTCAACAATCTCAAAACAGAAAGTAAACTCATTACCAAAATTAATTTCGATCACCCTTTATTTTCTGGAGTTTTTGAGAATAAAATAACGAATTTTCAATATCCAAAAACAAACAGTTCATTTGATATTTCGAGTCCATACCCGGCGGTTTTATCTTATGAAGATCAAAGTACATTTGTAACGGCAATTCAAAATCCTACGGCTGGAATTACTGTATTTTCGGCACCAATAAATGCAGTAAATTCAAACTTTCAGCAATCGCCGTTAATTGTTCCGTTGTTTTATAAAATGGCGCAGAACAATCAAAAAACGGGTGTAAATGCTTTAACTATTGGAAATAATCAGCCGTATTTCGTTGATGTTTTGCTGACAAAAGATGCTATTTTGGAGGTAAAAGGAACAGAAGATTCGTTTATTCCGATTCAGCAGATTTTGAATAATAAAGTCAAATTAACGTTCAATGATTTCCCGGAAACAGCTGGAAATTACAGCATTTTTGATAAAAAAGAATGGGTTGAAAATTTGAGCTTTAATTACAAAAGAACCGAAAGCGATTTGAGTCAGGTAAACACAAACGTAGTTTCTGATTTTAAAACCGCCGATACGATTTCGACCATTTTTAACACCTTACAAACTGAGCGGACTGACAGCCAAATTTGGAAATGGTTTGTTATCTTTGCACTGTTATTTTTAGCATTAGAAATGGCGATTATAAAATTCGTGAAGTAGATTTCTAACTGTTCGTTTTCGTATGTCATTTCGACCGCAGGGAGAAATCGCACATGTTGAGAACGCACTGAGCGGAAAATTGGATGCGATTTCTCCTTCGTCGAAATGACATACAGGAATCTTTAAATAAAAAATAAATTTCTCTACATATGAAAATAATCATCAAAAGCGCCAAAATTATCGACTCAAAAAGTCCGTTTCATAACCAGACCGTTGATCTTTTAATTGCAGATGGTTTAATTGAAAAAATAGGAGTTTCTCTTCCAAATGATGATGCAGAAGTAGTAAGATTCGACAATCTTCATGTTTCTCAAGGCTGGTTTGACAGCAGTGTTTCGCTGGGCGAGCCAGGTTATGAAGACAGAGAAACTATTGCAAACGGATTAAATGTTGCGGCAAAAAGCGGTTTTACAGCAATTGCTTTACAGCCGAACTCCTTCCCGATTATCGATAATCAGTCTCAGGTAAATTTTGTAAAAAATAAGGCAAATGGTTTTGCTACAGAAATTTTTCCAATTGGTGCTTTAACAAAAGCCAGCGAAGGAAAAGACATGGCAGAGCTTTATGATATGAAAAAAGCCGGAGCAATTGCTTTTGGAGATTATAACAGAAGTATTGATAATGCTAATCTGCTAAAAATTGCATTGCAATATGTTCAGGATTTTGATGGTTTGGTTATCACTTATTCGCAAGATCCAAATCTAAAAGGAAACGGAGTTGCCAATGAAGGAATCGTTTCGACAAGATTAGGTTTAAAAGGAATCCCGAATTTAGCTGAAGAACTGCAAATATCAAGAAACTTATTTTTATTGGAATATACGGGTGGAAAACTTCATATTCCGACGATTTCTACAGCAAAATCAGTTCAGTTAATTAGAGAAGCTAAAGCTAAAGGTTTAAACGTAACGACAAGTGTTTCTGTACATCATTTGGTTTTAACTGATGAAAAACTAGACGGTTTTGACACTCGTTTTAAAGTTACGCCGCCATTACGCACAGAAGTTGACAGACAGGCTTTACTAAACGGAATTGCCGACGGAACTATCGACACAATTACATCAGACCATAACCCGATTGATATTGAATTCAAGAAAATGGAATTTGATACGGCTAAAAACGGAACTATAGGTCTTGAAAGTGCTTTTGGAGCATTATTAACGGTTTTACCTCTAGAAACTGTAATTACAAAATTGACTTCAGGAAGAACTGTTTTTGGTCTTGAAAACAATACAATTGTTGAAGGTGCTAAAGCAAACTTTACTTTATTTACTCCAGAAGGAAAATCAACTTTTACGAAAGAGAACATTCTTTCAAAATCTAAAAATTCTGCTTTTTTAGGAACTGAACTTAAAGGTTCTGTATACGGAATTTTAAATCAAAATAAACTTGTTACAAAATAATATAATGAACAATACAATCGAAGAAGGAAAATCAATCGCCATTACAAGTTATATCCTAATTATTGGTGTTTTGATTGCAATGTCTATGAATTCTGAAAACAAAAACAGTTTTGCGTCTTTTCATATTCGTCAGGCTTTAGGTTTATCGCTGACTTTTATTTCTTTCGGAGCTATAATCAGTAATTTTGATAGTTTTTTAATCACTTTCCCAATGTGGATTTGTATTTCAATTCTTTGGACTTATGGAATTTTCAACGCTATTCAAGGCCAGATGAGACCAATTCCTTTAGTTGGAAATCTGTTTCAAAAATGGTTTAAATCTATAGGTTAGGAAATTTCAATGTTTAAATTCCAAAAAAGAAATCCGTTAAAATCAGCATTTTCGCTTTAGCGAATCTGTTTTATCGGCGTATAAATTTTGAACACGGATGACGCAGATTTGCAAGCAAAAACGCAGATAAAAACAGATTTTTCATAATAACATAAACAAGCTTAGTCAAAGTTTGAAACTGAACACTAAAAACCGAACACTGAACATTAAAAAAATGAATCTATCTTTAGAATATAAAATACAAGAGCCAAAAGTAATTTTAGATAAAAATCCGTTATTGCTTTTATTACATGGATATGGCAGTAACGAAGCCGATTTGTTTTCGTTTGCTTCTGAACTTCCGGATAATTATTATATCATTTCGGCCAGAGCGCCTTATGATTTACAATATGGTGCTTATGCTTGGTACGCAATCAATTTTGATGCTGATCAGAATAAATTTTCAGACAACGAGCAGGCTAAAACTTCAAGAGATACAATCGCTGCTTTTATTGATGAATTGATAGCAAATTATCCTATTGATGCTAACAATGTAACTTTGATTGGGTTTAGCCAAGGTTCCATTTTAAGCTATTCAACAGCACTTTCCTATCCTGAAAAAATTCAGAGAGTTGTGGCGATGAGCGGTTATTTTAATGAAGAAATAATCAAAGATGGTTTCGAGAAAAATGACTTTAAAAACTTAAAAATATTCGCTTCACATGGAACTGTAGATCAGGTTATTCCAATTGAATGGGCTAGAAAAACTCCGGCAATTTTAGAAAAATTAAATATTCCGGTTACTTACAAAGAATATCCTGTTGGTCACGGCGTTGCACCACAGAATTTCTTTGATTTCAGGAATTGGCTGGCTCTTTAATTTTAAGGATTTTAGTCCATGAAAATAACTTGGTTTTTAAACAAAGAAAACAACAATTTAGATTTAATTAGAATCTTATTAGCTTGTATTGTTATAGTAGGACATACAATTCCATTAAATGGAGAAACCCCTTATTGGACAGATCCTTTAAGTTTCTTTTTGCCTGTAACTTATTCTGGTGCACTTGCTGTAAAACTTTTCTTTTTTATAAGCGGATTAGTTGTCACAAATAGTTACCTAAAAAATGACAATTTTGTATATTTTACAATATCCAGAGTGTTTCGGATTTTGCCTGCTTTACTGTTTCTTTTACTAATTACTGTCTTTATAATTGGACCAGTTTTTACTAATGTCAGCATTTCAAAATATTTTTCAGACATAAACAATTTTAAATATATAATAAGAAACCTGCTTTTTCAAACCAAATATACACTAACAGGAGTTTTTAGTGATAATTTATATAAGGATATTGTTAATGGCTCTTTGTGGAGTTTGCGTTATGAAGTAAGGTGTTACTTTTTTTTAATGTGTGCTTTTTTGCTTTTTAAAAACAAAAGAACAATTATTTTCAATATTATTTTTATAGCAATTTTTATTGAAAGTTTTTTACCAACTCATATTATTCTGAGCAGACTAAGCACCAATCCTGAAATTTATTATCTCCCTTTTTCTTTTGCTTATGGTACTTTTTTAGCAATAAATCAGAACAAATTTGTAATGAATTTACCAATAGTTATACTGTCTTTTCTTGTATACTTTCTATTTAAAAATAATCCTGCAGAAGAACTATTTCTAATAATTGCTTTTTGTAACTTAATCATCTTTATTTCTTCCAGAAAATTTATTTTAAATTTTAAGCCTAAGCATGATATTTCGTACGGAATATACCTTTGGGGCTTTTTAATTCAGCAAATAGTTTATTTTATTTTCGGAAAAATATATGCTGGATTCCATTTCCTAATAGCTTCTATTGCATCAATCCTGATTGCTTATATTTCATTTATCTTGATAGAAAAACCATCTATGTTATTTGGCAGACAGATTTTAGCCTTTATAAATTTAAGAATGAACGAGATTAAAAAAAAGAACTAATTTATTTTAGTATTCAGTGTTCAGTTTTTTAGTATTCAGTTTCGAACTATAACTGTAAACTGCAACTGAATACTAAAAAACTGAACACTGAACACTAAACTACTCTCCTGTATAAATAATCTTCCCGGCTTTTTTCAGGACATAGCCTTTCCAGGGAATTAATTGATAGTCATCTTTATTCCACGAATCTCCTTCTGATTTTCTTTCTAAAATAATAGATTCTTTTTGGGTATCCAGAAAAAGTTCGGCTTTATTTCCATCAAAAATTACGTAGGCAGCGGTTGTATAAGTTTTACCTGTTTCTTCTGTATGCGATAGTTTTGTTCCTTCAAAAATTCGGATACATTCTTTTTTTAGAGTTGACCAGGTATAACCTGCAGAACCTTTGCATCCGTGTGCGTCAGAATCTCCTCCAACTAATTTCTTTTCCTGCGGTTCTTTAACGGCCGTACTTTCCTGTGAAACTTTTTTTGCGCAAGAAAATGTCACAGCTGCAATAATCATAAACAAAAACATTTTTTTCATAATCCTCATTTTTAATTATTAGTCAAAAAAAATAGGATTATAAAATCCTATTTTTGATATAACCAAGTTTGATTTACTTCAAAGGTAATATTATCATTGTTATCAACAAAGTATTTTAACAAGACTTCTCCCCATAATTCACCATTACTATAATCTGCAATGATCCAGCGGTGGTTTAAAATTTTTACTTTATTGATGATAAATTTATTTGGTCCTATCTGATCTTGCCCTGTGTATGGGTTTCCTTTTGGATTTGAATTGAAATCTAATAATTTTTCTGTTACAACCGGAATTAGTTTTTCAAATAAAATTACTTTTCCTCCAGAAGCACTGTTATCAAAATAGTTTTGCGCATTTTCATTGTGTTCTAAAGAAAAATAATCTGCATCGGCTAATTTAGCCGATACTAAATTAATACTGTCTCTTAGCTTTTTAGTTGTTTTCTCATATCTTTCTTCACCAAATTTCACTTCACGGCTGTAAAACATATAAGTAAAAACATTCATTAATATCGCAAGGATAAAAAGGTAAAGCATTAAGGATTTTTTCATTTTGTGGTATAATTAAATTGTAATTTCTAAATTATCGTAAGCCAGAAAAACGTTTTCAGGAAGTTGTTTCTGCACTTCTTCGTGAAAACCTAAAACATGGCTGATGTGCGTTAAATAAGCTTTTTCAGGTTTTACAAGATTGATAAAATCAAGCGCTTCCTGCAGGTTAAAATGTGTATCATGAGGTTCAACGCGCAAAGCATTTACAACCAAAACTTTTAAGTCTTTAAGTTTATCGATCTCCGTTTGTTCGATTGTTTTTACATCGGTTAGATAGGCAAAATCATCGATTCTATATCCAAAAACCTGCAAATCACCATGCATAACGTTTATTGGAATTGCTATTTTATCACCAGCAGCAAAAGATTCATTGTTTTTGACTTCAATGGTTTTTACACTTGGGGCACCCGGATATTTATTTACTGTTTCAAAAACATAATCAAAACGGCGTCTTAAATTATCGAGTACACGTTCATGTCCGTAAATTGGGATTTCACCTTGTCTGAAATTATACGGACGAATATCATCTAATCCTGCCGTGTGATCTGCATGTTCGTGCGTGAATAAGATGGCATCAAGTTTACGGCATCCGCAGGAAAGCATCTGCTGTCTGAAATCGGGACCGCAATCGATTACAAATGAATGCTCATCCCATGTAATCCAGATGGATACACGAAGCCTTTTGTCCTTAGCGTCAGTGCTTTTGCAAACAGGATGATCAACTCCGATAATCGGAATGCCTTGAGAAGTACCAGTACCTAAAAAATAGACCTTCAATTGAACTTAATTTTTTTACAAAAATAGGATTATTTCTCTTTCATTAGAACCCTAATTTACTAACTTTGTAACAAATCTATTTAAAATAAAATGGGTACAGAAATAAAACTCAAAGGTGACAAGGTCATCGAACAGATTCCTTCTATAAAAGACAAAGCTTTACGCATTAATTTAAACGAGAATATTTACGGAACATTTGCTGAAATTGGTGCTGGACAAGAGACAGTTAGACATTTTTTCAGGTCTGGAGGTTCTTCAGGAACTATTGCAAAAGCGATGTCAGCTTATGACAAAGATTTTAGTGATGCTGTTTACGGAGTTGAAAGTGACGGAAGATATGTTACTGAAAACCGACTAAAAAAAATGCTCACATTTGAAGGGGAATTGATCGAAGAACGTTTGAGCAGAGAAAAACACCCAAATAAACTTTTCTTCAGCTACGCTAATACGGTAGCAACCATAGATTTTGCGAAACAATTTAAAGGACACGGCTGGGTTGGAATTAGATATCAGATTGAACCAGACGAAGCTTACAACGAAATTATACTTCACATTCGTTTTAAAGAAACCGATGCCAGACTACAACAAGAAACACTTGGAATTTTAGGTGTAAATTTAATTTACGGTGCTTTCTATAAATATAATGACCCGAAACGTTTACTGCGTTATTTATACGACCATTTAGACAAAGATCAGTTAGAGATTGATACGATTAACTTTTCAGGCCCGCGTTTTGCTGATGTAGACAATCGCTTGATGAGTTTACAGCTGGTTAAAAACGGAATGACAGATGCCGTAATGTTTAATCCTGAAGGAAAAAATATTCTTCCGGCTGCTATTTTATACAAAAAGAACCTTTTGGCTTTAAGAGGAAGTTTTCGTCCGGTTACGAAAGTAAATATGGACATGTATGAGAAATCGTTGAAAATGTTCCTTGAAGAAAATAAAGTTGAAAAAGATAATACGTTAGTAGTTTTTGAAATTACGCTTTCGAATTTACGTTCTGACGGAGAAATCGATGAGCGCGACTTTATGGACAGGGCCGAATTACTTTGTTCGCTTGGTCAGACGGTTATGATTTCAAACTTCCAGGAATATTACAAAGTAGTTGAATATTTTGCCAATTATACTAAAGCCCGTATGGGATTAGCAATGGGTGTAAACAACCTTGTAGATATTTTTGATGAGAAATATTACCGTCATTTAAGCGGCGGTATTCTGGAAGCATTTGGAAAATTATTCTATCGGGATATGAAAGTTTTCCTTTATCCAATGCTGGACGAAGATGGCGTATTGATGAATTCAAGTAACTTAAAAGTTCATCCTAGAATGAAAGAATTGTACAAATTCTTTAAATTTAATGGAAAAGTGATTGATATTACAGATTACGATCCGCATAATCTGGAAGTTTTCTCCCGCGAAGTTTTAAAAATGATCAACCAAGGCAAAAAAGGCTGGGAACCAATGCTTCCGCCGGGTATTGCAGAAATTATAAAAGAGCATCATCTTTTTGGATATCATCCGCAAAAAGAACTGGAGCAAAATACTTAAAAAATCCCTTATTTGGGATTTTTTTTGTTTCAGGTTTATTTTGTTTCAAGTTTTGTTTTTTAAGCTGAATGTTTTTTAACGCAAAGTTCGCAAAGCTTTGTATTGATTAAACTTTGCGAACTTTGCGTTTTCTTAGCGTGCTCCTATGTTTGTCAAGTTAATTTACGATGAGTGATCGTTATGTTTAAATTTGCAATAATTAAGTGAAAAGGAATGAGAGTCCATTGGCGCCTAAATAGTTCAAGAAACATATTCTCGCAAAGAAAT
>NZ_JAJQXA010000020.1 GCF_021245985.1 Flavobacterium soyae | reverse complement strand
TACCTAAAATCAGCAAGAAATAAAAAATTATCTTGAAAGTGGAATCCGAAAAACCTGAATTAATGTTTTTAGTGGACAATCTTGTTTTTACCAAAAAAAAGAAGCTGTCCTTTTGAGACAGCCTCTTGTTTTTCTAAATCGGGAAATATCGCTCCTATCCCTCACGCAACCCAAATTCATCAGAATAAAAAGTAAAATGAAGAAAATATTTATTATCAACGGAAGTCAAAATTTTGCACATTCAGGCGGAAAATTCAACGAAACCGTTACCAACTGGACAATCGAATACTTAAAAAGTAAAAATTACGAAATAAAAACAACCGATATCAAACAAGAAATTGATCTTGATGAAGAAGTCGAAAAATTCGTTTGGGCAGATGTTGTAGTGTATCACACACCGGTTTGGTGGTTTCAATTACCAAATCTTTTTAAAAAATATATTGACGACGTTTTCACTGCCGGACACAACAAAGGGATTTACAAAAGCGACGGCAGAACCAGAACAAATCCTGACATTAACTATGGAACTGGCGGACTTCTTCACGGACGTAAATATATGCTGACCACAAGCTGGAATGCGCCTGCTGCAGCTTTTACACTTCCGGGAGAATTCTTCAATGAAACTTCTGTAGATGAAGGAGTTATGTTTGGTTTCCATAAAATGAATAAATTTGTAGGTATGGAAAAACTAAACGGTTTCCATTTCCACGACGTTGAAAAAGGTGCTACATCTGAAAATATTAGTATCTTTAAGTATGAATATACCAATCATTTAGAACAAATCTTTAAAACTTTATAATTATGATATCCATTACAGCAATTCTAAAAAGCAAAAAAGAAAACATAAACCAAGTTCAAAGCATGCTGAATCATTTGGTGACAGAAACCAGAAAAGAAGCTGCTTGTGTTCGTTATGATCTTCATACTGCTGAAAATGTTTTTATCATTTGGGAAGAATGGAAAGATCAGGATGGTCTTGACATACACAATAACCAATCGTACTTACAGGATTTCATTGCAAAAACAGAACCTCTAATTGCTTCTCCAATTCAGGTTTATAAAACAACACAAATATTATAAAAAGTTAAAATAATTTACTTTCAAAAAACTAACTTGCTTCATCTTTAATCATATTAAGTATGAGCAAATATCATCTCGCTGAAATCAATATTGCCAAAATGAAAGGAGTCGATATCAACGATCCTATCATGAAAGAATTTGTAGACAACTTAGATTTAGTAAACACTTTAGCCGAAAACAGTGAAGGCTTCGTTTGGAGATTAAAAGATGATAGTTACAATGCTACAAACCTAAATCCGTACAATGACGAACAGATAATTGTAAATGTTTCTGTTTGGGAAAACATCGAAACTCTGGAACATTATATGTACAAAACGTTTCACAGTGAGTTTTTAAAACGCCGAAAAGAATGGTTTCAAAAATTCGGAAAGGCACACACCGCAATGTGGTGGATTCCTAAAGGACATATTCCTACTCTTAATGAAGCAGTTGACAAATTAGATTATTTACAGCAAAACGGAGCTTCAAATTTAGTTTTTAATTTAAGAACAAAGTTTTCGGCACCTTCTTAAAAATGATTTTTTTTAAAATTTATATATAACCCCTAACGGGGCATTTTTCTGTCTGCTTATATTTTTTTTCTACCTATATTTTGTACCTATGGGATATTATGCAGAAAGATAATTCTAAAAATGCTCCTTTAGGAGCAAAATATCGGTAGAAAAAAAATCCATTAAAAAAATATCCCGTAGGGATTGTACCTCATTTAATTTAACAAAAGCGCGGTCCCAAAGTTTCGGGAACAAAATTTTTATTTAAATTGAATAGCGTCCGGCTAAAACTGGAGACAATTCAAAAAATCCTTTTAATCTTTTTAATCTGTGGCTGTAAATAAAAACCTTGCTCCCAAAGCTTCGCTCTGCGTTTTTCCAAAATTCATTCTAAAGCTTGTGGATTTTTACAAATTATTTTAAAACTACGGAAATCCATAAAAACGATTATCAAAAAGCAGTTAAATTGCAACCTGAAATTCAATTTCAAATCAGAAAAAACAAAAAAATGATATAAATTCGTGCGATTCGCGGCTAAAAAAACGTTACAATTTATCACAACAATCACAATCATAAAAGAGAACTTTTAAATACCTTAGCAAATTATAATTCTACTCAATAAAATCAATAAAAATGGCTGAACAATCTTCAATTCAGTGCCCAAACTGCGGAACTCCCATCGATGTCAATGATGTATTAAAACATCAATTGGAAGACAGCATCCGTAAAGAATTTCAACAAAAAGCTACCATTCAAAATAAAGAATTAGAACTTAAAAACGAACAGCTCGAAAAAGCGAAAGCCGAATTTGAAGCCAAGAAAAAACAAGAAAACGAGCTTTTTGCCGAACGTTTAGAACGTGAGAAAAAAACAGCCGAAAAAGAAATTTCTGAAAAATTAAAAGCCAAATTAGAGGAAGAAAACAAGGACCGTTTACTTTTAATGGAAAAAGAACTCTCTGAAAAATCCGAAAAAATCAGGGAATTAAATAAAATGGAAGGCGAAATTGCAAAATTACAGCGTGAAAAACTAGAAATGAAAGAAGCAATCGAAGCCGAAGCACAAAAGCAATTAAACGCTGTTTTAGTTTTAGAACGTGATAAAATCCGTAAACAGGAAGAAGAAAAAAACGAGCTAAAAATCAAAGAATACCAAAAACAATCTGACGATCAAAAAAAGCTGATTGAAGAAATGAAACGCAAGCAGGAACAAGGTTCTATGCAATTGCAAGGCGAAGTAATGGAATTAGCAATCGAGGAATGGCTGGCAAATAATTTTCCGTTAGATAGTATTGATGAAGTTAAAAAAGGTGCAAATGGTGCCGACTGCCTTCAAATTGTCAATACTAGAGAATTGCAAAACTGCGGTTCTATTTATTATGAAAGTAAACGTACAAAAGCTTTTCAACCAGCGTGGATCGAAAAATTTAAAAACGATATTCGAACTAAAAAAGCCAATATTGGTGTTTTAGTTACCGAAGTAATGCCTGCCGGAATGGACCGAATGGGAATGCGTGATGGAATCTGGATTTGTACGTATGAAGAATTCAAAGGTTTAAGTGCCGTTTTGCGTCAGTCATTAATTCAGATAAGTCAGGCTGTTCAGGCGCAGGAAAACAAAGGTGATAAAATGTCAATGTTATACGATTTTTTAACCAGCAATGAATTCCGTTTACAGATTGAAGGAATTGTAGAAGGTTTTACCCAAATGCAGGGCGATCTTGATGCCGAAAAAAGAGCAATGCAGAGAATCTGGAAGCAACGTGAAAAACAAATCGAAAAAGTGGTTCACAACACTTTAGGAATGTACGGCTCAATTCGTGGAATTGCTGGAAATGCGGTGCAGACCGTAAGAGCTTTAGAGCTTGATTTTGTTGAAGATGACGATGAAGATCCTAAAGAATTGTTGGAATAACAATGTGAGATGGCACGCGGATTAAACGGATTCGCTTACGCTAAAACATGGATGGGCACGGATTTTTTTTATTTTTTGATGAGAACTAAACATAATCTTGTCATTTCGCGTTCCTTGCAATGACAAAATAAAAAAGGCTCCGATAAATTTCGAAGCCTTTCATTTAATTAACCTTTTTTAAAAGACATTGTAAGCCCAAATTGATTAGAAAGATAAAGCTTATTATTTTCAATAGAATAACCTGAAGTCGTTCTTAATAATTGTACAAATTCGCTTTCTTTTTTTGCGTCACATTTTTTAGTCTCTGATATAAGATTCGGAAACTGAAGTTTTCCTGTGCCATTCGATACCAAGCTTCCTTTAATACCATTGCATCCTGTTGAGCCAGAAAAACTTGATGAAGTCATTTCGATTTTTGGAGAACTTGAAAAATCTTTTTCAGTAATTACTTTTCCGTTTAAATTCTCTAAAACCCAGGTTTGCTGTAATTTCTTTTCAATTGAGTTTTCGTTAGCAGCGACTGTTGAATTTGCAGTTTTACTTGATTTGCAGCTGTAAACTAGTGATACAGCAATAAATAGCATTAAAATCTTTTTCATGTAAAATAAATAATATAAGTTTTATTTTACAAAAATATTCCGTCTTTAATCCATCCTTATATACTATAAGTTATTTTTAAACCATTCCAAGACATTTTTAAAACTATAAAGTTTAATCTACCTTTCTAAAAACCAAAAGTTTAGCAGAAGAATTTGACAACGTTAATCTGTTATTTTCAATAGTATAAGTAGTTGTACTTTGCAGTGCTTTAGTAAAATCCCCTTCTTTATTTCCCGGCGCACAAGCCATTAAAGTCGAAATAACTTTTGAAAACCGAAGTAAATCCTTTTCATAAAAAATTGTCCCGCTTATCGCATTACAGCCTCCATAACCCATAAATCTGTTTTCGGCAGAATTGATTTCGATACGTGGCAGTTCCCGTTGAAAATCAGTAACAAAAACCTTGAATCCGTTAAGTTCTTCCACAACCCAAATATCATGTAAGCGATAATCAGTATTATATTTTCCACAGCCTCCCAGCTTTTTAAACTCAAGCTCTGAATTATTTTTAATTTCGACCGAAACCTTATAAGGAGAAATTGTTCCAGACATTGAATCCTGGCAATCTAACTGCTGTATTGTAATGGTCGCTGTCGAAGTTTCATTGCTTACTTTGTACATCTTTATATTTGCATCCATAGCCTTTATTGCTTCAACTGCAGGAAAAATCAGTTTTTCTTTTCCTGGAATCAACGAAGTAAAAACAAAATTCTCATTTCCCATTTTTATTCCCCAAAAAGGTTCGTTTCCGGTTGCTTTAAAATAGACATTCATATCTTCTTCTATAACAGCTGTCTGTGTTACCTCTTTTGTATCAGAATTTTTGCCCGCAGTCGATTTACAACCAATCATTAACGATAGTAAAAGCAAAAGTGATATTATTTTTTTCATAATGATTTTATTTAAAAAGTGCTGTTTTACCAAAACACCTGTAAAATTCTTATGAATTTACGACATTTTTTTGAAATCCTTATTTAGAATCTTTTCAAATTTAAAATTTTTATAACACCGTTAATCCTTTAAAAACCCATACTGCGTAAAAGATTACGATAAAATACGTAATTATTTTTTAAGCCTATATCATAAAAATTAACAGCAATACGTATTTTTATAAGTATAAATACTTATATTTGCGTAGTAATACTTAATTAAAGAAATCATGATTAGAGTAATAGTAGTTGGAAACGGCATGGTTGGTTATAAATTTTGCGAAAAGTTCATCGCAAAATCAGGACAGGAAAAGTATCAGATTACTGTATTTGGTGAAGAACCAAGACGCGCTTACGACCGTGTTCATTTAAGTGAATACTTTGGAGGTAAAACGGCCGATGATTTGTCATTATCAACAACCGAATGGTACGCCGAAAACAATATTATTCTCAATACATCTGAATTGATTACAGATATTAATCGCACAGAAAAAACAATACATACCCATTTAGAAAAAACGCATACGTACGATTACTTAGTTTTGGCAACAGGTTCATCAGCATTTGTTCCTCCAATTGACGGAGTCGAAAAAGAGGGTGTTTTTGTATACAGAACCATCGAAGACTTAGATGCAATTATGGCTTATGCCAAAAAGATAAAGCAAAATGGTGCAACCGAAGCCGCTGTTCTTGGCGGAGGATTATTAGGTCTTGAAGCAGCAAAAGCCGTTAGAGATTTAGGATTGAATCCGCATGTTGTAGAGTTTGCACCCCGTTTGATGCCGAGACAATTAGACAAAGGCGCAAGCGATATGTTACAAGCTAAAATTGAAGAATTAAATATCGGTATTCATCTTAACAAAGCAACACAATATATCGATGGAAAAGAAAGCATAACGGGAATGATGTTTGCTGACGAGGAATTGTTAAAAGTAGACATGTTGGTTATATCTGCCGGAATTAAACCTCGCGACGAACTGGCAAGAGTTTCAGGACTTGAAGTTGGATTACGAGGCGGAATTGTGGTAAACAATCAAATGCAGACATCAGATCCTTCTATTTATGCTATTGGAGAAGCAGCACTTTACAATCAAAACATTTACGGACTTGTTGCTCCAGGTTACGAAATGGCTGATGTTGCTGCCGAGCAAATCTTAAATGGTACTAAAACCATGAGAGAAACCATCGATATGTCGACACAATTAAAATTAATTGGTGTCGAAGTTGCGAGTTTTGGTGATCCTTTTATCGAAAATGATAACGTAACTGCCATTATTTATGAGAATAAATTAAACGGAGTTTACAAAAGAATCAACGTTACTAAAGATTCTAAAACATTATTAGGCGGAATTCTGGTTGGAGATTCAAGCGATTACAATTCACTTTTCCAGATTTACAACAATGCAATGGCTTTGCCTAAAAATCCGGAAGATTTGATTTTAGGTTCAAGAGACGGTTCTGAAGGTTCAAGCTTAGGAAGCGTAATGGATTTGCCGGAAACTGCCGTAATCTGTTCTTGCGAAAATGTTACCAAAGGTGCTATCTGCTGTAAAATTTTAGATGAAAGCTGTGCTAGTCTTTCAGATGTTGTGAAAGCAACGAAAGCGACTTCTGGCTGCGGCGGCTGTAAACCAATGGTTTCAGATTTGGTAAAAGCGGCTCAAAAATCACTTGGAAAAGAAGTTAAAGAAGTTATCTGTGAACATTTTAACTACACTCGTCAGGAATTATTCGATTTGGTAAAAATCAATAAATATGAAAATTTTTACGATGTTTTAGATCATCACGGAAAAGGCGATGGCTGCGAAGTGTGTAAACCCGTTGTAGCTTCTATTTTCTCTAGTATTTACAACGATACGGCAAACAAACACATCACTACACAAGATACAAACGACAGATTTTTGGCTAATATTCAACGAAACGGAACCTATTCTGTAGTTCCAAGAGTTGCCGGAGGAGAAATTACTGCCGAGAAATTAATTGTAATTGGCGAAGTTGCGAAACAATTCGATTTATACACTAAAATCACTGGTGCTCAAAGAGTTGATTTATTTGGAGCTCATTTAAGCGATCTCCCTAAAATATGGAAAATCTTAATCGATAACGGTTTTGAAAGCGGTCACGCATACGGAAAATCGCTTCGTGCCGTAAAAAGCTGTGTTGGAAACGCCTGGTGTCGTTACGGAATGGACGACAGTGCCGGATTTGCTATCGAACTTGAAAACAGATATAAAGGGATTCGTTCTCCACATAAATTAAAAGGCGGTGTTTCGGCCTGCATTCGCGAATGTGCCGAAGCCCGAGGAAAAGATTTCGGATTAATTGCTGTTGAAGGCGGCTGGAATTTATACATTGCCGGAAATGGCGGTGCAAACCCAAAACATGCTGTTTTATTAGCCGAAAAAATTGACAAAGAAACAGTTATTAAATACATGGACAGATTCTTAATGTATTACATCCGCACAGCCGGCCCGCTGGTTCGAACTTCAACATGGTTAGAAAAATTAGACGGCGGTCTAGAGTATTTAAAGCAAGTTATTATCGAAGACAGTTTAGGAATCTGCGAAACGCTTGAAGCCGAAATGCAGACTCTGGTAAATACTTTTGAATGCGAATGGAAACAGGTATTAGAAAAACCAAGATTATTAAAACGCTTTAATCATTTTGTAAACTCAGACGATAAAGACGATAATGCAGTTTTTGTTCCGTTAAGAGATCAAAAAGCGCCAAAAGCCTGGTCATAAACTAAAAATATAATTTTTAAACACATAGAGACATAGATTTTACAACTCCAAAAACGTTTTTCACTTCTCTAAAATAAGCAGAAATGATTTTCTTTTGACAATTCTTTTTTCAACTATTAAGTCTATGTCTCTATGTGTTTCAAAAAACAAAAATAAGCTCCAAAAAAAAACAAAAAAATATCAATAACGTTTGCTGTCCTTCTTACCCTCTTTTTTACTGCGCCATCAAAACTCTCTTGATTGTAAAAAGAGGGCTAAGAAACAGGAAATCAAAACAAACTTAAAATGGAAGAAATCTTAAATCAATACGAAACAGTCCATGCAAACGACGCAACAATTTGGTTTAAAGCGGGCAAAGTTGAAGATTTCCCGACCAATCGCGGCGGCTGTATTAAATACAAAAACAAACAGATTGCTATTTTTAATTTTACACGTCGTAACGAGTGGTACGCCTGCCAAAATGCATGTCCGCATAAAATGGAAATGGTACTATCAAGAGGAATGACAGGATCTGCAGATGATATTCCAAAAATTGCCTGTCCTATGCATAAAAAAACATTTTCATTAGTAGATGGTTCTAACTTAAATGGCGACGATTATAAAATTGCAACATACCCAATTAAGATCATTGAAAACGAAGTGTTTGTTGGATTTATAGATTAGTTTAAAAGCCACTCCCGATAACTATTGGGATTCACAGATTAAAATTATTTTGCCACGAATTAACACGAATTAAATTAATGGAATTCGTGAAATTCGCAGCGAAAAAACCCAATTCAATATCTTTGAAATCCAAATAACAAAAACAATAGAAATAATTGATTTATTGCCACAGATTAAAGGATTTTTAGGATTAAATCTGTGAAAATCTTCTAATCTGCGGCAAAAAATAAAATAATAATTCGTGCTAATTCGTGAAATTCGCGGCGAAAAAAACTTAATTCCGTATCTTTGAAATCTATTATCTTCAAAAAAATGAGTACACCTTTTCAAAAAGCCAGCGAATGGATTGATGCCGAAAACGCACAAGATCCAAATATCGACATCGATCAAAACAAAGAATATCCAAAAGAATTATTGTATTCAAACAGGATGTACGAAAGGTTGATGCAGTTTGACCCCAATGCTTCAGAAGAAATTCAGATTGCGTCAAAAGCGCAGCACATCTGTCGATGGAAAGTAGCACGTGAATCGTTTCCTATGGATCGTGTTGGTTATTTGAAATGGAGAGAAGAATTGAAAAAATTTCACTCAAAAACTACTGCCGAAATTTTAGTAAAAGCAGGTTATAACCAGACTTTCATAGACCGTGTTTCATTTTTAATAGAGAAAAAATTACTTAAAAAAGATCACGAAACACAATTATTAGAAGATGTTATCTGTCTGGTGTTTTTAGAGTATTATTTAGAGCCTTTTGTTCATAAACACGATGAAGAAAAACTAAAAAACATCATCAAAAAAACCTGGGATAAAATGTCTGACAAAGGACATCAGGAAGCCTTAAAAATCAATTATTCTGAAGAAAATTTAAACCTGATAAAAGCTTCTTTAGGATTGTAAACTGATTATATGAAGAAAAGCAATCAGGAAGCTGCAGATAAAATCACATTCAAAAATTTACGCCGTCTGTATTTTTTTGCGCTTCTTACTATTGCCTTAACCATAATTATCAGCCAGGCTTTGGTTCAGTACAATCTGAATCAGCAGTTAAGCGATTCTAAAATCATCAATTTTTCGGGAAGGCAGAGAATGCTCAGTCAGAAAATTGTAAAAGAAGTTCTAATTCTGCATTACGTTTCTGATACCGTTTCTTCTAAACAAACCTCACATTTACAAAATGTTTTATCTCTTTGGAAAAAAAGCCAAAATGCACTCAAAAACGGCAGTGACAGTTTAGCTTTTCCAAAAGAAAAAAGCGAAACACTCCATAAATTATATCTCGAAATCAATCCGATTTTCAATAAAATCGCGGAGACTACTAATTTGTTTTTATTGAATTTAAAACAGAAAAAACAATCCGAAGAAAATCAAAAACTTGTACAGGTAATTCTAGAAAACGAAGGTTCCTTTCTTTCAAAAATGAATCAAATCGTTACACAATACGATCTTGAAGCACACGAAAAAGTAACTGAACAGCGTAAAATAGAATTTTGGATTTTTGGCTTCACCCTATTGGTACTGCTTTTAGAGTTTTTCTTCATTTTTAAACCCACAAATAAGAAAATCGAAAGATTAATAGCCAAACTTTTATCTTCGGAAAAAAAGGCTTTAAAACTGGCTTACGACACAGAAATCATCAGCGAAATCAAAGAAAATTCGGTTAAAGAATTAAAGTCGCTCAATTATGCAATGGAAAATACATTACTCTATTGCCGAATTGCGCCTGATGGTTCGATTATTCATATTGGAGAAAAATTTGCCAAACTTTTAAACTACACCAAATTTTCATCAAACAAAAAATTCTCAGAAGTTTTAACGATTGACGAAAAAGAACAAATCAATATTGACCGTCTTATTTTTGAAAAACAAAGAAGCGGCTGGCAGGGCGAAATCAAAATTTTAAATAAAGAGGATCAAACCATCTGGCTGGATTTATCAATGGTTCCCGTAACAATTAAAAAAGACGAATTAGAACTTTTGATTGTTTGTTTCAACATTACCGAACGTAAAAAAGCACAGCGCGAAGTCGAGCGTTTAAATCTTGAAAACATCACTGAAAAAATCAATCAGCAAAAGATTATTTCAAGCAAAATTGTTGAAAATCAGGAAAACGAACAAAACCGAATCGCCAAAGAAATTCACGACGGAATTGGTCAAATGCTTACCGGTTTAAAATTTAGTCTGGAAAGTATCAATTTAGAAGACAAAGAAAAAGCTGCTCAAAAAATAGAATACCTTAAAAAATTATCACTTGATATTATAAAAGGTGTCCGCACGGCAACTTTCAATTTAATGCCCCCGGAGTTAAGCGATCACGGAATCGTTTCATCTCTTTCTAAATTAACACAAGAGCTTTCTAAACTTACCGGAAAAGAAATTCTGTTTTACAACAAAACCAATTTTGACCAGCGTTTAGATTCTTTAATCGAAATCAATATATATCGACTTACACAGGAAGCCATCAACAATGCCATAAAATATGCAGAATCAACGCATATTATCGTACAGCTTTCGCATAGTGAGACACTTTTAAGCGTTATTATTGATGATAATGGAAAAGGTTTCAACATTAACTCAGTTTACAAAAAACGAAACAGCGAATCAGGCATGGGATTATTGTTTATGAAAGAAAGAATTCAATACATTAACGGCCGCGTTTTCATCAACTCAATTCCCGGCGAAGGCACAAGGATTACTTTTAATATTCCGATACTTAAGTAGAAATTCCATTTTTTTTAATTCCAAATTCCAAATACTTTACGCTTAGAAAACTTTGTCAAAGTTGACCACGATCTTATCAGGCTGAGCGAAGTCGAAGCCCGCACAAAGTAAATCCACAATTAAAAATCAAATAAAATCAATTGCCTCCAGCTTTAGCTGAAGGTATACAAAAAAGCATCAAAAAGGCTTTAGCCAAACTTACAAATTTGGCTAAAGCCTTTCTTTTATCTATAAAAGCCTCCAGCTAAAGCTGGAAGCAATTAAAAAACAAACTTTGTCAAAGTTTTGAGAACTTTAACAAAGTTAAACACAATCTTGTCAGACTGAGCGAAGTCGAAGCCCGAGCAATCTTAATCGACAATCTTTGCAGGGCTTCGACTTCGCTCAGCCTGACAATACTAAGTACAATTTTGTAATTTAGAATTCCTAACATTAGAATTTTTAATGTTACAATTTAAAATCTAAAAAATTACGTATATTAGCGTCTTCTTTATAGATGAATATACGTAAAAATCCAGAATAAAATTAAGTAAACTATGAGTAATATCATTCGTGTAGTGCTGGCAGATGACCATGTTTTTGTTAGAGACGGAATCAAATCCCTATTAGAAAACGAAGCAAACATTGAGGTTGTAGGTGAAGCAATTGATGGTGCTGATGCTCTTGACGTAGTGGCAGAAAGCAAACCCGATTTACTTATTGCTGATATTCGTATGCCAAATCTAACCGGCATCGAACTAGTAGAAAAACTTAGAAGCGAAAATAATAGCATAAAAATCATCATGCTTTCGATGCACGAATCCGAAGAATACGTATTGAAATCCATAAAAGCCGGCGCCGATGGTTACTTATTAAAAGGTTCCAGCAAGGAAGAATTCTTAAAAGCACTTCATACCGTTGCTGCGGGCGGAAAATATTTTAGTGGAGATATTTCTTCTATCTTAATTGGTCAATTGACAAACCCTTCTAATTCATTAGAACCTAAACAAAGCTTAGGCGACGAAATGATGATTACAAAAAGAGAGAAAGAAATCCTGACACTCTTATTATCCGGAAAAGGAAACAAAGAAATTGCCGAAGCACTTGATATTAGTAAACGAACTGCCGAAGTACA
This sequence comes from Flavobacterium soyae, assembly GCF_021245985.1. Lineage (GTDB taxonomy): Bacteria > Bacteroidota > Bacteroidia > Flavobacteriales > Flavobacteriaceae > Flavobacterium > Flavobacterium soyae. The sequence continues at coordinate 72,275 of NZ_JAJQXA010000020.1, read as the reverse complement.
TCGTTTCAACCTGATGAAAAAACTGAAAGTAAAAAACCTAATGGAACTTTCTAACAAAGCAGCAGAATATTCTTTAATTTAAAAAATACGTATAAATACGTAATTATTTTTCAAAAACTGCGTTTTCGCATCTTTTTACTAAGTTATAGTACTTATTTTTACAAAAAAAATATAAGTGCTATGAAAAATACAAGCTCATTATCGCAATCACACAAGATATTATTCTTAAACACACTGGCATTTACTGTGTGTTTTGCCTGCTGGACTTTAAACGGGGTTTTAGTAACCTTTCTGGTTGATAACGGAATTTTTCACTGGAGCGTTGTTCAGGTAGGATGGCTTCTTGGTATTCCAATTCTAACAGGATCTATTATGCGTCTTCCTATAGGAATCCTGACAGATAAATTTGGAGGAAAATACGTTTTTTCACTTTTACTGCTTCTCAGTTCGATTCCGTTGTTTCTCCTTCCCTATGCCGACAGCTTTTTTATGTTTGCCTTACTAAGCTTTTTCTTCGGAATGGTAGGAACTAGTTTTGCAGTCGGAATTGGTTATACATCTATTTGGTATCCAAAAGAATGGCAGGGACGCGCTCTGGGAATTTTCGGAATGGGAAATGCCGGCGCAGCTATTACAACATTTTTAGCTCCTTCACTATTAAATCATTTTTCAATTAATGATCCGCAAAACGGCTGGAAAATACTTCCTGTTATTTATGCAGTTTCTTTAGTCGTAATTGGAATCGCTTTTTTGATTTTCACTGAAAATAAAAAAGCACAAAGCAATACTAAAACTATTTCTCAAATGCTGGTTCCGTTAAAATCGACACGAGTTTGGCGTTTTGGAGCCTATTACTTTTTAGTTTTTGGCTGTTTTGTAGCCTATTCACAATGGTTATTGCCAAATTTCATGAACGTTTATCAAACCAGTTTAGTTATGGGCGGTTTGTTTGCTACTATGTTCAGTCTTCCTTCTGGTGTAATTAGAGCCTTTGGAGGTTATTTATCGGATAAATTTGGTGCACGAAAAGTGATGTATTGGGTATTAGGCTCATCGGTAATTTTAAGTGCTTTATTAGCTGTCCCGAAAATGGAAATTACAACTGCTGGACCAGGAGTTTTGGCAACCAAAAAAGGAACTATTACAGCTGTTACCAACGACAATATTAAGATTGGTGAAACAGATTTTGCGGTCGCACAAAAAAAAGAAAATAATACTGAAAATGCTATTTTTCCAACTTCTACGTCATGGCAGCAAGTTGTAGTTGCAGAAAACCAAAGTGTAAAGAAAAAAGAACTTCTGGCTAAAGGAATTACAGTTATTAAGTTTGATGCCAATATGTGGGTATTCCTTGTTTTGGTAATCCTAATTGGAATTTCATGGGGAATTGGAAAAGCTGCAGTCTACAAACATATCCCGGAATATTTCCCAAATGAAGTTGGTGTTGTTGGCGGAATGGTTGGAATGATTGGAGGCTTGGGCGGTTTCTTTGGGCCTATTATCTTTGGGTATTTATTAACTGCAACCGGAATCTGGTCAAGTTCATGGATTTTTATTCTGCTTTTTTCAATCGGATGTTTGGTCTGGATGCACTATGCAATTACCAAAAGCGCCAGCAAAAAACAACCTGTACCAGTAAAAACAATTGAAAAGCAACAGCTTGTACCTGTAAACCAATTAAATTGAAAAATAATGACTTTTATCATTCATAAAGGCTTAATTTTCTTATAATTTTACGGTATCAAAATAAAGATACCAGTTTTATGAAAAAAATAAAATTAATTGCTCTGTTACTTTTTGGTACTGGCGCGGCTCTGCAAGCACAAGAATTAGACGTAAATTTACAAATAAGACCTCGTTTTGAATACCGAAACGGATATAAACAACTTCTGCCGGAAGGCCAGAAGGGGACGTCACAAATCTCGCAGCGTTCTCGTTTAAATTTCAATTATAAACAAGAAGATTTAACTGTAAAATTAACTCTGCAAAACACCAGAACCTGGGGAGATGTTGTTCCTGCAGCTACCGCAGATAAAAATGGAGTAGCTGTTTTTGAAGCCTGGGCGCAATATAATTTTACTGAAAAATGGAGTGCCAGAATGGGACGCCAGGTACTTTCTTATGATAATCAGCGTATTTTAGGAGAACAAGATTGGGGACAACAGGCACAAAGCCATGATGCACTTACAATTTCGTATCAAACCGAAAAACAAAAATTAGATTTCGGGGGAGCTTATAACTCAACTGCCGAAAATGTGGTTCAGACACCTTATACTGTTGCCAGTTATAAAACTCTACAATATGTGTGGTATCACAATCAATTTAACGAAGCTTTTGGTTTGAGTTTCTTATTACTAAATACTGGTTACGAATATGCTCCTGATCCTGCCCCTTCTACCAAACTATTGGTAGATTACAAACAAACTTTTGGACCTTATCTAACTTATAAAAAAGGTAAAATTGATACTAATTTTTGGGCATACGGACAAACTGGGAAAAGCACAGATTTGCAAGTGAGCGCGTGGAATGCAGCGGCCAATTTTGGATACCAAATAACAGAATCTTTTAAAGCTGGTTTAGGATATGAATTCCTTTCAGGAAAAGATACAAATGACGCAAGTACTGTTATTAAATCGTTCAACCCAATTTTTGGTACCAACCACGGTTTTAACGGTTATATGGATTATTTTTATGTTGGAAATTACTTAAACAGTGTAGGTTTACAAGATGCATTTATCAAATTAAATTACAATGTAAACAAATGGCAGTTTGCTTTGATTCCGCACGTATTCCTATCAGCTGCTGATGTTGTTACACCTGCAAATGAAAAACTTGAATCATATTTAGGAACTGAGATTGACGCAACTTTTGGATATAACTTCAAAAAAGACATTACAGTTTCAGGAGGTTACTCTCAAATGTTTGGTTCTAAAACTTTGGAATTTGTTAAAGGCGGAGATGCCAGCCATACCAACAATTGGGCTTGGTTAATGATTTCTGTAAATCCAAGAATTTTTAGCTGGAAAAAATAATTTTTCTTCAAAATCAACTTATATATTTTACCCTTTTCCTATTTCGGAAAAGGGTATTTTTTTTATTTACAAAAAACTTAGTATATCTCGTTTAATTATTTATATTTGAATCGATTACGAACCCCAAATTCTATCCCCAATGAAACAATTTCTAAAATTATCAATGTTAACTTTTATTGCAGCTCAAACAGGCATCGCTCAAAAATATAATGATGCCTTAATTTCAAAAAACTCAGAAATAAACTTTGCAAAAACACCAAAAAGAGGAATTAAAAAAGACAACATTATTTATTATGTTGAAAATGACCTGCAAACAATATCTGCCTACAAAAGAAGCAAATTGAAATGGCAGACCAATGTAATTTCTGTTTGCGGAAAACCAAAAAAAGGAGAACCTGAAATAAGATATGTAGGATATAATGCAGACAAACTGCTTATCGTTATCGGAAAACATAATTTTGTAGAAATTGACATTAATAGTGGCGAAACAAAATTTGTTGGTTAAGATTAAAAAATACAAAGCTATTTAATCTAATTTTCTAAAATATACATTTTTAATTTACCCTTTTTCAGTTTTGGAAAAGGGTATTTTTTTTGGTTTTCCTTAAACTTTTTTTTGCTTTTTAAATTGCTATATTTGATATATGAAGAAACTTTTAAACTTAGCATTGCTAATAGTAATTATCCTTTTTTCTAGTTGTGAAAAGAAAATCACAGATTTAGAATTTGAGAAAAATGTAATGACTGAAATTTTTCCAAGTTTAATCGATTCAACATGCATAGATATAAGACTCTTTACAAATTTCCCACCCAAATATGGAGAATCAATATATGATAAAACAGGTCATTATATTGGAGTTGATAGTACAAAAGCTACGGAAGAACAAAAGCGAAAATTACTAGAATGGAAAATCAATACAGAAAAAATTAAAAAAGATACTTCGAAAATTATTGTTGCTTTTGATCCATTACTAAAAGATAACAGTCAAGATCTAAGAGAAGATTTCCAAAAACACTTTAAAAACGCTAAAATTTATATATCAAAAGAAAAAAAAGAAAGTGAATACGTTTTTGATTTTAAAAACATAAAACTCAACAATAAATTTGAACTCAGAAATATTTCTCAATTTCCAAAAGAAAGAGGTCTGATTTGGTTAGCCAAATACGATTTTGTTTTTTCCGGAGCAGTTTTCTTTTCCAGAATACAATTTGACAAGGATAAAAAATTTGGAATTTTAGATGATGGCTTTGCTTGTGGTGACCGTTGCGGACAAGGATTTAGAATTTATATTAAAAAAGTCAATAATAAATGGATTATTGATGAAGTTGAAGAAACCTGGGTTGCTTAGTCTTTTTCTATTTTTAAATTTTCCAATAAATGAAAATCATAGCCTGGAATTGCAACATGGCATTCAGAAAAAAAGCAGAATTCATCCTAGCCCATAATCCTGATATTGCCGTAATTTCGGAGTGTGAAAGTCCTGAAAAATTAAAATTTCCTGCTAATTCAAAGCTGCCAAACGACATTCTTTGGTACGGTACAAATCCGCATAAAGGACTTGGTGTTTTCTCTTATAGCGATTATCGATTTCAATTATTGGATTGCCATAATCCAAATTTTAAAAATATTCTTCCAATAGCCGTTACTCAAGGAAAAATCGATTTTACTTTATTTGCAATCTGGGCAAACAATCCTGAAGATAAAGACGGACAATATATTACCCAGGTTTGGAAAGCGATTAACTATTATGAAGATCTTATTAAAGAAACCAAAACCATTTTAATTGGAGATTTCAACAGCAATACTATTTGGGACAAACCACGACGAGAAGGAAATCATACAACGGTTGTAAACAAACTGGGAGACAAAAATATTTTTAGTACTTATCATAAATATTTTAATCAAATTCAGGGCAAAGAAGAACATCCAACTTTATACCTTTATAGACATGAGAACAAACCGTATCATCTGGATTACTGTTTTGCTTCAAATGATTTTATTGAAACTCTTGAAAGTGTTCAAATAGGAACATATCAAGACTGGACTACGCTCAGTGACCACAAACCCTTAATAATTAAATTCAATATATAAACCATGAACAACTGGACTCAGCGATGGGACGACCGCTACAGCAGTGAAGAATTTGCTTACGGCGAAGAACCCAACAATTACTTAAGAGATCAACTGGAAAAGCTAAATCCCGGTACTATACTTTTTCCTGCTGAAGGCGAAGGAAGAAATGCCGTTTTTGCCGCAAAATCGGGCTGGAAAGTTTCCGCTTTTGATATTAGTGAAGAAGGAAAAAACAAAGCTTTAAAACTTGCTGATGCTAATAATGTTTCAATTGATTATCAGGTTGGCGAATTAGAAACTCTGGATTTTCAACAAGAACAATTTGATACGATTGCTTTAATTTACGCTCATTTTCCGGCAGAAATTAAATCGGCTATTCATAGACAGCTTGATAAATTATTACGTAAAAATGGTATTATTATTTTTGAAGCTTTCAGCAAAAAACATTTAGAATATCTTGCCATAAACGAAAAAGTGGGCGGACCAAAAGACATTGAATCTCTATTTTCAATTGAAGAAATTAAAGCGGATTTCCCAGATTATGAAATCATCGAATTAGAAGAAAAGGAAATCGAACTCAACGAAGGTTTATTTCATAACGGAACAGGTTCTGTAATTCGATTTATTGGGAAAAAGAAATAAAAAACTCAATTTGACTTATTTTTCTAGTCGAACTATAATTCTACTAAACAGTATTTTAAAAATACAATCAAAAAAATATTCATATCCAAGATAATTCGTAAATTTGGAAAAATACTAATGAGATGGATTTACAGACTAGAAAAATAGAATTTGTACAGGAGTTTCTAAAAATTCAAAGTGAAGAAGTAATTTCTCAGCTTGAAAATTTATTAAAAAGCAGAAACAAAAAAAATGAAGATGAAAGTGATTTTTTGAGTCCATTTTCTATTGAAGAATTTAATAACAGAATTGATCAATCAGAAGATGATTTTAAAAAAGGAAAATATAAAACAACTTCACAACTTCTAGAAAAATATAAGTAATGAAATTGAAAGTTATATGGTCTGAATTTGCAGAAAATGAAATTGATAAAATCTATAACTATTATCTTGAAAAAGCGGGAATTAAAGTTGCTAAAAAAATCATTAAAGAAATCATTTCTGAACCCAAAAAACTTATAAATAATACATTTTCAGCACAAGTTGAAGATCTTTTATTAGACAGAGAAAATAGATACTTATATCTAACTTGTAACAATTACAAGATCATTTATTGTATTGACGATGATAAAAAGTTGATAAAAATTTCAGACGTTTTTGATACCAGACAAAATCCTGTAAAGATTAAACGAACAAAATAACAGAGACGCACAGCAGTGCGTCTCAACAGAACATCTCAATTAAATTCTAATTAATTTTTATACTTCATTCCCATATCTTCAATAGAAAATTTGTCTGTCAATAAATGCAGCAATTTATCTCTTAAAGCAATATACTCAGGCATTTTTACAATTTCGATTTTATTTCTTGGTCTAGGCAGATGCACTTCAACAATTTCTCTTATGGTTGATGCCGGACCATTATTCAAAACTACAATTCGATCAGATAAAAACAACGCTTCTTCAATATCATGCGTAATCATTACAATTGTTTTTTCTCTATTGTCCAGGTTCCATAATTTCAAGACTTCCAATTGCATCGATCCTTTTGTTAAGGCATCTAAAGCTCCAAAAGGCTCATCCAAAAGCAATACGCCCGGATTGATTGCAAAAGCCCTCGCAATAGCAACACGTTGTTTCATTCCGCCCGAAAGCTGTCCCGGCAGTTTATCTTTATGTTCGAATAAATTCACCCTTTTAAGATTCTGAATCACGATCTCATGTTTTTCTTTTTTGGAACATTTCATAACCGAATCGACAGCCTGAAAGATATTCTCCTCTACTGTTAACCAAGGTAAAAGCGAGTAGTTCTGAAAAACGATTCCGCGATCCGGTCCCGGTCCTTTTATTTTTTGACTGGCCAGCTCAACAGAACCTCCAGTTGGCGTAAGCATGCCTCCAATAGCATTCATAATAGTCGATTTTCCACAGCCCGAATGTCCTATAATCGAAATGATTTCTCCTTTTTGAATAGATAAATTAATATCGTGAACGGCAATGTATTTACCTTTTGGAGTTGGAAATGATATCTCTAAATTTTTGATTTCTAAATAACTCATAATGTTGGATTTTAGATTTTAGATTGTTGATTTTAGATTTCTGAGAGTTTCAGGTTTCAAGTTTCAGGCGGCCTACCTTTGTCCCTTTGCAACTTTGAACCTTTGCACCTCTGATTAAGCTTTGTAAGCCACTTTATTTTCGATGAAAGTGAAAAATTTATCAAATAATAAACCAACTATTCCAATAATGATTATAGCAGAAATTACTTTTTCTAAACTTAAGGCATTCCAGCTGTCCCACACAAAAAATCCTATTCCGGCACCGCCGGAAAGCATTTCTCCGGCAACAATTACAAGCCACGCCACGCTGATACTCAAACGCAGTCCGGTAATGATATGAGGCAAACTATACGGAATCAATATTTTGGTGAGGTAACGCATCTTAGAAAAACCGAATGCTTTTGCTACATTTTTATGATCCTGAGGAATTGAAGCAATTCCAAAAGAAGTATTGATTAAAGTGGACCATAAGGATGTAATGAAAACGATAAAAATCGCTGCCAAACCGGTATCTTTAAAAACGACCAATCCAATAGGAAACCATGCCAAAGGCGAAACCGGTTTTAAAAGCTGTACAATTGGGTACATAATTTGTTTGCAAATCGTACTCGCTCCCATTAAAATCCCAATTGGGATTGCAACTAAAGAACCTAATAAAAAGCCCAGCAAAACGGTTTTTATTGAATTGAATAACTGCAGTCCTATTCCTTTATCATTGGGTCCGTAATCATAAAACGGATCGCTTAACATTTCTTTTAAAACTGTAAAGGTGGCCAAAGGTCCAGGAAGTGCCTCTTTAGTATAATAACTTAATAAACTCCAAAAACCAATAAACAAAGCAATTCCGATTCCTGCCAAAGCTGTTGATTTTAGTTTAATGGAAATTGAATTTAAAATCAATTTCCATTTTTCATTTTTTCCGGCATCAATTGCGGTGTTTTCCATCAAAACTTCTGTTTGATCCGCAATATCGTTTAGCGTTAAAGTATCTTTATTAGACATGATATTCTGATTTAAATTTGAAAATTATTTTTTAGCCGCTTTTAAATAAGCCTCCGGGTTTGAAGGATCAAAAACCGTTTTATCCATCGTTAGCGAGAAAGGTTTCATATCATCATTTGGTACTTTTACTTTCAGGCTTTTGGCTACTTCTTCGTATAAATCCTGCAAAATCAATTTATCGGCAATTGCTTTGTAATTTGGAGCTTCTTTCAAATACCCAAATCGAACATATTGTGCCATTGCCCAAATCGCGTATGATTTTCTAGGGTAATTAACCAAGCCGCTTTTGTAAAACAGCATATAATCTTTAGTGTAAACTTCTGTTCCCTGATTACAGCCTAAATCATAATTTCCCATTAATCTATTTTCAATAACATCTGCAGGAGCATTTACATAAGGTGCTTTCCCTATTATCGCAGCAGCTTTTTTACGATTCGCCGGATTGTCCAGCCAGATACAAGCTTCCAGAACCGCTTTCATCACTTTTACAAGATCAGTTCTGCGTTTTTCACTAAATTCCTTATTAACAACCAAAGCTTTTTCAGGATGATCTTTCCAGATGTCTTGTGAAGCCACTTGTGTAAAACCAATTCCCTGTTTTACTGCAACACCACCCCAAGGCTCTCCAACGCAATAACCATCCATATTTCCAACTTTCATGTTTGCCACCATTTGCGGCGGCGGAATCGTAATAATTTTAGATGTTTTTTGATTTACACCAGCAATAGCCATCCAGTTTCTTAGCCATAAATCGTGCGTTCCTCCGGGAAAAGTCATGGCAAAAGTCACTTCTTTTTCTGCCTTAAGTTTGGCCGCCACAACAGGCGCAATTTTATTCATTTGTTTAAAACCTACTTTTCCGCAAAAATCATTCGAAAGTGTTATAGCCTGACCGTTAACATTCAACATCATGGCGATTTTCATTTCAGAACCTGCTTTCCCTCCTACCCCGGTATAAACCGAAAACGGCATTGTATATAGACAGTGCGCTCCGTCTAATTCACCAGTTAAAATTTTGTCACGAACATTGGCCCATGAAGATTCTTTGGTCACCACTACTTCAACTCCATATTTTTTAAACAACCCTAATTCTTTAGCCATTACAATTGGAGAACAATCTGTTAACGGAATAAATCCAAGTTTTACAGGATCATTTTGAGCTGTAACTTCTGTAAAAGAAACGGCTAAAACGAGTATTAAAGTCAGTATTATTCTTTTGAAAACTTCTATTGTATTTATCTGTATATTTTTCATTTTTACAAAATTTAAAAGTTGTTGATTATTATTTTTTAGCTAAAAAATTAGGTTTGATATTTAGCATTACATAAGCAAACTGTGGATTTAAATCGGCGTTGGCAACATTTTTAACCGCTGCAGAAGCCATAGAATTGGTGGCTTTCATAAAAGAATATCCTGCTTCGATATTTATAATTTTGGTTAGGTTGTATTTTACTAGCAGATCAAGTTCGGTTCCTAAATAAGAATTTAGTTTTCCACCAGCACCATTAGACAAAGTGTTTCCCGACTCAAAACCGTGAATATCCAATCCGAGACTTAAATTGTCTTTGGCATTATATTTTATTTTGAAGAAGTAATTCAGTAAACCTTGTTTTCCAAAACCGTTTGCAGCATAAAAATAATCCATGCTTCCCCAAAATTTATGAGGCGTTCCGTAAAGTGGGTCAAAGCGATTGTCTTTTGAATCGGCCGTAACTGTTTTTGTTCCGTCATCTCCAGATAAAAAGTCAACTCCGGGACCAATAAACAATTTCCTTCCTACTTGTAATGTTGACGTAATCGAGAACAAATTGGCGTTTAGTGATCGTCCATCTTTATTTTTTCCGCCTTGATAATAATAGCTTCCTGTTAAATTTAATTTTCGGGTTACATTGGTATTGAAGTAAATTCCTGTTGTATTTCGGCTCCAAACTCCTGTTCCGTTTACTTTTGTAGTAACTGGAGGTGTTCCGGCAGTCGTTAAAGTGTATTTGTTGAAATCATCTTTGAAAAATAAAAAGGACAAGTCACCAAAGAAGAATTTTCTCCCCACATAAGCATATTGAAACGACTTATACATCGTGCCAATTCCGTTGGTTCCAGCACCATAAGCCGGATTTGTACCATTGTAAATTGTTCCTGTATTATTTTCTTTATTCTGATTAAAAGCAGCCCCAACATCAACAGTCCAGCCTTTATTGGCAAATTTAAAGACAATCGCATCGTGACGTCTTCCTTGTTGCAGCCAATCTAAACTTCCCAAGACTTTTTGATCGTCATAAGCAATTTCCTGACGTCCTGCTTTTATAGACAGATTCTGAATTGTACTTACAGTGTCGTTCAAAAAAATCTCTGCCCAGGCTTCGTGCAATAAAATTCCGTTATTTGCTTCTGTCGTTGTCCTGTTGATAGAGGAAGCATCTTGTCCCCAAACACGAACATCTTGCAAAGCGGTAAAAATTTTAAATCTATATCCAGAATATCCGGCATTTAATCTTGTTCTCTGACTTGTAAATAAAGCAGCTTTATCACCTTCTTGCTGCAAAGTTCCTTGCCCGGCGCGCATTTCAACACGTTCTCTTAACTGACCTGTAAGTGTAAATTGTGCTTTTGCTTCATAGTTTCCCAACAACATAAGTACAAACCCCAGTAGAATAGATTTCGAAAGTTTTGATAAAAATTTAGTGTTGTGTGTTTTTAATATAGGATTGGTTAATTTGCTCATAATAATTATGTTTTTGATTTGTATGAAGCAAATTTATATACGTACTAATACTTAAGTACAATGCTTATACCATATCAAAACATTTTTTTTAACCCCAAAAAAGCGCTTGAAAATCAATTTGTTTTCTGCGTTTTCGCATGATGTTGGTGTCAGGTCCTTTAAAACAAGAGATCTCTGGAATTACGTAATTTAACTTAATTAGATAATGAGAGAATTTGATAATTGTTGGAATGGTGAAAAAGATGCAAGATGCAAGATGAGAGATGCAAGATGAGAGATGCAAGATAAGAGATGAATGGAGAATGTGATTGCAATGGTTATTTAGCGAACCTGAAACTTGAAACCTGAAACTTGAAACTTGAAACTTGAAATCTAAAACCCCTAAAAATACTTATGTTCTATTATCTCTGACTGAAGTTTAGGAATAGCAAGAATACCAATTCTTTTGCCGACTGTTTTGATAAGTTCTTCTTTTTTAAGACTTGAGAGAACGCGAATAACCTGTTCTTCAGTAGTTCCGGCGAAGTCTGCTATTTCTTTTCTTGAAAGTTCAATTTCAATTAAGCCGTTTATTTGACCGAATTTTCGGTGAATGTATAAAAGTAAATCGATAACACGCTCACGTACATTCATATGAGCGATTTTACGGATATTGTTTTCGCTTTTATTAAGTTCATCGGCATAAAACAACATTAAGGCATAAGTAAATTCAGGAACATTTTGAAGGATTTCCATCATGGTTTCATTGCTGAAATTACACAAAACCGTATCTTCTAAAGCATAAGCTCCAATAAGATAGCGTTTGCTGGTCCCGAAACCACGAAAACCAACTGTGTCTCCATTTTTAGTAAGACGAACGATTTGTTCACGGCCGTTAATTCCGGTTTTAACCGTTTTTACTTTTCCTTTACAAATAAAATAAAGTCCTTGAATTGGAGCACCTTCGATAATAAACTGCTGCGATTTTTTGCAAACAAAACTATGCTTCTTTTGAACATATTGTTTCATTTGTTCCAGATGCAGATGTTTTTTAATAAAACAGTTCTCGTTTTCGCAGGTATAACAAATGGCTTGCTCGTCTTTCATGAGTCCTAAATTTTAACCGATTTAAAAACTAATTTGTTGTTCCTCATTTATTTTCATCAAAAATAGAAAAAAAAATTCAAAAAAATAAGTATTTATACGTAAAAATACTTATTTTTGTATAAGTGATTTATCTAAATCTCTGCAGATTCAAAAAATAGTATCTAAAAAAGAACTGTAATGCAAAATACCAAAATCAAAACTACCTGTTCGTATTGCGGCGTTGGCTGCGGTATAATCGTAACCAACGATGCCAAAAACGGCGTGATGGTAGAAGGTGACAAAGATCATCCGGTCAATAAAGGAATGTTATGTTCTAAAGGAATGAATCTGCATTATGTAGTAAACGATACTTCAGATAGAATTTTATATCCGGAAATGCGCGGCAGTAAATCGTATCCGCTCGAGCGTGTGAGCTGGGATACGGCTCTCGATAGAGCTGCAGCTGTTTTTACTTCAATTATAAAAAAACATGGTCCTGACAGCGTTGGATTTTACATTTCGGGACAATGTTTAACCGAAGAATATTATCTGGTAAATAAATTGGTAAAAGGTTTTTTAAAGACCAATAATATCGATACCAATTCCAGACTTTGCATGAGTTCTGCCGTTGTGGGATATAAAAAAACCTTTGGAGAAGATTCTGTACCAATTGCTTATGATGATATTGAACTTGCCGATACACTTTTAATTACCGGCGCAAATCCCGCTTGGTGCCATCCTATTTTATTTAGAAGAATTGAAAAACATAAAGAGAAAAATCCGAAAACAAAAATAATCGTAATCGATCCAAGGCGAACTGATACAGCCGCTTTTGCCGATATACATTTACAGATTATTCCCGGATCAGACATTATTTTATACCATGCAATCGCCAAACGCATTATCGAAAAAGGCTATGTAGACCACGATTTCGTTAAAAACAATGCCGAGAATTTCAAACAATACAAAGATTTGGTTCTAAGTACTTCGCTTGAAAAAGCATCTAAACTATGCGGTATTCCGGTAAACGATATTAAGCTGGCTGCTGATACCATCGGAAAAGCAAAAGGTTTCCTTTCGTTTTGGGCAATGGGTTTAAACCAAAGTGCTGTTGGGGTTGACAAGAATACTGCTTTACTGAATCTCTCTTTATTAACCGGGCAAATAGGAAAACCCGGCTCCGGGCCTTTTTCTTTAACCGGACAGCCAAACGCAATGGGCGGGCGTGAAGTTGGAGGCATGGCTACACTTTTAGCAGCGCACAAAGACATTGCCAATCCCGTGCATCGCAAAGAAGTAGCAGATTTTTGGGGCGTTGACGAACTTTCAGATAAACCTGGTTTAACAGCAACAGAAATGTTTGATGCACTGGAATCAGGTAAAATGAAAGCTGTTTGGATTATCTGCACCAATCCGTTAGTAAGTTTACCTGATTCCCGTCGTATCGAAAAAGCATTACAAAATGCCAAATTCGTAGTCGTTCAGGATATTTCGCACAACGCCGATACAGCAAAATTTGCCGATTTATTACTGCCTGCTGCCGGATGGCTGGAAAAGGAAGGAACGATGACTAACTCAGAACGCCGTATTTCTTATCTACCAAAAGGAATTAATCCGCCTGGAGAAGCACTTCCGGATGCCGAAATCTTAATTCGCTTTGCTAAAAAAATGAATTTCAATGGTTTTGATTTTAATAGTACCGAGGAAATTTACAAAGAACATTGTGCCCTTACCAAAGGCACAAACATCGATATTTCATATTTAAATTATCATCGTTTAAAAACCGAAGGGACTTTTCAATGGCCCGTTCCAGATTATGGACATCAGGGAACTCCCCGTTTATTTACCGATAAAAAATTCTATACACCGTCGCAAAAAGCCATTTTCAATTTACCGGCAGCAATTGAAAATACATCAGAACAGCCAACGCCGCAATTCCCGTTTATTTTAACAACCGGAAGAGTTCGCGACCAATGGCATACGATGACCAAAACCGGAAAAGTATCACGATTAATGACACACACCCCAAGTCCGGTTTTAGAAATAAATCCTATCGATGCTTTCAAAAACAATATTAAAAACGGCGATATTGTAATTGTTTCGAGTAAAAATGGAGAAGTTCGGGTAAAAGCAAAAGTAACCGACTCTGTCAAAGAAAAGGTAGTTTTCCTGCCGATGCATTGGGGAAAACAACTCGAAAATGATTTAAACCGAACCAACAATTTAACCAATACTGTTGTTGATCCGGTTTCAAAAGAACCCGATTTTAAATTCACTACTGTTTCGATTACGAAATATGTAAAACCTTTTCAGAAAATTGCAATTGTGGGTGCCGGTGCGGCTTCATTCCGATTTATTCAAAACTACCGGGAATTCAATACAACCGATGAAATTATTGTTTTTTCGAATGAAATAAACCCGTTTTACAACCGCGTTTTACTACCGGAATATATGACGGGCGAATTCAGCTGGGAACAGCTTTTAAAAGTAAAAGACGGCGAAGCTTTAAACAAGCTCAACATTACTATGAAAGCCGGCGTTGCGATTGATAAAATAGATACAGCCAGCAAAATTATAAAAGACAGTTTAGGCGAAACGCATACTTTCGATTCCTTAATTCTGGCAACCGGAAGCCGTCCTTTTATTCCAGAAAATGCACAGCTTCATCTTCCTGGCCGTTTTACCGTAAGACGCAAAGAAGATGCAGATCGCTTGAAAAAACATTTAGACAGTACCAATCTTCCAGCCGAAGAGCAGCATGTTGTTATTATTGGAGGAGGTTTGCTAGGATTAGAATTGGCAGCTGCTTTAAAACATAAAAAAGTAAAAACAACCATAATTCAAAGAGCTTCCCGTTTAATGGAACGTCAGCTGGATTTAATTTCCAGTAAATTATTGGCCGAAGAGGTTCAGCTTCGTGATATTCAGATTTATTTTGATAATGAAGTCAGCACCGTTTTTGAAACCGATAATCCAAACGAAATTGAAATTGCACTGAAAAGCGGCAGGATCATTACCGCAAATGCAATTGTATATACTATCGGAACAATTCCAAACATAGAAATTGCCCGAGAAAGCGGTCTTTCCTGCGGACGCGGCGTAAAAGTAAATCAGTATCTCCAAACCTCAAATCCAGATATTTTTGCTATTGGAGAAATCGCCGAATTCAACAATAAACTATTCGGAATCACCTCTGCCGCTGAAGAACAAGCTGATATTCTGGCCAACTTTTTAGCAGGCGATATCAGCAGTTATTACAAAGGTTCGGTCTTAATGAATATTTTAAAACTCGAAGATTTAAATCTTTGCAGTATCGGCGATATTGAAATCCCGGAAAACGACGATTCATTTGAAGAAATTGTTTTTGCCGATTTGAAAAAACGTTATTACAAAAAATGCATCGTAAAGGATGATTTGCTTGTCGGAGCCATCTTAATGGGTGATAAAAGCGAGTTCGCCGAATTCAAAACGATGATCGAAAGCAAAATCGAATTATCAGACAAACGAAATTTACTTCTTCGTGGAAGTTCAACCGCAAAACCGGTTTTAGGAAAATTAGTCTGCTCCTGCAGTCAGGTTGGAGCCGGAAACATCGAAGAAACGATTAAAAGCGGTGTCAGCAATTTCACCGATTTATGTAAGAACACAGGCGCCGGCTTAGGCTGCGGAAGCTGTAAAACAGAAGTTAAAGAGATATTAGCGAAGTGTAAAGTTTAGTGGTCAGTGTTCAGAGTTTTAGTGATCAGTAAAAAACTGAATACGAAACCCGAACACTAAACACTGCAAACTGAACACTAAAAATTCTGAACACTGAACACTACAAAAAAATGGAATTGACAAGATTAATAGTAAAAGGAGGCGTTATTTCGCCGGGAGAGTTGAGAGAAGTTGTTAATATGGCAATGGATCAGGGTTTGGAATCTATTTCATTTGGCTCCAGACAGGATATTATTTTCCCGAAAGATTTTAAATCTTTGGATAAAAACGCTTTAGGAAAACATCATTTTGTTTATCCCGATCAAAAAAGTGGAAATAATATTGTTTCGTCTTATGTTTCGACTGATATTTTTAGAAATACAAATTGGCTTACCGGAAATAAATTCCTATATATATTGGAGCTTTTTAAAGAACAGCCAAAACTTAAAGTCAATATAAACGATCCGAAACAACAGCTGGTACCGTTGTTTACGGGACATTTAAACTTCATTGCTTCAGAACACGAAGATTATTGGTATTTATACATTCGTTTACCAAAATGGGAACGTATGGAAGTTTATCCCGTTCTGATTTACAGCTGGGATATTGCCAAATTCTATTACGAAATCGAAAAAATTACCGCCGAAGAATCTATCGGAATTGACTTGATTTTTAATTTGGTCAGCGAAGCTTTAGACACCAATAACAGAACAATTGACAAGCCTTTAAATATTCCGTTTTATCCGTTTCCTTATTATGAAGGAATGAATAGAATGGGAATCGATCAATACTGGCTTGGTCTTTATTGGCGAAATAACTTGTACGATCTTGATTTCCTGAAAGAAATGTGCGATTTATGTTTCGATTGTAAAATTGGGAAAATCTGTATTACGCCCTGGAAATCATTCATCATAAAAGGAATTCCAAAAGACCGAAAACTAGAATGGGAAAAATTCCTAGGCAAAAGAGGGATCAACGTGCGTCATTCTCTCTTAGAACTTAACTGGCATCTGCCTGTTGCAATGGAATGGGCTTTAAGTTTAAAAACTTTTTTAGTTCGAACGCTCGATCAATTTGATATTAGTACTTATGGTCTAACATTTGGATTATCAGAGTATAATCGCGACGGACATTATTTTACTTCAATTGTTGTTGAAAAAAACGAACTTCCAGCAGCTTTAGAATCAATTAAAATCCGTGATACTTATAATGTTTTGTTTGCGAAGAATTTCGACCCAAATACACGTGAATATATCGTTCATTCACAAGACATTGACAAACTTGAACTGCCAACTATTCTAATCGAATTAAGCCGAAAATATTTCGACGAACTCGGAAATACAGCGACAGAGACTACAGAAAACCAGCAGAAAAAAGAAAAACCACAGCAGGATATTTACCAATGCCAGGAATGCCTGACACTTTATAAATCAGAATACGGAGATGAAAGTCAAGGTATTCCAAAAGGTATTTTGTTTACAGATTTAGGCGAAAATTATTGCTGTTCCTTATGCGGAGCACCAAAAAGCAATTTCAAAATTCTGGACACGAGCGATAGCGAACTGACGAAGTAAATTGCAGAGAATTAAACATTTACCATAATAAAATTATTAGGGGCTAATCTCATTGTCCTTCTAAATCCTTTGTGCCAGTCCTGATAGCTATTCGGACTGACACAAAGGATTTTCTCTTCCATCGGGGTTATGGCAATCATTTTTTAAAAGAAATATCAGTAAAATGCATTTTACAGCCCGCCTTTTACATCTCACTTTTTACAATATTTCACATTTATACAGCAATTTCTTCTATTTTTTCATGTAGAATTGTTAAGAGATTTGAAGTTTAAATTTTATTAAAAAAACTAAACATTTCACTTTCAAATACTTAATGTTAAATTTTAACAAAAAACTTAACATTGGGAAACTTGTTTTATAGTTATCTTTACTTAACCATAAATTAACAATTTGATTACATTGTTATTAATAATCCTCATTTAAAAGCACATTTATATGGAAAACAAGAACGAAGAAATTACCCCAGAGAAAATTGATTCACCTACAACTGAAAATATTCAGCCAGCAGCAGAAAATGTAAAGGCTGTAAATGCAACACCAGTAAAAGCACCAGTTCGTAAAGCTGCTCCAGTTAAAACTACTGCAACGGCTAAACCTGCTGCAACAGCTGTAAAACCAGCAACTGCAACAAAAGCCCCGGCAGCATCTGTTACAAAAACAGCAGCAACTACACCAAAACCGGCGGTACGAAGAACTCCTGCTAAAAAAGTACTAACTCCAGCTATTAAACCCGAAGCAGTAAAAACAGTGGTTACAGAAACTGCTGTTACTAATGTAAAAAAAGAAAGCACAAATGAAGTAGTTAAAACTGAAGAAGCTGCTAAAAATAAATCTGACAAAAAAGAAAAGAAAGTGAAAGACAAAGAAAAGGACAAAGCGAAAAAGCAATTAGCTAAGAAAAAAGAGAAAGCTAAAAAAGACAAACAGAAAGAAAAAGCTAAAAAAGCAAAACTAAAAGCCGCAGCTAAGAAAAAAGAAAAAGCGAAAAAAGCTAAAGATAAAGCAAAAGCAAAAAAAATTGCAAAGAAGAAAGCGAAGTCTCAAAAAAAGGCAAAAGCTAAAAAGAAAAAATAATATCAAAGAAAGGTTTGACTTTAAAAGTTGAACCTTTTTTTGTTTTAACGCACAGTTTTGTCATTTCGACGAAGGAGAAATCGCACTAGAAGCTCCGCAAAGTGAAGAGCAAATCTTTGTCGATTTACGAGTGCGATTTCTCCTTCGTCGAAATGACAAGATTATGTGAAAAAAGGCTTCGACTTCGCTCAGCCTGACAATTAATAATTAACTCCTAACCCCCAATCGCAATCATACTACGATTGTCAAAATGTTTTTTCGGATCGTCCATTTCATCCATCGTAACCATTCCGGCACGGACTTTCTTTTTATTTTGAACAGATTGAGAAATCAAATTTGTAATTGATTCGCCATTTCTATAAGGCGTTAAAAGATCTGTTTCAGAATTGGAAAAAAGGCAGTTTTTTATTTTTCCATCGGCGGTTAAACGAATTCGGTTGCAGCTGTCACAAAACGGATTTGTAATCGAACTTATGATTCCGAAATCGCCTTGAAAACCTTTTATTTTATAATTTCTTGAAGTGAAGTTTTTTTCGTCTTCCAGTTTTAGAATTTCATCTTCTGCAAAAGTATCTCCAACCAAAGATAAAATCTCATTTTGAGAAACCATTTTGCTCCTGTCCCACTCGTTTCCGGCAAAAGGCATAAACTCAATAAACCTTACCGAAATAGGTAGAAACTGCGTTAGTTTAACGAAATCAACAATTTCGTTGTCGTTAAAACCTTTCATTAAAACTACATTTACTTTAACCTGAAAATCATTATTCAAAAGCAAATGCAGATTATCTACAACCTTCTCAAACTGATTTCTGAGCGTTATAGAATGAAATTTAGACGAAACCAAAGTATCTAAACTCAAATTGATTTTTTTGACTTTAAACTGTTTTAAAACATCTATATGACGATCTATTAAAATCCCGTTTGTAGTTATCGAAAGTGAAATATTTAAATCAGCTAATTTTGCGATTATCTCCGGAAAATCTTTTCGTAAAAGCGGTTCTCCACCCGTTAATCTTATTTTGTCAACACCATTTTGTACAAAAGTCTGGGCGATACCAAAAATCTCTTCAGCCGTCATTAAACTGGCTTTAGGGGAAAGCGCAATTCCGTCCGCCGGCATGCAGTACGTACAACGCAGGTTGCATTTTTCCAGCAGCGAAATACGCAGATAGTTGTGTCTGCGCCCAAAAACATCCGTCAAAATTGTGTTAGAGGCTGTCATGATTTTTTCCTTTTAAAATATGAAAGACGTGCATTACATGCGGAAAAACAGCGTCCATCGATTCTCTCGCTCCGTTTGTTGAGCCTGGCAGAGCCAAAACTAAACTTTTGCCCAAAGTTCCGGCTACAGTTCTTGAAAGCATTGCGTATGGCATTCTCTGCTGTCCGTAATCGCGAATTGCTTCTTCGATTCCCGGAATTCTGCTTTCTAAAATTGGTGATAAAGCTTCCGGCGTAACATCTCTTGGAGATAATCCCGTTCCGCCCGTAAAAATCACCAATTGATTATCTTTCGCGTAAGCTTTTGTTCTTTCCTGAATAATATCCAATTCATCAGGGATAATTTCATAATGAGAAGTTTCAACTCCGTAAGAATCTAATTTTTCCACAATAATTTTTCCAGATCTATCTTCTTTAGCTCCTGCAAAAATGGAATCAGAACAAACAAAAACCGCTGCTTTTATCGCATACGGAAATTTATTTTTAAAAGAAGATTTCCCGCCTTCTTTATTAATCAATTTGATGGTCGAAATTTCGATTTCTTTATCAATTGGTTTCAGCATATCGTACATTGTCAATGCGACAATCGACGCACCGTGCATGGCTTCAACCTCAACTCCGGTTTTATAAACGGTTTTTACATTGAAGATAATCTGAATTTGCAATCCTTCTATTTTATATTCAACCGATGTAAATTCAATTGGAAGCGGGTGACAATCCGGAATCGATAAATGCGTATTTTTTACTGCAAATAATCCAGCCGTTTTTGCCATTTCGAGCACATTTCCTTTCGGAACCAAATTGTTTACTACAGCATCAATTGTTTCTTGTCTGCTGACTTTTACAATTGCCGTTGCGGTTGCTTTTCTTAATGTACTTATTTTATGCGTAATATCTACCATTCTGTTTTATTAGGTATTTTGTTTCCAAGTAAATGTATCGTTTTCAAACATTTCTTTACCAAAAATCGGAACATCGGTTTTTATCCAGTTTACGATCGCTTCAGTTGCTTCATAAACTTGTTTGCGTCGCGTTGCCGAAACAAAGACAAACAAACAAATTTCGCCAGCTTTTACAACGCCTAAACTGTGGTAAATGTGCATACAGGTCAAATCGAATTTAGCGAAAGCTTTTTCACGAATCGTATGCAAAGCTTCGTTTGCCATATCAGTATAAGCGGAATAATCAATCGCCACGACTGTATTGTCGTGAATTACATCGGCACGAACTTGTCCTAAAAAGATGTTATGTGCGCCAATTGTGTGTTTCGATTGATGTTTAGCAATCGACTCCGCTATAAATTCAGGAGAAATTGGTCCTTCTACAAATACATTTTTACTCATTGTTTTTTAGTTTTTACTGTAGTTTTTTTTTGCCACAGATTATACTGATTAAAAGGGATTTTTCTTTTGCCACGACTCGAGCGATAGCGAACAGGCGAAGCAATTACACTAATTTCCACGAATTATTTTTTGATTTTTTTGAATAAAAAATTAGTGTAAATTGTCTAATTCGTGGCAAAAAACTTTACACCAGTAATTCAAAAAAAATCTTTTTAATCTGTGTAATCTGTGGCTATAAATTTATCTCTGTTGCTAATAATTGTTTCATCGCTAAAATACCGCCAGCAATACTTTTTACACTTTTAAATTGATGTTTTTGAAGCAATTCTACTGCGATTTTACTTCTAATTCCAGATTGACAGAAAATATAAATCGTTTGTTTTTTATTCAGTTTTTCAATTTCATTTTCTAAATGCTGCAACGGAATCTGGATTTGATTTTTTAAACTGATTTTTGGCAGTTCCTCTTCGTTTCTAACATCCAAAAATAAAACGGAATCTTTGTTTATTTCATGCAAAATCGATTCAAAACTTATTTCTTCAACTTCAAATTTATTATATTTTTCTTCGAATGATTCTCTGCTTATTAACTGAACATCACTTTTATCAAAATCATATTTTTGCTGTTCGTTGTTGAGAATATTATAAACTAATATTTTACCGCTTAAAACTTCTCCAATTCCTAAGATCATTTTTAAAACTTCATTTGCCTGAAACATTCCGATAATTCCAACCGAAATTCCAATTACTCCGGCATCTTCACAATTTAATGCGTTAATGTTTTTATCTGGATACAAACATCTGTATGTTGGCCCGTTTTGATAATTGAAAACCGAAACTTGTCCCTGAAACCTAAAAATAGAACCGTAAACCATTGGTTTATTAGTTGCTAAACAAGCATCGTTTATTAAATATTTAATCGAAATATTATCTGTTGCGTCCACAATAATATCATATTTTTCAAATAACGAAATGGCATTTTTACCCGATAATTTCTCAGCAAGAGCGTTGACTTTTACTAACGGATTCAATTCTGAAATCATCCGTTTTGCTTCTTCTGCTTTGGATTTCCCAACAGCCGAACTTTTGTAAATTACCTGACGATGTAAATTTGAAATTTCAATTGTATCATTATCTACAATCCCGATTTCACCAACTCCGGCTGCGGCTAAATAAGGCAGAATTGCCGCACCCAAACCTCCGGCACCAATAACCAAAACTTTAGATTTCGATAATTTATGCTGACCATCCTCTCCTATTTCAGGAAGAATCATTTGTCGGTTATATCGGTTTGATGCACTCATAAATTAATTTTATCCTCCGGCAAACGGTGGTAATAGCGCCACAATATCACTTATTTGCAAATTGTAATCTGCTGATTTTGAAACTATTTTTTGATTTACTGCTACGCTGAAAGAAAGCGATTCAAACTCATATTTTTCGTTTAAATCCTGCAATAGTTTTTGCAAAGACAATTCTTCGGAAAAAGATAATTTTTCGAATTCACATTTTGTCTTTTCGGCAACAGCTCCAAAATATTTAATCTCGATCATTTTTATAAATTTAAATTCTGAAAAATGAATTCATCTTCAAAATGTTCCTGAAAATAGGAAATCCAGCTTGAAGTATTTCTAACCACTTCGCCAATTACAATAATTGCGGGCGATGATATATTTTTTTCAGCAACCAATTTAGTGATTGTATTGATAGTTCCAATCACTTTTTGTTCTGAATTTTTTGTTCCGTTTTGAATAATGGCAATTGGTAAATCGTCATTTCTGTTTTCCTGATAAATCGAAATAATTTCTTCCAGTTTATGCATTCCCATCAAAATTACTACTGTTGCAGCCGACTTTGAAGCTAAATGAATATCCTTTGACAATTTATGTTCTGAAGTTGTTCCGGTAATAACCCAAAAACTTTCGGCTACTTTGCGTTGTGTCAGACTAATTCCAACCGAAGCAGGAACACCCAAAGCAGATGAAATTCCGGGAACAATGGCAGTTTCAATTCCAAATTCTTCTGCGAACTCGATTTCTTCGCTTCCTCTTCCAAAAACAAACGGATCCCCGCCTTTTAAACGCACCACATGTCCGTGACTTTTTGCCATTGAAACAATCAAATCGTTAATTTGATCTTGTGTGTAAGCATGGCATCCTAATCGTTTTCCAACAAAAATAATTTGTGCATTTGATGCATATTCTAATAATTCTTCGTTGACCAAAGCATCATACAAAACTACATCGGCACTTTTTAAAGCTTTTATGGCTTTCATCGTAATCAATTCAACGTCTCCTGGTCCTGCGCCAACAATCGTTAATTTTGGTGTTTTTAAGTTTTGCATAATCTTTTAACTTAAATTGATATTCAGATCATTTAATTCGTCGGCCGAATTAATATTGGTTAAAGGAAAGTTTTCACTTTCATCTATATTGATAATTTGATGCGGTACCTTTGCCAGTAAATCCATCATTTTTAATTCATCCGTTTCAATTGCCTTTTTTATAACTGGAAGGATTTTTTTTGAATAAATTCCAATTAAAGGATGCAGGCGGCTTTCTGAAGCAAAAATGGTAATTCCGGCTTCCTCAGTATGTTTTGAAATTAATTCTTTTAATAATTCTGTCGAAATCAATGGAATATCACAGCTCAAAATCAAATTAAATTCGGTTTTAGAATTAGATAACGCTGTATAAATTCCGCCTAAAGGTCCTTTATCTGAAACAATATCCGGCATTTTTTCATACGGCAGATAATCGTATTCTTTTGATGCCGTAATTAGTTTTATTTGCTCTGTAATAGGTAAAATTGCCTTAATTATATGTTCTATAAATGGTTTTTCCTGAAACAGCACTAATCCTTTTTCAGACTGCATTCTGGAGCTTTTTCCTCCGCAAAGAATAAATACTGTTAGTGTTTCCATGGTCTTTTTTGTTTCAGGTTTTATTATTTATTCTGCCACAGATTTCACAGATTAAAGTGATTATACACAAATTTTCGCAAATTTTTATTTGTAGAAGCCAAAAAAACTTCATTTAAATTTGTTTAATTCATTGCAAACAAAAATCCTTTCTAATCTGTGAAATCTGTGGCAAAAAATTCTGCGTACAGAACTTATGACTTCTATTTTATTATTATTTCAAGGAAAAATCAATTTAACGCTTGCCATCAAAATCACTGTTCCTAATACCATTTTTAATGTTTTGTTAGAGAAAGAACCGCTTCCGTAAAATCCTCCTAACATTCCTCCTACAACTGCAATTGGAACTAAGTAAAAACTTTCCATCGGGATTGTTTTTCCTCCTAAAAAGAAACCTAACATTCCGGCAGTTGAATTCACAAAAATGAATAAACTTGAAACTGCTGCCGATTCTTTTACTGATGCCCATCCTAAAAACAATAAAATCGGACTCAAAATAATTCCGCCGCCTATTCCTAACATTCCTGATAATAAACCTATTGCAAAACCAATTACCAATGCAATTGGAAGATTAATTTTTACTTCTTCTTTTTCTTTAAAATTAAATACTCCAAACAACCTCAACGCTGCAAAAACCAGCACAACTCCTAAAACAATTTTATAAATCGCATTATCTAAAGTTATAAAACCTCCAATAAATGCTGCCGGAATTGAGGCAATTGCAAACGGATAAAAGAGTTTGGGCTTGAAATAATTATTCTTATAATAAAACAAAAACGAAATACTCGAAACAAACAAATTCAACAGCAAAGCCGATGGTTTCATAATTGAAACCGGAAAAGCAAAAATGCTCATTAAAGCCAAATATCCCGATGCTCCGCCGTGCCCAACGCTTGAATATAAAAATGCAATTATAATTAAAGCAAAACTGAATAATAATATGTTTTCGGAACTTAAGATGTTCATTTTTTTTTGTTTGTTTCAGGTTTTCTTTGTTTAAAGTTGTCAAGCTATATGTTTTATATTACACACTGCTTTTCATCCTTAATACCAAAAAATCTATTTTCTATACTCTTTATTCTATTTTCTTATTCTAAAAATCTAAAATCTGAATTCTAAAATCTAAAATCCTCTAATCAATCGGCAATAACGTTACTAATTGTCCTTTTTTATATTCCTGAATATCTTCCGGAACAATAAGTAAACTATTTGCTACGGCAAAAGTGTTGAGCATTGCAGAACTTTGTCCGTCGAGTACTGTGACTTTTGTTTCGTCGTATTTTGCTTTTAAGAATAATGTTTTTCCAGTGCTGTTCTTAATATCCGAATTTAATTTTCGAACTACTTTTGTTTTATGAATTTCTGTAAATCCTAATTTATTTTTTATCGCCGGTGAAACGTAAATATAAAAATTCGTCAGCGATGAAGCTGGATTTCCTGGCAATGCAAAAACTAAAGTTTCATTTTTTGAGCCAAAGAACATAGGTTTTCCAGGTTTTTGATTGATTTTATAAAACAATTCCTGAACGCCGTTTTGCAATAATGCTTCTTTTACAAAATCATAATCTCCAACTGAAATTCCGCCGGAAATTAAAACAACATCGTATTTTTTCAGAATACTTTTAAGCGCATTTTTTGTCGCTTTTAAATTATCTTTTACTCTGTAAACTTTCGTTTTTTTGATTCCGATAGTTTCTAGTGCTGCTTCCAGCATAACCGAATTACTTTCGAAAATTTTTCCTTTTTTAAGTTTTTTTCCTGGTTGTACTAATTCGTTTCCGGTAACTAAAATGGCTGCTTTCGGTTTTTTGTAAACCTCAACTTCTGTAATTCCTAAACAAGCTAAAAATCCAATTGCTGCGGGCGTGATTAAAGTATTGGCTTCAAAAACTATATCCTCTTTTCTAATTTGTTCTCCTTTTGGGCGAACGTTAGAAAACTTCTCAGGCATTGTGGCAATCAAAATTGAATCTTTATTTGCCATTACATGTTCCTGCATTACGACTGTGTCAGCATTATCGGGAACAAAAGCACCTGTAAATATCCTAATTGCTTCTGTATTTTTCAGCTTTATGTTTGAATGATCTCCAGCCTGTGAAGTTCCAATAATATCATATTGATGTCGAATACTGTGCGTGAATGCATATCCATCCATTGCCGACTGGCGAAACGGCGGCATGTCGATTGGCGAAATTACTTTTTCTGCCAAAACATACCCTAACGCTTTGCTAACCGAGATTAGCTTTGTCGGCATTTTTTTGCTGTTTGCCTCAATAATCGCTATCGCATCTTCTACTTTAATCATTCGTGTTATTTTTGCAAGCAAAAAATACTTATTACAAATATAAGTATTTTTACTTAGTTAAATCAATTAAGTGCCTAAATTTTTTAAAAATATAAATTTAGCTTAATTCTTTTAAATACCGAGCGAAAAAATCAAATAGCTTTTAAAGTTGAAGTGTTTGATTTACTTTCTTTTAAAATTACCTTTTGGAAGGTAATATAACCATGCAAAACCAATAAAAAATAGTATTGCTGAAGCTATAAAGGCAGGAATTAATATTTCCTTATTATTTTCTAATGCATTATTTAAGGATGCATATAAAAGCCAGATTTGAATGCTGACATTTAAAATCAGAATAAAAATAAGTGTCGAAAGTATATTGTTCAGCTTATTAGGGTTAGCGCGGTTCTGGCTTCGTCTAAAAGTACTCATATCTATAAATTTAAATTATACAATCTTAGCTGTCTTTTTTCTCGATTAATGCTTTAACAAAAACAGCATTTTCTTTAAATACAACTTCTAACTGCGGTAAAGCTCTTGGCGGCGGACCTGCAATTACATCGCCTGTCATGGCATCAAATGAACCTTCGTGACAAGGACAATGTATAATTCCGGTTCCGGGTTTGTAAAATACGGAACACGAAAGATGCGTACATTTTTGCTCGTAGGCTCTAAATTCGCCGCTTTCTAAGTGAATTAATATATACGGAATTGTACTTCCTTCTAAAACAAAACCACGAGTTCCGCCCACAGGAACATCTTCCTTATTGCATATAAAATGTTCACCTTGCACTTCCTCTTTTGGCAATAAAAAAGCTTTTGCGGTTACGAATCCGCTTCCTACCATTAATCCGCCTGAAACAAAAGTCAGGAATTTAGCAAAATCGCGTCGGCTGACCTGAGTTGATTCCTGTTTTTTTATGGGGAAATCTTTTTTCCAGTTTTGATTTAAATTATCTTCTTTTGACATGATTCTGGTTTAATAAATTCTTAATTCGGTACTGCCTTTTGGCATCATAATATTGACTTTAGTTTTGACTTTTTCCTGTCCAAAAATAAAATTATTGATTGGCGTACTATTCGGTCTCATTTCTTCGATTTGTTCTCTTGTTCCGTAAAACAATGCACCGCTTGGACAAACTGTGGCGCACATTGGTTTTTTGCCTACGCTAGTTCTGTCATAACACATCGTGCATTTCATCATTAAATCGTATTCTTCGACTTTTTTCGGAACTCCAAAAGGACAAGCCATAACACAGTTCGAACATCCTATACATCTTTCGGTATTTGCAGTATGTACTATACCAAACTCATCTTGCGAAATTGCATCGGCCGGACATACATTGGCACAAACCGGATCTTCGCAGTGCATACAAACCTGAACTGTGGTTTGAATTGTCGACGAACGATCTACATAATTCACGCTAATTAAGGTTTGCTGGCCGTTGGTTTCACATTCGGCACAGGCCATTTCGCAGGCTTTACAGCCAATGCAGCGCTGCATATCTACAAAAAACTCTTCGTTTGTATTAAAATTGGTCAAATTCATAACTTCCTTTTTTATAGATTAAACACTTGCATACGCTTCAGATTCTTTGGCCGGCGGCGCTATTTTTCCCTGAGGATCTAATAAACAGGCACAGACTTTAAACTCCGGAATTTTAGAAATTGGATCTAAAGTTCCCGGCGTTAATTGATTCGCCGATTTATGTCCCGGCCAGTGATATGGGATAAAAACGGTATCTTTTCTAATGGTTTCTACAATATTTGCAGGAAAAGTTCCTTCGCCTCTTCTCGTTGCCACTCTTACTAATTCTCTTTGTTTGATTCTGTATTTTGCAGCTAATTCAGGATGAATTTCTAACATTGGTTCTGGAAACTGATCTACCAGTTTTCCAATTCGGCGTGTTTGGGTTCCGCTTAAATATTGTGAAACTACACGGCCTGTTGTTAATGTTATTGGATATTCTTCATCGGTAACTTCGCCCGGAAGTTTATAAGGTGCGGGATTAAAATGCGCTTTTCCGTCTGGGGTTTTAAACTTTTTATCTTCCCATAATCTTGGTGTTCCGGGATGATCTTCTGTTGGACAAGGCCAAAAAACGCCCATATTATCTTCTACTTTTTTATAGGTGATTCCGAAATAATCTGCTGTTCCGCCTTTTGAAGCGACACGCAGTTCGTTGAAAATTTGTTCGCTATTATCGTACGTGAATTTATCTTTTTCGCCCAAACGTTCTGCAATTTCTAATAAAATCGAAGTATCAGTTCGTGCTTCTCCCGGAGGCGTAACCGCTTGCCTGATTCTGATCACTCTTCCTTCTGCAGAAGTTGTTGTTCCTTCTTCTTCTTCCTGTAAAGATCCTGCCAAAACAATATCGGCATGCCTTGCAGTTTCATTCAAAAAGAAATCGATACAAACATAAAATTCTAATTTTTCTAGTGCCGAACGTACATAATTATTGTTTGGGAGTGAAACCAGCGGATTGAAGCAAATCGAAATTAATCCTTTGATTTCATCTCTATGAATGGCTTCTATAATTTCATAAGCGGTGAGTCCTTTTCCGGGTAAATCTTTTTCATCGATTCCCCAAACTTCAGAAATGTATTTTCTATGTTCGGGATTTTCAATATCTCTGTTTCCAGGCAATTGATCGCATTTATGTCCATGTTCTCTTCCACCCTGACCGTTTCCTTGTCCGGTAATTGTTCCGTAACCGCAATAAGGTTTACCTATTCTTCCTGTTGCTAAAACGAGATTGATACAGCCTAAAACATTATCAACACCTTTTGAATGATGTTCGATTCCGCGCGCGTGCAGTAAAAAGCTTGTTTTAGCTTTTCCCCATAACTCGGCGGCGGCTTTAATTTTTTCTTTGTCAATTCCGGTCACTTCTTCTGCCCATTCCAAAGTATAATCTTTAACAGCATCGATTGTTTCCTGAAATCCTGATGTATAATTATCAATAAAATCATGATCTAGCATGTCGTGATCTACCAAATATTTCAGCATTGCGCCATATAAAGCAGAATCTGTTCCGGGTTTTACATCGAGATGAATATCGGCAGTTCTTGCCAGCGGAATCATTCTTGGATCGATTACAATTAATTTTGCTCCGCGATCTCTTGCTTTCCAAATCCAATGTGTTAGGGTTGGGAAAGTTTCGCTGATGTTTGCTCCCGTAACTATAATTACTTCGGCATATTCTAAATCAGAATAATTGTTTGAAGCACGGTCTAAACCAAATGCTTTTTTATTTCCGGCTCCGGCACTTACCATACAAAGTCTTCCGTTATAATCGAGGTTTCTTGTTTTTAAAGCAACACGGGCAAATTTTCCAACTAAATAACTTTTTTCATTGGTTAATGAAACTCCAGATAACATGGAGAATGCATGTTTTCCGTATTTTTCCTGAATGCGTTTTATTTCAGAAATAGTTTTATCCATGGCATCATCCCATGAAACTTTTTCAAACCCTTTTCCTTCTACTCTTTGTATCGGATGTAAAAGTCGGTCTGGGTGATTATTTTGAAGATATCTTTGAACACCTTTTGGACACAAACGTCCTTCGTTAAACGGAAATTCCATCCACGGTTCAAAACCTACTACTTTATTTTCTTTCACTAATAACTGAATTCCGCACTGCATTCCGCAAAAACAGCAATGTGTTTTTACAACATCATCTGGTTCGTCTCTTCCATCGTAACCATCTACAGGCGCATAATTTAAATGCGGACCAAATGCTTCAATTATTTTTTCAGTTGATACGGGTAGTTTTGCCATGTCTAATTTTTGTTTGTTTTGTTTCAAGTTTCATGTTTCAAGTTTGCTCATAGAACGTGAAACTTGAAACCTCAAACTTGAAACTTTTATAATTTTATTTGTTTTGTTTTAGGTCTCACGTTCTGTGCGGAACTTGAAACCTGAAACCTGAAACTTGAAACCTTTATAATTATCCAA
Organism: Flavobacterium soyae; assembly: GCF_021245985.1. Classification (GTDB taxonomy): domain Bacteria; phylum Bacteroidota; class Bacteroidia; order Flavobacteriales; family Flavobacteriaceae; genus Flavobacterium; species Flavobacterium soyae. The sequence goes on along the minus strand of NZ_JAJQXA010000020.1, from coordinate 42,130 downwards.
ATAAATTTCCGCCTTCTTGTCTGGCTTTTAAGTGTGCTTGTGCCAGGCGGGATCTTTTTCCTTCTGGGCTTAAATCGAGGTGAGAAGTTCCGTCTTCGTGGGTAAAATCAAAACCTAGTTCTTTGGTTACGATTTTTAAATCATTGATATGAAGCTGGGTTGCAAATTCTTCTCCGGTATGAGGGCAGACTGCCATTCCTTTTTTGATTCCTTCCTGCTTGTAAATATGTGCTCCTATTTGCGCCGGACGCTGAATGATATGGAAGAATTTTCCAAACGGAATCCAAATCAAAAACATAATTACGGTTACGGCATGAATTACGGCAAGAAAATCATATGCAAAACCTTTCATGAATTGATAGGAATATGTTAAACATAATCCTGTAACTGAAATCGCGATTAATAAAATTAAGGGCAATAAATCGCCTTCAAAAGTCTGTGTTGCAATTAATCCGGGGTTGGTTAACCTTCTTCTTAAATAATAAACAGAACCTATTATTACTAACCATGATGACCAGTTTAAGGCATGGAAAATCAGAAAAGCCAGAAATGAATTTATTTGAAAATCCATCATTTTAAATCCGAAGAAATGTGCTTCGTAAATGGAAATTGAATTTGGTGCGAGCGTAAAGTGAATCCATCCAAATGTTAGCGGAATTGTTATGGCAAAAGCCGATAAACATCCTATTGCTATACAAAAATGGGCAAACCAGCGCCATTTGCTTCTTGGGTATATAAACTTTTGAACGACAATGTTTTGAACGGATTCTTTCCCCAGAAACCATAAATGCGAAATTATTTTTCCAGTAAAAAGAAATTTAAGACTTCTTTTAAAATACATCCACGTTGGAGGTCTTTGCAGCCAAACGGTATACCGATACACGATTCCGAAGAAGGCGAAAACGGTTCCGAATAAATAGGTAACTAATGCTGCATCAAAGTTTTGTAATTGTCTTGATCCGTAAAACACCAATATAATTGTAAGTATAGAAACTAGTGTTGCAACAAGTAAGGCTTTGGTATTGTATGTTTTATCTTTCATCCTTAATTTTTAATTTAATGATTACTTTTTTAACTTGGTTTCTCGCAATTTTTACGATTGTAGAACCACCAATTGATACCTGTAGCTAATATAGTGAAAAAACAAACACCAATAAAAAATTGATTTACAGTACCATTAGCAGAAATATTATTTCCTATTAGTTTAGAAAATATAAAAGGTCCAAATGCGGCAATTGCAGCTGTCCAGCCAATAACTCCAGCTGCCTGACGCTGATTTTCGGCAAAAATAATTGGGTATTGTCTAAAAGTTCCTGCGTTTCCAATTCCGGTAAAGAAGAACATTCCCAGAATTACGGCTACAAAAAGTGGAAACTGATCCATGCTTGTTGGCGCAACTAATCCTTGTGTTACCAAAATTACAGCTCCGGCTAAAATTCCTAAACCTGTTATGGTTGTTAAGATGGCCCCGCCCACTTTATCTGCCACAAAACCAAAAGCAATTCGGCTGGCTGAACCAATTAGCGGCCCGTAAAATGCATATACTAACGGATCTGGTGCATTTGGAAAATCTCCGTATAAAAATTTAATCATTAAAGGAAAAGCTGCCGAAAGTCCTGCAAAAGTTCCAAAAGTCATTACATAAGTAATCGTGCAGTACCAAGTGTGTTTATTTGAAAATATATCCAGCTGTTCTTTGATAGAGGCTTTCATTGGTATACTTCTCAAATAAAACCAGCTTACAATGGCTAAAAGAATTAAAAATGGTGCAAACCAAAATGCCGCTGACTGCAAATAAATTGGTGTATTTTTAACGGCGGTATTTTCCAGATTGATTTGATTTAATATTTTTTCTGCCAGTTTTGGGTTTGCATTGGCGATTGCTTTTGCCTTTGCTTTTACAGGCAATGAAGTAAAAACAATTGTTTTATCTGTAGAATGTACCGCTGTACTTACTGAATCAACTACGTTTTGTTTTACGTTAGAAAGTATTTTGGTTTGTATTTCTGCATCAAGTGATGCAAAAACCTCTTTTTGTTTTTCTACAGTAGAGTTTTGAAAAACAGTTACAACTTCTTTAGAATCTACACTTGTAAATACGGTTGACGCTCCATAAATCCCGACACTAATTATCAGCGGCGTTACAAATTGTGCTATCGAAACACCAAAATTTCCTATGCCCGCCTGAATTCCCAGTGCTGTTCCTTTTAATCTTTTTGGAAAAAACAGGCTTGTGCTTGGCATGTAAGATGAAAAATCACCTCCTCCAAAACCTGTTGTAAATGCTAAAACAGCAAATACCCAAAAAGGTGTATTTACATCCATAACGGCAAAACCAATTCCGATTACGGGAATTAATTTAATTGCTGTTGCAAAAGAAACGACGTGACGTGTTCCAAATATGGGTAATATAAAAGTGTGAATTATTCGAAGAAATCCGGCTGCTAATCCAGGAATTGCCGTTAACCAAAAAAGCTGATCTTTTGAAAAATTAAATCCCAAGCCGGGTAATTTAACGGCTATTACGCTCATCATAAACCAAGAGGCAAATGATAAGATTAATGTTAATGTTGTTATTGTTAATGTTCTCCATGCAATTTTACTTCCGCCAGAGTTCCAAAATCCTTCATCTTCCGGTTCCCATTTGTCTAACCAAGTTTTCATTATTTCTATTTTTATTAAATTATTTGTCTTCAATTTCTCTTGTAAACTCCGGTGATTTACTTCTCATGGCATTAATAATCGTTCTGTGCATCCATAGCAGACAAAGCACTGAAACTATAAAAATGAATATCCATGAACTCGTCCAAAGTCCTGTATAGTTGAGAAGATATCCAAAGATTATGGGGCCGAAGAATCCGCCGAGCCCGCCAATTAAACCTACCATTCCGCCAACAACCCCAACTTCATTTGGGAAATATTCGGGAATATGTTTATAGACGGCAGCTTTTCCAATTCCCCACGAAATACCAATTAGAATTACCAAAACCAGATACACCCAAAGATTGGCGCTGAAATTAATTTGTGTAATTCCTTTTGCCAGTAATTCTTTCTTTTTGACTTCCTGATTTTGTTTTACAATAATTTCCTGCCATGATTTTTTTACTGGAAAAACAGATTCCTTGTTTGTTTCTGAATCTTCCTTAGTATTGATTTGATGCGTTTTGTTGTTTACAATTATTTTATCTGCCGAAACTTCTGTTACAACTCCATTATTCATTGACAAAACGCCTGGGCCTGCGGTGTAGATTTCCATTTTTGGAAACATTAATAAAAAGCTGATGGCTATTGATGATCCTAAAACCCAATACATTACTTTTCTGGCTCCAAATTTATCTGAGAGATAGCCGCCAAAAGCCCTGATAACTCCAGATGGTAAACTAAAAAGTGTTGCAAACATTCCGCCCATAACTAATGTCGTGCTGTACACATTCATGAAATTGGGAAGAAGCCATTGTGAATACGCCACAAAAAATCCGAAGACTAAAAAGTAGTAAGCACCAAAACGCCAAACACGCACGTTTTTAAGCGGAGACATTAATTGTGAGATTGTTTTTGAAACTCCGGGATTGGTTTTATTTTTTGCAAAAACAATAAAAAAGATTCCTATGATTACCAGCGTAATGGCATAAATTACAGGAAGCATTTTCCAGCCATTTATTGGGTCTTTTTCAGATAAATAATTCAATAAAGTTGGTGCAATAAAAGTGGTAATTGCGGCTCCGGCATTTCCCATTCCGAAGATTCCTAAAGCTCGTCCCTGCCATTCTTTTGGATACCAGATTGAGGTATAACCAATTCCGACTGCGAAACTTGTTCCGACCAATCCAAAGAAAAAGCTCAGCAAAGCAAAACTTAAAAACGAACTGGCAAAAGGCAGTAAAAAAAGTGGAATTGAGCATAATAAAAGTAAAATTGAGAAAACGATTTTACCACCGTATTTGTCTGTTAAAATCCCGATTGGAAGTCTGAAAATTGAACCTGAAAGAATTGGAATTCCTAACAGCCATCCGGTTTGGACTACTGTAAAATTGAAAATTCCTTTATCTGTTAAATAAGTTATTAAAACTCCGTTTAATGTCCAGCAGGCAAAACATATTGTAAAAGCGAGAGTATTTAAAAATAAAATTCGGTGGGATTGAGATAAACTGCTCATAAAACTTTAATCAATTTTTGACTTAATTGAGGTATAGTTCCTCAATTATCAAAACAAAATTAAAGCGACACTTTCTTATAAAGAATGATATATATCATGTGAAAAAGATATTTTTATCTTTAATAGTATTACAACTTAAGCTACTGGAAATAAGCTTTACATTTTAATCGAATAAAAAAGAGACACTCAAAAGTAAAGACAGCTCTTTATTATAATTGACCCATTGGGTATAATTATTTTTAAACGCATAGAAACATAGATTTAACACTCTCAAAAAAGGCGTTTCACTTATTTAAAACACATCCCGATAGCTATCGGGACTATGTGTTAGAAACATGTTTCTTTTTATATTCTTTTATACACATAAACCTATGTTTCTATGTGTTAAATGATTTTTTTTAATTACACCCAACGGGTTATAATTATTTCTTTGTTTTTAATGTAAACTTAACTACCAATGAAATGTTCCTACGGAACAACGTAATATGTAAAATAAAAAAAGCTGCTCCAACTTTTGAGACAGCCTCTTTTGTAAACTTTGAATTATAAATATGAAACTTAATTTTTTCGATCCATATCTTTTGCATATTCCGGTGATTTCTCTTTCATGAGATTTACTACGATACGATGCATCCAAATCAAACAAATTAAGGATATCGCTAAAATAAACATCCAGGAACTGGTCCAGAAACCAGTAAAACTTAAAAGATAACCAAAAATGATTGGGCCGAAAAATCCGCCGAGACCGCCAAGAAGGCCAACCATTCCGCCAATAACACCTACTTCATTTGGGAAATAATCGGGAATGTGTTTGTAAACCGCAGCGGCGCCAATACCCCATGCAGCACCAATCAAAATAACCAGAACGAGATATACCCACATATTGGCTTCAAAATGAATTTGTGTGATTCCTTCTGCCAGTAAATCTTTCTTTTGAATCTGCTGATTTTGTTCGACAACAACTTCCTGCCATGATTTTTTAGATGGAAAATATTTATTATGTTCCGCATTTTTATCTTCCTGCGCAATTTGATACGTTTTACCCCCTGCTACAACTTCATTTTCTGAAACTTTGGTGACGGTTCCGGCTTTTGAAGCTACAAGTCCGGAGCCTGAAGTTGTGATATCCATTTTTGGGAACATCAATAAAAAGCTGAGAACAACAGAGGAACTTAAAACCCAATACATCACTTTTCGAGCTCCAAATCTATCCGATAAAAATCCGCCGTAAGCTCTTATTACGCCTGACGGAAGACTAAATAAAGCCGCAAAAAGTCCGCCCATAACTAAAGTAGTATGATATACATTTAAAAAATTGGGAAGCAGCCATTGTGAAAAAGCTACAAACGAACCAAAAACGAGAAAATAATATAATCCAAATCGCCAGACTCTGGCACTTTGAAGCGGTTTTAATAATTGGCCGACAGTTTTAGACTGTGCTTCTATTTTTTTATTTTTTGTAAAAATTAAAAATACGATTCCCATTAAAAGTAAAGCACTTCCGTAAATTACAGGCAGCCATTTCCAGCCGTTTTCAGGATCAGTTTCAGAGAAATTGGTCAATAATGTCGGGGCAAGAAAAGTGGTAAGTGCAGCGCCGGAGCTTCCCATTCCGAAAATTCCCAAAGCTCTTCCCTGCCATTCTTTTGGATAATAAATCGAAGTATAACCCACACCAATTGCAAAACTGGTCCCAACCATCCCGAATAAAAAGCTTAAAATGGCAAAGGCCCAGAAACTATCTGCAAATGGTAATAGAAAAAGCGGAATTGAGGATAAAATCAATAAGCAGGAAAAAACAGGTTTTCCGCCAAATTTATCAGTTAAGATTCCCATGGGCAAACGCATAATTGAACCCGTTAAAATTGGAATCCCAAGCAGCCATCCAATTTCGACTACACTCCATTCAAAAATTCCCCTGTCGTTTAAAAAAGTAACTAATACGCCGTTTAACGTCCAGCAGGCAAAACAAACCATAAAGGCTAACGTATTGAAAAAAAGAATGCGGTGTGATTGTGAAAGATCTGCCATAGAAAATACTTTTTAGTAATTAATGATTAAAAACTTATTGTGTATAACTCCGATGTTTTGGCGAATAAAATTTCAGTCTGTTTGTATATGGATATATTAAAATTAAGAAAAAAACCTATTAAAACATTAATTATTAATCTTTTAAACTCTAAAAGTAGTTTTTATAAATCTGAAGTATTTTTCTAATTTTTTGAATTGAAGTGCTTTTCAAGACATTTTTGAGTGTTTTTTAAATGCTTAAAAAGTAATTTAAGGCATTAAAAACTAGCAAATTAAATGAAAAATATTACAATTTATTATTACGCAAAAAATATTTTTAACATTTTAAAAAATAAAAAACAACAACTAAAACACTTGTAATCAATCTTTTAAAAATAAAATAAAAATAATTTAATTGATTTATTTGCATCGTTTTAAAAAAAACTTTACTAATTTTTTGGTTTTTATTATATTAAAATTAACTTTGTCTATAGGATTAGTAGAGTTAATAAAATAATATTCGAAACCAAAGAACTATATTTTGAAAACAACCGAAAGCATATCGTATTATATTCTTCCAAAAAATGATACTTATAACAATTGTTGTTATATGTGCTTCTGTTGCTAATTACCAACGCAATCCGTTCGTTATTAGATTAAATTTTAAGTCTAAAAAACGAAATCTCAATTTCACCGCCAAGATTACTTTTATTGAAAATACAATCATCTAATTGATGCATAAAACTGCAGCAAAAGGATTTTGGATATACCTAATATTTTAAAAGAAAACAATTAACCAACTAAAAAATAACTAAAATGAAAACAATGCAAACCTGCTGCTATAAATAAAAAAAGCCATTTCTGCGGCAACAGAAATGGCAAGGCTTAAAGAACATTTATCACTAAATCAAGGAAACAATCAGAGTGCTGAAAATTCAGCTCTCAGGGTGCCTTGTTAATTACTTAAACCATTACAAAGAAATGAAAAAAAATATAAACCTCATTTTATGGGTTACAATTTTGTTAACATCCCTGCAATTTAAGGCACAAAATACAACACCGCTTATTCAGTCTAAACTCGACGGAACTGTAGTAGATGACATTACAAATCAGCCTATTATAGGAGCATCAGTAACAATTAAAGGTACAACTCACGGTGTACAGACAGATGCTGAAGGAAAATTTTATTTTCAAACGGGCCAGAAATTTCCTTACACTCTAATCGTAAGCTACATTGGGTATAAAAAACTGGAAGTTATAGTTGAGAAAAATCCGGTTACGATTCATTTAAAAGAAGAAAGACAAGAACTGGACGAATTAGTTGTTGTGGGTTACGGAACTCAAAAGAGAAAAGACATTACTGGTTCTGTAGCTTCTGTTCCAAAAGCAAATCTATCTCAGGTAACTTCATCAGCAGATAACTTATTACGAGGCGCTGTTGCCGGTGTAGTAGTTACACAAAGTTCTGGTCGTCCGGGTGCCTCTTCAAGTGTGCGTATTCGTGGAGGAAACTCTATTACGGCGGGTAATGAACCTTTGTATGTTGTTGACGGAATTTTAATTTACAATGATAACTCAAACAGTTCTGCAGGAGTTTCTAACGCCGGAGCAAGTTTAAACGTATTATCAACCATAAACCCTGCTGATATTGAATCTATCGAAGTTCTTAAAGATGCTTCTGCAACTGCAATTTATGGTTCTCGTGGTGCAAATGGAGTTGTTATTATTACCACTAAAAAAGGAACAAAAGGACAGGATAATATTTCTTACCAGGGTTATTTTGGATTCCAAAATATTTCTAAAAAACTTCATGTAATGAATGCCAGTCAATGGGCAAGTTTGCGAAATGATGTTCAGGCAAGTATTGGTCAGGCTCCTTCTTTTTCGGCTGAACAGATCGAAGCTTTTAAAACTTCCGGAAGCTACGACTGGCAGGATGCAGCGTTTAGAACTGCTGCTCCTGTTCAAAACCATCAATTGTCTTTTTCAGGTGGTGACGAAAGATCACGATATGCCGTTTCTGCCGGATACTTTGATCAGGAAGGTATTGTTTTAGGATCTGATTTTAGACGTATCTCTCTTCGTATCAATTACGAAAGAAACTATTCTCAAAACTTTAAATTTGGTATCAATGCCAATTATAGTAATTCACTTTCAAATGGTGTAGCCAATAACGGCAGCGGCGGAAGAAATCCAAACCCTCTAGTAAGTGTTTTACTGACTGCTCCTGTAGTGCCAATTAGAAACGAAGATGGAACTTATAATGTAAAAAATAATATTTACGCTACTTCTGTAAATGGTTATGTTCCAAATCCTATTAATGATTTGGAAAATACTATTAACGAAACTAAAATCAACAGGATTCTAACCAGTTTATTTGGAGAATACAAAATCACTAAAAAACTAACGGCTAAAGTGGCTGTAAGCGGCGACGTTATCAATACAAAACAAAACTATTATGCGCCTGCAAATACTACAAATGGTGCAGGAACAAAAGGTTCAGCATCTGTTGGGGATAGATTGGTAAGTTCTGTATTGAATGAAAATACTTTAAATTATAATACCAACTTTGGTGAAAACCATAAGTTCTCAGTTTTAGGAGGTTATACACTTCAATATACGCAAGGTGAAGTGGTTACAGCCGGAGCTAATACATTTGTAAATGATGCCAATACGTATAATGCACTTCAGGATGGTGTTGCGGTAAAACCTGCTAGTGATGCGTTTGAAAGTGTTTTAAAATCATGGCTGGCGAGAGTTAACTACTCTTATAAAGGAAAATACAACTTTACACTTTCTGCCCGTGCGGATGGATCTTCAAGATTTGGTTCTGAGTCACTTTGGGGCTATTTCCCTTCAGCAGGTTTCTCATGGAATATTACTGATGAAGAGTTTGCAAACAACATTAAAGGTGTAACTGAGGCTAAACTTAGACTTACTGCCGGAACAACAGGAAATCAAGAGATTGGAAACTATTTAGCTTTAGCTCAAATGGGATCTGTAAACTATTCTTTTGGAGGAACAATTTACACTGGACTTGCTCCTACCCGATTGGCAAATCCTGATTTGAAATGGGAAAAAACAAACCAGTATAATGTTGGTTTAGATTTATCATTATTAGACAGAAAAATCAATTTTGTTTTTGATGTGTATTACAAAAAAACAAACGATTTATTAATTAGCGTTCCGGTGCCGTTAACTTCTGGATATGCGAGTGTACTTCAAAATATTGGGGGTGTCGAAAATAAAGGTATCGAGATTGGTTTAACGACTGAAAACCTAAAAACAGAAAATTTCTCATGGAACTCTAATGTTGTTTTCTCTGCTAACAGAAATAAAGTTGTAGCTATAGGAAACGGAGTAAATCAGTTTTTCCCTGTAGTACCAAACGGTTCTTTATTGCAGCAGCAGCCAGTTACAGTAAAAGTTGGGTTACCATTAGGAACTTTTTGGGGATACAGAACAAATGGAATTTTCCAAACTCAGGAAGAAGTGAATACACAGCCAAAAATCAACAGTTTAGCGAACACAAAAGTGGGAGACAGAAAATATGTTGATACAAACGGAGACGGTGTAATTACTGCTCTTGATAAAGGAGATTTAGGTTCATCGCAGCCAAAATTTGTTGGAAGTTTCAGCAACACGATTTCATACAATGATTTTGATTTAAATTTCTCTTTCCAAGGTTCTTACGGAGGAAAAATCTTCAACGCTTTAAATCAACAATTAGAAATTTCAACTCTTGGAACAAATGCTAATGTGACTTTAGAAGATCGCTGGACGCCAACAAACCCAAGTAATGAAATTCCAAGAGCAACAAGTTCTCCGTTAGGAATTGTTTCTGAGCGTTATGTTGAAGATGCTTCTTTCTTACGATTAAAATTAATCACACTTGGTTATACTTTACCTAAAAGCGTTTCTAAAAAACTGGGCGCAAAAAGCGTGAAATTCTATGTTTCTGCAGAAAACCTAATTACATGGACAAAATACTCTGGTTATGATCCGGAGGTAAGTTCATACGAACAAAACAACTTATATCCGGGAATTGATTTTGGTTCTTATCCAAACTCAAAAACATTCATATCGGGCTTGAACGTAACTTTCTAAGTAAAAAAATATATCAAAATGAAAAAGATTATAATAACATTCCTTTTAAGTGCCGGACTATTGGTATCGTGCACAGATCTGGAGGTAACACCAACCTCTTTTGTAACCGAAGATAATTATTTCATCACCCAGGATGATGCCGTTGCGAGTGTAACTGCGGTTTATGCTTCATTAAGCCTTGATCCGGGAGAGCAGAGTTTATTTGGTAGAAACCTTTATTTTTTAACTGACATGGCTACAGATTATGCGGCAGCAGGAGTTTCGGCTACAAACCCGCAGGTTAGAGCTTTGAGCAGTTTAACGCACGATGCTACTTCAGACCGTGTTCAGGTGGCGTGGAGACAAATTTATGCCGGTATCAACAGAGCCAATGTTTCTATTGATAATATCCCAAAAGTATCTGGATCTGAAGTGGTAAAAACAAGATTAATCAATGAAGCTAAGTTTATCCGCGGATTACTTTATTTTCAGGCAGTTCGTCTTTGGGGCGGAGTTCCAATTGTTTTGCACGAACCAACTTCTATTCAGTTAGAAAGTTTAAAATCAAGAAGAGAATCTGTAGATAATGTGTATGCGCAAATTATTTCAGATTTAACTGCTGCCGAAAGCTTACCTGCAGTTTATACTGCTGCAGATGCCGGACGTGCGACTTCTGGAGCTGCAAAAGCTATTTTGGCAAAAGTATATTTGACCAGAAAAGATTATGCAAATGCTATTTTAAAAGCAAGAGAAGTAATCAATGGCGGGTATGGTTATGCTTTATTCGAAAATTTTCAGGACATTTTTACAAAAACGAAAAAGAACGGAAAAGAGCATATTTTCTCTGTTCAGTTTGAGCCAAACCAAGCAGGAAACGGATCAAGTGGAAGTACTTTTCAGGCCACATCTTTTACAGGATTTACTGCAACTGAACCTGCCGATATTATCTCAGACGTATCTTTATTTTATGATATTTATGAAGCTGGAGATACGCGTAGAGATGTAAGTTATGCTAAACAGCTGCTTAACCCAACAACCGGAACGCTTTATACTTTCCCTAAACCAATCTTTAAAAAATATCTGGATTTAACCAATTTGGCAACTCCGGCAAACGTAGCGATCAATTTCCCTTTAATTCGTTATGCAGACATCTTATTATCATTGGCAGAAGCCATAAATGAGCAAGGTGCACCAACTGCAGAAGCTTATGAATTGATTAACCAAGTAAGAAGAAGAGCTTACGGAAAACCTATTAACACTCCAGATACTACTGTAGATTTAGCTGGATTAAACCAAACCACTTTTAGAGCTGCTATTCAGGAAGAACGCAAAAAAGAGTTTGTTCAGGAAGGACAACGCTGGTTTGACTTAGTTCGCTGGGGAACATTGGTTACAGAAATCAAAAAAGTTACAGCTAAAAACTCAGTATCTGAAAAAAACAATCTCTATCCGATTCCACAGAGTGAAAGAAATATTGACCCAGTTGGTTTACCGCAAAACCCTGGATATTAACTATAAAAATAATCCAAAAAACTATTAAAGATGAAAAATTTTAAAAATAACTTTACAATCAAAAGCTCTGGAAAAGGGCTTTTGATTACAGCATTGCTAGCTGTACAATTTGGCTTTGCACAAGATACTCAAGAGTTCAAAGGAACAATTGGTAAAACATTAGCCGATTCTAAAGAATATTGGCCAGATCCTGTAAAAGCGCCAAAAGGTGCGCCAAATATTGTCTGGATTTTACTGGATGATGTTGGATTTGGGGCTGCAAGTGTTTTTGGAGGTTTAATTCAAACGCCAACTTTTGAAACTCTGGCTAATAACGGTTTACGTTATACCAACTTTCATACAACAGCAATTTGTGCTCCTACCCGTGCCGCTTTATTAACGGGAAGAAATTCTGGAAGAGTGCATGAAAGCGGATTTTCGCACACTATTTTATCGGCTGGATTTCCTGGCTGGGACGGAAGAATTCCATCTGATAAAGGAACAATTGCAGAGATTTTACGTGAAAACGGATACAACACTTTTGCAGTTGGTAAATATGGTGTAACTCCAGATGAAGATGCTACAGACGCCGGACCGTTTGACAGATGGCCAACCGGAAAAGGTTTCGATCATTTCTACGGATTCCTTGGTTCACAAACAGATCAATACAATCCTGATTTAGTGGAAGATCAGGCACATGTTAAACCAGACGGACGTCACTTAAATGAATTAATTACAGACAAAGCAATCAGCTATATTCAAAAACAGCAAAAAGCGGCACCTGGAAAACCATTCTTTTTATACTATGCGCCGGGAGCTGTTCATGCACCTCATCAGGTTGCTGAAAAATGGATCGAACCTTACAAAGGAAAATTTGACGAAGGTTATGATGTATACCGTGAAAAAGTATTAGCAAACCAAAAGAAATTAGGTGTTGTTCCTGCTAATGCCGTATTACCAGAACGCAATGCCCTTATTACAGATTGGAAAAAATTAACTCCGGATGAAAAGAAAGTATACGCAAGATTCATGGAAGCTTACGCCGGATTCCTGACTTATACAGATGCTGAAGTTGGAAGAGTGGTTAATTATCTAAAAGAAAGCGGGCAGCTTGATAATACTTTGATTTTTGTTGCCATTGGTGATAACGGAGCCAGTAAAGAAGGAACTTTACAAGGAACGATTAACCAAAGCTTATTTTCTCAAGGAAAAACAGAAGCAGAAAATCTTCAAAGCAATTTAAATAATATTGGAGAAATTGGAACTGCAAAAGGTTTAAACACAAACTATCCGTTAGGATGGGCGCAGGCAACAAACGTTCCTTTCAAAAACTGGAAACAAGATGCACATTCTGAAGGCGGAACTCGTAATCCGTTAATTGTTTTTTATCCAAACGGAATTAAAGACAAAGGCGGAATTAGAAATCAATATAGCCACGTAACAGATTTACTGCCAACAACATTAGCAATTGCAGGGATCAAAGCTCCGGAATATATCAAAGGAATTAAACAAGATATTATTCAGGGGTCTTCTTTTCAGGCTTCTTTAGATAATCCAAAAGCAGAATCTTTACACAAAGTTCAGTACTACTATATCTTTGGGAACAGAGCTATTTATAAAGATGGATGGAAAGCGGCTGCAGCACATTTACCAGATTCATTTGCTGTAAAACAATCAATAGGCAAAAACGAAAAACCTGCTGCAAGCAATTTTAATACTGATGTTTGGGAGTTATACAACTTAAACGAAGATTTTAACGAACGCAACAACCTTGCTAAAAAATATCCTGAAAAACTGGCTGAACTTCAAAAATTATTTGACGAACAGGCAAAAGAAAACAATGTTTACCCATTGATTGACTGGCAGGATGTTTACAACAGAAGAATTCATAATACAGGAGCTGACAAAGGTAAAACGCTGCAAGATTTAGTAAAACAAGTAACTAAACCTGCAGATACAGAAACTGCAAAATAATGATTCCCACAACCTGCAAGGTTTTTAAAACCTTGTAGTTTTTTTAACGCCATTAAAATCTTCATTTGATTTTGACGGTTTGGAAAATCATACCTACAAGGTTTTAAAAACCTTGCAGGATAAATCAAAAAGTAATGAAAAATAAAAAACAAAACTCTACTACATCCATAGAATTAACAGTTAAATTATTTATTTTCACATTAACATATTAAAATTCAAAAAGGTATGAAACGAGTAGATTATGAAATCATAGGAAAAAAAATTGTCGTTGGGGCAATTGTATTTTTAGTTCCGCTGGTAATTTTAGCCGGAGGTTTAGCATTAATTAATCAAATTTTAAAATAAGAAATCATGGCAATAGTTCAACAAGAAAAACTAAAAAGAGATTTAAGTATCAGTTTATTAATATACAGTTTGCCTGTAGTGGCAATTTTCCTGTATTTTAAATTAACAGGCGGAGCGGTAAGCGAATCGCATATTGCACTTCCTTCATTTTTAGAATTTGCACAACCTGTTTTTGCCAACATCAAAACGTGGGGATTAACCGTGTTTATGATTGTTTTAGGAATAATTGAGTTTGCAGCAGGTCTTTATGACGATCAATGGACAGGTGAAGAACGCAAAATTGATATTGTTTCATTTCTGGCGCCTAAATTAATTTTACCTCCGGTAATTGCTTTTTTCAGTTTAACAGCTTTACCCTATTTATTACCAAATTTAGCAAACACACTTTCATGGGTTCCGTTTTGGGGAGGTTTTTTCCTAATCGCAATTGCCGATGATTTAACACAATATTGGTACCATCGTTTGCACCATCAGGTTCCGTTTTTATGGCGTTTTCACAGAACGCACCACTCTGCTCCCTACATGGGAATGGCAATGGCTTCAAGACAGAACTTTATTTATACTATTTTCTTTTCTCAAATTTATTTAACGGCTACTTTAACATATTTAGGTTTAGGATTACCTGCTTTATTTGTTTTAGTTATTAAAAGTTTCATCACTTTGGGAGCACATTCAAGTATTGCGTGGGACAAACCGTTTTATAAATACAAAGTTTTACATCCAATTGCATGGATTTTAGAACGCTTGATTTCTACTCCGGCAACGCACCACGCACATCACGCCGATACAAGCGGTGACGGCGTTGGGCATTTTAAAGGAAATTTCGGAAACATGTTTTTCATCTGGGATGTCATCTTTGGAACGGGTTTAATCACTCGTAAATTCCCCGAATCTTACGGAACAAAATCATACAAACAGGAAGAATGGTACGCACAATTTTTATGGCCGATATTCAAATCTAAAAAAGAAGGAAGTCCTCTTGCCGAAGGCGTAATATCACTTCCAATAAAGGCCAAACCTACAGGAAATGTAGTAGAAACTGCTGAACAAACTCCGGTTTTAGAGCAGGCTTAATCTTAAAAAGTAATAAAAAATATAAAGTACGGCAATGTATTCGAATCAACCTTGTAGGTAATAAATAATGAATTGTCTCCAGCTTCAGCTGGAGGTTCAAAATTTGAAATGTAAAAGGCTTTAGCCAAACTTTTTATTCGGCTAAAGCCTTTTTATCCACAAATCTGTTACCTCCAGCTGAAGCTGGAGGCAATTCAAAACAGGAATGTTTGAAAAAAAATAAGCCCTACCCCTGCAAGGTTTTCAAAACCTTGTAGATTTATTATTAGACATTCTAAATTAATTAAGAATACCTACAAGGTTTTGGAAACCTTGCAGGAAATGAATAATGAATCGCCTCCAGCTTCAGCTGGAGGTTCAAAATTTGCAATATGGAAGGCTTTAGCCAAACTTCTTATTTGGCTAAAGCCTTTTTTACCTACAAACCTGTTACTCCAGCTGAAGCTGGAGGCAATTCAAATAAAATCTTTGAAAAAAATGACGCTTTTTCATTTGCAAAAAAATTAACTAAAGAAGAAGCGATTTTTGGAGGTATTTCGACCGGAGCGGCATTAGCAGCAGTTTCAAAAAAATTAAAAAACATTCCCGAAGATGCCGTAATCCTAACTTTTAATTATGATACCGGAAAGCGATATCTTTCTGTAGAGGAATTATTCGATTTTTTCTCCTAACAAATTACAAATCAAAAGCTTATAATTGAATAAAAACCCATAAATTTAATTCAATAAAGCTAGAAAAATTTTAATCAAAATTATAACCGAAAAACCTTAAAATTATGGCAGATTTACAAAAACAACAGACCGCATTAGGCGATGTTGCAGCAAGACAATTAGCGATCGCAACACGTACCGTTCCTCAAATTGGAACTATAACCCCACGCTGGTTAACGCATCTTTTACATTGGACACCAGTAGAATCGGGAGTTTTTCGTTTAAATAAAGTAAAAAACGCAAATCACATCGAAGTTGATTGTTCTGCACGCGACGAAAGAATTTTACCGAATACTTTTGTCGATTATATCGAGAATCCAAGAGAGTACAATCTGGCCGCAGTTCAAACCATTGTGGAAGTTCATACCCGTGTTTCTGATTTATACAGCAAACCATACAACCAGATCTCAGAGCAGCTTCGTTTGGCTATCGAAACAATTAAAGAACGTCAGGAAAGCGAATTAATCAATAACAAAGATTATGGCTTATTAAGTAACGTTGCCCCTTCTCAAATTATAAAAACGAGAACCGGTGCACCAACTCCTGACGATTTGGATGAATTATTGACAAAAGTCTGGAAAGAACCCGGATTTTTCCTTTTGCATCCTTTGGCAATTGCTGCTTTCGGACGCGAATGTACCCGTCGTGGTGTTCCGCCGCCGACAACTTCTTTATTTGGATCTCAGTTTTTAACCTGGAGAGGAATTCCGCTAATTCCATCTGATAAATTACCAATCGTAAAAGGAAAATCAAAAATTATTCTTTTAAGAACTGGTGAAAGCCGTCAAGGTGTAATCGGTTTAATTCAGCCTGGTTTACAAGGCGAACAATCTCCTGGATTATCAGTTCGTTTTATGGGAATTAATGAAAAAGCCATTGCTTCTTATTTAGTATCTCTTTATTGTTCTTTGGCTATTTTAGTAGATGATGCTATTGCTGTTTTAGAAGATGTAGAAATAGGAAAGTATCATGAGTACAAATATTAACAACAACGGTTTACCAAACATCGACGATTTGCAAAATTTAGCAAACGAGTTGTTCAAAGCTTTACCTAATGAATTTCCAAAAGAAATATCATTAAGTCCGGATAAAGCTGAACACCCGCGTGCGACAAAAATTGCAGAAACGATATTGCATACCGGAAACCTGGATCAGTTTGGCCAGATTCCCGCAGCAAATCCGTCGAATCTCCCGCCTGCGCCGCCTGCATTTAGTGGCTTTGGAGCTTCTCCTTCTGCATTAAATCATGGAAATACAGGAGCTTTTGCTTTATATCCAAATGCCGGAGCAGGATTTGATCCTCAGAACAAAAATTCGTCGTCAGGAGTTCAGGAAAACCATGATTTAAATATCAATGATCCGCATACCGGATTTCATGATGTTAATTTGAAAAATGGAAATCCCGCTCAATTGAATGAAGAATCTGTTTTTTCGCCGTTGTCATTAAACAATCAATATCTGCCATTTCAAACAGAAAATTCTTCTTTTGAAATTGAACTGCAGGCTGCTTTATCATTTGTCGATACACAGTTTAAAAAGCGGGAAGATTTTCCTTTAGGCGGAAATGAAACAACATCATCCTACTATTTTTTAGATCAGAATCCTTTTGCTTTTGATAAAAGGAGTACGGATATAATTGTTGGAAATTCTTTCGATTATAAAGAAATTAATCTTTTTAAAGGACATCCTTTTGATGCAGCTTCAGTAAAAAAAGATTTCCCGATTCTAAAAGAAACTGTAAACGGCAAGCCATTAGTTTGGTTTGATAATGCGGCAACAACGCAGAAACCGCAATCAGTAATTGATAGAATTGCGTATTTCTACAAGCATGAAAATTCAAACATTCATCGGGCGGCACATGAACTGGCAGCCCGTGCATCTGATGCGTATGAGGCTGCTCGTGAAAAAGTAAAAGCATTTTTGAATGCCAGTTCTGCAAACGAAATTGTATTTGTAAGAGGTGCAACAGAAGGAATAAATCTGGTGGCTTCAACCTGGGGCGATCAAAATTTAAATTCCGGAGACGAGATAATTGTGAGTAATCTGGAGCATCATGCGAATATTGTTCCGTGGAAACGCCTTGCTGATAAAAAAGGCTTGAAACTAAGAGTAATTCCTGTTGATGATGACGGACAAATTTTGCTTGACGAATATGCAAAACTGCTCAATTCAAAAACACGTTTGGTTGCTTTTACACAAGTTTCAAATGCATTAGGAACAATAACTCCTGCAAAGAAAATAGTGGAAATGGCACATGCTGCCGGAGCAAAAGTCTTAATCGACGGCGCACAATCGGTTTCGCACATGAAAGTTGATGTTCAGCAATTAAATTCAGATTGGCTGGTTTTCTCAGGACATAAATTATTTGGCCCAACGGGAATTGGAGTTTTATACGGAAAAGAAGATTTACTAAACGAAATGCAGCCGTATCAATCTGGCGGAAACATGATTCAGGACGTAACTTTTGAGGAAATAAAATACCACAAAGCTCCAAATCGTTTTGAAGCCGGAACCGGAAATATTGCCGATGCCATTGGACTTGGTGCGGCAGTCGATTATGTAACCAAATTAGGAATTGAAGCCATTGGTCAGTACGAGCATAATTTGTTAGAATATGCAACAAGACTTTTAAAAGAAATTCCGGGTGTACGATTGATTGGAACTGCAAAAGATAAAGCCAGCGTATTGTCTTTTAATTTACAAGGCTATTCAAACGATCAGGTTGGGCAGGCTTTAAACAACGAAGGTGTTGCAGTGCGTACCGGACATCATTGTGCACAGCCTATTTTACGTCGAATGGGAGTTGAAACAACCGTTCGTCCGTCATTGGCATTTTATAATACAACCGAGGATGTCGATACTTTTATTAAAACCATTTGGGAACTTAAAAAAGTCAGATTCTAAAATAATAAGAGCCTCTTCTCAAAACATATAATTACTTTTTTTGATATTTTAAGTAATTATACCCTGAAAGCGATTGTTATAAAACAATCGCTTTTTTATTAAAACTGTTTTTTTTACTGCTAAAAAATCAACGTTTTTTTTAATAAAAATATTCTGCCTTACATTTTTATCAAAAAATCAAAGATTTTTCACAAAAAACCAATAAACGCGTATACAAAAGTTATCAATATCACAAAACATAGCTTAATTGTTATTTTCAATGTTAAAAACGTATTAAAAATTAACATTAAATTAAGATATTTGAGAGACTAATTTAAACGAAATGAATATGAAAATTAAATTAAAACATTTTTTGTGGCTATTTTTACTATTTGTGCAAATAGCTGCGGCACAAGAATCGATTTCCGGAAAAGTAACAGATAAAAAAGGGCTGCCAATTCCCGGAGCTAATATTGTAGTACAAGGGAAAAATATCAGTGCTCAAACTGATTTTGACGGTTTATTTAAAATTGCCGCAAAAAAAGGAGAAATACTTGTTGTAAGCTACGTAAGTTATAAAACGGTAGAAGTTCCTGCTTCTAACAATATTACAGTTGAGCTGGTTGAGGTTCAAAATGAACTTGAAGCTGTAGTTGTTGTGGGTTACGGAACGCAGTCTAAAAAGAACTTAACAGATAATATCGCCCGTGTAACGGCAAAAGATATTAAGCAGATTCCGGTTGCAAACGTACAGAATGCTTTAGTTGGTAAACTGGCAGGGGTTCAAATTACGCAGACAAATGGTAAAGTTGACGGCGGCATTAATATTCGTGTACGCGGTGCGGCTAGTATTAGTGCCGGAACTCAGCCTCTGTATGTTCTTGACGGAATTCCGTTAATTAATGATGATGAATCAAGCAATGGCGCACCAACAAATCCATTGCTTACTTTAAGTACCAATGAAATTGAATCTATAGACGTTTTAAAAGATGCATCTTCGGCAGCAATTTATGGTGCACGCGGCGCAAACGGAGTTGTTTTAATTACAACTAAAAAAGGCCGTGAAGGGAAAGGAACTTTCACCGTAAATCTTTCGCAGGGAGTTAGTGAAGCTACACACAAAAGAAAATTTTTGAATGCAAAACAATATGTTGAATTAATGTTGGAAGCTGGAAGAAATGCTCAGGATTTAGAATCTGTTGAAGATGAGTTAGAATATCTATCTCAGGGAACGGATTGGAGAAATGGTGAAGTCGATACAAACTGGATGGAAATTGCCTTAAGAACGGGTTATACTACAGATGCTGATTTTTCTGCTTCTGGAGGAGATGAAAAAACAAAGTATTTCTTTTCTGGTGCTTACAACAACACAACTGGTATTGTGGACAGTAATACGTTAGAAAGATTTACAGCGAGAACAAACGTATCTCATAAAGTTACAGATCGTTTAACACTAGGAATGAACCTTGGTTTTTCAAGATCTTTAATTCACAGAGTTCAAGATGATAATTCATTTTCTTCTCCCTTACAATCTGTTGCACAGGCACCTATTTCGCAAGCAAGGTTAGACGATGGAACTGCAAACCCAAATACAGAATATTCTAACTACCTTTTGGCAAAAGATAATACGTTTTGGAAAACTATTATGCGCAGGCTTACAGGTAAAGTGTTTGCTGAATTTAGAATACTTTCTTCTTTAAAGTTTAATTCTGATTTCTCATACGATCTTTTATCTCAGACTGAGGATTACTGGCAAGGTAAAGATGCTCCTTTTATGGCAACTGACGGAGCTGTATTTGCAACCTCTGTAAATACAGAAAATTATGTTTCGAGTAACTATTTTACATTTGATAAAACATTTGCAGAAAAACACACATTTAATGTTGTTGCCGGTATGGAATTCAATAAATACAACAGAAGATATCAGGATGTAAACAGTATTTATTTCTCTAGCGATGATTTTCAAACTGTCGACGGTGGTGCCGAAGTAAATGAAGGCCATGGAAGTGAAACGGATTATGCTTTCGTTTCTCAATTTGGAAGATTGAATTATTCTTATATGAATAAATATCTTTTAAAAGCAAGTATCCGTCGTGATGGTTCATCCCGTTTTGGAAAAAATGAACGTTTTGGGGTTTTCCCTGCATTCTCTGCCGGATGGATTATTTCTCAAGAAGAATTTTTAAAGGATAGTAAAGTTATTTCCTATTTAAAATTAAAAGGAAGCTGGGGTAAATTAGGAAATGCCGAAATCGGGAATTTTGCTTCACGTCAGCTTTATAGACCAAATCCTTATAACTTAAAATCAGGACTTACTTTCGATCAGCCTGGAAATAATGATTTGACTTGGGAAAAATCAGCTCAGACTGATTTTGGCTTTGAAATTGGCTTCATAGACCGAATTACGCTTGAAGCAGATTATTACCAAAAAGATACTGACGGATTGCTTTTTGAAGTTCCGTTACCAATAAGTTCCGGAGCTGCTTCTATCAATAAAAATATTGGAAAAATAAGAAGCAATGGTTTTGAGTTTACTTTGAACACAAAAAATATTGATACAGAAAATTTTAAATGGAATACGAGCTTTAACCTAACAACAAACGAATCAAAGGTAAAATCGCTTCCAAACAACAATACTGATATCATTACTTTTTACAATATTAACAGAGTTGGAGAAAATATTTCTTCTTTTTATTTAGTTGAATATGCTGGTGTTGATCCTGAAAATGGAGATGCTTTATTTTATAAAAACACTAAAAATCCTGATGGAACAATCGATCACTCAACAACAAATACTTATAGTGAAGCACAACGCATTATTGCAGGAAACCCATTTCCTACTTTAATGTCTGGTTTAACAAATACTATTCTTTACAAAGGTTTTGATTTTACCTTTACATTTCAGGGAGAATGGGGTGCCAGCATTTATAATTCAGCTGGAATCTATCAATCATCAGCTGCTGATGTTTTTGACAATCAAACTACAGATCAGTTAAGACGCTGGCAGAAAAAAGATGACATTACAGATGTACCTCAGGCAAGATATGGCGGCGGAAACGGATCTCAAGATTCTACACGTTATTTGGACAAAGCGGATTTTGTCCGTTTAAGAAACTTAACTTTTGGCTATACACTACCAAAAGACGTATTGAAAGATTTAGGAATGAGCAGTTTAAGAGTTTATTTTACAGCTGTTAACCTATTTACTTTTACAAACTACGAAGGAAACGATCCTGAAGCTAGAAGAGATGATGGCGGGATTGGAGAAGATTTCTATTCAGCACCTCCAGCGAGAACAACTGCAATTGGTGTAAACTTTAATTTTTAAAAAGAAAAAGATGAAAGCAAATAAACTAATCCTATTTATATTTTTCGCTGCGTTTTTTACAAGTTGCGAAAATGAATTAGACATAGAACCGAAACAGAGAGAAGACGCTAACACAACTTTAAACACAGAAGGCGGTGTAACCAATGTATTAACCGGAACTTATGCCCTTGCAGCAAATGGAAACGCTTATGGCGGCAGGGTTTTATTATATGCCGATTTACTTGGCGTAACGGGTGAATTAAGTACTACTGACTTAAGATGGCGCGGTACATTTGGAGAATTAACACAAATGTACAATAAACTAATGGTTTCTGACAACGTAATAATTGAAGGAACTTATGCAAGATTGTATGAAATTATAAATGCATCAAATACGGTTATCGAAAATATCGACAAAGTAAAAGATCCCGACAGACGAGCAGTAATGATTGGCGAAGCCAGTTTTTTAAGGTCATTAGCTTATTTTGATTTAGTTCGCTTTTTTGCAAAACCTTACGTTAGCGGACAAACAAATAATCAATTAGGAGTTGTTATAAGACCAAATGCAATTTACGATTTTAGTGTAGACCTTTCAAAAGAAAGAAGTACAGTTGAAGAAGTATATCAGGTTATAGTAGATGGTTTAAACCTTGCTTACAATAACTTACCTGAAGATAATGGTTTTTATGCTGACAAATATGCTGCACAAGCTTTATTAGCAAGAGTGTATTTACAACAAGGCAGATACAATTTAGCCAGAGATGCAGCAGATGATGTTATTGAAAACAGCGGACATGCATTATCTCAAAACTATGCAGCCGCTTTTAATCATGATACAGATCAAATTGAAGATGTATTTGCAATTCAAATCACAAAACAAACTGGTGTAAATGATGTTGTAACTTTTTATGCTTCTGAAGGTAATGGAGGACGCGGTGGAGATTTTACCATAAGAGATGCTTATCTGGAAAAATTCAGTGATCCTGATGACAGAGCTGATTTTATTTACGAGAATGAAGACAATGGCAGAATTTTAACTTCTAAATATACAGATCAGTTTGCTGATGTTGGAATTATACGTCTGGCAGAAATGTATTTAATTAGAGCTGAAGGGAATTTTGAAGAAGGAACTGCTATTGGGAATACACCACTTGATGATATCAATATTATTCGTGGCAGAGTACATGCAGATGCTTTAACTTCGGTAACAATTGATGATATTTTATTAGAAAGAGAATTAGAACTAGGAATGGAAGGTTTTTTAATTCATGATATTAAAAGAACAAAACAATCTATTTTAACTAGAGATGCTAAAGGTCAGCCAAGATTACTAGCTTATGACGCAAATCCATTAGTTTTCCCAATTCCATTAAAAGAAACGGATGCTAATAAAAAGATCACACAAAATCCGGGATATGGAATATAAAGTGACGATTTTTTGTTAAGCCTAAAAAAACCATTCGTCCTCACGAATGGTTTTTTAGTTGTTGTAAAAAAAATACTATAAAAAAATGTGCAAAATCAGAGACATATTTATACTTCTTTTCATTAGAATGTATAATAAACTATGAGGGCTTTATTTTATCAAAACTTTTTTACAGAACGTGGAAATTTATTTAAAACTCCATTTAAACTATCTGCTTTCTTTAAGTTTTTTTCCATACCGATTCCTTCTCTATTTAATAATCTCAAATAATTGATACTACCAAAATCATTATTGCCACCTCCCAATTTTAAAAAATACAACAAATAGTTTTTTTGATCTTGATTTAATTTTTCAAGATTCTTTAGATATAATACTAAACTAGTTTCTGTACCATCATACTGAAAATCTTTTCCCGTATAAAATTCTATTAAATTATTGAATACAGTTGTACAATGTTTATACTTCTTATATTTTTCTACAATTATTAAAGAATATGGTAAAAGTTCTTCAACTCTTGAATTATTATAAGAATAATAAAGCTCTAGCTCTCCAAACGAACGATCATTTCCATAATATTTAACATTATATTTATTGTCTTTAATTCTGTCTTCTTTAAAATATTTTGATTTTTTAAAGTTTTCTTTATTAGAATCAATAATTCTAATATCTTTATCTTTATCTTTTTCTTTTTCTTGACAACATATAATTAGTGATAAACAACAAATGATTATTAATAATTTCAAATTTTTCATGTAGAATTTACTTTAGTTATACTTTGAACTATTTCTTTTTAACTTGATTAAGATATCTACCATCTTGATATTTATTAAAACCAGCACCATCATGTCTTACTTTATTTGCTTTCGTATAAAATACCCTACCATCTGATCCCCAATTGTGAGAAGCACTATAAATGGTTAATCCTGAGTTTTGTTTTGTTAATACTCGTGATATATTATTTTGAAACTCTAAACTACCCGAATAACATGCCTTTAAAACCATGGTTAAACTATTTGTTTTTCCACTTACAAAATCTCGCCACATAGCACTATCAGATTTCAAAACATTAGAAACTCCCATATTTTGATTGTAATTAAAAATATCAAAAAGTCCCTGATGGTTAGCATGTCCATATACTGTTAATTCTCCTAGACGCAACGGTTCCGATTCTGCTCTACTAAATAATGATGTATCTCCTCTCGGAAAATAATTTAAACTTTCGCTGTCTATATTACCATTTTCATCTTTATGATATCTTCTCGTACTTAAGCCTGTACCATTTGGGTCTCCACTTTCATGAAAAGAATGATTTAATACACTTACAAATAATCCTGTAACTGCGCCCTGCCAAAAATTACCGCCTGTAAGGGCTGCCCCAGCACCCCCTGAAACGGTACCAAAGGCAATTGTACCAAACCCATTATTCAGACCCGTCGCCCCGCTGATTCCTTGATGCATTGTTTCAGTTGTAACATTATCTACCGTTTCTGAGCTCATTCCTCCACCCCATGCACTTGACGCGATACTACTTAAAGCTCCTGCTGCAAAACCGCTCCAGAATTTACCTCCTGAAATAGCAGTCATACCACCTTGAAAAGTTCCATGTGCCGCTGCCTGAAAGGCAGCTTGCGAGTAGAAATTACTAAACAAACTTCCTGCTGCACTTCCAATACCAAACGTTACAGCAGATGTCGCAGCTCCAATAAAAGTTGCTTTCACTAAACCGCCAATACTAAAAGGGACATCAGCTACTAATGCTGTTATAGTGTATGTTAACGCTGCAATAGCTGCCCCAATACCAACTACTGCTAAAAATCCAATTTCCGCATATTCCCCGCTTGGATCTGTATACTTTAACGGATTATTTAATACATAACCATATTTATTGTAATTCTGTGTATTATAAGGCTCTTGTATATAATTATCCGGCTGCAAGAACCTATGTAGTTTTGGGTCATATAAACGGCCGTTCATATGTATAAGCCCAATACTCTGCAGATGTTCATGGCCTGTATATCCTCTGTCTAAAACGGTTAAACCAGATAAAATATTACCTGCTCCGTCCTGAACTTTTACAATATTACCCCAGGCATCAAATAACCTCTTTTCTACAACTGCTCCAGACTGGTCTGAAACAGCTGTGATTGTTCCCTGATAATCCCTGTGTAAATATAAATAATTCTGTGTGGTTCCGTCACTTTTTAACACTACTGGAGCACTGTATCCATCACCGCCTATGTAAATCACAAACTCAACAGTACCGGTAACAATATTGTGTTTCACCTCCATGGTGCCGTCTGCTGAATAATGCTTACGGAAGGTCCTTAAGAGTTTATCGCTTTGCTGGCCTCCATAAAACATTGAGCTTCTGTCATTACCGTCATTATAAGTAAAACTTATTTTATCTACTCCGGTTTCTTCAATCTGTACCGGACTTTTAAAGGTATTGTAGGTTATATTCAAGGCTCTTACTGCTGTAGCAGCATCACTTGTTTTACGTATCTGCACATCATCAAACCAGATATTTCCCTGTCCGTTGTTATCTAAACGCAGACGGATTTTTTTAATGTTAGCCGGAACTGAAAATGTTTTAGTAACCTGTGTCCAGCTTCCTGTTACATTTGATACTACAGTATTATAGCTCAAGACCCCTTGTGCATCTTTCATTACAAGAACAAGTTCTGCCTGTGGGCTGCTGCTGTATACCCATGCAGAATAAGTATAATCTGTTGTCGCAGTATTATTGATATCTGCCCATTTATCAGAATACACATACTGCTCTGATGTAAGGGCATTTGCTAGTTTTAAAGAATTTTTACCTGTATGGGCTGCCGTAACATTATCATAACTGTAAAACACAGTCGCAGGCGATCTTTCTGTTCCCCATCCTGTGCGGTCTTCCATACTGTCATTAAAGATTCCTTCTCTGTTCCCATAATATCCTACAGCTTCCTGAGTTGGGGTTATAGCTTTATTCTGATAGGTTTTAGCCGTATCATACTCATAAGTCCCGACACTGTTTTGGGTAATCCTTCCTTTATCGTCATAAACCTGTGTTTCCTGAATACCCAGTCCGTTTGTATATTCTGTTAAACGGTCTAAACCATCATATTTATAGGTTTCATTTCGACTGAATAAGCTGTTGGTACGGCTGTTCAGGTTTCCTCTCTTTATTTCAAAATCAGTATTCAGGGTCATGATATTGACAGCCGTCGGACTTGTTTTATCATGTTTAATCTGCTTAACATAACCATATTGATCGTATGTATTGGTTATCCCTATACCGTTGCCAAAAGCTGCTGTCAAGAGCTGGCCCCTCTCATTTAAACTGTTAGTCTGCCATAAAACCTGCTGGGTAGCGTCATCCAAAATCTGCCATGGGAAACCATTTTGATAAGTGTTTTTTACGGTTTTAGAACTTGTTTTACCTGAAGCAGTCGCTGTAGAAGTTTCTTTCTCTACTCTTCCTAGACTATCATAAGCTAATTGTTTAACAAAAACAGCATAAGGGGTTGTTTCGGTAGTTTTATACAATCTCTTAAGTGTATCATACTCATAAACATTTGTAGTTGTTTTTGTTTCAATATTGTCTACATAAGTACTGCTTGTTATTTGGTTCAAAGTATTGTAGGCGTAGGTAGTTTTACTGTTAGTAAGTGTTCCTGCAATTGTTTTTTCAGTGGTTTTACCTGCCGCATCATATACCAACGAAGTGGTTCCGTTTGGAGTTGTTTCCGTTTTCAGCTGGCCAAAAGCATCGTAGCTGTACGTATAAACTCCGGCACTAGGGTCTTCCATTCTGATCTTATTGCCCCATCCGTCAATATCTATTTTTACTTTGTTCCCCTGATAATCGGATTCTTTTAACTGGCCATTTGCAAAATAAGTAAAATTAATCGTCCCTCCCGGATCTGTAGTCTGGACTTTATTACCCAAAGCATCTACAGTTGCTGTGGTAACTTTACCATCATCTGTACTGGTGGTGGTTAAAACGGAATAAGATAAAGTTTGTATTTTTCCGGTTGGAGCTGTAATTTTTGTCGGCCTCATCAGGTAATCATACTCATAACTGGTCCACAAACTTGGTGTTGAGAAATACGGCTCGCTTTCTTTTTGTTTCCTTCCTAAACCATCATATACAACCTGCTTGGTCACCATGGTATTGGCAGCAAATCCTTTTGCAGAATTCTTAACTGCTCGTCCTATAACATCATATTCAACTACTGTTTTGGCATCCAGGTTATTCGTAGTTGTTGTTGTATACCCTCCTGTTCCTAATTTTGCGTATACAATTGTTGTAGAAATAGGCGTAGTAGAAGAACCAGTAATTGTAGTGTTGGTTAATTTTCCCCAGTTATCATAAATAAAATCGCTGACAACTCCCATATAATCTGTTGACTTTGTTACCTGCCCCAGATTGTTATAAACATAGTTGGTAATGAATCCCTGATGGTCCGTTTTTTTAACTACAAAACGTTTTCCAGCATCGTATTCATCGGTAATAGTTCTTGCTGCCGGAACCGGTGCAGGGGCTCCTGGAGCTGAAACTGTTTTGGTCAGCAGGTTGCCAAGTCCGTCATAAGTCATATCTTCTACTAAAGCGTAGGTATTATGGCCTTTCTTTTCGGTTTTGGTTAAATTAAATCCGCTATACGTATAAGCTTCCTCAGAGGTACGTGTGTCCCCTGAAACCGCATTATTAGCTAATGTATTTACTTTTTTAGGTCTTCCGATATAATATGCACTGCCCGCGCCTGTGGGATTATTATCATATTGCGAATCTGTTGTGACTGATCCCTGAAGTGTTGATACATTGTATTGTTTAGAAACACTTTTTGTTTCCAGACCGTAATAACTGGCTGAAGTTACGGTACCATCATAAGTATAGGTGTTTTCAGATTTTATACCCGACAAAGCATCAACGGTTGTCTGTGAATCTAACAATACATTATAAACTTTTGATGCTGGATTGGTGTACGTTGAAAAAACATTGGTTTTAGTTGACACTAATCCCGTAGGTACAGCATCAAAAACCGTTAAAGGATTGGTACTTGTCCAGGTGATAGTATTCGCGCCTCTTAATGCAGTATCATTATACTGTGTCGTCCAAAGTTTAGTATCTGGAGCAGATAAATACCAGCTGCTTCGAGTGGTTCTTGTAAAACCTACAGTTCCATAATTATAGTTTGAAACATATCCTCTATACCTAAAATCCTGATATTTAGAAACCCCATTTATGGTTGCTGTTAATTTAGAGACTAAATAACTTTCAGTGTTTCTTATAACTTCTATATTAGGATAAGTCACAGCATCTGCAGAAGAATAAAAATCTGTAGAAGCACTTCCTAAACCTCCACCAACTGCCTCCATTGGCAGGTAATCAATAGTCTGCTTAATATTACCGTTTGATTCCGTTACAGATTTTAACCTGTTTTCGGTATCGACATTTTTGTTAAATTGATAATATTCAATTTTAGTATAATGGCCGCGCACTAAAACCAAATCGGTATTACCTCCATCGTACCTATAATTAGAAGTAAGAGGAATTGGAATATCAGGTGAGTTTGAAGTAAAAACAGTAGAGTCATAGGCTAAAGCAAAGCCCGATCCGCCAACTTTACCAATATTATTTGAAAAACCTGTTACCTGCCACTGAGTATCATGATTATTTATACTCCAGTCATCTTTATAATATTTTCTCCAGACACGTACTAAATCAGATTTACCATCCTTATTTATGTCCATCGCAAAATAACTGCTGAAATGTCTCTGGGTATTATAAGTACTGCCCGTATCAGGCCAGTATTCTACAATATCAAGAAATTCTTTTACGAAAAATTCTCCTCCGGCAGGATTAGGATTACTGTAGTAAATGTTCCATTGAACTGCATTCGCCGCTCCTTCGCTGGTTGGAATCATAATATCAGTTTTTCCATCCCCATTAAAATCTCCTAAAAGCAATTGCTTTGTGTTTGAATATTGATCTAATGTTCCTGAGCCAATAATTTCTAATTGTACCCATGGAGCAGCAACAAGCTGTTTAAAGCCTACTATTTTATAGGTCTTATTTCCACTAATTACTAAAATATCTGATTTCCCATCTCCATTCCAATCAGCAACCATTCTTTTATCCCCTTTTAAATTACTAGCAAGAGTAGTTCCAATGTTTGCATAACCAATCGTCCCTAAAGTAATAGAACTAGAAGGATTAAGATCTAACAAACGACAGATATTCGGTGTAGAACCTACAGTTTCCTCAAATACACAATCTCTTTTTGTTGGATCTTCAGAATTATAATTTCTATATTCTGAATACCCTAAAATCAATAATTCAGAAATACCATCACCATTAAAATCTCCTTCAATGTATTCATTGTGTTTTTTTACAAATCCATCGTCAGTACATCTATTAGGAACACAATTAGAATTACATTCTCCAGAATTTGGTATATCAATAGTTTTAGTATAATCCAATAATAAAGCATTATTGTTCAAGCTAAAAACTCCAAACGTAAGACTATTTAATTCATCATTTTGCAGATTTAAAATAGAATTAAACTGATTGATTTTACTATTTTTGAGAGTAGTTATAGTGGATTTATACAATGATGAGAGTCCTGATATATTTATCGGATTTTGCCCACTATCGTTTTTAAACAAATTATTGTATAAATTTCCAACCGCTGTAAAATCTAATCGCCCATCCCCATCAAAATCTCCTGCCAGATCAACTCCGTTAAAATCAAGGTTATTAACATATTCTTTTTCTGTTCTTTGTGGTGTAGACGGGCTAGTATTATATTCAAAAACTACAGGATTTGATTGTTCATTAAAACCGTTAAGTTCCTGTATACTAGTTAATCTCTCGTAACCTAAAACAGTATCAAAAGTGTGAGATAGTGTATATGTCCTAAAATATGTATTATTAGCAATTACCTGAATATTTTCTAGTATTTTAGTTGCATATATCGCTACACCTTTTAAATAATCTCTTTCAACACGTCTTGCATCTCTATAAGTAAAAGTAATTTTATTTTGAGCTGCAATTCCTGCCACTGCATTTCCACTAAAAGCAATATTATCAATATATAACTGATTTGTACTATTATAAGTAACCGTTTTGTAATTGTAATCAATAAAATTACCGTATACATCTTCAAAGTGAACTATATACCATGAATTCACAGAAACTGAATTCTGTAAACTTCCTGATCCTTTAGAACCATACCAGCTTCTTGAACCATCAGGGGCTGTTACAATAAAATAAGTTGTAGTACCTTCAATTTTTAATTCGATTCTGGTATTGCTTTTATATTCCGTTTCGTAAGTAGAATTTGCAGCCCAATACATTCCTGTTTTCAGTAATAGTCTTTGTCCATCCAGAGCTAATTTATCATCAGCGTCAAAATCGACACCATCAACATAGCCATCAATATCACGACGGGTAGCTATCCTGCTGATTGTTGAAATACTATTAATACTCCAGCCTTGTCCAGCAATACCACCCCTTACGCCACTGCTATAATTAAGATTTATTGTAGGAGCAACCCCTTTTATACTAGGTGAAACTGCAATTGGTAAAGTATAAGTTGCAGTGCCAGAAGCGGAAATTTGCAATTCACCTTTTGTATCTGTAAAATTTTGAGAAAAACCTAAAGAAGTGAAAATAAGTAAAATGAATAAGTAGAATTGTTTCATAATAACTTTATTGTTTAATTATTTTGATTGATTTTTGGTCTCCATTTTTGTAGTTTAAAACAATTATATAGACACCTATTGAATATCCTTGAAAAGAAATATTCAAAGAATTAACACTTTCTATTTTAGAGTATGATTTTAATGTCTGACCATTCAATCCATATATTATTACTGAAGAGACTTTATTATCGTTTATTAATTCCCATTTAAGATATAATTCTTCTTTCACAGGATTGGGATAATAAGAAATTAAATCTTCTGGAAAGAATTTTTGCAGATCTTCCTCTACAACTGCTTCGATTTCTTTAATATCTCTGGCTGGCTTTGAGGTGCAACCACTAAGGCATAAAACCCGGCTTAACTGATTTCCAGCTGTATCATATGTGAATGTAATTTTTTGTTGCGCATTAGATAAAGCGTAAACTGCAAATAGAACAAACGTAAAAAGATGCTTCATATAATTTATTTTATAAACATTTGTTAAAAAAATGCAAATAAACGAAATTAAAATTGTAATACAATACTTATTTATTACATTTATTAAGTTAAAAAAACATTTAGAAAATAACTTTATTGAAAACATGGACTATATAAGCTTTTTCAAATAATAAAAAATTAACTTTTATTTAAATTCTGTTATATTAAATAAAAGTTACAGTTTTTATTAAAAAATAAAAACAGCTGCAAAATCTTGCAGCTGTTTTATATATTTTAATTTTTACGAAAGTCTTTTACGATTTAAATTCATTTAAAGATTTCTCAATAATTTCAAGACATTCTTTAATTTGATCTTCAGTCATTACTAATGGCGGAGCAAATCTAATTTTGTTTCCGTGTGTAGGTTTTGCCAATAATCCGTTGTCTCTAAATTTAAGGCAGATTTCCCATGCTAAATCAGAATCTTCACCGCTGTTAATTACAATGGCATTCAAAAGACCTTTACCGCGAACAAGCGTAATTAAGTTATTTCTTTCAGCAATTTCGTTTAAACCTTTTCTTAAAATAACTCCTAAACGTTCTGCATTTTCAGCCAGTTTTTCTTCTTTAACAACTTCAAGAGCCGCAATGGCAACCGCCGCCGCAACAGGATTTCCTCCAAAAGTAGATCCGTGCTGACCCGGTTTAATAACATTCATAATTTCGTTGTTACACAAAACTGCCGAAACAGGATAAACACCGCCAGAAATTGCTTTTCCTAAAATCAAAATATCAGGCTGCACATTTTCGTGGTGAACCGCTAATAATTTTCCAGTACGTGCAATTCCGGTTTGAACTTCATCTGCAATAAATAAAACATTATGTTTCTCACACAATGCTTTTGCTTTTGCCAAATATCCTTCTGACGGAACATAAACTCCAGCTTCGCCCTGAATTGGTTCAACCAAAAATCCCGCTATGTTTTTTGATGATTCTAAAGCTTTTTCAAGAGCTTCAAGATTATCGTATTCAATTTTTATAAATCCATCTGTAAATGGTCCAAAGTTTTTACGAGCCGTTTCATCATTTGAAAATGAAATAATTGTAGTGGTTCTTCCGTGAAAATTGTTTTCACAAACAATTACCTGCGCCTGATTTTCAGGAATTCCTTTTACTTCATATGCCCATTTTCTACAAACTTTCAAAGCAGTTTCAACCGCTTCGGCACCAGTATTCATTGGCAGTACTTTATCAAAGCCAAAATATTTCGTTACGTATTCTTCGTAATTTCCTAATTTATCATTGTAAAAAGCACGAGAAGTCAGCGTTAGTGTCTGCGCCTGATCTACCATTGCTTTTACAATTTTAGGATGACAGTGTCCTTGATTTACTGCAGAATAAGCCGATAAAAAATCGTAGTATTTTTTCCCGTCAACATCCCATACATAAACTCCTTCTCCTCTTTCTAAAACCACAGGAAGCGGATGATAATTATGAGCTCCGTATTTATTCTCTTTTTCAATCAAAATTTCTGATTTTGACGAAAGTGCGTTTTCTGTATGTGTCATGATATTTAACTTTAAAAAAGCAAAAGTAATAAATTTTCTAAATCCACAAGCTTAAAAAGTATATTTTGACTTCATATTAACGATTACAAAGTCAAAATAGGTGTTTTTAAAACAATATAGAATCAAATTTAATTTTTAGAAATTTTGACTTTATAATCTTTTATTAAAAAAAATGGCTACTTTTATGGTTATATAGTGTAGTCCCTACGGGACTAATTGCTGGGGACGATATATTTAATGCTACCG
Source organism: Flavobacterium soyae (assembly GCF_021245985.1). GTDB lineage: Bacteria > Bacteroidota > Bacteroidia > Flavobacteriales > Flavobacteriaceae > Flavobacterium > Flavobacterium soyae. The sequence goes on along the minus strand of NZ_JAJQXA010000020.1, from coordinate 8,739 downwards.
ATATTTTATCTCTACGAGATACCTTTGAAATGATGGATAAATGTTTAAAAAAGGGTAATATCATCAATAATTCATAATGAATTATGGAAAATAAAATCAATAGCAGCGCAACTCCGTTAGGAGTTAAATATCGGTAGGGAAAAGAATAAGACAACGATAAAATGTCCCGTAGGGACTATACAGTAAAACACGAATTTATTTCAAACAAAATATTTTGAAAATAAACGTTTAGCAGCACAACTCCGTTAGAAGTTAGATATCGGTAGAAATCAAAGAATAAGACAACGTTAAAATGTCCCATAAGGACTATACAGTAAAACAAGAATTTATTTCAAATAAAGATTAAAAAAATGAAACGTTTAGCAGCTTAACTCCATAGGAGTTACAGATCGGTAGAAAAAAAATAATTTAATCACGTTAAAATGTCCCATCGGGACATCTGAAAAAACATATTTATTTTCAAAAACAAAATTTGAAAAAACAAAATTAACATTACGAAATGGATAATTTAGACGAATTTGATATCAATATAATTAAAGAATTAGAAAAAGACGGAAGAATGGCTTTTTCTGCCATTGCTGCCAATTTGAAAATATCAAATACAATGGTACACCAGCGCATTAACCGATTAATAGAACAAGGAATAATTGGCGGTATAAAACCTATTATTCAGGAGAAAAAAATTGGGTTCGACTGGGCATCTTTTACCGGAATTACTTTAAACAAAGATTCTGATTCTGACAGAATTATCGAAGAATTAAAAAATATTCCCGAAATTACTGAATGTTATTATGTAACGGGTTCATTTACGCTTTACATCAAAATTGTGGCAAAGAATCATGAACACATGCGAAGAATTCTTTACGAGAAAATCGACAATATTCCCGGAATCGCCAAAACCGATTCTATTATTGAATTGGGCTGTGCTTTTAAAAGAAATATCATTTTATAATTAATTTATCTGGTGAAATATGCGTTTACGAATACTAATCTTTTTTGCATTATTCTTTTGTAAATCAATACTTGTTTCGCAAACGACGGTTTCAAATCCTGTAAAAAGTGATTTTGCAGAAGCATTATCTGTTTTAGCTTCTGATTATATGGAAGGCCGAAAAGCCAATCAAAAAGGCGGTTATATAGCCGCCACTTATATAGCATCTGCGATGTACTCTTATAAACTGAAACCCTATAATAAAAACGGAAAATCCTTTTTTCAGGAATTTAAAATTCAGGAACATTCCGTAAAAAAAGCCACTTTAGAAATCAAAAAGGGAAATGCAGAAACCATTTCTCTATCTTCTGAAAAAGATTTTGAAGTTACTCCAATTTCGCAATCCATTCAGAAAAAAGAAGCCGAAGTAGTTTTTGCCGGTTATGGTTTAAATATATCAAAAGAAAACTACGACGATTACAAAAACCTTAATGTAAAAAACAAAATCGTTGTTATTTTTAGCGGATTTCCAAACGATAACGACAGCACTTCTCCAGCATATAAAAAATTCAAAAACATATTTCCCGAAGAAAATGATTTAGAGGAAACCAAACTAAAAACTGCCATTAGTAACGGTGCGATTGCATTGATTATTATTGATACGAAAGAAAATTTTAAACCTGAAACCGCTAAAGAAAACGAAGTTTTTCATTCTTTAGAAAACTCAAAATCAGAAGCAATTCCCGTTTTTAGAATTAGTAAAGTAACTGCAGAAAGTCTTTTTTCAGGAACTTCTATTTCAACAAAAAAAGAGTTCACTTCTACTCTATTAAAAAATGTAAAAATCAATTTTTCGATAGAATTACAATCTGAAACATTTCCAGTTCAAAATGTTTTAGGGTTTATTCCCGGAAAAGACACAACAAAAACAATTATCGTTGGTGCGCATTACGATCATTTAGGAATTAAAAATGATTCTATTTATAATGGTGCAGATGATAATGCTTCTGGAACATCTGGAATGCTGGCTTTGGCAAAAAACTGGTCAGAATCTAAAATACAGCCTAAATATAATATTCTCTTCGCATCCTGGACTGCCGAAGAAATGGGACTTCTAGGAAGTGAATATTTTGCTCAGAATTTAAAAAATCAAAAAATACTTCTCTGTATCAATATGGATATGATTTCGAGAAGTGCGTCTGAAGATAAAACCCATCGAATTCTTAGCATCGGAACCCAAAAAGAAACAGAATACTTAAAGAAAATTGCCAGCGAAAGCAACGCTAAACTTCAAAATCCGTTTACTTTAGATTTATGGGAAACTAACGGACATTCCGGAAGCGATTATGCTTCGTTTACCGCAAAAGGAATTCCGATTATGACATTTTTCAGCGGCTTTCACGATGACTATCATACGCCGCGAGACATAGCTTCAAAAGTAGATTTAGATAAAATACAGGATGTTTTATTTATTGTCAACAATTCTCTTTTAAAATTCATTGAAAATCAGCCAAACTAAACCAAGATAAACCATGAAAAATAAGCTTCTTATCAAATCGTTTACAATTCTGTCTTTGCTATTAACAAGCTGTTTTGTTCAGGCGCAAAATCCAAAGGGAAAATTATTTATTATTGGCGGCGGCGATCGTTCTGATGATTTAATGAAACAGGTTTTAGATGCAGCAGAATTGGGCAAAAAAGATTATATCGTGGTTTTACCAATGTCTAGCGAAGAACCGGACAGTTCGTTTATATTTTTTAAAACACAAATGGTAAAACTGACATCAAACCCAATTGTGATGCTGAATTTCAACAAAGAAACAGCACAAAACAAAACCCTGACAGATTCAGTTCAAAAAGCAAAATTGATTTTTATAAGCGGCGGCGATCAAACCCGTTTTATGAAAGTTGTTCATAATACTCCCATAAAAACGGCAATCTTAAAAGCGTACGAAAACGGAAGTACAATTTCTGGAACAAGCGCCGGAGCAGCCGTAATGTCTGAAAAAATGATTACCGGAAACCAAAAATTACAAAAAGAGTATACAGGAACTTTTTCTGTTATTAAATACGATAATCTCGAAACTGATGAAGGTTTGGGCTTATTAAAAACGGTTGTTATCGATCAGCATTTTTTAAAGAGAAACCGTTACAATCGTTTGCTTTCTGCATTGATTGAATTTCCTGATTTAACCGGAATTGGAATTGACGAAGCAACCGCTATTATTGTTAGAAATAACAAAGTAGAAGTTGCAGGAGAAAGTGAAGTGATTGTTTTCAAAAATCCAAAAGGTATTGTAAAAGCTAAAAAAGACAATCTCATTTCGATTGAAAAATTAGAAATGAGCATTTATACGGCCGGGCAAAAATTTAATATCAAATAAACATGTTTCAGTATTCTAAAATCTTAAAAATAACTTTTTTTATCTGTTTCAGTTTTCAACTTTCGGCACAAAAAATCAGCACAAAAGAAATTAGCCGATTAGAAAAACTGGCTGAAAAAGTTACTATAATCCGTGATAATTGGGGAATTCCGCACGTTTACGGAAAAACCGATGCCGATGCTGTTTTTGGTTTATTATATGCGCAATGCGAAGACGATTTTAAAAGAATCGAAATGAATTATATAGAAAAATTAGGTCGACTTGCTGAAATTAAAGGCGAATCGGTTTTATACAATGATTTAGAAATTAAACTTTTAATTGATGTTGATGAAACAAAAGCAGATTATAAAAAAGCACCTGACTGGCTTAAAAAACTTTTGAACAGTTATGCCGATGCCATCAATTTTTATCTCTACAAACATCCCGAAGTAAAACCTGCACTTTTAACACATTTTGAACCGTGGTTTCCATTGCTTTGGACTGACGGAAGTATTGGCGCCATTAGTACCGCAGATCTTTCAACTGGAGAATTAAAAGCTTTTTACTCTGGAAATACTGATAAAGTGGCGTATGTAGAAAGGGAAAAATATGTGCAGACAGGCTCAAATGGTTTTGCCTTTGCTCCATCAAAAACTGAAAGTGGGAATTCGATTTTATACATTAATCCGCATACAACATTTTATTTCAGGCCCGAAGTACAAATTTCAAGCGAAGAAGGTTTAAATGTTTATGGCGCCGTAACCTGGGGGCAGTTTTTTATTTATCAGGGTTTTAATAAAAATTGCGGCTGGATGCATACTTCTTCAAATGTTGATGTTGCCGATATGTACGCCGAAAAAATCACCAATAAAAATGGAAAATTTTTCTACGAATTTGATTCTAAACTTTTACCCGTTATTGAAAAAGAAATCACGATAAAATATCTGGAAAAAGGAAAACTAGTTCCAAAGAAATTCAAAACCTACGCTACGAATAACGGTCCAATTATGGCCAAACGTGATGGAAAATGGATTAGTTTAAAATCGAATAATCGCTCGATGACAAGTTTGATTCAGAGCTGGGTTAGAACAAAAGCGACTAATTTTGATGATTACAAAAAAGCAATGGATTTAAAAGCCAATACTTCTAATAATACGGTTTATGCTGACAGCAAAGGAAATATTGCGTATTGGCACGGCAATTTTATTCCAATTCGGGATAAAAATTTAAATTGGGCAAAAGTTATTGACGGCTCAATTTCTGAAACACAATGGAAAGGATTGCATGATGTTAATGAAACAGTTCATTTGTATAATCCAGTAAATGGCTGGCTTCAAAACTGTAACTCTACTCCATTTTCTGTCGCAGGAAATAATAGTCCGAAAAAAGAAAATTATATTCCATATATGGCACCGGACGGTGAAAATTTTAGAGGTGTAAATGCTGTTAGAATTTTCAGTAACAACGAAAAATATACTTTAGACAAAGTTATCGCCAATGGTTATGATACTAAATTGTCCATTTTTGAAATATTAATTCCGAGCTTAATTGATGCATTCGAAAAAAATATAAAACCGGAATCTGTTGAATATTCGGAATTAGCAGAACCTATTTCGATTCTGAAAAACTGGGATTATTATGCCAAAGAAAATTCTGCTGCTACAACTTTAGCCGTTGAATGGGCATATAAATTAGACCCAATTATTCAGAAAGCTTATATTGATGAAGGAGAATTAGATCAGGTTGAAAACACTAAAAACTTTGCAAAAAATGCTGTTGCATCGCAAATGATTCCGCAGCTGCAAACAGTTATAAAAGAACTTAACTCAAAATGGAGAACTTGGAAAACCGCCTGGGGCGAAGTCAATCGTTTTCAGCGTTCAAGCGGCGAAATTGATTTAAAATATGATGATACTAAACCAAGTTTACCAATTGGTTATGGTCCCGGTTCCTGGGGAAGTTTACCTTCTTTTAAAGCTAATTATCAAAATAATTCTAAAAAACGATACGGCTACAATGGAAACAGTTTTGTGTGCGCTGTTGAATTTGGACCAAAAATAAAAGCAAAATCATTACTTGCCGGCGGAAACAGCGGCGATGCCAATTCAAAGCATTTTACAGATCAGGCAGAAATGTATAGAAACGGGCAATTTAAAGATGTTTTGTTTTATAAAGAAGACGTTCTTAAAAATGCCGAACGAACCTATCATCCCGGAAAATAATTTTGGTTGATAAAATGTGTTAAATAAACCTCGTGAAATAGCTTGCGAGGTTTTTTTGTAACATAATATTTCTGATATTTGTTAAAAATTGTAAAAAAAATGAAAAATTTAGCCACCCTTATTTTTGCCGCAATATTGTTTTCAACTACTATGAATGCACAATTAAAACCCGTAAAATATGCTGAAGGAAGCCAGACATTGAATGGTTTATTTATAAAATCTGCTAAAAAGAGCGCTAACAATCCCGGAATCTTGCTGTTACCAGCCTGGTTAGGAATCGATAATGCTTCAAAAGGAATTGCTGAAGAGTTATCAAAACTAGGTTACCATGTTTTTATCGCTGATATTTATGGAGAAGGAAATTATCCTAAAAATACATCTGAAGCGGGAAAACAAGCCGGTTTTTATAAAACAAATTACGAAGCTTATCAAAAACGAATCAATGCAGCTTTGCAGGAATTAGTAAAATCGGGGGCAAATGCTGATAATATTGCAGCTATTGGATATTGTTTTGGAGGAACCGGAGTTCTTGAAGCGGTTCGCGGACATCTTAACGTAAAAGGAATTGCTTCATTTCATGGCGGTTTAGGTAAAGATGCAGCCAGAAAAACCGAACCAACTTCAGTTAAAGTTTTAATTTGTCACGGAGCTGATGATCCTTTTGTTCCAAAAGAAGAAATTGCCTCTTTTCAACAGGAAATGCGTGATGCAAAAGCCGACTGGCAAATGATTTATTATGCAAATTCTGTACACTCTTTTACAAATCCTGAAGCCGGAAATGACAATTCAAAAGGCGCTGCTTACAATGCCGTTGCTGCAAAAAGATCATTTGAACATTTACAGCTTTTTTTAAACGAAGTTCTTAAAAAATAACACCTTTTATGGCACACGGATGATACTGATTAAACGAGTTTGCACTGATTATAATAAAATTAATTCGTGAAAATTCGTGTAATTCGTAGCAAAAATCATTGTAAACCCGTTTAACCCGTATAATCAGCGGGCAAACCAATAACCAAAATCAAATCAACCAAAAATAACCAATGTCACATAACAAAATTAGAGAAGACAAAACCTGTTTAAACTGCAGGTATGTTGTTGAACAAAAATTTTGTCCAAACTGCGGACAGGAAAATTCAGATTCCAGAAAAACGTTTCATCATTTGTTTATTCATTTCTTTGAAGATTTAACGCATTATGAAAATGCTTTTTGGAAAACAATACGCAACCTTCTTTTTAAGCCGGCAACACTGACAAAAGAATATCTTTCAGGAAAAAGATTGTCTTATCTGGCGCCCGTTCGTCTTTATATTTTTATCAGTTTTATTACTTTTCTTTTAATTGCCATATTTCCAAGTAAAGTAGGCGATCAGATCAGTAAAGGTGAAAAAGAAATTTCTACAAAACTCATTAATCAGGATAAAGATGGTGTTAAAAGTAAGTACAAAACCCATTTTGAATTAAAAACGATGAAAGAAATCGATTCGATTCAAAAGTATGGTAAGGAAGATGAAAAACTCTCAGAGCTTGAATACTGGTTATATGAAAAATCAGTTCATGTTACAGAGAATAATACCAAAAGAGAAATTGTAACAAAATTCATTGAATCCTTTTTCCATAATATTCCCAAAATCCTGTTTATAATCATGCCGTTTTTCGCTTTCTTTCTATGGATTTTCCATAACAAAAAGAAATGGTATTATTTTGATCACGGGATTTTTACACTGCATTATTTCTCGTTTTTACTGCTCATTTTCCTCATTATGTTTATTGTAGAAAGAGTCGTTGGATTATTTGGAGAGGACAGCCCGATTAGTTTTATTGCCAGTATAGTTAATGTTGCAGGCACAATTTGGATGTGTTATTATTTTTATCCTGCACACCATCGTTTTTATGGAGAAAGCAGAATTGTATCGTTTGTTAAAAGCGTCATATTATTCTTTATTAACTTCTTTTTTATTCTATTTTTACTAACATTTTATGTTTTATACACATTTATCAATTTACACTAATATTAAATGAAAAAAATTGTAATTCTATTATTAATTGCCTCAGCATTTTCATGTAAAAATGCACAGTCAGTTATATCTAAAGATAATTCGGACCCAACGAAATACGTGAAACTTATCTCTGAAAAAGATCTAAAAAAAATGCTATATATTGTTGCTTCAGATGAAATGCAGGGTCGTGAAACTGGATCTGCAGGACAGAAAAAAGCTGGTCTTTATATGATTGAGCAATACAAAAAAAACGGTGTATCGTTCCCAAAAGGTGCATCGGATTATTACCAGCATATTCCTGCATCATATTTAAATGCAAAACGCAATCAAAATTTACCTGATTCTGAAAATATCTGGGCTTACATCGAAGGTTCTGAAAAACCAAATGAAGTTTTGGTAATTTCTGCTCACTACGATCACGTTGGAATTAAAGACGGCGAAGTGTATAACGGAGCTGACGATGATGGTTCCGGAACTGTTGCTGTTATCGAAATGGCAAAAGCTTTCGCGAAAGCAAAAAAGCAAGGCCACGGACCAAAACGTTCTATCTTGTTTTTACACGTAACTGGTGAAGAACATGGTTTACACGGGTCTCGTTTTTATTCTGAGAATCCTTTATTTCCAATTGCTAATACTATTTCAGATATCAACATTGACATGATCGGACGTCGCGATGTTGAACATGCTAATACGAACAATTATGTGTATGTAATTGGTGCTGACAGATTATCATCTGACTTACACAATGCGGTTGTGGCTCAAAATGAAAAATACATCAAAATGGACTTAGATTTTAAATTTAATGATCCAGCAGATCCAAATCATTTTTACGAGCGTTCTGACCACTATAACTTCGCAAAACACGGTATTCCGGCAATTTTCTTCTTCAACGGAGTTCACGAAGATTACCACGGTAAAGGCGACGAACCTCAAAAAATCGAATACGATGCTTTAACTAAAAGAACAAAACTGGCTTTTGTACTGGCTTGGGATTTAGCAAATAGAGAGAATAGACCAGTGGTTGATAAACCGATTAAGTAATAAGTTACAAAGGAGCAAAGTTACAAAGTGACAGAGGTTTTTTGAATCTTCAATCATAAAAAAAGAGGCTGTCTCAAAAGGACAGCTTCTTTTTTTTGGTAAAAACAAGATTGTCCACTAAAAACATTAATTCAGGTTTTTCGGATTCCACTTTCAAGATAATTTTTTATTTCTTGCTGATT
>NZ_JAJQXA010000001.1 GCF_021245985.1 Flavobacterium soyae | reverse complement strand
CAGGATAAAAACAGCTCGTTTTTACCTAAAATCAGCAAGAAATAAAAAATTATCTTGAAAGTGGAATCCGAAAAACCTGAATTAATGTTTTTAGTGGACAATCTTGTTTTTACCAAAAAAAAGAAGCTGTCCTTTTGAGACAGCCTCTTTTTTATTGAGATCCTATCGTTTCGTAATAAACATCTACAGAAAGTTTCGGCTGCATTGAAGCCATAACGGCAAGCTGATCGCAGCGTTCATTTTGCGGATGATTATTGTGGCCTTTTATCCATTTAAAATCTACCTGATGTTTACGGTATACGATTAAAAAACGTTTCCACAAATCCGGATTTTTTTTATCCTTATATCCCTTTTTCTCCCAGCCGAAAACCCACTTTTTTTCAACTGAATCCACAACATATTTGGAATCAGAAATCACAAGGACTTTCATATTTGGCTTTTTGAGTTTTTCTAAACCCACAATTACTGCCAGAAGTTCCATTCTGTTATTAGTAGTAAGACGAAAACCTTCGTAAAATTCTTTTTTATGAGGAGTTCCAACTAATTCCATGACCACGCCATAGCCGCCATTTCCCGGGTTTCCTTTTGCAGCGCCATCTGTATATATATGTACTTCGTGATTCATTTATTTTAGATTGCAGATTTTAGATTTTAGATTGTTCAAATTGGAATTTGGAATTTAAATATTGGAATTTGTATCTAATAGTCTATGAATAATCTCTGGAAAGTGTTTTTGTTCCAGCTCATGAATCTTTTCAGCAACCGTTTCAGGAGTGTCTTCCTCTGTTAAGGCTACATTTGCCTGAAAAATAATAGCTCCTTCATCATAGTTTTCGTTTACATAATGAATAGAGATTCCGGTTTCTTTTTCCTTATTATTTACTATCGCTCTATGAATGTGCATTCCGTACATTCCTTTGCCTCCATATTTAGGTAAAAGTGCAGGGTGAATGTTGATTATTTTGTTTGGATACAGCTCAATTATGTTTTCAGGAAATTTCAATAAAAAACCGGCAAGAACTATCAAATCCGGGTCGATTTTTTGTATTTTTTGTAATACGTTTCTTTCTAAAAGTTCGTTTTTTTCGAAAATTTCGACTGGAATTTGATGATTTTTTGCTCTTTCAATAACTTTTGCCGAAGCATTATTTGTAAAAACCGAAACGACCTTTGCAATTTCGATGTTCGAAAAATATTTTATAATGTTTTCTGCGTTAGTTCCTGATCCTGAGGCAAAAACGATAATTTTTTTCATAATAGAATTTATTTTTAGAATGCAAAAAACGGAATAAAAATCGAAAATAAATAGCTTTAAAAGACCTTTCTTGAAATTAATTTTATAAATTAGTGTCACATTTATAAACTAAATAGTTGTTTTAAAATAAAGTTTTTTATTTTTGCCAACAAATTAAATTCTAAAATTAAAGATTATGTCAGACATTGCATCAAGAGTAAAAGCGATTATCGTAGACAAATTAGGTGTTGACGAAAACGAAGTTGTAACAGAAGCAAGCTTCACTAATGATTTGGGAGCTGACTCATTAGACACTGTTGAGCTTATTATGGAATTCGAAAAAGAATTTGATATTCAAATTCCAGACGATCAAGCAGAAAACATTGCTACTGTAGGTCAAGCTATTTCTTATATCGAGGAAGCTAAAAAATAATAATACCACACCCGATTTTTAAAAATCCCAATTTTTGAAATTCCAAATTCCAATTTTGGAATTTATTTTTTTAAAACTTGAAATTTGTTAAAAGTCGGGTGTTATTATTTTTTAAAATTTAAATTTCGATTGGTTTTCAATCAAAAAGATATATTTATATTGTAATACCCATGGCTCTTAAGTAACAAAACTGTTAAGAAAGCGTGGGTTTTATTTGTTTAAAGACACAAAACACATAATTTATGACATTAAGGCGAGTTGTGGTAACAGGATTAGGTGCACTTACTCCTATCGGGAATAATATCCAGGAATATTGGAATGCACTTGTGAATGGGGTAAGCGGAGCCGCTCCTATCACATATTATGATACAGAGAAGCATAAAACGAAATTTGCCTGCGAAGTGAAAAACTTCAATATTGAAGATTACATGGATCGTAAGGAATCTCGCAGACTAGATAAATTTGCTCAATATGCAATTGCTGCCAGTGATGAAGCTATTAAAGATGCTGGACTTACAGATGATAATGTCGACAAAACTAGAGTTGGTGTTATCTGGGGAGCAGGAATTGGAGGTTTAGAAACGTTCCAGGAAGAAGTAATTTATTATGCAAAAGGTGACGGAACTCCAAAGTTCAATCCGTTTTTTATTCCAAAAATGATTGCCGATATCGCTCCGGCGCATATTTCTATGCGTAACGGGTATATGGGACCAAATTATACTACAGTTTCTGCATGTGCATCTTCTGCAAATGCATTAATTGATGCTTTCAACTACATTCGTTTAGGAATGTGTGATATTATTGTATCTGGCGGATCTGAAGCTGCTGTTACCATTGCCGGTATGGGAGGTTTTAGTTCAATGCACGCTTTATCTACAAGAAACGAAAGCCCGGAAACGGCTTCAAGACCTTTTGATGCAACCAGAGATGGTTTTGTGTTAGGAGAAGGAGCAGGAGCTTTAGTTCTTGAAGATTATGAGCACGCAAAAGCAAGAGGTGCTAAAATTTACTGTGAAATTGGAGGAGGCGGAATGTCATCTGATGCTTACCATTTAACAGCACCGCATCCGGAAGGAATTGGAGTTATTGCAGTAATGAAAAATACATTGAAAGATGCTGGAATGAACCCGGAAGATGTTGATCATATCAACACTCACGGAACTTCTACTCCATTAGGTGATGTTGCTGAATTAAAAGCAATCAGTAAAGTTTTTGGCGAACATGCTAAGAATATCAACATCAACTCTACAAAATCGATGACAGGACATTTACTTGGTGCTGCCGGAGCTATTGAAGCAATTGCTTCTATCCTGGCAATGAAACATAGTATTGTTCCTCCTACGATTAATCATACTGTTGTTGATGAGAATATTGACCCTTCATTGAACCTTACTTTAAACAAACCTCAAAAAAGAGAAGTTAATGTTGCTATGAGTAACACGTTTGGTTTTGGCGGGCACAATGCTTGTGTATTGTTTAAAAAACTAGCTGACTAATTTTCGTATATGAATATTATCAAAAAAATATTTTCTAAATCCCGTTCTCTAGAAGACGGGATTTTTTTTGACACTATTCAGAAAATTCTTGGTTTTCAGCCTGTAAATATTGAGTTTTACAGAAAAGCTTTTACCCATAGATCGTCGAATAAATTAGATGAAGCAGGACATGCTATAAATTATGAACGTTTAGAATTTTTAGGAGATGCGATGTTAAGTGCAGTAATTGCCGCACATTTGTTTAATAAGGCACCAAATGGAGACGAAGGATACTTAACAAAAATGCGTTCAAAAATAGTAAGCCGCGAACATTTAAATGAACTTGGCAAAGATTTAAATTTAGTACGTTTTGTAGAAAGTAAAGTACCTGTTCAGCATTTTGGAGAAAATATACATGGTAATATTTTCGAATCGCTTATTGGCGCTATTTATTTGGATAAAGGATATTCTTATTGCGAAAGGTTTATTCAAAAAAGAGTAATTACCCCTTATGTCGATATTGCAAGACTTGAAGGAAAAGTAATTAGTTATAAAAGTTTAGTTATCGAATGGTGTCAGAAAGAGAAGAGGGTCTTTCATTATGATATTTTTGAAGATAACGGTATTGACGGACAACGCTTGTTTGGTGTCAAATTGAGTATAGACGATAAGGTGATCGCAAGAGCGCGGGCAACCTCAAAAAAGAAAGCAGAAGAGAAAGCTTCGCAAAGGGCATATTTTGCATTTCAGGAAAAAATAGATAAGAAATAATTACAAATTTGATGTAATTTTCTTAATGCTAAATCGTTTTCGTTTATAAATTAACAAAAACAAGCTGCTTATAACTATTGATGCTACGCTAGAAATAGTATATTTACAACTTGATTTTTCATGACATGGCTATTCATAGATTGGATTTAGACGAATTTGACGAAATTGATTATTATTTAATGGCAATTCATACTTCATTAGAAGATTATAGATTAGCCTATTTTATCAATAAGAACCTTCCGGTTAACTTAAGTAAGAGCAAAAACGAGATCCATGCTCAGACTAAAGAAGGTGAGGCAAATTTTTCGAGATTTTATTATTATGATTCTGAGAAAGCTGTTTCGTGGAATTTGATTCAGAATAAAAATGAGATCATTTCTGTGAGTACAAATGATTTCCAGAATTTGTTTTCTAATGAAACAAGTGAGGTTTCTACAACAATTCATTTACTTCCTGAATTCAAAAAAGTAGATTTTTTCCTGAAAATCGATAACAGTGAGGAGGCTGTCGATTTTTCAGAAATTCAGCAACAACTAAATTCAATAGAAAGTATTGCAGCAATTTATGCTGTAGATACCAATAAAATAAAATCAAAAAACAATCTAATTTTTTAAAAAAAATGTTAACAAACAAGAAAACCAAAATTGTAGCTACACTAGGTCCTGCATGTGGTACGAGAGAGATTATCAAGGATATGATCGATGCAGGGGTAAATGTGTTTAGAATCAATTTTTCGCATGCAGACTACGAAGGAGTAAAGGAAAAAATTAACATTATTAGAGGCCTGAACGAAGAGTTTGGTTATACTACAGCAATCTTAGGAGATTTGCAGGGACCAAAACTAAGAGTTGGTGTAATGGAAGAAGGAACTGTAGTGCACGATGGTGATATTATCACTTTTACAACTGCTGAAGATATTATTGGAACTGCTCAAAGAGTGTTCATGAAATATCAAAATTTTCCAAATGATGTTAATCCGGGAGAGCGCATTTTGCTTGACGATGGTAAACTTATTTTTGAAATTGTTTCGACAGATAAAAAAACAGAAGTTGTTGCTAAAGTAATTCAGGGTGGAGAATTAAAATCTAAAAAAGGGGTTAATCTTCCAAACACGAAAATTTCTTTACCGGCTTTAACAGAAAAAGATATTGCTGATGCCATTTTTGCAATTGAGCAAAAAGTAGACTGGATCGCACTTTCATTCGTAAAAACACCTCGAGATTTACAAGATTTACAAGAATTAATCGCTAAGCATTCTGAATATAAAATTCCAATCGTTGCTAAAATTGAAATGCCAGAAGCTCTTGAGAACATGGATAAAATTGTAGCATATTGCGATGGTTTAATGGTTGCCCGTGGGGACCTTGGGGTTGAACTACCTGCTCACGAAGTGCCATTGGTACAAAAAGACTTAATCCGCAGAGCAAAAACGGCTAGAATTCCTGTTATCGTTGCAACACAAATGATGGAAACAATGATTACAAGTTTAACCCCAACAAGAGCAGAGGTAAATGACGTTGCAAACTCAGTAATGGATGGTGCAGATGCTGTAATGTTGTCTGGAGAAACTGCAACAGGAAATTACCCGGTACAAGTTATTCAAAGAATGACACAAATTTGTGAGGCTGTTGAGAATTCACCACTTATTCAGGTTCCACAAAACACACCACAAATTAAAACAAAACGTTTTGTTACTAAAACAGTTTGTCATCAGGCAGCTTTATTGGCAAATGAAATCGAAGCTAAAGCAATTTGTACATTAACAAACAGCGGTTATACAGCTTTCCAAATTTCTGCATGGAGACCATCATCGGCGCATATTTTAGTATTTACTTCAAACAGAAGAATCTTAACACAATTGAATTTATTATGGGGAGTTAAATCATTCTTCTATGATAACGAAGTAAGTACAGATGATACTGTAACAGATGTAAATAAAATTGCAGTTGAAAAAGGTTATGCATCAAAAGGGGATTATTTAATTAACCTTGCTGCAATGCCAATTAAAGAAAAAGGAATGGTTAATACTATGAGAGTATCTGAAATAGAATAGTCTTTAAAATTACCTAAAATATACAAAAAGCTATCTGCTAAGCAGATAGCTTTTTTATTATAAAATTTTTAACATGAAAGAAAAAACTTTCAAAAAAAATGTTATATTTGAATTTTCTTACAATAAGAATTAATGATAATACCACTTGCAGTTATTTGTGCAGCTTAAATATGTCATACAAAGAAATTAATGACACCTGAAATTCTGTTTTGATTAAATTTTAGACCCGTTGCAAATTATAATTTGCAACATCATGGAGCAAAATAAAATAGCTTTCATGTTGCAAATTATAACTTGCAACAATGTAAAACCTTAAAAATAGGATAATTCGTGTTTTTATTACTTAATTTTGAGATACTTAACAAAACGTTAAAAAATTGCTGTTGCAAATTCTCCCAACGACAACGGCAAACTTGTTATAAGAAATTGCTTTTAATATAGATTGCTATTTGCTCATTTTAGCAAAGTTATAGTTTGATTTTTTTCATGAAAACAATTATATAAACAAAAATTATTAACAAATCTTATTACTATGAAACAAAGTAAATTTAGAAACGCTATAGTGCTTTTCACACTAGTATGCTTCACAATTGTTCAGGTGACAGCTCAGAATAAAAAAGTCAACATCTTGGTACTATGGGGTGATGATATTGGAACTACTAATATTAGTGCCTATAGTGATGGACTTATGGGGTATACAACACCTAATCTTGATCGTTTAGCCAATGAAGGATTACGTTTTCTTCATTATTATGGAGAACAGAGTTGTACTGCAGGACGTGCAGCTTTTTTAACAGGACAGCATGGTCTTAGAACCGGACTTACAAAAGTAGGGTTTCCTGGAGCACCAATGGGAATGAGTCAGCTAGATCCTTCTATTGGAGGAATTTTGAAAAGCTTAGGATATGCAACAGGTCAGTTTGGTAAAAACCACGTAGGAGATCGTAATGAGAATTTACCAACTGTAAACGGTTTCGATGAATTTTTCGGGAACCTGTATCATTTAAATGCAGAAGAAGAGCCAGAATTGCCGGATTATCCTAAAGATCCAGAATACTTGAAAAAGTTTGGACCAAGAGGTGTATTAAAATGTACGGCGACAAGTACAGATGATGCCACTGTTGATCCTCGTTTTGGAAAAGTTGGAAAACAAAAAATAGAAGATACCGGAGCACTTACTAAAAAAAGAATGGAAACTGTAGATGATGAAACTTCGGCAGCAGCAATTGATTTTATTAAAAGACAAAATGCAGCGGGTAAGCCATTTTTCTGCTGGTTCAATGCCACACGTATGCACCTTCGTACGCATGTTAGAGCAGAACATAGGGGGAGATATACACATGGGGATAGTGAATATATCGATGGTATGATTGAACATGATGAAACTATTGGAAGTATTTTAAAAGCCCTGGATGATTTAGGAATCGCAGATAATACTATTGTTGTGTATTCTACAGATAATGGCCCACATATGAACACATGGCCTGATGGAGCAATGACACCATTTCGTTCAGAAAAAAACACCAACTGGGAAGGAGCTTTCCGTGTACCTTGTATCGTACGCTGGCCAGGAGTTATTAAACCAGGAACTGTAACTACAGAATTAATGAGTCATAATGACTGGATTCCAACTTTTGCATCAATAGCAGGAGAACCAGATATAACTAATAAACTTTTAAAAGGGTATACTGCGAACGGGAAAACATATAAAATACATTTAGACGGTTTTGACCAAAGTAATTTTTTACGTGGTAAAACACAAAAAAGCGCAAGAGATAAATTCTTTTATACAGATGATGATGGTCTTTTGGTTGGTTTAAGAGAAGGCGATTATAAATATGTTTTTGCAGAACAGCGTTTGGGGGGTACAATGGGAGTATGGGCAGAGCCCTTTACCAAACTGCGTTTACAAAAGATATTCAATTTGTACCAAGATCCTTTTGAAAGAGCTGATATTACTTCAAATACATTCTGGGATTATCAATTGAATCATGTGCAACTGATGTATGGAGCAATACAAGATGTGGTTGCATTTGCTGAAACATTTAAAGAATATCCACCAAGATCAATTCCGCCGAGTTTCTCTGCATATACTATTATGGAAGAAGCAATGAAAGATATTAAGGCACAAAAATATATAGAAAAAAATGTGATGCCTAAATTAAAAGAGGAAGAAGCAGCAGATTCAAAAAAGAAGAAGTAGAAAAATAATGCTTGATAGAGCTTGAATTATCTCCTAGTTCAAGCTCTATAAATTAAAAATCAATATCATGTATAGAAAAATATATATATTGCCACTCTTTTTATTTTTACTCATTTCCTGTAAAAAAAATGAAAACACGACTGCAGTCAATCCTAAAGACAGCACTACTGTTATAGCAACCAGCAGTAATCCCTTACCAAGCTGGAATGATGGAGTTTTGAAAAAAGATATAATTGCTTATGTCGAAAAAGTCACAAAAGAAGGTAGTCCAGATTTTATTCCCATCGAAGATAGAATTGCCACTTTTGACAATGACGGGACATTATGGGCAGAAAAGCCATATGTTCAGGAATTATTTGCTTTTTATCAGGTAAAAAAAATGGTGCAGGCTAACCCAGCCCTCGCACAAAAACAACCATTTAAAGCAGTAATTGAAAAAGACAAAGCTTTTTTTGAAAAAGGAGGTGACAAAGCTCTGATAGAACTTGTTGCTGCAACACATACCGGAATGACCGAAGACGAATTTGAAACAGCAGTAAATGATTTTTTTAAAACGGCAGCTTATCCCGGTAAAAATGTTCCTATAAAACAAATACGTTATCAGCCGCAATTAGAGCTGCTGAATTATCTCCGAGCAAACGGATTTAAAACCTATATCGTAACAGGTGGTACAATTGAAGTTGTGAGAGCAATATCTCAGGATTATTATGGTATTCCAAAAGATCAGGTCGTGGGAACTTCTTTTAAATACAAATATGATGATGCTAAAAATGCAGTGCAGAGAGAACCAGTTTTGGATCATTTTAATGATAAAGAAGGCAAACCCGCAGGCATACAACTGCATATAGGTCAGCGTCCGGTTTTTGCCTGCGGAAATGAAGGCGGCGCAGGTGATATTGCCATGCTGAAATATTCGCAGGGAAACAAATATCCGTCATTTCAATTATTAGTAAACCATAACGATTCCATCAGAGAATACAGTTATCAGGAAAAAGATAATTTGTCATTAAGTACAGCTGCAAAAAATAAGTGGCATGTGGTAAGTATTAAAGACGACTGGAAAAAAGTTTTGGCAGATAAATAATTTGAATTAGTTAAAATCTCAAATGAAGCAGCTTTTGTTTGTCTAAGGTTGTTTCATTTGGATTTTTAGATTGATTAAAATCTTAAAATACAGCTATGAAACGAATCAGATATATCAGTCAGAAATTATTTTTCAGCATCCTGTTTTTTATTTTATTCTTTGTTGTTTCTGCTCAGGAAGCTGTACCCAAAGCAGGAGCTAGCGCACAGGAATTGGCAGATAAATTGGCAAATCCCGTGGCAAGTTTAATTAGTGTGCCTTTGCAGAATAATTTAAATTATGGTATTGGTCCTTTTAACGGATCAAAATATACTATAAATATACAGCCGGTAATTCCTTTTAAATTAACAGAAAACCTAAATTTAATTACCCGCTATATATTGCCAGTCGTAGACCAAAGAGATATTACAGGAAACAATACCCATCAATTTGGGTTAAGCGACGCAACAGTTACGGCTTTTTTTGCCCCTAAAACAAAAGGTCTAATTTTTGGTATTGGTCCGGCATTTTTAATTCCAACAGCAACAGATGAATTATTGGGAACAGAAAAATTTGGAGTAGGCCCAAGTGCATTAGTAATGCATCAGGGAAAAGGACTTTCAGTAGGTTTCATTGCCAATCAAATCTGGTCAGTTGCCGGAAATGAAGACCGTGCCGATTTTAATCAGTTTTACACCCAGATATTTCTTTCTCACAGCTATAAAAGCGGTGCCAGTTTAGGTGTAAATGCCGAAATAACACAAAATTGGAATGCAAAAACGACATTAATATCATTAAATCCTTCTATTGGTGCCGTTACAAAATTAGGCGATCAGGTGGTTCAGTTTGCTATTTCACCTTTAATTCCAATTACGGGCCCTTCTGAATCCAAACCAGATTGGGGATTACGAGCCATACTTGCATTTGTTTTTCCAGGGTCTTAATATGCATAGTTAATTTTTTTAATCACTAAAAAATAAAGTATGAAATCAAAAATTTTATCCCTAATAATAATTGTCTATTTAGTATCTTGTGCAAAATCTACTACAAAAAATGAAGAACAAGATGTTGCAGACAACGGACAAATAACGCAATTTAAGCCAGCAAATATTGAAGAACAAATTGTGTATAACCGTGCAGTTGAAGCTGTTATTTGGGGAATGCCAGCAGTTAATTCAGAATTACTGTATGAAAGTCTTGTAAAAGTAAAAGGTGATTACAATCAGATAGTTTATTGGTCAGGTTTAATAAATTCAAAAAATCAAACCTTAACTCCTAATCCCGATGTTGTATACATAAATCCTTTGTATGATACAAGAAAAGGGGCGGTTGTGTTAGAAATTCCGCCTGCAGAAGGCAATTCTTCTTTAACGGGAAGTTTAGATGATGGCTGGCAGACTGCAATTGAAGATATTGGTCCGGCAGGAATAGATAAAGGAAAAGGAGGAAAGTATTTGATTTTGCCTCCAGATTATAAAGATAAAGTGCCGGCAGGATATATTCCAATGCCTTCATCAACCTATACCGGTTTTGCAATTCTTCGTTCGAATCTTACTGATGGAAGCCCAGGTGATGTTAAACGTGCGATTGATTACGGAAAACGTATCAAAATTTATCCCTATTCTCAGGCAGCAAATTCTCCGGCAACTAAGTTTACTGATTTACTTGGGGTTGATTTCACTAATACGATTCCGTATAATTTTCATTTTTTTGAAATACTGAATCAATTTGTGCAGCGTGAACCCTGGTTAGCACGAGATTTGGTAATGGTTGATTTTTTAAAATCGATTGGTATTGAAAAAGGAAAAACTTTTGAAGCTGATGCGAGAAAAAAAGAAATTCTGGATGCGGCGGCAAAAGACGCACACATTTATCTTGATAAAGGTTATGAAGCTATTTTTAAACTGCCTTTTTATGAGGGAACTAATTGGGCATTACCAGCTTCTCAAGACGTTGTAAAAGCAATATCGTCTAATTATACGGTTCCTGATATATATCCGGTTAGTGAAAGAGCCATAAGTTACTCAATGGCCTATTTTAGTGCAAAACATCTCGGCACAGGACAATTTTATTTAATGACAATTAAAGATGATAAAAGACAGTCACTTGATGGATCAAAATTATATCAGCTGCACTTACCGCCAAAAGTACCTGTAAAATTATATTGGTCTGTAACAGCTTACGATCGTGAAACGCATGCACTTATTAAAAACATGAAATATTTCAGCCGTGCATCAACATCGCCAGGACTTCAAAAAAACAGTGACGGTTCTGTAGATATTTATTTTGGAGCAAAAGCCCCTGCAGGTAAAGAAGCAAACTGGGTTCCGACAGATCCAAAAAGAAAATTTGAATTACTGGCACGTTTCTATGGACCAGAGAAGGGATTTTTTGACAAAACATGGAAAATGGGAGATGTTGAAGAAGTGAAATAAGAATTATTTTATGGTCGAAAAAACAACAGATAAAACAGAAATTTCATTTGATCCACTGGCATCAAAAGCAGAACGCTATGAGAAAGGTGCAGCGATCAGAAAAATTGTGCTGCACGCTTCACATAAGGAATTTACTCCATCTGAAAACAGGGAAGATCCTATCGATATTTTGATAAAAACCAGCATTGGAAGAATAGAAAGCCTGCTGCCAATTCGATACAGGAGAATGATGGAATCGCCATTTGCATTTTTTCGTGGTGCAGCGGCAATTATGGCAGCAGATTTGGCGCAAACTCCAAATACAGGAATTGATTTACAGCTTTGCGGCGATTGCCATTTAATGAATTTTGGAGGTTTTGCCACACCAGAGCGTAAATTAGTTTTTGATATAAATGATTTTGATGAAACTTTTCAGGGCCCGTGGGAATGGGATGTAAAACGATTAGCCGCAAGTTTTGCTATTGCAGGAAGATGGCTGAAATTTTCTAATAAAAGCAATAAAGAATTTGCCTGGCATGTGGCAGATAGTTATAAAAGACATATGCTGGAATACAGCAAATTATCAGCACTTCAAATTTGGTATGCTGATATTGATCTGGCAGAACTTATCGAACTCGGAAAAGATGAAGAAATAAAAGAGTTTCATCAAAAACGAATAAAAAAAGCAGCTGAATATACGGCACATGAGAAAGAATTTGCAAAGATGACTTATCAGGACGGAGTTCGGGCGCGAATAAAAGACGAACCGCCTTTGATATTTCATTCGTCCGGAAATGATGAAAAACGAATTTTAAAAAAGGCTGAACTAGTACATAAACGCTATATTGAATCATTACCAGAAGACAAACAAGTCCTGCTAAGCAGATATTCTATGCATGACTTTGCCATAAAAGTGGTAGGCGTAGGAAGTGTAGGAACGCTTTGTGGAATCAGTTTACTAATGTCTGCAACGGGCGAACCCATTTTTTTGCAGTTTAAAGAAGCAAGACAAAGCGTGTTAGAACAATATGTAAAAGTTAAAAGAAGATACAACCATGAGGGAGAGCGAATCGTAATGGGACAAAAGTTAATGCAGTCTGCCTCGGATATATTTTTAGGATGGACAAATGATGATAAAGGAAGATTTTTTTACATCCGTCAGCTTCGTGATGCCAAAGTCAAACCCATTCTTGAAATAATGAAAGAAGAAAACCTTACAGATTATGCCAAAGCCTGCGGATGGGCACTTGCGAGAGCGCATGCACGTTCCGGAGATCCCTCAATATTATCTGGATATATTGGTGATGGTCATGAATTTGCCAATGCAGTTTCGACATTTTCCATTTTATATGCAGATCAAAATGAATTAGATTACAACAAAATGATAAAGGCCATAAAAGAAGGAAGACTGCCTGTTTCTTCAGAAACATAATTTGTGCAGGATAAATATGGCAATTGTAAATAAGTAAGAATTTTTTGCTAAAAAATTTATATCAATTAAATAAAATGATTATCTTTGAATGTTTGTTAAAATACTGTTACGTAGGCAATTGTGTTTAAATTACGTTTTATCAGACCCTTAATCGTTCATTCAAGATTTTCAGAATTAATAATTTCCAGTTAAGTAATTAATCATTAATTTAAATTCTACAAAATGAATATTAAAAGAAAAAATTTTCGCATTATCCCAATTTTATTTTTGGGTTTAATTTACGGTTGTTCTCCAACTGTAAAAGTTACAACAGATTACGATCACTCTGCAAATTTTAGTGAATATAAAACTTTTGCAGTTTATGATTTAAAGGCACAGGAAGGCCAGGTAAACCAATTAAATGTGGACCGTGTTACAAATGCAATTCGTGCAGAAATGATTGCAAAAGGATTTAAAGAAAGTTCAAATCCTGATTTAAAAGTAAATGCAGTTTCTATCTTAAAAAATAAAACACAAGTTACAGCAGATTCTAATTTCTACGGTTATGGCGGAATGTACCGTCCTTATGGATATTGGGGCGGCGGAGCTATGATGGGCGGCGGCACGACAACATTTAATACTTATGATTATGTCGACGGTTCGCTGGTTATTGATATAGTTTCTACAAAAACACAAAAATTACTTTGGCAGGGAGTTGGAAATGCTCAAATTGACAGTAAACCAGACAATCCTGAAGAATTTATAAATAGTTCTATCAAAAAAATCTTAGAAGGATTTCCTCCCGGTGCTGTAAAAAAATAGTTTAGAATTAATATTTAAAACAGAATAGGCTGTACTTTCAATTTTGATAAGTACAGCCTATAAAACGCACATTTTATTTTCTTTGAAAATTACTTCTCAAAGAAAAAGGAATAAACTCATTAAAGTTTAAAATATATGACCGATATAGTGCTTTCGCTTTTCTTTTTTATAGCTACGATTGTAGGTTTTGCGACTTCGTTTATGGTTCTTTTTTCGAAGAAAAACTATTCTAAAAGTTTTTTCTTAGGACTGTTTTTGTTTAGCCTTGCATTAGTAAGTATCTATAATTTTTACCTATCGGCAAATGTTTTTAAAGATTTCCCGGATCTGTTTATGATCACAAAATCCTTTATTTTTTTAGCAGCACCCTGTGCATTTTTATATGTTAGAAACGTTTTATTCCCTAATACATCTTTCAAAAAATACGACTGGTTTCATTTCCTGCCATTCCTCATCTATTTCTCACTGACAATTGTGGTCTGGATAGGAAATTATACCAATGTTTATTTGATAGATTATCTTTCAGTAAAAATTAAAAACCCTTTTTCGATGTTAAGCCTTAGTGTTTGGCTTATGTATGCATTTTGCCAGACCATGATGATTTTAAATTACGACATTAAAAAATTTAAAGAGAATCATTCGCAGAGAATAAAGATTTTAAACTGGATCAGGGTTTATAACCTGGTAATATTGTTTTTGTTTTCAACGCTTTTTGTACATTTCTTTTTAATTAATAATGTCGATAACGTAGATTTATCCTGCTACATTCTTATTTCATCTGTTTTAATATTTACGGTTGGCTGGCTTTATTTTAAGCCGCAGATTTTTTATGATGCAAATGAAAACGAAACATTAGATTTTGTCAATGAAAATCTGATAGCTTATGCTTCGCAGGAAACTAAAAATTCATTGCCAATAGTAAAAGAGTTAACATTCGAAAAAAGACAGCTGTATCTGGCCAAACTGGAAAGTATTTTTGATTCTAAAAAACTCTTTTTAAAGAAAGATCTGGTAATACGTGATATTTCAGAAGAAACTGGAATTACCGTAAACAATCTTTCCAGTTTAATTAATTCTGAATTCAATCTGCATTTTCAGGACTATATAAATTTAAAACGAATCGGATATTTTAAAGAAAAAATAAACGATTCTGACTGGAAAGATCTTTCACTCGAAGGAATGGCCTGGGCCTCTGGTTTTAAATCCAGAACAACATGTTTTAGGGCTTTTATAAAACACACAGGTAAATCTCCTTCTGAATATTTTAGAGTAATCAGGATTAATCCTGAAAAAAGCAATTCTTATTTTTTTAAACAATCTACAAACTGAGTTTGTATAGATTACTTATAACGCCTCATAATTTAAAGAGAAAAACAATGAAAACGAAATTAACACAAAACCAAACAATAAAAATAGTAGCAACCTTATCATTTCTGTTCGCCTGCTTTTTGGGAAATGCACAGTTAAAAGGGGGGCATATTTTGGGATCGATGGGTCTTCAATCAGGAACTCAGACTCCGGCAAATACATTAAGTGTTTACGTACCGGGTTACTTATATGATGCAGGTTCCTTAAGAAATGCAGACGGTAACGAATCTATAGCAAATCCTGATATTTCAATGTTTATTACCGGAGTTGGGGCTAATTATGTAAGCGATTTTAAAATTTTAGGCGCAAATTACGGAGCCACTATCTTACTGGCTTTTGCTTCAAACACAATTCAGGGAAATAGTATTGATTCAAAAAACTCGCTTGCTTTTACAGATATGTACGTACAGCCGCTTCAATTAGGCTGGCACAACAAAAGAGCCGATTTTGTTTTTAGTTACCAGCTTTACCTGCCAACCGGAAGATATACAGCGGGAGCTTCAGATAATGCCGGTTTAGGAATGTTGATGAATGAATTTTCTGCAGGATCAACAGTGTATTTTAATGATAAAAAAACATTTCATTTTTCAGCATTAGCATCATATGAAATAAACGGAAAAAAGAAAGATACGGATATAAAAACTGGAGATATTTTAAGTGTTGAAGGAGGTTTAGGTAAAACCTTTTACACGCTCAATGCTGCGAAAACTGCTCCAAGCGGAATACTAAATGCAGGTTTAATTTATTATCTGCAATATAAAGTTTCAAATGACAAAATTCCGGTGGGCAATTTAGTACTTGAGCCAGAAAAAGATAAAGTTGGAGGTTTGGGTGCCGAAGTAAATTATTTTCATATTGGATGTAAAACTTCTGCAGGACTTCGCTGGGTTTCAGAAATTGGAGCCGAAAGCCGTTTTCAGGGAAATACTTTTTTCCTAACACTTGCCCATGTATTTAGTCTTGCAAAAGAAAAAAAGGGATAACAGTAAAACGATTTGAGTTGATGTTTTTAAATGAATACTATTAGATTTAAATTGATTTGAATGAGAAATATATATTTATATTCTTCCCTAAAAAATAGGAAATTTTTCCATAAAATGGTTTTCATTTTTGTTTTCTGCTTTTTTTCATTTACAACGATAAACGCACAAAAGCCTCACATTACGGCAAAAGATTCTCTTGACGGAGCTTTTGATTTAAGTGATTATATTATTTATGCACATGGTTTTATTGTCGTTCCTACTGTTATTACAGAACCTGCTTTGGGTGGAATTGGAGGTGCAATAGTTCCCGTTTTTCTTAAAAAACGCCCGCCTGTTGTAGACGAAAATGGTAAAAAACGGTTTATAAACCCAGACATAACGGGAGGAATTGGTATGTATACCGAAAATAAAAGCTGGATGGCAGGCGCTTTTAGGTCTGCAACTTTAGTCAAATCAAGAATCTTATATCGTGTTATGGCTGGTTATGGCGATATGAATTTATCTTTTTATGCCAACAATCTGCCCAATGCAAGCGATGAGGAATTTAAACTCAATTTTAAGTCAACTATTTTTTATACACAATGGCTAAAACAATTTAGAAATGCAAAGTGGAGTGCAGGGCCGCAATACCTCTTTTTAAACTCAAAAATTAATCTGCCAGATGTAGATCTTCCGCCGCCATTTGTACAGCCAAAAGACATTAAAAGTACAGTAAGTCAGGTGGGAGCGGCGATTCAGTTTGACGGACGCGACAATATATTTACACCAGATAAAGGAATCCGGCTTCAGTCAGATTTCTTTTGGTCAGATGATGCAATAGGAAGCAATTACGATGCCTGGCGCGTCAATTTATCGGCAATAGGATATTATCCATTAACAAAAAAATTAATAGGCGGGCTTAGGGTAGAAGGAGAGCAGGCGTTTGGGAGTCCGCCTTTTTATTTATTGCCCGGAATTAATTTACGCGGAATTCCCGCTGCCCGATATCAGGGAAAAACCAGTATTGTTACCGAAGCCGAATTGCGATGGGATTTATACCGAAGATGGAGCCTTATGGGTTACGGAGGCCTCGCAAGTGCTTTTAACGATTGGGATAAAGCCTTTGCAAAACCCGTTGTTTACAGCTACGGAACAGGATTTAGGTATTTATTAGCCCGAAAATTCAAACTCCGCATGGGTGTCGACGTAGCAAAAGGCCCCGAAGACTGGGCATATTACATAGTTTTTGGAAGTAACTGGCTTAGATAATTATTAATTGTAAAAAGTAAAAAGTAAATTCCCGATAGTAACTATCGGGAATTTAAATATAATTCGTGAAATTCGTGTGAAATTATTTCTTCCAATAAGGCTTAATAATTTTATTTTCTTTTTGGCTCAAGGCTAATAATATAATGGCGGCCAAAGAGCAGAAAATAACAGCCTGAATTGATCCTTCGGGACCAAATTCTCCTCCCGTAATAAATTCAGAACCCTGAATTTTAGAAACCAGTAAACTATTCGTTTTAGAATTTCCAGATGTTATCGCTC
This sequence comes from Flavobacterium soyae, assembly GCF_021245985.1. Lineage (GTDB taxonomy): Bacteria > Bacteroidota > Bacteroidia > Flavobacteriales > Flavobacteriaceae > Flavobacterium > Flavobacterium soyae. The sequence goes on along the minus strand of NZ_JAJQXA010000001.1, from coordinate 542,269 downwards.
CAAAAATTCCCGACTGCATAAAATTCCACGCAAAATGAATCGCAATAGGAAACCATAAGTTTCTTGTATAAATAAAAGCCGCACCCAAAAGTAATCCGGCTTCAATCGCAATACACAAAGCAGAAAGCAAAGTACTGTGTTCGTTTGCCAAATGCAAAGCGCCAAAAATTAGTGCCGAAATGATAAGTGCCACATAACTTCCCAGTTTTTCTTCCATAATTCTAAAAAGGATTCCGCGAACCAATATCTCTTCGATAATGGCAGCAGTAAAAGCAATTGTAAGCGGAATGATGATAAACGAAAAAGGATTTACAGAAAGAACCCTATAATCACCATTAAAATAAATTACCAAAATAGTCAGCGATTGCAAAACCGCACCAATTAAAATTCCGATGATTAAATTTTTGGCAAAACCTTTAATAGTTAATTCTGTTATGGCTCTTTTTTCATAATATTTAAAAAAGTCAATATAACTTATTAAAGCTAAACCGCACACAATAATTCCTTTTATAAGATTTCTATAATCTTTGTCAAGAGAAGTTTGCAGTAATAATTTCCCCGCAAAAAACTGCCCAATATTAATTATTAAAAGACAAGCAATTAATCCTAAAATAATTTTGGTTAACGGGAAATGGAATATTTTTTGTTTTGTAGTTAAAGTTTCCATCAGTTTGGTTTATTAATTTGAAGCAAAGATAAATTGAGTTGAAAACAAAAAATAGAATGAAATTTGCCTCTTTATAATTTTTGAAATTGTTTTGGCAGAAATCCCGTTTGGCTTTTAAACGTTCTAATAAAATGACTTTGATCTGCAAATCCGCATTCGAGGGCTGTTTCGGTTAAATTACTTTCATGGGATTGTATGAGCGAAAGCGAACGGTTTATTTTAATTCGGTGCATGTATTCTTCTAAAGTACAGACAAAATACTATTTATTTGCATATAAAGTCAAAAAAGATTTGATTCTAAACATATTATGTTTTTGTATAATTTGTAAGATTTAATTGTTTAATAAAAACATTGTATAAACATTAACTGTTAAATAATAGTTTATTTAGTGAATATTTAATTGTTTTGTAACAAAAATATAATACGAGCTACTAATAAAGCAACTATTTAAATCTTTGATTATGTATAAAAATACGATGAAATCAGTTTTCGCGGCATCTGCTTTTTTGGTTGGAGTAAGCGGCTGTTTTGCGCAGGACATTTTGGTAAATTCCTTAAAGCTAAATGCGAGTGATAAAAGTAAAGAAGCTTTTAAATTCACTGAAGTAGTTAACTTAGGAACAACGTCGATTAAAAACCAGGGTTCATCTGGAACTTGCTGGAGTTATGCATCAAACTCATTTTTAGAGTCAGAAATGATTCGTTTAGGAAAACAGCCTGTTGAGCTTTCTCAGGTTTTTTCTGCAAGAAATGTGTATGTTGACAAAGGAGTAAATTATGTTCGTATGCACGGCGCGATCACTTTAGGTGACGGAGGTTCGCTGCACGACGTAATTAATATGTACAAAAAATACGGAACCGTACCAAGAGAAGTTTACACTGGTTTGAACTACGGAACAGATAAAAATAAATTTGCCGAAATGTCTGCACTTATCGAAGGTGTTTTGGCTGCGGTGGTTAAAAATCCAAACGGAGAGTTAACACCAAACTGGCAAAAAGCATACGCTGCTGTTATTGATTCTTATTTAGGAAAAGTGCCGGAGAACTTCAATTACAAAGGGAAAAATTATACACCGCAGTCTTTTGCTAAAGAAGTGGTGGGAATTAATCCTGACGAATATGTAGAAATGTCTTCATTTACAACTTCTCCTTATTACCAAAAAACAGTTCTTGCCGTGCCAGACAACTGGTCATTAGATCAGGTTTACAATGTAAAAGTAAACGACATGACAGATGTTATCGACAATGCATTGAAAAAAGGTTATACTGTTGCTTGGGCGACAGACGTAAGCGAGAAAAGCTTCAGCTGGAAAAATGGTGTTGCTTATGTTCCAACAAAGAAATTTGACGACATGACTGCCGAAGAAAAAGCAGATATGTTTAACGGACCAAAAGCAGAACCGGAAATTACTCCAGAAATGCGTCAGGCTGCGTTTGACAATTACGGTACAACAGACGATCACGGAATGCACATTATTGGTCTTGCAAAAGATCAAACAGGAAAAGAATATTATATTGTAAAAAATTCTTGGGGAGAAACAAACGATTACAAAGGTTTCTTGTTCGTTACCAAAAATTTCGTAAAATATAAAACAACTGCCTTAATGGTAAACAAAGGTGGAATTCCTGCTGAAATTGCTAAGAAATTAGGGGTATAATTTTATCCTGATTTTTTTAAATTAAGTAGCGCTGCAGTTTTTGCAGCGCTATTTTTTTTGAGATATTTAGTCTTATTTTTTTTAGAATTTGAAATATTCAATCTTTAAGCAAATTAATCATTTATTTAAGATATATGTTTGCAAGGCATTATACATTTTTTCTAATATTGTAATTGCTTTTATTCTCACATATTTCAAGAGCCTTATTAACATAAAAATCTATATTTTCAATAAATTTATCCCATTGAATCGTTTTTATAAAAGAAGATTCTCCTTCATGAATTGTTGATCCATTGCAACTTCTTGTTTCTGGATTTTTAAGATTAAACATGTTTTCTTTTAATATGTCAAATAGTTGATTTGTAAAATGGGTAGTGCTGTTGCATAATGGATTGTGTCTATAATAATAACTATAACTACCACTATTGTCAGGTAAAACAACGCCTAAAATTGCATTCGTTTTACTACTTCTCCCATCTCTGGATTGTTCTTTTAATGAATATGATATTTCCCATGGTATCCACTGATCTGAATCTTTGGTGTTTTCGTTCATTCCTTTAGAAATTAATACAATTGTAATGGTGCTGTCGAAAATTTTATCGCCAAGTTTTGAGCTAATTGTTGAGTCAGCTAAGCTTTCTAAGCTTTCATCATCATTTTCTCCTTTATAAATATGGTCTGTTTCTTCATCAAGCTTTTCCTGAATTAAATCTACATAATGTCTAGCTGTTGTTATTGTACCAAATGGCAGATCTGGCAATCCTTCTACTTTGTCGTCGGCATATTTGTACGACACAAAAATTTTCTTACCCATTTTATATTTGTTTTAAAAGTAAATCGTTGAATAAAGACATATATGAATAATCAGTAATCAGTCTTTCATTTTTGTCCTCTATATAATTATCATATAAGATTTTTGTAGCTGCTCCAGTACTAGCGACAGGAATTACCAAAGCGTCTGGATTATATTTTTTGAACATGAAATATTCATCTATAATTCCATCCATTCCTCCAATAAAAATCCCAGCAGAAAAATTATTTTCAGATAGCATTTTTGTTCGCATTAATTTTAGACTTTCTTCTTTAGTCGAAAGTTGTTCAGTCAATACAATGTTTTCAAAATCGAAATTATCTTTTGGGAAATATTTTTCGAAAAAATTCGATTGATATAATGTAACGTATCTTTTTAAATCAGTATCCATTCTACTTAAAACATATCTTATAATAGGTGTAATAGATGGATGCCCTCCCCATATTAGATGATATTTAGGAATTATGATTGTTGATAAAGCTCTTATCGAATCTCTAATTGCTATAAAGTCAGCGGTTTCATAGAATTCAGGATTTCTTTCTGGTAAAGGAATACTCGCAGAAAGAAATATTTTTTTTAATTGTGATTCAGCCATAATTCTACATTTTTAATTTTTAATGTTTTAACTGTTAGATGTTTATTTAACCAGTCAAGATGTTTTAACCATTTGTCTCTAATTCTGATATGGTCATACAAAAGATATATGCTCTCTACATTGTGTTTTTTGATCTCTGCAATTAAATCTTCAGATTGGTTACAGCTAAAAGAGTGAGGAATACCAACGGTTGGAATAAAAATTCTATCTCTACCATCGGCTAATTTTTGGTTTATGTATCTTTCAGGCTGTAGGGTTATGTTTAAATTTAAATTTTTTGACGCACTCGTGAATTCTGTTATAATATTATCTTGTCGAGAAGCTAAATTTCTAGCTCTAATTGACTCAACCTTACTTGTAATCTCATTGACTACATTTTTTTTTAATTGGCTTAAAACCTTATCATTATATATTCCGTCTATAAAATCACTATCTTTTAAGTTTATAGGTAGGCATAATTCAGCCATGCTTTCTAATTTGTGATTAGGCCATATTAATTGTACAATTCCAATTAATTTACAATTAGCTTCAGCTATTTCTTCTTTACACCACTTACTCGCTAAAAATTTTTCTGTATTTAAAAGTACAATTGCATCACAATCTGTCATTCTGTTCCATAATTCTTCTTGAAAAGGTTCGCCTGGTCTAATACTATGCGTATCTAGAAAAACATCAAAGCCTTTTTTTTCAAATTCTTCGAAAAGTTGTATTGCAACAGATCTTGATTCATTCCTTTTGTAGCTTATAAATATTTTTCTAGAGTTCCTCAATAATGAAAAACCTTCTAGTATTAATGAAACAATTCTTTCAATATCATCTAAGGCATTATATAAAAAACCATTATGATTGTGTAAAACCTCTGGAATTTCAGATTGGAAATCTAATTCATTATAAAAAAAAGGAATGATAAGAGTTCCGTCATTTATTAGTTTTTTTATTATGTCAAGGTTTTTATGATTGTTAGTTAAATCTCCAAAGTAAATACAGAACGCAGGGCAATTTGCTGTATATTCTCTTTTGAAATTTAATTCATCAATAATTATGAATTTTGATGTTGAAACCCCCAAATCTTTGACTCGTTGCCATAAAGTGTCTAATACTGTATTAGTAATTTTACCAGTAGATCCTAAAACTATTAATTGATATTTGTAATCCATATTTTATTGATTGTTATGAATATAAAAAACAGAGTGCTAAATAAAATATTTATTTAACAATTATCGACAAGTATAAATACCTGTTTTGACACTTGTTTCTATTTAAGACAAAGATCTACTGTTGTTTATTATTTATTTTACGGTTTTCCATAACAACGAAATTTTAGTAAGTATGAACAAAAAAGACCATCATTTTCATGATAGTCTTTTTTAATAATTTATGTGGATTCGAATTTTTTACAAAACGATTACTTCCCTTTCAACAACTTCTCCAAATATTCAACTTTATCTTTTTCAGACTGAATCAAACGCTCATAAAGTTCCACAACTTTATCAAGAGGATTGAAATTACAATTATAATTAAGCCCGGCATTCACAATACCATTATCTTGATAAGTATTTCCAATAATATTTAAAACCGCTTCTTCAGAGAAATTTTTAATTCCTTCAACAGTCACGCCTAATATTTCGGCAATTGCCTGAAGTTTTTCATCATCAATTGTTTCGCTGTTTTCAATAGCAGAAACAGTCTGCTGGCTCGTGCCTAAAGCCTGCGCCAAAGCTTCCTGCTTCATATCGCGAAGTTCACGAATACGGCTTATTTTTCGCCCTATATGATTTGGTTTTGTTAGTGTGCTCATAATTCAAAGATATTTAAAATTCCTGAAAAAAGTATTGGTGCTGTAAAATACAAGTTGTTTTTGTGTGATACAATTTGCTTCGATTTCGGGACAAAACAAAAATACAATTTTTCGCACAAGGAATAATTAAAAACTAAAATTATAAAAACAATAAGCGTTGGGCAAAAAAGCAAAACGCACACTTAATCGTTTTTATAAGCATTTCATGGTTGAAGTAGTGCATAAACGTCACAAAATCAGTAGCTTTATATAGTGTTTTATGGAGTATCAATTTTAATTTAATTACTTATGAAAACATATTTACTACATTTTGCGGCTTTTGCCGGTTTGTTTTCATTAAGTTGTTTTGCTCAGCAGACCAATTATATGATAGCAAACGCAGACACTCGAAGAGCGCCTTTTAAATTTGACAGCAAACCAACCGAAGATCGTGATATAGAGTCGTATTTGGTTGTAGAAGTTATTAATATGCCCTTTGGAAAAAGAACCACCAAGTACGAAGTTTCAAAGCTGGATATGGTTTATACAAATGATCTTGGTCCAAATAATACCAGAACCGTAACACCAATATATAAAAGACCAAAAGTAAGAACTGCAAATACAATTTTACCGTCTAAAGATATGGCTGATGCAGATGTTGAGACTATTAAATCAGTCGAAGTTGAGGTTACTGCTCCGGCATATACCGAGAAGTTTGTAAAAATAGATATTTTAGAGACTTACACCAATGTTGTAGACAAAGGCTTCAAATCGATAGACTTGCTTAGAAAAGTTGCAGATAAGTATTATTTTGAAAGCGATTTTGAAGATGCGGTTAAATATTATGCAGATTTATTTACTCTGGATGAAAATCTAGACACGATTTATTATTTTAGATACGCTCAATGTTTAAAAGCAATAAACGAAACTGAAAAGGCCGATGAAATGATGAAATTGTTTGATAGTAAAAACCTGAATCAATAAATAATTAAACATAGCCCACGATTTCAACCGCTGAGATGCAATTTTTGGGTAATACATTTTTTATAATTTGTATTGCGTTTCCAGCGATTGAAACCACGGGCTGCGTTTGAGATAGAGTAGAAATAGGTGGGGAATGATGAAATTTTAAAAAACAGCAAGGAATTAAATCGTAATAAAGGTTTTACGCCATATAATAAACATAGCCTGCGGTTGAAACCGCAGGAACGCAATGTTTAGACAATAAATTTATCACGATTTGTATCATGTTTCCCATGATTTCAATCATGGGCTATATTTAAAAGAGAATAAATTAAGCACAAATTGATTCTGGGTGCAATTAAAAAGAGTAATTTGGAAATTTTATAATCAATTAGAAAAACACTCAGTTTTGTCATTTCGACTGAAAGGAGAAATCGTACTAGTTAATCGACAAAGATTGATATACTGTGCAGAGTTTCCAGTGCGATTTCTCCTTTCAGTCGAAATGACAAACTTTGAGTAGAAAAAGGTATAAACAAAAAAAGACGATCATTTGATCGTCTTTTTTTAAGCTCCCCCTCTTGGGCTCGAACCAAGGACCCTCTGATTAACAGTCAGATGCTCTAACCAACTGAGCTAAGGAGGAATCACCTTAAAGGTAAATATGTTTGCTAAAAAAAGTTGCTCCCCCTCTTGGGCTCGAACCAAGGACCCTCTGATTAACAGTCAGATGCTCTAACCAACTGAGCTAAGGAGGAAGTTGTTGCTCTTTTTAGCGAGTGCAAATATAATTGATTTTTTAGTTTCTCAAAAATATTTTAACTCTTTTTAAAAAAATATTTTTTTACTTAACAATTGCCTTATAAATGTCGTTCCCGTTTGCGAACAAAAGCAGCGCTATAAGTAGTACGAAGCCAACCATTTGGGCGTTTTCAAGGAATTTATCACTCGGTTTTTTACCGCTGATAATTTCATACAATAAAAACATCACGTGGCCTCCATCAAGTGCCGGAATTGGCAATAAATTCATAACTCCAAGCATAATTGACAATAAAGCCGTGATAGACCAGAATGTTTCCCAGCTCCAAAAGCTTGGAAAAATGTTGTAAATCGCTGCAAAACCACCCACTTGTTTGTAAGCTTTTGTTTCAGGATTAAAAATCATTTTCAGCTGTTTTCCATAACCTACTAATTGATCTTTTCCTTTTTGAATTCCAACCGGAATAGATTCAAAGAAACTATATTCTCTGGTACTTATTTTATAGTAGCCTAATTTCTCTAAAGATTCGATTCCTAAACCGCCAACACCAATTCCTAATTTTCCTAGTTTAGAAACCTTAACAGTAACTGGAGTTTCTTTTAAATCACGTAATACAACAGCAGGAATTGTTTTTCCTTTGTTAGCTTCTAAAACAGCTTTCGCCTGATCAAAATATTTTATTTTTTGATTATTCAGACTTACAATGATATCTTTTGGTTTTAAAGAAGTATTTTCAGATTCTTCAGAAATTTTACCCACAACGAAAGGCATTCTGATACCAATCAATAAACCTTTTTCATATTTAGATAATTGATCAACAAAATCATTTGGGATATTAATAGTCTGCTGTTTTCCGTCTCTTTCAATCAAAATATGTTTCGACATGATAACATTCATATTCATGTCGCTGTCAAAATTTTCAACCGTTTTACCATCAATCGAAATGATTTTATCTCCGGTTCTAAAACCAGCTTTAAGCATTGCAGGATTTTCGATAAAAACTCCGTCTTTCAAATCAGCATTTGCCACATACGTATCGCCGTAAGCAAAAGCCATTCCAATATATATAATAAACGCCAGAATAAAGTTTACCGTAACACCGCCAAGCATAATAATTAAACGCTGCCAAGCCGGTTTAGAACGAAATTCCCAAGGCTGCGGCGGAAGTGCCATTTGCTCTTTGTCCATACTTTCGTCGATCATTCCGGAGATTTTTACATAACCCCCAAGCGGTAACCATCCAATTCCGTATTCTGTTTCGCCAATTTTCTTTTTTAACAGCGAATATTTAACATCAAAAAATAAGTAAAATTTTTCAACTCTCGTTTTAAATAATTTGGCAGGAATAAAATGCCCTAATTCGTGAAGAATAATAAGTAAAGATAAACTCAATAGAAATTGAGAGAGTTTGATAACTATATCCATTTTGTATTTTTAGTTCGTATTTAACGCACAAAAGTAGCGTTTCTATTTTAATTTGAAAGCGCAATATAATACATAAGGTTTTAAATGTTTGTTAATTAATGTGCTTACTTTTAAATTAAGCAAAACTTATCTTATGTCTGTATAATATTAGTAACTCATTCGTGAGGAATGTTACAAATACCCTATTTTAATATTTTAAAAACTTTTAGAAGCAATGCCTTAGAAACTTCCGTTTTAATTTCATCATTATTGAAAAAGAACTCAATTTGTAAAGAGTTAACATAACTTGTTGAAGATTCTTAAAGTAATAAATGATTTATTAATTTTTATACTGTAAAACTATGTTTTTTATTAAGCAAATCGAAAGAATTAAAAGGATGCATAAATTAATTATTGCTGAAAAAACAGGTACTCCAAGTGTTTTTGCAAAAAAGCTAAGTTTGAGCAGAAGCCAGCTTTATAATGAATTGGATATAATTAAAGAATTAGACGCGCCATTAAAATATTGCAAAAAAAGAGAAAGTTTTTATTATGAAACCTCTTTTGAATTGATATTAAACTTTTCGCTTAAAACTATAAAAGATGACGAATCAAAAGAAATTTTTGGAGGTTCAAACTTCCGTCCAATTTTATTAGACGGAACTCTGATAAATTTGCTTTAACAAAATAGTTCTCGAGAAAATGATTTTGTTGAATTTATTAATTAACATTTTTAAAATTTAAAACTATGGAATTAGCATTAGTGAATTTAGAAGAATTGAATTTAGTTGAGCTTAATGCTCAGGAAATACAAGAAGTTGAAGGAGGAATTGCTCCTCTATTAATTTATGGTGGTGCATGGTGTGCAGGCTTTGCTGTGGGCTGTGCAATTGCATATTATTATTCTTAACAACAAAAAAATATAAAATGATAAACTTAATTGAACTGAATGTTTCTCCATTATCAAACGAAGAAATGATTGATATCGATGGAGGTATAATGATTGGACTTGTTATCGTATGCTTTGCAGCTGGTATGGCTTGTGCCTTATTACTTTAATTTAGAGGTGGTGTCTATAGATGCCACCTTAAAATAACTTACAAACACCTATGTATAGCTTAATTTTTAATTTAAAGTTAGGAGAAAAAGACATTTTGCAAAAAATATTAGTCAATGATTCTATTGTGCTAATATTTTTGGAAAACAAAAAGAGTATCTATATAAAGAAGCTTGATAAAATCTATCTAATAAATTCAGAAACATCCCATTTATCCCAAATTGATTTTTCTAATTTTCAAAAACAAAATGAAATTATTTCAAAAACAATTGGTTTTTTTAATATTAAAAAAGAAATAAATCCAGAAAATATCTTAGGCTTTGAATCTCATTTGTATAAATGTTTTAATGAAGATTATACTTTTAATTGTTTAATAAAAACAATTTCTAATATTGATTTCAACAAGACAGCTTATTGTGATTATTTTAATTTTAATATGAAAAATCAATTAATGAACGTTTCATTAGATAAAAATGAAATTTTGGCTTACAACAAAACTGAGATAAACTTTAATAACATAAACCAAACGGTTGAAATAGAATTAATGTCAATTGAAAAAATTAAAATTCCACAAGAGTTATTAGAAATTGAAAATTATAAAATAATTGAAAATGAAAGAAATCTCCATTGATTCCAAAAAAGTACAGTTTTTGGGAATAATAATTAGCATTCCTATTATTTTACTTTTTTTAGTGATTTTATATTTGACCTGGAATGAGCTCTTTGTTCAGAACTTGAAGGACATAAAAATATCGTTTCAGATTTTCGATAACAAAAAAGTAAATACTATTTTAATTCTATTAATTCCTAATTTAATTATTTTCATTGCAATAATTGTACATGAACTTATACATGGTTTTTTTATGGCGCTTTTTTCAAAAAAAGGATGGAAATCGGTAAAATTTGGTTTCATAAAAAAGTACTTAATGCCCTATGCAAATTGTACTGAACCTCTACAATCCAAAAAGATGTTAGTTATTGCGCTTGCACCTTTTTTCATATTAGGATTATTACCTTCAGTTTATGGATTTCTCCATAATAATTTCATTTTTTTATTTATTGGCTTTTCTATGACTCTGGGGGCAATTGGAGATTTTATTTATTCCTATCTAATATTTAAAGTAGGATTAAATCATAATATTTTAGATCATAAAAGCAAAGTTGGTTTTATGATTATCGATTAAAACAAATAAAATGATAGAACAACAAAACAGAATGTCCATTCATCAAGGTAGTAGAGAACAAGCAATAATTTTAAAAGCATTGCTCGAAAGTTTCTCCATAATGGTTTTTGAAGATTCGTCATTAATGTCTGTTTTTAATCCATGGGGAGTTTTGATTGGAGATGTTAATTCCGTAAAACTAAAGGTTAAAGAAGAGGACTATACTAAAGCAAAAAAAATAATCGATGATTTTAATGCTGGTCTTTACTCTATGTAAATGAAGATTTAACTCAAATTAAGAAACACCAAATAATTCATTTTTTTATGGACTCTAAATTATTAAAACTCATTAGACTAATAATATTCCTATTTATAACCCTTTATTTATTGGGTCATTCCGTTGGTTATCTTTTTAAATAATTTATGTTTTAACGTCAAAGAATGAATTTCAGTTCAGATCCAATTAATACTCTCGAAAATCTTATCACAAAAAACAAGACGAAGAATTTTTCAATCTATTTGATTATAATTATTGTTATTCTAATTTTTTTAGGATTATTACCTGTAATTAAAATAGACATTAGTAGTCAGAGCCGTGGAATAATTCGCAGTAAAACAGATAATGTTCCTGTTACAACAATTGTTAGCGGAAAAGTTAATTGGATAGCTTTAAAGAATAATGCTTTTGTGAAAAAAGGAGATACACTTTTAAAAATTTCTAAAGAAAATCTTGAAAGTGATAAAAGAACTCAGGATACCTTATCTGTTTCTGTTGTTGCATTATTTAAAGATATTTCAAATCTTTTGCAAAATAACACCACATATTTGCTGACCTCTACAGCACGTGAAGAGCTGCTCAAATTCCAATCTGCAAAAAATGAACTGCAAAGCAAAATAGCACAAGCGCAAATAAATTATGACCGCAATAAGATCTTGTATGATAAAGATATTATTGCAAAGGCAGATTTTGAAAAGTTTGATTATGAATTACGCTTAACAAAACAGGCACTTCAAAGTTTAATTAGTCAGCAAAAATCTACATGGGAAAACCAAAAAAGAGATTTAGAAGAGCGGCTAAAAAATATCAATGGAACGGTTTCTAAAATTAACATTGAAGGAAATAATTATTTTGTCCTAGCTCCGATTTCCGGAACGATAGAAAACTTTTCAGGAATTCAAAAAGGTTCTTTTATAAATGTTTCTCAATCTATCGCAACCATTTCTTCGGCAGATCATCTTGTTGTAGAATGTAATGTTTCGCCAAGTGATATTGGTTTGATAAAGAAAAACCAAAAAGTAAAATTTCAGTTAGATGCTTTCAACTACAATCAATGGGGTTTGTTAGAAGGAAAAGTAATTGATATTGATCACAATATTACAATGCAGGGCGATCAGGCTTTTTTTAAAATTCGCTGTGCTTTAGATTCGCAAACCTTACAGCTAAAATCTGGTTACAAAACCAGTGTTTCAAAAGGTATGACCTTGACGACGAGATTTACAATTACCCGCAGAAGTTTATTCGATTTGTTATTTGATAAAATTGACGATTGGTTAAACCCAAAACAAATAGCAAATAAAAATAAATGGCTTCAATAAAAATAAAACAACATGATATTAAAGATTGTGGTGCAGCTTGTCTGGCTTCTATAGGAAATCATTTTAAAGTTAATCTGCCCATAGCAAGAATACGTCAGTATGCAAATACAGACAAGCGAGGTACGAATGTGCTTGGAATTATTGAAGCTGCAGAAAAGATGGGCTTTACTGCCAAGGGAGTAAAAGGAGGTTTAGATTCTTTAGATAAAATCCCGCTTCCTGCCATTGCGCATATCATTACAAAAGAACAACTGCATCATTATGTTGTAATTTACAAAGTTGAAAAATCTAAAAAATCTAAAATTACGGTTATGGATCCGGGTTTTGGTAAAATAGAATCGCATACTTTTGAAGATTTCCAGAAAATATGGTCAGGTGTACTAATACTTTTTGCTCCAAATGATGATTTTAAAATCTTAAACGAAAAAACTTCACCCACAAAAAGGTTTTGGAATTTGCTAAAACCGCACAAAACGATTTTAATTCAGGCTTTAGTCGGGGCAGTATTGTATACGGTTTTAGGATTGGCAATGTCAATTTACATACAAAAAATTACAGATTATGTTTTGGTTGATGGTAATAGAAATCTTCTCAATTTGTTGAGCACTTCTATGATTGCTATTATCTTACTTCAGGCCTATATTAACTCAAAGAAAAGCATCTTTGTAATGAAAACTGGACAGTTAATTGATGCTAAATTAATTCTTGGCTACTATAAACATTTACTGCATTTGCCTCAGCGTTTTTTTGATACGATGCAAATAGGAGAAATCACATCACGAATAAATGATGCCGTAAAAATTCGTTCTTTTATAAATGAAGTGGCAATAGAAATGATTGTCAATGTTTTTATTGTCGTTTTTTCATTTACATTAATGTTCACCTATTACTGGAAACTGGCTTTAGTCATTATTCTGGTAATTCCTTTTTATGCTTTGATATATTTTCTTCTAAATAAATTCAACAAAAAAGTTGAACGGAACATTATGGAGAATGCAGCTGAATTGCAGACTCAATTAGTTGAAAGTATTACTCATGTAAGAACTGTAAAAGAGTTTGGAATCGAAGAATTTTCAAATCTAAAGACAGAAAATAAATTTGTAAAACTTTTGTTTACCACTTATAAATCAGGTTTAAATGGAATTTTTGCGACAACTTCAACACAGTTTTTGGCTTCTCTATTTACCATAGTTTTAATGTGGATTGGATCTGGTTATGTAATAGATAGAGCTATTACCCCAGGAGAATTGTTTTCATTTTATGCTTTAATTGGATATTTTACATCTCCAGTTGCTTCATTGATAAATATGAATAAAACGGCACAAAATGCACTAATTGCGGCAGACAGGCTTTTTGAAATTATGGATTTAGAAAGAGAAGAAACAGAAAACAAAATTGAATTACAAAAAGAAAATTTAGGAGATATAAAATTTGAAAATGTTTCTTTTCGTTATGGATCTCGCATAGAAGTCTTTAAAAATTTTAATGCAGTATTCAAAAAGAATGAAATGACTGCAATAGTTGGAGAAAGCGGCAGCGGAAAGACAACATTAATTTCACTTCTTCAAAATTTATATCCAATAAAAGAAGGGAAAATTTTAATTGGAGAATATGATATTCAATTTATTCATTATCAAAATTTAAGAAAAATGATTGGGGTTGTTCCACAGCAGCTTAATCTTTTTTCTGGAAATATTATCGAAAATATTGCTCTTGGCGATTCATTTCCAAATATTCAACGAGTTTTAGATTTATCTAAACAATTAGGAATAACTGATTTTGTAGAAAAACTTCCAAATGGTTTCGAAACACAGATCGGTGAAAATGGAGCCATGCTTTCTGGAGGACAAAAACAAAGAATCGCAATAGCCAGGGCATTATATAAAAATCCTGAAATTTTATTAATGGATGAAGCAACATCATCATTAGATACTAGTTCTGAAAAAATTGTAAAAGAAGTGATAGATAGTTTTAAATCACAAGGAAAAACCATAATCGTTATTGCACATCGATTAAGTACAATTGCAAATGCCGACACAATATTGGTAATGAAAAATGGAGCAATTGTCGAATCTGGAAATCATCTGGATTTATTAGAACAAAAATCAGAATACTATAATCTATGGAATAAACAGAATTTACTTTAAATGTTTGTTAATTAATAAACATTTCAATTTCTCGTTTTAACAAGATACAGTAACTTTACTTTTTAAACGGCTGTCAATATCTATTGGTAGTCCAAAACCATTAAAAGTTACAAACATGGCTTCACAATTATTTTCTCCCATAACTTTAAAAAACATCACCTTAAAAAATAGAATCGTTATTTCGCCAATGTGCCAATATTCGGCCGTTGACGGTTTTGCAAACAACTGGCATTTGGTTCATTTAGGAAGCCGTGCAAGCGGAGGCGCCGGATTAATTATTCAGGAAGCCACAGCAGTTTCTCCCGAAGCAAGAATTTCTCCTGCTGATTTAGGAATCTGGAAAGATGAACATATCGAAAAACTAAAACAAATCAACGAATTTATTGTTTCTCAAAACTCTGTTCCCGGAATTCAATTGGCGCATGCCGGAAGAAAAGCAAGTGTTTCTTCTCCGTGGGAAGGAAATAAAAAATTAGATTTCGTTCAAGGCGGATGGCAGACAGTTTCCGCAAGTGCAATTCCGTATCACGATGGAGAACGTTTTCTTCCCGAAGCTTTAGACAAAAACGGAATCCAAAAAGTAATTTCCGATTTTAAAACAGCAACAAAAAGAGTTGTCAAAGCCGGATATAAAGTTGTAGAAATTCATGCTGCACACGGTTATTTACTGCATCAGTTTTTATCGCCTTTAACGAATGTAAGAACCGATGAATATGGAGGAAGTTTTGAAAACAGAATCCGTTTTACACTCGAAATTGTAGAAGCAGTTCAAACAGAATGGCCTTCAGATTTACCTTTAATCGTTAGAATTTCAGCTACAGACTGGGCAGAAAACGGATGGAATCCTGAAGAATCGGTACAGCTTTCAAAAATATTAAAAGAAAAAGGAGTAGATTTAATCGATGTTTCGTCTGGCGGATTAGTGTCGCATCAAAAAATCGCGATTGGTCCGGGTTATCAGGTTTCTTTCGCAGAAAAAGTAAAAAAAGAAGCCCATATTTTGACAGGCGCAGTTGGTTTAATTACCGAAGCAAAACAAGCCGAAGAAATTTTGAAAAACAATCAGGCCGATTTAATTTTATTTGCCAGAGAATCGTTGAGAAATCCAAATTTACCGTTAGATTTCGCTAAAGAATTAGACAGCGATATTCAATGGCCAAAACAATACGAACGAGCTAAGATTTAAATTTATTAGCCACAGATTGCACAGATTAAAGTGATTTTTTTAGTTTTTTTGCCACGAATTTCACGAATTTCCACAAATCGTTGCGTTTAAAAAAAATTAAAAATTCGTGATAATTCGTGAAATTCGTGGCAAACAAAAAATCCTTTTTAATCACATTAATCTGTGGCAAAAAAACATACAAAATGAAAAAAATAAAAACAGCACTATTATCATACGGAATGTCGGGAAAGGTTTTTCACGCACCTTTTTTAGATATTCATCCTGGTTTTGAATTATTAGGATCTTGGGAAAGAAGCAAAAAACTAATTCAGGAAGATTATCCATACGTAAAAAGTTATCCGTCAATCGATGATTTATTAGCCGATGATGTTGACTTAGTAATTGTAAACACTCCGGTAGGAACACATTATGAATATGCTAAAAAAGTACTTCTGGCAGGAAAACATGCGGTGGTCGAAAAAGCTTTCACAACAACTGTAGCCGAAGCCGAAGAATTAGCTAAAATCGCTCACGAAAAAGGATTAAAATTAGCTGTTTTTCAAAACAGAAGATGGGACAGCGATTTTAAAACCATTCAAAAAATAATCAATGACGACGTTCTGGGAGATTTAGTTGAAGCCGAATTTCATTTTGACAGATACAACCCGTTATTAAGCCCGAAAACCCATAAAGAAACTGCCAATGACGGAGCTGGAGTTTTAAAAGATTTAGGCCCGCATATTATAGATCAGGCCATTTGTTTATTTGGTTCTCCAAAATCAGTTTTTGGAGATGTTAGAATCACAAGAGAAAACTCTTTGGTTGATGATTGGTTCGATTTATTATTGATTTATGACGATTTTAGAGTACGTTTAAAAGCCGGTTTTTTTGTAAGAGAAGCAAATCCGGCATATACCATTCACGGAAAAAAAGGCTCTTTTTTAAAACCACGAGGAGACATTCAGGAAGACGAATTAAAAATTGGTAAAAAACCTAATTTGGAATCTTGGGGAACAGAATCTGAAGATTTGCAGGGAATTCTGCATACTGAAATTGATGGAAAAGTAATTCGCAAAAAGGTGCGGACACTTCAGGGAAATTATTTTTCGTTTTTTGATGGTGTTTTCAATTCCATAACAAATAATGTTGCAGAACCAGTTACAGCTCAAGAAGGCGTAAAAGTTATGCAGATTATCGAAGCTGCAATTGCAAGTAACGCGCAGCGTACTGTAATTAATTTGTAGAAGAAAGAGATTGCCCACTCCCGAAGCTGTCGGGAGCGGGCAAAACCTACCAATTTATAAACAATAACGTTGTAAATAATTCAACAGTTTGTACCCTCTAAGTAAATACGCAGGTTTTTTGTACTTTTATAATATAATCCCAAAATGCATCGATTTTGATAAATTTTAATCCATTACAACTTTTTCAGACTAAAGGAAAAATAAAGAAAGTTTTTAGAGAAGCAAAAGCTTCGTATCTAAACAGAATTCGTTTTGCCGTTGGGATGTTTTATTTCGGAATGGGATTAAGTTTTGCAACTTGGGCAAGTCGAATTCCAGATATCAAAACAGCCCTTCATTTAACCGAAGGAGATTTAGGGTCCATACTTTTCTCCCTGCCAATGGGACAATTAATTATTATGCCTTTTTCGGGAAAAATGGTAACCAAATTTGGGAGTCATCGTATTTTGATTTTCTCCCTAATAATGTATGTTTTGTGTTTGGCCAATTTAGGTTTAGCTACAACTGGTTTGCAGTTATCTATTGGACTATTTTTATTTGGTTTATTTGGAAATTTAGCCAACATTGCCGTAAATACACAAGGCGTTTATACTGAAGTACTTTTCAAGAAAACAATTATGTCTTCTTTTCACGGAATGTGGAGTTTTGCCGGATTCACAGGCGCATTAGTTGGTTTAGGAATGCTGGCTTTAAATTTAACGCCATTACATCATTTCCTGATTGTTGGAGGGGTTGTATTATTAATGGTAGCATTTAATTTTAAATTTTTAATTCGTGCCAAAGAAAAAATCAAACATAATACAGAGAAAAGAAAAATCTTTGTAAAACCAGACAGTGCCTTAATCTGGCTTGGCGTAATTGGATTTTGCAGCATGGCGAGCGAAGGTGTAATGTTTGACTGGAGCGGTGTTTATTTTAAAGATGTAGTAAAGGCGCCAGGGCCATTAGTAATTTTAGGATATACTTCTTTTATGATTATGATGGCTGGCGGAAGATTCCTAGGCGACGGATTAATCAATAAATTTGGCCGCGAACGTGTCATGCAAATTAGCGGCGTTATGATTTCTGCAGGCCTTTTTACGGCTGTTTTTCTTCCCTATATCATTCCTTGTACTATTGCTTTTATGGCAGTTGGTTTAGGAGTTGCCACTATTGTTCCAACTGTTTATAGTATGGCTGGAAAAAATCCAACAGTTCCGCCCGGAGAAGCCTTAACAATAGTTTCAAGCGTAAGTTTCTTAGGCTTTTTAATGGGACCGCCGGTAATTGGTCACATCGCTCAAAACTTTGGGCTGGAGTTTTCTTTTGCCTTTATTGGGGTTTTTGGTGTTCTGATTGCTTTTATGGTTTCTAAAATTAGAACTGCCGCTTAATTTTTATTACCCACAGGTTGAACGGATTAAGCAGGCATGCGGTGCGTTTTTTAACCGTACTGAATAATAAATTAATATTTTGTAAGAATTTATTTATATTTTAACTTTATTTTTTTCTACATTTGAATATCGGGTTGTTTGTCTTACGAACAATACTCTTTCCAAAAACCAATTTATCTTTTGAATAGGATTAATATCCAAAAACAATTTTCAAAGTAAATTGGAATTTTAATGATAAAAAAATACGCGCTCTTTTTTATTTTATGGTCTTTTAGTTTTGTCTTTGCACAGGAAACAGTTTTTAGAGGAATTGTTGTTGATGCTAAAACGCAAAATCCTCTTGAGAATGTTGTAGTAAGTATTCAAAATTCTTCTATAACAAAACTTACTTCTAAAAGAGGTAAATTTGAATTAAGTTCTCCTATAGAAGGAGAACAACTGCTTTTGATTCATAGTCAGGACTGTAAAGATTTACTACTCAAAATTCATTCTAATTTTGGTCAGATAATATATCTCGGTGTATTGCAATTAGAAGATATTTATTCTGATGAAGTTCCCGCTGCATTGATCACATTATTAGAAAGTGATTTGTCTGATGACAATAGTTCATCTGAAATGACTTCGGGGCTTTTACAATCTTCAAAAGATGCTTTTATGCAGGCTTCGGCATTTAATTGGGGACAGGCCAGATTTCGAGTTCGTGGTTTAGACAGTGAAAATGGAACCATGATGCTTAACGGAATGACCATGAATAAAATTTACGACGGCAGGCCGCAATGGAACAACTGGGGCGGACTAAATAATGTGCTTCGTAATCAGGAATTTTCGGTTGGAACTGCAGCTTCAAATTATACTTTTGGCGGTGTTTTAGGAACACAGCAAATTTTTACTCGTGCTTCTTTATATCGAAAAGGCACACAGCTTACCTTTTCTGGAAGTAATACAACATACAGTTTGCGGGCAATAGTAACCTATGCTTCAGGAATGGATATTAACGGCTGGGCTTATGTAGTATCTGCAGGAAAAAGATGGGCAGCCGAAGGTTATTTTGAAGGAACAAATTTCGATGCGGACTCTTTTTTTATTAGTGTTGAGAAGAAACTAAACAAGAAAAATTCACTCAATTTTACAGGATTTTACACGCCAAATTCCCGCGGAAAAAATTCTCCAAATACTAATGAAGTAACTAGTTTAATGGGTGAAAAATACAATTCGTATTGGGGATTTCAGAATGACGAAAAGCGAAATGCAAGAATAAAAACAGTCGAAGAACCGCTGTTCATGCTGAATCATTATTTTAAAATAGATGAAAAAACAAACCTGAATTCGAGTGTTATGTATCAATTTGGTAAAGTTGGAAACAGTAATATTGATTATCAAAACGCCGATAGTCCTGATCCGGTTTATTATAGAAAAATGCCTAGTTATTTTAGTTCGCTTTATGCAAAAGATAAAGGTGAATTTTCGGGAGAATTTACGCTGGATTATGAAAATGCTGAAAAAAGTAAACTCACATTTTTGGCAAATTCACAAATTGACTGGAATGCCATGTATCTCGCCAATCAAAAACCGGGTCAAAATGGTTATGAGCCTACCAAAAGCCATTATGTTTTATATGAAGATAGAACAGATGACAAAACTTTCGCCGTTAATTCAAACTTAAATACGCAGTTAACTCCAAACATTTCTTTTGATGGAGGGGTTACATATCAGAATTTAAAATCACATAATTTTCAATATTTATTAGATCTTCTGGGCGGGAAATATTTCGAAGATATTGACCCGTTTTACAAAGGCGACCTTTCACAGTCTGACTTGCAAAACCCAAACAGACAAGTGATAAAAGGAGACATTTATGGCTACAACTATAATTTTTTTGCCAATACAATCAATGCTTTTACACAGTTTAAATTCTCGTATAATAAAACTGAATTTTATTTAGCACAATCCTATTCAGTGTCTAATTATCAAAGAGAAGGATTGTACCAAAACGGAATTTACCCTACAACTTCTTTAGGAAAAAGCGAGAAAATAAATTTTGAAAACTTTGGTTTTAAAGGAGGCTTTACCTATAAAATTTCAGGAAAACAATGGTTGTTTTTTAATGGTGCGCACTTAACCAGAGCGCCATCGCTTCGAAATACATTTTCAAATTCGCGCTTAAATAATAATATAGTTGATGGAATTGAAAGCGAAAATATTACAAGTGCCGAAGCTAATTATGTTTATCGTTCACCAAAACTAAAATTACGTTTAACGGCTTTTTATACTCTAATAAAAAACACATCGAAAACTTCCTTTTTCTATGCCGAAGGAATTTTTGATAACGGAGCCGGTTACGACGCAACAGATGCTTTTGTAAGTCAGACTTTAACAAACTTAGATAAGAAAAACACAGGAGCAGAACTGAGTTTTGAATATCAGATTTCCTCAACTTTTAAAACAACTTTATCAGCTGCATACGGAAATTATATTTACAGCAGTAACCCAAATGTTTTGATTACAAACAATGCAAACGCAGCAAAAGACGGAGCACAGACTACTTTTGATTTTGGTAAAGCCTATCTTAAAAATTATAAACAAGCAGGAACTCCTCAAAATGCACTTTCATTAGGTTTAGAATATCGTGACCCTAAATATTGGTGGATTGGAGCTAATATTAATTATCTAACAGATAACTACATTGATGTTTCGCCCATTTCAAGAACATCACAATTTTATATAAATCCGGCAAATGGATTTCCTTTCCCTGAAGCAACATCTGAAAGAGGAAATGAATTATTACAGCAAGAAAAATTTGATCCTGTAACCTTATTGAATATCAACGGTGGAAAATCCTGGCGTGTTCATAAAAAGTATATCGGACTTTTTGCAAGTGTTAATAACGCATTAGGTTTAGTATATAAAACGGGTGGTTTTGAGCAGGCACGAAATGCAAATTTTAGAGCTTTGAATCAGGATGTTTCGAGCGGAACACCATCATTTGGCCCAAAATATTACTACGGTTACGGAAGAACTTATTTTTTAAATCTCACAATCGGTTTATAAACTGAAATTATTTATCATGAAAAATATAATTTTAAATTCATTTTTAGCTTCATCATTATTATTTATCTACAGCTGCAGTACAGAAATAGCAAATCCAAAATTAGAATGTACTCAGCCTGATTTTAAAGTAAATAAAACGGTAGAAAAAGTTTATGAACTTTCAAGTAATACAGCTAAACAATATTTGTATGATGATATTATAGAAGCTTATGTAGTTTCGAGCGACGAAGGAGGAAATTTTTTCAAAACAATTTCACTGCAGACAAAAGCCTCTGAAAGAATTTCTGCAATTGGCTTTAGTGTTCCTGTTGATGCTTCAAACACCTACATTGATTATCGAATAGGTAATAAAGTATATGTAAAACTTAAAAATCAATTTACAGACCTATATTATGGCGGATTAAGAATTGGCAGTTTATATGTCAGTAACGCCGGAGATCCAACGGTAGGGAGAATTTCTCAAAATGAATACAAAAATGTTTTAAAGGCTTCATGCACTATCATTGATGAAAACCAGCTGGTTGAGTCGCTTTCCATAGAGCAGGCGCTTTTAGATACTAAATTAAATACATTAATAGAACTTAATGATGTTGAATTTACAGAAGCTGCATTGGGGCGTCATTATTTTGAAGAATCGAATAATATTGGAGGATCAACAAACTGGAATTTGCGAGATAAAACCGGAAACCAAATTATTTTTAGAACAAGCAGCTATGCAAAATTTGCAGATCATTTTGTACCAGAAGGAAGTGGGAAAGTTAAAGGAATTTTAACCAAGTTTGGTACAGACTATCAATTAATGGTTCGTTCAGAAGAAGATGTGGTTATGAACGGGAAAAGAAGTATTCCATTTTTTGCAGAAGACTTTCAATCCGTTAAAAACAATGTCAATTTTGCACTTCCGGGTTGGAGTAATATTGTAGTAAAAGCGGCAAAATTATGGAAAAGCATGGTTTATGCCGGAAATGGTTATGCCGAATTTAATACTACAAGCACAACAGCTGCAGAAAATATTGCCTGGCTGGTTTCTCCTAAAATAAATTTAACGGGTTATAAAAATGCAGTTCTTTCTTTTAGAAGCGCACAGCACGATTTAAAAGTCGATTCACCATTAAATACCTTAGAAGTTTATATTTCAACAAATTTTGACGGATCGAGTATTGCAAAGGCAGAATGGACGAAATTAGAAGCAAAAGTTCCTACGCTTTCAAATCCTTCCAGAGAGTTTATGAGTTCTGGAGGAATAGATTTATCTGCCTATACAGGAACTATAAATATTGCCTTTAGATATGTGGGTTCAGGAAAAGATAAAACACTAAATGGTGCATTTATGGTTGATGATGTGAAGATTTTTGGTGAGAAGTAAGAATTGTATTTGTGTAAGTTGTTGATTTTTAATTTTCTAAAATTGAGTTTCTATTTTTTTAAATTTTAAATTATCAATTTTTGACAGAATTTTGTATTTTGGTCATCCCAAATCAATACAAAAACAAAATGAAAACCTACTTTATTGCCATCTTGATGATGGTGTTTCCATTCTTGATGCACAGTCAGGACAATGTTAGATTAAAGCAGATCAATATTGTAAAAACAAATTACCAAAATTCTAAAGACGGCGAAATTGTAAATAAAACAATGGTTTTTAAGGATGGTAAACTTCAAACTATAACAACTTCAGATGTTATTCAGCACTTTTTTTACAATAAAAGCGGTTTGCTGGATATGACTGTAAAAGATAAAGTTGGAAGCGACTGGAAAGAAGTTATCAATTATACTTATGATGCTGATAACAACATTACAAAATTTGTAAAAAAATATCAGGAAGGACCTGATTATATTACTAAAGTTGTATCGTTTGTTTATGAAGGCGCAAGAGTAAAAGTAACAACTAAAAAAAGTACAAATCATCAAAATTTAGTTGAAGATATTGAATATATCGTTGAAAACGGAATTATTGTAAGACGTACTTCACGCGATAGAAACAAGGCGATTATAGGGAAAATAGAATATGTTTATGTAAACGATAATGTGTCTAAACATAAAGGATTAGTGGGAGATAAAATCTCTAAAACCTATACTTACGATGATAAAAAATCTGTAGATCAGTTAATTGTTCAGAGCCTTTTTGGAGATAATTATAAAGTAATTGTACCGATGATTTCGTATCATGAAGACGAATTTAGCTTTGAGTCGATTTCGTATAACAACGAAATGAATTTTAGTCCTTCGTCTACAGCTTTGGTTGCAGTAAGCAGAAAATATAAATACAACAAATTAAACTTTCCAATTTCCTGCTCTCAAATTGAAGAGAACGGAATTGTAAAAACGGAGAAAACTTTTATCTACGAATAAACAGTTTTCGAATCATTTTTAAGCCATTTAAAAATCGAGTTTTATTAAAGAAATACTTTTGTAAAACATGATTTTTAGATGGTTTGTTATTTTAAATAATATTTAAAAACATAATTCTATAACTGTAGTAGTATACAAATGATTAAATTTGCAGCTTATTTTAAGATATGTTAGAGAAAGAAGTTATAAATTTTGAGAAAACAGCCATTGTTGGTATTGTAACTCAAAATCAAAGTGAGGAAAAACTTAATGAATATTTAGATGAATTAGAGTTTTTAACTTTTACCGCAGGAGGTGAAGTAATTAAACGCTTTTCTCAAAAAATGGAACGCCCGAATCCGAAGACTTTTGTGGGAACGGGTAAAATAGATGAAATCAATCTTTTTGTAAAAGAAAACGGAATATCTACTTTAATTTTTGATGATGAACTATCACCATCACAGCAAAAAAATATTTCAAGAATTATAGATTGTAAAATCCTTGACAGAACCAATTTGATTCTGGATATTTTTGCGCAGAGAGCAGAAACTTCCTATGCGAGAACGCAGGTAGAATTAGCACAGTGTCAATATTTATTGCCAAGACTTTCTGGTTTATGGACACACCTTGAGCGTCAAAAAGGAGGTATTGGTATGCGTGGTCCCGGTGAAACAGAGATCGAAACAGACAGACGTATTGTACGTGATAGAATTTCGTTATTGAAAGAGAAAATCAAAACGATCGATAAACAAATGAGTATTCAGCGCAGCAATCGCGGCGCGATGGTTCGTGTGGCACTTGTTGGTTACACAAACGTTGGAAAATCGACTTTGATGAACGCTATTGGTAAAAGTGATGTTTTTGTTGAGAATAAATTATTTGCAACATTAGATACAACGGTTCGAAAAGTGGTTATTAAAAACCTGCCGTTTTTACTTTCAGATACGGTTGGATTTATTCGAAAACTGCCAACACAATTGGTAGATTCCTTTAAGAGTACACTTGATGAGGTTCGCGAAGCCGATTTACTTTTGCACGTTGTAGATATTTCGCATCCTGATTTTGAAGATCATATTGAATCTGTTAATCAGACTTTGCAGGAAATTAAGAGCAACGATAAACCAACTATTATGGTTTTTAACAAAATCGACGCTTACAAACATCTCACAATTGACGAGGATGATTTAATTACCGAAAGAACCAGAAAACATTGGACACTTGAGGAATGGAAACAAACCTGGATGAGTAATGTAGGACAGAATAATGCATTGTTTATTTCGGCGACACGAAAAGAAAATTTTGAAGAATTTAGAGAAATGGTTTACGAAGCCGTTCGCCAGATTCATATAACAAGATTTCCGTATAATAAATTTTTATATCCGGACTATAAGGATGCGGTTGAAAAGGAAGAAGAATAAAAATAAAAACGGTTTTTGATTTATTTCTAAAGCCGTTTTTTTGTGCTAGATTTTAAGATATTTAATGAAAATTGATGTTTATTTAAGATGTCAAATTCGACACCTTTAGAGAATAGGCCTTTAGCTGTGTTGCTAATTATTAAAATCCAAAATTAACCCCTAAACCAAATACTTCTCTGGTTTGAAGACCTTGAAAAGCATTATCATCATAAATAGCCTGGAAGGCTAAATTTGCCGACAAGTACTTGTTTACTTTCATTATAATATTCAAAGAATAATTGATATCTACATTTTGAGGATCTTCCAGATAATTAGAATAAAGATTCAATGTGTTTTCTGCGGTAACGTTAGTCATAATGGCCAATTTGTAATAAACAGAAGCATAAAAACCAAGTTCGTAACGCATCGTTTTATTAGCATCAACACCAAAATAAGCTCCATCAACATAAGGTAATCCTGTGTTTTGATCGATGCCGGAAGTATAAGCGCCATCTACAAAAGTGAATTTTGAAGTTAATGGTGCAAAGTTTATTTTGAGATGTTCATCTTTAGACCAATAAATACCGGGACCTGTTGTTAGGTAACCTGGAGACATGAATTTGGTATTTTCTGTTCGGATTTCTTTTCCGTTGGCATCCTGACCATAAATATAACCTGTTGTAAATTGCGTTCTAAAGTTTAGAAAATAAGAGTAATACCATTCACCAAAAGCTCTTTTCCCAACGATTGAATTAAACTCTAAACGGTCATCAGTCTTTTTTCCGAAATCCGTGTTTTTAGTTTGTAAAAGCCCGTAAGAAGCAAGGATTTTGTTATCCCAGGTTAAATCGTCTTTTTTATAGTTGAAGTCGTAGTTAATACCTAAAGTTCCAGAGAAACTATCCTCACCACCTGCGATCCAGTTATTGAAGCTGGATTGGTTTAATAAAAGGGATACAGTTCCTTTTGCTTTCCATCCTTCGTCTTCAATCGTATCGTTTATTTTTTTAACCGCTTTTTCGGTATTCTGAATTAGTTCTTTTTCTGAATTTTGGGCCTGAACAAAAGTAAAGTTCGCTAAGATAAATAGTAATAACGTCAGCTTTCTCATAGTTGTTTAGTTTAAGTGTATATTAACAAATATACTAAAATACAACCGAAGGTTAAGGGAATATTACTTTAAAATGAAGGTTATTTCTTAGATTCTTTGTATAAAGGCACAGCAGAACAAGCTTCGCCATACATAATACTACGAGCAAAAGGCTGTAAATAAGTTGTGGCTAAAATGTAAGCACGCATAGGAACTGGTTTCTTTGAACAGCCTTTTACAATAACCGGCTTATTTTTGTATGCCGAATAATCGATTTTGCTTAAGATTTCTTCGTATAAACTTGAATCCAGATCCTCAATAGTACCGTTTACTACTTTTTTAGCAAAAGGCGCCAAATGAACACTAACTAAAATTAATGCCCAAGCAGGAATTATAGCGTCTGTAGCGCAATGTACAGCGACATATTGATCTTGATATTGTGACCAATCATGATTTTTAAGGTGCTCTCTAAAGTCTTTTTCTTTCAATAAAAATCCTTCCAAAAGCCATTGCGAAATGTCAATCTGCACACGCATTCCTTTTGGATAATAATCCTCTAAATCAAAAACTTCTAAAGCACTATTGGTAACTTTATTGATAATTTCTTCCATTCTTTAAGTCTTAAAGTCAAATGTCGAAAGTCATAAAGTCCTTAAATTTTTAGACTTTATGACTAATTGTTTTTAAGTCTTAAAGTCAAAAGTCATAAAGCCTTTCACTTTTAGACTTTCGACTTTTGACTTTACGACTAAATTAAAGCATTCCTAATTCTAATTTTGCTTCTTCGCTCATTAAATCTTTACTCCAAGGCGGATCAAAAGTAATCTCTACTTCAACATCTTTAATGTGTTCGATTGTTTTTACTTTTTCCTCAACTTCTCTTGGTAAACTTTCTGCAACCGGGCAGTTTGGAGATGTTAACGTCATCAGGATTTTTACTTCGTAATCTGTATTAACCATTACGTCATAAATTAATCCTAACTCATAAATATCAACAGGAATCTCAGGGTCGTAAATTCCTTTTAAAATTTTTACGATTGATTCTCCTAATTCGTTTGTGTCTATTTCTTGTTCCATTGTTTTTTATTTTTCCACCATATAAGTTATATAAGTTCATTTAAACATTGTGTTTACTGTATGGATAACAGCAGACTTATAATTTCTTATATTACTTATATGGTTTAAATTTAATTTTGTTTTTATTCTTCTAGCCAGCGATATAATTCGTTGACATATGTTTTTTGACCTTCGTGATAAATATTTGTTACATTGAAATTTATCATTAATCCTATTGGTGACTTCAAAAGTTTCATATAAGACATTAGTTTTGCTACATGAATTGGTATAATTTGATCAACTGCTTTTAATTCTAGAACTAAACAATCTTCAATAAATAAATCACATCTTAGATCTGACTCTAATTCCAAGCCTTTATATACAACTGGAATTACTAATTCAGATTTAAAATTAATTCCTCTAATAGATAATTCTTTGATCATGCATTGATGATAAATACTTTCTATAAGTCCCGCTCCAATACTTTTATGAACTTCAATCGCCGCCCCATTAACCTGATAAATTAAATCAGTCAAATATTTCTTCGTTATCATTTACTTTTTTGTACAATAATAAATAATTAAAAAGAAAGAAAAAGCTTATGTTTTGTTTTTCGGCCATATAAGTTATATAATTTCATTTAAAGCAAAAACTTAAATTATCTTATATAACTTATATGGTTTAAAATTCTTTAATTTTTGTTTTTTGCATCAAAGGCCAAAGCGTACATTTTGATGTTTTTTATCATCGAAACCAAACCGTTTGCACGAGTTGCTGATAAATGTTCTTTTAATCCAATTTCGTCTATAAATTCAGTATCAGCATTTATAATATCTGATGCTTTTTGATTAGAAAAAGCGCGAATTAAAATTGCAATTATTCCTTTAGTCAAAATAGCATCACTGTCTGCTGTGAAAACAATTTTATCATTATTTTGTTCCCCTTGCAGCCATACTTTTGACTGGCAGCCTTTAATTAAATTCTCATCGATTTTATATTCTTCTTTAATTAACGGAAGGCTTTTTCCCAATTCGATGATGTATTCATAACGCTGCATCCAGTCGTCGAACATCGAAAATTCGTCTATTATTTCGTTTTGTATTTCTTTTATTGTCATAATTATTCTTTAGCAAAATCAACCAGTAACTTTACTAGTTTTTCTATTTCCTTTGGAGGAAAACCATTGTCAAAACCTGCTGTTTCGTATGTTTTTTGATTTTGTGTTATTTTTAAATTTCCTATTGCAGCACCATCATAAAAACGTTTTTCAGTTGGTGCTTTTAAAGTTGAGAGCTTATCTAAACTTATTTTTGAAAATTCAGCTTTAATTTTATTCCATTTAACATCATCAATTTTACTTTCAATTGGCTGTTGATCTCGTCCGTTTGTAACCAAAACTGTCTGATTTTGAACTACAATCTTTTTGTAATATCCTCTTGAAAGTGCAGAATATTCAATTTGTGTTGAAGCCATGTTTGTCTTTTTTTGACTGCAGCAGCCAGTTGCAATGAAAAGGGTTAAAAACAATAAAGATAATATTCTCATAAAAATAGATTTTAGCTTAGCATTATTTGTGCCTTTTTAACGGCGTCGACCATTTGGTCAATTTCTTCTTTTGTATTATAGAATGAGAATGAAGCTCGTATAGTTCCCGGAATACAAAAGAAATTCATAATTGGCTGTGCACAATGATGGCCTGTTCTAACTGCAATTCCTAATTTATCTATAATGGAACCAACATCATATGGATGAATTCCATCAATATTAAACGAAATTACTGAAGCTTTATTTTTTCCTGTTCCGTAGATCCTTAAACCTTCAATTTCGGATAACCGTTTTGTAGCGTAATCTAAAAGTTCAGTTTCATATTCGTGAATATTTTCAAAACCAACACTGTTTAAATAATCAATTGCAGTTCCTAAAACAATTCCGCCGGCAATATTTGGTGTTCCGGCTTCGAATTTATGAGGAAGATCGGCATAAGTTGTTTTTTCGAAAGTAACTTCCTTAATCATTTCGCCGCCGCCTTGATAAGGAGGAAGTTTGTTCAGCCATTCTTCTTTTCCATACAAGATTCCAGTTCCCGTTGGACCACACATTTTATGTCCGGAAAAAGCATAAAAATCACAATCTAATTCCTGTACATTTGGCTTTAAATGAGGAACAGCCTGCGCGCCGTCAATTAAAACAGCAGCACCAACAGCATGAGCTTTATCAATGATATATTTTATCGGATTAATAACTCCAAGTGCATTTGAAATGTGATTAACCGTAACCACTTTTGTTTTTTCTGAAAGAAGTGCATCAAAAGCTTCGATAATTAACTCTCCATTTTCGTTCATCGGAATAACTTTTAAAAGTGCTCCGGTTTTTTCACATAACATCTGCCACGGCACAATATTACTATGATGTTCTAATGAAGAAACAATTACTTCGTCACCAGGTTTTAAGATAGAAGCAAAACCGTTTGTTACTAAGTTGATTCCGTGAGTTGTACCCGAAGTAAAAAGTACTTCGTGTGCAAATTTTGCATTTATATGTTCTTTTACTTTACCACGA
Organism: Flavobacterium soyae; assembly: GCF_021245985.1. GTDB lineage: Bacteria > Bacteroidota > Bacteroidia > Flavobacteriales > Flavobacteriaceae > Flavobacterium > Flavobacterium soyae. Next base: position 512,407 of record NZ_JAJQXA010000001.1, on the reverse strand, counting down.
GAAATCTCGTAAGCATCAGTAGCTAATTGGCTTAAAGTGTGAACGCCGCGGTGAATATTGGCGTTAATTTCCTGATAATATTTCACTTCGGCATCGATCACAATTTGTGGTTTTTGCGAAGTAGCACCGTTGTCGAAATATACTAAAGGTTTTCCGTTTACAGTTTGTGAAAGTATCGGAAAATCAGCTCTTATTTTTTGGATATCTAGCATGTCTTATTTAGAAAAAATCTATTTACAAAAGTACTAAAACTAAATTTGTTTATACAGTAATTCGATAATTTCCTTTTATGGCATCATTGTTACAAAGCTTAAATGCTGATTCTGTAAAAATCACTTCGTTTTTCTGAATTATCCGAATCAGATTTATATTTTGAGTTCTAAAATCGTGAACATAAATTATTTATATTGCAATAAAAATAACTTATCATCATGAAAAAATTTCTCAAAGTACTTTTGCTTGTAGTGGTTCTTGCTTTTTTATATTTCGGATTTACAACTTATCCAAAACTGGATTTGATTTCTGGTTTTTCGGCTAAGAGTGTTGCATCCGGACATTTTATAGACAATCGTCCGTTAGATTTAATTCAAAAAACAGACAATGATATCGATATGATTGATCTGGCTAAAAACTCAATTGATGAAAACGGAAAATTTGCCACTTCAACCGTTTATGGTTTAAAAGAAAGAAAAGCAATTTACCGGGAAGGTTTAGGTGCCGTTTTGATTAATGATGATTTTGATGTTTCAAAACCGTATCTGCTTCCAAAGAGAACAAAGTTTGTGAATAATCTTCCTTTTCCTTATGGAAATAATGAACCAAAAGACACTTTGTTTGCGAATGTAGATTATTCGAAATTAAAGAAAGCGGTTGAAAATGCTTTTGATAAATCTGGCGGAAGAACAAAAAGAACCCGTGCTGTTGTGGTTTTATATAAAGACAAATTAATAGCCGAAAAATACGATACAGGTTTTAATAAAGACAGTAAAATTTTGGGCTGGTCGATGACAAAAAGTATTACAAGTTCGGCTTTTGGAGTTTTGGCTAAACAAGGGAAAATTGATATTTATAAACCTGCTCCGGTTAAAGAATGGCAGGATGATGATCGTAAAATTATCACGATTAATGATTTGCTTCATATGAATTCTGGTTTAGAGTGGGAAGAGAATTACAGCACAATCTGCGATGCTACAAAAATGCTTTTTCAGGCAGAAGATATGGGAAAAGTGCAATTGGATAAACCGGCTCAATTTAAACCAAACACGCATTGGAATTATTCATCTGGAACAACAAATTTGTTGTCTTTAATTTTAAGAAGACAATTTAAAACTCAGCAAGAATATCTTGATTTTTGGTACAGCGCTGTAATCGACAAAATTGGAATGAACTCGATGATTGTAGAGCAGGATATGAGTGGAACTTTCGTAGGTTCATCTTACGGATGGGCAACGCCGCGCGATTGGTCAAAATTTGGATTATTATATTTAAGAAAAGGAAATTGGAACGGCGAACAAATTCTGGATGAAAGCTGGGTAAAATATACTGCAACGCCAACAAATACTTCAGAAGGAAAATATGGAGTTCAATTTTGGCTAAACGCTGGAGGAAAATTTCCTGATGTTCCTCGTGATATGTTTTATTGCAGTGGATATCAAGGTCAAATGGTGGCGATTATTCCGTCTCTGGATATGGTAATTGTGAGAATGGGAGTGAGAGAAGGTGATAAAAGTTTTGATTTTAATGGGTTTTTGAAAGGGATAATTGAGAGTGTGAAAAAGTAGATTGTTCTCTTCCTGCAAGGTTTTCAAAACCTTGCAGGAGTAGCAAACAAAAATGAATAGATTTTGAAGATAAAATTAAATGAAGAACTTAGATGTTTGTATTATTTAGTTAGTACAATAATTTTTATTGGGAGTCTTGGGTTTTTAATATATAGTATATGGATTAATGAAATTACTGCTATTGTTGTTTGCAGTATTTTTTCATTGTTTATATTCTTTTTTAAGAGAAAGTTTAAAAAAGAAGAATAAATTTAAAAAAAGAAAAGTTCGCAAAGCTTAAATAAAAACCTTTGCGAACTTTGCATAACCTTTGTGTGTGTCTTTGCGGTAAAACTAAACTACAAATCAAATCCTAAATTCACGCCTAATTTCATGGCAATGATTTTAGTGATTCTTTGTTTTAATTCCGGTATTTTAATGCTTTCGATAACGGCATTTGAGAATGCGTACATCAATAAAGCTTTTGCTTCTTTTTGAGGAATTCCGCGTGACTGCATGTAGAACATTGCTGTTTCATCAAGCTGTCCAACAGTACATCCGTGAGAACATTTTACATCATCTGCAAAAATCTCTAATTGTGGTTTTGCGTTGATAGTTGCTTTGTCGCTCAATAAAATGTTGTTGCTTTTTTGGAAAGCATTTGTTTTTTGTGCTTCTTTTTCTACCAATACTTTTCCGTTGAAAACTCCTGTTGAGCGATCAGAGAAAATTCCTTTATAATCCTGGAAACTTTCACAGTTTGGCATTGCGTGGTTTACCAAAGTATAATGGTCAACGTGCTGCTTGTCATTCAGGATTGAAATTCCGTTTAACGTACTTGTCAATCTTTCACCAAAATGGTAAAAGTTTAAGTTGTTACGAGTCAGATTTCCCCCAAACGAAAAAGTGTGTACATAAACGTGACTTTCTTGCTGCTGTGAAACATAAGTGTTGTCAACTAAATTTGCTTCACTATTATCGTTTTGAATTTTGTAGTAATCAACAATCGCACGTTTTTGAGCAAAAATCTCTGTAACTGAATTGGTTAAAACCGGATTTTCGTTTAAACTCTGGTGGCGTTCAATAATTTGAACGTGTGAATTTTCGCCCACAATAACCAAGTTTCTTGGCTGTACCAATAAAGCAGCTTCATTTCCGGTTGAGAAATACATTACTTCGATTGGTTTGTCGGCAACTTTTTTCTTCGGAATATTGATAAAAGCTCCTTCACTTGCAAAAGCTGTATTTAATGAGGTCAAACTTTCATCTTTGCTTGCAATTTTATTGAAGTAGGTGTCAATAATCATTTTATATTTCGGTTTGGTCAATGCCGATGACATCAAACAAACGTCAATTCCGTCATGCGTTGTCGAGGATAAATGCGAGCTGAAAACACCATCAACAAATACTAATTTATAAGTGTCGATTTCGTGTAAAAAATATTTTTTTACCTGATTAAATTCAATTGCATTTTCCTGTTTTGGAAATACCGAAAAGTCATTTTTTAAGATGGCATTTAACGATGTATATTTCCAAGCTTCTTCCTTTTTGGTTGGAAAACCTTTATTTTCGAAGTTTTTTAAAGCATTTGTGCGTATGTCATGTAAATCTGAATGCACATCGACACGCTCTTCAAAAGCCATAAAAGACGATACTAATTTTTCTTTTAAATCCATTTTGTTGTTTAGTCTTAAAGTCGAAAGTCGAAAGTCGAAAGACTTTGGATTGTCGACTGTTTTTGCCAAAAGGTTAAAAATTTAAAGCATAAAGTTTGAGACTTTATGACTTTCGACTTTATGACTTTGGGCTCAAATATTTAATGAAACCGCTTAATAATTTCGATATTTCTGTAATCGATTCTAAAAGCATTTCAAATTCTTCTTTTATAATATATTCTAAATCAAAAGCTAAATATAATTGAGATCTAACTTCTCCTGCAGATGCTTTTGCTACATATAAAAAATAAACAAACTCTTTATCTGTATTTCTTTCAAAACCTTCTGCTATATTTGATGATATAGAAAGTGATGCGCGTCTTATTTGTCTAACGAAATCAAAGTCTTTTTTAAAATTAGAATTTTCAGTAATCAAATATATTTTCTTATTGAAGATTCTGGATTTCTGCCAGGAATTTATTTCTTCAAAAGATTTGAACTTACTCATATTGTATTTTCGACTTTACGACTTTTGACTTTCGACTTTACGACTTGGAATTAATTCTCCGCTTTAATCCAGTCGTATCCTTTTTCTTCTAATTCGTAAGCAAGTTCTTTTCCTCCAGATTTTACAATTCTTCCGTTGTAAAGAACGTGAACGAAATCAGGAACGATATAATCTAACAAACGTTGGTAGTGTGTGATAACGATAATTGCGTTTTTGTCGCTTTTTAATTTGTTTACACCATTTGCAACGATTCTTAAAGCATCGATATCAAGACCAGAATCGGTTTCGTCAAGAATAGCCAATTTTGGTTCTAACATTGCCATTTGGAAAATTTCGTTTCTTTTTTTCTCTCCTCCAGAAAAACCTTCGTTTAAAGAACGAGATAAAAATTTACGGTCAATTTCTAATAACTCAGATTTCTCACGAATTACTTTCAACATTTCGTTTGCAGGCATTTCTTCCTGTCCGTTTGCTTTACGAGTTTCGTTAATCGCTGTTTTCATGAAGTTGGTAACGCTGACTCCGGGAATTTCTACAGGATATTGAAACGAAAGAAAAACACCTTTATGTGCTCTTTCTTCCGGAGCTAAATCAGCAAGATCTTCTCCGTCAAGGATAACTTCTCCATCTGTAACTTCATAATTTTCGTTTCCTGCAATAACAGCAGAAAGTGTACTTTTTCCGGAACCGTTTGGTCCCATGATAGCGTGTACTTCGCCAGCTTTAACTTCTATATTAATTCCTTTAAGGATTTCTTTATCACCAATTCCGGCGTGAAGGTTTTTTATTGATAACATTGTTTTTTTTATTTTATATAAATGTCAATTCTATTTTTGTTTGTTGGTTTAGGATATTGGCATTAAAATGCGCGTGTCCTAAATATTCCATGCCTAAATAATCGGCAGTTTTTTTAAACGGAATGTAAAAACTTTCTTCGATTTCATTATCGTGAGAATTTGATATCACGCCAATTTTCTTTCCTCTAAGTTTTCTTCCGGTTTCTTTTTCAATTCGGATTAAATCTGAAAACCGATCAAAAAAGACCTTCATAATTCCGCTCATATTATACCAATAAATGGGCGTTGCAAAAATTAAAGTGTCGTAATTTTCGATTATTCCTTTTATTAAAGGAAAAAAATCATCTTCTCTGTTTTTGCTTTCGTAATCGTAATAAGAAATATTAAAATCGCTTAGATTAATTACTTCTATTCCGTGTTCTTTAGAAATCTCGTCCACAATTTTTGTTGTGTTTCCGTTTTTTCGTGATGAACCTAAAATGATTACTTTTTTATTTTCCATTAATACTTATTCGTAATGCCCTTTCAATGAAAGAATATTTAGTATTTCTATATTGTTTTCTTCTGTTATTCTGTAAATAATTCTATGTTCTTTATCTATTCTTCTGGATCATCTTCCTGTCAAATTATGTTTTAATTGTTCAGGTTTTCCTAATCCTTCAAATGGATGAAGTTGGATATCAATTAATTGAGTAATTTTCTTAATGATATTTTTACTTCCTGATTTTATCCAAAACTCTAAATCTTTCTTTGCTTTTGGAGTAAATACTATTTCCATAAATTGTTTAATTCTTTCATGGTCATTTTTATTCCTTTTCCTTCAGCAATATCTTTTTCACCTTGAAGAATTTCTTTTACAAATTCAGGATTATATGGCTTTTCATTTTCTTCAACAATTTCAAAACCAAGAGATTTTGCCAGCGATTTTAGAACTGGAAAATCTTTTTTCTTTACATTTTTTAAGATGATGTCCATAATTATTTGCTTTTTATTATCCTACAGAACCTTCTAAAGAAATCTCTAATAATTTTTGAGCTTCAACCGCAAATTCCATTGGAAGTTTGTTCAATACATCTTTACTGAAACCGTTTACAATTAAGGCAATCGCTTTTTCAGTCGGGATACCTCTTTGGTTGCAGTAGAAAACCTGATCTTCACCAATTTTACTTGTAGTTGCTTCATGCTCAATTTTTGCTGATGGATTTTTACTTTCAATATAAGGGAAAGTGTGCGCACCACAATTGTTTCCCATTAAAAGGGAATCGCATTGAGAAAAGTTTCTCGCATTCTCTGCTCTTGGAGAGATCTGCACTAATCCACGGTAACTGTTTTGTGATTTTCCAGCCGAAATACCTTTAGAAATAATAGTCGATTTAGTGTTTTTACCTAAATGGATCATTTTAGTTCCTGTATCTGCTTGTTGGTAATTATTGGTAACGGCGATAGAATAAAATTCTCCTACTGAATTATCTCCTTTAAGTACACAAGAAGGATATTTCCAAGTTACAGCAGAACCTGTTTCAACCTGCGTCCAAGAAATTTTAGCGTTTGTTTCGCATAAACCTCTTTTGGTTACGAAGTTGTAAACTCCACCTTTTCCTTCTTTGTTTCCAGGGAACCAGTTTTGAACGGTAGAATATTTAATTTCAGCATCATCCAAAGCGATCAATTCCACTACAGCAGCGTGCAATTGGTTTTCGTCACGACTTGGAGCGGTACATCCTTCCAGGTATGAAACATAACTTCCTTCATCTGCAATAACCAGAGTTCTTTCAAATTGTCCGGTTCCCGCCTGATTGATTCTAAAATAAGTTGAAAGTTCCATTGGGCATCGAACGCCTTTTGGAATATAACAGAAACTTCCATCAGAGAAAACTGCAGAGTTTAATGCTGCGTAGAAGTTATCTTTTTGAGGTACAACAGTTCCTAAATATTTTTTTACTAATTCAGGATGTTCTTTAATAGCTTCAGAAATTGGACAGAAAATAATTCCTTTTTCGGCCAGTGTTTTCTTAAAAGTTGTTGCTACAGAAACAGAATCGACAACAATGTCCATAGCGACATTGTTCATCATTTTTTGCTCATCAACAGAAATTCCAAGCTTTTTGTACATCTCTAAAAGTTCCGGATCTACATCATCCAGAGTTTTATTAGGATCAACTTGTTTTGGAGCCGAATAATAAGATATTGCCTGAAAATCTGGTTTTTCGTAACGTACGTTTGCCCATTCTGGCTCAATCATTTCTTTCCACGCATGAAAAGCCTCGATACGCCATTCGGTCATCCATTCAGGTTCGTCTTTTTTAAGCGAAATAGCTCTTACAATTTCTTCGTTTAAGCCAATAGGGAAAGTTTCAGATTCTATATTGGTATAAAATCCGTATTCATATTCTTTAGTTTCGAGTTCGATTTTTAAATCGTCTTCAGTGTATTTGCTCATTATTTTTTTGTCTTAAAGTTTTAAAGTCCAAAGTATGAAAGTCGCTTAGCAGTCTTTAAGACTTTCGGACTTTCGGCTTTTGACTATAAAGAAAATGATTCGCCGCAGCCACAAGTTCTGCTTGCATTTGGATTATTGAAAACAAATCCTTTTCCGTTTAATCCGCCAGAAAATTCTAAAATTGTTCCGGCTAAATATAGAAATGATTTTTTTTCAACTGCAATTTGTATGTCGTTGTCTACGAATATTTTGTCATCTTCGCCTTTAGTTTTGTCAAATTTTAAATCATAAGACAAACCAGAGCATCCACCACTTTTTACGCCTACTCTCACGTAGTCGTTTGCGGCGTCAAAACCATCATCAGTCATCAAATCGATGATTTTCTTTTTGGCTGTATCAGAAACCTTTATCATTGTTTATGGTATTTGTTTTTAAAAGATCATTTTAATCTGCATTTAAATAGTAATCAAATTATTATATTAATTTAAACGCTAATTTCAATGTTCAAATGAAATTATCTGCAAAGATACGACTTAAAAACCTTTTTCCATAGCGGTTCACATTATTATAACAAATGTTAAAATAGAAAGAAGTTATTTTTGCTTTAAAACTATTTATTGAGTGACTTTTATTTTACAAGTGATTTCCTTTTTGAACGAAAAGTCAGATAATTTTGTAAAATGCTGGTTTAGTGTGTTTTAAGTTATTGTAAATAAGCTAAAAAACCGTATTTCTACCTGTTCTATCGAACAAATTAATAGTATTTTTGCAATAAATTGTGGGGAATGATGAAGAAAAACTATACAAACGAATGGATCAGGGCGCTTTTGGCAATATTCTTTATTTTTGGGATAGGGGCAACTTTTTATATATTTAGTAAAGAACTAAAAGACGAGGCAGATAAGGCAGAAGCAAGTAATAAAAAAGTTAAACTCGTTAATAACAATAAGGAGTCGATCGCTCAAAAAAGCATTTTGGATTCTTTAAATGTTTTGAAATTAGAATACGATGTCGCGATTTTAGAAAAAACTGCTCTTTCGGAGCAATTGGCATTTGAAAAGAAAAATGTCGAAAATTTAATGGAAATTATAAAAGCATCCAAAAATCCTTCAGATAATCAAATTCAAATTTACCGGAAACAGCTTTCAGATATGCAGACAGCATTAGCATCTAAAGTTGTAGAAATAAAAAACCTAAAATCTCAAAATAAAAGCCTGCTTACTGAAATTGAAACTCAGAATGTTGTAATGTACAAACAAAAAGCAGAAAATGATACTTTAATCCTAAAGCAGAAAAAGTTAGAATCAACAATAAAAGATGCTTCAAAACTAGTTTTAAATAATTTTAAAGTGATTGCTCTTCGTGAAAAAAAATCGGGAAAAGAACAGGAAACAGATAGAGCAAAAAGTACTAATAAACTTAAAATAAGTTTTTCTGTTAACGGAAATACAGTTGCCAAAACAGGAAAAAAGGTGTTTTATATTCAGGTTTTAGACCAAAAAAATACTGTTTTAGGCGAAAATAAATTAATAGAATTTGGCAGCGATAAAGCTTTGGTTTACAGTTTTATAGTGGCCGCAGATTTTCAGGGAAAAGCTTTAAATGTCTACGGGATTTTAAATTCTGATGAAAATCAGTTTAAAAAAGGAACCTACTTTGTCAACTTCTTCGACAAGCAGGAAATCATGGGCAGCACTTCTATTACTTTGGAATAAAAGTATTTTTTAGCCCACTCCCGATAGCTGTCGGGATTACTGATTTAACAGGTTTATGCAGATTTTTATTGATTTAACTCAACAAATTAACTGCTTGCTGGAAATAAAAACACAGCGAAAATCCGTTGAATCTGCAAAATCTGTGGTTAATTTAAACCTGTAAGAGAAACATTATTTTGAGAATACCTAGCAAAAGGAGATTGGATTTCCTAGCTTTGTTTTCAATATTAGAAATGTAATCTTATGAAACTTTATCCTATAGAATCCGGAAATTTTAAGTTAGATGGCGGCGCTATGTTTGGCGTTGTTCCTAAAACTATTTGGAATAAAACCAATCCGGCTGATGAAAATAATTTAATTGATATTGCAGCACGCTGTTTACTGATTGAAGATGGAAACCGATTAATTTTGATTGATACTGGAATGGGCGACAAGCAATCGGAAAAATTCTTTGGCTATTATTCGCTTTGGGGATCACATTCTATTGATAAATCATTGGCTGAATATGGTTTTCACCGAGATGATATTACCGATGTTTTTATGACGCACCTGCATTTTGACCATTGCGGTGGAAGTGTTCAATGGAATTCTGATAAAACTTTTTATGAGCCGGCTTTTAAAAATGCAAAATTCTGGACAAACGAAAACCATTGGAATTGGGCGACGAAACCAAATGCACGAGAAAAAGCCTCTTTCCTGACAGAAAATATTATCCCAATGCAGGAAAGCGGACAATTAAATTTTATTGAAAGACCGGAAAGTGATTTTGGTTTCTCTAAAGAGTTAGGTTTCGGAATTTTTTATGCAGACGGCCATACCGAAAAACAAATGATTCCGCATATTCAATATCAGGATAAAACCATCGTTTTTTGCGCCGATTTATTGGCGACAGCCGGGCATATTCCGCTTCCGTATGTTATGGGTTACGACACAAGACCTTTGTTAACAATGCCGGAAAAAGCTAAATTTTTAAATGCAGCAGCAGATAATAATTACTATTTGTTTTTGGAGCACGATGCCCATAATCAAATTATAACGGTTGAGCATACTGAAAAAGGTGTGAGACTAAAAGACGTTTTTACTTGTGAGGATATTTTTATGAATAATATATATTAACATTCATAAAATTCTCTATAATTTCATAACACAGTGTTAACAGTTAGCTTTTTGTAACAAAAAAGCATAATTTAGACCCATCTTTTAACTTTACAATTATATTCTAGATACATGAGTCATATAAAACCTCTCAAATTATCTGCTTTTGCATTACTTGTTTTAGCAGGTTGCAGCGCTACTTTGCAAGCGCAAGTTTCAACTCCTAAAGAATTTATTACAGCGCCTTTATCAGTTGTAAAAAAAGCCCCGGTCAGCGAAAATGAATTAAAAAGATGGAGTCATCTTGATTTAATAAAAGATTCTATTCCGGGAATGAGTGTTGATAAGGCTTATGCCGAATTACTTCAGGGAAAAACAGGAAAAAAAGTTATTGTAGGAATTGTAGATTCTGGTGTTGATATCGAGCACGAAGATCTTAAAGGAATGATTTGGACAAACCCAAAAGAAATTCCGGGAAATGGAATCGACGACGATAAAAACGGATTTATCGATGATATTCACGGATGGAATTTCCTTGGAAATGCTGTTGCCGAAAATCTTGAAATGACTCGTATCATTAAAAAGAAAGATGACGGTTCTGCAGAATACAAACAAGCTTTAGCTCAGTATAATGAGAAATACGAAAAAGCTTTAAAGGATAAAGAGCAAGTAGATTTTTTACTTGATGTTCATGCTGTAATCAAAAAAGAGCTTAATAAAACAACATACAAAGTTGAAGATTTAGCAGCCATTACATCTACAGATCCAAAAGTGACAAGAAGTAAAATGATTATGACTCAAATTTTCACAAACGCAGGTCCAACTTTTGATCCTGAAGCTGATTTTGAGGAATACAGAGAACAAGTTTACGACCAGTTAAATTATAACTTAAACAAAGAATTTGACGGAAGAAAAGTTGTAGGCGATAATCCTGAAGATATTAAAGACAATCATTACGGGAATAATATCGTTTTTGGTCCGGATAAAGAAAAAGCACTTCACGGAACTCACGTTGCTGGAATCATTGCTCAGGTTCGCGGTAATAATTTAGGAGGTGACGGAGTAGCAGACAATGTAGAAATTTTAACAGTAAGAGCAGTTCCAGACGGAGATGAATACGATAAAGATATTGCACTTGCAATTCGTTATGCAGTTGACAATGGCGCAAAAGTAATCAACGGAAGTTTCGGGAAAAGTTTTTCTCCACACAAAAAATGGGTTTATGATGCTATTAAATATGCAGCTAAAAAAGATGTTTTAATTGTTCACGCAGCAGGTAACGATGGTTATAATATTGACGAAACTAAAAACATCAATTATCCAAACGATTCTCAGGACAATATCAAGGAATTTGCTGATAACGTAATCACAATTGGAGCAATTAATAAACAATACGGAGAAACGGTTGTGGCAGGATTTTCAAACTTCGGAAAAATAAATGTCGATGTTTTTGCTCCGGGTGAAGAAATTTATGCAACAATTCCAAACAACAAATACAAATACCTGCAGGGAACATCGATGGCGTCTCCAAATGCAGCTGGTGTTGCAGCATTGATTCGTTCTTATTATCCAAAATTAAAAGCATCTCAGGTAAAACATATTTTAATGGATTCTGGAGTTGCACTTCCTGCAAAAGTGGTTCTTGGCGAAAGCGAAAATCCAGATGAAAAACCTGTGGCAGTTTCTTCTGCAGAATCATCAAAAACAGCAAAAATGGTAAATGCTTACAATGCTTTATTAATGGCTGAGAAAATGTCAAAAAAATAAAGCCTATTATAGAATACTAATCCAATGGAAGAGTGGCAGCTCTTCCATTTTTATTATTAAAATTATCATGCAAAAAATTATTTTACTTTCTTTTTTGAGCTTTGGTTTAAACGCAGCTTTTGCGCAGAGTGCCCCATATTGGCAACAGCATGCCGACTATAAAATGGAGGTTTCAATGGATGTAAAAAACTATCAGTATAAAGGGAAACAAGAATTGGTTTATACCAATAACTCTCCCGATACATTAAGAAAAGTGTTTTATCATTTATTTCCAAATGCTTTTCAGCCGGGAAGTGAAATGGATGCGCGTCTGCATTTTATAAAAGATCCGGATGGGAGAATGGTAAATAAAATAAAAGGAGCCGACGGAAAAGAGGTGAAACAAAGCCGTATTGAAACTTTAAAACCAAATGAAATAGGATATTTAAAAATTTCTGATTTCAAACAAGATGGTATTTCTGCTCAGACAAGAGTTTCAGGAACTGTTTTAGAAGTGATTTTACCAAAACCGATTTTACCAAATTCAAAAACTACTTTTACATTAGGTTTTGATGGTCAGGTTCCGGTACAGATTCGTCGTTCTGGAAGAAACAATTCTGAAGGTGTTGAGCTTTCAATGTCGCAATGGTACCCAAAATTAGCCGAATTTGATTTTGAAGGATGGCACGCAGATCCATACATTGCGAGAGAATTTCACGGTGTTTGGGGTAATTTTGATGTTAAAATTACGATTGATAAAGATTATACAATAGGAGGTTCAGGATATTTACAAGACAAAAACACAATTGGCCACGGTTATGAAGATGCTGGCGTAACCGTTGTTTATCCTAAAAAAGCAAAAACATTAACATGGCATTTTATTGCGCCAAACGTGCATGATTTTACTTGGGCAGCAGACAAAGAATACACGCATGATATTGTAAAAGGACCAAATGATGTCGATTTGCATTTCTTCTACAAAAACAATCCAAAAACTACTGCAAACTGGAAACAGTTAGAGCCGTTAATGGTAAAAGTAATGGATTATTACAACCATAGAGTTGGAGCATATCCGTACAAACAATATTCATTTATTCAGGGCGGCGACGGCGGAATGGAATACGCAATGTGTACTTTAATATTAGGAAACGGGACTCTTGAAGGAATTCTTGGAACTGCAACTCACGAATTAGGACATTCATGGTTCCAGCACATTTTAGCTTCAAACGAATCAAAACACCCTTGGATGGATGAAGGTTTTACAACTTACATCGAAGACAGTGCTTTGAATGAATTAAAAGGAGATAAAAAAGAAGCAAATCCGTTTAAAGGAACTTATGCAGCTTATTACAGTTTAGTTAATTCTGGAAAAGAACAGCCGCAGACAACACACGGAGATCGTTACGATGAAAACCGTCCTTACAGTATTTCATCTTATGTAAAAGGATGTATCTTTTTAGCGCAATTAGAGTATGTAATTGGAAAAGAAAATCTGGATGCCACTTTAAAAAGATATTTCAACGACTTTAAATTCAAACATCCAACTCCAAACGACATCAAAAGAACAGCAGAAAGAGTTTCTGGAGCAGAGCTGGATTGGTATTTAACAGACTGGGCGCAAACGGCCAATACAATTGATTACGGAATTAAAGACGTTGCTGATAATTCAGGAAAAACAACAATTACTTTAGAAAGAATTGGAAGAATGCCAATGCCAATCGATTTAAAAGTGGATTATACAGACGGAACTTCTGAAAACTTCTACATTCCGTTAAGAATGATGAATTTCATTAAACCAAATCCAAACCCTAACGAGAAAAGAACAGTTGTAGAGGATTGGGCTTGGGCGCAGCAAAACTACAGTTTTACAATTGACAAAAACAAAACAGCAATCAAAAAAATTACGATTGATCCAAGCGGATTAATGGCTGATGTAAAACCTGCAAATAATGTTTTTGAAGTAAAATAATTTACTTGAAAATAAAAAAAGCCTTTAAAATTAATTTTTTAAAGGCTTTTCTATTTAGCAATAAATCTATAAAACAGGTTTTATATCTGTTACAATATCGTTTTGTACCGTCTTTTTTAAAGGAAACATTTTTCGATAACTTAAAACTCTCCATAACCATTCAACCGGACCATAATTGAATTTTGAAAGCCACCATTTGCTTATAAATAGCTGAATTGTAAAAACAAAAATGGCCAAGAAAAAGTAAAACCAATACGGCAGCGTATTATAAATTTTGAAACCAATTCCAGAGAAAAGAAAACACGCAATAATATTTTGCATTAGGTAATTGGTCAGCGTCATTTTACCACTCACTCTAAAATAACTAAAAATTGTTTTCAGTTTTCCGCTGGTATACAATAAACAAATTCCAGACGCAATACAGAACATAGTATTTATTATGATCCAAAAAACAGGATGAAAAACAGGGAAAGTTACTTTGTGCTTTATTGCAATTTCAAAAAGAATTCCTGCAATTATAGCCAAAATCAATGTTGTAAAAAAAGTCTTTTTTAATAGTTTTTTAAATTCAGGTAAACGATTAAAAAAATTAATTTTTTGAGCGTAAAAACCCAAAAGCATAAGAGCAAACATTACAACATGAACCGTAACAGCATAACCAAGACTAATCATTTCCTGATAATAAGTTCCCAGCAAATTAAATTGAAATACATCCAGCCAATTATCAGAGTAAAATAATTTTAAATATTTAGCAGTAGACTGTACATTTGGTAATGTTTGTTTTATCGAATTAATATAAGCACTAATAAACGGAACAGATAAAAGAAGTATTCCAGACGTTATTAAAATTGTTTTTGGAGAACTTCTGTAAAAAAACAAAAGCAGCAATCCTAAAAAGGCATAATCTTTTAAGATATCGCCTAGCCAAAAAGCAGAATTTATAAAAGCAAAAATGAACAGGATAAACATTCTCCAACAAAAAAATGAAACAGGATTTTTGCCTTTATCAGCTACATTATTAATAAGAACTGCAAATCCGTACCCAAATAAAATGCTTAATAAAGTCCAGGATTTAGCAGAAAAAAAGTATAAATTAAAATAACCGATAATCTCAGAAAAAACACCTTTTTTCAAAATAAAACGTTCTAATCCGATGTAACGGAAATCAACATAATTTCCTATTGCAACTCCCAATAAAGCCCAGCCTCTTAAAAGATCAACAATAGCTGTCCTTTTATCTTCCTGAATGGGCAGAAGTGAATTTGTCATAGAGTAGACATTTTTCTGGTTATAAATCGTTTTTGGTTTAAATAGCAGTTAAAAGCAAATCAAATGTAAGAAAATAAGTTTTAAAGCAATATGCAAAATGAAATAGTTAATAAAAAAAATCTCGCTTAAAATTCATTTCTGAAAATTAAACGAGACTTATCTTTTTTCTTTTGAAGTTTAGCTCAAATGCTCAATCATATCTTTAGTCATCGATTCCAAATCAAATTTATGATTCCAGTTCCAATCCTTTCTTGCTTCAGCATCATCAATACTTGCCGGCCAGCTGTCAGCAATTTTCTGACGGAAATCAGGATTATACGTAATTTCAAATTCTGGAATATGTTTTTTGATTTCGGCAGCAATTTCAGTAGGAGTAAAACTCATAGCTGCTAAATTATATGAAGAATGTATTTTAATTTGTTCAGCCGGAGCTTTCATAATATTAATTGTAGCATCGATCGCATCATCCATGTACATCATAGGCATTTTGGTTTCAGATGATAAAAAGCATTCATATTTTTTATCGGCAATAGCCTTATAAAAAATATCAACTGCATAATCCGTAGTTCCTCCGCCCGGAGGAGTAGACCAGCTTATTAAACCCGGATAACGAATACTGCGAACATCAACACCATAAATATTATGGTAATATTCGCACCATCTTTCTCCCGCTTGTTTACTAATTCCGTAAACTGTAGAAGGTTCCATAATAGTATATTGCGGCGTATTTTCTTTTGGAGTTGTAGGCCCAAAAACAGCAATACTCGAAGGCCAGAAAATCTTCTGAATTTTTTTGGCTTTTGCCAAATTCAAAACATGAAAAAGCGAATTCATATTCAAATCCCATGCAAAAGCAGGATTCTTTTCTGCTGTTGCAGACAAAAGCGCAGCCATCAAATAAACATCAGTAATTTTATGCACTTCTACCAAATGTTCAATTTGATTAAAATCTAAAGCATTAACCACTTCAAAAGGGCCTGAATTAACAACGTCAGTATTTAATTTTCGAATATCAGAAGCGATCACATTTTCAGTTCCGTATAATTTACGCAGTTTTTGGGTCAGTTCAGTTCCAATCTGACCGCAGGCGCCAATGATTAATATTTTTGGATTCATTTATTTAGATTTAGTGTTGCAAATATAACGTTTTCGTAAATATCAACGTTTTTTCAAACATTAAATTATAAAATTAACAATGATAAAGATTGTTTTTTAGATTATTCACTATTCAAAACTTTATGCAAAAGGAGTTTTTGCCACAGATTTCACAGATTTAACGGATTATTTTCTCAAAACTTAATTAAAAAAATCATTTTAATCCGTGAAATCTGTGGCAAAAAAATAACCTTGATTTATAGAATCTTTAGCAAAAAACACAATTCGTAATTGTAAATTTACTTCGTAACTTTGCACTCAAACATTTTATCAAATGAAATATAAAATAGCGTTGTTTTTACTCTTGATTTTTGCACTTCAATCATGTCAAAATGAGAATGAAAGACGTCTTGCTGAAAATGCAAAAGAAGCTAAGAAGAAAGAAAAAATCTTTAATAATATCAATAAAGCCTGGATTTTTATAGATGAACCAATCAACGAAGTTTCCGAAGAAAATTTTAGAAACTGGACAGAATGGCGTGAATTCTTAAAAGAAATAGGAGACAAACCAAGAAAAACGATTGGTGCTTTTCAAAAAAAATCAACAGCGATTTCTAAAAAAGCGATGGCTTTAAACAATAATATTCCATCACAATTTAATCAGCCGCAAATAAAAAGCCGAATTGCAATTTTGATTACCAAAATCAAAATGATGGACTTATTTATTCATTTGAATCAAATTCCAGACGATAAAGTTGCTTTTTTAATTGGCGAAATAAACAAAGAACTGGTTTCGTTAGAAAGACAAATGGACAAAATTGTCGAGAAAGCCAAAATTCCAAAAGAAGAAGGAGAAGCTGATTTCCTTAGAATGTTAGATACAACCCGCGCAATCCCGAATTCTGCGCCTCCACTAGATCCAAATTTACCAAGAGTTGAGTAAAAACGCCTTATATACGATATACGACAATTTGCCAAAAGCAGAGCAAATTGCTGCCAATTTACTGGAAGGAAATCAGATAAAAATGCACCTTAACGGATTGCTTGGATCTGCAGTTTCCTTTGTAATACGCTCTGTTTTTAAGAAAACAGAACTGCCTTTTTTGATTGTTTTAGACAACAAAGAAGAAGCGGCGTATTACCTAAACGATCTGGAACAAATGATTGGCGAGCAGGATGTTTTGTTTTATCCCGCTTCATTTCGTCGTCCGTATCAGGTTGATGAAACAGATAATGCTAATGTTTTACTTCGTGCTGAGGTTTTAAACCGAATAAATTCCCGAAAAAAACCAGCCATAATTGTTACGTACCCGGAAGCACTTTTTGAAAAAGTTGTTACACGCCAGCAATTAGATAAAAACACCTTAAAAGTGGCGCTGAATGATAAAATTTCGATCGATTTTATCAATGAAGTTTTATTTGAATACGAATTTAAAAGAGTCGATTTTATTACTGAACCTGGCGAATTTTCGGTTCGTGGAGGAATTGTCGATGTCTTTTCTTTTTCAAACGATCATCCATACAGAATTGAATTCTTCGGAAATGAAGTAGACAGCATTAGAAGTTTTGATGTAGAAACACAATTATCTGTTGAAACGCATAAAAAAATCACCATTATCCCGAATGTCGAAAACAAGATATTTCAGGAAAACCGTGAAAGTTTCTTAGATTATATTGCTGAGAAAACTATACTATTTATTCAAAATACCGACGGACTTTTTAGTCAGTTAGACAAACAATTTACAAGAGCAGAAGAAGCTTTTGAGAAACTTTCCAAAGAAATAAAACATGCCAAACCGGAGCAGTTATTTTTAAATCAAAGTTCGTTTATAAAACGAGCTTTAGATTTTTCGATTGTAGAATTGGCTTCAAAACCAATTTTTAAAACGACTAAAAAATACGAATTTCATATTCAGCCTCAGCCATCTTTCAATAAGCAATTTGATTTATTGCTGAACAATCTGAGTGACAATCATTTTAATGGATATAAAAATTATTTATTCTGTTCAAATGAAACTCAGGCAAAACGTTTTCATGATATTTTTGAATCTTTAGATGAAGCGAATTCTGAAAACATTAGAAAGCAATATAATACGATCGTATTGCCTTTGTACCAAGGTTTTATTGACGAAGAAAATCAAATAACAGCTTATACAGATCACCAGATTTTTGAGCGTTATCATAAATTCAACATCAAAAACGGATACTCGAAAAAGCAGAATATTACTTTAAAAGAATTAACCGCACTTTCTGTAGGCGATTATGTAACACATATCGATCACGGAATTGGGAAGTTTGGCGGATTGCAGAAAATTCAGGTGGAAGGGAAAACGCAGGAAGCCATAAAACTGGTTTATGCTGATAATGATATTGTTTATGTAAGTATCCATTCACTTCATAAAATCTCCAAATACAACGGAAAAGACGGAACGCCTCCAAAAATCTATAAGTTAGGATCGAACGCCTGGAAAATTTTAAAACAAAAAACCAAAGCGCGTGTCAAACATATTGCCTTCAATTTAATTCAGTTGTATGCAAAACGGCGTTTAGAAAAAGGGTTCCAATTTGCGCCGGATAGTTACCTTCAAAACGAATTAGAAAGTTCGTTTATTTATGAAGACACACCAGATCAAACCAAATCGACGCAAGAAGTAAAAGCCGATATGGAAAGCGATCGTCCAATGGATCGTTTGGTTTGCGGTGATGTTGGTTTTGGAAAAACAGAAGTTGCGATTCGTGCCGCTTTTAAAGCGGTTGATAACAGTAAACAGGTGGCAGTTTTGGTTCCTACAACTATTTTGGCTTATCAGCATTACAGAACTTTTACCGAAAGATTAAAAGATATGCCAGTTACAATTGGTTACTTAAACCGATTTAGAACGGCAAAACAAAAAACACAGACTTTAAAAGATTTAGCCGAAGGTAAACTCGATATCGTAATTGGGACGCATCAATTGGTTAATAAAAATGTAGTTTTTAAAGACCTAGGTTTATTGATTGTTGATGAAGAACAAAAGTTTGGAGTTAACGTAAAAGATAAATTAAAAACAATTGCTGCAAATGTCGATACGCTGACATTAACAGCAACACCAATTCCGAGAACGCTTCAGTTTTCGTTAATGGCAGCGCGAGATTTGTCAGTAATTACAACACCTCCGCCAAACAGATATCCTATTGAAACAAATGTTGTTGGTTTTAATGAAGAGATAATTCGTGATGCGATTTCATATGAAATTCAGCGAAACGGGCAGGTTTTCTTTATCAATAACCGAATCGAAAATATAAAAGAAGTAGCCGGAATGATTCAGCGTTTGGTTCCAAATGCAAGAGTCGGAATTGGTCACGGCCAAATGGACGGGGCTAAACTTGAGGAATTGATGTTAGGTTTTATGAACGGAGATTTTGATGTTTTGGTAGCCACCACAATTATCGAAAGTGGTTTGGACGTTCCAAATGCTAACACGATTTTCATCAATAATGCCAATAATTTCGGATTATCTGATTTGCATCAAATGCGCGGACGTGTGGGACGAAGCAATAAAAAAGCATTTTGTTATTTCATCTGTCCGCCCTATTCTTCAATGACCGAAGATGCGAGAAAACGTATTCAGGCTTTGGAACAATTCAGCGAACTAGGAAGCGGTTTCAATATTGCGATGAAAGATCTTGAAATTCGCGGTGCTGGTGATTTATTAGGCGGAGAACAAAGCGGTTTCATTAATGAAATTGGTTTTGATACATACCAAAAAATCATGAACGAAGCCATCGAGGAATTGAAAGAAAATGAATTCAAAGATTTGTATCCGGAAGAAAATAATATCGATACAAAAGAATACGTAAAAGACATTCAAATCGATGCCGATTTTGAGTTGTTATTCCCGGATGAATATATCAATAACGTTTCAGAACGTTTGGTTTTATACAACGAATTGGGCGCGATAAAAGATGAAGCTGGTTTACAGGAATTCGAAAGAAAATTGATTGACCGTTTCGGGCCTTTGCCAAAACAAGCAACCGCATTATTAAACAGTATTCGCATAAAATGGATTGCAACCAAAGTTGGAATTGAGAAACTTGTTTTGAAACAAGGCAAAATGATTGGTTATTTCGTTTCAGACCAACAATCAGATTATTATCATTCTTCTAAGTTTAGAAATGTTTTAAATTTTGTTCAAAAACAAAGCGCACTTTGCAAAATGAAAGAAAAACAAACCGTAAACGGATTACGTTTGTTATTGACTTTTGAGAATGTTAAGTCGATAAAACGAGCTTTAGAGTTGATGGAATTGTTTGAAGAGTAAAATTTTAACTATTGAATTATTTATATGAAAGGAAGGACTAAATTAGTTTATATACTTATAACCACTATTATTCTAGGTTGTAGCTCTGACAATTCTAATGATGCTGAAAAGCAGGATTTAAATAGAAATTTATTAAAATCTGGTAAAATGGAAAAAGAAGATTATGAAGAATTTTATAAATATGATTATGGATTTTTAGTAGAAAAAACTGCTCACTGGTCAGCAGACGGCATTAATCTACATTACAAATATAATTACGACGCTGAGGGAAAACTGATAAAACAAGTATATAATTCACAATCTTATTCCTATGTTTATGATACTCAAAAACGCCTGATAAAAGAGATTGTCGACGGATCTAATGATTATACATTATTAGAGTATACAACGAACAAGGTGACGGTTACAAATTATTTTGAAAAGCGGTTTAATGTGCCGAAGACCTTTGTTACTGAATTTTATACGGATCCTTCAGGAAGAATTTTGAAAGCAGTTAGAACTAAGGGATTACAAGGTGCTGATGGTAATGAATTTTCCCCATCTACGGAATATATTTATGATGCAAAAGGCAATATAATAAAAAAAACAGATAATAATAACGATGGTACTAATACAATCTCTGTAGTAGAATACGAATATGATGATAAAAATAATCCCTATTATTACAGTTACAAAAAACTAAATCAAAGCCTGTACTATTTAATTTATGTTGGTACTGCTAGTTTACTTGAAGATTATTGTCCAAACAATAAAGTAGCGATAAAATATTACGGCTTAACTTATGCAAAGGATAAATTACTTTATAATACAGAAAATTTTCCAATAAAAAAGGTTCGTTATATTTATGATGATGCTGTAAATCTTAGCTCAGAAAGTGAAGTGATTTTTGATTATTACTAATTAAGATACTTTTATACTTATCTGCATTGAAATAAATTACTTTTTTTAAGCTCAGATTATGAGATATTTAGCTAAATTTCGCTATAACAAATTTGAAACAATTTCACAACTAAGTCATATAGTTCATGATAAATAGAAGATGTAATAAAATCTGTTTAAATCTGCCTAATCTGCGTGCCATTAATTCAGAACCACAGAGCTAAAAAAAATCACTCTGAAAGAGTGATTTAATTGGTTTAAAATTGGTTTTGGTTAGATAATCTCGTCGTGAACCTAAAAAAGACCTGCATTGATTTAATGCTTTGCCCATTTGATTCCTGACAATATTTATAGAGATGCCGAGCTTCTGATTGATTTCTTCGGCAGTTTCTTTCGATTTTAATAAGCTAATACTATAAACCAAAATATCCTGATAATACAAATTAAAAAGGGAACGAAATGCTTTTTGCTGCTATTTTTTAGTTTGCTTACCAATAATTTGCTGCTATAATCTCTGGCTTCTAATACTAAATTAATTAGTTTGTATTTAAATCTAATTATATTACGATACTATTAAAATTGATGCTCTAATATGTTAAGTGCTTAACAAATATATAAAAATATTATTCGCAGCAAAAAATGGAAAAAAGAACTTATTTCTATTTTTTTTAATTTTATTTAACCAAAATATCAGTAAACACGGCGGAAAGTGCTTTTATCAAGTTGATAATTTTTTGGCTAAAAAATTTAAAAATTAACTATACTGAAGTTTGTTTTTGAGAATATTCTTATTTGATAATTGATTGTTTGAAAAATTACAAATAGTAATTTATAAGAAAAATCCTTTTATCTTTTTTAGAGAAAGACAAAAGGATCATTGAAAATTGAATTTATTTTTAAGATGTAAAATTAAATTTTGGATAATTAGTTTTTCAAATCTTTGATTACTTTAAAAGCAACATCAACCTGATCTTCACCAACAAGAATTGTAAATTCATTTGAAGTAGAAATTACCTCATTTATGATAATTCCTTCCCAGGCTAAACGTTGAAAGATGAAATAGTAAATACCAGGAACAACGATGTTTTCTTTTGGTAGTTTTACAGTAATCGAAGCCAGATTGTCTAATTTCTGGATTAGTTTTTCTCTCATAAAGTGTTTTTCAACTAAATGATTTACACTGCTGCTTACTACAATATTAGTTTCGTTGACACCACGAGATGAGGTATAGAAAATATCAGATAAAGCATTGATATCAGAAATTAAATCGGCTTGTTTGTTTAATACAGTTTCAGAAGCTGCAAAAGTGTAATCTGTCAGCTCAGATCTTACTGTGATTTCGCCAATATTCTTAATTACCTTATTGATTTTATGGTTTAGTTTAAAATCTAATTCTTCAGTCAATCGCTTCAGCGACATTACAACAGCGCCTTGTTTTACTTCTTTGCCAAATTCATTTTCTAACTCGGTCATAATGTTCCGAGAAAGAGACGTCAGGTTTATAATCCCGAGAGATAAAGCGTTTAAGAGAAATGGTTTCGTTTTGATGTAATTTTCGACGATGGAAGAAACGGTTTTCATAATTTTTTTCTTTTTTTTTGTAACTTAACTGGTCTAGTTTGGTTAATTAGATGTTATAAATTTATGCAAATATAAATAAAAAAACAATTTGTTACAATTATAACAACAAAAAATTATGTTAAAAATGATAAAAAGCGTCAGTAAGATGTTCAATTGCAAATGATTCCCTATTTTTATGGATTGCAACGATGTCAAATCGGATATTTAAATCTTCATTAAAATCCTTTTCCCTATAGTTTATGTAGGCATTTACTGCTTTTATTAAGAGTTGAATTTTTTTTGGCTTGACAAAATCCTGCGGAGAACCAAAATCTAAACTTGATCTTGTTTTTACTTCAACAATTGCCAAAATATCATTTTTTTGAGCGATAATATCTATTTCTGCTTTTTGAAAAACCCAGTTTCGGTCTAAAATTTCGTAACCGTTTTGCTGTAGATATTCTACAGCAAGTTCTTCTCCTTTTTTACCAAGTTCGTTGTGTTCTGCCATGTTTTTTGCTTCAGGTTTCAAGTTTTTCAAGTTTCAGGTTTTTGAATCTTGATAAAGTTTTTTGCACACAAAGACGCGAAGCCGCAAAGTTTAAATTTTACTTTGCGGCTTTGCGTCTTAGCGAGAAATGTTTGTTTTTTTAACGGATTAAAATCCGTTGCTACAAATAAATCGTTCCTCCTGAACTTTTCTGGAAAGTGCCTTCGGCTCGACTAATTTTATAGGGATGGATATTAATCCATCCTTAATTTCATGTTAGCAATTATATATGTGGTATTTAAATTTTCTTATACAAAAGAAAATTCTCAGATGGTCTCATTTTTGAAAAGTAACCGTACTTCCAGATGCATTAACATCGATAGAAATTGTGCTTCCCATAACTAAAGCACGATTGTCCTGAATATGTCCGGCCGGAAAATTAAAAATTACGGGAATATTATATTTTTTCGTAACATCATCTATAATTTCTAATGCATTTTTTCCCCACGGAACTTCATTATCTTTCATTTTTGTCATTCCGCCAATGATAATCCCTTTAAGGTTTTCGATACAGCCGTTGCGTCTTAAATTCATCATCATACGATCAATGTGATACAGGTATTCATCTAAATCTTCAATAAACAAGATTTTATCTTTACAGTCAATTGCAGAAGGAGAACCTAATAAACTGTATAAAATAGAAAGATTTCCGCCCACTAATTCACCAGTTGCTTTACCAAAGCGGTTCATACTGCTTGGTTCAATAGAATAGGAAAGAGGCTCGCCAAACAAACTCGATTTCATTGAACTAATCGCCGCCGGAGTCGCACGCGGAATCGTAACCGGCATAACGCCATGAATAGATTTGTAACCCATCGTGTTTAAATGATTGTGCAAAACTGTAACATCACTAAAACCAATAACCCATTTTGGATGTTGTTTGAATTTTGTAAAATCTAGCAGATCTAACATTCTCACTGTTCCATAACCACCTCGAACACACCAAATCGCTTTGATATTCGGATTATCTAATTGCTTTTGAAAATCGGCTGCACGCTGTTTATCTGTTCCGGCCAATTGGTGGTAATCTAATCCAATTGTACTTCCAACAACCGCTTCCAGACCCCAGCTTTTAAGCAAATCTATAGTTGGTTTTAAATTGTCGTCGATATTTTTTCTGGCTGTTGCCAAAAGTGCTACGGTATCTCCTTTTTGTAAATAAGGTGGTGTTATCATGATTTGTTGGGATTGACAGGTAAATGATTGTAAAGCAAAAATAAGAAATGCCAGTTTAGCACCATTAAAATATTTTGTGATAGTAAGGAAGCTTTTCATAGTTTATTTTGCTTATTTGAATGTTGAGATTAACAAATATAAATTATTTACTCAATTAAATTATAGAAAATTCTTACAAATTATTTAAATTGAGCTCTTAAATTTTTAAAGTTATGCAAATTATTAAATTTCACTTTTGTTTACTCGCCTTTTTTATAATTTCTCTTTCAAATGCACAATCTAAAAGATATGTAATTCATACTGCAGCTTTTTATAATTTCGAAAACCTCTTTGATATTTATGATGATGCCAGTACAAATGATGATGAATGGACGCCAAATGGCGCTCAGCATTGGACAAAAGAAAAATACGAACAAAAACTAAAAAATCTTTCAAGAGTAATTTCTGAAATTGGAAATCCTGAAAACTCTAATGCACCCACTTTAATTGGCTGTTCTGAAGTTGAAAACCGCGGCGTTTTGGAAGATTTAATTAAACAGGAAAAAATAGCAGGTTACGATTACGGAATTATCCATTTTGATTCTCCCGACCAGCGTGGAATTGATGTTGCGCTTTTGTATCAAAAGAAATATTTCAGACCGACTTCTTATGCTAATATTCCGTTATTGATTTACAAAAACAAACCAATTATTCAGGAAGATAAAAATGAAGATTTAGGTGATGTTGAAATCAAAATAGATACTAAAAACCGGGTTTTTACGAGAGATCAGCTTTTAGTAACTGGTTT
This sequence comes from Flavobacterium soyae, assembly GCF_021245985.1. GTDB lineage: Bacteria > Bacteroidota > Bacteroidia > Flavobacteriales > Flavobacteriaceae > Flavobacterium > Flavobacterium soyae. The sequence goes on along the minus strand of NZ_JAJQXA010000001.1, from coordinate 487,105 downwards.
TTTAGAAAATGAAGAAATTCATATTATTGTTAATCACTGGCCATCGAGATCTGGCGGAGAAAAAGCCAGTAGTCCATTTCGTGAAGCAGCAGGAAGATTAAATCGTAAAATTATCGATTCGCTTCAGCAGATAAATCCAATGGCAAAAGTTATTACTATGGGGGATTTAAACGACGGACCTTTTAATAAAAGTATCAAAACCGAATTAGGAGCAAAAGCAAAAAAAGCAGACGTTCCTGAATTTGGTGTTTATAATCCATTTGAAGAAATGGCAGAAAGAGGAATGGGAACTTTAGCGTTTAGAGATTCCTGGGATATTTTTGACCAAATAATAATGACGAAATCTTTTATTGAACCTGATTTTTCAAGTTTTAAATTCTGGAAAGCAGGAATCTTTAATCGACCTTATCTAATTCAAACTTCTGGAAAGTACAAAGGATATCCGTTAAGAAATACTTTAACCGAAGCAGGTTTTAGCGATCATTTTCCGGTTTATATTTATTTAATACGAGAGAAATTGTAGAGACACGCCGCAGTGCGTCTACGTTCCTATATCCAAAACCTATAAGACGCACTGCGGTGCGTCTCTACAAATTCACTACCTTAGCTTTTCATAAATTCTGAAAAAAATGGCTATAGCAAAACCATTCAATCTAACAAAATGGATTGAAGATAACCGACACTTACTAAAACCACCAGTTGGAAATAAAAATCTATATGTTGATTCAGGCGATTATATCGTAATGATTGTTGCCGGCCCAAATGCCCGAAAAGATTATCATTATAACGAAACCGAAGAACTTTTTTATCAATTAGAAGGAAGCATAAAAGTAGTAATTCAGGAAGATGGCGAACGTAAAGAAATGGAATTAAATGCCGGAGACATGTACTTACATCCCGCTAAAATTCCACATTCTCCAGTTCGTTCAGAAGGTTCAATAGGATTAGTAATTGAACGAAAACGTGCCGGGAAAGGTTATACAGACGGTTTACTTTGGCATTGCGATAATTGTAATCACAAACTTTACGAAGTGTATTTTGAACTGCATAATATTGAAAAAGACTTTCTTCCTCATTTCGAACATTTCTACAATTCAGAAGAATTAAGAACTTGTGATAAATGCGGAACCGTAATGGAAACTGATCCTAGATTTACGGCTAAAAAGTAATTTATTGATCTCGAGTACGATTATTATTAAACCCGACAAGTTTTTAAACCCTTTCGGGTTTATTTTTGTGTTAAAGAAAATTTTTAATATCATTTTTGACATATATTTGCATCAAATATGATATTAAAAAGAGTCAATTATGATACAGGAAATAATCGCATATAAGAATATAGTAGATAATATTGAGTCTTTAATGGACAAATCACCTTATAAAAAAAACTATATTATTGAAAAAGTTGGCATTTCTAGTCCAACGTTTTATAGAAAATTGAAAACTCAATCATTTACTCCAGATGAAGTACTTTCAATTGCTAAGATTCTTTCTCCAGAAGAAAATTTTAGATTACAATTAAAGGCTGAAATAGAAAATGCTAAGCGTGAATATGAAGAAGGGAATTTTATGACGCATGAAGAAATGCTGCTTGAGTTAAAAAGTAAAAATATAATTTAAAAATTTAAAATGGTTAAGGGTTTTTGACGATTGTCATAAAATTCAATTAAATGAATAAAATCCCGATTTAGAATGTAATAAAGAGAAATGTTTTTTGTGACTAATATTTCATTGCATTCTAAATCATGTCTAAATTTTCCTAAATGAGGATTTATTTTAACTAAATCAATAATATGTAAAACCTCATTTACAAATTTTTGTGCAATTTCAATACTTCGAAATTGTGTTAGATAATTTCTTGTTGTATAAAACGTATAAGTTGCCCTTGAAGACCAAACAATTTTCATTAATAAAAATTTATTTGGCTAAAATATAAAAATTAACTTACAAATATTTGTTTCTACAACTCAATTTTTTTCCCTTGTTCAGGATAAATAATCTTTACACCCAAATCATTTTGACTTTTCAGCTGATCTTTAATTTTAGTAATATTTTTAGCAGGCGGTTTTAAATGCGTAATAATGATTTTGAAATTCTTTAAAGAACCTTTTCCGGTTAATTCTTCCAAAACACGAAGTTCAGCCATTAAGTAATTTGGCGTTAAGTGACCAAATAAAAATTTGTCCGGCTGTTCATTTGGGAAAGAAACTTCAATTAAAATACCCTTCAATTGTTTGTTTTGAACTAACGGTGCAGTCGCTGTCCATAAAGCTTTTAATTTATCGCTTTTTTCTACAGAATCAGGGCCTGTATCTCCTAAATAAAGAACGTAATTATCTTCATTTTTAATTAAAAAAGCAGTACTCTCAAACGGATTAACATGACTTAAAGGAAAAGCTTTAACCGTCATTGACGTATTCGAAACCGGCGTTTCTTCATTTATATTTAAAGTTTGGAAGTGATATTTTTTCAACGGAAATCCCAGGCCTTTATCTCCAAAATTAGCCCAGGTTTGATCGTTGAAATAATGGTTTTCCATCATTTCCATACATTTTTCAGTTGCATAAACTGTTTTTGATGAATCGGCAGGAGAGTTGATTATTAAACCAGAAACATGATCTAAATGCGCATGCGAAATCAAATATCCTTTTATATATTTTCGTAAAACTTCGCTGGTCGAAACTTTAAAGACTTTGTTTTCAATTGCTTTTTCAATTCCGGCATTTACAGTTCCGGCATCCAGACAAACAAAATCTTTTGTGTTTACTGGTGCTATTAAATAAGCCGAAAGATTTTTCTCGTCGATTCCGCCTTTTATTCCTAAAGGTATAACCTGAAAAGAAGATTTCTGTTCTTTTTGAGAAAAAGCATTAAATGAAATTAAGACAAAACATAGCAAAAGCCGGCTAAGAAAGTTCATATTTGAAATTTTTGAGAATGTAAATTTCATCAAATTTACCGAATAAATCAGGATCATTTTGCGTTAATACTTGTAAAATAACGCTAAATTTACTTTGTCTTTAATGGTTCAATATCATTTGAAATTAATTCTAAAATAATATCTTTACATAAAAATATAACAATTTTAACTAAAAAAGTTACAATGACAACAATAGCATCACAATTTGGCATGAATGAAGCTCTGGAAAAACTAGGAATTAAACTGGTTAACGAAGGAACTTCAACTGGAGTAGAGAACTTTTCATCGGGTGGAATTTTAGATAGTTTTTCTCCTGTAGACGGGAAATTAATTGCATCTGTAAAAACGTCAACTCTTGAAGATTACGAAAAAGTAATGCGTTCTGCGACAGAAGCATTTAAAACATTTAGATTGATCCCAGCGCCGCAGCGTGGAGAAATCGTGCGTCAGTTTGGAGAAAAATTACGTCAAAACAAAGAAGCTCTTGGTAAATTGGTTTCTTATGAAATGGGAAAATCACTGCAGGAAGGTTATGGAGAAGTTCAGGAAATGATTGATATCTGCGATTTTGCCGTTGGATTATCTCGTCAATTACACGGATTAACAATGCATTCTGAAAGACCAGGACATAGAATGTACGAACAATATCATTCTTTAGGAATTGTTGGAATTATTTCGGCTTTTAATTTCCCGGTTGCCGTTTGGTCCTGGAATACTGCTTTAGCGTGGATTTCCGGAGACGTATGTGTTTGGAAACCTTCTGAGAAAACACCTCTTTGCGGAATCGCCTGTCAAAATATTATTGCTCAGGTTATCAAAGAAAATAATCTGCCGGAAGGAATTTCCTGTTTGATAAATGGTGATTATAAAATAGGAGAGTTATTAACAAAGGATACCCGTGTTCCTTTAATATCTGCAACTGGTTCTACAAGAATGGGAAAAATTGTAGCACAAACCGTTGCCGCAAGATTAGGAAAATCTTTATTAGAATTAGGAGGAAATAATTCAATTATTGTGACTCCGGATGCAGATATTAAAATGACAGTTATTGGAGCTGTTTTTGGAGCTGTAGGAACTGCAGGTCAGCGTTGTACATCAACAAGAAGATTGATTATTCACGAAAGTATTTATGATAAAGTAAAAGATGCTTTAGTGGCAGCTTACAAACAATTACGCATTGGAAATCCGCTTGATGAAAACAATCATGTTGGTCCGCTTATCGATACGCATGCTGTTGAAATGTACGCTGTAGCTTTAAATAAAGTTGTTGCAGAAGGTGGAAAAATTTTGGTTGAAGGCGGAGTAATTTCGGGTGAAGGTTACGAAAGTGGCTGTTACGTAAAACCTGCAATTGCTGAGGCTGAAAATTCATTTGCAATTGTTCAGCACGAAACTTTTGCTCCGGTTTTATATTTGATTAAATATTCTGGTGATGTTGATAATGCTATTGAACTTCAAAATGGAGTTGCGCAGGGATTATCTTCAGCAATTATGACAAACAATTTACGTGAAGCTGAAAGATTTTTATCTGTTGTAGGTTCTGACTGCGGAATTGCGAATGTAAATATTGGAACTTCGGGAGCTGAAATTGGCGGTGCTTTTGGTGGTGAAAAAGAAACCGGAGGCGGACGTGAATCTGGTTCTGACGCTTGGAAAATCTATATGAGACGTCAAACAAATACGATTAATTATACAACGAATCTTCCTTTGGCACAAGGAATTAAATTTGACTTGTAATTAAATCTCTTTTAAATATTAGAAAAAAGGCTTCCAAATTTTGGAAGCCTTTAGTTTTTATAAATTATTGTCAGGTTTTATTTTTTAATAATAGTTTGACTGAATGAATCCCTGGCAGTATAAATTTTTGCTAAGTAAGTTCCTGTTGAAAGCTGACTGATATCAATTGTTTCAGTTCCTTTTTGAACAGTTTTTACTAATACACCTGAGATATTATAGATTAAAACCTTTTCTACTTTTTGGTTTGGATCTGATACGTATAAAATGTTTGAAACAGGATTAGGATACACGAATATTTTCTCATTTTCTATTTCTGCAGGAGCTTCTATTTTTGCCATACGAAGCGTTCCACCGCTGTAAGCCGTACTCATATAGAATAAGTTCGAAGTATCTTTTTTCGTAATAGTATGAGTTCCTGCAGCCAATGAAACTGTTACAATTCCGTTAGAAGCTACTTTATCTATATTGTCAACTTTTATTGTTGCCGAAGCTTCTACAAAAACAAGTGTTAAAGTACTCGTCTGACTTGTAGTAAATGAAATATTGGTAGAAGATTCAATTTTTAAACATTGGGTCAAAGTCAAACCATTATACGTAACAGTACCTTTCGTAGTCGAAAGATTTCCTGTAATTGCATAAAATGTGCTTGTTTTTCCAGAAGTTGTAAAATTGTGGATTTCGCTTCCAGATGTACCTGTATTTACAGTTATTGTTCCAGACCCCGTTGCAGCAGTTCCCGTTCCTGTCGTTGCAACTGAATAAGAAACCGTTGCAGTTGGCGTTCCGGTAATGGTAATTGTTTTGGCCGAAGTGTTTTTTACAAAAGTTAGTCCAGATGCCGGCAAACCAGTCACTGTGGCATCAGTTGCAGTTCCGCCCCAGGTAAATACAATTGAGTTTATTGCAGTCCCGCTGGTTACTGTTTGACTGTTATTATTTGTTGATGTTAAGGTTTGAGTTCCTGCCGCATTTACGGTAATAGTTCCTGAGCCCGTTGCAGGAGTTCCTGCAGTTCCTGTTGTAGCGATTGAATAATTTACGGTTGCAGTTGGTGTTCCCGTGATAGTGATTGTTTTTGCAGATGTATTTTTTACAAAAGTCAATCCCGAAGCTGGCAATCCAGTTACAGCAGCATCTGTTGCATCTCCTCCCCAGGTAAACACAATTGCGCCGATAGCAGTTCCGCTCGTAACAGTTTGATTGTTATTTGAGGTTGAAGTTAAAGTTTGATTTCCGGCTGGAGGATTTGTTCCGTCCTGTACATAAACTAATGTAGTTTGATAATTCGTTAAAGCCGATTTTAATCCTGTATTTACTGCATCAGCGGTATCGTCAACAGCATTATTAAATGTCCATTGCAAATCTCCGCCAGAAACGCGCCCTGCATATTGCATAACATTTGTTTTTGCCGTTTCTGGGCTGTCAGGAGTATAAGAATACATTACACTTGAATTTGTATCGAAATTGTTATATGTCTTAGCGCCTTTTTTTGATGTAATGTTGCTGCTAATCGTTTCATTTCTGGTTGAAGCGACATAAGCGTCAAATTCAACAGGGTAAGTTGAAGCATTGTACCCTACAAATCGAGTTTGTCCGCTCATAGTATTATTAAAAGCTTTTATAGTTCCGCCGTCTTCACTTGAAAAAGTTCCTGTGGCTCCATTATATATATCGGTTCCCTGCATTGAAGTCAACATTGGGTATTTACAATTTCTAAAATAATTGGCTTCTACAAAGACAGATGAACCTAAAGTTGATCCCACTCCATATTTTGAATTACCATCATAATAGTTGTTATAAACGTGGGCAGAATAGTAGCGTACACGGGGATGACGTGAATCAGAATGGTCGTACCAGTTATGATGATAGGTAATATATAAACCGGCAGTAGTCCCTTCGCTTAAACCTAAAAGATTACTTTTTCCTGAATCCCAAAAGTGATTGTATGAAAAGGTAATATAAGTAGATTTTTTACAGTCTAAAGCTCCGTCACCTTTAACTTGGTCTGCATCGCTTCCGGCATTTCCATAAAAGAAATCACAGTTATGAACCCAAACGTAATCATTATCTTGCTGTAAGCCAATATTGTCGCCTTCGCCGCTGTCACAGTTCATTGTTCCAATATTTCGAATTTCAATGTTTGATGCATTTTTTACTCTTATTCCCCAGCCATCAGCGACTGCATCATTCCCAATTCCTTCTAAGGTAAGATATGCCGAAGCATTTTTATTATTTTCAATGACAATATCCCCGCTCATCATGTATGATAAATCAGTAATTTGCCCAACTATACGAATAATAAAAGGTCTTAAATCATTGCCTTTTTTGTAACCGTCAAGAATGGTCTGTAAACCAACACAGGGATTTGATGTTGCACCAGTTACATTAAGAGAAACGGTGTTTTTAGTCTGCTCTGTTACGTAAATAATCACAGCATTGCTTTTTGGAGTTCCATCAGTATTATAAGCGCCCGGTACACGAGAATTTGCAAAAGCAAATCCAGACCTATCATGTGCTTTAACTGTTAATGAACCAGTTGTGGTGCCAGCTCCTTCAACGCCAGAAATAACTGGTTTGATTTTTACAGTATAAGCCCCGGCCTTTAAACCCGGAATATCTGCACGAAAATAAGTTCCATAGCTCCTAATAAGCTGGTTGTCAATTTTTCTGTCAACAATTCCTTCTCCTGTATAATAAACATTATAAGTTTGGGCATTGGTTACAGGCTGCCATTTTACAAAAACGGATTCAAGCCATCCGCTGGCTTCATTAATTTGCTGTGACCAAGTTTGGACAGCAATAAAAAACATAGCTAAGAAAAGTAGGTTTTTTTTCATAATTGTTTAAGTTAGACATTAATAATAGTTTTTTGTGGTTTTTGCGGTTCTCGAGTACAATAAAAATTGTAATCGATTACACGAAATTATACAAAATTTCGATATTATTATTTATTTTGTCTTAAAAAAACAAATATGAAAAAATAATGGGTTATATTTTATTTAAAATGTAATTTATTGCATTAATTGTAATTTATTACATGTTAAAACATTTTTAGTAAAAGCCTTGTTTTATTGATGTTTTAAAGAAGTAAAATGAGTGTGCTTTTTAAATTTATATTTTTATAACTTTTGTATTAATTTTTGTTAAAAACTAAAATTTGTAAGAAAAAAGAATATTTCGTAATTGTTTATATTTTGAATTTACAACCTAATTATTAGAGTATTGAGCATAAAAAAAGCCTTTTTGGAATCTCCCAAAAAGGCTTTCTTATTTTATTGATGTTAAGAACTTAATCTTTACTTGATAATTTAGATAATAATCTTAAGAATTCAATATATAACCAAACTAATGTTACCATTAATCCCATTGCGCCGTACCATTCCATGAATTTTGGCATTCTTTGTTCAACTCCTTTTTCAATTTGGTCGAAATCTAAGAATAAGTTCAGAGCAGCAATAATAATTACAAAAACACTAATTCCGATACTCATCATTGAGTTTCCATAATGAACCGGAGTAAAGTTAAAAATTAAAGAAGCAAGCCATGAAATTAGATAATAAGTTGCAATAGCAAGAGTAGCAGCAATTACAACTGATTTGAATTGTTCTGTAACTTTTACGATTCTAAATTTATATAAACCTAAACAAACTAAGAACGTAACCAATGTGGCTCCAACAGCGTTTATTACGATTCCAGGATACATAGCTTCAAATATTGCAGAAATTCCTCCAATGAATAATCCTTCAAATAAGGCATAACCCGGAGCAAGATACGGTGACAATTGTGGTTTGAATGCAGAAATTAAAACAAGAACAAATCCAACAATTGCACCGCCAATAGCAGGCAGCATAATGTTCATTCCGTTAAAAGCCATCCACCATGTTACCATAGCAGCGCCGCATAATATTAAAAATAAAATAGCTGTTTTATTAATCGTACCAGACAAAGTCATTTCCTGATTGTAATCAATAATCTTTGCTTCGTGTACTTCTTCAGCTCTTGAAACAGCATTTGATGAAAAACGCTTGTTACTTAAAAAAGGATTTTTTGAATTGAAGGCCATAGTTTTTATGCTTTTAGTGAACCCAAATATATGGAGTTTTTTCGAAGTCTGTAATTTAACTTTAAATTTTTAACATGAAATTTTCTTTTGAAAAATGCTGTAAAACAAAAAATCCATCAAAAGAAACTCTTGATGGATTTGTATATTTTTTAATCTGAATTTTTAATTCAATAGATCTAAAACTAATGAAGGAAATAAACCTAAAGCAATATTTAAACCAATTGAAATAATAGCAACGGCATAAATAAGGAATGGTTTTCCTGTACGCTCTTCATTTGGTTCTTTAGAATACATTGCCAAAATTAATTTGAAATAATAACCAACACTTATGATAGAGTTGATTACTGCAACAATTACGATGGCAACATAACCAGCGTGAAGTGCCTGATTAAACAAGAATAATTTTGCAAAGAATCCTGAGAAAATAGGAATACCGGCCATAGACAATAATGAACCAGTCAAGATTGCAGCTAATAGTGGATTTGTTTTTCCTAAACCGTGGAAGTTTGTAACATCTTCGTTATCCTGATTTTTGCAAACGTATAAAATTACGCTGAATGCAGCGATACCGGCTAAAGCGTAAGCAGCAGTGTAATACAATAAAACTCCTGCGGAAGTTGCAATCGTTAAGAATGTAATTAACATGAAACCTGCGTGTGAGATTCCAGAGAATGCAAGCATACGTTTTACATTTACCTGACGCAAAGCCATGATGTTTCCAACCGTCATAGAAGCAATTGAAATTACAAGAATGATATTTTCAAATGTTCCTAAAAGATCCTGATTTTCTAAAGAAGGAATTAAATTCAATCCTGAAACTAATTTAAATAATGTTGCAATCGCTACAACTTTAGCAAGTGTACTCATTAAAGCAGTTGTTAAAGCTGGAGAACCTTCGTAAACATCTGGTGCCCAAAAATGAAATGGTACAGCAGCAACTTTAAAGAACATTCCAATTGTCATTAAAATCATTCCGATAGGAAACCAGATTGGTAACTCAGCAGATAAAGAACTTTCGTGAATTTCTGCAATATCAAAAGTTCCCATAGCTCCGTAAATTAAACAAATACCGAATAAGATAATTCCAGATGCGAATGATCCCATCAAGAAATATTTCATTCCCGCTTCATTACTTTTAATATTCAAACGGTCGCTCGCTGCAAGAACATATAATGCGATAGATAAAATTTCGATTCCAAGGAAAAACATCGCTAAGTTTCCAAAAGAAACCATAGCAACAGCACCAGCTAATAAAAACACTTTTATAGCAATATAATCAGAGATTTTTGTCTGGTGATTTTCGTAAAAATTATGACTTAATGCTACAAGGAAAATAGTTAGAATAATAAACAATGATGAGAATGCAGTAGAGAACTTGCTTACTGTAATCATGTTATTGTAATAACTTGCTGTTGTTCCAAATTCGTAAAAGTTTAGTGCCAAAACTCCCAATAAACCTAAAATGGTAAACGGAACAATGCCTTTTCTAAAATTTAGAATTTCAAACAATAGGCAGAAAATACCCAATCCTGTTATAGCTATTAATGTATTCATTTTTGTTTTTTTGATTTAGGAAATCTAAAACGCCCTAATTTATTTTATTTAAAATATATTTTTATTTTTTAATGTTTAACTTTTTAAGTTTCGGAAAATCTGAAATCAAAAATCGTTAATCATTATTCTAAAATCTTAGTTTTTATTGATAACGTTTAAAATCGTTTCTAAACTTGGAGTAATCAAATCTGTAATTGGTTTTGGATAAAATCCAAAGAAAATCAAAACAGCAATAATCGCTACCATAGAAATTCCTTCGTTAACAGAAACATCTGCAAATGTTTTTGAATTTGTTTCTCCTAACATTACATTTTGGAACATTTTCAACATATAGTAAGCTCCTAAAATAATCGTTGTTCCGCCTAAAACAGCAAACCAAATGTTTATTTGAGAAAGGCTGTATAATACGGTAAACTCTCCAATAAAGTTAAATGTAGTTGGTAAAGCAACAGATGCCAATACCAAAATTAAAAACATCGAAGTGAATTTTGGAGACTGAGTACGGATTCCACCTAATTCAGCAATTTCTCTAGTTTCAAATCTTCTGTAGATAATTTCTGCGGCGTAGAATAATCCAACTACCACAAAACCGTGAGCGATCATTTGTAAAACTGCTCCGCGAAAACCATCAAGAGTTAAAGTATAAGATCCAGCAGCAATTAATCCAACGTGAGCAAGAGATGAATAAGCTAATAATTTTTTTAAATCTTTTTGTCTTAAAGCAACGATTGAACCGTAGATAACTCCGGCAATTCCTAAAGCAATAAAAATATTCATGTATTCTTTTGCAGCAAGAGGTGCAATTGGCAACTGCCAGCGAATAACACTATACAATCCCATTTTCAACATAATACCAGATAAAAGCATTGTTCCAACAGTTGGTGCTTTTTGGTACACATTTGCCTGCCATGTATGGAAAGGAATAATTGGAATTTTGATTGCATAAGCTAAGAAGAAAGCAAGGAAAATCCAAAGCTGTTCGCAAGCAGATAATTGTACTTTATATAAATCTTCGATTAAGAAAGAACCTGCTTTTTGATATAAATAGATAAAAGCAGTCAACATAAACAATGAACCTGCAAGTGTGTAAATAAAGAATTTAACCACTGCTTTTCTGCGTTCTTCAGCATCTCCGTTACCCCAAATAAGAGCAATAAAGTAAATAGGAATAAGAGCTAACTCCCAGAAAATATAATATAAAAGACCATCTGCAGCAAGGAAAGTTCCTGTCATTGCAAATGCCATAAATAAAATCAGAGCATAAAAAGCTTTAGAGTTTTTATATTCATTTCCAAAAGAAGAGAATATAATAACTGGAGTTAAAGCCGTTGTCAATAAAAGCATGGCAAGACCTAATCCGTCAGCATTCAGCGCAAATGAAATTTTAGGCTGATTGATCCACGCATTAATAAGGCTGATATTTTCTCCAGCATTAAAATGGTTTAACAATACAACCGAACAGCCTAAAGCTGCTAAACTAAAGAACAAAGCTACTTTTGAAGCGAGTTTGTCACCAGCAAAATAGGTGATAAATGCACCAACTAAAAGAATAATTAATATAAGAGAAACGTTCATAGTTATAAAATTATTGAGCTAAAAATATATAAGAAACAATCGCGCAAAGACCTAAAACAAAAGCAAAAAGATATAATCCAATACTTCCTGTCTGCAGTTTTTTACCCTGAAACGCTAATTCGTTTGCTGCTTTTCCTAATCCAAAAACAACTGCCGATAATCCGGTTTCAATATAGTCTCTAAAAAATCTTGATAATGCATTTACAGAACGAACAAAAATCGCATCGTAAGCCTCATCTACATAATATTTGTTATACAACACTTTTGTTAAGCCTGTAATATTTTCATCAGATTCCGGAACATTATCTTGTTTAAAGTATTTTATGTAAGCAATTAAAATCCCTACCAAACAGCCAAGCACTGCAATTCCCATTAAAGTATATTCTGTTGTTCCTAAATGGTGTTCTTCGCCAGCCGCTTTTGTGAAAAGAGGAGCTAAATATTCATTAAGCCAGCTGTTTCCCGGTAAACTGATTAATCCGCCAAATGCTGCAAGAATAGCTAAAATCATTAAAGGGAAGGTAATTATACCATCGCTTTCGTGTAAATGATGTTTTTGCTCTTCAGTTCCTCTAAAATCTTTAAAGAAAGTTAAGAACATCAATCTGAACATATAGAAAGCTGTCATGATAGAAGCAATCGATCCAACAACATATAATGGAATGCTATGGTGAAAAGCAGTCATTAAAATTTCATCTTTTGAGAAGAAACCTGAGAAAAACGGAACTCCTGAAATAGCTAACGAAGAAATCAACATTGTCCAGAAAGTGATTGGCATTGCTTTACGCAATCCACCCATTTTACGCATATCCTGCTCACCGTGTAAACCGTGAATTACAGAACCAGATCCTAAGAATAAACAAGCTTTAAAGAAAGCGTGTGTGATTACGTGGAAAACCGCTACTTCATAAGCTCCAAATCCTAATGCCAAGAACATTAATCCTAATTGTGAAACTGTAGAATAAGCCAATACTTTTTTAATATCAGTTTGCACTAAACCAATTGTAGCAGCAACTAATGAAGTTATCGCTCCAACAATTGCAATTACAGTCTGTACATCTGTTGCAAGATCAAAAACGAAGTTCAATCTTGTTACCATAAAGATACCAGCTGTTACCATCGTAGCAGCGTGAATCAATGCAGAAACAGGAGTTGGTCCCGCCATCGCATCTGGTAACCAGGTATACAACGGAATTTGAGCAGATTTACCACAAGCTCCAATAAATAAACATAAAGCTGCTAAAGAAAGTAATGGTAAATTTAAATTTGCAGCTCCTGCGACTGCCGTTTTTAAAGTTGCATAATCTAATGTTGAGAACATTGAACCAATAATGAACATACCAATTAAAAGACCTAAATCTCCAATTCTGTTCATGATGAAAGCCTTTTTTGCCGCATCGTTATAATCCTGGTTTTTATGCCAGAATCCGATTAGTAAATAAGAGCAAAGTCCAACACCTTCCCAGCCAATAAATAATACTAATAAGTTGCTTCCAATTACAAGTGTAATCATAAAGAATACGAACAGATTTAAATATGCAAAGAATTTGTGGATATTCTCATCGTCGTGCATGTAACTGATAGAGTATAGGTGTATCAAAGATCCAATTCCAGTTACGAAAAGTAACCAAAGAACAGATAATTGATCTAATAAAAATCCAAGATTGATTTTTAGATTACTAATTTGAATCCAGTCAAACAAATTAACTTCAATTGCTTTTCCAGTCGAAGTTATTTGATTAAAAAGAACAAGAGTAACTATAAAAGAAACAGCCACGGCAGCAGTTCCGATAATTCCGGAAACTGTTTTCCCTAAGCTTTTCCCAAAGAAAACATTGATTAAAAATCCTAAAAAAGGAGCTAAAACTAAAACTAAAGCTAAATTGGTATCCATTTCTATTTTATCCTTTTAAATTTTTTAAATTATCGATACTAATTGAACCGATGTTTCTGAAAATAGAAACTAAAATCGCCAATCCTACCGCAACTTCAGCAGCAGCAACTGCCATCGAAAAGAATACAAAAACTTGTCCTTGTGCATCCTGATGGTAAGTTGAAAAAGCCACAAATAAAAGGTTTACTGCATTTAGCATGATCTCGATAGACATGAAAACGATAATTGAATTTCGTCTGTACAATACACCAAAAACACCAATACAAAAAAGTACAACACTTAAAAAGATGTAATTTTCAATACCTATTTGATTTAATATATTACCCATTATTTATTTAATTTTTCTTTTTTAGACAATAATACAGTTCCAATCATCGCAACCAAAAGTAAAATCGAAGCAAATTCAAATGGTACCATATATTCGTTCAATAATATTTTACCCAATACTTTAATAGATTGGAAATCTTCTCCGGTTGAATCGTAATCGCCAACAATTGGTTTAGAATTGATGAAAATTGCAATTAAAACAATAACAATTAAACAGAAAGAAACAATTGCTCCTAAACGTGTAATCCTTGGTCGGTGAACGTCTTTTTGTTCGTTTAAATTCATCAACATAATCGTAAACAGGAACAAAATCATAATCGCTCCAGAGTAGACTATTATATGTACAATTGCTAAAAATTGAGAGTTTAGTAATAAATAATGACCAGCAATAGAGAAGAAACAAATCACTAAGTAAATAGCAGAGTGAATTGGGTTTCGGCTATAAATGGTTAAAAAAGCAGTCATTACTGTAATAAACGCCAGGATACAAAATATAACTTGTACAGTTGTTGCGTGTGCAAAATCAGGAATATGTATCATTAGTTAGCGTTATTAAGTTGTGAATTTTTAATAGCCATTTCTAAAGGCATCACTAATTTATCTTTTCCAAAAATAAAATCTTCTCTTTTGTAGCTGGAAGGAACTAGAACCTTAGAAGTTGTCAAATAAATGGCATCTTTTGGACAAGCTTCTTCACATAAACCACAGAAAATACAACGAAGCATATTGATTTCATAGATTTCAGCATACTTTTCTTCTCTGTATAAATGTTTCTCGTCTGGCTTACGCTCAGCAGCTTTCATTGTAATAGCTTCTGCAGGGCATGATAAAGCACATAATCCACAGGCAGTACAGTTTTCACGACCTTGTTCATCGCGTTTCAACATATGCTGACCACGATAAACCGGACTCATTTCACGAACCTGTTCCGGATAATGAATTGTAATTTTTTTTCTAAAAAGGTGTTTAAGCGTAATAGCTAAACCTTTTACAATCGCCACAAGATACAATCGTTCCCAAAAAGTCATGTCCTTGTTAGACACCACCTTTTTTCTACCCGATAATGATATAGTTTCTATTGACATTTTTTAATCTATGATTTATGATTTACAATTTGAGGTCAGTCAAATTCAAAATCTATTTTATTTTTAATTGAAGCTAATCCTGCTATCCGCTGTATCTTTAATTTTTCTAAAGAAAAAAATTAAAGGATGCCGCTTCTATCAGGGCTAGGGCATTACGGTTATTAGAATCCTAAAGCTGCTGCGATATCGTGTCTTAAAATAACAGCGCCCGTAATCATAATATTAATAATCGAAAGCGGAATTAAAATTCTCCAGCCTAAGTTCATTAATTGGTCATATCTAAATCTTGGAATTGTCCAGCGTACCCACATGTAGAAAAATATGAAGAAACAAATTTTTACAAACAATACGGCAATTCCTAAAAGATTAGCGGTATTTACTCCAACATTTTCTACCATCCACTGCATTCCCGGATAGTTGTAACCTCCAAAGAATAATACAGAAATAATAGTAGCAGAGATAAACATACTTGCATATTCTGCAAACAAATAGAATCCCATTTTCATTGACGAATATTCTGTATGGTAACCTCCAATTAATTCGTTTTCACATTCTGCTAAGTCAAACGGAGTTCTGTTAGTTTCTGCAAATGAACAAATTAAGAAAATTAAAAAGGACAATGGCTGATAGAAAACATTCCAGTTCATTCCTGACTGCTGTAATGAAATTTCTTTTAAACTCATTGTTCCAGTCATCATCAACAATGCAATCATTGATAATCCCATTGCAACTTCATAAGAAACCATTTGAGAAGCGGCACGAACAGCACCCATTAATGAGAATTTATTGTTAGATGCCCATCCACCAATCATGATGCCGTAAACTCCAACAGAAAGAACTCCAAAAATGTATAATAATGCGATATTTACATCAGTTGCCTGAAGAATAATGTCTCTTCCAAAAAGATGAAGTCGGTCTCCCCAAGGAATTACAGCACTTGTCATCAAAGCTGTACTCATGGCAATTGCCGGACCTACAACGAATAAAAATTTATTTGGTGTGTTTGGAAAAAATTCTTCTTTAGAGAACAATTTCATACCATCAGCAAGCGGCTGTAATAAACCTCCCCAGCCTGCACGGTTTGGCCCAACACGGTCTTGTAGAAAAGCAGCAACTTTACGTTCTGCCCAGGTAGAATACATTGCCATAATCATTGTTACCGCAAAAACGACAACAATAACAACACTTTTTTCTATAATAAATGCACTTTCCATTTCTTAAGAATTTTTTTCATTAGTAGTTAATGGAATTGCAGCCATACTAATTTTTTTACGGTCGATATCGCGGCCTAAAAGAATATTCTTTTCAGTATCGATTTCAACTTTCTCTAATTTTTGAGTGTAGTTATTTTGGTTGATAACAGAATCTTTTTCAAATTCTCTTGGTCCTTCAATTACCCAGTCATTTACATCTTTGTGATCAAAACGACAGCTGTTGCAAATGAATTCTTCTACTTCATGGTACTCATCTTTACGACCAGTCACACGCTGAATTTCTCCACCAAACATCCAAACTGTAGTTTTACCGCAGCATCCGGGAGTAGTACATTCTCTGTGAGCGTTATAAGGTTTATTAAACCAAACTCTTGATTTAAAACGGAAAGTTTTATCAGTTAAAGCTCCAACGGGACAAACGTCAATCATGTTTCCAGAAAACTCATTGTCGATTGCTTTAGAAATTCCGGTTGAGATATTAGCGTGGTCACCACGATCTAATACTCCGTGAACTCTGTTGTCTGTCAATTGATCTGCAACTTGTACACATCTTTGGCATAAAATACAACGGTTCATATGCAGTTGAATATTTGGACCAATATCTTCTGGTTCAAATGTTCTTTTTTCTTCAATAAAACGTGATTTTGGGTTTCCGTGCTCAAAACTTAAGTTTTGAAGATCACATTCACCAGCCTGATCACAAATAGGGCAGTCTAATGGATGGTTGATCAATAAAAATTCTGTTACAGATTTACGGGCTTCCGTTACTCTGGCAGAAGATTTACTGTTTACTTCCATTCCGTCCATACATCCTGTTACACAAGATGCCATTAATTTTGGCATTGGTCTTGGGTCAGCTTCACTACCTTTAGAAACTTCAACTAAACAGCAACGGCATTTTCCACCGCTCCCTTTTAATTTTGAGTAATAGCACATGGCTGGCGGCACCAAATCTCCACCAATCATACGTGCAGCCTGCAGGATCGTTGTTCCTGGCTCTACGTCTATACTTTGACCGTCTATGGTTACTTTCATCTCTTACTTTTGTTTTTTTAGTTTCAGGTTTCACGTTTTAGGTTTTAACCTGAAACTAAAAAAACTTGAAACTTGAAACTATTTTAAACTTTTTTGTTGAAAGTCGGAATATTGAAAAGAATTGCTGTCCTTTTTAACATTATAAACTTTATAACTTTCTGCTTTTTATTTTTATACGATTACTTTGCCGCCAACTAAATGCTTCACTTGCGAAAAAGGCTCAGCAACAAAGTGATCTCTATTTTTGATTTTTTCTGGGAAACGAACGTGATATTCAAATTCATCTCTAAAGTGACGAATCGCGGCTGCTACTGGCCAAGAAGCGGCGTCACCAAGCGGACAGATTGTGTTTCCTTCAATTTTACTCTGAATGCTCCACAATAATTCAATATCTTCTTCACGGCCTTGACCGTTTTCGATTCTCCATAAGATTTTTTCTAACCATCCAGTTCCTTCACGGCAAGGAGTACATTGTCCGCAAGATTCGTGGTGGTAAAAACGAGCAAAGTTCCAAGTGTTTCTTACGACACAAGCAGTATCATTGTAAACAATAAATCCTCCAGAACCTAACATAGATCCGGTAGCAAAACCACCATCACTTAAAGATTCGTAAGTCATTAAACGATCTTCTCCATTTGCTGTTTTGAAAATCAATTCAGCAGGTAAAATTGGCACAGAAGAACCTCCCGGTACAAATGCTTTTAATGGACGGCTTGAAGACATTCCTCCTAAATATTCATCAGAATTCATGAATTCGTCTACGCTTAAACCTAATTCAATTTCGTAAACCCCAGGATTTTTAATGTGTCCAGAAGCAGAAATTAATTTAGTTCCTGTAGAACGACCAATACCAATTTTTGCATAATCGTCACCAGAATTGTTTACAATCCACGGCACCGTTGCAATAGTTTCAACATTGTTTACCACTGTTGGGTTTGCCCAAAGTCCTGAAACTGCAGGGAATGGTGGTTTAATACGAGGATTTCCTCTTTTACCTTCCAAAGACTCAATAAGTGCAGTTTCTTCTCCACAGATATAAGCTCCGGCTCCACAGTGAACGTGTAACTCTAAATCGTAACCCGTACCTAATATATTTTTTCCTAACCAGCCTGCAGCTTTAGCCTCGGCGATTGCTCTTTCTAAAATTTTGAAAACCCACATATATTCTCCACGAATGTAGATATACGAAAGGTTAGCGCCTAAAGCATAACTAGAAGTAATCATTCCTTCGATCAATAAGTGAGGAATAAATTCCATCAAATAACGATCTTTGAATGTTCCCGGCTCAGATTCGTCGGCGTTACAAACTAAGTGTCTTGGTTTTCCTGATTTTTTATCAATAAAGCTCCATTTCATTCCGGCAGGGAAACCTGCACCTCCACGACCACGAAGACCTGATTTTTTTACTTCTTCAGTAACTTCATCCGGTGTAAGTGTTTTTAAAGCTTTTTCTACAGATGCGTAACCACCATTTTGGCGATAAACTTCGTAGGTTTTAATTCCAGGAATATTGATTTTATCTAATAATATTTTTTGTGACATCTTATTTATCGTGTAATATTATTTTATCATCTTTACAATCAGCGATTAACTGATCGATTTTTTCTTCTGTCAATTTCTCTTTGTAGAAATCGCCTAACTGCATCATCGGAGCGTATCCGCATGCACCTAAACATTCTACACCGGCAATGGTAAACATTCCGTCAGCGGTTGTTTCACCCATTTTAATACCTAATTTTTCAGAAGTATAATCCATTAAATTTTCGGCACCGTTTAAACAGCAGCAAGACGTCTGGCAAAATTCAAACATGTATTTTCCAATTGGTTTTTGGTTGAACATGGTATAAAAAGTAACCACTTCATAAACTTCAATTGGTTTTATCTGAAGAATTTCGGCAACCTTGTCCTGCAATTCAATGCTAAGCCAGTTGTTATGCGCGTCCTGCACTTCGTGCAAAACAGGCAGTAAAGCCGATTTTTGTTTGCCTTCCGGATAATGACTAATCAATTCATTGATACGAGCGATCAATGCCTCAGTCATATTTATTTCTTGCTTGTAATGTTTACGTTCCATTTTTAATTTTAGATTTTAGATTTTAGATTTTAGATTTTTTTAATCTTTATCTACAATCTATGATTCTTCAATCATTGTTTAAGTTTTAGATTCTTCAATCTGAATTTTTCAATTCCTAATTATAATTTTAAACCTAAATTCTAAAATCTGCATTCTTAATCAGCAATCTAAAATCTAAAATCTAAAATCAACAATTTTTTAGGCGTCTAATTCTCCTGCAATTACGTTTAAACTCGAAAGGATAACAATTGCATCAGAAAGTAACGCACCTTTAATCATTTCAGGATATGCCTGATAGTAAATAAAACAAGGTCTTCTGAAATGTAATCTATATGGAGTTCTGCTTCCGTCTGTAACTAAATAAAAACCTATCTCTCCGTTTCCTCCTTCAACAGGATGGTAAATTTCGGCAACCGGAACAGGAACTTCTCCCATTACAATTTTAAAGTGATAGATTAATGATTCCATCGAATTATATACGTCTTCTTTTGGAGGAAGGTAATAATCAGGAACCTCTGCATGGTATTCGTTTCCAGCCGGCATTTTTTCTAATGCCTGACGAATAATGCTTAAACTTTCCCAAACTTCAGCATTACGAACACAGAAACGATCATAAGTGTCACCTGATTTTCCTACAGGAACAATAAAATCAAAATCTTCGTAAGATGAGTAAGGCTGCGCAACACGAACGTCGTAGTCAACTCCGGCAGCACGTAAGTTTGGACCTGTAAATCCGTAGGCCATTGCTTTCTCTGCTGAGATTGCACCAACGTTTACAGTTCTGTCAAGGAAAATTCTGTTTCTTTCGAATAAGCTTTCGAATTCTTTCCAGGCAGGTGGAAATTCTTCAAGGAAAGTATCAAGTTTTTTGAAAGCTTCTGGAGACCAGTCTCTTTCAAAACCACCAATTCTTCCCATATTTGTAGTCAAACGAGCCCCACAAATTTCTTCGTAGATTTCGTAGATTTTTTCTCTAAATTGAAAAACGTATAAGAAACCAGTATACGCACCAGTATCTACCCCAAGAATCGAGTTACAGATTAAGTGGTCTGTAATACGAGCCAGCTCCATTACAATAACTCTTAAGTATTGTGCCCTTTTTGGAACTTCAACACCTAATAGTTTTTCTAATGTCATCCACCATCCCATATTATTAATAGGAGAGGAACAATAGTTCATACGGTCAGTAAGAGGAGTAATTTGATAAAACGGACGATTTTCGGCAATTTTTTCGAAAGCTCTGTGGATGTAACCAATAGTTGGTTCTGCCTCTAGAATTCTTTCACCATCCATTAATAGGATATTTTGAAAAATACCGTGAGTCGCAGGGTGGGTAGGACCTAAATTCAGTACTGAAAGCTCGCTTCCGTCTTCGTTTAGTTTCTCCTTAATTATTTTAGCATAACGATGCTCTGGTGGTAATAATAGTTCTGACATTTGTAATTAAAAATTGTTAATTGATAATTTTCAATTAACCATTAATACTTTTGTTCCTTTTTATATAGTGCTAATTTTCAATTGTAAATTGTTAATTATGCATTAATCGTTGTTCTTCCAAAGAATCTGTCGTCTTTATCAGTTCTTCCGCTGTCTTCCATTGGGAATTCTTTTCTCATTGGGAAAGACACCATTTCATCCATATTCAAAATACGTTTCAATTGCGGGTGGCCAATAAAGTTAATTCCGAAGAAATCGTACGTTTCTCTTTCCATCCAGTTTGAACTTAAGAAGATATTTGAAACGGTTTTGATTTCTGGTTTTTCACCATTCAGATAAACTTTAATTCTAATTCGTTTGTTATCGTACCAGTTGTGTAAGTGATATACAACAGCAAATTGACGCTCTGAATCGTTGTCAGGATAATGAATGCCGCATAAATCTGTTAAAAAGTGAAAGCGTAGTTCAGAATCGTTTTTAAGGAATAGGATCAACGCTGTGATTTTATCAGCTGAAGCTTCTAAAGAAAAAATATCTCTTTCCTGCTGAAAGTTGAAAACATCGTTATTAAATGTTTCAGTAAGTTTATCTTGAATCTGGGTATTTTCTAAAGCCATCTTATGAAATGTTATAGGAAGCTAATAATTCTTGGTATTCCGGCGAGCTTCTGCGTCTAACAGATTCACTTTTAACCAATTCTTGTAATCTCATTACTCCGTCAACGATTTGTTCTGGTCTTGGCGGGCATCCTGGAACGTAAACATCAACCGGGATTACTTTATCAATTCCCTGCAGAACTGAGTAAGTATCGAAAATACCTCCTGAAGAAGCACAGGCTCCAACAGCAATTACCCAGCGCGGCTCAGACATTTGTTCGTAAACCTGTCTTAAAATTGGAGCCATTTTTTTAGAAATAGTTCCCATTACTAATAACATATCTGCCTGACGAGGAGAGAAACTCACACGCTCAGATCCAAATCGTGCTAAATCGTAATGCGAAGCCATTGTCGCCATAAACTCAATTCCGCAGCAAGATGTTGCAAAAGGTAAAGGCCAAAGAGAATTCGCGCGTGCCAAACCAACAACATCATTTAGTTTTGTAGCGAAGAAACCTTCTCCTACAACTCCTTCCGGTGGCGCAACCATTTTTACATTTGAATCGCTCATTTTTATTTTAGATTTCTGATTTTAGATTTTAGATTTTTTGGAATCGTAAAAAGAAAAATCAATTTTTTTAAATCAGTGTATTAATTCAAAGAAGTTCAAATTTTAAATTGCTGTTCTAAATAATGTTGGATAATCCATCCATTCAAAAATCTAAAATCACTAATCTAAAATCTAAAATCTTTTTTATTCCCAGTCTAAAGCTCTCTTTTTGATAATATAGAAAAATCCAACTAAAAGTAAAGCCATAAAAACGACCATTTTAAGCATTCCTTCTATACCAAGATCTTTAAAGTTTACTGCCCAAGGATAAAGGAAAATTACCTCTACGTCAAACAATACAAACAAAATTGCTACCAGAAAATATTTTACGGAAAAAGGAATACGGGCATTACCAACAGATTCTATACCGCATTCGAAGTTTTTATCTTTAACTTCAGAGGTTCTTTTTGGGCCTAATTTTCCAGAAATAATGATTGTTCCTACCACAAAACCAACAGCCAGAATGAACTGCATTAAGATAGGAATGTAACTGTATTGATCAGATTGCATAAGCTTAACTTTTTTACTTAAAGAATAAGCCACAAAGATAACTTTCAACTATGTAAATCACAAACTAAAGGGAGATATAAGTACATCATGAAAGCGCGTTTACATGTAATTTTTATTGATTATAAATAACACATGCTTTTTTTAATATTTTTTTAAGAAATGGGCAAAAAAAAACGTTTCGAAATAAATCGAAACGTTTTAAAACCATTCAGAGGCAAAAAAAATAAATTGCTATATTTTTCTTAGATTACTGCTACTTTAGCAGCAACTTTCCCTTTTCTTCCTTCTTCTTCTTCATAGCTTACACGGTCACCTTCGCGTAATTCTTCCGCGTTAATTCCTGAAGCGTGAACGAAGATGTCCTTTCCTGTTTCTTCGTCTGTAATGAATCCATAACCTTTAGATTCATTGAAAAATTTTACTGTACCTGTACGCATTGTAATTGTAATAATAATTTATAATAAAGCAAATGTAATATATAAATTCATACAAAAGACATCTACCTGTTAATTTTTTGTAAAAATTATTGATTTCCAGTGTTTTTACGTGGTTTATTGCATCAAATTATATATGAAATACCATAATTTGAGAATCGTTAATTGTAAGAATATCAAAAAGATGAACTTGTAGGAATTTAATATTTTAATAAGTGTAAATCTGCCCATTATTTTTTGCGGCTTTATTGCATAAAAAAAACAGCTGAATTTCAGCTGTTTTTTAAATATTTAAATTTCTATTAATTAGATAGAATCAATTTTAATGTGTAATTCCTTCAATTGAGATTCATCAATTGTCGATGGAGCATCGATCATAACATCGCGCCCTGAATTGTTTTTAGGAAAAGCGATAAAATCTCTAATGGTTTCCTGACCGCCTAAAATAGCAACTAATCTATCAAGACCAAAAGCTAAACCACCATGAGGGGGTGCTCCAAATTGAAAAGCATCCATTAAGAAACCAAACTGCGCTTTTGCTTCTTCTTCAGTAAATCCTAAATATTTGAACATTAACTGCTGTGTTGCTTTATCGTGAATACGAATTGATCCACCGCCAATTTCGTTTCCGTTTAAAACCATGTCGTAAGCATTCGCACGAACTTTTCCCGGTTCTGTTTCCAACAAAGCCATATCTTCTGGTTTTGGTGATGTAAAAGGGTGGTGCATAGCATGGTAACGGCCGCTTTCTTCGTCAAGTTCTAATAGTGGAAAATCTACAACCCATAATGGAGCAAATTCTTCAGGATTACGTAATCCTAAACGAGCTGCTAATTCCATACGAAGTGCAGAAAGCTGTGCACGTGTTTTGTTTGCAGGTCCGGAAAGTACAAAAATCATATCTCCAGGATTTGCTTCTGTAGCTTTTGCCCATTTTGCTAAAT
Source organism: Flavobacterium soyae (assembly GCF_021245985.1). GTDB lineage: Bacteria > Bacteroidota > Bacteroidia > Flavobacteriales > Flavobacteriaceae > Flavobacterium > Flavobacterium soyae. The sequence continues at coordinate 463,096 of NZ_JAJQXA010000001.1, read as the reverse complement.
CATCATTATCGTAGAATTTATCTACAGATGATTTAAATGTTCCATCTTCATTGCATTTTACATAAACCATTCCAGACGCTCCAACTTGCGGACGTTTTACCCAGTCAATTAATCCGTCAATTTCTTTACGAGTATAATTTCCTGCTCCCGGAACGGCAATTCCCACCACTAATTCAGCTGAATTGAAAACCGGGAATTCTTTGTGTTGTGCAAATTCGTTTAACTCACCAAATTTCATCCCAAAACGAATGTCCGGTTTGTCATTTCCGTATGTTTTCATAGCATAATCGTAGGTAATTCTTGGGAATTTGTCTACTTCTATACCTTTAATTTCTTTTAATAAATGTCTTGTCAAACCTTCAAAAACATTCAAAATGTCTTCTTGTTCTACAAAAGCCATTTCGCAGTCAATTTGTGTAAACTCCGGCTGACGGTCTGCGCGTAAATCTTCGTCACGGAAACATTTCACAATTTGGAAATATTTATCCATTCCCCCAACCATCAATAATTGTTTAAAAGTCTGCGGCGATTGCGGCAATGCATAAAACTGTCCTTCGTTCATACGGCTAGGCACAACGAAATCTCTTGCTCCTTCCGGAGTAGATTTGATTAAATAAGGTGTTTCAACTTCGCAGAAATCTAAATCAGATAAATATTTACGAACTTCCATCGCTACTTTATGACGGAACAATAAACTGTTTTTTACCGGATTTCTACGAATATCTAAATAACGATATTTCATTCTGATATCTTCGCCGCCGTCAGTTTCATCTTCAATTGTAAATGGAGGTGTTAAAGCAGAATTTAAAATAGTTAATTCAGAAACTAAAATTTCGATTTCACCTGTCGGAATGTTTTTGTTTTTTGCTTCACGCTCAATAACAGTTCCTTTTACCTGGATTACGAATTCACGTCCAAGAGTTTTGGCCAATTCAAAAACGGTTTTATCAGTACGGCTCTCGTCGAAAATAAGTTGTGTAATTCCGTAACGGTCGCGTAGATCGACCCAATTCATAAATCCTTTATCGCGTGATTTTTGAACCCAGCCCGCAAGTGTAACTTCGGTATTGATATTTGAAGCGTTTAATTCGCCGCAATTATGACTTCTATACATGATCTAAATTTTAGACTGCAAAAGTAAACACAAAATTCAAAATAATATAGTAAAGTGATAACTTGATGCTTATAAATTTTAAATATTTTGTTAATTCTGAAATTTTGAAGCTGTTATTTCTTTAGATTTGAATTACTAAAAGCAAACTTTAATACTATGAAAAAACTTTTTGTTACAGGTCTGTTGATTTTTAGCGCATTGAATGTCATTGGTCAAGCCAAAAATCAAATAAAATTTACGGCTAAAATTGAGAATAGAAACAGCGATACTTTAGTTATTAAAGGAAGAAATAATTTTAAGCAGGTTATTCCAATTGACAAAAAAGGAGTTTTTACTGCCGATTTTGAAGCTCCAAAAGGATTTTATGTGTTTTCTGACGGAACAGAATCTTCTAATATCTATTTAAAACCAAATTCTGAGGTTAACTTAACGATGAATGCTAAAGAATTTGATGAAACTATTGTTTACAAAGGAAAAGGGGTGAACGAAAGCAACTTTTTGGCGCAGCAGACTTTAAAAGATGAAAAATTTCAAAAAGAAGCTTTTACTAAAGAGGCAGCTGAATTTTCTTCTCTTTTAGAAACTAAGAAAAAAACTGATTTTGAGAGTTTAGAGAAAGGTGATTTTGATCCTGAATTTAAAACAGCTTTAAAAGGAAGTTTTGAAAATTTTAATCAATATGCGTCTCAGGAATATGAAAGAGCTGCAAATGCAAAAAAAATGGTTGGGAAAGCTTCTCCGGAATTTGACTACGAAAATTTTAAAGGGGGTAAAACAAAACTTGCCGATTTAAAAGGGAAATATATTTACATTGACCTTTGGGCAACCTGGTGCGCGCCATGCAGAGCAGAGATTCCTTATTTGCAAAAGATTGAAGAAAAATATCACGGAAAAAATATCGAGTTTGTGAGTATTTCTATTGATAAAGCAAAAGACAATGGAAAATGGAAAAAATTCGTAACAGATAAAAACCTTGGAGGTGTACAATTATTTGCTGATAAGGATTGGGAGTCTGAATTTGTAGTAAATTATGGTGTAACCGGAATTCCAAGATTTATTTTGATTGATCCAAATGGGAATGTGGTTAGTTCTGATGCCGACAGACCTTCCTCTCCAGACCTTCAAAAGCAGTTAGACTCATTATTGAACTAATTTAATGATTAAATATATAACGTTATCGTAATTTAGTTTTTTACTAAAATACCAGTAAAACCAGTGCCTTAGCATTGGTTTTTTTGTTTTTTGGGAATTTCCAATGTTAAGTTTTTATTCAATGTTACTAAATTGTTAAGTAAAAGTTTTTTTAATGTAAATAATTAATTATATTTGATAACGATTTCTTAACATTAATACCTAAAGATATGAAAAAGAGTGTAATTTTAGCTGCGGTGTTGTTCTCTGGAATATTAACTGCGCAAGAAGTAAATCCTGAATTAGAAGCTGTTGGAAACAAGGTAAAAGCTACGTATTATTATGAAAATGGTAAAGTGCAGCAAGAAGGCTTTTTTAGGGATGGTAAATTAGACGGTGTCTGGGTATCTTATGACGAAAAAGGAAATAAAAAAGCCGTTGGAGAATACACAGAAGGACTTAAAACAGGTAATTGGATTTATTTTAATGAAAATACAGTAAGTAAAGTTGCTTATGTTGACAACAAAGTGAGTTCAGTTAAAAACTTACAGAAAAATGCTTTAGCAGACAGAAACTAATTTAGTTTCGAAAATTTATAAAAAAACCGCTTATTAAAAGCGGTTTTTTTATTTCTGTTTTTTAGATTTTTTTCTTCTTCCAAACCAAATTATAAAGCCTGTTACAGGTAAAGCCGAAGCAATTAGACTTACTGTAAAAGCAATAATTTTTCCGGGCAGATTTAAAATTTGTCCGGTATGAATTCCGTAATTCATTTCGACAACCTGAAGGCCTAAACTTTTTGAATGATACGGATCGCTTTGAATTAATTTTCCGTCCTGCGGATGAAAATAATAATTGCTTTGATGATCGTATCGTAAAGCATGAGGATATGCTCCTGTATTAATAACATCATCTTTTTGCTGCGGATATAAAACAAAAAGCATTTCGGCTTTTGGCTGTAATTTCATAGTTTGTATAAAAGCTCGATCGACAGCTGTTATCGAGTTTGACTTGAATTTTGTCGTGTCGATTACAGGTGCTTTTGTTTCAGCAGCTTTGTCTCCGCCAAAATTGAATGTTTTATAAATTCCATTACCAACCCAATCATACGTAAAACTTAAACCGGTTATGGCAAGAATAAGTGCAATCAACGAAATGTAAAATCCGGAAGTATTGTGCCAGTCATAATTAATACGTCTCCATTTTGCCGACCATTTTACAGTGAAACTCCTTTTAACGTCACTTCTTCTTTTCGGCCACCATTGTATAATTCCCGAAATAAATAAAAGAATAAAAATAATGGTTGAAACGCCAATAATATGTTTTCCGATATAATCTGGCAGCAACAGATACAAATGAATATATTCGACAATAATGAAAAAATCAGTTTTGGGATTTTCGGTTTTTAAATATTCTCCTGTATAAGGATTAAAGTAGAGATATAAATTTTCGGTATCAGAATAGGTGTAAACAACTGCAGAACGGTTTTTTCCATAATAAGAAACCATTGATTGTTTATAGTTAGGAAGAATTTCTTTTGCTTTTTGCTGTAAAACCGAAGGCATCAAAAAAGGTTTGTTTTGAGGTTCAATCAAACGCCATTCTTTTCGGGTGATGTCTTTTATTTCGTCGTGAAAACAGAATATACAACCGGTAATACAGACTATAAAAACAATAAGCCCGGAAATTAATCCGAGCCATTTATGTAGAAAACGTATTTGCGTTTTAAATCCCATTTTTGATTAAAAGCGTAAAAGTAGACGCAAAATTCATATGGGACAAATAATTCTGATATTTTGTGAGGTGTAAAGTTTTTTTTTACGCAGATTGAGCAGATTTGGCAGATTTTTTTAATATTTATTATCTGCTCAATCTGTGTGAAAAAATCTTAAGTCGTTTTAAGCGACTTCTTTTTAGGCTTTAAATGATAAGCTGTATAAAGTGTTATGGAAGCCAAAGCAATCCAGAAAACATCGATAAAGAAAATCTGAATTTTGTGCTCCATAAATGAAGTCCAAAACCAATTTCCAGAAAAAATTCCGTTTGTTATTGGAATTAAAAATCCTAAAATACTTCCAGAGATTAAACAGAACTTATTTGTAAAGGCATCATTCTTTTTAATGATAAAGAAGATTGTCAATAATAGCCATCCGCCAAAATATAAACTAAACAAGTTTGACTGGCTTAACGGATAAAATATTTTTGTTCCAATAAAAGCCAAAGCTGTAATTGGATACATACTCAAACAAATCGCCAGATAAATGCGAACAACAGCAGCGTTGAAACGTCTTTTCTTTTCAGGTAAATTATTTTTCTGTCTTGCTATTAACCAAATCATTACTCCAGAAATGATGACAAAACAAGTTATGATTCCCAAAATAAAACTCACTATTTTTAGTGCATATCCGCCGTAATCACCAAAATGAATTCGGTATAAAACATTTTTTACTATATCTAGATAGCCATTTTGAGTAACAGGATTTTTGCGGGCAATTTCTTTTCCGTCAGCAATTCGGTAAATGACTTTTCCAATTCCGGTAAATTTTTTATCGCTCAATAATTCACCTTCAACTAAAACGTGCATGTTTGCATCGCCATAATTTTGAATAAAAACTCGTGTAATTTCAAAATCAGACCAATTGCTTTTTGCTTTAGAAACAAGCTGATTGATGTTAAAAGGCGTGGCTAATTTTTTATTTTCAAATTTATAATCAGGATCGTTATATTCTAATTCTTTATATAATTTGTTTTCGTCACCTTTATACAAAGCCATTACTGCTGGCGCTACGATTAATAATTTAATCATAAAAAATGCTCCGGTTACAGCATAAACAAACTGAAACGGAAGTCCGATCATTCCTAATGCTGTGTGTGCATCTGTCCATAATGTTTTTAATTTTTCCTTTGGACGAAAAACATAAAAGTTAGAAACTATTTTTTTCCAATGTAATAAAAGTCCCGTTACTATTGCGAAAAGGAAAAATAAGGCTGTAAATCCTGAAAGATAATATCCAACAGGATAAGGAATCTGTGCCAGAAAATGCAGACGATATAAGAACTCACCTAAAGAGTAGGATTCTTCGTAAGTATAAGATTTGAATTTTTTGTTGTCCAGATAAAAGAATGACCCCTCTTTTTGTTTGGCTGGAGCCAAAGTGTCTTTGGAGCCTTCCATATAAACTGCAGCCCTGTTTTCTATAGACGGTTTAGATATGGTTATATTTCTTCCGTGTAAAATGTATTCTTTGTCAATATTTTCTAAAGCTTTATTGTAGTCTAATTGAATTTCTCTCGTAATAGCAGTAGATTCACTTCTTTCCCAATTGATGATTTCATCTCTAAAAAAAGAAAAAGATCCTGCAAAGAAAATTACAAAAAGCACAACACTAATAACAATTCCGCTAACGGTATGTGTATGAAAATAGATATTATAATGACGGTTATTCATAAGTATTACGCTACAGGATTATAAGTTTGACCAAGATAAATAAGAAGAGAAAAGACTAAAGAAAGAAGAATGTAAATTCCCCAGATTTTCCATCCGCTTTTTGCTAAGAAAGCCAAAACCATCAAAACAACCCAAAGTATAAATCCGCTAAAAGCCATTGTCATTAAAACATCTGCACGATTAAACCACGAAGCTAAAGCTAAATGAAAAGTAACAGAAACAAAGTAGCCGCCTAAAATAGCGGCAGTAATTTTGGCAAAACGGGGCCAAAATGCAAGAGTTAAATATTTTGGATTTGCTGGCATTGGTTAAATGTGGTTTAGTTGTAATAAAATTCTAGTAAGGCAGCAATAATTAAAAGTGCTAATAGAGCTTTGCTGTTTACTTTCTTTAAAGGTGTAAGGATGATAATTAAGCTTCCAATTGCCATTAGCTGAATAAAAAACATTAATGTACCAGAGCCTAAAGACTGCGTGAAAAGCCACATTGCGTAAGCTGTAGCAAGAAGAACTAATCCTGTAATTTTAGTTTGTTTTGGATTTTTCTGCATCCATTTTTCAAAACCAAAATCATAAGATAAAGCGGCTCTTTTTGAAGTGTAATAAAGGGTATAAAAAGCTAAAAAAACGATAAGGCTTGCTATTGTTATCATAATCTTAAAAATTTAAAAAACACCTTTCGATTTCAATCGAAAGGTGTTTTTATGTTTATTAGAATCTGTAAGTAAAACTTGCAGCAAAAGTTCTAGGATCTTTTGGATGTATTGTTGACCATCCGTCATAGATTTCCTTATTTGCAATGTTGTTCAATTTTAGTGTTACACCAAATCTTTCAGCATTATAAAACAAAGAAGAATTAAGTACAGTATATTCCGGGATTGTAAATGCTCCGGAAACCGATCTGTTCATTATTTTATTGTCTCCAACATAATTCCCTCCAAATCCTAAACCAAATCCTCTAAAGAAGCCTTCTGTAAATTTGTAGCTTGCCCAAAGGTTGGCTAAATTATAAGCACCTGCACTCTCTGGACGGAAGCCCACAAAATCAGCATCACCCTGAGTTAATGTAGCATCATTATAGCTGTATCCTAAAATAATGTTTAACCCATTGATTGGATTTGCGATAAATTCTGCCTCGAAACCTTTATTATGCTGACCTCCATCCTGATAGTAAGTTACATCAGTTGCATTTGGTCTCACGCTGTATACCTGATCTGTTACTTTGATGTCATAATAACTTAAAGCAGCATAAAGTTTATCTTTGAAGATATTCAGTTTTGTACCAACTTCAAATTGATTAGCATGTTCCGGATTAAATGTTTTTGGAGTTCTTGTTGTTCCGTTTACATTTTCTCCTGGAGCAACATTTGTAAATCCGTTCATATAGTTAGCAAAAATAGAAACCTGATCTATAATTGGCTGGTAAACTAAACCAAATTTAGGAGATAAAGCATTTTGATTGTAATTGTCTGCATCTGTCGAAATATCACCGCTGTTTAAAAAACGGTCAGCACGTAAGCTTACCATTGCAGATAAAGCAGGACTAAAGTTGATTACATCAGAGAAATAGGTGCTTATTACCTCTTGTTTAGTTTTGCTGTTATTTCTTGGGCTGTCTCCAACAATTGCATCAGAACCGGCTTTTGTTAAATCCCCAGTATCGCCATTTGTTGGTCCGAATATATCATTAAATGACTGTAAGTCGTCTCCAATATAAATGAAACCATTACCAAAATATCCAGATCCGCGGTCAGTTGCTGTTCTTTTGTAATAATCAAAACCAACAACTAGTCTGTTTCTTAAATCACCAATTTTGAAATCGCCAATAAAATTTTGCTGTACATCAGTTGTAATATTTCGGCTGTCCTGATAGTTAAAATATCTAGCCAAAACAATTCCTTCTGTAATAGAAGCAAATGCAGGATTACTTGTTCCTTCATATAGATAAGCATAATTACCAGTTGATTTTGCTGAACTCGTTGAGAAAACTGTTTGTGATGTCCATTGATCAGAAATCTTATAATTCATTTGGGTCTGGATATTATAAGATGGTGTTTTAATTGTTAGCTCGTCACTTGTATAAGAGCGTTTGTTGTCATATTTCAATTCATTAATGTTATGAACTCTTAAAGGGTTTCCTCTGTCTAAGAATAACATTGTTGGATTTGTAGATTCATTACTCATGAATTCAGTAAGGACTAAAAATGATAATCTGTCATTTACATTATAAGATAATGATGGAGCAACAAAAAATGATTCTCTAAAACCGGCATCCTGAAAACTGTTTTGTTTGTTATATGCTGAGTTTATTCTAAAGTTTAATGTTTTTTTATCGTTTAAAGGAGTGTTCAAATCTGCAGTTACGCGATTTAAGCCATAGCTTCCAACGGTGTAATTTACTTCTCCGCCAAAAGTTTTATAAGGTCTTTTAGTTGTTGTGTTGATTAAACCTCCGTAAGAGATTAAGCTGCTTCCAAATAAAGTTCCGGAAGGACCTTTTATAATTTCAATTCTGTCAATATTTGCCGGATCTAAGCTTCCGTTTGTTAAACCTGGTAAACCATTTACAATAGTTGGCTGCACAGCAAATCCTCTAAGAGAATAATACCCCGCGCCGTCTCCGCCACGACCGGTTGAAGCCCAAAGTTGTGTGATTCCCGGTGCATTTTTAAGCGCATCATCAAAGTTTGTTACAACTTGTTCCTTTAAAACTTCTCCGGTAATTGTAGTATATACTTGTGGATTTTCAAGATTTTTAAGAGGTAATCTTGATACTTGCTGATTTTCTTTACGGGCGTAGTGATTCGTTTTTCCTCCGTTAATTACAACTTCTGACAGTTCTTCTGAATTTGTAATTAAAGTGAAGTTTTGAATTAACTCTTCACCTTCATTAACAGTTGTTTTTTTTTCAATTGTATTAAATCCAACTCCAGAAATTTTGATTGTATAAGTTCCCGGTTTAATATTTTTTATTTTGTAATTTCCTTGCTCATCAGTAATTGTTCCTAAACGGGTTCCTTTTAGGATGACTGAAATATTATCCGGACTTTCATTATTGTTTAATGTTACCTGACCTTTTATTGAAGCTTTTTCTTGTGCCCAGATTGTAGTACCTGTCAATAAGAAAAAGCAAAAGCTCAATACAGTAAATGTTAATTTAAATTTCATTTTTATTTAGAATTGATTTTAATAGCGCAAATTTACATGTTGAATGTAAACAATGCAAGCTTGTATTTATTTATTCTAAATAAAACATTTTTAAAGAGTAATACTTATGTTTGTTTAAAAAATTAACATCTTAAGCAAGATTTAAGCTAATATTAAGAAAAAAAACCTGCTCAAATTAATGAACAGGTTCTATATATAATTGAAAAATTATTCTGATTACAATTCTAAAGCACGTTTAGCATCGCCATTCATTAATAATTCTACTGGGTTTTCTAAAGCTTCTTTCACAGCAACTAAGAAACCAACAGACTCACGTCCGTCGATAATTCTGTGGTCGTAAGAAAGTGCAACGTACATCATTGGGTGAATTTCAACTTTTCCGTTTACAGCAATCGGACGCTCAATAATGTTGTGCATTCCTAAAATTCCTGATTGAGGAGGGTTGATGATTGGAGTACTTAACATACTTCCAAAAACTCCGCCGTTTGTAATTGTGAAAGTTCCACCTGTCATATCATCAACAGTAATTTGACCATCACGAGCTCTTAAAGCTAATCTTTTGATTTCAGCTTCAATTCCACGGAAAGTTAAAAGTTCAGCGTTACGAACAACAGGAACCATTAATCCTTTTGGCCCGGAAACAGCGATTGAGATGTCAGCAAAATCATAAGAGATTTTGTAATCACCATCCATCATTGAGTTCACATCTGGATATAATTGTAAAGCTCTTGTAACTGCTTTTGTAAAGAAAGACATGAAACCTAAACCAAGGCCGCCGTGTTTTGCTTTGAAAGCGTCTTTGTATTCATTACGAATTTGGTTAATTGGCGTCATGTTTACTTCGTTGAAAGTAGTAAGCATAGCCGTTTCGTTTTTAGCCGAAACTAATCTTTCTGCTACTTTACGACGTAACATAGATAATTTTGTACGCTCAGTTCCACGGCTTCCACCGGTTGGAGTTCCCATAGAAGGTACTGCATTTACAGCATCATCTTTAGTAATTCTTCCGCCTTTACCAGTTCCTGAAACTGTAGCCGGAGCAATATTTTTTTCGTCTAATATTTTTCTTGCTGCAGGAGATGGAGTTCCAGCTGCGTAACTTGTTGCTGCCGGAGCTTGAACCGGAGCTGTTTTTGGAGCCTCAGCTTTTACTTCTGCTTTTGGAGCTTCAGCCTTTGGTGCCTCAGCTTTAGGAGCTTCTGCTGCCGGAGCGCCGCCTGCAGGTTTTGCGGCATCAGTATCAATTAAACAAACTACAGCGCCTACAGCTACTGTATCACCTTCTTCAGCTTTTAGTGTAATAACACCGCTCATTTCAGCAGGTAATTCAAGAGTAGCTTTATCTGAATCAACTTCAGCAATCGCCTGATCTTTTTCTACATAATCTCCGTCTTTTACTAACCAAGTTGCAATTTCAACTTCTTTTATTGATTCCCCTGGTGATGGGACTTTCATTTCTAAAATCATCTTATTTCTTTGTTTAAAGTTTAGTTAGTTTCAAGTTTCAGGTTTGAACTTGAAACTTGAAACATGAAACAATTATTTTTTTATCTGAATAAATTTTTATCGAATACCATTCTAATTGCATCTGCATGACGACGTTTTGCACGTGTGTAACTTCCTGATGCCGGAGCAGCATATGCTTTTAATGAAGCTAATCTCCATTTTACAAGATCAAAGTTCATTAACATAAAGCTGTAAGCTCCCATGTTTTTAGGTTCTTCCTGAGCCCAAACATAATCATCTGCCTTTGGATATTTTGCAATGATTTCTTTGATTTGTTCAACCGGGAAAGGGAATAATTGCTCGATACGAACAACTGCAACATCTTTTCTTCCATTGTTTTCTCTTTCTGCAACGATGTCATAGTAGAATTTACCAGTAACAAAAACCAAAGTTTTAACGTCTTTTTTGTTTACTGTTGTATCATCAATTGTTTCCTGAAAACTTCCGTTTACTAAATCTTCAACCGGAGATACGCATCTTGGATCACGAAGTAAACTTTTTGGAGTAAATACTACAAGAGGTTTACGGAAATTTGTTTTCAATTGTCTTCTCAATAAGTGGAAAAAGTTGGCCGGCGTTGTACAATCGGCAACATACATATTATGTCTTGCACAAAGCTGTAAGTAACGCTCCATTCTTGCAGAAGAGTGTTCTGCTCCTTGTCCTTCATATCCGTGAGGCAATAAAAGAACAATACCGTTTTGGTTGTTCCATTTATCTTCTCCACAAGAAATATACTGGTCAATCATAATTTGGGCTCCGTTAGAGAAATCTCCAAATTGTGCTTCCCAAATTGTTAAAGCTTTTGGACTTGCTAATGCATATCCGTAATCAAAACCTAAAACTCCGTACTCAGATAAGTGAGAGTTGTAAACATTAAAGTTTCCTTTTTTACCTTCAAGGCTGTTGATTAAGATTACTTCTTCTTCAGAATCTTCAACTTTAACAACGGCATGACGGTGAGAAAAAGTTCCTCTTTCTACGTCTTGTCCAGAAATACGAACATCATAACCTTCCTGTAATAAAGATCCGTATGCTAAATGCTCTGCCATTCCCCAATCTAAAAGATTAGTTTCGAAGAACATTGTTTTTCTGTCGTTGATTAATTTTTGAATTTTGCTGATGAATTTTTTGTCTTCAGGTAAGTTAGAAATTGCGTTTGCAATTTGAGTTAATTTTTCTTTTGGATAAGAAGTATCAACTTTTTCCAGCATTTGCGTATCAGTTACCTGAACAAATCCGTCCCATTCGTTTTTCATGAATGGAGTTATAATTGTCAAATCTTTTTTACGGGAAGCTTCTAAATTTTCCTCTAAAGCAGATTTGTATACTTTTTCTAAAGCATTTACATAAGATGCATCGATTACGCCGTCAGACAATAATTTCTCAGCATAAATATCTCTTGGATTTTTATGTTTTGCGATGATTTTATATAAAACCGGCTGTGTGAAACGAGGTTCGTCACCTTCGTTATGGCCGTATTTTCTGTATCCTAATAAATCGATAAATACGTCACGTCCAAACTGCATTCTGTAGTCTAATGCAAAAGATACAGCGTGTACAACAGCTTCAGCATCATCAGCATTTACGTGTAATACAGGAGAAAGCGTTACTTTGGCAACGTCTGTACAATAAGTAGAGGAACGAGCGTCTAAATAGTTTGTTGTAAATCCAACCTGATTATTGATTACAATATGAATTGTTCCGCCAGTTTTGTATCCGTCAAGTAATGACATTTGAATGATTTCATACAAAATACCCTGACCTGCGATTGCAGCATCTCCGTGAACGGCGATTGGTAAAACTTTTGAAATATCTTCCGGGAAATGTCTTTCTTGTTTTGCTCTTGTAATACCTTCAATTACAGCTCCAACAGTTTCTAAGTGAGAAGGGTTTGGTGCTAAATTGATGTTGATGCTTTTTCCAGATCTTGTTTTTTTGTCGGCAGTAAGACCTAAGTGGTATTTTACGTCACCATCAAAATATTCCTGATCGTAGTCTTTACCATCAAACTCACCAAAAATATCCTGAGTAGATTTTCCGAAGATGTTTGCCAAAACGTTCAAACGACCACGGTGAGCCATTCCCATTACAAATTGTTCAACACCTTTTTCAGCAGCCTGTTCGATTAAAGCATCTAAAGCTGGAATAATAGATTCTCCACCTTCTAATGAGAAACGTTTTTGTCCAACATATTTAGTATGAAGGAAGTTCTCGAAAGAAACAGCTTCGTTTAATTTATTTAAGATCGTTTTCTTTTCTTCTGTAGAGAAATTTGGCTGGTTAACATTAACAGCCAGTTTTTCCTGAATCCATTTTACAACGCCAGGATTTCTAATATACATATATTCAATACCAATATGCTGACAGTAAATAGCTTTAAGTCTATTTACGATAGCTTCTAATGAAGAAGGCGGTATTCCAATTGTTTGTGCAGCGTCAAAAACAGTTGGAAGGTCAGCTGCAGATAATCCGAAATTCTCGATATCTAAAGTTGGAGAAGACTGTCTGCGATCACGAACCGGATTTGTTTTTGTAAACAAATGCCCGCGTGTACGGTATCCATCAATTAATTTTAGAACATTAAACTCTTTTTGCAGTTTTTCTGAAACCTGACTGTAATCTGTGTTTGGGCTAGTCACATACTCAACTATCGTCTGCACCGGATTTTCGTCATTATAAGTCGTCATTCCAAAGTCAAAACCTTGAAAGAAACTTCTCCAGCTAGGCTCAACGCTGTCTGGGTTAACTAAATATTGATCGTATAATTGTGCAAAAAATTCGGTATGCGCTGCATTTAAAAATGAAAACCTATCCATAATATTAGTGAATATACTTTTTGTTAAATAGAATGGCAAAAGTACAACAATCGCCTTTATTTAAATCTTTTTTTTACGTACTTTTACGTAAAAATTTGTTAAAATAAACGTTAACTATGAATAAAAAACAATTTTTAATCGATTGCAGATCTTTTTTTGTGATTTTGACAGTCTTATTCTCAAGTTATGTAAATGCACAGCAAAAGTATATCATAGATAACAGTAATCATTTTTGGGATAAAGTGCAGTTTGGAGGCGGTCTTGGTTTAGGAATTGGTTCCGGTTATACAGACATTTCAGTAATGCCAAGCGCCATTTACAATGTTAACGAAATTGTTTCCTTTGGTCTTGGTTTACAATTTGGTTACTTATCTTCAAAAAACTATTATGAATCGTATGTTTATGGCGGAAGTTTAATTACGCTTGTAAACCCAATCCCGGAAGTTCAACTATCTGCCGAATTAGAGCAAGTAAGAGTAGATACAAGATATGAAGCCAACATCAACAGACCGGCTTTTTCTGATAGTTATTGGAATACTGCTTTATATCTTGGAGCAGGTTACAGAACCGGAAATGTAACAATTGGCGCTCGCTACGATGTGTTATATGATCCTGATAAAAGTCTTTATGGTTCTGGGTTTATGCCTTTTGTGAGAGTTTATTTCTAAGTTGCTAAGGTTCTGAGATGCTAAGTTTTTAAAATCCACAAAGTGAAAAAATATATTTTTATACTTATTGTTATTATAATTTCGAGTTGTAAAAATTCAAATAAGGCAGAAGTAGCAGATGAAAAAGTTGTAAAAAAAGAGTTACGACCTTTTTTTGATTCTGATAAAATCGATCATTACTATTTAGATTTTTCTGATGATGAATTTACCAAAATCCTTATGAAGGATAATAATACTAAAAAAGAAAAAGAATTTTTTGATATTTATGTTCATACTTTTCCTGATACTATCGGAGAAGAAAATTTCGAGAAAATTCTATTGAATCATAACTACAAAAAATCAAATTTATCAATTAAACAGCAAAAAAATATTGAAAATGTATTTAGCGAAAAAGATTCTCTGCAAAATACTTTCGCTGGTTGTGCTGCAGAATATCGGGATATTTTTATTTTTAAGAAGAAAGAAAAAACAGTTGGAATCGCAAAAATTTGTTTTAAATGCGGTCGTTCTCAGATTATTGGTAGTAAATTAGATACTAGCGGATTTGGATTGTGGTCTGAATTAGGTAAATTAAAAAAAATCGTAAGACCTGAAAGTTATAGTATTTTGGTAACAGACTAATTTTCTATTTATAGTGATTACGAAACCACACTTTCTGCCATTCTCTTTTTAAAATCAAAAAAGCAACTTGTTCAGCTAAAATTACCAAATCTGATCCATCTAACTTTTTGATTTCAATTTCAGAAACATCAATAATATAAAGCAGGTTCAGATATTCAGCAAACTTGTACTGAATCATTCGGTAGATTTTTTCGTGAAGCTGGATTTTTAATTCTTCGGGAGAAATACTAAGCGGAAAATCAATTCCTTCATTCGCCAGATTAAAATCTTTATTAATCTGCTCAATCAGACTTAAATATAAATTTTCTCTTTCGGCATCAGCCAATAAAAAATCGGTATTTTCAGGAATTGGAAACATTGATGCTCTTTAAGAATTGAGGCAAAGTTAAAACTAAAAAATCATTTAACCGTTGATTCTCTTTCAATGATTCTGGTTGGAAGTTCTATAATTTGATGCGTAACAGGTTTGTGTTCTTTTATATCTGCAATTTCATCAATTAAAATCGAAACCGCTGTGTGCCCCATTTCAAATCCAGGCTGATCAATTGTCGTTAATTTAGGCGAAATTACCGTACTCATAAACCAATTACTAAAGCCAAAAACAGCCACCTGATCTGGTGTTTTTATTCCAGCCTCATTAAAATATTTTATAATCCCGATAGCGACTAAATCTGTAATGGCAAAAATAGCGTCGATATCTGGATGTTCGTTCATGATTTTTTGAGCATTTTCGTAGCCGTCTTCAAAATCTGTATTGTTGTCACAAACATAAACCAGTTTCGGATCGTATTCAATTCCGTGTGCTTCAAGTGCACGTTTATAACCTAAAAAACGATCAATAGAATTTTGAGGAACATACGAACCTCTAAAATGAGCGATTTTTTTATACCCTTTATTTATAAGATAGGAAACAGCATCAAAAGCCGCTTTGGCATCATTAATAACCACTTTAGAACAATCAACTCTTTTGGCAATTTTATCAAATAAAACAACAGGCGTATTTTTTCGGATGGCGTCATTAATATGAGAGAAATCATCCGTTTCGTTAGAAAGTGACATCAAAACGCCGTCAACCCGCTTTTGAATCAATAAAGCAAGCTGTTTTTTCTCCATTTCATATTTTTCGTTTGACTGCAGAATGATAACCAAATAACCTCTTTTTTCAGCTTCTTCTAAAATGCCATTTAATACGCTCGAAAAAAAGTGATGAACCGTTGCGGGGATAATGACACCAATGGTTTTGGTTTCGTTGGTTCTTAAATTAACCGCAACAGAATTAGGCATATAGTTCATCGTTTCGGCCATTTCGATAACCTTGGCGCGCGTCGATTTACTAATGTCTGTATATCCTTTTAATGCCTTTGAAACCGTTGTGACCGATATTCCTAGGGCCGAGGCTATATCTATTAATTTTGTATCATTCATGAAATAAATGTACTAAAAAATAAACTTCATTGATCAAAAATATATTTCCGAAAACGTTTTAGGTGATTTCGAAAACGTTTTCGATTTAGAATTGCTAAATTGTGTTTAATTAGTGTTTTAAGTTTACAGTATAAATGAAAAATTTACTAACTAAACCAAAAAAGTCATGAAACAGAAACACTCTTACTTAGGTATATTATTTTTGATAATATGCTTAATTACTGTTCCAAATAATTTATTTGCCCAGGCAAAAAATACGGTGTCTGGAAAAGTATTAGACGAAACCGGACAATCAATTCCGGGAGCAAATGTATCTTTAAAAGACACGGGAAAAAATACGATAACAGATGAAAACGGACGCTATGTTTTTACTGATGTTATTGCTGGAAATTATGTTGTAGAAGCAACAAATGTGGGTTACAAAACATACAGCAAAGAAATTTCGGTAAAAGAAGGAGAATCTTTAGTGGCAGATTTGCTTTTAGAAACGGAATCACAAAGTTTAAAAGAAGTGGTAGTAACAGGTTCATCTGCCCCAAGATCGAAATTAGAATCGAGCGTTGCCATTACCACAATGGGAGCAAAAGCGATCGAAGACAGAGCGCCGTCAAGTACGGCGGCTTTATTGCAGACAATTCCGGGATTTGTGGTTGAAGCATCTGGAGGAGAAATTGGAAATAACCTTTTTGCAAGAGGAATTCCATCTGCGGGAGCTTATGAATATGTACAGATTCAGGAAGACGGATTACCGGTTTTTGAAGATGGTGCATTACAATTTGCCAATGCCGATACCTTTTACAGACTTGACGAAACGGTAAGCAAAATGGAAGCTGTTCGTGGAGGTTCTGCCTCAATTTTTGCAAACAATGCTCCTGGGGGAATTATCAACTTTATTTCGAAAACAGGTCAAAATGATTTTCAGGGAAGAGCAAAATTCACGACTTCAGATTACGGAATGTTCAGAACTGACCTTAATTTATCTGGTGCTTTAATTCAGGATAAATTGTTTTTTAATATTGGAGGTTTCTACAGAGCTGATAATGGTGTAAGAAATACTGGTTTTACAGCCAATAAAGGAGGACAAATAAAAGGAAACATCACGTATAAATTTGATGACAACGATTATTTAAGAGTTAACTTCAAACATCTTGACGACAGAAACACATTTTATTTACCAATTCCTTTAAAAAGTAATAACGGAAAAATTGAAGGTATCAACGGATTTAATCCAAATTACGGAACATTGACTTCAGTAAATTTCAGTCATTTAAATGTTCCTCAATATGGAGGCGGAACTTTTAGCGCAGATTTAGAAGATGGTTCTCATCCTGTAATCAACTCAATTGGAGCTGAATTCAAAAAGAAAATTTCAGATAAGGTTACTTTCAAAAATGCCTTCAAACAAACGAGCATCGATTTAAATTACAATGCAATTTTCCCAAATGGCGGACCTTGGACACAAGATGCTTATGCAACAACTGTTCAAAATACAACAGCTAGTAATTTGACTTATAGTTATGTAGATAATGGAGCGACTCTTGATCCAAATGCTTTAATTATGAGGGCTGACCTTTGGCATATTGAAAAGAAAATGAACAACTTTGCGAATAATTTCTCTTTTTCTTTTGACTTAGATCCAGTGAAATTAACGGCTGGTTACTACTATTCTAACTGGAAATCAAATCAATACTGGAACTGGAATTCCTATTTAGTAGGCGTTTCAGATAATCCAAGATTATTAAACGTAAAAGATAATACAACCGGAGTTGATCATACCTGGAATGGTATCGAAAGAATTACATGGCTTGAAAGAGATGCACAGACAAAAGGACTTTTGAATGATATTTATGCTGACGCAGAAATTAAAGCGACAGATAATTTGACTTTCAATGCAGGTTTAAGATACAATAAAGACAAATATTCCGGATACAGAGACAATGCCAGATTTTTCTCTGAAAACTTAGGAATTCTGGACAATAATACGGCCGATGATGCAGTAACAACTGTAAAAGGAAACCCTTATACATACTGGAGATATGATGTAAGCGAATGGTCGTATACTGCCGCTGGAAACTACAAATTCAACGACAATATGGCTTCATACGTTCGTTACAGCCACGGTTTTAGATCTCCAATTGAAGAATCATTTTATGATAATGCAGCCGATTTAAGCAAACTGGAAAATACAGAAGTAAATCAGTTTGAATTGGGTTATAAATATTCAAGTTCTTTCTTCTCTGTAAATGCGAATTTATTTCACATGAATTTGAAAAACGTTGCTTTCACGGATATTTTATCTGATGGATCTTCAGAAAATAAATTTGCCGACGTAAACAATATTGGTCTTGAAGTAGAAACTAATGCGAGATATGAATTTGTAAAACTGAACTTTACATTTACGGTTCAAAAACCGGAATACGACAACTTTACAGGAACAAATGCAGACGGTTCTACTTTTGATTTCAACGGAAATACAGCAAGAAGAATCCCTAAATTTTTCTGTAACTTAAGACCAGAAGTTGATATTACAAAAGATTTTACAGCTTATGTTCAGTTTTCTTATTACGATAAAAAATTCACGAATCAGGATAACAAACAAGTTTTACCAGCTTATAAAGAAGTTGGAGCAGGTTTAAATTACACGTATAAAAACCTTCGTTTTGCAGTCGATGCTTCGAATTTATTCAACGAAATTGGTTTAACAGAAGGAGATCCAAGACAAACAACATCAGCAGCAAGCGATGTGTTTATGGCAAGACCTATTTTAGGACGCGCATTTAGATTTTCTGTAGCCGTTAATTTCTAATTTATATAATTCAACGTATATACGTATGGTACTGTAGAGGCGCACAGCAGTGCGTCTCCGCACAGTAACCACAACGAATAGACAAAAAACAGAAAATGAAAAACATAGGAATTAAAATCTCACTTTACCTCAATTATTTTGTCTTCGCTATTTTATTAAACAGCGTAGGAATTGTGATTTTAAAATCACAGAGAAATTACGGAGTCGATGAAGTTCAGGCGAGTATTTTAGAGGCTTTTAAAGACATGCCAATTGCTATTGTATCCTTTTTTATAGCCTCTTTTTTGCCCCGAATAGGCTATAGAAAAGCGATGTTAATAGGATTGGCTTTAGTGACTTTAGCCTGTATTTCTATGTATTTTGGAAACTCATTTGACAATGCTAAAATCCTTTTTGCAACCGTTGGAGTTTCATTTGCCCTGATAAAAGTTTCCGTTTACTCGTTAATAGGAACCGTAACCGAAACCAAAAAAGAACACAACGCTTTAATGAGCAGTATAGAAGGTTTTTTTATGGTAGGAATTGCGCTGGCTTATTTTTTATTTCCGGCTTTTAACAACGAAAACGACCCCAATTCATGGTTAAATGTATATTGGTTATTAGCGGGATTATCGTTTTTGTCGTTCCTGTTTTTACTCTTTGTAAAATTTGAACAAACTGAAGCTGCGGCTGGAGTAAACCTCAAAGATGATTTCTTGCAGATGTTCAAATTAATGGCAAAACTGCTTACGGTTATTTTTGTTATCAGCGTGTTTTTATTTGTAATGATC
Source organism: Flavobacterium soyae (assembly GCF_021245985.1). GTDB lineage: Bacteria > Bacteroidota > Bacteroidia > Flavobacteriales > Flavobacteriaceae > Flavobacterium > Flavobacterium soyae. The sequence goes on along the minus strand of NZ_JAJQXA010000001.1, from coordinate 443,621 downwards.
GAACAGGGAATTCTTTCCTGGCTGCCAACATTCAATACAAAAGTGCTTCATCTGCCGGAAAATATCAGTATTATGATGGCCAGTATTTTGGCAGTTTCATTAGCAGTGGGAAGACTTATTGCCGGAATCGTAACAAAAAAAGTAAACTGGATTTGGGTTTTAAGTGTCTGTATTATTTCTGCGATGTTAATTGTCGTTTTTGTACTTCCAAAAACAGTTGGGTTAGAAGTAAAAAACATTAATACACTTTCAGATATTCCATTAATTGGATTTGCATTTCCTTTAATCGGATTATTTATTGCGCCTATTTATCCGTTATTAAATTCGATTGTATTAAGTGCTTTACCAAAGAATTTACAAAGTTCCATGACCGGATTAATCGTCATTTTTTCTGCTCTAGGCGGAACACTAGGATCCAGAATAACAGGCTGGCTGTTTAAAAATGAAGGACCAGAAAAGGCTTTTTATTTCACTTTAATTCCGATGACTTTATTACTGATTTCCTTTTTTATTCTTAAAAAAATAACTGCAAAAGATGAAATTTAAACTACATATAATCCAAACCATCGAAAAATTATTGGCTCAGGAAGATACTGACGGCGATAAAAAAATTACGATTGATGACAACGGTCCAAAGAAGTTTTTATTGAATGATGAAAACGGAAATTCAGCAGTGATTGAAGGGACTTATCAGCTTTCAAACCTGTTGCAGGAACTGGCTTTGGCTAAGAAAAACAATACTGAATCTGCCACAATAGATTTAAATGAAATCACTGAAGATCCTGTAAAAAGAATTTCAAGAAAAATAAAAGACCTGTATTGGAATGGTCTTACCCGAACAATTGATGCCATTGGTGTAAAGAAAATTCTGGAAGACGATAAAATCGAAAATGAATTGGCTTATTTATATGTGCCTTTTGGCGACGAAATTGTTTTTGATTATTTCAAGAAATTAGAAGCTGCGACGCCAAAATTAAAAGTGGTGCAACTGCCTAAAAATATTTCACCAGAATATGTTTTATCGCTGAATAAAAAACCGGGAATTCTGGCTTTGGCACTCCAAATAAAAAATAATGAAATTTCGGGAGTTCCGTTTGTCGTTCCTGGCGGAAGATTCAACGAAATGTATGGCTGGGACAGTTATTTTATTGCCAAAGGGCTTTTGATTGATGATAAAATTGATCTTGCCTTGGGCATTGCCGAGAACTTTAAATATCAAATAGATCATTACGGAAAAATTCTAAATGCAAACCGAAGTTATTATTTAACCCGCACGCAGCCACCGCTTTATACGTCGCTTATTATGGATGTTATTGAAAAGTCAAATCCTGATATTTTTTGGATTGAAAGACATTTAAAAACAGCCATAAAAGAATATTTAACGGTTTGGATGGAAGAAGGAAAAAGGCTTACAGCAAATGGTTTAAACCGTTATAAAGCAGAAGGAATTGGGCTTCCGTTTGAAGTTGAAGAAGGGCATTTTGATGATATTCTGGAGCAATATGCACCAAAGTACAATCTCTCAACCCGTGAATTCGAAAAGAAATATCTTGAAAGAGAAATCGTCGATCCTGAACTAGATAAGTATTTTACACACGATAGAAGTATGCGCGAAAGCGGTCACGATACAACACATCGACTGGTTGGAGTCTGCGCTAATTTAAATACGGTTGCGATTAATAGTTTGCTTTATAAATACGAAACTGATATTGCTTTTTTGATTAAGAAATATTTTAAAAATGAATTTCAATATTTTGAAGATAAATCTTTTTCAAGCGATTATTGGCTGTTAAAATCGTCTTCGAGAAAAGAAAAAATAAACAAATTGTTATGGAATCCTGAAAACGGTATTTATTTCGATTATGATTTTGTAAACGAAAAACAGCATGCTTTTGACGCTGCGACCACTTTTTATCCGCTTTGGGCAAAAATAAGCACACAGGAACAAGCCGATATTTTGGTTAAAAAAACGCTTCCAAAGTTTAAAATGAAAGGCGGAATTGCCGGAAGTACGAAAGAATCAATTGCAGGTTTTGATGATAATTCGCCAACAAGACAATGGGATTATCCGTTTGGCTGGGCGCCGCATCAAATGCTTTTGTGGGAAGGCCTGCTGAATTATAATTTTAGCGAAGAAGCGCAGGAAATGGTCTATCGCTGGCTTTGGCTGATTACCAGAAACACGGTTGATTACAACGGAACCATTCCTGAAAAGTTTGATTTATCAATAAGCTCGCACAAAATTTTCGCCGAATATGGAAACGTAGGAACCGAATTTAATTATATAACGGAAGAGGGTTTTGGATGGATGAACGCTTCATATCAATTTGGTTTAACCATTTTAGAAGATGATTTAAAACAAAAATTATCAGATTTAGTTGATCCAGATGATTTGTTTTCATAAGCCTTCGACTTCGCTCAGGATGACACTCCGTTCTATTAATAACGTTTGTCAGGCTGAGCGAAGTCGAAGCACTTTTAAGTTTTAAAATAACAAACCCGACAGGTTTTAAAAACCTGTCGGGTTTACTATGTGTAGATTTTTTCGCCAGGAATTACACTAATTTTCACTAATTTAACAATGAATAATTCGTGGAAATTAGTGTAATTCGTGGCAAAGAAAAAAAATCTATATAATCCGTTTAATCTGTGGCAAAAAAACTAAACCTTTCTTCCCATTAAATTCTCCCCAAAAGTTCTCAGAATATCCTTCTTTTCAGCATTAATGTCCATTTTTTCCAAAGTATCAAAAGCCTTAAAAGTGTACATTTCAATGGCTTTCTGAGTGGCGCCTGAAGCCCCTGATTCATTAAAAATAGCTTTTGCAGTTTCTATTTTTTCTGAATTATCTTCTAACTGTAAACTGAATAATTTCTGTAATTCTGAAGCTTTTTCAGGAGTTGAAAATTCTAAAGCTTTTAAATATAAATAGGTCTTTTTGTTTTCGATAATATCACCGCCAACTTGTTTTCCAAAAGTTTCAGGATCTCCAAAGGCATCTAAATAATCATCCTGTAATTGAAAAGCCAGGCCTAAATTTAATCCAAAATCATAGATTAAATCTCCTTCTTTCTCCGAAGTTTTGGCAACAATTGCGCCCATTTTCATTGCAGCAGCAACCAAAACAGCGGTTTTATATTCAATCATTTTCAGATATTCAGGAATCGTAACATCTTTGCGTGTTTCAAAATCAACATCCCACTGCTGTCCTTCGCAGACTTCAAGAGCCGTTTTGCTGAAAAGTTTTGCTAAGTCTCTAAAAACTGCCGGTTCGTATTGTTCAAAATATTGGTAAGCCAGGATAAGCATTGTATCGCCAGAAAGAATTCCCGTGTTTAAATTCCATTTTTCATGAACCGTAATTTGTCCTCTTCGCAAAGGCGCATCATCCATAATGTCATCATGAACAAGTGAAAAATTATGAAAAACTTCAACCGCCATTGCTGCCGGAAGTGCTGCTTTATAATCAGTATTAAAAACTTCTGCGGCCATTAAAGTAAGAACCGGACGCATACGTTTTCCGCCAAGTCCTAAAATGTATTCAATTGGTTCGTAAAGATTTGCAGGTTCTTTATGTATGTTTTGTTTATTTAAATATTCAATAAAAAAATCCTGGTATTGACTAATATCGTGCATAAAATGAAATTCTGATTTATGAGGCTCAAAGATACGATTCATAATGAATTATTTCTTTCTTAAAATTAAAAGATAGTTTCCATCTGAAACTGCCATTAAATCAATTAATTCTTAATAAGTTAAAATTATTTCGAAAAAAACCTGGAAACTTTTTTGGTGTTTAGAGTTTCCTTTTTATATTTGCGCCATCAAACGGAAACTTAGAACACTGAAAAAGTTTCCAAAAGAGAGTTTGAATAATTTATAAACTCATTAAAATTAGATATTTATGAAAACAACATGGACACTAGATTCTACTCAATCAGATGTTTTAATAAAAATGAGACATTCAATAATTGCTTATTTAGGAGGAACAACAAATAAATTTGACGGTTATGTGAATATTGAAGACAATGAAATTGAAGATGCATCGGTTGAATTTTCATTGGATATTAATAATAAAAAGGAAAGTTTTCAGCAAATCGATACGAATTTACAGCTTCAGGATTTCTTTGATGTAGACGAACATCCAATTATTAGTTTTAAATCGACTTCGTTTCAAAAGATAAACAACAATATCAATTTCTTCAAAGGCGATTTAACGATAAAAGATGTTACAAGAGTTGTAGAACTTGATGCAGAATTTATTGGTGTTAATACTTATAACGGAGAAAAAAAGGTAGCTTTTGAAATTAAAGGAGATATTAAACGCCAGGATTTTGGTCTGGATTATAATTCTTTTCAGCATAACGGAGGTTTGGCTCTTGGAAAAGATATTAAGCTGATCGCTAATCTGGAATTTAGTATATAAATCTTACTTAATGAATAATTTAATGTAAAATTATTACAAATACAACGGAAACTATTTTTCGGACTTTAGTTTCCTGTTTATATTTGTAATGCAATTGGAAAAATTAAAATGAAAGAGAAAATTATATCAAAAGCAAGTGAGTTGTTTTTAAAACTTGGTTTTAAGAGTGTTACAATGGATGACATTGCCGGTGAAATGTGTATTTCAAAAAAAACGATCTATAAATATTTTTGTAATAAAGAAGTTTTGATCGAAGAGAGCACCTCGGCAGTTCACAGACAAGTACACGAAGTTATCGATACCATTGTTGCTAAAAATTACAATGCAATTCATGAGAATTTTGAAATTAGAGAAATGTTTCGCGATATGTTTAAAAACAGCACAGACACATCTCCTTTATACCAATTAAAAAAGCATTACCCTGAAATTTATCAAAATGTAATGACTCACGAAATAGATCAGTGCAACCATTATTTTAGAGATAATATTTTAAAAGGCATTCGAGAAGATTTATATCGACCAGACATAAATATAGATATATATGTGAAATTTTATTACACTTTGATTTTTCACATTAATGAAACGACCGTATCTGAAAGAGAAGCGCAAAAAATAGAATTAGAAGCTTTGGAATATCATACCAGAGCAATGGCAACACAAAAAGGTATAATTGAACTAGAAAAACAACTTAAAAATATCAAAGAATAATCATCAATCTATAAATAATATTTAATTACATATGAAACGAATAGTTCTTATATTTTTGTGCACAATTGGTCTGTCGGCCAACGCACAAGTAACTACCCTAACCTTAAAAGATGCGATTAACTACGCGCTTCAAAATAAAGCCGATGCTAAAAAAGCAAAACTTGAGGTTGAAAACAGCGAATACAAAATTCAGGAAGTACGTTCAAGAGCGTTACCACAAATTTCTGCAAACGGAAATTTAACCTATAATCCCGTAATTCAAACAACAGTAATTGATGGAGCAGGATTTGGTGCGCCTGGAACTACAATTCAGGCAGCATTTGGTCAAAAATGGACATCGACTGCAGGAGTTTCTTTAACTCAGGCAATCTTCGATCAATCTGTTTTTACAGGATTAAGAGCGGCAAAATCTACTCGTGAGTTTTATCAAATAAACGATCAGTTAACAGAAGAACAAGTTATTGAAAGAGTTGCAAATAACTACTATTCTGTTTATGTACAAAAAGAAAGATTGATTTTGTTAGACAGTAACTACGTAAACACAACAAAAGTTCGTGATATCGTAAAAGGACAGTTTGATAACGGTTTAGCTAAAAAAATTGATTTAGATCGTATTGTTGTAAAAATGTCAAATATTGACACGGAACGCCAGCAGATTAAAAACCAGATTACTTTGCAGGAAAATGCTTTAAAGTTTTATATGGGAATGCCTATTGAAACTGTAATCGATATGCCAAAAGAAGAATTTGAAGTTGTTCCTGCTGCATTAACAGAACAGCCAAATGTTGAAAACAGAACAGAATATCTGCTTTTGAAAAAACAAGAAGAGCTTTTAGTGTATAATAAGAAAGCAGTTGAAGCCGCATATTATCCTACACTTTCATTAACTGCAGGCTACAATTATATTGGTCAGGGGCCTGAATTTCCTTGGTTTGCAAAACCTGAAAAAGGAGTTTATTGGTCAGATTACTCTGCAATTGGATTAAATTTACACGTACCAATCTTTACAGGTTTTGGAACTCGTGCCAAAGTAAGACAAGCAGATGTTCAAATCAGATCACTTCAGGAAGATATGAAGGATACTAAACTTTCTCTTGATTTAGACTACAGAAATGCAATGGCTCAAATTGAGAATAATCTTGTAACGATCGAAAATCAAAAAGAAAATATGCGTCTGGCAACTGAAATTCTTAGTAATACAAGAAACAATTACCTTCAGGGGCTAGCATCTTTAACCGATTTATTAGATGCCGAAAATGCATCACTTGAAGCTCAAAATAATTATACAAGAGCAGTTTTAAATTATAAAATTGCCGAAATATCTCTAATCAAATCAAAAGGCGAACTTAAATCTCTTATTAAATAACTAATTACAATGAAGAAAACTATTATAACAATCGCAATCATAATCGCAGCACTAGGTGTGATGGGATATGTCTTAAATAATAATAAGAAAGAAAATAAAGCAAAAACAGATATCGTTGCTGAAAAAAATGCAGCAGTTTCTGTAAAAATATCTACAGTAAAAACAGAAGAAGTTTCATTAGATTTCGTTGCAAACGGAAACTTTCAGCCAATTCAGGAGTTGACTTTTTCTGCAGAAAAATCTGGAAAAGTTATCAGTGTTTTAGCTAAAGAAGGTGACTACGTAAGAGTAGGTCAGACATTATTAACAATGAGAGGTGATGTTATTAATGTAAGTGCACAACAAGCTCAGGCAGCTTATCAAAATGCAAAATCTGATTACAGCAGATACGAAAATGCTTTTAAAACAGGGGGTGTTACTAAACAGCAGTTAGACCAGGCAAAATTAGCTTTGACAAATGCAGAATCTGAATTGAAACAAGCAAATATCAATGTAGGAGATACTAAAGTAAAAGCTCCAATTAATGGATTCATTAACAAAAAATATATTGAGCCGGGATCTATTTTAACAGGAATGCCGGCAACAGCATTGTTTGATATTGTAAATGTTTCTAAACTAAAATTAGTAGTTACAGTAAACGAAAATCAAGTTGCAAGTTTAAAAGTAGGAAACCATATTAATGTAACGGCTAGTGTTTATCCTGATAAATCTTTTTCTGGAAAAATTACTTTTATTGCCGCAAAAGCTGATGAGTCTTTAAATTTTCCGGTTGAAATCGAAATCACAAACAACTCAAACAACGACCTAAAAGCGGGTATGTACGGAACTGCAAACTTTGCATCAAATCAGCAAAAACAAAACTTAATGGTTGTACCTAGAAATGCATTCGTAGGAAGTGTAAGCAGTAATGAAATCTTTGTTGTTGAAAATGGCGTTGCAAAATTAAGAAAAGTTACAGCAGGAAGAATTTTGGGTGATAGAGTAGAGATTATCAAAGGATTATCTGATGGAGAAAAGGTAATCGTTACAGGTCAGATTAACTTACAAGACGGAAATACAGTAGAAATTATTAAATAAGCTTTAAGCTGTAGGCAATAAACTTTTTAAAAAGCCTAAAGCTTACAGCTCCTAGCCTTAAATAAAATAATGAATTAAACCTTAAAGCTTAAAGCCTACAGCCTAAAGCCTATAGCATTAAAAAAATATGAAATTAGCCGAAATATCCATAAAACGTCCGTCGTTAGTAATTGTATTGTTTACAATTCTGACACTTGGTGGATTGTTCAGCTACAGCCAACTAGGCTATGAGCTGATCCCGAAATTTGAACAAAACGTTATTACAATCTCTACTGTTTATCCCGGAGCATCTCCGAGTGAGGTAGAAAATACTGTGACCAAGAAAATTGAAGATGCGATCGCATCTTTAGAAAATGTCAAGAAAATTGATTCGAAATCGTACGAAAGTTTATCGATCGTTTCGATTACATTGACCTCGAATGCAAAAGTCGATTTTTCTTTAAATGATGCACAGCGTAAAATCAATGCAATTATTAGTGATTTGCCAGAAGATGTTAAAACACCGGCATTAACTAAATTCTCGCTGAGTGATTTACCAATTATGACAATTGGTGCCAACGGAAAAATGGATGAAGCAGCATTTTATGATTTAATTGATAAAAAAATTGCGCCAATTTTATCTCGTGTACAAGGTGTGGCTCAGGTAAATATTATTGGTGGTTCTGAACGTGAAATCCAAGTAAATCTAGATGCCGTAAAAATGCAGGGGTATGGATTATCTATTCCGCAGGTACAGCAAAATATTTTGAGTTCAAACTTAGATTTCCCAACAGGAAACATTCAGACCCGTGATCAAAAAATATTAATTCGTTTAGCGGGTAAATATAAAAGTGTTGACGAATTAAGAAACTTAGTAGTTTCGTCTCAAAACGGAATTCAAATTCGTTTAAGTGATATTGCTGATGTTCAGGACACACAGAAAATTGCTGAAAAAATATCGCGCGTAGATCAAAAAAGTGCAATTGTTTTACAAATCGTTAAACAATCTGATGCAAATGCGGTAGCGGTAAGCGAGCAATTATTAAAAACAATTGCAACTTTAGAAAATGATTATAAAGTAAATCAGTTAAAATTAGCGGTAGCAAAAGATAGTACAATCTTTACGCTTGAAGCGGCAGATTCTGTAGTACACGATTTATTGATCGCGGTAATTCTGGTAGCATTTGTAATGTTGTTTTTCCTGCACAGTATCAGAAACTCATTGATCGTAATGGTTTCGATTCCGGCATCGTTAATTGCGACTTTTATCGGAATTTATTTAATGGGATATACCTTAAACTTAATGAGTTTATTAGGATTATCTCTGGTTGTAGGTATTCTGGTCGATGATGCGATTGTGGTTTTGGAGAATATTTATCGACATATGGAAATGGGTAAAAGCAGAATCCGTGCGTCTTATGATGGTACAGCAGAAATTGGAGGTACAGTAACTTCGATTACTTTAGTAATTGTTGTAGTATTCCTGCCAATCGCAATGAGTTCTGGATTAGTTTCTGATATTATTACGCAATTCTGTGTTACGGTTATTATTTCTACGATGCTGTCACTTTTGGCTTCCTTTACAATTATTCCTTGGTTGTCATCTCGTTTCGGGAAATTGGAGCATATTGAAGGAAAGAATTTATTTGGAAGAATTATTCTTGGTTTCGAAAATTATTTAACTCGTTTTACAGACTGGGTTTCTCATTTATTGACTTGGTGTTTAGACCATTATATTAAAACTTTTATTGTCGTAATTATATTGTTTTTTGCTTCAACAGTTGGATTAATGGCTGGAGGTTTCATTGGAGGGGAGTTTTTCGCATCTTCAGATAGTGGGGAGTTCTTAGTTCAGATAGAAATGCCAAAAGATGCTTCGTTAGAGCAGACAAACTTTATGACTCAAAAAGCAGAAGCTTATTTGAAATCTCAAGAATACGTTCACAGTCAAATTACAACTGTAGGACAAACCAGTGAAGGTTTTGGAGCATCGCAGGCAACAGCTTATAAAGCAGAGATTGACGTAAAAATGATCGAACAAGAAGATCGTACAGATGATGCGAATGTTTATGCAGCAAAAATTAAACGTAAACTTGAAAAAGTATTAGTTGGAGCAAAAGTAAAAACAGTTCCTGTAGGTATTTTAGGAACTGCAGAAGATGCTACATTAGGATTAATCGTAACAGGTCCTTCAACAGAAAGTGCTATGGCATTTGCTAAATTAGCAGAAGCAGAATTACGTACAATTCCTGGAACAACAGAGATTAAATTAACTGTTGAAGACGGAAACCCTGAGATTAACGTAAAAGTAGACCGTGATAAAATGGCTGCTTTAGGATTAACACTCCAAACAGTTGGTTTAACAATGCAGACTGCTTTTAGTGGAAATACAGATGGTAAATACAGAGCTGGTGAATACGAATACGATATCAACATTAGATATAATGCATTTGATAGAAAAAGTATTGCAGACGTAAGTAATTTGATTTTTATTAATGCAACAGGGCAGCAAATTAAATTGTCTCAATTTGCAGATATTACAGAAGGTTCCGGACCTAGCCAGTTAGAGCGAAGAGACAAATCGGCTTCGGTAACTGTAAAAGGACAAAACGTTGGGGTTCCGTCAGGAACAATCGTTCAGCAATGGCAGGCAAAATTAGATAAACTGAAAAAACCAGCCGGAGTAAACTACATTTGGGGTGGTGACCAGGAGAATCAATCTGAAGGATTTGGTACTTTAGGAATTGCTTTACTTGCCGCTATTATTTTGGTTTACCTTGTAATGGTGAGTTTGTATGACAGTTTCGTTCACCCGTTTGTAGTATTGTTTGCAATTCCGCTTTCGTTTATTGGTGCGATGACAGCATTAGCTTTGACTAATAACTCATTGAACATCTTTACCATCTTAGGTATTATCATGTTGATTGGTCTGGTGTGTAAGAATGCGATCATGCTTGTCGATTATACGAACCAAAGAAGAGCGGCAGGAGAGTCAATCAGAACGGCATTAATTCAGGCAAACCACGCTCGTTTACGTCCGATCTTGATGACTACAATTGCGATGGTTTTCGGTATGTTCCCAATTGCATTAGCATCTGGAGCTGGAGCTGAATGGAAAAACGGATTGGCTTGGGTAATTATTGGAGGATTAATTTCTTCTTTATTCCTAACCTTGATTGTGGTTCCTGTTATATATAACATCATGGAGAAAATTATTCATAAATTCTCTAAAGGAGAAAAAATCGATTACGAAGCTGAAATGCATGCAGATTATGTACATGCAGAATTAAGCGACGACGGTTTTAATCCTAAACATACCCATTAATTTTTGATTTAATTTTAGACGAAAAATCCCAGATTCCGAAAGGAGTTTGGGATTTTTTAATTTTATAATAATATAGAGAATCTATTCTTTAAGCCCAAAAAGGGATATATTTTTTATATTTTCTTGAATTACTTAAAGGATCATCATCTTTTATTAAACCTTCAGTTATTGTATCTTTTATAATTCTTGATGCTATTGCGGAATTTTGTTCTTCAATTTGGAAGCGTTCTCGTAGACTTTGATTAGTCATTATATCATTTGACACATAGCGTAAACAAGCATGTTGATAGCATGCTCTAACTTTATCTTTTTTATCTAAATGATTAAGTTCTTTATAGCTAAACATAGTAATTTTTGTTCTTTTTTCTGAAACTATGAAATCAACAGCAGGTAATTGAAACATTTCGTTATAGAATATTACTTTATCAATTCCACTTCCTTTCTCTTCACATATTCCAAATCTCCTTAAGATATCGGCTAATTTTTCATTTCGAGAAATATATTCGTCAATAAAACGTTGTGGAGTTATAAGTGGAAGACCTGGGTTTGAAATTTCTATTCGATCTGAAAATATTTCGATCATTGGAAATCCCTTTTCGTTAAAATCTTGATGAATAAGAGCATTTGCAACCAATTCTCTTATTGCAATTTCAGGATACATTTTTGTTTCTTTTCTAAAAGCTTTTCCTATTTCTTCGTTAGCAGGTAATTGTCCATTAATCCAGTCAATTAATCCGTCGAAACCAACTGCATATCCTCTTTTACCTATTTGCTCTCTTATTGTCTCAACTTTATTTTTTCCTTTATAAACGATTACTCTTACCGCCTTTCTGCCTATTTCATCAAATTCTTCGAGATTTTTAGCAAGCAAAATAGCTCCTAATTTTGTTATATCGTAAAGCTCTTTATTCTTTTTTATAAATTTTTCAGAAATAAATTTTTTTATTACACCTTCCTGAGTATTTGGGTATGGAAGCTTTAATAGTTCAAAATAAGTTTGGGAATTTAGTAAACTTATTATTTCAGAAGATGTAACATTTGCTTTAGCAACACGATTTTCTAAAGGCTTGTCTGGGGCTTTTCTCCAAATTTTGCCTTCTTTTTCAGGAAATTCACTTAGTTTTCTGGTATAACTGCCGATTCTAATATATGATATATGAAAAAAGTCTACTGGGCGGTTTTCGGCGCATGGAATTATAATCATGGCTATATTTATTCCATCTTCATATTCAAATTCGTGAAACCTAAAATCTATTTTCGGTGCTAATCGATTCATCAGCCAACTTTCTAATTCTTCACCGCTTTTTTATGCGATTTTATTTTGAAAGTAGTTCCAACAACTTTATGAGTTTTATCTTCTATTCCAAAGATTAGATAACCAAAAGGGTGGTTATGTAAACAGGCACCATTCGATAGTGCAGAAATACGTTCGCCAATTTCCTCAGCCGAATGATAATTCAATTTGAATTCAACCCATTCACTTTCGTTGGGCTGTTTAATTAAGTCGTTTACTATATTTATTAACTTTTCTTGTTCCATAATCAAATAACCATCAAATAAGAAAGCCTTGATTTTACTGGCTTTCTGTGTAAAAATACACCTATTTGTCAAATAACTATCAAATAAGATTTTTATTTTGCCATGTTTTGTTGATAACTTTTTGTTTCTTTTTTCGAATTTATTTACGAATGTTTAAAGTAGTAAACATTTGTGTAATCATTTCAAATACAAATAATGATTAAAATAATCAATAATTGCCTTTCCTTCAAGCAGAACATCCGCACCAATAATGCCGTGAACCGGTTTTGCTTTATAAGATTGTAAAGCCTCATTTACATGTGAAAGATCAAAAATTACAATAGTGAAACCTTTATTTTTCCAACTCCCTAATTGTAAAATATTCTGTGAAGAAATCTGGGTTGACATTCCGGTTCCGCCGGCTCCTGATGCTTTTGTTTTTGATTTTTTTGCAGATACTTCAAAACGTTCAATGCTTTCTAAACCAATGCAGGTGTTTGATGCTCCCGTATCTAAAATGAAACTTCCAGATACACCGTTAATTTTTGCTTTTATAGAAAGATGCTGTGTTTTAGTAACCTTGAATTTTATTTTTTTATATTTCTCTTTTTTGAGAACCTCGTGAAGATTTTCCATTTTCGATATTGATTGAAAACCAAAAATAAACCAATTACAATCAAAAAGCTAATCACATAATAGATATAATTTCTAGATTTTTCTTCTGTAGAAATTGAACCGTAATACACAAATGAACTCCAGTAATAAGGAGATTTCTTCGCGTTTGGAATCGATTTGTCGTTTAAATATTCCAATTTGGCATTTGAATTTGCTTCAAAATAAGAAACATCATTCTTGACATTTTTATAAAAATCAGACATAAAAACCGAAGTTGTAAAATCGTTTACTTTCCATAAAGAAAACAACAAATTCTGCGCGCCAGCAAACTGAAAACCTCTTGCAATGCTCATTGCACCTTCGGCTTTATACAATTTTCCAATTCCGGTTTCGCAGGCACTTAAAACTACTAAATCAGGATTTATATGCAGATTATACAATTCAGAATATAAGATTTCCTGATCGTAAAATTTAATGCTTGCCGGAGTTTCAATATCGCCCGATGAAGCGTGTGTACTCAAATGTAAAATGGAATAATTTGCAGCATCATTTTTAAAATTAGAAAAAATTGCATTCGAATTTTCTAAATATTTTCCTTTAAAATTATTCCGAATCGATTCTAATTCTTTCTTAGAATAACTCAATTCAAAAGTCGTTTTTTCGAAAACCGGAAAAACTCCCAAAACTGTTTTCTCTGATTTTGAAACAGTTTTTGAATTCAGATAAATATTGGCTGAGGTGTTATAAGCAATTTTGAAATCGTTCAATAAATAATGCATTTTAGCAAAATTTGTTGTTTTTGATTCTTGTGTAATTAATGCTTCAAAAGGAAGGAAATTTAAAATTCCGTCAGGAACAATTATTAGGTTTTGGTAAGCGGCATTGCTTGGTAATTTTAATAAATCATAAACATCTTTCCCATAATGATTATAACCCGAAATATCATTTGTAATAGCATCTGGTTTATTAAAATAATCAATAAACTGTGCAATTCTCGGAATACCAAGATGAGTGATGTTAATGTGATTTAGACCAATTTGGTTGTTTTGTAAAATGAAAAAATATAAATTTTCTGATCCCATAAAATAATAAACCATCATCGCTTTATCATTTTCTAATTTTGAAAGTAAAGCTTTTGAATCACATTTTTCAGGAATATAATCTGCATTTTTTGATTGTACATTTTTTAATGAAATCATTATCTCATTTTGCTTTTTTATGAACCTGTTTATTTCTGAAATATTAGCCAATTCGACTTTTTGCTGTTCTTTTAAAATGGAATTACTAATGTTTTGAAGTTCTTGTAAAAGCTGTTTTTCTTCCGCGGAAGCGTTTTTAATATTCGAGCGATAACTTTTTAAAATCCCTGATTTTGTTTTTTCTGATAACTGAAAAGCATTCTCAAGATATTCGGTTTTATTTTCTTTTTTAAACAATTCCTCATAAATCGAAATGCATTTTTCGGTACGATTTCGTGATCGCAATTGCATTAGGATTTTTGAGTTTTCATAAACTAGACTATTCATTAATAAATCTTCAATGTAAAATGAAAGTTCAAAAGCTTTTAGTGCTTTTTTAGGATCTTTTATTTTTAGAATTTCCGCCTGTAAATCAAGTGCATCAACTAAAACAGTTTCAGCATATAATTGATTTTGATTTGGAAGAACATCTTTCGAATTATAATTCGGAATTAAAACTTTAAAAACAGCCGAAATCTGCTTTGTACTTTCATCATATTTTTTTTTATCAAAAAACAACAAAGCTTTTTCATAATACAGTTTTCCCAATTTTCTAGGCTGCTGATTTTTAGATTCTAAAAATAATTTTTCAGCCTTTTGCATATAAAAATCAGCAACATCAAATTGTTGCCATTGTCTGTTCATCGAAGCCAGATTTCGATAAGAATTGGATAAAGTTTCGAATTGTTCTTTTTCGTTCTGAAGATATTTTATGGAAGATTCAAATGCTTTTTCAGCATTCTGCGGAGCATTTTTAATGAATTGTTTGGAACTCAACCAATAATTATTTCCAAGATTATTCCATAAAAGACCTTTCTGAGAATTCGATAATTGCTCTGTTTTTAGAGTATTTTCTAAAACTTCAATTGCCAAAGAAATTTTCCCCGAACTCTGATAAACATTCGATAAATTCAAAATTGCAGCAAATTTTTGCTTTTGTGTATCAGGATAATTTTTAGAAGTATTTACAATAAAAAAATATTGTTTAATAGTATTTTCGGCGCTGTCATAATCGCCTAAAACTGTATATAAATTCCCTAAAGGTTTTAAGCAGAATTCAATAATGTCATAATTGCTGAGTTTCTGTTTTTGGTAAATCTGCCATGCTTTTTCATAACTCGAAATCGCATTTTGTGTCTGCCCAAACTGATTTTCATAATAGGCTTTATTACAGTTTAAAACCACAATTGCTAAAAATTCATCTTTGGTTTTAGGTTTTGGATTTCTCCAAAAATCAGCTTCGGTATTCGTTAAATTTTGTAACGCTTTCGCGGAAGGATGAGCAGTAAAACTATCAACAGCATTATATATTTTATCTTCCTGATGCTGCCCGAAAACATTCAGAGTTAGGAAAAGAAAGATTAAACCATATAAGTTATATAAGTTCATATTAAATTTTATTCCACAGAGATTCGCAAAGATTTTTCGCAGAGATACACAAAGAATAAAAAATCTTAGCGTATCTCTGTGCATCCTTTGTGTATCTCTGTGAAACAAACTAAAACTTCCATATTCCATAAACCTGAAAGTAATTAAAATTCTGTTCAAAATTAATTACGTAGCGTGCGCCCAAACTCGGTCCAATTCTGGCGAAACCTGCCGTTAAATCAAACAAAAGACCCGTTTTAAAATCGGTAAAAGAAGTTTTTATATTGTTGGTTTCTGTTTTTGTACCAATTAAAAAGTTCTCTTTATCGCCTTCATAAGTATCAATCGTTAAGTTCTGATTTTGTTCTTGCGAGACATTTATATTCGCCTGAATTCCGGCACCAATTCCGATGTAATTATTAATGTTGTACCGAATCAAAACAGGAATTTCCCAATTAATATTTTTATTTTCAGTTGCTGTAGTGGTACGTATCAATTGTCTTACACCGTTTGCATTCGTATTTATTTGATCTACAACAGTAACCGCACTGTTATATTGGTTTAATGCATTCACCCATTCGATCTGCCAGTAAAAACGATACGATTTAAAAGGTGAAAGCGTCGCTCCCAAAAAATAACTTGTCGATTTATCTAAATCAGGATAAAAGTTGTAACCCGCTTTTACACCAATCGAAATTCCCGGTAAAAATCTAGTAGTGGCGTAATTGGTAATTATAGGTTCGTTTTTATCGAAAATAATCGAAGTTCGGCTTTTGGTTTTTACCTTATGAAAATCTTCGCCAAACTTCATCGAATATTTTACAAAACCTTTTGTACTGTCTTTTTCGTGCACATTTTTTTGTTCCGTTCCCGGAAGATAAATATTCTTAAACGTAAATATAATTTGCTTTTGTTTGATAATTGTATCGAGACAGCTTACGGTTGGTTCTTCGCCTTTTGGACAAATTGGACATTCTGGATACATACTTTCTATTTGAAAAGTTTTCTTGTCAAACATATCCGGAACATCGGTTTCTAAACGAATTTTTCTCGCCGGACCTTCGCCATTATTTTGGAAACGGGTTTTGAAATTTACTCTTTTAAAACGGACTAATCTATAATTCATAAAACGTCCGTTAGACCCCATTTTATTAGGATCGTGCGACGTTACGATTTCCATTTCCAGATTTTTAATCTTATGGTTTTTATAACTTCGATTTGGAACAAAAATACCGCGCATCGTGACCGTTGCGCTCGTATCTTTTATCATTTCGGGAGTAGTTTTAAACGTATAAAAAACATTGCGAGTTTCTCCCGGATTTGCATCATCAAATTCTAAAACCGAAACATTATGATAGGTTTTATTGGCATCTAAAAGTGAAGCATCGAGATCTTCTTCGGTAGTTGTATTTCGGTATTTTTTAAGTTTGAAACTATTTTCGGCGGAAGCCACATAATTATTTGAATCGTCAAGATCATCGACAGAAGCGACTACGTTTTCTTTTACTTCACGTTCGTTTGCATAGGTTCTAAAATCGCTTAATTCGAAATTATTATGTTTGAATTGTTTCTCATTATAAAATAAATAAAGCTTTCCGCTGGAAACATAATTCTCCAGATTTTGATAACTTACTACGACTACCATTTCCTGTTCCGGAATGGGATCGCAGTTTTTTAAAATCGCAAAACCATTTTGATCAGCAATAGAAGCAATGTCTTTATAATTAGTATCAGTAATATCATTTACAGCCACTTTTTTCGGGCGCGTTGCAGGAGGTTTTCCGTTGTCGTAATTGTTTGTTACAGCAAGCCTTGTTGTATAAGTTCCTTTGTTTTTATAAACATGTTTTGGCTCAGCTTCTTTACTGTAATGTCCGTCGCCGAGTTCCCATAAATAAGAAAAACTAGGCTTTGGCGCGCCTGCAATTGGAATCAACGGAGGCGTTTCGGGTTTAAAAGAAACGGCATTTCCATTTTGGATAAAACCAATATTTGCTCTTCGGGTTATGGTGTCTTTTACTTTGGTTTGTCCTATTGAGAAAATTGAAAATAGAATAAAGAAAATAGACAGTTGTGGTTTCATAACTAGACAGTTTTTAGTCTTAAAATCATCAAAATCAATTTTAAAACAGGATTAAATGTAAAAAAAAGTGATGAGCAAATCATCACTTTCTCTTAAAAAAGCATTTATAAGTTACTGTATGGCATTAATTGCAGCAACTAGTTGAGCTTCGGTACCGACTGTTGTTTCGGCTAGTGTAAAGGTGTAAACGGCATTTGCAGTCGTAGTCACTCCTTTTATTGCATATCTCCAGTTACCATTGTCTTCTGTTGCAAAAATAATGTGGCACGCAAGACCAACTGGAATTTGTCCGTAATGTTCGCTAAACAATCCTTCGGCAGTATAGGTATCCAATTTTGCAAGAGCATTTGTACCTTCTCCATCATAAGAAAGATATACAGCACTGTTTGTGTTATTGTATCCGTCTGGAACATCAACTAAAATAGTGGTTTTAGGTCTTGGATCACTGTAAAAACGGTCCACATTTGTCCATCCAAAGTTTCCAAAAGTTACATAGTAACTGTTTCCTTCGCCTTGAACGCCGCCTTTTCCGTCAGCACCTCTGGCATCTTTCCAGGCCAAATCACCATCTTCCTCAATTACACCAGTCCACAATGTCATGGCATTGTCATAACCGTCAGTCAGCGCAGTTGGAACCACTAAACTCAAATAACAAGAAGTTTGTAATTCAACACCGCCTTGTGTAGCTTTAATAAAGAATTCTCCTCCAGAAATTAAAAGGTTTTTCTTTCCGTCTGGTGTAATTCCCATTGTTGGTTTATTAGTAACCAGCATATTTCCTTTGTCAAAAAGTTCAATATATTCGATATTAACTTCTCCCGTTACAGCATTTCCGTTTTTAGTAAGACAGTTTCCGTTGATGTGTAATTTTACACCTTTTGCAGATGTTAGCGTTACCATACCATCTCCGGCTGTAATTGTAAAGTTTTGTGTATTTCTTTTTACTCCTTTTTCGCTGATGCTTTTAAAAGCTGCCGATGTTGGAGACAGAATAACATTGCCGGTATCATCTCCATCGCTGGTGTCGCAGCTTACAAAAGAAACTAATAATAGAAATAAAAGTCCGATAGTTTTAAAATTTGTGTTCATAATTTCTAGTTTTTATAAATCTGACTTGATCGTCAAGTGGTTTTCAGATTCTGGTTATTAATTACAATCTTATATAAATTAGGGTTTGATATTGTTACCCCTGTTTTCAAAAAATATTTTTATAGTGTTTATATGCTTATATCAACTTGTGGTTTTGTTTGTTACCCCTGATTTTTATTTTTTTTCGATTTATGCCGAAAGACATTTGTCTTCAAAGAGATTTCCGTCTTCATCAACAGCTACGAGAATGTTTTGCTTCCGCGAAAGCGTAACAATTAAATAGATCCAGACAATTGACCAAAGTCCGAAAGTGAGACAGGTAAGAAATAAGTGCAGAAAATGTTTGATAACTTTTTTTTCCCGGCATAAAACAACATAGGGTAGTTTCTCGTTATGTTCTACGATTACAAAGCCATTACGGGTTTTGGCAGAGATCATTTTGTAAAATTGATCTAAAGTCTTGTCGCTGGTAAATTGATAAGTTTCCATTTTCTCTTAATTTTTAACTCTTTTAAAAGATTTTTGTTTCCTTATATCAACTGTAATTGTTAATTGTTACCCTTTTATTTGAAATTTATTTGAGATTCTTTTTTAACTTTATCTGATTAAAAGTTTTTTTATGAGTAAAACTAAAGTGCATCCTGACCAAAAGTATATTGACGGACTTGCTGCAAACGATTCGACAGTGATCCAATCTATATATAAAAAGTATGTTCCTAAAGTCGTAATGTTTATTATGAACAATTCTGGCGATAGAGACCATGCTCAGGACGTGATTCAGGAAGTATTGATTTTGCTCTTTAATCAGGCCAAAGCCAATTCGCTGCAGTTAACCTGCCCGTTTGATGCGTACTTTTTTCTTTTGTGTAAAAGAAAATGGCTCAATGAATTGAAAAAAACATCAAACAAAGGGGTAACAATTATCGAAGATGCAGTATCTATAAATGAATCTGCTCTTGAACTGATTGGACAAACCGAAGAATTTGATGAAAAACAACAGCTTTTTGACACCATGTTTCAAAAATTAGGAGACAAATGCAAAGAGTTATTAAAGCTGAGTTTTGAAATTAAATCGATGGAAGAAGTTGCCGAAAAACTAAATGTAACATATGGTTATGTTCGTAAAAAAAAGTCGCTTTGTGTTGGCCAGTTAACGCAGTGGATTCAGGAAGCAAAAAACTTTAATTCTTTAAAAAACAATTAGTCATGAACGAAGAACGCTACATATTATTTGATGAATATCTTCAAGGCGAATTAAAAATTGAGGCAAAAAATGATTTTGAAAAACAATTAGTCGAAGATCCCGAATTTGCTTCACAGTTTGAAACTTTTAAAAACATACAATTTCAGCTGGACAATAAATTTGGGTTTGAACAGGAAAGACAAGCGTTCAAAGATAACCTGAGTCAGATTGCAGAGAAACATTTTGATAATAAACCAAAAGTTATCGGTTTAAAACCTTGGTATTTGGCTGTTGCTGCTTCGGTTGCCGTTTTGTTCGGATTGTTCTTTTTTAATTACAACCAAAACCCGGTTTATGGAGATTACAATAATCCCGAACATGCTTCTTTTACCGAAAGATCAACTGCTGATGAAACTTTAAAACAGGCTGAAAAAGCATATAATCATAAAACATATAATAAAGCAATTCCGCTTTTTGAAACCATTTTGCAAAAGAATAAAACAGCAGAAATTCAATTTTTTTATGGAGTTTCACTTTTAGAAGAAAGCCATTATATAAAAGCCGAAGCTGTTTTTAATGAATTGAAAGCAGGAAATTCTGCCTATAAAGAAAAAGCTGTTTGGTATCTGGCTTTATCTAAATTAAAACAAAAAGATTACGAAGGCTGCAAAAAAATACTGGAAACCATTTCTGAAGATTACGAAGGTTACGATCAGGTTGAAGAACTTTTGCATCAATTGGATTAGTACTTCCACAAAGAAACACAAAGATTTTACACAGAGATTCGCAAAGTTTTAAAGCTTTGCGTTTTTTTGTTTTTAGAGACCTTTGTCAAAGGTTTTTTACGTCCTCTATGTCATCCTGAGCGAAGTCGAAGGACACACAAACAGCTCGACAAAGATTGTCGCATTTCTTTGCGGGACTTCTCCCGAAGCTTCGGGATCGCTCAGTCTGACAAAAGCATAAAAAATCCGTTCTCATCCGCGTTTTCAAGAAGTGAATCCGTAAAATCCGTGTTCCAACAAGCAATTGCTATTCTTTTAATATTGTCGTAATTTTGACAACTTTAAAATTAGACCATTGAATTCAGCACCCATTATTACCGATACACACACACACTTATATTCTGAAGAATTTGATCAGGATCGTGACGAAATGATTCAACGCGCCATTGATGCTGGAGTTACACGCTTTTTTATTCCTGCCATCGATGCTGCCGCGACACAGTCAATGTACGATTTAGAGAAAAACTATCCCGATAATATTTTCCTAATGATGGGTTTGCATCCTACTTATGTAAAAGATAATTACCTGGAAGAATTAGCACATGTAGAAACGGAATTATCAAAACGAAAATTCTACGCAGTAGGCGAAATAGGAATCGATTTGTATTGGGATAAAACGCATTTAAAAGAACAGCAAATAGCTTTTAGAAGACAAATTCAGCTGGCAAAACAATACAAATTACCCATCGTAATTCATTGCCGTGAAGCCTTTGATGAAATCTTTGAAATTTTAGAAGAAGAAAAATCTGAAGATTTATTTGGGATTTTTCATTGTTTTTCAGGAACTTTAGAACAAGCACAGCAGGCAATTTCTTATAAAATGAAATTAGGAATTGGAGGTGTGGTAACTTTTAAGAACGGAAAAATTGATCAGTTTTTAAATCAAATCGATTTAAAACACATTGTATTGGAGACAGATTCGCCTTATTTGGCGCCAATTCCGTACAGAGGAAAAAGAAATGAGAGCAGCTATTTAGTCAATGTAATTTCGAAGCTGGCAGACTTATATGATGTATCTGAAAAAGAGATTGCAGCAATAACAACTCAAAATTCAAAAGACGTTTTTGGGATTTAACCCAAGCCTTACAAAACTTTGATTTTTTTTTTGTTCTTTTGCCCACTTAAAACCAATATAAATAATGCAGAAATTTGATGCCATTCGACCGTTTTATGATTCCGAAATAAATGAAGCACTTCATGATGTTGTAAATCACCCAATGATGAAAACCATGATGAACTTTACTTTTCCGGAAGTTGAAGATGAAGTTTGGAAAGAGCAATTAAAGAAAACGCATTCTATTCGTGATTTTCAATGCAATTTTATTTATAATACCATACAAAAGGTTTTAGAGAAAAGTTCTGAAGGCTTAACAACTTCAGGTTTTGAGAAACTGGAACCAAATACTTCTTATTTGTTTATCTCAAATCACAGAGATATTCTTTTAGATACCACTTTGCTGAATGTTTGTTTGTTTGAACATGGTTTGGTAATGACAGCGTCTGCAATTGGAGACAATTTAGTTAAAAAAGCTTTCCTGGCAACTTTAGCAAAATTAAATAGAAACTTTTTGGTTTTAAGAGGATTAACGCCTCGTGAAATGCTGCAAAGTTCTAAACTGCTTGCCGAATATATGGGACAGTTATTGCTTCGCGAAAATCGTTCGGTTTGGATTGCACAAAGAGAAGGAAGAACAAAAGATGGAAATGACGAAACCAATCCGGGCGTTTTAAAAATGATTGGAATGGGTTCTGACGAAGAAAACTTAATGGATTATTTTAAGAAATTAAGGATCGTTCCGGTTTCTATTTCTTATGAATACGATCCTACAGATGTTTTGAAAATGCCGCAATTAATGGCAGAATCAAAAAACGAAGTTTACGTTAAAGATAAAAACGAAGATTTCATGACCATTTTAAGTGGTATCATGGGAACTAAAAAAAGAATACATATTTCTGTTGGCGATGTTTTAGATACTGAAATTGATAAAATTGTTGCCGAAAATGACAACGTTAACAAACAAGTTCAGGCTTTGGCACAAGTTATTGATGATACCATTTTGACAAATTATCAATTATGGCCTACTAATTTTATTGCTTACGATATTTTAAACGAAACAACAAGATTCTCTCATTTGTATAAAGAAAGCGAAAAATCACTTTTTGAGCGTCGTTTAGAAATGCGTATCGGAAGCGATAATCCTGTTACCAGACAAGGGTTTCTGGCAATGTATGCCAATCCGGTTGTCAATAAATTAAAATACCAAGATGTCATCTAAAGCAAAAATACTTTTGATTTATACTGGAGGAACTATCGGTATGAGCAAAGACTTTGAAACCGGAGCGCTTAAAGCTTTCAATTTTAGTAAATTAATACAGAAGATTCCAGAGATTAAACAATTAGATTGTGAGATCGAAAGTGTTTCTTTTGAAAACCCGATAGATTCATCGAACATGAATCCGAAAATGTGGACAAAAATTGCCACAATTATCGAGGAAAATTACGCTGCTTATGACGGATTTGTGGTGCTGCACGGTTCAGATACCATGTCATATTCGGCTTCGGCATTAAGTTTTATGCTGGAGAATTTGGCAAAACCAGTTGTTTTTACAGGATCGCAGTTACCAATTGGAGATTTGCGTACCGATGCTAAAGAAAACCTTATTACAGCAATTCAAATTGCTTCATTGCAGGAAAACGGAAAACCTGTTATCAATGAAGTTTCTTTGTATTTTGAATATAAATTATATCGCGGAAATAGAACTTCAAAAGTAAACGCTGAACATTTTAGAGCTTTTACTGCACCAAATTATCCTGAATTGGTAGAATCTGGTGTACATTTAAAATTGAATTCGCATTTATTTCTTCCGGTAAAAGAAGGTGCAGATTTAATTGTTCATAAAAACTTAGACAATCACGTAGCGATTATAAAAATGTTTCCGGGAATGAGCGAAGTAGTTTTGGCTTCGATACTGGCTACTCCTGGTTTACGAGGAATTGTCTTAGAAACTTACGGTTCAGGAAATGCCCCAACCGAAGAGTGGTTTTTAAATTTAATTGAAAAAGCAATCAATTCTGGAATGCACATTGTAAACGTAACGCAATGTTCTGGCGGAAGCGTAAACATGGGACAATACGAAACCAGTACAGCCTTAAAATCTCTTGGCGTTATTTCGGGAAAAGATATTACTACAGAAGCCGCAATTACAAAATTAATGTATTTACTGGGTCATAATATTCCACAAAATGAATTTAAAGACGTTTTTGAAACTGCTTTACGCGGTGAAATTTCGTTATAAATAAAATTCCAATATTTTAAATTCCAAATTCCAAAACGCATAACAAGTATAGTTTGTCATTTCGAGGAACGAGAAATCGTACAAGCAGCTCCGTTCCTAATGGTGCTAATCTTTGTCGAATTTCTAGTGCGATTTCTCGTTCCTCGAAATGACAAGATTACCGACAATTGGAATTTGGAATTTTTTTATTGGAATTTATTAAAATTTAGAATTTTCATAAGGAACAGGACAAGTTTCCAATTCTTCAGAAGTTTTATGTTTTTTGTAATACACATAAACAATCACAGAAAGAATACAAATTATTCCCTGAATCGCAACCGTATGTCTGGTTCCGATAATGTGTGAAACGTACCCGATAATTAAACTTCCCACAGGAATCATTCCCTGATAAGCCATTAAATAGTAACTAATACTTCTTGATCGCATATTTACCGCACTTTGTGTCTGTACATAAATGTTTATAGATGAAGTTTGTGCCATCATTCCCACACCGCTCAAGGCCATGCAAATAAGCGCCACAGTCAAACTATTTGAATACGCGAGTATAATGATGCTAAAACCCAATAATAAGCTCGCAGCGATCATTATTTTACTCATGTAGTCTGATTTTTTAAGATTTGCCAAATAAATTGCAGATAAAATTGAACCAATTCCGGCGGCGCTTTCAAACCAGCTGAAAGTTTGTGCGTTTCCACTAAAAATATCTTTGGCAAAAACCGGCATCAGTGTATTAAAAGAAATTACAAATAAACTGCTGCACATTAACATCAAAAGCATTTTGGCCATTTCGGCTTCTTTTTTTACGTAATCAAAACCTTCAATGAAATCTTCGAGCATTTTAAATTTATCTACCGCTTTGATGTGTGGCGTAATTTTCATCATTAAAAGCGAAATTAAAACCGGAATATAGCTAAGGAAATTTCCAATAAAACAAATGTCTTCACCATAATTGTGCAGAATAATTCCGGCCAGTGCAGGACCCGCAATTCTGGCAAAATTATTTAAAGTTGAATTTAGTGCAACAGCGTTTGGCAGATCTTCTTTATTGTCAACAATATCAATCATCATCGTTTGTCTGCAAGTCATATCAAACGCATTTATAATTCCCTGAATTAAGCTCAAAGCTAAAATGAAGTTGATGTTATAGATTTTAAAATAAATTAAAATTGCCAAAGCTCCGGCCTGCATCATCGCCATAGACTGTAATAAAAGCATTGCTTTGTGTCTGTCGTAACGTCCAATAATACTTCCGGCTAACGGTGCCAAAAATAAAGACGGAATCATGCTTAAAAAAGTAGCCAGTCCTAATAAAAATACAGATCCGGTTATGCTGTAAACCATCCAGCTTATGGCAGTTTTCTGCATCCAGGTCCCAATAACTGAAACGGATTGCCCGTAAAAGAATAACTTGAAGTTTTTTGATTTTAACGCTTTAAACATGATCTTAAATATTTAATACAAAGGTCGGGATTATGATTTCATTAGAAAAATTAATAATTTTACTTATAATAAGTATTAAAACTTATCAATATGGAAATTTACCAACTCGAATACTTTATTAAAACGGCTGAGGTGCTGCATTTTACAAAGGCTGCAGAATTGTGTTTTGTAACGCAGTCCGGGCTTTCGCAGCAAATAAAAAAACTGGAAGAAGAACTCGGCCTGCCTTTGTTTAAAAGAATTGGAAAGAAAGTACAGCTTACAGAAGCTGGTTCTGTTTTTTTAATTCACGCTAAAAAAGTGGTAGAAAATGTAGAAAATGGAAAACAGGCCATTGAAGATTTAAACGAAATGATTGGCGGTGAACTGCGAATTGGTGTAACTTATATTTTTGGTTTATTGATTCTTCCTATCGTCAATACATTTGCTAAAAAATACCAGAACCTGAAAATTGTTGTTGAATATGGAACTACAGAAGCTTTAGAACAAAAGCTTCTGGATAATCAATTAGATGTTGTTTTGGTTATTTCATCGCACGAAATTGAACTGCCAATTCAAAAAGTGCCTTTGTTTACTTCTTACATGGTTTTGGCGGTTTCCAAAAACCACGTTTTAGCAGATTTGGATAAAATAGCTTTTAAGAAAATAGAAAACATCCCGTTGGTATTGCCCGGAAAAGGATCGAATTCGAGAGAATTTGTAGAAGAGTTATTCCAGAAGTTTAATATGAAGCCCAAAATCTCAATAGAACTGCATTCTATACACGCTTTATTGCAAATGGTAGAGAACAGTGATTGGGCGACGATCGTGGCTGAAAAAGCTTTAAAAGGCTGGGATCAGCTCAAGGCGATACAAATTACAGGTGTTGCAACCAAAAGAGAATCTTTTATGTTAACGATTGGAGGTTATCAAAAAAAAGCCGTAAAATTATTTATGGAAGAATTTAGTAAAAGCATTTAAAAGTAATCTTAGATTTTACTTTTTAAACTCGATTTTTTTTGTGTTCTTTGCAGACCAATAATAGAAAGGTGTCCGAGTGGTTTAAGGAGCTAGCCTGGAAAGCTAGTATATGGGTAACTGTATCGAGGGTTCGAATCCCTTCCTTTCTGCTAAAAAATCTCAAAATAGTTTCAAAACCCTAGAAATCTTATGATTTTTAGGGTTTTTTGCTTTTTCAGACTTATTCATTAAACCGTATCTTAAGGAGATAAAAGCGCAATTCTGTAAAAAATCAAAAATTAGGATAAAGTTTTATATCATTTATTTGAAAATGCAAACTGTTAAGTAAAAAAATGTAATTATTGATTTAGGTCAATCTTTGTAAAACTTTTGCTAATGTATTTATTGCTTTTTCAGTTTTATGATTCCATAGGGGACAATAATTTATTCTTATGTAATGATGAAAAAAATCAGAAGTTGAAAATATATGTCCGGGGCATATGCCTACTCCTTTATTTAATGCTTCTTTTTGTAAAGCATAAGCATCTATTTTTGGTGGAAGTTCTATCCAGATACTTAAACCGCCTTGTGGGATTGCAAGTTTTGTTCCTGCAGGAAATATCTCAGAAATTGTACTTAGATATTTTAGCATTTGCGATTGAAGTGCATTTCGCATTTTTCGGATATGTTTATTGTATTGCCCGCTTTCTAAATATTTTCCAATTGCAGCCTGAAGCACACTGTTTGTTGACATATTGGAACCATATTTTAATTTTTCAATTGCATGATGGTATTTCCCTCCTGACACCCAGCCTATTCTAAAACCGGGAGCTAATGTTTTTGAAAAAGATGAGCAGTATAATACATTATTATATTTGTCGTAAGCTTTGGCAGGAAAAACTGCTGAATGAAAACTTAATTCTCCTAAGGCATCATCTTCAATAAGCGGAATGTCTAACCCGCCCAATAAATTGACTAACTCTATTTTGTTAGCCTCAGGCATTTTGCACCCAACAGGATTGTGGCAATTGGGCATGAAAATACAGGCAGCAACTTTGTTTTTTTTGAGACCTTCTTTGAGATCATCTAAACATAATCCTGTTTCTGGGTTTACACCTATTTCCAAAGCCTGTAACCCTCTTTGTTCGAGGCTTTGCAATATCCCATGATAGGTAGGAGATTCAATAGCTACAATGTCACCCGGTTTGGTAATTGCATCTAGACAAAGGTTTATCGCTTCCATGCAGCCATTCGTTACAAGAATTTTGTCCTGGCTGATGCTGTTGGGCCAGTCAAATGTTTTTAAAGCTAACTGTTTAATTAATGCTGGATGTCCATCTACAAGATGATATTGATAATTATCGTTGCTAATTTCATAAAGGGATGAAGTTACATACTTGTTCAGTTTTGTAATAGGTAAGTGTTCATTTACCGGAGCTAAGATTGAGAAATTTACAATTTCTTTTTCTTTTGCCTTTTTCATCATTACTGCTGACATTGCAGTAATGTCAACTATTGTAGGTAACGTTAAATCATTTTTTTTAAGGGAAATGATTGCAGATTTTGGAGACATGCTGATAAAATAGCCGGATTTAGGTTTTGAATAAATAATTCCCTTAGCTTCCAAGATTGCATATGCCTGGAAAACGGTATTTACACTAACATGGAATTCTGTACTAATTTTTCTAACCGATGCAATTTTGTCGCCCGGCTGCAATTGCAATTGTTTTATAGAACTCTCAATTTTAGCGGCAGTCTCTTCATATAAAAAGAGCTTCTCTTTTGTTTCCATGATATTTTAGATATAAAACAATATTGTGCTCTCAAGTATAATTTAATCAGTTGATTATATGATTAAGGGCTATACAAAGAAAGCAATTTTAATTCCTTTAAAGAACAAACTGATACTCTTTTTTTTATCAAATCTGAATCTGTTTTTAGATTGAGATTTATTTGAACTTTGTACAAGCTTAAAAACCAGCTGTCAAAATAAATAACAACAAAATATTTATTGAATATGAGTCAAATTGAGAACAAACAGAAAATTTTCATTACAGGAGCAACAGGATATATTGGTGGTACTTTTCTTCACTTAATGCTTTCACGTGATTATTTAAAGAGCTTTAATATTTCAGCACTTGTTCGTAATGAAGAAGATACAGTAAAATTAGAAAAACTCGGCATAGAGCCAATTTTTGGTACTTTGAATGATTTGCAGATCATATCCACAGAATCCCAAAAGGCAGATATTGTATTTAATACAGCTAATTGCGACCATTTGCTAAGTGTAGAAGCTATTATTCAAGGACTTGAAGAACGTGCAAAACAAACAGGACAGCGTCCAATTCTTATTCACACTTCAGGCGCAGGTGTTTTATCTGAAAACTCTAATGGAGAAGGTCGTCCTCTTTTAGAAGATCTGGCAGCAGTTGTCTGGGATGATGCTGATTTTGAAGCCCACGAATCTATTCCGGGTTATGCACCACATCGTTTTGTAGATGTTGAAGTTTTTGCAGCAGCAAAAAAAGGGCTCTTGAAAACCTATCTGATGGTTCCTCCAACTGTTTTTGGAAAAGGACTTGGCGCATTTGCAGAAAACCGTATGTCTATTCAAATACCCCGGCTGGTATATCAGTCTTTGGTAAGCCGCAAAGTGATGTATGTAGGTGAAGGTAAAAATCAATGGACAAATGTTCATGTAGCTGATTTGGCTGAACTATATCTTTTAGTAATGGATTCTGCTCTTAAAGATACCGCACCTGAAGGATTGAAAGGTATCTACTATCCGGCAAGTGAATATTTTGTTTGGTCAGATGCAGCTCATCGAATTGCTGAAATATTGTATTCAAAAAAGCTTATAACAAGTCCTGTAGCTGTAACTGGCTTACAAAAAGGCTGGTTTTGGGGCAGTAACGTAAGAATGAAAAGCACAAACGGAGCTTTGCTTGGCTGGGAGCCAAAACATGGAGGTACTCAGGAAATGCTGGAAAATGTGGAATGGGATGCAGAACTGATGCTTAAGTTCTTATGGACAAATCGTTGAAACTATTGAAATAAATTAAGTATTAACAAATAATAACAATTCTAAAATTTAATTAAAATGGAAAAAGGAATGATTAAACTAATCGCGTATTACAAAAACCTTGATGGAAAAAAATTCAACTTGGATTACTATCAAAACAGTCATTTACCAATGATTAAAAGGTTAACAGGGGATGCATTGAAACATGTTGCGGTAGACAAAGGCGTTGCAGGCGGAGAACCAGGTTCAAAACCATTCTACCATATTGTTGCACACCTATACTTTGACAGTATGGAGACTTTTGAAAATTCGTTGGTGCCGCATTTTGCCGAAATTATGAGTGATGTGCCTAACTATACAGATATTGAACCAGTCTTTCAGATTAGTGAAGTAGTAGAATAATTAATTTTTTAAAATAAAAATGGAAGAAAATTTAAAAACAATGAAAGCCTGGCAATTACATGCTTTTGGCTTGGAGAATCTCACATTAGATAATGTTGATATACCGGCACCAAAACACAATGAAATCCTAATAAAGGTTGGTGCAGTTTCTTTAAATTTCAGAGATAAAGCAATTGTTGACGGGATTTATACACCAGATAAAATACAATTTCCAGTAATTCCTGTTTCTGATACTTCAGGAACTGTTGTTGCTATTGGTTCAGGTGTTAATCGTTTTAAAATTGGAGACAGAGTTACATCGCATCTCTATTCTCATTGGATCGACGGAAAACCGGCCGACAATGAACAAGAGTTTTCTTTAGGTTCTCCTTTGTCTGGAGGGCTGGCTGAATACATGATATTAGAAGAAGGCTCTACTGTCTTTTCGCCTTCCTCATTAAATGATGAAGAAGCTTCTACTTTACCTATAGCAGCCTTAACGCCTTGGTATTCTATGGTAACATGTGGAAATTTGAAAACAGGGGAAACCGTTGTACTGCAAGGTACCGGCGGAGTGTCTATTTTTGGTTTGCAAATAGCACATGCTTTAGGGGCAAAAACAATTTTAACAACAAGTGATGATGAGAAGGGGCAAAAAGCGAAAGATTTGGGAGCAGATGAAATTGTTAATTACAAGCAAACTCCTGATTGGGCAACAGAGGTATTAAACCTAACGAATGGAATTGGTGCAGACCAAATATTGGATATTGCAGGAGGCGAAGGTTTAAATGATTCTGTTAGGGCTGCCAAAGTCGGAGGGCAAGTATCTGTAATTGGTTTTTTACAAGGGCAAAATACGAATCTTGACTTGATGAATGTAATATTTAAAAGAACAAGAGTTCAAGGGATAGCGGTTGGTCATTTAAAAGCATTTGAAGAAATGAATAAGGCTTTTGATAAATACAATATCAAACCAGTTATCGAAAAAATTTATTCATTTGAGGAGGCTATAGAGGCATATCAACATTTAGCTAAAGGAGCATTTGGCAAAATTGTGATTAAGATTAGTTAAAATGTGACCTTGAAAGTGTCCAAATAAAAACAGAAAACCTGCAAATTTACAACTTGCAGGTTTTCTGTTTTTATTTGATTAACATTTCTCTTTCCTTGCAGCGTAAATCCTTTGCATTGTAATATTTGGTATACCATTTTGTTTTTTCGGCTGCAGTGTACAATGTCATTTCATCAGTATTAATATTCTCAATGATGCCTTTATTTAACCAATGATAGTGATCTATTAATCGAATAGCTTCAATTGCAAATACGGTTACAATATCTTTATCTCTAAATTCAATTAAATTATCTCCATTTTTTTGCTCAGGATTAAAAGCCAGATTACTGCTTCCGCAATAAACAACAGGGTCAGCTCCTTTAAAATCAACCACTACAAATTTATGGTGTATAACATGTCCTAAACCGGGAACCCCAATAATATCTTTAAATGGTTTTTTTAATTTGGTATTAATATCTAAGGCAGATATTTTAACACCGGTTTTTCTATTGGGTTTATATAATTTTAAATTGTCTTTTTTATCTGTAATTCCAAAAGTATATATCTTTTCAGATTCAACTTGTGTTTTAAGTGCATCCAGAATTTTACTGTTACTGTCGTCAATCATTACGGCAAACAAGACATCACTTTTTGCATTCAGTATTTTAGAACTAATACTTTCAAATAGATTTTCAACAAAGCTTTTTGGGTGCGGGGCAAATGTAATAATCGTGCTTGTTACACCATCTTTATCGAAACTAAAACTAGTATTGGCATAAGTGCTCGCATTAAAAACATCCATTTGTGCTTTACCAAATGAAGCATCAAAAACATCTGCATACACTTTAGAAACATCTTCATCATTAAATATAACAACATGATTAGCATTTATGTACAAACCATTTGTGGTGAAGTTGGTTGATCCGGTTAAGGTTTTTAATGCTTTTGCATTGGCATTATTTTCTCTTTGAATAAATATTTTTGAATGTGCCTGACTACCAAAACATCCTCTCTCAATTTGATTTGTATTTAAAGCTTTTTCTCTAAATGCTTTATCAAATTTCATCTCAAAAGAACCTGCTTTTTTATGATTTGGATAATCGTCCAGTATGATTCTAACCCTGCCTTGTTCTGCTAATTGCATTATTTTATCTACTATTACAGGTTCATTCAAATCGTATGCAAATACATCCAGTTTTAATGCATTATTATTTATAACTTCATTTAAAAAGTCGGTTACCCGGTCTCTTGCCTGCCACCCTAAATATTGATGAATTTCTTCATAAGTAAATTCTTTCTCTACACCATTAAGTGTTCTTGAACCGGCTGCTTTTGAAATATTAAAAGTTAAATCTGTCTTATTTGGCCTTAAGTTTAATTTATTCCCAAAATGATATCCAAAGGCTTGTGAGGAGATAAATGCCCTGGTAAAACCAAGTTCAACTTTGCCGCTTTTAAATGAATCAACATTAATAGTAACTTCAACGGTCAAGTTGGGATCAAGAGCTAATAGAGTATTATTTTTTACATATCTGGGTGTTACCTGATAAGTATATTCACCAAAATAAGGATTTTCAATGTAGTGTACAGTCGATGGAACATGAACCCATCTAAATTTTTGAATAGGAGAGAATTCGCTGCTTAATACATTGTCCCATTCTGCTAATTGTCTATGGAGAGTTACTGAACTATTAAATTTCATCTTATTGTAGATGTAAAACTTTCTATTATTATCAGTCAGGACTTTAATTGTAAAACCAACAAAGTTTTTCTTCATGCTGCTATTTAGGTCAAAAGCTAATAGGGTCATTGCATCGCCTTTGTATGCTCTGACAGAAACGCCATTTTTAGTCATAAATTTTTCCATGATAATATAGTTTGATGTTAGTAAGCTTTGTGAAATCTTATTTAATTTATTAGGAATGTTATTTGTTTAATATTCAGGTTATTACGATGTTTTTTATTTGTAACAAGTTAAAAAATAAATAAAAAAAGGACAATGCGTATTTATACCTGTTTTATTGTCAATAGGAGAATCGCTTTAAATTATCAGATATTAAGTAATCAAGGAAGTATAAACTAAAAACGGAGACCTGTTAAAGTCTCCGTTTCTTATATAAAAATGCTCAAGGTTAGAAGTATTTGAGCGGTAATATTGATAGTAAGTATTATATTTTTACTATTTCTACCCGACGATTTTTTGCTTTGCCATCTTCACTGGCATTATCAGCAATAGGTTTTTCGGCACCCAATCCTTTTGTCTGTAATCTTGCAGTACTTATTCCTTTGGCAGTTAATGCCGTTTTTACAGCATTAGCCCTGTCTTCAGAAAGTTTTTTGTTGTGTAATGCAGCACCACTATTGTCGGTATGACCTTCAATAGCAATTTTCAGGCTGGCATTGCTGGTCAATAGTTTTTGTATTTCATCTATAATAGGCAGAGATTCAGGTTTGATTGTTGCTTTATCGGTATCAAAATTGATGTATAAAGCAATATGTCCTTTTGTATCCAGTTCTTTTTTCATTTCATCTGCTTTGATAAGAGAAGCTGTTATTTTAAAAGGTTTTGTTTCAAGAATCATCCAGCCGGCAGAAACGGCATCATCACCCGGAGTAAGCTGCACCCAAATATTTCTATCCGGACGGCGAATTAAATAAGTGGTAGTAATAGCATTTGCAATAAAGCCATAACCGTTTATGTATTTTATACGGTTATTTTCTGGAATCGCAGCAGACGAATCTGAAGGAGTTTTCATTTCAGATACTTTTACGCCATCAACACTTTTAATTAATTCGTCCAGATTTTTTGCTACTTCAAGATCACTATATGATTTTCCTTCTTTGGCAGTAATTCTGGCATAGAAAATTTTCCCTTCCGGTTTTTCAAAATGGTCTTTTACCCAGAAATAGGCAACGTCATAGTCTGTCGTGTTATTTTTAGGTGTTCCCTGATAATTCTCAGGCAGGTTAAAATATGGAAAAGTGCCAAGTGATTTGTTTGAAACAGGAATAGAATTAATATCGAATTTTTTGGCAGATACTGCTGTTTGAGGCTCCTGAGCTGTAGTTGATACCTGAGAAGAATCTATACTGTCTGGGGCTTCCTCGTTCTGTTTTTTGTTAGAATTGCATGCAAAAGCTATAGAGGCTATCACAACGCATAATGTTAAGGTTTTGATTTTCATATAGTTCTTTTTTTGATTATCAAAGATAACGAAGTGGAAAGTTTCCCACAAAAAAATCTATTTTGAAATTATTATTTTTTCGATGTAATAGTTTAATATAGTGAAGATTAATTAATTCAAATAGATTATTTTCGGTACATTCTGTGGGATACTGAAATTTGTATATACTAGTATTTATGGGAGGTAAATGGGGTTCGAATTACATCCTCTCTGCAAAATTAAACCCGCAATTTCATTCTAAATAGAATGAGGGCTTTATTTTTCAAAATTAGTTTATCAGATAAAAATGGGTATAATTACGGGGTGTTTTTTTAGGTTTTAGTTTTATATTGCATTGTTTTTCAGTGTTTTGTATTTGTTACTACCAAGTCTTTATAGGCTCAAAAAGACAAAATTCTGTTCAAGCAAAAGGAAATTGTCTAACACTTTAAAATCTTTAACCCATGTTTTCAAATACAGGAAATGTTTCGTTTTGGCTTTATTTATTTTTTGTTTTTATAGGATTACTATCTCTTGTCATTTTATACAGATTGATTAAAAAAGCAGAGATAGCGCCGGAGAATCTGGATAAATTTATTGATTACTTTAAATGGGTAATCGTAACACTTGCAATAAGTACTGTTACGCTGGTAGTGAGTGATTTGTTTAAAGAAAGGGATCAGGATATTAAAGAACTCGAATATTTTGACAGGTATGTAAACGATGTTAAAAATGAAAAAGAACCGCTTGTAAGACTGCAGCTTGTTAAATACTTGTCAATAGTATCGCCAAGAGGCGAAATGAAAAAATCATGGACGAATTACTATATTGAAATAAAGAAAGAATATGATGATTATGTGAAGATTGAAAATGTAAAAATTGACACTTCTAAAAGCTATACTAAGGCCCAAATAAAGGAGATTGAAGAAAATCAAAAGAAAAAAGAATTATTTGAAACACCTTTGTCGAGTACAGAACCGGGAGTAGAATGGTTTATAGTTGCCGGAGGAGATTCTAAAATTGAGGATGCAAATTTTGAGCTTAAAAAAGCAATTAAAATAAATCCAAATTCTGCTATAATAAAAAAAGGCAATGTATTCAGAACGATTCTTATGGGATATACATCTAAAGCAGAGGCTATAAGCTTATTACAATTGGTTAGAAGGCAAGTAAATCAAACGGCCTATGTAGTAAAAAAATCAAGCTGGTGTAATTCTTATGAGCAGACTAAGGAATGTTTAGTGTGTAAATAAAAAATAGGGAATAGCAGATCTAAAAATGTCCTGAAAAAGTTTTACTTACTGCAGAAATAGAGAATTAACCCTGCAAAGCTGCTTTAACCTTTGTTAAAATACGCTCAACAAACATTGCATAAGCAGATTCTGAAGGATGTAATCCATCTGAAGAAACTAAACTAGTGTTATATAATCCATTTCTGGTAATATCTGTAATGGAAACAAATGTTACGCCATTCATCATGCAGTAGTTTTCGGCAAAAGTGTTGTATTTGTTTATTTCTTCAGTGATTTTCATCCTTCCGTCGGTTCCAAACATCATTCCGAAAGAGGTGTAAGCATAATCTGGAATTGAGAGTACAATTACATTTTTTTTATCGCCTTTGGCCAGGGCAATTGCTTTTATAACTAATTCAGGAAACTCTTTTTCATAAATAGAAAAATCTCTGCCCTGATATTGATTGTTTACACCAATTAATAAAGTAACCAAATCATAATTTGATTCTGGATTTTGCTCTTTTATAGCTGTAAGTAAATTATTGGTAGTCCAGCCCGTTGCGGCAATTACGTTTAATGAAAAATTGGTTTCAGGATAAAGCGCTTTTAAGCTCGTTTTGAGCTGTTCTGGATATCTGCAGGTTTCGCAAACGCTTTGTCCAATAGTATAGCTGTCTCCTAAAGCCAGATAATTTATGGATTTAGAAATTGGAGTCGTCGGAATTTGTGTTGTTGGAGGTGGAGTTGTAGATCCTGGCGAAACAGGAGTTTCTGATGAAGATTCTTCGGAACTGCAGCTTAATAGAAATGCTGAAAAAATAACTGTAACTATTTGTTTGAATTGCGGTTTCATAATTTGTTTAAATTAATTTGGCTTGTTTAAACAAATAGTTACGTTAAATATGCTGTTTTGGTTTTTAAACCATTTCTGTTTTCATAAGAATTTCTTCTTCAATAGCATTCCAAAGTCCAATTCGTTTTTCTAAAGCAAGAATCGAAACTTCTTCAACTTCTTTCCACTTTTGAGCGTCATCTCCACATAAATCCGTAATCATCTGCATTGCCATTGGTCCGTGTTCATCAGCATCAAGTTCAATGTGCCTTTCGAAATAATACAGCAATTTGCTTAAATCTGTATCGGGAAGATTTTTTTGAAAATTATTCAGGATTTCGGTAAACATACTCGGAATCAAATCTTCTCTCCCAAAGGTAAAAGCTGCAGCAATTTGATGTGGTTTTCCTTCTTCGATCACTCTAAAAGTAAAATCAAGAAAGGCTTTTATTTCAGGATGAAGCGAACTTTGTTTTATAGCAACAAAAATGTTGTGAAGCGAATTTACTTCGGCTAAAAATTTATTGATCTCTGTAGTATCTGCACCACAGTCTTCCATTGCTTCAAGATACATTTCATAATGACTTTGTCTTCTTCCGTCAATACTTAAATCAGTTTCTTCGGCTAGAACAATTTCATTTATTAAATATCTTGTTTCCGGGTTTTTAGTTGCAAACCAAGGTGTTGTAGTACAAGTAAGTTTGGCTTGTAAAGCTTTTAATAAAGACATAAAATCCCAAACAGCAAAAACATGATTTTCCACAAAGCTGTGTAAGTCATCAATCGTTTGGATTTTGTTATATAAGGAATGTTTTAAAAGCTGTTCTTTTTGAGGTTGAATGCTATTGTTTATAGTTTCAATATTCATTTATGTAAATTTTGGGACAAATATAAAAAGCTTCTCGGTTAGAAGAAGCTTTTTATATTGTTTTTATATATATTTTAATAGATGTTTATGATTTAAATGCTGGAATTCCAGTTACATCCATTCCGGTAATCAATAAATGAATATCATGAGTTCCTTCATAAGTTATAACACTTTCCAGGTTCATCATATGGCGCATAATGGAGTATTCTCCTGTAA
Source organism: Flavobacterium soyae (assembly GCF_021245985.1). GTDB lineage: Bacteria > Bacteroidota > Bacteroidia > Flavobacteriales > Flavobacteriaceae > Flavobacterium > Flavobacterium soyae. Next base: position 406,419 of record NZ_JAJQXA010000001.1, on the reverse strand, counting down.
TTCCCATTCCGCCTAACATTTGTCTGGCTTCGCGGGCAATTTGAATTGCCATGTTGACATTATTACGTTTTGCCATCGAAATTTGAGCAGTTGTTGCTTTTCCTTCGTTTCTCAAAACACCTAAACGCCAGGTTAATAATTGTGCTTTTGTGATTTCGGTAATCATTTCGGCCAATTTTTTCTGCTGTAATTGAGTTCCTCCAATTGGTTTTCCAAATTGAATTCTCTCTTTAGCATAACGCAAAGCAGTATCGTAACAATCCATTGCAGCACCAATTGCTCCCCACGCAATTCCGTATCGTGCTGAGTCTAAACAGCCAAGCGGAGCTCCTAAACCAGATTTATTTGGTAACAGGTTTTCTTTTGGAACTTTTACATTATCAAAAATTAATTCTCCGGTTGAAGAGGCACGAAGCGACCATTTATTGTGAGTTTCAGGAGTTGTAAAACCTTCCATACCGCGCTCTACAATTAAACCGTGAATTCTTCCTTCTTCATTTTTTGCCCAAACAACAGCAATATCTGCAAAAGGAGCATTTGAAATCCACATTTTTGCACCATTTAAAAGGTAATGATCTCCCATATCTTTAAAATTGGTGATCATACTTCCCGGATCAGAACCATGATCTGGTTCTGTTAAACCAAAACATCCTATGTATTCACCAGTTGCTAATTTTGGCAAATACTTCATACGCTGTTCTTCGTTTCCGTATTTCCAAATTGGATACATTACTAATGAAGATTGTACTGATGAAGTTGATCTTACACCAGAGTCTCCTCTTTCAATTTCCTGCATAATTAAGCCATAAGAAATTTGGTCTAAACCGGCACCTCCGTATTCAACAGGAATATAAGGTCCGAATCCGCCAATTTCTCCAAGCCCTTTTATAATCTGCTTAGGAAATTCTGCTTTTTGAGCATATTCTTCAATAATAGGAGAAACTTCTCTTTTAACCCATGCACGTGCTGATTCTCGAACTAATTTATGTTCATCTGTTAACAAATCGTCAAGGTTGTAATAATCTGGAGCTTGAAATAAGTCTGGTTTCATTTTTGTTTAGGATTTTTCAAAACAAATTTACGCAATAAAAATATAACAAAACAAAGTTAAATTGTTATATTTTTACATGTTAGTTAAAAAATAATCACAAATTAGGTAAATTAATTTTAGTTTATTGATAATTTATAAACTAATTTTGAGATTCTAAAAAACATAAATTGAATGAGGCTGATCATCTCTTTTGTACTTTTTTTTGTTCTGAATACTGCATTTGCCCAACAGAAAAGTGCACTGACTGAAGAGGAGTATCTTATACTGCAGGAAAAAATTCGACTAAATTATAATGCAAATGTCGATAGTGCCCTTGTATACGCTAAGCAGATGTCAAAATCAAACAATTTTAAACATTTAGCTTTTGCAAATGGAGCAATGACTCAATTGTTTCAGATAAAAGGTAATACTAAACTTTCAAAAGAAAAATATTCTCTGGCCCTTAAATACTTAGAAAAAGTCCCGGAATCACGCGATAAAATACAATTAAAGTCTTATATCTATAATTATGGAGGTTTGGCAGAATGGAAAAGAGGTAATTTTAGTGCCGCGCTCGACAAGTATCAGCAGGGGATGAAGCTTTCTGTTGAAATTGGAGATGTTATTCAAATTGTAAAATTTAGAGGAAATATAGCTTTAATTAATGAAGCCGTTGGAAATTATCAATTAGCCATAAAAAATCTAAAACAACTGAATGATTTTGTTGATAAAAACGAAGGAATATTTACTAAGGAGGATTTTTTAAATAGAAAGAGTAACATCAATGTTAATTTAGGAAGTTCTTACGAGAATTACTTCATTAAAAATTCAGACAAAAAGTTCTTACTTGATTCGGCAGAATATTATTATAAAAGGGCAATTAATTATTCGCAGAATTTTGCAGATAATAAAATCACAGCAAAATTAAGTTTAGGTAATATATACAATTGGAAAGGAGATTATAAAGCTGCTGAAAAAACATATTATGACATTGTATTTTATTCACAGCAAAACAATCAGCCGGGTTTATTATGTGTTGCCAATTATAATTTAGGAGATATATACTTTACTACAAAAAAGTACGATAAAGCGCTGGTTTTCTTTAAAAAATGTGATTCACTTGCAGAAATAACAAAATCTAATAATATAGATTTTTTGAAGTCAAATTATTATCAGGCAAAAATTTATAATTTAAAGAATGAGCCTGAACTTGCCTATAAACACTCTAAAGTTTACTTAGATAACTATGAAGATTTTCAAACAAAGCTGAATCATGAAGCTCTGGAGGTAAATTATAAACTAGGAGTGAATGATTTGACTCAGGAAATGGTAGTTATTCAGGAAAAATACCAGTATGATGTACTTATTAATAAGGCATTAAAAGTGTTTTATGTCTTATTAGTTGTTGGAATTGTATTTTTACTAATAAAAAACATTAGAGATAAAAATAAGGCACATAAAAAAATGAATGCTTTGATAGAAGAATTTAAGGCAAACATTGAAAAGAAAAACAATGCTGAAATTGAGCCGGAAGAAAAAGAAGAAATTCTTGAAACGGAAGAAATTCACCTTAAAAGAGAAAATATTACGCTAAGTATTGATGAAGCGAAAGAAAATAAAATTGTAGAAAAATTATTAGCTCTTGAAAACAAACTGGAATACCTTAACGCAGATTTTACTTTGCCTTATGTAGCTAAAAAAATAAAAACAAATACTACATATTTATCTTATGTAGTGAATAAACGATTTGGTAAATCATTTGGAGAATACTCGAATGAGTTAAAAATTAATTATGTAATCAATGAAATGATTACTAATCATATGTATCGAAAATATTCAACACAAGCTATTGCAGAAAGTGTGGGTTTTAAAAATGCAGTATCTTTTGCAAAATCATTTCGCAAAAGAACTGGAGTGTCTCCAGCTCAGTTTGCGAATAATATCTAGTTTTAAAAAAAAACTTTTAGCAGCTTAAATAAGGAAACAATTACCCGTTACCATTATTATCTCTTTTTCCAGGATCAACTGGCGGCGGTGGTACAGGATCATCTCCTCCTCTAACCACTTTTTGTTGATTTTTTGATAATTTTTCTCCTTGGAAATCCTCGAATTTTAATTTCATATTTGCCATCTTTTTACATGTTACGGTTACTGATTTATCAAAACTAAAGAAAATGTAAAGCTCTTGATCGAGAATTGGGTTTTGAACGCTTTTGTAAAACTAATTCTATAATAAATATTTGATAATCAATAACTTGTAATTGTATTATAGCTGCTATAATTTATAAATTGTATGTAGTATAATATATAAAATGTGTGCTTTTAGCAATATTTTTTGAATAAAAACTGCAATCTTTGTACTGTAATTCGATTTAAAACAGGTCCTAAAGATGTTAAAACTTATCCAAAAATTTCTTCAAATAAACAGATACTCGGATGTAAAGAATGAGTTTAAAGACTTGTTTCTTTCACATCCTAATTATCCGAGTTTATTTGCGATAACAGATTCATTTGATTTGTTGTCGATAGAGAATGCTGCCATAAGAGTTCCAAAGGAACAAATAGTTGATTTACCGTCAAACTTTCTAGCCTATTTTAAGGAAGAATTAATTTTAGTTGAAAAAGCAAAAGATTTTGTTCGCATTAATTCTATAAAAAAAGGAGTTCAAAAAATTTCATACGAGAAATTCCTTTTAGACTGGAATGGGGTAATTGTTGCAATAGAACCCAATAATGTAGTTGCAAGAGAAAATTTAAAAGTTGAACTAAATTGGTTAAAATATCTTATACCTTTTATACTTGTAGCAGGATTATCATTTTTTTATAGTTCATACAGTATTTTTAGCGCTGTATTTTTGCTAACATCGGCTTTAGGATTAATCGTAAGTATTTTAATCGTTCAGGAAAAGCTTGGTTTTAAGAACAATCTTATTACTAACTTTTGTAATCTAAGTACAAATTCTTCTTGTAACTCTGTTTTGAGTTTTAGCGAGAATTACGAGAATAGATGGATTAGCTTTTCAGATTTACCTCTTTTGTTTTTTGGTGCAAGCTTTATTTCAGTATTAGTACAGCCTGTTAGTTCGTCAATTTTTGTTGGATTTTTGAGTTTATTGGCGATTCCTATTATTGTATCCTCAGTTTGGATTCAAAAATTCGAACTTCAAAGATGGTGTGTAATGTGTTTAATGGTTTCCTTTTTAATATTTACACAAAGTATAATTTGGTTTTCATCAGATTTATTTACGTTAAGTTTTAGTTTTAGTACAATTTTCCCGTTTTTGTTTTCTTTAGTTCTTCTAATACCAATTGCATTTGTTGTAAAATCAATTGCCAAAGATGTACTTAATAATGAAAACTCTTTAAAAGAGCTTAAAAAATTCAAAAGAAACTATTCACTGCTAAACTTTTTATCTAAAAAAGTTTCTCATCAAAATGGATTTGAAGATTTAAGAGGATTAAATTTTGGAAACAGAAGCGCTGTTGTAAAACTGGCAGTAATAATAAGTCCAAGTTGTGTTCATTGTCATAAAACATTTCAGGAAGCTTTTGATTTAGTTTTAAAATTTCCCGATAAAATATATCTAAGTGTTTTATTCAACATCAATCCTGAAAACATTGACAATCCGTATAAAGCAGTTGTCGAAAGACTTTTAACAATAAACAGGTCAACACCTGGAAAAACAGTTGAAGCTATTTCAGACTGGCATATTAAAAAAATGAGTTTGAAAAAATGGCTGAAAAAATGGAATGTTGACAATGTCAGCATGATGATCAATCAGGAAATAAATAAACAATATGAGTGGTGTTCTAAAAACAACTTTAATTACACACCGGTAAAAATTGTTAATGAGAGGTTGTTTCCTAATGAATATGAATTAAGCGAATTGAAATACTTTTTAAACGATTTTGTCGAAGAAAAAGAAACAACAGTACTAGAAAGAATAGCCTAGTTTGACATTTGATAAATTATCTAACAATTAAAATTTACAGTTATGTTAAAAAATATATTAAACCTGGAAGGAACGCAAGAAATAAGCGCGAGTGAACAAAAAACTATAGTTGGTATTATTGCCGGCAAAGAAACAGTATCTAAATGCGATGCAAATTCGATAATATCTTATGATGATTGTACAGACTTTTTTTCAGAATTGAATTAAAACTGTACGGTTATTGTTAGAGGGGGAACCCAGCAGAGAATTTTTCAAATGGTCTTTGCTTCTAATTTTTTAAATTATTTAAAGTAATATACAATAAAGCCTTTTTAAAATTTAGTCATGTTTTTTTTAATTTGTAGGCGCTCGATCGTGGAACATTGAGCAAATTATCCCAACATTGATGATTGGTGTCGGGATTCTCAGGATAATTGGTCACTTGGGTCGGTTTTATTTGGTTAGGGCTGATCAAGTGCCATCTCCTAGAGAAATTGGTATTACTTAAAATATTATAATTAAATATTCAATAGAGAGGAAATTTTTTTCCTCTCTATTTTTTTATAAAAAAACGGCATACATTTATTGCAAATTAAAATTAAAAAATTTAAGATTAAATTGAAAAAATTCACTCATTATAAACAAGCAGATTTTAAGGATTGCGGCCCTACATGTTTAAAGATAATCGCTAAACATTACGGCAAAACAATCCATATACAAGAACTGCGCGACAGCAGCGAGACTACTCGCGAAGGAAGCAATCTGCTTTTTTTGAGTGATGCTGCCGAGAAAATTGGTTTCAGGACCCTGGGTGTAAAGTTAAGTGCAGAAAGACTCGAAGAGGCGCCTCTGCCATGTATCCTGCATTGGAACAAAAATCATTACGTTGTACTTTATAAAATAAAAAAGGGAACTTACTATATTTCTGATCCCGCTTTTGGATTAATTGAATATAATAAAAAGGATTTCCTTAAATTCTGGATCGGAAACAATGCCGATGACAACACTAAAGAAGGTATTGCTTTACTTATAGAAGCCGCACCAAAATTTTTTCAGTCAGAATTTGATAAAGAAGACAATAAAGGTTTAGGATTTGGATTATTATCGCAATATGTACTGCGTTATAAATCATTTCTAATTCAGTTAAGCATAGGTTTATTGGCGAGCAGCTTACTGCAGCTTATTTTCCCGTTTTTGACCCAGAGTATTGTCGATGTGGGAATACAGAACCAGAACATCCATTTTATATATTTAATTCTTTTTGCGCAGTTATTTCTCTTTGCCGGAAGAACCGGTCTTGAACTTATCAGAAGCTGGATATTGCTGCATCTTTCAACCAGAATAAATATCTCCTTAATTTCAGATTTCTTTATTAAATTAATGAATCTGCCTATTTCCTTTTTTGATGTGAGAATGACAGGAGATATCATGCAGCGTATCAACGATCACCGCCGGATAGAAAAAATACTGACCACATCCTCTTTAAATGTATTGTTTTCTGTAATCAATATGTTTGTTCTGGGCGGTGTTCTGGCCTATTTTAACTTAAAGATATTTCTGGTCTTTTTTGCAGGCAGTATTCTTTATTTTGGATGGATTACGCTGTTTTTAAAGCGAAGGGAAGTTTTAGATTATAAACGTTTTGCTGAGGTCTCTAATGAACAGGGAAAAGTAATTGAACTTATAAGCGGCATGCAGGAAATCAAACTCCACAATGCCGAAAAACAAAAACGCTGGGGCTGGGAATATGTTCAGGCGAGATTATTCAGGGTTTCAATAAAAGGATTGATTCTGGAACAAAGCCAGACCATCGGTTCTTCGGTTATAAATGAATTAAAGAATATTTTTATCATATTCCTATCTGCTAAATTAGTAATCGACGGATCAATAACATTGGGGATGATGCTCGCAATCAGCTCGATTGTAGGAAGCCTGAACGGACCCATAACACAGCTTATCGAATTTGTGAGAGAATTGCAGGATGCCAGAATATCACTGGCAAGATTATCTGAAATTCATGAAAAAGAAGATGAAACCCAGCAGGAAATCCATCAGACCAATGATGTTCCATATGATTGTGATATCGAAATCAAAAATCTTTCCTATCGCTATTTAGGATCAGATATTCCGGTTTTAGATAATTTAAACCTCGTGATTCCGGCCAATAAAGTAACGGCTATAGTAGGTGTTAGCGGCAGTGGAAAAACAACTTTAATGAAACTGCTTCTTAAGTTTTATGAACCTGAAAAAGGCGAAATCAATATTGGCAGCTCACAGCTTAAAAACATTTCGCAGAAAGCCTGGCGGTCAAACATTGGAGCTGTAATGCAGGAAGGTTATATTTTCAGCGATACAATAGCTAATAATATTGCTTTTGGAGCAGATAAAATTGATAAAGAGCGATTGGTTTATGCAGCAGACGTAGCCAATATTAAAGAATACATCAGCGAGCTTCCTCTTGGTTATAATACAAAAATTGGAGCCGAAGGGACGGGAATGAGTACGGGGCAGAAACAGCGTTTATTGATTGCCAGAGCAGTTTATAAAAACCCTGAAATATTGTTTTTTGATGAAGCCACATCAGCTTTGGATGCCAATAATGAAAAAGTGATTATGCAGAAACTGGATATTTTCTTTAAAAACAAAACTGTAATTGTAATTGCGCACCGCTTAAGCACGGTTATGAATGCAGACCAGATTGTGGTTTTAGAAAAAGGAAAAATTATCGAAACAGGTTCACATTCATCGCTGGTGGAGCAGAAAGGAAATTATTTTGAATTGGTTAAAAACCAATTGCAGTTAGGAAATTAATCATGGAAGAAGATAACAGCACATTAGAATTACGAAGCGAGGAAGTTCAGGACATTCTCACCAAAGTACCGCACTGGATGATCCGCTGGGGAACGGTTTTGATTTTTGTAATCATACTGATGCTCTTTTTTGTTTCCTGGTTTATAAAATATCCAGATGTTGTCAATACCGAAATTGTAATTACGACCAATATTCCGCCGGAGAAAATTGTTGCCAAATCATCCGGCCGTATTGAAGCAATTTTGGTTAAAAACAAATCGATTGTATCTAAAAACAGTACGCTTGCTATTATAGAAAATACAGCCAATTACAACGATGTTTTTCTGCTGAAAAGTATTGTTGAGAATTATAATATCAATGATCCAAAAATAGAATTTCCGTTTTCAAAACTAAAAAACACACAGCTGGGAGAAATAGAAAGCGCCTATGCTGTTTTTCAGAAAGATTATCAGGCACAGGAGCTGAATCATGACCTGCAGCCTTTTGCAATTGAAAACAGAGCGCAGGTTTCAGAAAAAATCCAAATAAAGGAAAGATTAGAAATTCTGCAGCAGCAAAAAGTAATCAATGAAAGCGAATTGCAGCTTCAAAAGAACGAAGTGGCCCGTTTTGAAGTCTTGTTCAATAAAGGCATTATTTCGGCCCAGGAAATGGAAGTTAAAAAACTGGGGTTCCTGCAGGCACAAAAGAATTACAGAAGCCTGTTATCGTCGATTTCTCAATTGAGGTCTTCTCTTATCGATAATACAAAATCGAGCCAGAGTTCGCAGGCAAACAGTACCAAAGAAGAGGTTAACCTTGGGCGGAACATGGCGCAGTCATTTTATCAGCTTAAAAAAGTGATAAAAGACTGGGAACTGGCTTATGCCTTAAAATCCTCTATCAGCGGAAAGGTTACTTTTTTACAGGTTTGGACAGAAAACCAGACGATAAATTCGGGTGATAATGTTTTCTCGATTATTCCCGATGCTAAAAATGGTTTTATAGGAAAAGTAAAAGCTCCGGCTTTAAATTCAGGAAAGATAAAAACAGGACAGAGAGTCAATATTCGTCTGGCTAATTTTCCGGACAGGGAATTTGGTGTTTTAAAAGGCAGAATTCAGAACATTTCTCTGGTTCCGGATAAAGACGGAAATCTATTGATTGATGTTGCACTGCCAGACGGACTGCATACTTCTTATAACAAACAAATTTTGTTTCAGCAGGAAATGAAAGGAAGTGCCGAAATCGTAACCGAAGATTTGCGCTTAATCGAAAGAATCTTGTATCAGTTTAAAAGTATTTTTGAACAAGTTTAGAATTTCAAATAAAAATCCTTCGTCAACTCAATATATTCAGGAGTATAAACATGTCTGTCAATTTCGATTGTTAATTCGTCGATTTCAATTTCATAAACTTCATTTCTGCTAAAAGCCAATAAACTTCTTTTAATTGTTGAGGTTGGAGTGCCTTTTACACGTGTAATTTTTATAGGATATAATTCAGCTTCTTTTGCTAAAGCGATAAATTTTTCTTCTTCTTTGTAAGGAAGAATTATTGCAAGAATTCCGTTTTCAGAAAGTAATAAATCAGCAGCTTCGACGATTTCTTCAAAAGGCATAGCATCTTGAAAACGTGCTAAATCTCGCTGTTCATTTTCTGTTTTATAATCTTCGGCATAAAAAGGCGGATTTGAAACAATTAAATCATATTCATCTTCTGGTTCTTCAATGAATTCATCTAATCCGGCATGAAAACAAAATAATCGATCGCCCCAAGGTGAACTTTCAAAATTTTCGACAGCTTGTTCATGCGCCTCTTCGTCAATTTCAAGAGCATCGATTTGTTCGGCATGAGTTCGCTGCGCCAGCATTAAGGCAATAATTCCGGTTCCTGCGCCAATATCTAAAATACTAAAAGGATTATGATGAATTGGAGCCCAAGAACCCAATAAAACGCCATCAGTACCTACTTTCATTGCGGTTTTATCTTGTTTGATAGAAAATTGTTTAAATGAAAACATAAATGAAAATTCCAAATTTTTTAAATTCCAAATTCCAATTTTAAAAAGGGAAATTCTAATAAAAAGAACTCCAAATCTCAAATGTAATACGGATTAAATTATGTAGTTTGAACTGCAAAAATAAGATTAAATTGCCATTTATTGTTTTGTAGTTTTAGTAATTATTGCAGATAGAATTTTTCTTAATTCTTCTATTTCGAATATGAGTGAATCTGAAGCGGATCTTTGATCTGGATTTAATTCGTGAAGTAATCTTAACCAATATTTAGATTCTTTAGCTTCTTTTCGGGATATTTTGAGTCTAAAAACTAAATCTTTGTCCCCAAGTTTTTCGTTTGCTTCAATATAGTTAGCTCCAACTGAACCAGATGATCTAATTAATTGTTTGCCATCTTCAATATTTGATGTTGTTTTTGATAAACTTCTAATGTAATTTCTACAGTCTTTTGCAAACAAAAATGTTCGTTCTTCTAAATCGTATGGTTTCATAGTTTAAATTCCAAAATTTTAAAATACCAAATTCCAATTGTTGGGCTTAAAAATAGTGAAAAACAATTTAAATATAGGTTTTTTCCTTCAAAAATATAATTCTATAAGTGTTCTATATTCTTGGAATTTGGAATTTCAAAAATTGAGATTTAATCTTTCAGTTTTGGAATTTGGGATTTAAAAATTGGAATTTATAAACTCAAAGGTACATCTCAACCAATCCTTCCGGAAGGTTCATGATAACCTTTTTATTTTCTCGGTCAATTTTTACCAGGAAATGGTCAATCATTGGAACTAAGATTTCTACTTCACCATTTAAAACTTCAAAAAGAGGCTGCGCAGAAGAGTCATTAATTGAAGTAATTTTTCCGAAAACACCTAAACGCTGGTCTTCGATTTCGAAACCAATAACTTCATGGAAATAGAATTTGTTGCCGGTAAGTTTTGGCAGCATTGATAAAGGAAGATAAATAGCATTGCCAACAAGTGCATCAGCTTCTTCCTCATTATTTACATCTTCAAAACGAACCCTAAGAAAGTCGTTTTTATGTAAAGAACTTGTTTCAATAAAAAAAGGAACCAAGTGTTTGTTGCATTCAACAAACACTGATTCCAGATTTTCGTATAACTCAGGCTCGTCTGTGTCTAAATAAACCAGAACTTCACCTTTGAAACTAAATTTTTTAGCGATTTTACCTAAATAAAAACATTCTTCTTTACGCATTATCGCTAAGTAAAATTATGCTTCAGTTGTTTCGTTATTCTCTTCAGCAGCAGGAGCTTCTTCTTCAGTAGCAGCTTCTGCTTCTACTTCAGCAACTTCTTCTTCAACTGCAGGAGTTGCAGCAGCGATAGCATCAGCTTCAGCCTTAGCTGCAGCAGCTAAACGTTTAGCATTAACTTCTTTTTCAGCTTTTAAAGCTTTAGCTTTAACATCAGCTTGCGCTTTTGATAAACCATCTTTTTTAGCATCAACTTTTCCAGCTTTAGCCTCTAACCAAGCAGCTAATTTAGCATCTGCCTGCTCTTGAGTTAAAGCTCCTTTACGGATACCTCCATCAAGGTGGTGTTTCAATAAAGCACCTTTGTAAGAAAGGATTGCTCTGGCAGTATCAGTTGGTTGTGCACCATTGTGTAACCATTTAACTGCGCTGTCAAGGTTTAACTCAACAGTTGCTGGGTTTGTGTTTGGATTGTAAGTACCGATTTTCTCTAAGTATTTACCATCTCTTTTTGAGCGTGCATCTGCAGCTACAACCCAGTAAAAAGGTTTTCCTTTTTTACCGTGTCTTTGTAATCTAATTTTTACTGACATAATCTTATGATTAAATTTTGAGGTACTCGACCTCTGTTAATTAAGGGCGCAAAGATATAATTTTTTTATCAATTATCCGTTTCAAAAAGTATTAAATATATTTAAGACAGATTTTTAGCTTTTTTTTGACTTTAAATTTTAAACACTTATCTCATAATGCGATACTTTTGCATTAAATTCATCTTAATATATGAAAAAATATTTTTACTTTTTATCCTTTTTATTACTGCTTACATCTTGTACAGAAGATGTAAAATTTAATAATCCTGCTTTTCAAACCCTGAAAAATAATGTTTTCTGGAGAGCTCAGACCTATAAAGCTTATTTTGGTGCAAATGGAATTGTAGTTGTTGAAGGATCTTTGGGGTATGAAAAAGTTATTTTGAAAGCTGCTTCTTCTGCAGAACAAACTTTTGTTTTAGGAGTCGATGAAACTTCAAAAGCATCTTACAAAAATACGCTGCCGGCTGAATTGTCTTCATTTTCTACAGGAACAAATATTGGTAACGGACAAATTGTTATTACAGATTATGATACCGATAATAATACTATTTCGGGGACATTTAAATTTACTGCGATAAATGAAGATGAAAGCGATACTGAGAACCCAAAAATTAACTTTACAGAAGGTGTTTTTTATAAAGTCCCGATTGAAGTAAGCGATGTTGTTCATGAGATGTAACTTTTTTGCGAATACCGAGTTTTATTAAGCTGATTTTCAAAATCAAAATAAAAACATAAATAAACTAATATATAGTAGATTACAGAAAAATAAGACTACATTTGCTACATTATTATAAATAAGTACATATGAACATTTTTGTTGGAAGCCTTCCATTCAGTATTGAGGAAGCAGATTTAAGAGAGTCTTTCGAGGCTTATGGAGCAGTAGATTCAGTTAAAATTATCACTGATAAGTTTACTGGAAGAAGCAAAGGTTTTGGTTTTGTTGAGATGCCAAACGATGCTGAAGCTCAAAAAGCAATTGATGAATTGAACGGAGCTACTGTTCAAGGTCGTACAATTGTTGTTAATAAATCTGAACCAAAACCTGAAGGTGAAAGAAGAAGCTTCAATAACAACCGTGGAGGTGATTCTCGCGGAGGTTACGGAAACAACCGCGGAGGAAATGACCGTGGTGGTAACAGAGGAGGATATTAATATTTTTTTCTAAATATATAAAAGGGATCAATGAAAGTTGATCCCTTTTTTTGTTTCAGTTTTTATTGTTTCAAGTTTCAGGTTTCACGTTCCAATAACCTGAAACTTGAAACCTGAAACAAAATAAACTATAAATTCGCAACAAGCCAATCTCCAACTTCGCTTGTTTTGTAAGCTTTTGATCCTTTTGGAGCTAAATCTTCGGTAACAACTCCTTGTTCTAAAGATTTGTTTACAACAGCGCGAATAGCATCTGCTTCAGCTTTTAATCCAAATGCATCTTCAAACATCATGGCAGCAGATAAAATAGTTGCCAATGGATTTGCAATGTTTAATCCAGTTGCTTGTGGGTAAGATCCATGGATTGGTTCGTATAATGAAGTGTGCTCTCCAACAGAAGCAGAAGGCATTAATCCCATTGAACCAGAAATTACAGAAGCTTCGTCAGTTAAGATGTCTCCGAATAAATTTTCTGTGATTAATACATCATAAGAATTTGGCCATTGAACCAAACGCATTGCAACAGCATCAACAAATTCGTAAGAAACCGTAACTTCAGGATAATCTTTTTCCATTGCCTGAACCGTTTCTCTCCATAAACGTGAAGTTTCCAGCACGTTTGCTTTGTCAACGCAGCATAATTTTTTACTTCTTGTCATAGCTAATTCGAAACCTTTTTTAGCTAAACGCTGCACTTCTGCACGAGTATAAACACAATTGTCAAAAGCAGTATCTCCGTTGTCTTTTCTTCCTTTTTCTCCAAAGTAAATTCCGCCTGTTAATTCTCTTAAGAAAACTAAATCAGTTCCTTCAATTCTTTCTCTTTTTAAAGGAGAATTGTCAATTAAAGAAGGAAAAGTAAATGTTGGACGTACGTTAGCAAACAATCCTAATTTTTTACGCATCAACAATAAACCTTGCTCAGGACGAACTGGGGCACTTGGGTCATTATCATATTTTGGGTGTCCGATAGCTCCAAATAAAACAGCATCAGCTTTCATACAAACTTCGTGTGTTTCGTCTGGATAAGGAACTCCAACTGCGTCAATTGCGCAGGCTCCGGTCAAAGCAGGAGTCCAGGTTATTTCGTGATTGAATTTTTTTGCAATAGCATCAGATACTTTTACAGCTTCATTTATTACTTCTGGTCCGATTCCGTCTCCGGCTAAAAGGGCTATGTTAAATTTCATTTTTTAAGTATTTATTATTTTAAGATTCAAGGTTCAGAGGAACAAAGGTTCAAAGTTTTGAAAGCAGGTAAAAACCTCTGTGCCTTTGCAACTTTGAACCTTTGTCCCTTATATTAAGTAACTATATTCAACATTTTTTGTGTTGCAATAATCGCTGCAACGGTTTGATCTGAATCTAATCCTCTTGTTTTGAATTCTTTTCCGTTGTTTACCCATGTGATAATGGTTTCGCACAACGCATCAGAACTACTTCCGGGCGGGATTCTAACTGCGTAATCGATCAATTTTGGAAGTGTTAGTTTTTTGCTTTTGTAAATCTTTGATAAAGCATTCATAAAAGCATCAAACTGACCGTCTCCCTGCGCATTTTCTTCGATGATTTCGCCATCAATTTTTAGGCATAAAGTAGTTGATGGACGCATTCCTTTTGAGTGTACTAATATATAGGACTCGATTTTTATTTTTTCTTCGTAAGTATGGCTGTCCAAAACATCTGAAATAATGTATGGAAGATCTTCCTTAGTAACAGTTTCTTTTTTGTCGCCTAATTCGATGATTCTTTGGGTAACCAATTTCAAATCTTCGTTGTTTAGTTTTAAACCTAATTCCTGAAGATTTTTCTCGATATTAGCTTTGCCCGAAGTTTTTCCTAAGGCATATTTTCTTTTTCTTCCAAAACGTTCAGGAAGAAGGTCATTAAAATATAAGTTGTTTTTATTGTCTCCATCGGCATGTATTCCGGCAGTTTGAGTAAAAACATTATCGCCCACAATTGGTTTGTTTGCAGGAATTCTGTATCCAGTAAATGTTTCAACTAATTTACTTACTGTATATAAAGAAGTTTCTTTTATATTGATGCTTACTTCTGGCAGATAATCATTTATAACGGCAACCGTGCTTTCAAGCGGTGCATTTCCGGCACGTTCTCCCATTCCGTTTACCGTTACATGAAGTCCGTTGATTCCGGCCTTTATAGCTTCCATGACATTGGCTACGCTTAAATCGTAGTCGTTATGCGCATGGAAATCAAAATGAATATTCGGATATTTTGCTCTGATTTTAGAAATAAATTCAAAAGCCAAAGACGGAATTAAAACTCCTAAAGTATCCGGAAGTAAAATTCTTTTAATTGGCTGAGTCGATAAGAAATCCAGAAATTGAAAAACATAATCAGGAGAATTTCGCATTCCGTTGCTCCAGTCTTCTAAATAAACATTCGTTTCAATATTATTTTCTTTAGCTAAAGCAATGATTTGAGCGATTTCAGAAAAATGCTGTTCAGGAGTTTTTTTTAACTGATGTGTTAAGTGATTCATTGAGCCTTTGGTCAACAAATTCTGCACTTTGGCACCGGCTTTTTTCATCCATTCGATTGAAACTCCGCCGTCAACAAACGAAAGGACTTCGATACGGTCAATATAACCACGTTCTTCAGCCCATGAAGTAATGCCTTTTACGGCCTGAAATTCTCCTTCGCTCACACGCGCCGAAGCAATTTCGATTCTATCAATATTTAATTCCTCCAGCAACAATTGCGCAATGGTTAGTTTTTCTGCAGCAGAAAATGAAACTCCTGAGGTTTGTTCACCATCACGAAGCGTCGTATCCATTATTTCAATTTTTCTTTTTTCCATATTGATATTCTAAATTCCTTTTTTATAAGGTAAATTTTTGTTGTGTTGTCTTGGTTTTTTAACTTATAAAGACCCGACAGGTTTCAAAAACCTGTCGGGTCTCAAAGGACTGAACCTGATTTTCTATTAGTAAGGAAGTTTATCGGCGAAAGCCTTAATATCTTCCTTCATATCTTGTAAATAATCAATGTCGTCAAAACCATTAATCATGTTATTCTTTTTGTATCCGTTGATAGCAAAAGATTCCTGCTGACCAGTTGATAATAAAGTAATAGTTTGGTTTGGCAAGTTGATTTCTAATTCTGTTTTAGGATCTGCTTCGATCGCTTTGAAAATAGTTTCAGAAAACTCCGGGCTGATTTGTACTGGTAAAACACCAATATTTAAACAGTTTCCTTTGAAGATATCTGCAAAGAAACTAGAAACTACTGCTCTAAAACCGTAATCGTAAACTGCCCACGCAGCGTGCTCTCTTGAAGATCCAGAACCGAAGTTTTTTCCTCCAACCAAAATTTTTCCAGAATAAGTAGAATCGTTTAAAACGAAATCAGCTTTAGGAGTATCGTCTCCGTTGTATCTCCAGTCTCTAAAAAGGTTGTCTCCAAAACCTTCACGTTTTGTAGCTTTTAAGAAACGAGCCGGAATAATTTGATCTGTATCAACGTTTTCAATTGGCAGTGGCACTGCACTGCTGGTAAGTATAGTAAATTTATCGTATGCCATTTTTTGGAATTTTAGATTTTAGATTTTAGATTTTAGATTTTCTTTTGAAAACTTAAACTCGGAACCTAAAAATATTTTGTATTAAATAATGTTGATCAATTTTATTTGAAGAAATTTAGATGAAGATTTCACAAAGTGAGAAATCTAAAATCTAAACTCTGCAATCTAAAATAATTCACGCGGGTCAGTTAGTTTTCCTGTAACCGCAGCAGCAGCAGCCATAATTGGACTTGCTAAAAGCGTTCTTGAACCAGGACCCTGACGGCCTTCAAAGTTTCTGTTTGAAGTACTTACCGCATATTTTCCGGCAGGAACTTTATCATCGTTCATTGCTAAACAAGCTGAACAGCCCGGCTGACGTAATACGAAACCAGCTTCAGTAAGAATATCTAAAATCCCTTCTTCTTTAATCTGAGCTTCAACAACGTGAGAACCCGGAACTAACCAAGCGGTAACATTATCGGCTTTTTTTCTTCCTTTTACAATTTCGGCGAAAGCCCTGAAATCTTCAATACGTCCGTTTGTACAGCTTCCTAAGAAAACGTAGTCGATTTGTTTTCCGATCATTACATCGTCTTCATGGAAGCCCATGTAAGCCAAAGATTTTTTGTAAGTTTCCTCACCGCCCTCAACTTCTTTTGCACTTGGGATATGTTTTGTGATGCCAATTCCCATTCCTGGGTTTGTACCGTAAGTAATCATTGGTTCGATGTCTTCTGCTTTGATGTTTAATTCAGCATCAAACACAGCATCAGCATCCGTTTTTAAAGTTTTCCAGTATTCAACAGCTTTTGTCCATGCTTCACCTTTTGGAGCGTATAATCTTCCTTCAAGGAAATCGAAAGTAGTTTGGTCAGGAGCGATCATTCCGCCTCGCGCACCCATTTCGATACTTAAATTACAAACCGTCATACGGCCTTCCATAGTCATGTTTTCGAAAACATCACCGGCGTACTCAACAAAATAACCTGTTCCCCCAGAAGTAGTTAACTGAGCAATAATATAAAGTGCAACGTCTTTTGGACCAACACCTTTACTTAATTGACCATTTACGTTAATACGCATTTTCTTTGGTTTAGGCTGCATGATACATTGAGTAGAAAGCACCATCTCAACCTCAGAAGTTCCGATACCAAAAGCGATAGCACCAAAAGCACCGTGAGTAGAAGTATGCGAATCCCCACATACAATAGTAGCACCTGGCAAAGTAATTCCGTTTTCAGGACCAACTACGTGTACAATACCATTTTTTTGATGACCTAATCCCCAGTGCGAAATTCCGTATTCGGCAGCATTATCTTCAAGAGCCTGGAGCTGATTTGCTGATAAAGGATCCTGAACTGGTAAATGTTGGTTTATAGTTGGGGTATTGTGATCTGCAGTTGCAAAAGTACGTTGCGGGTATAAAACGTTAACACCTCTTGATTTTAATCCTAAAAAAGCAACAGGACTCGTAACTTCATGAATGAAATGGCGGTCAATAAAAAACACATCTGGTCCATCTTCAATTTTACGCACTACATGTGAATCCCATACTTTGTCAAATAATGTCTTACTCATTTTTTATTTTTTTAAATTGTAATTTCTATAACCACAGCAATTTCCTGTTCATTATAATAGCAAAACAAAAGTAAAAAAAGATACAAAGGCGTCAATTTCGATATTTCATTATATACGATACCCAAACTAAAATACAAATTGCTAAACCGCTTTTGCGGCTTTAATTTTGGCAGAAAAATGATTTAGAAAATGACTTTGTTTTTCTTTTTCAGCTTTAATTTTCTTTGATTGTTTTTTGTTTTAATAGTTTGCAAATTTACCTCATAATCACTATAAAATATAAGAATTTATTTGAAAAAATGTAACAAATTCAATAAAAATAGTAATAATTGTTAGTTTTGATTTCTTTGTAAAAAGAATGCTTTTTTGGTTTTTGAATGCTTTTAAAGGAGTTTTTCAGGCGTTATTTAGATTGAATAAACCATCTAAATACTACGACATCCAAGAAGTGTAATTTTATGAAATTTTATGCTTTTTAAGAGAAAATTTGAGTAATAAATAAGAATGTCTTTTTAAGAAATTATCTATTTTCTATCTCTAAAAAAAGCGTAAATTTGAACTTCCTCCATTTTCTATAGAGCAGTTTTTTAGATTCCATATAATCAAAGGTTTATATTGGAAAAGTTTTGGAATTTGGAGCTTTAATTTTTGCTATTTAAACTTATGTATTTAATATTCGATACCGAAACAACTGGATTACCAAAGCGCTGGGATGCACCAATTACTGATTCTGATAACTGGCCCCGCTGTATTCAGATTGCGTGGCAGCTTCATGACGAAATGGGACAGCTTATTGAGCATCAGGATTATTTGGTAAAACCAGAAGGATTTAATATTCCGTATGATGCTGAACGTATTCACGGAATCTCTACTGAATTGGCTGAAGCCGATGGAATCTCGCTGGCAGAAGTTTTAGAGAAATTCAATATCGCTTTAAGTAAAACCAAATTTATTGTTGGACAGAATTTAGGTTTCGACGTTAATATTATGGGTGCCGAATTCCATAGAATGGGAGTAGAGTCTCAAATGAGTTCAATGCCAGTTTTGGATACCTGTACTGAAGTTACGGCTTCATTATTACAGCTTCCCGGAGGTCGTGGGGGAAAATTCAAACTTCCAACTCTTACGGAATTACACAGCTATCTTTTCGACCAGCCTTTTGCGGAAGCGCACAATGCAACTGCCGACGTTGAGGCAACTACGCGTTGTTTCCTTGAGTTGGTTAGAAGAGAAGTTTTTACAAAAGAAGAATTAGACGTTCCGAAGGATTATTTCAAAGAATTTCAGGAAAGAAATTCAGAGCCGTTTAAGCTTATTGGTTTAAAACATATCAACTTAAAAGCAGCTTCTGATAAAATCAGAGAACAGCTTAAAGCTTTGCAAGTTGACGATAAGCAAACTACCGTTTCAGAATCTGATAAAGCAGATTTTAAAGCAGCAAAATTTGCACATTTACACAATCATACCCAGTTTTCGGTTTTGCAATCGACTATCGGAATTGGAAATATTGTGGCAGCTGCAGCCAAAAACGGAATGCCGGCCGTTGCCATGACCGATACGGGAAACATGATGGGGGCTTTTCACTTTGTGAGCGCCGTTATGAACCACAACAAAGCAGCATCTGGAAAAAATAAAGCTTTGGTTGAAGCGGGAGAAGAGCCAACCGAAACTGAGGTAAAACCAATTGTAGGCTGCGAGTTTAATATTTGTGAAAACCATTTAGATAAAAGTAAAAAAGACAACGGTTATCAGGTTGTTTTGCTGGCTAAAAACAAAGCAGGTTATCATAATCTGGCCAAAATGGCTTCGATTGCCTACACTGATGGATTTTATTATGTGCCGAGGATTGACCGTGCGATTGTTGAAAAATACAAAGAAGAGATCATGGTTTTGTCTGGGAATTTATATGGAGAAATTCCAAGTAAAATCCTGAACATTGGTGAAAACCAAGCTGAAGAAGCTTTAGTTTGGTGGAAGGAACAATTTGGCGACGATTTCTATTTGGAAATAATGCGCCACAATCAGGAAGACGAAAATCGTGTCAACAAAACCCTGATTGAATTTTCGCAAAAACACAATGTCAAATTAATTGCGACAAATAATACCTATTATTTAAATAAAGAAGATGCCAATGCACACGATATTTTACTTTGTGTAAAAGACGGAGAAAAGCAGGCAACACCCATCGGACGCGGACGTGGTTATCGTTATGGGCTTCCAAATCAGGAATATTATTTCAAGTCAGAAGAGGAGATGAAAAAACTCTTTTCTGACCTGCCCGAAGCAATTATCAACATTCAGGAAATTATTGATAAGGTCGAAGGATATTCGCTTTACCGAGATGTATTGCTTCCAAAATTTGATATTCCCGACGAATTTATAGTTCCTGAAGATGAAGAAGACGGTGGTGTAAGAGGGGAAAATAAATACTTGCGACACCTTACCATGGAAGGTGCTAAAAGACGTTATGGCGAAATTACCGAATCAATTCAGGAGCGTTTGGATTTTGAATTATTGACGATTTCGAATTCAGGATATCCGGGTTACTTTTTGATTGTTCAGGATTTCATTGCCGAAGCAAGAAAAATGGACGTTTCGGTAGGTCCCGGTCGTGGATCTGCAGCGGGTTCAGCCGTTGCGTATTGTCTAGGAATTACCAATATTGACCCCATTAAATACGATTTACTTTTTGAGCGTTTCCTAAATCCTGACCGTGTATCGATGCCCGATATTGATATCGACTTTGATGATGAGGGTCGTGGACGTGTAATGGATTATGTAATTAATAAATATGGTCAAAAACAGGTAGCACAGATTATCACTTATGGTAAAATGGCAACCAAATCGGCAATTCGTGATACGGCGCGTGTACTGGATTTACCGTTGTTTGAAGCTGATAGAATTGCAAAACTGATTCCGGGAATGATGCCGTCAAAATGGAATTTGGCGCGTTTTATTTCTGAAAGCGAAGAGGAAGTAAAAAAAGCACTTCGTTCGGACGAATTTGATAATGTAAAAGAATTAATTGCCATTGCCAACGAAGATGATTTGGCAGGAGAAACCATTCAGCAGGCAAAAATCCTTGAAGGATCGATGCGTAATACGGGAATTCACGCTTGTGGGGTTATCATTACGCCATCGGATATTACGAATTACGTTCCTGTTACAACGGCAAAAGATTCTGATTTATATGTAACACAGTTTGATAACTCGGTTGCAGAAAGTGCTGGACTGCTGAAAATGGACTTCCTGGGTCTGAAGACCCTTACGCTGATAAAAGATACCGTTAAACTGGTAAAATACAGAACAGGAATTGATTTGGATCCAGACACGTTTCCAATTGATGACGAAGAAACGTATGCACTTTTCCAAAGAGGTGAAACGGTTGGAATCTTCCAATACGAGTCACCCGGAATGCAGAAATACATGAAAGATCTAAAGCCAACGGTTTTTGGAGATTTAATTGCCATGAATGCCTTGTATCGTCCGGGACCTTTGGAGTATATTCCGTCTTTCGTTCGAAGAAAAAACGGTGACGAGGAAATCAAGTACGATTTAGATGCCTGTGCCGAATATCTTTCTGAAACCTACGGAATTACGGTTTACCAAGAGCAGGTAATGCTTTTGTCTCAGTCTTTGGCAGGATTTACAAAGGGTGAGGCCGACGTTTTGCGTAAGGCAATGGGTAAAAAACAAAAAGATGTACTGGATAAAATGAAGCCTAAGTTTGTGGAGCAGGCGGCAGAAAAGGGCCATGATGCCAAAATTCTGGAGAAAATCTGGAAAGACTGGGAAGCTTTTGCGAGTTATGCCTTCAACAAATCGCACTCGACTTGTTATGCGTGGATTGCGTATCAAACGGCATATCTAAAAGCACATTATCCTGCCGAATATATGGCGGCGGTTCTTTCGAATAACATGAACGATATCAAACAGGTTTCGTTTTTTATGGAAGAATGTAAACGTATGGGATTACAGGTTTTAGGCCCGGACGTAAACGAATCGTACTATAAATTTACGGTAAATGATAATTATGCCGTTCGTTTTGGAATGGGTGCTATTAAAGGTGTTGGTTCCGGAGCCGTTGAAACAATCGTAGAAAACAGAAAAGACGGAAGATATAAATCCATTTTTGATTTGGCAAAGCGAATCGATCTGCGTGCTGCCAATAAAAAAGCAATCGAAAATTTAGCACTTGCGGGAGGTTTCGATTCTTTTGAAGGAACTACAAGAGCGCAATATTTCCATGATGATGGCGACGGAATTACATTTTACGAAAAAGCGATGCGTTACGGATCGAAATTTCAGGAAAATGAAAATTCATCGCAAGTAAGTTTATTTGGAGAAACCAGCGAAGTGCAGATTGCAGAACCGGTTGTACCGCCATGTGAGGACTGGAGTACAATGGAAAAACTAGCTAAGGAAAAAGAGGTGGTTGGGATTTATATTTCCGGACATCCGCTTGATGATTTTAGATTTGAGATGAAATACTTCTGCAATGCCCGATTAGAAGTGTTGAAAAGCATGAATGAATATGTAGGTAAAAATCTAAACTTTGCCGGAATCATTAATAATGTACAGCATCGTGTAGCCAAAAATGGAAAAGGCTGGGCTGTATTTAATCTGGAAGGATATGACGAGAGTTATGAGTTTAAAATTTTTGGTGAAGAATATTTAAAATTCCGCCATTTCCTGATTCAGAATAATTTCGCCTACTTAAAAATATTGATAAAAGATGGCTGGGTAAATCATGATACAGGTAAAAAATCAGATCCAAGAATGCAGTTTGTTGAGGTGCGGCAATTACAGGATATTCTGGAAGCATTTGCTAAAAAACTGATTCTTTTATTAGATATCAAAGATTTACAAACTGAATTTATTCATAGATTAAGCCAATTGTTTAATGAAAATAAAGGAGATAATTCTGTGAGTTTTGAGATTATGGAAATCGAAAATGTAAAGCGTTTAGTCGAGGTTGAAACCACCAGTGAGTTTGAAGGAAATGATGATGCCGTTTTTGAAGATGTAAATGAAGATAACGAAACTGTTGCCGGAGAAGCTAAAATGCAGGAAGTAAAAGAAGTCGAAGAAGTAAAAGTCGTAACAAAATTAACGATGCCAAGCAGAAGGTTAAAAGTTAGGATTTGTACTGAACTTCTTCAGGAATTAGAGAAAATGCAGGTAAATTTCAAACTGAATTAAATTTTAACAGTTAAAATTTAATGGAATGTATTTTTTTTAAGTTAAAATTATGCATGCATAATACTTTTTTAGTAATATTGCCCAAAATTACAACGATTTCGTTCCAAGTCTAACAATGCAAATTATAAGAATATGTTAAAAAATTCTAAGTTTGTATAAATTAATTAAATCAGAATTATGAAAAAGAACCTATTTTTATTAGGACTATTAGTTTGCTCTATCGCTACAATGGCGCAGACAGAAAAAACAGACAAACCAGAAAGCTGGTATTTTAAATTGGGAGGATCTTATTTTATCCAAACTGCTGCTGCCGAGTTTCCAACTGTATCAGGAGCGTTGCCTAATACAGATGTTTATGCTGCCGATGGTACGACTTTAATTTCTAGAGAAACTAATCATGGTTCTTTTGGACAAGGATTCCGTACAGGTTTAACCGCTGGATATCGTTTTACGCCGCGTTTAGGTGCTGAGTTAGGATTTAATTACTTTAACAGCGCAGATAAAACTATGGTTCAAACCACAAATAGATTAGTAGCGGCCGGACCAACTTTTGCAACTGGTAAAGCGGTAGGAAAACTTGAAGCTTTTGATATTGCTCCAGCAATCGTTTTGTTTTTAGGAGAAACTCATGGTTTTGAGCCTTATACTAAAGTTGGGGTTATTGTTCCTGTTCATGGCACTTTAGAAATTGAAACCACCAGAACGTATACTAACCCTGCGGGAGTAACAAATACTTATACTAAAGATGTTATTAAGCCAAATCCAACAGTTGGATTTACTGCTGCATTAGGAACATCTTATAAATTAGGTACACATATTTCTCTTTTTGCTGAATTAGAATACCGTAACTTTACAGTACACGGAAAAACAAAAGAAACAGAAATATATACTGAAAACGGTGTAGATAAATTAAACACTCCTACAGCTTTCCGTGCAGATGCATCATATTCTGCAAGCCATACTAGATATGTAAAGCAAATTAATACTACTTCAAATAGTAAAGTAACTAATGCTGCTGGTTTTGATAATACTAAAGCAACTGATGATATTAGTTCTTATGTTGGAATCTCTGGTCTAGGATTTACTTTTGGTCTTAAATACAGTCTATAATTTTTTATAGAAGTTTATAGTTTTTTGAAGAAAGGATATTCGTGAGAATATCCTTTTTGTTTTTTTGTCATTTCGATGAAAGGAGAAATGTCAAGATTTATTAAATTGCCTCCAGCTTTAGCTGGAGGTCGATAGGATTAAATTTAAAAAGGCTTTAGCCAAATAAACGTTTTGGCTAAAGCCTTTTAAGCTTGCTATTATTAAATCTCCAGCTAAAGCTGGAGGCATTGAAATATTAAGATTTAGAATTCCTAAACTCCTTCAAAACTTCATCAATAACCCAAGTTGTTCTCGCTCCTGAAATTCCTTTTGATGGAGAAGCATCTTTTTTACCTAAAAGCTCTGTAATAACGGTTTCAATAAATGGCTGCTGAATATGAAGCGGATTCTCAATTGTAATACTTTCTTTTTGTCCATTTGCATATTGAATATGTATTGGATCATTTCCGAAAGTTGAAAACGAGATTTTACCTTTATCCCCTACAATTTCAGTATTGTCATAACGTTCAAAACTGGCAAAATTCCACAAACCAGATCCGTGAATTCCGTTTTCAAATATAAACGACATCGAAACAGAATCTTCAGCCGGATAAGCTTGCAATTGAGAAGTCGCATGTCCGCGAACAGATTTTATTGGACCTAAAACAAAATCCAGAAAATCTAACGTATGGCAGGCCAGATCAACAAAAATACCACCGCCTGAAATATGTGGTAAAACCGTCCACGGAAGATTAATTTCGTCGTCATAACGAGCTTCAAACGGATGGTATAAAACAGTATTTACATGTCGTATGTTTCCTAATTTTCCCTTGTCGATTATTTCTTTTATTTTTAAAAAACGAGGTAGACCTCTTCTGTAGTAAGCAACAAATAAAGGAACATTATGTTCTTTGCAAGCACTAATCATTTCATTGCATTCTTGAAAAGTCAAAGCCATTGGTTTTTCAACATACACAGGCTTTCCGGCTTTTGCACACAAAAGAGTATATTCTTTATGAGAAGATGGCGGCGTAGCAATATAAACCGCATCAACTTCAGGATCGTTTATTAAATCTGCTGCATTCGAATACCATTTCGGGACATTATGGCGTTTGGCATAATCTTCGGCAAGCTTTGCATCTCTACGCATCACAGCAACCAAAGCAGAATTTGGAGTCCTTTGAAAAGCTGGTCCGCTTTTTACTTCCGTCACATTCCCACAGCCTATAATTCCCCACTTTATAATTTTCATCGTTTGGTTATTTTAGTTATTCAAATTTAAAAAAAGGTTTGCCACGAATTGCACTAATTTCCACGAATTATTTTTTGAAGTTTTGCCACAGATTAAAAAGATTCACACAGATTTTAAAAATCCTTCTAATCCTTTTAATCTGTGGCAAAAAAAACACTCTGCAAATTCCAATCAATTAAATTCGTGTTAATTCGTGGCAAAAAAAACAGCCACAAACTCACAAAAATAATTCGTGAATTCGTGGCTATAAAATTTTAACTTAAAGTCTTACTTCTTAGGTAAAGCTTTAAATCCCATATTATAAAGAGTGAAAGCCTGAATGTCTACATTTTCCTGGATTGTAGCCGCAACAGATTTTCCTGCGCCGTGACCTGCTTTTACATCAATTCTAATTAAAACAGGATTTTCTCCTGCTTGCTTGTCTTGCAATTCAGCAGCAAATTTAAAACTATGTGCCGGAACAACACGATCATCATGATCTCCGGTTGTAACCATTGTTGCCGGATATTTAGTACCGCTTTTAACGTTTTGAACAGGAGAATACCCTTTTAAATATTCAAACATTTCTTTGCTGTCCTGAGCTGTTCCGTAATCGTAAGCCCAACCCGCACCGGCTGTAAAAGTATGGTAACGAAGCATATCCATAACACCAACTGCTGGCAAAGCTACTTTCATTAAATCAGGACGCTGAGTCATAGTTGCACCCACTAATAAACCTCCGTTAGATCCTCCGCGAATCGCTAAATAATCAGATGAAGTATACTTTTGAGCAATTAGATACTCTGCAGCAGCAATAAAATCATCAAACACATTTTGTTTTTGAAGTTTTGTTCCCGCATCATGCCATTTTTTACCGTATTCACCGCCGCCTCTTAAATTGGCAACCGCATAAACACCTCCGTTTTCCATCCAAACCGCATTCGAAATACTAAATGCAGGAGTCAAACTAATATTAAACCCGCCGTAACCGTAAAGAATCGTTGGGTTTTTGCCGTCTAATTTTGTTCCTTTTTTATACGTAATAATCATAGGAACTTTTGTACCGTCTTTTGAAGTATAGAAAACTTGCTTAGATTCATAATCTTCACTTTTAAAATCAACTTTTGGTTTTTGATATACTTCTGATTTACCAGATTTTGGTTCAAAAGAAAAAATGGTTCCCGGAGTTGTATAGTTTGTAAAGCTGTAGTATAAAGTCTTTTCTTCTTTTTTTGCACCAAATCCTCCGGCAGTTCCAACTGCAGGAAGTTTAATTTCGCGAATTAGTTTTCCGCTGTAATCATATTGTAAAACTAACGAAACAGCATCTTTTGTATAATTGGCAAAAAAGTATCCGCCGCCTGTAGATGGAGATAAAACATTCTCTGTTTCTTTAATAAAATCTTTCCAGTTTTCCTGTTTCGGATTGCTGAAATCTACCGAAACCACACGTCCGTTAGGAGCATTATAATCCGTTTGTATAAATAATTTACTTCCTTCGTTTTCGATAATATTATTATCATTGTTAAAGTTATCTACAATGGTAATAATCGGACTGTTTGGCGTTTTTAAATCTTTAATATAAAGTTCATTTCCGTAAGTCGAATTAGCAGCTGTAATTACTAAATAATGATTGTCTTCGGTAACGTAACCGCCAACATACCTTCTTTTTTGATCTGCACCAAAAATTACTTTATCTTCTTTTTGAGAAGTTCCCAATTTATGAAAATACAATTTGTGCTGGTCTGTTTTTGCAGAAAGCTCGCTTCCTTTTGGTTTATCATAACTAGAATAATAAAAACCTTCATTTCCAAGCCATGAAACACCGCTGAATTTTACATCAACCAAAGTATCTTCCAGAACTTTTTTAGAAACTGCATCAATAATAATCACTTTTCTCCAGTCGCTTCCACCTTCAGAAATAGAATATGCCGCTTTGTTTCCATCTTTAGAAAAATCTAATCCGCCAAGCGAAGTTGTTCCGTCTTTTGAGAAAGTATTCGGATCCAGAAAAACTTCTTCTTTTCCGTTTAGGTCTTTTCTGTAAATAACAGATTGATTTTGAAGCCCATTATTTTTAGAATAATAAGTAAACTTTCCTTCTTTTGATGGGGCACCTATTTTTTCATAATTCCAAAGTTTTTCCATTCGCTTTTTAAGTGCTGAACGAAACGGAATTTTATCTAAATATCCATAAGTTACTTCGTTTTCAGCTTTTACCCAAGCACCAGTTTCAGCAGATTTATCATCTTCAAGCCAGCGATATGGATCGCTTACTTTTGCATCGAAATATATGTCGACAGTTTCTCCTTTTTTAGTTTCCGGGTACTGAATTTTATTTTGCCCAAACGAAATTCCTGCAGTTGTAATTGCCATTATAAGAAAGGTTTTTTTCATAGTTTTTGATTAACAGTTGTAGCAAAAATAGTACTTTTTGTTGTGAAAATAATTTAAACCATATAAGTTATATAAGTTCATTTAATTTAAGGTCAAGCTTATATTTAGCAGGATAACTCATTTAAAGAATAAAGAATTAAACCATATGAGTTATATGAGCTTATTTAATTTAAGACTTAGCTTTTATTTACTTATATAACTTATATGGTTTAAAAAATGTTATAAATTGAAATTAACGCCCAGAACGATGTTTCTTCCAATATTTGGAATTCCGTCTGTTTTTAATCTTGAAAGGTGCGCAATGTATTTTTTGTCGAATAAATTGTTTCCGTTCAGGTTGATATCAAAAGCCGTTTTACCCAATTTTACCGTTCCTCCAAAACCTAAATTAACCAAAGTATAACCTTTAGAAGCAGTTTCGAAACCACTCACATTATCCTGACTGAAAGTTGAAGATACATTTAATGAAGCAAAACCTTCACTTAACCAGTTTTTGATGTTAAATTCTGTTCTAAGCGTATTATTCCAGTTGTTGGCAGGAATCAGCGGTAAGTAATCATTATTGTCTTTTTTACCAGTTACGGTTTCAAAACTAGTTTCAAAATGTAACCAGTCTAAAGGATGCGGATGAAAATGTATACCAGCTTCACCTCCGTACAATTGTGCATTATCCTGAACATAAGCAAAAACATCATTATCGTCACGAGTTTCTCCGGTTGGAGAAGTATAGATATAATTGTTTACGTGATTGTAAAAACCGTTTACGAAAAACTCAAAATGCGTGTTTTTGTATTCTAAATTTAAATCAGTTTGAACATTTTGTTCTGTTTTCAAATTGGCGTTTCCAATCTCATAGCGGTTTGTTCCTTCGTGAACCCCGTTTGAAGTTAATTCGGCTAAGTTTGGCGCTCTAAATCCGGTTGCAACATTTAAACGAAGTGTCAGCGGTTCAGCCAGTTTTGTTTTATATCCTAAAGATGCATTAAAACTGTCAAAAGATCTGTCTAAAGCCTGAAAATAACCTTCTTCACCTTCAATTCCGTGTGGGTCAGAAGTAACGTTTCTGTTGTCAAAACGTAATCCGGCTTGTAAAACACTGTTGTTCCATTCGTAATTTGCAGTTCCAAAAACACCAAAATCATTTGTTGTTGCATCTGGAATTAAATATTCTTCACCAGAATTTTTATTCGTTTGATGCATTCCCTGAACCCCAAAAATGGTTTCGATTTTTCCGAATTTAGGAAAGTGATATTTTAAGTTGTAATTCAAAGTATTTAATCTCATGTGGAGTGAAGGATCATTGCTGTCTTCAAACTCACTTCTGTCATTTGAAATATAACCTAAATCAACATCAAGTTTTGAGTTTTCAAAAAAGATCACATTGTTTAAACTCAATAAATGATTAAAAATTCCCTGCCTAGGGAACTGTGTGTCTTTGCTTGAAGATTGTTCTGCAATTCCATCTTCAGGCATTCCAATATCCAGCTTATTGTAATTGTATCTTAAAACACTTGAAAAACTAGAGTTGCTGTAACCAATTCCGGTTTTAAAATCAGTTTCATTATAACGAGAATTTGTTACGCGGTCGCCACCGGAAATTTTGTAATCAGAATGTGTGTTGTAACTTCCACGGGCCAGAAATTTCCAGTTATCAGTAGATGTTTTTAATCCAATAGAAGAATTACTTCCTTCTGTATTCGTAAAATATTTTTGACTGAAATTAGCTTTAAAAGTACCGGCATCAGCAAATTTTTCAGGATTAAAGTATAAAACTCCTCCTAAAGCGTCAGAACCGTACAATAGCGATGCAGGGCCTTTAATAACTTCGACACTTTCAATTCCGGCATCGTTTAAGCCTAAACCATGCTCATCTCCAAACTGCTGGTTTTCGATACGAACACCTTGAGAATACACTAAAACACGGTTACCGCTCAATCCGCGAATTACCGGCTTCCCAATAGAAGTTCCGGTAGAAATCTGCGAAACTCCGGGAATTGTAGCCAAACCTTCGATTAAAGTCGAAGTTCCTTTTTGCTGTAAAGATTTAATGCTTTCATGCTCAATTTTCATTACGTTTTGCGATTGCAGTTTGTTGAAAGGAGTAGAAACCACAACTTCATCCATTTCTAAAATCGATTCTTCGAGCGTTACATCAACAGTATTTTGTTTTACTAATTTGGTGATATTTTTATTTTGAGTGGCATATCCAACATAAGAAAAAGACAGACGAAGATTTCCGTTTGGAAGATTGTTTAATTCATATTTTCCGTTTACATCAGTTGTTGTTCCTTTATGCAATTCTGAAGCGTAAACAGAAACGCCAGGTAAAGGTTGATTTTGATTGTCAGTTACTGTTCCTGAAACCGAATTCTGGGCAGAAAGTAAGCCCGAAAACCCTAAAACAAGGGCAATTATTAATTTTTTCATTTGAAAATTTTGCTATAGTTAAATGGATTTTCTTTTTTTAAATGAAAATTAAACTAACAGTACTGCATTCTAATCCTAATTTAATAAACAGGATCAGGAAACTCAAAGTTGTTTTTGAATTTAGATTTTAAAAAAAGAGATGTTGAATTATTAAGAAACTAAAGCTGCAGGAGGACCTCGTAATAAATACGAAGTTTTTGAAATAGAAAAAACCTTTTCTAAAAGCGGGAAAAAATAAGGAATCTCGCTGTCAAAAGAATTAAATTTAATAGAAAAACTTTCCGGGACAATGTAACTTCCAAAAGCAAAATTACAAACGTAACATAAATCGTAATTATGGTGCTGATGCGTTATTTCACCGCTCGGATCATTATAATCGTGATGGCACTGCTTTTCTGAAAGCTGTTTTACAATATGCTCATAACTGTGTATGGACTGAAACAATATCGAGAACAATATTGTTACAGCAAATGAAAAACTTAATATGAGCTGTTTTTTCTTCATACACAACAAAGGTATAAAAGATCGTATAAATACAAATTCATTTTTTGAATTCTGTTGCAGATTATTTGAAAAAAGTTCAGCAAACACAATTATTATTAGTCAAAAACAGAATAATTGCTTTCTAATCGCTTCCTGAACTATCATTATATTATATTTGTAAGTGAAATAAATTGATTCTATTGAGCGTTTATTTTGTAAAACCTCTTTTAAATTCAAAAAATTATATGCGATTTCTTTTTAGCTGTTTGTTTTTAGTTTCATTTTTTAATGCTTTTTCGCAAGAAGATGTCAAAGCAGAAATAAAACCTATAGTTAAAATAGATTCTTTGTATAGAGAAGACCAGTTTTATTTTTCTGTTACCTATAATATGTTTACGGATATCCCTCAAAAATTCAAACAAAACAAATTTTCCCTTGGACTTTCGGGCGGGTTTTTACGCGATATGCCAATTAATAAATCGAGAACAGTTGCAATTGCAGCTGGTTTAGGGTTTAGTTATCAAAATTACTATCAGAATTTTGGTATTTCAAAAGATGGGACCGGAGCAATAGTTTATAATGTTGTAGATGCAGGAGATATTGCTTCAAATCGGTACAAACAATACTCTGTAGAGTTTCCGATAGAATTTAGATGGCGTAATTCTACTTATGAAAGTACCAAATTCTGGAGAATTTACGGCGGAGTAAAATTGAGTTATATATTCTCTAATACTTCAGTTTTAGACGATGGCGAAAACACATATCGAATAAACAATAATGACGCTATTAATAAATTCCAATACGGTCCATATATTTCTGCAGGTTACAACACCTGGAATGTTTATTTGTATTATGGTTTGAGTCCGTTATTTAAAGATGGCGTTACAACATTAAGCGGAGAAAAAGTTACCATGAAAACGCTCAATGCAGGATTAATATTTTATATTTTATAACCACAAATACAAAAATAATACCTGAGGTAAAACGCCAATTAATAACCCAATCAATATTTCTTTTGGCGTATGAGCATCCATTTCTAATCGTGATGAAGCCACAATTCCAGACAATAAAATTAACAATGCGCCCCAATACGGATTGTGCATTTGTAAATGAATATTTAATCCAATTGCAAAAATTGTAAATCCTGTAAGAGCTGTCATGTGCAGACTGGCTTTAATTTTAAAAAGCGAACAGACCAATGCTAATATTGTACTAAACAGCGCACCCAGAAAAAAGAAATGAAGTTCAGGATAACGCGTAATTACGATACTTCTTTTTACTAATAAAATATATAAAAAGCACTGTAAAATAAGAGGAATTCGGCGTTGAGAGTTTTCTGGAAGCATCATCGATTTTACGTGTCCGGTAGAACGAAGCAGCATAAAAAATAAAACGGGAACTATAATTGTAATGACTAAAATTTGAAACAGAACAAAATATTTTTCCTGCATTGTAAAAATATCTTCTTTACAATAAAGGTATAATAGTGCTGCATACATCGATATAAAAATCGGATGAAGTATATAGGAGAATATCGGAAGTATTTTTTTCAAAACGTATTATTTTGTGGTATTGAACAAATATAAGGAATTAATGTTTTTTGCCACGAATATTTAGTTTTTCTCGCCTCGAATTGCACTAATTTCTACGAATTTATTTTAAAATATGCGGAAAGTTTTGCCACAGATTAAAAAGATTAAAAGGATTTCTAATCTGTGAGAATCTTTTTAATCTGTGACAAAAAAATAAAAAAATAATTCGTGGAAATTAATGTAATTCGCGGCAAACCTTTTTTTAAATTTGACAAAAAGAAATTTCTAAATGAGCATAAATTTAAAAAGCCTTATTTCGGTTTTTAACGCCAAATGGATAGGTTCGGAATCTGATATTTTTGTTGATCATATTTCGATCGACAGCCGTTCTTTACAAAACGGGTCTAAAACATTGTTTATTGCCCTTTCTGGGGTTAACAATGATGCTCATTTGTACATTTCAGAATTGATAGAAAAAGGCGTTCAGAACTTTGTCGTTCAGTATATTCCCGAAAATGTAAAAGGAAAAGCGAATTTTTTCGTGGTAAAAAATACTCGCAAAGCACTTCAGGAACTCGCAGGTTATCATCGTGATTTATTTGATTTTCCAATAATTGGTTTAACGGGAAGCAACGGAAAAACCATCGTAAAAGAATGGCTTAATTTCCTGCTGAGTCCGGATTATAATATTATCCGAAGCCCAAAAAGTTACAATTCACAAGTTGGCGTTCCGCTTTCTGTGATTGCCATAAATGAGAAACATAATTTAGGAATTTTCGAAGCCGGGATTTCGACGGTAAACGAAATGGTTAACCTTGAAAAAATCATCAAACCAAATATTGGTGTTTTAACCAGTATAGGTTCTGCGCATGATGAAGGTTTTGAAAATCTGAATCATAAAATCAAAGAAAAATTATTGTTTTTCAAAAAATCAGCAGTAATTATTTATCAAAAAAATGAATTGGTAGACCAATGTCTTTTAGATTTTTCTGTTAAATATCCACTAGAGAACAGAACTTTATTTTCATGGAGTTTTACAGATGCTTCTGCAGATGTTTTTATTTTGAAAAAAGAAACCAAAAGCGATTCGACAACCATTAAATATCAATATAAAGAGGAAATTTTCAATTTAGAAATTCCGTTTAGTGATTCGGCTTCTATAGAAAATACTATTTCATGTTTATTGGTTTTACTGTATTTTAATTATGATTTCGAGGTTATTCAAAATCGGGTGCAATTACTTTATCCGGTTGAAATGCGTCTTGAAGTTAAAAACGGAATCAACAATTGCAGCTTAATTGATGATAGTTACAGCTCAGATTTTCAATCGCTGAAAATTGCTTTGGATTTTCTGGAAAGCCAAAAAAAGAACGCTTCAAAAACGGTTATTTTGTCGGATATTTTTCAAAGCGGATTTTCAAATGAAGAACTCTATTCAAAAGTTGCTCAGTTAATTTCAGATAATAAAATCAATCGCATAATTGGTGTCGGGGCAACTATTTCATCTTTTGCAGCCAAGTTTCCAAACAGTACCATGTTTCAAAATACTGCCGAATTTATTGATGCAGTCGAGGACCTGAATTTCAATAACGAAACTATTTTAATAAAAGGTGCACGATCATTTCAGTTTGAGGAAATAGTTTCGCTGCTTGAAGAAAAAACACATGAAACGGTTCTTGAAATTAACCTTGATGCCATAAATCATAATTTAAATTACTTTAAATCAAAACTGGCCGATGATGTAAAAATCATGGTAATGGTTAAAGCTTTTGGTTACGGAAACGGCGGACTTGAAATTGCAAAATTACTCGAACATAATAAGGTTAATTATTTAGGTGTGGCTTTCGCCGATGAAGGAATTTCGCTGAAAAACGGTGGAATCAAACTGCCAATTATGGTTTTAAATCCAGAATCGACCAGTTTTCCGTCCATCATTCAATATAAATTAGAACCTGAAATTTACAGTATAAAAGGATTAAATGCCTTTTTGAAAATTGCCAGAGAAAAGAATTTGAAAGATTTTCCTATTCATATAAAACTCGATACAGGAATGCATCGTTTGGGGTTTGAAGATGATACTATAGATGAATTGATTGCAACCTTAAAAGGAAATTCGACCGTTCGTGTTCAGAGTATTTTATCGCATTTGGCGACGAGCGACGATTTGAACCATTATGATTTTGTCATTTCGCAGATTAATTTATTCGAGAAATTATCTTCAAAATTAATGATGGAATTAAATATAAAACCAATTCGTCATATTTTAAATACTTCCGGAATCAGCAATTTCCCAGATGCACAATATAATATGGTTCGTTTGGGAATTGGTTTATATGGCGTTTCCAATGACCCGCTAGAACAAAAATATCTGGAAAATGTAGGCACGTTAAAATCAATTATTTCGCAGGTTCGTACCATTCCAGTAGGCGACAGCGTAGGTTACGGGCGTCGTTTCATGGCCGAAAGAGAAACAAAAATTGCCACAATTCCAATTGGATATGCAGATGGAATTTCGAGATTATGGGGCAATCAGGTTGGTTTTGTAACCATTAAAAATCAAAAAGCCTATATCGTAGGAAGCGTCTGTATGGATATGTTAATGGTTGATGTAAGTCATATCGACTGCAAAGAAGGCGATTCGGTAATTATTTTTGGCGAAAGCCCAACAGTTATTGAAATGGCCGATGCTTTAAAAACCATTCCGTATGAGATTATGACGAGTATTTCGCAGCGTGTGAAACGAGTATTTTTTAGGTAGATTTAAGAAACTTTCAGGTAATTTGCGTATTTTCGTATTAAATTATTTATAAATATAAACAAGTCAATTATGGGATTTTTTTCAGAATTTAAGGAATTTGCAATGAAAGGCAACGTTGTTGATCTGGCTGTCGGTGTGATTATTGGAGCTGCTTTTGGTAAAATTGTGAGCTCATTTATAGAAGATGTTATTACACCACTGCTATTAAAACCGGCTTTAGATGCTGCACATTTATCAACTATCGAAGAACTAACAGCATTTGGGGGTGTTAAGTACGGTTTGTTTGTTTCGGCAGTAATTAACTTTATAATTGTTGCTTTTGTTTTGTTTCTGATAATTAAAGCAATAAACCATGCAAAAAAGAAAGGTGCTGCACCGCCGCCGCCAGCAGGACCGACACAAGAAGAATTGCTTACACAAATTAGAGATTTATTAAAAAATAAATAAAAATATACCGCTGCACTAATTCTAACTTAACCGCTTCTTGATTGGAGCGGTTTTTTTTAATGAATTGTTTAATTTGTAACATTTTGTTATTTTTTGTGAAGCATGTTGTTTTCGTTTTTATTATAACTATTTTTGCAGAGTAAATTAGATTAATTGATATTAAAAATATAAAAATGAGAATAGCGGTTGTAGGTGCTACCGGAATGGTTGGCGAGATAATGCTTAAAGTTTTAGCAGAAAGAAATTTTCCTGTTACAGAATTAATTCCTGTTGCATCTGAAAAATCAATTGGAAAAGAAATTGAATTTAAAGGGACAAAATATAAAGTTGTTGGAATGCAGACTGCTGTAGATATGAAAGCAGATATCGCAGTTTTCTCTGCAGGTGGAGATACTTCATTAGAATGGGCTCCAAAATTTGCTGCAGCCGGAACAACTGTTATCGACAACTCATCGGCATGGAGAATGGATCCAACTAAGAAATTAGTAGTTCCAGAAATCAATGCATCTGTATTAACAAAAGAAGATAAAATTATTGCAAACCCAAACTGCTCTACTATTCAAATGGTATTGGCTTTGGCTCCTTTACATAAAAAATACAACATTAAAAGAATCATTGTTTCTACTTACCAATCTATCACAGGAACTGGTGTAAAAGCAGTGAAACAATTAGAAAATGAGTATGCAGGAATTCAGGGCGATATGGCTTACAAATATCCAATTCATAGAAATGCAATCCCGCACTGCGATAGTTTTGAAGATAACGGATACACTAAAGAAGAAATGAAATTAGTGCGTGAAACTCAAAAAATTCTTGGTGATAATATAATTAGAGTTACAGCTACTGCAGTTCGTGTACCGGTTGTTGGTGGACACAGTGAAGCAGTAAATGTTGAGTTTACAAATGATTTTGATGTAAACGAAGTTCGCGAAATTTTACACAATACTGATGGAGTAGTGGTACAGGATAATTTAGATACATTCACTTACCCAATGCCATTATATGCAGAAGGTAAAAATGATGTTTTTGTTGGAAGAATTCGTCGTGACGAGAGCCAGCCAAATACATTAAACATGTGGATAGTTGCTGATAACTTAAGAAAAGGCGCAGCAACAAATACAATTCAAATTGCTGAATATTTAATCGCAGCAGGTTTGGTATAACTAGAGATTAAAGAAAATTGTTATAAAGAAAAAGCCGTAATTGCAGCAATGTAATTACGGCTTTTTTGATGCCTTCTATTTGTGTATTGTAAACAGAAACCCTACAGGTTTTAAAACCCTGTAGGGTTTAAATCGTAACGATAAAAAAAAGCGAGAACCAATTTGATTCTCGCTTTTGTATTTTTTAATATTCCGGAGCCAGTTCTAATTCGAGTCCTTCTAATTCTTCAGTAATTGGGATCTGACAGCCTAAACGGCTATTAGATTTAACATAAAACGCTTCCGAAAGCATAGCCTCTTCTTCATCTCCCATTTCTGGTAATGCAATATCATTTAGAACATAACACTGGCAGGAGGCACACATTGCCATTCCTCCACAGGTTCCTTCAACAGGAAGTTCGTATGCTTTGCATAACTCCATTATATTCATTGCCATATCAGTCGGAGCCTGTAATTCGTGTATAACTCCTTCTCGATCTTTAATTTTTATTAATACATCCATTTATTATGGGAATTTTATGATAGGATTTTATAACGTGAAAAAATCCTTTATTTATACTAACTTGCAGGTTTTGTACTAAATGCGTATTCTTTTCCATTGCTTTCTTTAAGACGCATTTTTACGCCTAAAATACTATCGTTTTTTTCAAGAATAGTAATAATTGCAACTACTGAATAATAATCTCTATCAGATTGAAAAGTTAATGTGCCTTCGTAAGTAGAGTTTAAAACTCCTTGTTTATCTGTTGTTGCAGAAACCTTTCTTGGATTCAAAAACTGAGCGGAACTGTAGGTTGCTTTGTTTGCAAATTTTCCTTTTCCATCGACAAAATCGTATAAGAAATCATAATTTCCAATACTTAAAGTTCCAGGTACATCAGCAGGGTTAATTGAAAATACAATTTTTCCAGCGTACGTAAAATCTGACCATTCTTCAGCTTCGCTTATCCATGCTTTGTCAACAACAATTGTTTTATTTTGCGCATAAATGCCTGACGCAAAAAGCATTAATAAAAATAGAACGTAAAATTTCTTCATAAAATATAAGATTAAGGGTTATGTCACAAATTTAAGTTAAAAATGCAACAAATAGTTAACTAAAACTCTTAAATCTTTACATTGTTTTTTATGAAATCCTCAAAAAACAGCAATAATAAAGCTGATTTATTGATATTTTACAAACATTAACACTTAAAGCCTATTATTCTTGTTAATTCAGTAAAACAAAACAGGACGATAAATATCCTTTTTATTACATAATATTTACCACAGTCTCAATTTGCGGTGCATATTTTTTTATAGTTGTTTCTACTCCGGCTTTAAGTGTCATTTGATTTACGCTGCAGCTTATGCAAGCACCCTCAAGACGAACTTTTACATGTTTATCGTCATCTATAGAGATTAGCGAAATATCTCCGCCGTCAGACTTTAAGAATGGCCTGATTTCGTCTAAGGCCAATAAAACATTATTTGTTAATTCTTCTGTTGTCATAATTAATGTGTCAATTGTGAAAATGTGTCAATTAGATAATTATCTAATTGTCGTATTATCTCATTATCTAGTTCTTTTTTACTGCAGAACATCCTGCCATGGTTGTAATTTTAATTGCTTCAGTAGCAGGAAGGCTTTCGTTTCTGTTTACTACTTCCTGAACTACGTTTCTGGTGATTTCTTCAAAAACGGCTTCAATAGGTGATGCTGTCTGCAAAGCAGCAGGACGTCCGTAATCGCCTGCTTCACGAATAGACTGTACAATTGGAACTTCTCCTAAAAACGGAACATTTAAATCTGCAGCAAGATTTTTTGCTCCTTCTTGTCCAAAGATATAATATTTATTATTTGGCAGTTCTTCAGGCGTAAAATAAGCCATGTTTTCGATGATTCCCAAAACAGGAACATTAATATTATCCTGCATAAACATCGAAACTCCTTTTTTAGCATCGGCAAGAGCCACAGCCTGTGGTGTACTTACTACAACAGCTCCCGTAATTGGTAAAGACTGCATGATAGAAAGGTGAATATCTCCGGTTCCCGGAGGTAAATCAAGAAGCATAAAATCTAATTCTCCCCAGTCTGCATCAAAAATCATCTGGTTTAATGCTTTTGCAGCCATTGGTCCTCTCCAGATTACTGCCTGGCTTGGTGCTGTAAAAAATCCAATAGAAAGCATTTTAATTTCATAACTTTCGATTGGTTTCATTTTCGATTTTCCGTCAATTGTAATTGAAACCGGTTTTTCATTTTCAACATCAAACATAATCGGCATCGAAGGACCGTAAATATCGGCATCTAAAACTCCAACTTTAAAACCCATTTTTGCAAGCGTAACGGCAAGATTTGCAGTAACAGTCGATTTTCCAACTCCTCCTTTTCCGGAAGCAACGGCGATAATATTTTTGATTCCCGGAATTGCACGACCTTTAATTTCGACTTTTTCAGGAGTTTCTACTTTAATATTTACTTTAATTTTTGCATCAGCAGATATTAATTCGTGAATCGTTTTTTTAATATCATCCTCAGCCCTTTTTTTGATATGCATGGCTGGCGTGTGCAATACTAAATCGACTACAACTTCGTCGCCAAAAGTAAGTACGTTAGCAACCGCACCGCTTTCGACCATATTTTTTCCTTCTCCCGCTATAGTGATTGT
Organism: Flavobacterium soyae; assembly: GCF_021245985.1. Lineage (GTDB taxonomy): Bacteria > Bacteroidota > Bacteroidia > Flavobacteriales > Flavobacteriaceae > Flavobacterium > Flavobacterium soyae. The sequence goes on along the minus strand of NZ_JAJQXA010000001.1, from coordinate 367,192 downwards.
TTCTAAAGCTTTAAGAATTTCTTTTCTATCTAATTTCATTTTATTGTACTATTATGTATGGAAAGAAATCGATTTAAAATTCTATATTAATTTAAACTGATTTCAGACTGCAAAGATAACAGATTAAGTTCGGATTTGAACTTTTTTAAATTGTATTTATTGATATTGAGATTAGTCAAAATGATGAATACAAAATTTTAAAAGTATCGAAATAAGATTGAGATGTTTTGAAATCTTTTTTTGTTATGATTTTTTTAAAATAAGATTTGTTTAAAAATGTATGAAATTTATGATAATAAATATAAGAATTGTCGATTATCTTGATTAAATTTGAGTGCCTTAAATCTAAGATTTCCAAACAGTACAAAAAAGTATGAAAACTTATTTTTGGAGCTTCTTTATGAGTTTTCGATATTTTTTGAAACGATTTTTATTTTAAAAATTTAAACTTTAAAAATATGCGAAATTTTACTTCCCTTTCTGTAATTATTGCTTGTAGCTTTTTAATGTTTTCTATTAATGCGGCAAGCCATACTCCGAACATTAAAAATGAAAATTCAAAACTTGAAAACGTTTTTAAATTTAAAAACAAGTTTGTTTTAGGTACAATTGATGCCGCTTCAATAAACAGCTTTTATGCGAAGTACCCCAAGCTGAAAAAATATCAAAAAGATGTAGAAGATCTTTATAAAAAGAAAGATTATAATACGATTTGGTATGATGATAAAAGTGTCAGCGAATTTGGGGCTTTATTATATCATAAAGTAAGTCTGTTGGAAGAACAAGGCATAGACGCCGAAATGCCTTATATGAACTTGGTCGATGATGTTTTTAATGAAAATGTTTCTAATAAACTTCCACAGATTGATATAGAACTGCTGTTGTCTAATATGTATGTATTTTATGCAAGTAATGTATATTCTGGCGTAGATGCACAGACTTTGAAAAAAATTGGCTGGTATCTTCCAACCAAAACAATTTCGTATGATCGAATTTTAGACTCCTTAATGGGTGATCCAAGTCGATTGAATAAGGATGAAAACCTTCTTTTCAGCCAATATTATAAACTTCAGGATGTATTACAAAGATATCGAAATATTGAAAAAAAGGGCCTTTGGAAAAAAATAGCGATTGACGAAGCAAATTTCAAAGAGTTAAAACCTCTTGACAGCGGAAAAGTTATCCAGCAAATAAGAGAACGTTTGTTTGTGGTTGGCGATTTAAAAGAAGATTCTAAAAGCCAATATTATGATCAGGAAATGATGGACGCCGTTTTAAAATACAAAAAACGATACGGACTTAAACTGAATTATACTTTTACAAAAGAACAAATCGACCAGATGAACGAACCAATTGGAAACCGAATCCGCACTATTATGCTGAATATGGAGCGCTGCAGATGGATTCCAACAAAACTGGCAAAAGCTGATGAATATGTAATGGTAAATATTCCGTCGTTTAGATTGGTTTATGTAAAGAATGGAAAATATGATTTGGTGTCTGATGTTTTTGTAGGGACACGTATGACCGAAACGGTGATTTTTAGCGGTAATATCGACCGAATTGTTTTTAGCCCGTATTGGTATGTTCCAACAAGCATTATTCAAAATGAACTAAAGTTAAAAATGGCCGAGGATAAAAACTATCTCGCAGATCATAATATGGAATGGAATGGAGGCCATGTAAGACAAAAACCAGGCCCGGAAAATTCTTTGGGATTAGTCAAGTTTTTGTTTCCAAATCCAAATGATATTTACCTGCACGACACACCTGCAAAAAGTTTATTTGAATTTGAAAAACGTATTTTCAGCCACGGCTGTATTAATGTAAAAGAAGCCAAACAACTGGCAATTGAGATCTTAAAAGATGATCCTGACTGGCCGGTTGATAAAATTAACCAGGCGATGAGTGGAGAAAAAGAAACTACTTGCATGCTCAAAAATAAAATCCCGATTTATATAGGATATTTTACCGCCTGGGTAAACGATGACGGAGAAATTGGTTTTTATCCAGATGTTTATGATCGCGATAAACGTTTAGATAAACTGCTCTATTCGGATTCTGTTGCATTAAAATAAAAACAAATCCCCGTCAAGATTCTCATATCTGACGGGGATTCTTTAAAAAAATGGTCTACAAGCTTATTCGTATTTTAAATATTTTAGAACGTCTATTTTAGTAACCTGATACGCTTTTGCCAAAACAATCAGCAAAGTAAGAACTAACAGCGAAACAAGTGCAATACTAAAAGGAACGGTGGAAACATTGATTCTGAAAGCAAAATCTTCCAGCCATTTCTGCAATAAAATATAAGCCGGAACAATACCAATTGCAAATCCTGTAAAACAGAAAATAATGTATTGTTTGGATAATTCTTTCAATAAAACATCTGTTTCTGCACCAAGCGTTTTTCTAATTGCGATTTCCTTTAATCTTCTCTCCATCGAAAATGATGCCAAAGCAAACAATCCAAAAATGGCAATTGTAATAACAACCAGATTCAGGATAAAAAATAAATCTTTTTGTTTGACTTGCTGCTCATAAGTTTTTGCAAATCCTTTGTTTACAAATTCATAATCAAAAGGATAATCAGGGTTTACATTTTTCTCCCAATATATTTTTAATTTATCTAATGTTTCAGATAAATTATTTGGAGAAACTTTTAAATAAACATTATTAAAATTGTTCCATTTTAAAGTTTTAAGATTGACAAAAACCATTGGCGGTACCTTATCCTGCAATCCAGTAATATGAAAATCTTTTACAACCCCCACGATTTTTAATTTCAAATTTCCTTGCTTTTCGTCTCCAAACCCAGATGTTATAACCGTATTTATTGGATTTTTTAGGTTTAAAGTTTTAACCAGGGTTTCATTTATCAGCATATTACTAACCGTGTCTGATGCAAATTGCGGTGACAAATCACGACCCTGAACAATTTTAATCTTCATCATTTCAAGAAAACCAAAATCCATTTCAACATTTCTGGGCTGAACCATAATACCATTATGATTAAATCCTGAACTTGAGTTTGTACTGTTTCCAAAAGTTCCGGCGAAAGTAGAGATATTTTGAACGCCAGATATTTTAAGGATTTCCTGCTTCATGGCAAGATATTTATCTGTTCTTTGTTTGCGTTCAGGATAATTAAAAGGAATTCTAATTACCTGATCACCGCTAAAACCAAGATCTTTCTTCATCATATAGTCTACCTGAGAATTTACAATCAAAGCACCAATGATAAAAAATGCAGCAATACCAAACTGAAAAATAAGCATCGAATTTCGAATCCAGATTCCGCTTTTGCTTCTGGAGAAATTACCTTTTAAAACTTTTAATGTTTCAAAATTAGAGATATAAATGGCAGGGAATATACCCGCAAGAATGATTACTAATCCAAAAATCAAAATGAGCTGCAGGTAAAATTCGCTGCCATTCATAGTCAAAGTTTTCTTCAAAAAAGTGTTGTAATAAGGCAGAGAAAGTTCTACAATTGCTAAAGCAAAAATTATAGCAAGAGCAACAATTATCGCAGTTTCAAAAATAAATTGAGAAATAATCTGACCTTTACTGGCACCTACAATTTTGCGGACACCCACTTCTTTAGCTCTTTTTATAGCCGATGCTGTTGCGAGATTAATATAATTTACTAATGATAAAACCAAGATTAAAATGGACAAACCAACCATGATATAAAGCAATTGCAAATTGCCTTTACCTTCAGGAAAATTAATTCCTTGCGAAGATTTTGTTCCATGTAAACGAGCCGTTTTTAATTGATCGATTATAACAATTGTTTCGCCATTTTCCTTAAGGAATTTTTCAACTGTCTGACCACTTTCTTTCGCATCTTTTAATGTTCTGTTGACAAAATTTACATTTTGCATTTTCTTTAAAAGAACAGCAGGATCTGTTCCTTTTTTGGCTTTTACCATAAGCCCATAATTGAAATTTCCCCAACTTGTTTTGTCACCTTCACGTCTAACACCGCCAAAAACGTAATTAGGCTCAATAGATGATGGTCTCATTAAACGATAAACAGCCTTTACAGTATAATATTTAGTGTTATAATTAATTGATTTACCAATTGGGTCTTCATCCTTAAAAAGTAATTTTGCAGCTTCTTCAGATATAGCAACGCTGCTATCTTCTTTTAAAATATTGGTTTTAGCACCTTGTATAATCGGAAACGGAAAAACATCAAAAAAACCATTATCAGCAACTGTGATTTTATCAGCCATTAATTTTTTATTCCCGTATTTTATTGGCGCGTTGTCATACCAGGTATTGTTAAAAAAACAAATAGATTCAATTTCAGGAATTGTAGCTTTACAGGTTTCTCCAAAGGGTATTGAATTTGATGCCCATGTATTGCCAGTCATTCCAATTTTGTTTAGAACCTGATACGTGTTTTCCTTTTCAGGATTCCATTGATCGTAAGCGTGTTCATTATTCCAGTATAAAATGGCAAAAATCACGCTGGCAGCCCCAATGCTTAATCCTAAAACATTTAAAAGCGAAAACAATTTGCTTTGCCTTAAATGATAAATAAATATTTTAAACCAGTTAAAAATCATGGTATAAGTTTTATAATTACGTTAGTTATTTTTTGGTCTAAAGGCTGGTTTTGCCTTTTATAGAAGAGTAAAAATTTTGCAAACAAATCCCACCAGAACTAAGATTGCAGTAATAACAAATTTTATCATTTTTTCGATTATTTAGCGTCCATAAAAACATCAACATTTCTCTGATTTAGTTTTTCAGAGAATATAACACCGTCTTTCATATGAATCGTTCTTTGCGAAAAAGAAGCATCATAATCAGAGTGGGTAACCATCAAAATTGTAGCACCTTTAGCATGTAAATCAGTTAAAAGTTCCATTACCTCATTACCGTTTTTACTGTCCAGATTTCCTGTTGGCTCATCGGCCAGAATAATTTTCGGATCATTAACCAAAGCTCTTGCAACCGCAACCCTTTGCTGCTGACCTCCCGAAAGCTGCTGCGGAAAATGCTTCAATCGGTGCGAAATATTTAATTTCTCAGCAATAGCCTCAATTTTTTGTTTTCTGTCTGATGCTTTTACATTGTTATAAAGCAAAGGCAGTTCGATATTATCATAAACTGAAAGCTCATCGATCAAGTTGAAGTTTTGAAAAATAAAACCAATGTTTTCTTTACGAACAGCAGCTCTTCCTTTCTCTTTTAAGTTAATCATTTCCTGATTCAGCAATTTGTAACTCCCGTCAGTAGCGCTGTCTAAAAGTCCGATAATATTTAGTAAAGTAGATTTCCCACAACCGGAAGGCCCCATAATCGTTAAAAAATCTCCTTTTTTAATTTCTACATTAATACCGCTTAAAGCAGCAGTTTCAACTTCTTCGGTTCTAAATACTTTGGTTAAATTTTGTATCGTTATCATATTTTAAAGATTAGTTATTAATTAAGTTTTTTGATTGATGATTGATGTTTTTATATTTTTTGTTTCGCCACGAATTTCACGAATTTTCACGAATGAATATTTTTCGTAATGCTTATAATAATTAGTGCAAATTCGTGGCAGACTTTTTTTATTAAACCGCGACTGAACACTAAAATCTGAACACTAAAAACCTGAACACTGATTACTTAAAAATTACTGCGACTGAATCGAAAGTTCCTCAATATCCTTATAATCTGAATAAGAAGAAATAATCACAGATTCACCTTCTTTCAAACCTTCCAGAACTTCATAATACGAAGGATTTTCTCTTCCTAATTTTATATTTCTTCTTTCGGCTTTATTTCCTTTTACTACAAAAATCCATTTCCCTGCAGTTTCCTGGTTAAAGCTTCCTTTTTGTACTACCAGTATTTTGTTTTTCTCAGATAAAATCAATTTAACTCCAAAACTTAAACCGTCTTGTAAAGCAATATCTTCTTTAGAAGTAAAAGCTAATTCTACAATAAAATGCCCGTTTTTAACTTCCGGAATTACTTTAGTAACCACAACTTCAAGTGTTTTTCCTTTAAATTCAACCTGGCCTTTTAAACCTTCGCGAATTTTCTCTAAATAAAACTCATCAACATCGGCAGATAATTTATATCCTTTTTTAGAATCAATTTTCCCGATGCTTTCCCCAGCCTGAAACGTTTTTCCTAAAACAGGTTCAAAAGAAGTCAATCGGCCAGATTCTGGAGCAGTAATCAAGAAATTCTTTTTGTTATTTCTTAAAATATCCAAGCTTTTTTCCATCGTTTGAATCGAACGGTTAATTTGAGAAATCTGCAATTGATTCGATTGTTTTTCCTTTTGAATACTTTGCTGAATCGTTTTTTTACGCTCTTCCTGAAAACGAAGACTTTCCTTAAAAGTATTCCAGTCGTTTTTTGAAATCACATCTTTGGCAAACAATTTTGCATTCAAATCATATAACCTTTTGGCGTCGTTATAATCGTGTTCAATTAAAACTAAATCTTTGGTCAAATTCAATTCCTGATTTCTAATGTTTAGTTTTCCTGTATTCAAATTGTTGATCTGTTCGATAATTGCTGTTTCCTGAGTCAAATAATTCAATTCAGTATTCGGGTTGTACAAACGAGCCAGCGATTGCCCTTTTGTAACCATTACACCGTTTTCTACAAAAATCTCTTTTACAGATCCTCCTTCTGTAACGTTTACAAGCATTACATTTAACGGCTCAACTTTTGCCTGGAAAACCACAAAATCTTCAAAAAAAGCTTTTTCAACTTTATGTATCGAAAGTTCCTCTGCTTTTACATTTAAACTTCTTTTTGAATTAAAAGAAAAAAAGAGAATTGCAGCCAAAACTAAAAAAACTACAATTGCTATTGTGAGATATCTAAATTTTCTATTTTTACGAGGAATTATCGTGTCCATTTTTTAAATAATTTACTGATAATCAATAGGTAAATTCTGTGCCATAAAATTTATTTTTTGCAAAGCCCTGATTTTAAAGAGGCTTTAAAAAACATCCAAAAAAAGAGTGTTCGATAATGAACAGTTGACCGTTCAAAATCGGACGAAAAAATACAGCATGAGAAAAAAACAAGCCCAAATATTAGTTGTTGACGATCAGGAAGAAATTCTTTTTTCGGCAAAAATGATTCTCAAAAAACATTTTGAAACGATTTTTACGACAAACAGCCCTAAAAAAATCATTTCAATTTTGAGTGAAAATGAAATAAATGTTGTTTTGCTGGATATGAATTATAGAATTGGTTTTGAAGATGGACGAGAAGGAATTCATTGGCTCAAAGAAATAAAAACACTTTCACCAAACACAATTGTGATTTTGATGACCGCTTTCGGGAAAATTGATACAGCTGTTGAAGGAATAAAAATTGGCGCTTTTGATTATGTTTTAAAACCCTGGCACAACGAAAAATTACTCGAAATAATTGATAAGGCTGTCGCCGAAAGCCGAAAAAACAGCAAAAAACAAGTTGTTGAAAAAACAGAGAAACGGTATTTTGTAGGCACATCTCAAAAAATAAAACAAGCTTATTCTATTGCAGAGAAAGTAGCCAAAACAGATGCAAACGTTTTGATTTTAGGAGAAAACGGAACCGGAAAATATGTTTTTGCGGAGTTTATCCACCAAAATTCAGCCAGAAAAAAAGAACCTTTTATTCATGTAGATTTAGGCTCCTTAAGTGATAATTTATTCGAAAGCGAACTTTTTGGATACGCAAAAGGCGCTTTTACAGATGCCAAAACCGATACGCCCGGAAGATTTGAAATGGCGCAAAACGGAACCATTTTTCTGGATGAAATTGGGAATATTCCGCTTCATCTGCAATCAAAATTATTGCACGTTTTGCAGACTAAAACCGTTACACGCTTGGGAGAAAGCAAAGCAAGACCTTTAAATGTCAGAATAATTTCGGCAACAAATAACGATATCAAAGCTGAGGTAAAAAGTAAAACCTTTAGAGAAGATTTGCTTTATAGAATTAATACGATGGAAATAAATCTGCCGTCGCTTCGGGAACGAAAAGATGATATTGTTCCGATGGCTAATTTTATTTTAGAAAGTATTGCCGAAAAATACAATCAGGAAAACTGGCGTTTTGAAGAAAATGCTGCACCATATTTAGAAAAATATCCATGGAAAGGAAATGTTCGTGAAATGGAAAATAAAATTGAACGCGCTCTTATTTTAGCCGAAAACAATACCATTTCTGTAACCGATTTAGATATTCTGGATTTTGAAGAAATTCAGGAAAATGATGATAATCCATTATCTGAAATGGAAAAAACAGCAATCGAGAAAGCACTTTTTAAACATCACGGAAACATCTCAAAAACTGCCGAAGAATTAGGATTATCAAGAGCCGCTTTGTACAGGAGGATTGAAAAATACGATTTAAAAAACTAAGATAATTTATGCCACAGATTAAAAGGATTAAAAAGATTTTTTTATCTGCTTAAATCTGTAGAATCTGCGTGAAACTAAAATAATTAGGACCACAGATTTCACGGATTAAAATGATTTTCCTCTTGTATTTGAAATTTAGTTTCACACAGATTTGAAAAAAAATCTTTTTAATCCTTTTAATCTGTGGCAAAAAATAATCTGTGGCTAAAAAACATTAAATGAAAAACTGGAAATTTTATAACGCCTTGTTCGTAAGAGTCTTGTTTGTCATGATTCTCTTTTTTATTTGCGTTTTTTTAATCTATAAAATGTTCTATTACAACGCACTTTTAGTTGGCTTTTTTGCTTTTATATTCTTAGCCGAAATGTATTTTTATGTAAAAAATGAACTCCAGTTTTACGACAGAACACTGCTTTCGATTCTTCAGAATGATTTTTCTACCAATTTTCCCGAAGAGAATAAAAAAGACAATTTTAAAAACCTCTATCTTTTATATGAAAATTTAAAAGTGCAGCAGCAAGAACAGACATCAAAAGAAATGATTTACCGTTCGCTTTTAAATAATATTGACACCGCAGCGTTAATCCTTGAAAGAGAAAACGAAGATTGGGATATATTTTTGATGAATGACTGTTTCTCTGATTTATTTAAAGTTCCAAAAGTAAGCCATTGGAAATATCTTAAAAATTACCTGCCATCACTTTGTAATGAAATTGAAAAAACAGATTTCAGCGAATTAAAATCGGCAATTTCGATTAAAATAGAAGAGGAGGATCTGCAGACTTTTATGCTGCAGACTTCCCGAACACAAACATATAACAAAGAATATTTTATTATTTTGTTAGACAGTATCCAGCGTGTTATTGAGAAAAAAGAAAAAGAAGCGTGGATTAATTTGATGAAAATTATTTCGCATGAATTAATGAATTCCTTGACGCCAATTCGTGCGCTTTCGCAGAATTTACTCCATATTGTCGATCAGGAAAGTTTAGAAGAAGACGATTTTGACGACATTAAAAGCAGTATTTCGACTATAATAAATCGAAGCGATCATTTGCAGGTTTTTGTAGAGAATTACCGTAAACTCGCCATGCTGCCAACGCCGACGAAACAAATGACGCCAATAAATGCTCTTTTCGAAGACTGCCTCCGAATTATGAGTCCGATTTTGAAAGCAGAAAGTATCGAATTGATAAACGATATTCACAGTTCACGTTCTATTATGATTGATAAAAACCAAATGGAACAGGTAATTATTAATTTGATTACCAATAGTGTTTATGCTTTAAAAGAGAAAAACGAAAAGAAAATGTATGTTTCGAGTTACACCGAAAACAATCGCTTTTTCATTTCAATTTCGGATAACGGAAAAGGAATCGATCCAGAAATTCAGGACAAAATATTCCTTCCTTTCTTCACCACCAGAAAAGACGGCGCCGGAATTGGACTTACGCTTTCTAAAAACATTATCGAAGCGCACGGCGGCTACTTAAGCTACCAAACCGATGAAGATAAAACAAGTTTTGTAATCTGCTTGATTTAAAATGAACCATATAAGTTATATAAGTTCATTTAAAAAGTATTAGTATTCAATTTTGAAAAAGTTTCATTCGGGTCTCCTGCAAGGTTTCCAAAACCTTGTAGGTATTTTTATAGTTACCAATTATAGATTATTTGAAAGAATTTATGCCTGCAAGGTTTTTAAAACCTTGCAGGAAGCTCTAAAATGAACTTATATAACTTATATGGTGAAACATTTAATACTGTACTTCAGGTTTCCAAAAGTGTTTTTCGAAATCGACGATTTGATTGTTTACTACTTTAATCCCTTCGTTTTCTAAAAGCTGCTGCATTAAATTAGTTCCGTCAAAATGATGTTTTCCAGTTAAAAGCCCTTTTTGATTTACAACCCTGTGTGCCGGAACGTCATCCATATTATGGCATGCATTCATTGCCCAGCCCACCATTCGTGCTGAACGTGCAGTTCCTAAAGCCTTTGCAATTGCTCCATAAGAAGTTACTCTTCCAAACGGAATTTGTCTGGCAACGATATAAACTCTTTCGAAAAAATTTTCCTCAGCCATAATTATTTTTTTTGCCACAGATTATACGGATTACAAGGATTTTTTACTTTCTCTATAAAATTTAAGTTTCCCGCAGATTTTGGAGATTTAAACAGATTAATATTAAATAAAAAAATCCTTTTAGATATGCTAAATAAATCCGTGTAAAACATTTAACCACAAAGTAAAAAAATCATTTTAATCCGTATAATCTGTGGCCTATAAAATTTTTACCCGAAATAATAATTCAAAATATTAAAAAGCGTTACAATGGCAACTAACCCTGTAATACTTCCAATAATAGTATTCATGTTTCGCATTAAGTAATCGGTTTTCTTTTCTATCTTTCCAAAGAAAGCGATATAACTGTACAAAACAGCAAACGAACCCAAAACAGATCCTAAAACAAAAGTGAAAATAATGCTGTTTTCAAATACAAAAAGATTGTAAGACGCCAAAGTTACACTTACTACAACATAATACGGAATGGGAAAAAAGTTTAGTGCAGAAAGCAGGATTCCCAAGAAGAAACGACTTTTTTTACTACTCTTTTTAATCTTCGATTTCTTTTTGGTTTTTGGCTCTTTGGCAATAAACAAAAAGTATATTGTTAAAATCGAAAAAATAACAAAACCTATTTCACGTAACAAAGTAACAACATCTGGACGATTGTCGATTACCTGTGCAAATAAAACCGCAACATAAACCTGACAAAAAATCACCAAAACTGCACCGATAACAAACCATAAAGCATTCTTTTTTCCTTCTTTAAGGTTTGTTTTGGCTGCCGTCATATTGATTAATCCCGGCGGAATAATACCAATTGCAGCGGCAATAAAGCCTGAAAGTAATGGAGTAAGATATACCATTCAGTTGTTTAAGCGATTAAAAGATGTTTTTCAAAATTAAATTAGTCTTTAATTTTAAAACGAATATACGTAATTGCCTTGTTAATTTCTAAATATTGTTTTTCATAAAATGTTTGAAAAGCAGTAACTTCCTCCGGGCTTCCTTCATTTCTGTATACATTATGGTTGGCATACAAAACTTCATGGCCTTCTCCGTGAAGCAGTCCAAGCGTATAACCGTGCATAAATTCGCTGTCGGTTTTAAGGTTTACGACACCGTCTTTTTTAAGGATTTTTTTATACAATTTCAAGAACTCAGAATTCGTCATTCTGTGTTTTGTTCTTTTGTATTTTATCTGCGGATCCGGAAAAGTAATCCAGATTTCATCCACTTCATTTTCATCAAAAATATGATTGATAAGTTCGATTTGAGTACGAACAAAAGCAACATTATGAAGACCGGTTTCCACGGCAGTTTTAGCACCACGCCAGAAACGAGCACCTTTAATGTCAATTCCGATAAAATTTTTGTTGGGATATTTTTCTGCTAATCCAACTGAGTATTCACCTTTTCCACATCCTAATTCTAAAACCAGAGGATTATCATTTTTAAAGAAATCCGAATTCCATTTTCCTCTCAAAGGCATTAAATTGCCTACAACTTCTTCTCTTGTTGGTTGAAAAACGTTTTGAAATGTTTCGTTTTCTCTGAATCTTTTTAGTTTATTTTTACTTCCCACTTTTTACAAAAATTTTCAGCAAAATTAAGCAATATAAACGAATGAAAATAGTGCAATTGGGTTTTAAAGTTTTTTGCCACAGATTTTAAGGATTAAAAAGATTTTTCTAAACATTAATCTGTGTTGTCCCGTAGGGACAACTTCAAGATGCAGATTATTTGTTTTTACCAATATTCAATCTCTACGAGATACTTCTTAGTCGTGAAATATTGTTTTAAATATACTCCGTTAGGAGTAAAATATCGGTAGAAAAAAAATGGATATCGATAAAAATGTCCCCTAGGGACTATATGTTTTTAAATTGTTTGCCACGAATTACTAATTTCCACGAATTAATTTAATCGGTATGAGTGAAAAAGATTCGTGGAAATTCGTGTAATTTGTGGTAAAACTTTATTTTCAACCGTAATGCGGTTCTGTAATTGGTTTTAATTTTGGATCTAATGTTTCGTCGTGCTGCGATAAATCCAATCCGATATGTTCGTTTTCTTCAGAAACACGAAGCGGAATAATGAAATTTGTTACTTTAAATAAGAAATAAGCTCCGAAGAAAGTAAAGATTGAAACCAGAACTAAGGCAATCATATGATGTGCAAATACATTCCAGCCTCCGTGTAATAAACTTGCATTTTCACCATGCGCAAAAATTGCGGTTAAAATCATCCCCATAATTCCTCCAACACCGTGACAGGCAAAAACATCAAGAGTATCATCAAATCTTTTTGATAAACGGCAATTTACAACAGAGTTTGAAACCAAAGCCGTAATGAATCCAAAGAACATACTTTCAGGAACTGAAACAAATCCTGCGGCTGGAGTAATCGCTACCAAACCTACAACGGCTCCGATACAAGCCCCAAGAGCAGAAACTTTTCTTCCGTTCATTCTATCGAAGAAAACCCAGGTTAACATGGCTGCCGCCGATGATGTTGTAGTCGTTGCAAAAGCCATAGCAGCAGTTCCGTTGGCTGCAAGCGCAGAACCAGCGTTGAATCCAAACCAGCCAAACCATAACATTCCCGTTCCTAATAATACAAACGGAATATTGGTTGGAATATGCTGACTGTTTTTTCTTTTTCCTAAAACCAAAACTCCCGCTAAAGCTGCAAAACCAGAACTCATATGAACTACGGTTCCTCCAGCGAAATCTTTAACTCCAAAATAACTTCCTAAAATACCTGTAGGATACCAAACCGAATGGCACAAAGGCGCATAAATAAAAATGGTAAACAAACTGATGAAAAGTAAATACGATATAAAACGAACACGTTCTGCAAACGAACCCGTAATAATTGCAGGAGCGATAATGGCAAACTTCATTTGGAACAATGCAAACAACATAAACGGAATTGTATTCGCTAATTGCTTATGAGGCAAGATGTTTACATAATCCATAAAAGCAAAAGTGGCTGGATTTCCGAAAAAACTATAAAAGTGATCTCCAGAACCAAAACCTACAGGTTCTCCAAATGCAAGACTAAAAGCCACAACAACCCATAAAAGTGTAACAACACCAAGACAGATAAAACTTTGCAGCATTGTCGAAATCACATTTTTGCGGCCTACCATTCCGCCATAAAAGAAAGACAATCCTGGTGTCATGATTAAAACTAGGCAACAAGAAGTCAGCATCCAGGCAACATCCGCAGGAACGATATGATCGGTTGTGTCAAATTCAGATAATACATAACTGTTTTCGGTAACAGTTGGCCAAAATGCGCCAATAATACAAACAATGCTAATAATGATAAAGGAAATGATCCAGCGCTTTTCTATTTTCATTTTTCAAATACTTTATTTAACCCTATTTTTTTTGGGGTCAAAGTTAAAAAAAATTAAATATTTAGATTTTAGGGGCTGTTAAAATAGTGGTTGTGTTTTAATTTTGGTTGAATTTGTAAAATATTGATCGCTTTTTTAATAGTTTTTCATTTTATGATTCCAAAACACACCTAATATTATCAATTATATTATAATTAATTTAATAGCGATGCTAATAAAGCCCTATAAAAGTTATGTTTATAAGAATAAAGCATAAAAATGTTTATTTTTTTTGAAGCTTCGCAATCAAAATATCTTCAATCGGTGCTTTTATTTTGGTTACGGCATCAACTTCATTATTCGGAATTGTCATTGATAATACATAATGCTGAATTTTCCATTCTTTCCCCACTTTTACCAAAACTCCAGAACCGCGGCAAATTTTCATTTGTGTATCCAATAATTCATCAAACCAAGCTGTTTTTCCTGATTTGTCAAAAAAGATATGACGTTCAAGCGCTTTAAAATTCCAGGTTGTCCCTTTGTCGAAAAACGGTTTTGCCCAAATTTGAAATTCTTTTTTTGTCCAGTTTTCGGTTGCATCAGTTCCTATGTAAATCGCATCATTGGCCAAAGTATTAAAATAAGCATCAAATTTTACCTCGCCGGCAGCTTTGTGCCACGCATCAAGAGTTTGATTGATTTTGTCTTTGTCGGTTTGAGCATTTGCAAAAGAAGCAACGAATAAAAGTAGTAGAATTGTTTTTTTCATGGAATATAGTATTTTATTTTAAAGGTAAGGAATTTTAAATTATGAAAGGTTTCACGCAGATTCCGCAGATTTTATATAAATTTTTATCTGCAAAAATCTGCCAAATCTGCGTGCAAAAAATTTCGCAGCTCTGCTTCTGATAACTATCGGGATCGCGAGATTAAAACGATAAAATAAACCAACCCAAAACTTAAATTATCTTACATAACTTTATATGGTTTAATCTCAAAAAGTGATTATATTTGAGTGCTTTAAAATATCCCAAATATGAATCCGAAAATCTTTATAAGTTCACTCGCTATAACCTCATTACTTTTTGTTTCCTGCAAAAAGGAATTAGAACCACAGGAAAGTACTGCAACATCTGAATTGGTAAGACTTGGACTTGCAAAAGATACAACGAAAACGCCTTCAGTAGTTCAGCAGACTCAGGCTTCACCTTCAAATCCGAATACCGTTTTAAGCGATACAAAAGGATTAAATCCGGCTCACGGACAGCCGGGACACCGCTGTGATATTGCAGTTGGAGCACCTTTAAATTCTGCGCCAACACAACAAGTGCAGCAAGTACAACAAGTTCCAGCGCAAGCAGGGCAGACAGTACAAGTAAATCCGAATCAAAAAAATGTGGTTACGACTACAGTAGCTGCGCCAGTAAAAGTTGGAAAAGGAATGAATCCATCGCACGGACAGCCGGGGCATAGATGTGATATTCCGGTTGGAGCGCCTTTAAATTCTCCGGTAGCGGCTAAAACTACTCCTGCAGCTTCGACACCACAAGGCGGAACAATGACACAAAATGTAACCGTTCCTGCAGGAAATCCAGTTCCTGCTCTATTAAGCACCGACGCAAATAAAACAGTTGCAGAAGGAATGAACCCGGCGCACGGACAACCAGGCCATCGCTGCGATATCGCCGTAGGAGCTCCGCTGCCAAAATCATAAAGAAAAGTTGCAAAGGGACAAAGATGCAAAGTGACAAGCGCAAAGAAAACTTTGAACCCTTGTCACTTTGCATCTTTGTCCCTTTTCAAAATACATAAAAAAAGACGTTTCAATCTGAAACGTCTTTTTTTATGTATTTTGAAATTTAGTGCGCTTTCAGTTTTTCGAAAGTTGTAGTAAGTGTTTTTTTAGCTTTGCTCAAAGCACCGTTAAAAGCTTTTTCAAGAGTTTCGGCATGTTCTGTTACAGTGATTGGCTGTAGTTTTGCTGTACGAACTTCAAGAACACATTTTTTATCATTCAGGCTGAATTTTTCTCCATTTTCATCTCCAAAATGTACTTCAATGCGTGTGATTTTATCTTCAAAACGCGCTAAACCTTTTTCTAATTCTTCAGAGAAATATTTTTCTAATCTTTGGTGTCCTTCGATGTTTTTGTCGGTATTGATTTGAATTTTCATAACGGTTTATATTTAATGTTTGTTTCTCAAATCTATTTATTTTAGAAAGAAAAGCCAAGAGAGTTAATAAAACATTATGATATTTTTAGTGTTAATTTTTTATTCTGAAGAAGGAAGAATTGCACTAGAAACGCCACAACAACAAGTAAACTAAATTGTAAGAAAACCATATAATTCGCTTGGGTTTTTTGATATATTTGCAATTCCTAAAATGCAAAAAATATGAAATCGAAAAAACTTCTTGCCCGTGTGGTATGGTGGCGGTATTGGAAACAACCGCAACGCTCTTTTTGCAGCGTAGGACACCTGTAGCTATGCGGGTTTTATATTTCCTAAAATGCAAAAAAATGAGTACAAACACCCTTTCCAAAGAAACAGAAATTCGTTTAGCAGATTTCTTCAACAAAACCGTTGATCCCGAAAGTCTTGCAAAAGCGATTCGGCAAATCAATTATTTAATTGCTTTGAGTATAATTCGGGATTGCGAAACTTTTCAAACAGAGAAAATAAATCTTGAAAAAGGTTATTATTGGCTGAATGAATTAGCCGAGATTTTGAATCCTTATTTTGAGGTTGAGTAATTGAAGATTATATAATGAAATTTTACCCGTGTGGTATGGTGGCGGTATTGGAAACAACTGCAACGCTCTTGAAAGGCGTAGGACAGCTAATCCATGCGGGTTTATTACTTATTAAAAATTGTATCTAAATGATGTTCTAAAAACTCTTTTCTTGGTAAATACTTTTGAGCTTTGAGTATTTCTTGATTCTCAATTGTCGCAAAATATTTGTGAAAGTATTCACTGTTCTTTTTATTTTTTAGAGTATCAGAAAATATTATTTTGTGGTCAGGATTTATTCCGATTAATCCTTTATCGAAAGCCCTGTCATAAAGTGCAGAGAAACAAATTCCATTTTCAGGATTTAATCTATGTTCTTCGTTTTTGGACCAAGGAATTATATGACTGGCTAATAAAAGTTCAGGAATATCAATACCAGAAATTGCACATCGATTATTGTAATTGGATAAAATCATTTGTCGAAAAACGGATTGATTTACTCTCGTTTTTACTGTCCGAAAAACATCTTCGCCTTTTAAGTTTTTTATATCAAAAAGAATATCTTCATATTTATCTTCAATTGAAATATTTTGTTTTTGAGCAAGAATTTGTTCACTCAAGAATATTAATTCTTCTTGGTTATAGAAAAATTCATCCCAAATAGGTTGAACTTGATTCATGCCATTTTTTAAACCACTAATACCTCTATTAATATGAAATGGATCAATGCTAGCGAAATTTCCCAATCGCATTACTATTGATGCAGGTGTTCTATTAATAAGATTAGCTAACTTAATGATCTTTGGATTACTAGAATGGGTTTTTCCAAATTCAATTTTTAAGTATAAATTAAAAGCAACGATTAATTCTTCTTTTGTCCAGAGTCTTATAGGTGCCATTATTCGTAATTTGAGTATTAATATCAAATATAGATTAAAAAGAAGAAAAATGATTCAAAACATTTGTTAGAGATTGATATTTTCAGGGTAAGTAGTATTAAAGTAATTTTCAAACGCTTCACAAAGTAATTCTTTATCTAATTCAAATAACTCATTTCTAATATTCCAATCTTTAATATTTTCTTCATCTTCTTCACAAATCTCTTCGCCTACAAGTTTTCTAGTTAAAATATCACTTAGTAACACATTATCACAGTGATAATATTTAGGGTAATATTTTTCAATAAATGCCCAATAATCAAATTTATCCTCTTCATCTTGTTTATTATGAATCTCTTCGAATTCTTGTGTTACTTTAAATTCTAACCAACCGATCGCTTCTCCCATTCCATTATAAAAGGCATTTCTTTCTGCTCGAGTTTCAAAAGTGTATTTTTTTAAATTGATAATTTTTTCGTAATCAGTAAAGACTTGCTTACTATTATATTTTATTACTTGATCTTTTCCGAAAATTATTTCTGTTGAATATTTCATGTTTTATAATAAGATTTTAATTCAAAGATAGTTTTGTTCATATAATTGAGCTGTGTACAATTGACCTCATTCTGAATAGTTTTCAATTAGATTGTTAACTTTAACATTTAAATAATTAGATTGAAATTTTCTTATGAAAAAGACTGTCTTAGCCCTGATGGAAACGGCATTCTTTTATGGCGAACCCCGCTATAAAAGGTATAGTGGACAGCAGGAAATAGCTAGTTATAAATTTAAAAGATCGCCAATCTTTGCCAACTTTTTAGTGCGATTTCTTCGTTCCTCGGAATGACAAGATTGTGTGTAAAATAATAAAAGGGTCTAGTTTGTCATTTCTACGTAAGGAGAAATCGCACAAGTATTTCCGTGCAGAAATTCGCCAATCTTTGTCGATTCTCTAGTGCGATTCCTCGTTCCTCGGAATGACAAGACTGTGACGATAATTGTCTTTACTTCTCCTTCTTCCCCCACTTAATCTTCATTTTCCCATCATCATCAACAGCAAGTAAATGAAGCACAATACCGCGTTCGCGCACGGCGTCGCGTTCGGCTTTGCTGGCGAGTTTGGCATCGTTTTTAGAATTTCTTAGTGGGATTGTGAGGGCGAGATTGGTTCCTCGGCCGAAAGAATAAACTCCATCAACATCGATGTTTAATACATTTGAACTTATGGTTAGATTATTAATGTCAATTTGTTCGCCGCGCATATTAAGGTGACCGGATAAATCGCTGAAAGTTATATTATTGACATCGCGAAACGGAAAAGCAAATTTGCCAATTTTTACGATAGGCTCAAAGTTGAGTAACGCACCTTGATTGACTTTGAAATCTAGTTTTCCATGCATTGAATTGGTTAATAATTCACCTTGACTGTTGATAAAACCGTTTACGTTTGCTGTGCTGGTCAATCTGCCTTTTATGCTATTTGGATTAAAAGATTTGATTCCAAAATTGTTGAACGATCTTAAAAAACTTGCAATATCAACCCGGTTTACATGTGCGTTTGAGCTGAAAGCATAATTTTTTCCGCTTGGTAAAACTTCGCTGTTAAAAGTGATGCTACCGCCTGAAGTTTGAAGCGAACCATTTTTTATAACCAACTTAGAATCCTGCATTGAGATCCTTGCCGTTGTGTTAGTTGCGGTTAGTTTGTTATAATTGATTTTATCTGCTTTAATATCAATTACAACAATACAATTTTCGATTACGTTTCGCAAATGACTTGAAATAGTTGTTTTTTTATTATTTTTTACTGCTGTTTTCTTTTTTTGAGAAGTTGCCAAAACACCAAGAAATTGTTTAAGATCGATATTGGGACAGTAAATGTTCCAGTTCACAACCATACTTTCGGGTGCATCATAATATAAATTTAAGAAATTATCGATTTTTCCTTCTATAAAAATTGTATTCTTTTTGTGTTTGTAAGCGATTTGTTTAATAAGCAAAGCCTTCTCTGTAAAATCAAGATGAATGTTTGTTTTTACTGCGTGAACATTTTTCGGGATATAATGAAACGAAGCGTTATCGACATCGACATTTCCTATAAACTTTGGTTTTTTAATGTATAGATCAACAATATCAAACTGAAATTTTAAATTTGCTTTGGCGTGGCCTTCAAAGAAATGAATCCACTTTTCGTTGCTTACTTCGTTGAGTCTTTCGATATCAAAATCAGAACTTACGATTCCAGTTGCGATGGGCTTCTCTAGATTGCTAATTACAACTTGCGGAATTGAAAGCGGGATATTTTGATATTCTCCTGAAAATCGGGTTAAAATTACAGCCGAGTTCGGATCGTTAAACCCATTTTTTGGTTTGAAATTGTTTGTAAAAATTCCTCTGAAATTACATTTGTCAATTCGTCCGTCGGGAATGGTGAGTTCGTTGTTTTTGGCTACAGCCTGAACCACGATTTTAGGATCGTCGTGAACATTTAAATCACCTTTTAGATCGCAGTTTACATTAATTGGTTTTTTTAAATCAAACCTATTCAGTTTCGAACTTATATTTCCAGATAATAAATGTGAAGCATTACTCCATAAAATACGGGTATTAATATTGATTCCGAAAAGGGAATTGGTTTTACCCACGTTAAAATAAGCCGCAATATCAAATGAATCAGAGCCAATTTTTAAGTTTTTGGTTGAAACATCGATTTTTTGTTTGTCGGCTTGATAAGAAACAGCCAGAGTTCCTTTGAGTTCTTTTTGTTTGGCAAAACTTCCGTGAACGGTATTAAAGGCTAAACTGTTTATTTGAGTATCTAAAAATAAATCAGTATTCCAGTCGTCTCCGTTATACTCAACTTTTGAGTTTAAATTATGAACACCAAAATCAAACAATTTATTTCCTAATTGATTATCAATAATAATATGAACATCATTGAGGTCAATTTCGTCGATTGTAGTTTCGGGTTTTGATTTATTTTTGGGAGATTTTTTCTTTTTTGGTTTAAAAATATCAGAGTTTGTGTAGCCATCTTTGGTTTTATAAATATAAATATCGGCGTCGTTAATCAGTATTTTATGAATGTTGATTTCTTTTCGCAGCAAATTCCAAACATTTAAACGTGCTTCAATTTCCTGTGCTTTTAGTAAAGTATGGTGATGGGTATCCCATTTGTTGTCTTTGAGTTCGACATCTTTTAAAGCTAAAGTGAAATTAGGTAAACCGGTTAGAAACTTATATTGAAAATCGCCAATATGAAACTTTCCGTTTATGTTTTCATTAATTTTTGTGTTTATTTTAGCTATAATTTCTGATTTATTTTGGTTGAAATATAAAGCTAATCCGCCGCAAGCCAGCAAAAGTATTCCAACTATGGCAATGACAAAAATACCAAATCGTTTGGCGTATTTTTTAAACCCTGCCGATTGAAAAAATGTTGTTACGTTATGTAATGTTGTGTGCATTTTGATGAATTTCCTGCTCATTAGAGATAAGATAAAATTGACTAATTTCAAATATAAGTTAAAACTTACAATTATTTTAATTTTTAGCAATATAATTATTGACGATACTTTTATAATCAAAACTAATTTGCTTATGGTGTATGATTTGTTTTTAATTTTTAACTTTGTACCTCAGTTTTGCAAGTATTAAAAGTCTCCCGAGACGAAAGCTGAGAATAACTTTAAAGAAAAATAATTATGGCATTAGCAATAACAGATGCTACTTTTGACGAAGTGGTTTTAAAATCAGATAAACCAGTAATGGTAGATTTTTGGGCAGCATGGTGCGGTCCTTGTAGAATGGTTGGTCCAATCATTGACCAATTAAGCGATGAATATGCAGGTAAAGTTGTGGTTGGTAAAGTAGATGTAGATGCTAACCAGGAGTTTGCTGCTAAATATGGTGTGCGTAACATACCAACCGTTTTGGTGTTTCATAACGGTGAAGTAGTAGGAAAACAAGTAGGAGTTGCTCCGAAACAAACCTACGCTGACAGCTTAGACGCTTTGTTGTAATCGTAAGATTATAATTTATATAAAAAAGGTTTGACGAGAGTCAAGCCTTTCTTATTTTTTAAATATTTCAGATTTTTTTTGCCGAGAATTTCACGAATTCCCACTAATTTTTTTATTTCAGATTTGATTGGTTTTTATCATTTCAGCCAATACTATAATTTGTAAAAATTCATGCAATTCGTGGTAAACTTTTTTTATTTTTAACGCGTCTTATATTCCTTTAAAAATGAAAATTCTATACACTTTTTTTTCTTTTATTATATTGATTTCAATTGGTTTTTCTCAATCAAAAGAAAAAGAAAGTGTGTTTTTAGAAAATGGGGTTTCAGAGCAATTGGCACAATTTCGAAAAAAACAGATTTCTGATATTCGATACGAATTGTCTTTTGAAATTCCGAATCAGAAAGAAGAAAACATCAATTCTCATTTGAATGTAAACTTGAAATTGTCTGATTTAAGCCAGCCTTTGCTTTTAGATTTTAAAGAGAAATTTCAAAACATAAAAACGCTTGAAGTAAATAGAAAAAGTATCGCAATTGTTTATGAAAAAGGGCATATTATAATTGCTTCTTCGGCTTTAGTTTTAGGGAAAAATACAGTCTCTGTTTCCTTCATCGCAGGCAATTTATCTTTAAACCGAAATGATGATTTTCTTTACACACTTTTAGTTCCTGATCGTGCGAGTACATTATTCCCTTGTTTTGACCAGCCAGATATAAAAGCGACTTATAAACTGAGTCTTTCTGTGCCAAAAGATTGGTCGGTTTTGGCTGGAGCCGATGTAAAAGAGAAAGTCGAAAAAGGTGATTTTACGAATTATGTTTTTGGGGAATCAGATAAAATGAGCACATATTTGTTTTCTTTCGTTGCCGGAAAATTTAAAAGCGTTACGAAAAAACCAGGTTTAGAGATGACAATGTTGTATCGCGAAAATAATCCTGAAAAGATAAAAACCAGTACTGATACTATTTTCGATCTGCATCAACAGTCTTTAGATTTTTTAGAAAAATATACCCATTATAAATTTTCGTTTCAAAAGTTAGATTTTGCTTCAATTCCCGTTTTTCAATATGGCGGAATGGAACATGTTGGCGCGATTCAATATAGAGAATCGACTTTATTTTTGGACAACAGCGCAACTGACAGTGAGAAATTAAACCGAGCGAAACTTATTGCTCACGAAACTTCTCACATGTGGTTTGGTGATTTGGTAACGATGAAATGGTTTGATGATGTTTGGATGAAAGAAGTTTTTGCCAATTTTATGGCCGATAAAATTATGAATCCAATTTTCCCGAAAGTCAATCATAATCTGCAATTTTTTACAGCGCATTATGCTAGTGCTTTCGCAGAAGATCGATCTTTGGGGACACATCCAATTAAACAGCATTTGGCAAATTTAAAAGATGCCGGTTCGCTTTATGGATCCATTATTTACAACAAAGCTCCAATTATGATGCGCCAGCTTGAAGCTTCGATGGGAAAAGAATCGTTTCAAAAAGGAATTGAAAAATACATTAAAAAATATGCCAACGACAATGCCGACTGGAATAATCTCGTAGAAATTCTGGATGCCGAAACGCCGCTTGATATGAAAAAATGGAGTGAAGTCTGGGTCAATAAATCAGGCAGGGCCGTTTTTACAGATAAGATTGAATACGATTCTAAAGACCGAATCAAAAAATTTGAAATTCAGCAAAACGCCGAAGATAAATCCAATAATATCTGGCCTCAGGTTTTTCAAATTGGTTTCGTTTATGATGATAATGTGAAAGTTTTAAACGTTAATATTAAAGACAAAGACCTTATTTTAAAAGAAGCTGCAGGACTTGAAAAGCCAAACACAATTATTTACAATTATAACGGTTTTGGATACGGGGTTTTTCCGCTTGACGGAAACAATTTAGATTATATTGCTGCTTTAAAAGATGAGGTTGCGAGAGCTTCGGCTTACAGTAACCTTTATGAAAATATGCTGATAGGAAATGTTTCTGCGGATGAGACTTTTAATTGTTTTTTTAAAGGAATCCAATTCGAAGAAAATGAATTGGTTTTGCGAATTGTATCGAATAATCTGAGCTCTATTTACTGGAGATTTTTAACCCAAAAACAACAAGATAGAGTTCAAAATTTACTTAGTTATACTTTATACTCACGCCTGCAGACTAATTTATCTGCTAATATAAAAAAGACCTTATTTGGTTTGTTTAGTTCAACTGCGTATTCCGCTTCGGCGAAAGCTAAATTATATCAAATTTGGAATAAAGAAATCGTAATTCCGGGTTTAAAATTAAATGAAGACGATTTTACCAACATAGCGATGAATTTAGCGATTTTCAAACATGAAAAAGCAGATGAAATATTAGAAAAAACAAGAACAACTATTACAAATCCAGATAAACAAAAACGTTTTGAATTCCTGCTCCCGTCATTGTCAAAAGACGAATTGGTTCGCAATGCTTTTATGGAATCTTTAAAAGACGATAAAAACCGTGAAAAAGAATCGTGGGTTTCGGTTGGTTTAAGTAATATTCATCATCCGCTGCGTCAGGAAAGTGCGCAAAAGTATATTAGATTTTCATTAGATTTGGTTGATGAAATTCAGCGCACGGGAGATATTTTCTTTCCGAAAGACTGGCTGGATAATATCGTTGGGAAATATTCGTCGAAATTTGCTTTTGATGAAGTACAGCGATTCTTAAAAGAAAACCCTAATTTTAGTCCGATTCTGAAGAGGAAATTATTCCAGGCAGCAGATTTGCTTTATAAAGCACAAAATATTAAAAAAGAAACCGAATGAAAATCGAATCGGAAATAGAGAAAGTTTCAAGTTTTCAGCACCTCGAAATGCTGGCAAATCAAGTTGTAGAAGGTTTTATATCCGGAATGCACAAAAGTCCGTTTCATGGATTTTCGGCTGAATTTGCTGAACATAAAGTCTACAACGCAGGCGAAAGCACTAAACATATCGATTGGAAATTATTTGCCAAAACAGACCGTTTGTATACGAAACGTTTTGAAGAAGAAACCAATTTACGGTGTCATCTTATTGTCGATAATTCGTCGTCGATGCATTACCCCGAACTGAAATCAAATCAGCCATTTTATGAAAAGAAGATTGGCTTTGCAGTTTTGGCTTCGGCGGTTTTAATGAATATTTTAAAGAAACAGCGCGATGCCGTAGGTTTAAGTGTTTTCTCTGATAAATACGAATATTATGCTCCAGAAAAAGGAAGCGATCGTCACCACAGAATGCTTTTGAATAAACTGGAAGAATTATTAGTGCAGTCAAAAGTCAAAAAAACGACCGATACCATTACATATCTGCATCAAATAGCAGAGAAAATGCACCGTCGATCGATGATTATTTTGTTTACAGATATGTTTCAGGCCGAAGATGACGAAAAGCTTTTTAACGCTCTACAGCATTTAAAACACAACAAACATAAAGTAGTTTTGTTTCATGTGGTTGATAATGAAACCGAATTGAAATTTGATTTTGATAATGCACCAAGAAAGTTTATCGACTTAGAATCGGGAGAAGAAGTTTCGATTTTTGCCGATAATGTTAAAGTTGAATATGAAAAAAGGGTAGAAGCTTACTTTAAAAACTTGGCTTTAACCTGCGCAAAGAATCAAATTAAGTACGTTCCGGTAAATGTTGGCGATAATTTTGAAAAAATATTGACTACATATTTGGTTGAAAAACAAAACTTTGGCTAAGAATTTAAAAATTTATTTCATTTTTTTTATCAAAACACTTGCAGAAACGAAATTCTGTACTATCTTTGCAACCGCAATAACGCAGAGGTTTGGTAGTTCAGTTGGTTAGAATACATGCCTGTCACGCATGGGGTCGCGGGTTCGAGTCCCGTCCAGACCGCAATATTGGGAGAAGCCTTTCTGTTAAGAAAGGCTTTTTTGCCCAAATACGGTATCTAAGATTAGTTGTGTTGTTTTGCTGCGACTTTGTAACTCGCAGCTGGTTTAGTAGTTAGACCAATGAAAAGCTTTCCACTTTTGTGGATGGCTTTTTTGATTTAAGACATATTGAGTTTAACCGCAAAGAGCACTATAATTTACGCAAAGTCCGCAAAGTTTTTTTAAGCTTTGCGGATTTTTTGCTTATAATGATTTATTGAATTAGATTTTAAACATAGCCCGTGGTTTAACCACGGAAATACAAATTGTGATCATGATTGCGTTCCTGTGGTTGAACCACGAGCTATGTTTACAAGAATAAAAAGCACGAAAAATCTTTGTTTAAGCGATAGGCTTTGATGAAGATTGTCATTTTTAATTTGAATTTGGAATTTCATAAGATTGGAATTTATTTAAAATCAACCAATTAAAATTTTCTCAATTTTAATTCATCAAAACCCTTGCAGAATCCAAGTTCTGTTGTATTTTTGCATTCACAATAACGCAGTAGGTTTGGTAGTTCAGTTGGTTAGAATACATGCCTGTCACGCATGGGGTCGCGGGTTCGAGTCCCGTCCAGACCGCAATATTAGAAAAAGCCTTTCCGTTAAGAAAGGCTTTTTTGTTTTTTTGGTTTAACTGCAAAAGAGCTAAGACTAAGATTTACACAAAGCCCACAAAGGTTATTTAAGTTTTGGGGATTCTGTTTGGGATATTGTAGTTCAAATATAGCCCAAGGTTTCAACCTTAGACGTATTGTAATGATTTATATTGTGGCAATGCATTGCACTCCAATGATTGAAACCATTGGTTATGGTTTTAATAAAAACTTTGCGTTTGTGCGAACTCTGCGAGATTAAAAAATTCTGCGAATCTTCGCGAAAAACCTTTGCGGATCACTGTGGAATAACGCTTTATTACCCTATCTTGCAGCCGTTAAAAAACAAAAATATAGAATGAAACAGCAATGTGTAATTTTTGATATGGATGGCGTGATTTCTCAAACCAATCCGCATCATGTGAAGGCTTTTGAGGCGTTTTTCGATAAATATCAAATTCCTTATACCAACGAAGAATTTGAAGAACATATGTACGGAAAACATAATAGTTATATTATGACGCATTTCTTCAAGCGCCCCATTGCGGGAGAAGAACTTCTAAAACTTGAAGACGAAAAAGAAGGAATGTTTCGTGAAATTTACAAAGACAAAGTCGATACGATTCCGCATTATTTGGATTTTTTAAGCGAATTAAAATCTCGCGGTTTTAAAACCGCTGTTGCAACATCGGCGCCGCGTGCGAATCTTGATTTGATTATAAATACATTACAAATTGCCCATAAAATGGATTCGATGATGTCCAGCGAAGATGTTAAGTTTCATAAACCAAATCCAGAAGTATATCTAAAATCGGCAGAGCGTGTAGGTGTTTCTCCGTCTGATTGTGTGGTTTTCGAGGATTCTTTTTCGGGCATTACAGCGGGATTAAATGCCGGAATGAAAGTAGTTGGTGTTTTGAGTACGCATACAAAAGAAGAGCTTCCTGTATGTGATTTTTATATTAATGATTACAGCGAAATTAATGTCGATAAAATTTTGGAATTATTAAACAGCTAAAATTTTAAGCCATATAAGAAATATAAGTTCATTTAAATAAATGAGTATAATTTGAATTGCCTCCTGCTTTAGCTGGAGGTTTTTTTATACTTGAAAGAGAAAGGCTTTAGCCGAAAATTTGATTTTCTATATGAAAAAAATAATTAGAGTTGAAGGTATATTTGCCTATATAAAATAAATGTTCCTGATGATTTTTGCAATATTTTAAATTATAAAATTATGAGTACAAATCATTTTTCAGAAGAAATTGAAACAAGAATAAAAGACTTTTTAATTCATTCCATCGGACGAAAAGATTTAGCAAAAACAATACGACAGGTAAATTACGCTCTTTCGTTATGTTCAATGCGAGGTTGCGAAACCTTAGAATCTGAATTAAACAATATTGATGATAATTTTTATTGGCTGAATAAATTGGCAGAAGTTCTTGATCCTTATTTGGATGTTGATTAAATAAAAGATATTATTTTCATTTCGACGAAAGGAGAAACTAAAACAGCAAATCGACAAAAATTGAGATGTTTCCCAATAATTTTTTCATGTGTACAACCCGTCGTGGTGCTAAAATCTCCATTCGTCAAGATGATAATCTTTGTGGTTACTTTGTCTTCAATGGATTAATCCCGAAGCTTCGGGACGTTGCTGCAAAATAAATCATTCCTTTGGAATTTTATATAGCGTTCCGTAGGAACAAATTATATTGTAGGGATGGATTTTAATCCATCTTCGCAATCATAATCGTCATTTTTTTGTCATTCCGAGGAACGAGGAATAGCACAAGTAATTCCGCAAAGAAAAGCGCCAATCTTTGTAGATCTGCGCGTGAGATTCCTCGTTCCTCGGAATGACAAACTAGATGGATTTTGGATTGTTTATAGGTTATAAATCATTTCTCTGCTGCAATCACAAGTGCGTTCCCGTCGATAATGACATTTCCGTCAGGGAATTTTTCATTTACTAAAGTAAAAACTTCTTGTTTGATTTTTTCTTTCATCGCATCATCAGCATTGCTGAGCGCAGCAACAAAAGGTGCGGCAATTTCTGTGATCAGATTCCAATAAACATCTGCAGTACCGCAATTTAATTTGCCAGTTAGTTCTGTTTCGGTAGTATTTTTAAATCCGGCCTGTTTAAAAATATCGGTCATTAAACCGCTTTTGGAACAGCGAAACATACCCGGAGCTTCGGGAGGCGGAGGAGTGAGCTGCATGTTTCTGTTAATTGTTCCGCCAACAGCAGTGACCCAAAAATTTTTCTCAGGACTGCTCCAAACTGCAGCTGCGATTTTGCCGCCAGGTTTCAGAACCCGATACATTTCTTTTGCCGCTAAAAGCATATCTGGAAAAAACATAAAACCCATTCGACAGCTTATGGCATCGAAGGTATTGTCGTAAAAAGGAAGTTCGCTTACATCGCAAGCAGTAAATTCAACATTTGTAATTCCTTTTCTAAAAGCATTTTCGCGGGCAATTGTAAGCATATCGTCAGCGAGATCTGTAATAACGACTTTTCCGTCAGAAAGCATCGTGGCAATGCTCAAACCCGGTTCGCCAGTTCCAGCCGCGACATCTAAAATTACGTCTGATTCTTTTGGGTTTATTGAACGAATGATTTCATCGGCAAAAGGCCTCATAAAATCCAGAATTTCATGATCCCATTTTTTCCAGCCTGGAGAAAATTTGTTCCAAGATGCTTTCTGCTGTTCTCGAATTTCTTGTAGTTGTGGTTCCATTTTGTTTATTGTTAGGTTGTTGAAAAATGAATTTTATAACCGAAACAAAATTTGGGGAATTTGTTCTGTAATAGGCAAAGAGAAGAGTTTTTTGGCAGATTTTTTTTGATTGGCAAAGATACGGAAGAAATCTTTTTGTTGGATTGGTTTTGGTGTTAATTGTTTTATTATTAGTATTTTGTGTTTATGTTGACACTTCGTTATTTTTTATTTTTCGAATAATTTCTTTAGAAACATCACTGATGTTTTCGCTGATTCGGAAAGTATAATTTTTTCCATCTAATCTGCATTTATGGCAATCTGCTGAATGATAACTATAATCATCTAAATCCATTGTTGTATCGCAAACAGGACAGTTAGGTTTTAAGTCGGTAATTTCAAATGATTGTCTGTGAGCCAACCATTTATAATCCCAGCTCCATTTTGATTTTTTTACTCCAAAAATATCACTTTTATAATTTTTGTAATGATTATATGGAGTTTTGCTTTCGTGTGATTTTTCTGAAGTAAATCCACGTTTTAGTCTTAACTTTTCAAAACGAGTAATGATAATTAAAAAAAGCACTATCAAAATTGCAAAATATAAAGGGATTTGCATGTTGAAAATTTCCTTTAACCATCCAAAATTAAAAAAATTAGATTTTGAATCTTCTGGTAATTCGATATATAGCTTCAAGATAAAAAAGAAACTTGCTGTTATAAAACCTGCTAACCATTTATCGATAATCCATGAGTATATTTTTTTCATTTATTCTATGTTGAAATTCGTTATGTTATTATGTTTGGTAGTTAATTTGTGCTATGTACAAGTCTATAGAATTTTTTCCCCGTCTCAGTTACTACATATAAAGTGTTTGGTTGTCGACTAACTATATCGTAAGATTCTAACAATGCTAAAAATTTTGTAGAAACGTCTGAAGACTCTGCTGGGGAATATCCTTTTTGAATATAAAATATGATATTTTCATATTGTTTAAGCTCTTCAGGATTACTTTTTACTCTATCAGCAAAAAGAGATAGTTCATCTGAAGGGGTGATACTATTGTCTGTTTCAAGAAGTTTTTCTAAGGTTACAGTTGGTTCTTTTTTTTGATATTCTTGTATTTGTAAATTCAGTTGTTTTATTTCGAGGTTTTTATCTTCTACGAGTTTGGCAAATCTTTCTTCTTGCTTAGAAATTTGTTCTCTTAATTCAATTGATTGTTCTATGCTTAACAATTGTTTTCCATCGACTAAATTTTTTTGGTCGACCCTCCATTTATTGAATTTTAATGAAAGCCAATATGCACCATTGGTTATAAAAGGAACCAGAGTTATAATGAAGATTGAAGAAAGTAGAGGGAAAATAAATATGTTTTTAAAAGCTGAAAAATTAGTGACTATGTAATCAATTTTGTTTGAATCAATTTTGTCTTGGGAAACAAAAAAGGTCAGATATATAATTTTCCAGTTCCATAAACACCATGAAATTATAAAAGAACCATAAAACGGGCTGGTCGTTCTTTCGTATATAATTTGATCAAATGACTTTTTTAAATCGTCTATCATTTTTACGTTGTAAGTTAATTTTGAGAGTTTCAAAAATAAAAATAGAAACCAATAAAATGATATTGTAGTAAATTGCTTATCAACAATTTTAATAACAAAAAGTAAAACGCACCAAAAACAAAAAAGCTTCTGAAAAATCTTCAGAAGCTTTTTTAGTGCGGATAATAGGACTCGAACCTACACGCCTTGCGGCACCAGATCCTAAGTCTGGCATGTCTACCAATTTCACCATATCCGCGTAATTGTGGGTGCAAAGATAAGCATACTTTCGAATATTCAAAGAAAAATTTCAAAAAAAATATTAATTCTCTTTTTTGTACTTTTGGTTTTCTATAAAAATAATTTAAATGGAAAATATTAAGTCCTACGTTCAACAACATAAAGATCGGTTTATCAATGAATTGATCGAATTATTAAAGATTCCGTCGGTAAGTGCTGACACCGCATATTCTCAAGATGTTATTGACACAGCAGAGGCTGTAAAAGAAAGTTTATCAAAAGCAGGCTGCGATTTAGTTGAAGTTTGCGATACTCCGGGTTATCCAATTATTTATGGAGAAAAAATAATCGACCCAAATCTTCCGACAGTTTTAGTTTACGGACACTACGATGTTCAACCGCCAGATCCATTAGAATTATGGACTTCACCACCTTTTGAACCAGTTATAAAAACAACAGATATTCACCCGGAAGGTGCAATCTTCGCCCGTGGAGCGTGTGACGACAAAGGTCAGATGTTCATGCACGTAAAAGCACTTGAATATATGGTGCAGAACAATGTGTTGCCTTGTAACGTAAAATTCATGATTGAAGGTGAAGAAGAAGTAGGTTCTGCAAGTTTGGCCTGGTTCGTAGAACGCAATCAGGAAAAACTGAAAAATGACGTTATTTTGATTTCAGATACTGGAATGATTTCTAACCAGCAGCCATCGATTACGACAGGTTTAAGAGGTTTGAGTTATGTTGAGGTAGAAGTTACAGGTCCAAACCGCGATTTACATTCTGGTTTATACGGCGGGGCAGTGGCGAACCCAATTAATATTTTGGCAAAAATGATCGCTTCTCTTCACGACGAAAACAATCATATTACAATTCCGGGATTCTATGATAAAGTTCAGGAATTATCTGCAGAGGAAAGAGCTGAAATGGCAAAAGCGCCTTTTAGTTTAGAAAAATATAAAAACGCTTTAAACATTGCTGATGTTTATGGCGAAAAAGGTTATGTAACAAACGAGCGCAACTCAATCCGTCCGACTTTAGACGTAAACGGAATCTGGGGCGGTTACACTGGCGAAGGTGCCAAAACGGTTATTGCGAGTAAAGCGTTTGCTAAAATCTCGATGCGTTTGGTTCCAAATCAGGATTGGGTTGAGATTACAGAACTTTTTACAAAACATTTCACAAGTATTGCTCCGGCTGGAGTTAAGGTAAAAGTTACACCTCACCACGGCGGACAAGGTTATGTTACGCCAATTGACAGTATTGGATATCAGGCTGCAAATAAAGCGTATACAGAAACGTTTGGAGTTCCGGCAATTCCGGTTCGTTCTGGTGGAAGTATTCCAATTGTGGCTTTGTTTGAGAAAGAACTAAAAAGCAAAACGATTTTAATGGGATTTGGTTTGGACAGCGACGCAATTCACTCGCCAAATGAACATTTCGGAATCTTTAATTACTTGAAAGGAATTGAAACTATTCCATTGTTTTATAAATATTTTGTGGAGCTTTCTAAGTAGTTTTTAACCGCAAAGTTCGCTATGGTTTTTGCTCGCAATCCCGGTAGTTATCGGGAGCAAGGTCGCAAAGATTAATTTTTAAGATATAGAATCCGTTCAGAAATGAACGGATTTTTTTTTGGAAAGAAACAAAGATTTTTTCAATTGCCTCCAGCTTTAGCTGGAGGTTTTAAAAGAGATTAGCATTGGCTTTAGCCGAATTATAGGTGTTGTTTTTTATATAAATGCAGTGGAAATTTGGCTAAAGCCTTTTCTCTTGTATTCCTTCTATACCTCCAGCTAAAACTGGAGGCAATTAAAAAAATATCCTTTAAATCTCTGTTACTTTGAAACTTAAAAGAAATTTTTCTTAAAAAAATTTGCATATTAAAATTTAAACTCTACATTTGTAGAACAATATCTATAAATGTAGAGTTGAAAAAATGTAAAAAAACTTAGAACCTTAGTAACTCAGAACCTTAAAAAAATGCAGCTATCAAACTCAGAAGAACAATTAATGGAACATCTTTGGAAGCTTGAAAAAGCTTTTATGAAAGATTTACTGGAAGCGTATCCAAAACCAAAACCGGCAACAACAACCGTAGCAACGCTTTTAAAACGAATGATTGACAAAAAATTTGTTGCTTACAATGAATTTGGAAATTCGAGAGAATATTATCCTTTGGTAAAAAAAACAGATTATTTCTCAAAACATGTAAAAGGACTTATTAGCAATTTCTTTAATAATTCAGCTTCGCAGTTTGCTTCGTTTTTTACAACCGAAACAAATCTATCCGCTTCAGAATTAGAAGATCTTAGAAAAATTATCGATTCAGAAATTCAAAAAAAGAAAAAATGACAGACTTTCTAATAAAATCAGCAGTTAGCTTAAGCGTTCTTTTGGCTGTATATCATTTGTTCTTGAAAAAAGAAAAAATGTTTCGTTTCAACAGGTACTTTCTATTAGTCAGTTTATTGTTTTCAATAGTGATTCCTTTTATGTCTTTTGAAATTCAACAAGATATTCCTATTGTGTACAATAATGCAATTCCGTTTCCGACTAATACAGATCATCTTCCGATTCAAACAGAATTAATAAATATAAACACAGAAGAACAAACCAATTACTGGCTTTTACTATTATGGATAACTTATGGTTTAATTACTTTAATACTAAGTTATCGGTTTGTTCAAAATATTCATAAAATCACATCTAAGGCTAAAGTATCTAAAATCATTGTGCATCAAAACATAAGAATGGTTTTGCTCTCAGAGAAAACATTGCCTTATTCGTTTTGGAATTCCATTTACATGAATCAAAATGATTTTGAAAATGGACTAATAGAACAAGAATTGTTTACGCATGAAATTGCCCATGTAAAGCAAAAACATACTCTTGATGTGATTTTTATAGAAGTTTTGAAAACGTTATTTTGGTTCAATCCTATCTTTATTTTTTACAAAAAAGCCATTCAGCTTAATCATGAGTTTTTGGCAGATGAAAATGTAATAGCATCACATAATGATGTTTATTTATATCAGAACCTTTTGCTCAACAAATTCAACATTTCCCAACCAATTTATTTAACTAGTAATTTAAATTTTTTATCAACAAAAAAACGACTTATTATGATGACAAAAATCACTTCAAAAACAAAAGCTTTAATGATGCAGTCTTTAGCTGTTTTAGGCCTTTTAACCATCTTTTTGATATTAGCTTTCAAACCATTGCCATTGAGCAGCAAAAAAACTATAGTAATTGATGCCGGACATGGAGGAGAAGATATTGGAGCGCAAATTGGTGCCGAGCAAGAAAAGAAAATTGTAGAAAATATTGCGAATAAAATAAACTTATTGAATGGTAAAGATGAAATTGAAATTATTTTGCTTAGAAAAGATGACAGCTTTATTCAATTAAGCGAAAGGGTATCGAAAATAAATAAGATAAACCCAAGTTTGGTTATTTCTTTACATATAAATAGTTCAAAAAATTTGAATGAAAATGGGATAAATGCATATGTTTCAAAACAAAATGCTTTTTATGAAGAATCAAAGGAGAAGGCTGAAAATTTAGTTGATAAAATCTCAAATGGAAAACTTGCCAGAGGTGAGGTTAAAGATGCAAACTACTTTGTACTCAAAAATTCAAAATGCCCTGCATTATTAGTAGAAATTGGCTATTTGTCAAATGAAAATGACAGAACTTATCTGATTAGCGAAAATGGACAAAATGAAATTGCAAATAAAATCATTGAATTCATAAAAATATAAACGTCTGCCAAGAAACCCTATGGCTCTGTCCCTTTGAACCTAAAAAAATTCCGCTTCTAAAAAGATAGAAGCGGAAAAATAAACTAAAAAAAATTCTAAAAATAAAAGCGGGATCTAGATTAAAATAAATCAGGATTGTATCCAAAATAAGGTACAGTTTGTTCGTTAAAAATAACACCGTACTCCTCTAATTCCTTTAATATAGGTTCGTAAACTTCTTTTTTTATCGGAAGCTGAACGCCTGGAGTTGTAATTTTTCCGTTTAAAATAAGTAAAGTTGCCATCGCAACGGGAAGTCCAACTGTTTTTGCCATTGCGGTATAAGTTTGATCGTCGCCAATACAAACCATTTTTGAATCGATTTGTTTCTTTTCTCCGTTTAGTTCATAACCAAATTTATGATACATTACGATCATATCTTTATCATTTGGTTCCAGAGCCCAGCTGTCGGTTAAGATTTTTTCTAAAATTTGAGCCGGAGTTGCATTTGGCAGACCCACTTTTTTGTTTGGGTTGAATAAATCCAGTTCTAAAAGTTTATCCCACATAATGTCGTCCTGATCGATTTTAAGGATAAAGCGGGTTTTAATTTCAACAGAATCTGTTGGATGATAAGGAAGAAACGAATTCATGAATTGGCGATAACTCATGTTTTCAGAATCTTCGATAACATAACTGTCATCTGTCATTCCTAGCTGCACGAACATATTCCAGGCTTTCGAAAAACCAACTCTTCTAATTGTTCCTCTATATAAGGTCAGGACATTGTCAAGTCCGTAAATTGATTTGTATTTTAAAGAATCGCGGTTTGAATATGCTTCAAATTTTCCGTAACCTTCGACTTCAAGAAATTCAGTCCGGCGAAATAAAGCACTGTATGGAATATATTTATAAGTGCCTTCCTGAATAAATTTTGCTGCTCCGCCTTGTCCGGCCAAAACTACATTTCGCGGTGCCCAGGTAAATTTGTAATTCCATAAATTATTATCAGATTCGGGAGCAACTAAACCACCGCAAAATGATTCAAACAAAAGCATATTGCCGCCTTTTGAGGTAATTTCGTCAATAACTTTCATGGCACTCATATGGTCGATTCCAGGATCAAGACCAATTTCGTTCATGAAAATTAAGTCATTCTTTTTGGCGTCTTCATCCAAAGCCTGCATTGCATCACTTATATAGGATGCAGTTACAAGATGTTTTTTGAACTGCAGACAGTCTTTTGCAATTTCGATATGTAAATGTGCCGGAAGCATCGAAATTACAATCGAAGCGTTTTCGATTGCAGCACGTCTTTCTTCGGTATTAAATATATCTAAAGCAATTGGAGTTGCATTTGGATGTTTTTGTGTTTTTTTCTCGGCCAAAGCCAAAGATAAATCGGCAACAACAAGATGCAGGTTTTCAGTTTCTGATTTTGCCAGTAAATAGCGAATCAGCGAAGATGCTGATCTGCCGGCTCCAATTATTAAAACACTTCTCATAAACTCTAATATTTAACACAAACATATTAAAATGTTATAAATATAACAAATTTAATTTAAAAAATGATAATTATTTAATTCGTAAATTAATCAAAAAAGTCATTTTTAGGACTGAAATATTTTAAAAACTAAAATGAAAATTGAATAGGATGAAGTATTTTTGTTTTAAATTAAAAGTCTGGAAAATATGAAAAGAAGAATAGTTTTGACTGGAGCCTTTATAGGAATGCTGGCCATTATTTTTGGTGCTTTTGGAGCCCATTTATTAAAGAAATATCTGGCCGTCGAGGAGTTAAACACTTTTGAGGTTGGTGTTCGTTACCAAATGTACCACGCTCTTTTTTTACTTTTTCTTTCAACCCGAAAAGACATTGCTGAAAAAACCGTGAAAACAATCTATAATCTGGTTGTTGCAGGTGTTGTTCTCTTTAGCGGATCTATTTATTTATTAGCTACAAAAAGTCTTACAGTTTTTGATTCTAAGATTATCGTATTCGCAACACCTTTGGGCGGATTCTTATTAATTATTGGCTGGGCGGTATTATTTCTTACTATTTTGAGGAAAAAATCATAAAATCCAGAAAAAAAAATTCTGTGTAAAAATTAATCTTTAATTTTGTCTCATAATTAACATATAACGTTACTTATGTGAATTTTTATTGCTTTTTATCTGCTTTGATAAAAAATATAACAATTTGCAAACTTGGGTTTTACGCTTAAGAACTAGTAAAATTATATTTTGTTGCACCAAAAAATAACATACAACACAACATTAAATTTATGGACAATAACACACTTTTCGCGCAATCGATTTCGTTAAAAGAATTAGGGATAGAAAATGCAACGGTTCGTTACCAGTTATCAGCAGATGAACTGCATGCAATAACTGTGCAGTCAGGACAAGGTGTTGAGGCCTCTACAGGTGCTTTGGCAATTAATACAGGTGAATTTACAGGACGTTCTCCACAAGATCGTTTTATTGTAAAAGACAGCATTACAGAAGATAAAGTATGGTGGGGAAATGTAAATATCCCGTTTGCACCAGAAGCTTTTGAGAAATTATATAATAAGGTAACCAAGTTTTTATCAGACAAAGAGGTTTTTGTTCGTGATGCTTACGTTTGTTCTGATCCAAATTACAGACTAAACGTTCGTGTTGTTACCGAAACAGCATGGTCAAATTTGTTTTGCTACAATATGTTCTTAAGACCAGAAGAGTCTGAACTTGCTAACTTTACTCCAGAATGGACTGTAGTTTGTGCTCCAAGTTTTATGGCAGATCCTGCTGTAGACGGAACACGTCAGTCTAATTTTGCTATTTTAGATTTTACTAAAAAAGTAGCTTTAATTGGCGGAACTGGTTATACTGGAGAAATGAAAAAAGGAATTTTCTCTGCTTTAAACTTCATTTTACCGGTTTTTGAAAATACATTACCAATGCATTGCAGTGCCAATGTTGGTAAAAATGGAGATACAGCTATTTTCTTCGGATTATCCGGAACAGGAAAAACCACTTTATCTGCAGATCCGGAACGTAAATTAATCGGTGACGATGAACACGGATGGACTGCTGAAAACACAGTTTTTAACTTCGAAGGCGGATGCTACGCTAAAGTAATCAACTTAACAGAAGAAAATGAACCAGACATTTTTAGAGCGATTAAAAAAGGTGCGCTTTTAGAAAATGTTGTTTTTAAAGCTGGAACTAAAGAAGTAGATTATGATGATATTTCGATTACTCAAAACACTCGTGTAAGTTACCCAATAACACATATTGACAATATTCAGCCGGGTTCTATTGGTCATAACCCAAAAAATATATTTTTCCTTACAGCAGATTCTTTCGGAATCCTGCCTCCAATTTCAAGATTAACCCCTGGGCAGGCTGCTTACCACTTTATTTCTGGTTATACAGCAAAAGTTGCCGGAACTGAAGCTGGAGT
The DNA here is from genome assembly GCF_021245985.1 of Flavobacterium soyae. Taxonomy (GTDB): domain Bacteria; phylum Bacteroidota; class Bacteroidia; order Flavobacteriales; family Flavobacteriaceae; genus Flavobacterium; species Flavobacterium soyae. The sequence continues at coordinate 329,531 of NZ_JAJQXA010000001.1, read as the reverse complement.
TACAGAACCACAGCCTAATTTCTCTGCTTGTTTTGGAGCGCCTTTTATGCCTTTACATCCAACTAAATATGCTGAAATGTTAAGCAAAAAAATGAAAGATGCCGATGTAAAAGTTTGGTTAATCAACACAGGATGGACAGGCGGTGCATACGGAACAGGAAGCCGTATGAAACTAAAATACACACGTGCTATGATTACCGCTGCATTAAACGGAGAACTGGATAATGTAGAGTATGTAAACCACAAAGTATTTGGAATTGCAAAACCACAATCTTGTCCAAATGTTCCAAGTGAGATTTTAAATCCTAGAAATACTTGGGAAGACAAAGATTTATACGATAAAAAAGCGCTGGAATTAGCTCAGAAATTCAAAGCTAATTTTGCCAAATTTGAAGAGTTTGCCAATGCTGAAATCTTAGCCGGAGCACCGATTACAGAATAAAAGGAATTATTTAATTCAAATTAAAAAAGCTGTTCAGTTATGAACAGCTTTTTTTAGTATTCAGTGCTCAGATTTTTAGTGTTCAGTCACGGCTAAATGTCACCCTGAGCGAAGTCGAAGGGCTTTTACGTTGTTGGGCTTCGACTTCGCTCAGCCTGACAAAATTTATCGTCATTTTAAAAACGGATCACTAATCACTTTATTTCTTCCCTTCATCAATACGTTTCTGAATCAAATCCCACGCATAATAATGAAATGTCATTCCGTTGCTCATGGCTATGAAAAGTCCGTTTTTGTATTTTGGGCCTAAGTTTACGCTTGTAACATCGGCACCATCGCATTCAATTGTTGACGTTGGAACTTCTGCCAATAAATTGTGCTTGTTTGGATTTCCTTTTGTGCCTTCTCTCGGATAAACCATAAAAGAATTTGCCTGTTGGTTTGAAACTAGAATATATCCTGTAGAATCTGTTTTTTTGTAAATCGCAATTCCTTCGTGATCAGCTTTAAAGTCTTTTTGACCAAAGAAAGCCAGTTCTTTATTGTCATTTAAAGCCGGATCAGCTTTGTATTTTCTAATGCCAACTTGTTCGTCGCAATAGTAAACAAAACCTAATTCGTTATCAACTGCAATTGCTTCAATTTCTTTTTTACCGCTGTAAGTTCCAAATTTACGGACCACTTTTGCAGCAGCAAATTTTCCGTTTCCAGAAAGTTCATACTGCCATAAATAACTTCCTGTCGGACCCGTTTTTCTTCCCACAATAGCAAAAATCTTCTGATCGCCTGGGCGTGTGTATAAAGAAACTCCCATCGGATCTCTTTCTGCATCACCTTCAAAAACCGGAATTCCGCCATTGTCAATCGGCTCTAAATCTGGCAGACTAAAGATTCTTATTTTGTTGGTTTCACGTTCTGTTGTAACGGCAATATCTACTTTTTTCCCGTCAATGATTAATCCGTAAGCGATATCAACATTGTTTGGACGTTGTAAAACAATTGATTTTTTAAGGATTTTTCCATTCAAATCAAAAGCATACAAACCGCCGTCGGTATCTTTGTCCGTTCCCACAATAATACTTTTTGAAGCATCGGCGGGGTTAATCCATATTGAAGGATCATCTGTATCGTGAGGCAACGCTTCAGTAACCGTTGTTGGTTTTACCGCATTTGGTTGAATTGGTGCTAATTTATCGTCTTTACAAGCTGTAAATGAAAGGCTTAAAAATAAAAAAGCAAGTATAGATTTGTTTTTCATTAGGTATTTTATTTTAAATAAAATTAGACAGAACGGTAAAGTCCTGTCTAATTTAAGAAATTTATAAATGGATTATTACAAGTCTAATTTCAACCCAAAATTGTAACGGGCTTGGTAATATTCTACTTGTTTTGTGTGCGTTTCAATTCCTTGGTAGTAACGCAATGGCTGATTTGTTAAGTTATTCGCTTCGGCAAAAAGACGAAGTTTTGGCGTAATCTTGAAAGCAGCGTTTGCATCTAAAAAGAATTGTTTGTCATAATAACTGTCTTTATACGACTCAGAACCTAATTCATCTAAATAATCTGATGTAAAGTTGGTTGATATTCTTGCAGAAAAACGTTTGTTTTCCCAAGATAAAGACCCATTAAACATATGCGGAGTGGTTCCCGGAAGGCTGATGTCTTTTCTCTCGTTTCCATCTTCATCGGAAATTCCTTTTGCTTTAGATTTTGTGTACGTATAGTTTAAATAAACAGCAAAACCTTTTAAGAATTGACCCGGAAGGAAATCTAACTGACGTTGAAAAGCAACTTCAAATCCGTAAACATCAACAGTGTCACCATTTCGTGATTGTAAAAATGACCAATTTTCGCCAACCGGAATTGGGTTTGTCTGATTAGGGAAATCATTTGCAAATTTTACACTGTCGTATTCATTATCACTGTAGTTGTAAATGAAATCGTTTAATCTTTTGTAGAAAACTCCTCCCGAAATTAAACCAACAGATTTGAAATAATTCTCGGCCATGAAATCATAATTGTATGAGTATGTTGCATCAAGATCCGGGTTTCCGGCTGTAATCTCTTTATCTGAAGCAATATTGTTTACATAAGGAGCTAATGCATAATAGTTTGGTCTTGCTAAAGCCGTAGTTGCAGCAGCTCTTAAAACTAAATCTTTTGTAGCATTATATTGAAAAGAAATACTCGGCATTACATTAGTATAAGAGTTTGTTGTGTTGATTTTACTCTCTAATTCTTCTTCATCCAAAACTCGGTTTCCTGTATAATCAATATGAGTATTCTCTAAACGGAAACCTAAAACCATCGAAAGTTTATCGTTAAAATCCTGATCCCATCTTACATACGCAGCATAAATACTTTCTTTTGCATTATAGTTTACCGCTAAAAATTCTGAAGGATCTGATTCTTTATCAAATAAAGCGGCATTATTTAAATCAAGATTTCCCAAGAAACTTGCCGAAGCAAAGGTTCCCGGTATATATTTAGTTCCCGGATTGAAATTTTTTCCATCAAAAGTAGTTGTCGAAATTTCAGATAATAAATCCATTCCGTCATTAATTGGCTCATAAGTAAAGAAAGTATTGTTTCTTTCTTTTTCTTTCAAACGAAGTCTAAGACCTGTTCTCAATCTTCCTTTTTGAGCAGGAATAATGGTAAAAGGAAAACGGATGTTAACTTTTGCTCCAAATTCGCTTTCGCTGGTTTCATCTGTATTTTCAGAAACCGAATCAAATTCAAATTGATCCAAAGCTTCTCCAGTTGTTGTAACCAATGGGAATTTTAAATCAGAAAAATTTTCAGTCATTTCTAAACCAGTCTGACGATACTCGATATAACGCTCTCCCGGACGGTATTCTCTGGCTTTTGCATAATTGGCAGACCAGTCTAAATCTAATTTTGAGTTGATTAAATGCTCTCCGCGAATAGAATAATTTTGTACTCTTTGATCTTCAAGTCTTCTGTTTTTGTTGCGGCGGCTGTCAACACCGCCTTTAGTTTCACGCTTTACACGACCTTCAAATCCTGTAATTTGTTCACCATTGTAAATAGGTTCAATATCATCGTAAGTCGTTCTAAAACGATTTTCTCTATCATCTCTCCAGTTGTAAATTGCATTGGCGAAAATGGTGTTATTTTCATCAAATTTATAATCTAATGCAACAGAACCGCTGCGGCGAATACGCTGTACATTATATTTTCTAATTTCTGAAGCTTGTAAATATTCATTTCCAAAATCATCTTTTACCCATTCGTTTTCTACGTTATCAGATCCGTAATCAACATTGTTATAAGAACCGCTGAAAACAGCGCCTAATTTATTATCGAAAAAACGATTTCCGTATACAAAACCTGCCGTGTAACTGGCGTGCTCACGTATTGGCAAATAACCTCCCGCAAGTGTTGCAGAAATTCTTTCACCATTTGGAGTCGCTCTTGTAATTAAGTTTACAGAACCTCCAATAGCATCAGCATCCATATCTGATGTCAAAGTTTTGTTTACTTCAATAGTCGAAATCATATCAGACGGAATCAAGTCCATTTGTACGTTTCTGTTATCACCTTCAGCAGAAGGAATACGGTCTCCATTTAAAGTAACTGAATTTAAGGATGGTGCTAAACCTCTAATGATAATATTACGGGCTTCACCCTGATCATTTTGCATTGTAATACCCGGAACACGCTTTAAAGCGTCTCCAACGTTAGCATCTGGGAAACGACCCATTTGATCAGATGAAATTACGTTCCCAATATTTTTATTGTTTTTTTGCTGATTTAGCGCTTTTGCCTGACCTTTTAAGATATCTCCAACTACAACTTCGCTCAACTCTGTTCCTGAAGTTTTAAGGGCAAAATCTAAAACATTGTTTTTTCCTTGTTCAACTGTAATTTCGTGAGTAATTGCAGTATATCCAATATATTTTACTTCAACTTTATAAGTTCCGACATTAATATTTAATAATTCGAAACGACCATTGTAGTCAGAAACAGTGTATTTGTTTTCACCAATAACCTGGATCATCGCACCAGGCAAAGGAAGTTTATCATCTATATCAAGCACTTTTCCGGAAATTATGGCTTTTTGAGCATAACCAGAAAGAGCTAAAAATAAGAACATTAGTAATAAATGGATTTTTTTCATTGTAAGTTTAGTTTGATTCCTTGCGAAACTATACTCTTTGTATTACTAAAACCCTTTAAAAAAATTAACATAGTGTTATGATTAGTCAGTTATTCCTTATTCTTATTAATGTTTAACTAACATTTAAGTCTCAAATAATTGATTTGCAGCTAAAAACAAATCGATATTTTGAACGTAATTGAAAATTTGGCGTTAAATTTGCCGTAATCACACGAGCCTGAAAGGCGAACTGACGAAGTAATCACAATCAAAAATCATCAATCATGTTAAAACAATTTTTTATCCTTTGTTCCGGTGCTGACCGAGATTTATTAGAAGGATGTTCAGAAGGCGAACAAACCAAATATGTTGGTATTGGTGCCACCGTATTCTTTACCGCTGTAATGGCGTTTTTAGCCAGTGCCTATGCGCTTTTCACCGTTTTTGATTCTATTTATCCGGCTTTAATTTTTGGGTTTGTATGGAGTTTACTTATTTTTAATTTAGACCGATTTATCGTTTCTACAATTAAAAAGAGAGACCGCTTTATGGATGAATTCCTGCAGGCGACTCCACGTATTATGCTTGCGATTATTATTGCTATTGTAATTTCGAAACCTTTAGAAATTAAAATCTTTGAAAAAGAAATCAATACCGTTTTATTGAAAGAGAAAAACGAAATGGAATTGGCCAATAAAAAGCAAATTGGGACTTATTTCAAAACAGATTTAGATAAAAATAAAGCAGAAATAGCGGCTTTGAAAGCGGATATTGTAAAGAAAGAAAAAGAAGTAAATGCATTATATTCAACTTATATTACAGAGGCCGAAGGAACAGCCGGAACTAAAAAACTAGGAAAGGGTCCGGTTTATAAAGAAAAACGAGAAAAGCACGATGCTGCTTTAAAAGAATATGAAACTCTGAAAAAGACAAACGAAGCTAAAATTGCCGAGAAAGAAAAGGCTGGAAAACAACTTCAGGCCGATTTAGATAAAAAAGTTTCGCAGACACAGCCAATAATTGAAGGTTTCGACGGATTAATGGCACGTATAAATGCGTTAAACAAACTGCCATGGCTTCCGTCATTTTTTATAATGTTGTTGTTTCTGGCAATCGAAACTTCTCCAATTATAGCCAAATTATTAGCTCCAAAAGGGGAATTTGATTTTAAACAAGAAGAAGCTGAAACAGCAATGAAAGCTACTTTGGAACAAAATAAATACCAACGTGAATTATTAATGAAAACAAGTGCAGAAATGCATGACAGAGTATACGCTGATATTGCCGAGGATAAAACCCTGTACGACTTGCAACGAAAAAATGCAAAGGAATTATTAGAATTACAATCGCATAACTTTTTAGACAAACAGAAAGCTACGTTTTAGTCGAAAGTTGGAAAGTCGAAAGTCTTAAAGTCATATAAAAAAGTAAAAGCCAGAAATAGAATTTCTCTATTTTTGGCTTTTTTATTTTAGACAAAGTCAAAAACTTTAAGACTTTCAACTTTTGACTTTAAGACTTACTTACATGTAGCTTAAAATCTCTTTTTTGTAAGCATCATATTCTCCCTGCATGATTAAACCATTGTCAAGAAGTTTTTTGTAATTCTGTAATTTATCAAAAAGTTCTTCTTTAGATAATTCGCTTAATTTGCGTTCTCCGGTTGAAGGCTGTGCTGGCTGAATTGTTTCAAAAGTTTCAGTATATACTGGTGCTGCTGGTAAAATTTCAGCAAAGTTTGTTACCTCTTCAGTTTCAACTTCTTCAATTTCTTCTGTTTCCTCTTCAAAAACTGGTTCAACAACTTCCTGAACAGGAGTTCCTGCAGAAACTGGATTTTTTAATAAATCCAATTGCTCTTTAGCGTAAGTATAAATTTTTCTAGCCTGAATTTTTGGAATATAATCAATAGAAACAGCTAAATCTGTTTTTGTACCAAATGAAAATTCAGAACCTAAGATGTTTTCTTTTACAAAAGTACTGGCAATATCATCCCAGGTATAATCTGTAAAATCCATAGAAAGACCTAAATTTTTAGGTTTACAGATAATGATACGCTTGTTTGTTAATACAATGCTATCAGGAAAAACAGTAATTGCAGGTTTTTTTTGCACTGCGATGTATCCAACTTCTTCGCCTTTCATCAATAAATCGTTAAGTTTCGAAGTGATTTTTTCAATCGCTTTTGGATCCTGTTCTTCGTTTAGAAATTTTTTAAATTGTTCTTTCATGGTTGTATAAGTTGCTAAGTTATATAGTAACTAAGTTGCTAAGTTTTTTTTCTTATCGTGCAAATGTAATGCCTAATTTTCTAATTGCTCCGCCAGTTCGGTAAAAAAATTACCTCGGGTCGATAATTTCATTCTGAATTTTCTTTGTCAAACTTTTGAAAACCAATTCATATGAATGATCTATGAGTTCTTTGATAAATTTCACTGGGAGATTTCCGTTTAATGCAACCGTATTCCAATGCACTTTACTCATATGAAATCCTGGTTTTATCTCATCGTATTCAGCTCTGAGTTCCTGCGCGCGTTCTGGATCGCATTTTAAATTTACCGATGGTTCATTTTTTTCCCATTGTGATAAAGAGGATAAAGCAAACATTTTACCGCCCACTTTAAAAACCAAAGTATCTTCATCAAAAGGAAAATGCTCGCTCACACCTTTTTTCGAAAGACAATATTCGTAAAACGTTTCTAAATTCATATCATTTATTATTTACCAATTTCACCTAAATGCGTGTATTTAAAACCCTTTTCATATTTCAATCCGTAATCAAAAACACGATCCACTGCCGAATGTGAAAATAAAATAATTCCAGCTAATTGAATACTTTCAATATTCAAATAATATCCTAAAGCATAAATTAAAAGCGCAATTCCTTTATGATGAAAGAGGTTATACAGAAATGCACCTGTTTTATTGCCAAAAACATATCCAATCATAGATAAATCCGGAGCTAATATTAAAACCAAAAACCACCACCAGTCGTAATTTAAGCGGTTAAAAAGAAATATTCCGAGAATAAATAAAGCCGTTTCTTCGAGTTTAATAATTGTGTTCATCATATTATTTTTTCCATCATTTTTTCAGGATGATTCAGTTTTGTAAATCCAAATTTCTCGTATAAAAAGTGAGCATCCGTAGTTGCCAATCTCCAAATTTTAACATCTTTAAGTAAAGGATCGTTCATCATCGTTTCAATTAAAATCGATGAATATCCTTTTCCTCGATGTTCTTCGGTTATAAAAACATCCATTAAATAAGCAAAAACAACATAATCTGTAATGACACGCGCAAAGCCAATTTGTTTGTCATTTAAATAAATTCCAAAACAAATCGAAGCATCAATTGTGGTTTGTACTTCCTCAATAGTTCGTCCCGCTGCCCAATAAATGTCTTTTAAAAAGTTTTGTATAAACGGAACGTCGAGTTTGGTTTTATCTGTTGAAACACTAATCATTTTAATTTTAGATTTTAGAGTTAAGATTTTAGATTTTTTGCAGTAGAGTAATCTAAAATCTACATTCTAAAATCTAAAATTTTATATAATATTGGTTTTGATGGACTTGCGTCATTTTCAAACGAAGCGATTTGAAGATTTAGTATATAATTTCCATCTTCAATTTCGTCTGGAACATAAATCATTTCCGTAATTGTTGCATTCAATCGCGCATCAGCATTTAGATTAACGGTGTCTTTTACATTCCAAAACGCTTTATGTGCTAATAATTTGCCTTCGTCATGTTCTTTATCAACACTTGGCAAATCGATCAATAAATGCTGAATTTCGCTTTCGCGGATGAAAATCGCAGCTTCTTCAGACAAATAAGGCGGATTTGTATTCGAATATTTCCTTGATTTTTTTTCCTTTTGATTTGGAAGCGTTCGAATTACTAAAGCTGTCACGCTGAGCGAAGTCGAAGTGCTCAACGCCTTTTCAATTAATTCTTTTGTAATCACTAAATCATCTCCAATTTCCTCTGGCTCAACCGTAATCAAGTTGGCAAAAAAGAAAAACTGTTTAAGCGATTGATTAATGCTGTAAAAATCATTGGTAATATGTCCCAAACACTCCGTATGTGTTCCATGCCCATGCGGATTGAAGAAAATATTATTAAAATTCGTAGATGATTTTCCTTCTGAAACTTTCCCAATCCAATCTCCAAAAACTACAGGTTCAATAACTGGTTTTTCGATATACCAGGCAATAGGGTTTTCGTCTGTATTTGTTAATGGAATAGAGATATCAATAGGTTTTGATAAGTCGATTTCGAAGTCGTTGATTTTGGCTAACACAAGTTTAGGTTTTATGCCGCAAAGACGCTAAGTCACAAAGTTTAATTGATTTGTGCCTTTGTGCCTTCGTGGCTAATTTTATTCTTCCAAATTTAGATAAAATAAATCTGAAGCAATTCCATCCGTTAAAAATTTTCCTTTTGGAGTTGGTTTTAGAATATTATTTTCGATTGAAAGCAAATCGTCGTTTAAGAATTTTTGTGATTGTTTTTTCAGATAATTCAAATATTCCAAACCAAATTCCTTTTCAATTCTCTCTAACGAAACGCCCCAAATCGTTCGTAATCCTGTCATAATATATTCATTATAACGATCTGAAACAGTCAGGATTTCCGTTTCAATTGGAAGTTCATCATTTTGAATCGATTTTAAGTAAAGCGAATTATTTGCAATATTCCAGCCTCTCTTTATTCCGTCATAACTGTGTGCAGAAGGCCCGATTCCGATATATTTTTTGCCCAGCCAATAAGCCGAATTGTTTTTGGAGAAATAATTATCTTTTCCAAAATTGGATAATTCGTAATGAATAAAACCATTTTTTTGAAGCGTTTCGACCAAAATCATAAAATGATTCGATGCAGCTTCATCCTGAGGTTCAGCAATTTTTCCGGTTTGAATTAATTTGCTTAAAGCTGTTTTTGGTTCAACAGTCAAAGCATAACTCGAAATATGCGGAATACCAAAACTCAAAGCTGTTTCGATATTTTGTTTCCACATTTCATCGCTCATTCCCGGAATCCCGTAAATCAAATCAAGCGAAATATTATCAAAATACTTTGTCGCTTCTTCTAAACATTTTTTGGCTTCCGCCGAATTATGAGCGCGGTTCATCAGCTGCAAATCTTCTTCATAAAAAGACTGAATTCCAATACTTAACCTATTTATTGGACTTTTAGATAATTCCAAAATTCGTTCAGCAGATAAATCATCGGGATTTGCTTCCAATGTAATTTCCGGATTTTCTGAAACTTTATAATTTTTATAAACTTCTGAAATTAAAAACTTTATCTCGTCATTTGATAATACAGAAGGAGTTCCGCCGCCAAAATATATGGTTTCTATTTCGTTGTCACTTCGAGCGGAGTCGAGAAGCTCATTTTTACGCATGCCAATTTCTTTAGCCAAAGCCAAAACCATTTCGTCTTTCTTTTTCATTGAAGTAGAAAAATGAAAGTCGCAATAATGGCAAGCCTGTTTGCAAAATGGAATATGGATGTAGATACCGCTCATTTTTAATTAGATAATGTGTCAATTTGATAATTAGATAATGAAAACTAGTCTATAAGAAATTTTCTAATTGACTAATTTTCTCATTTCCTAATTTTATCCTCGTTCTGTTTCACAAAAGCATCCCAGCCTGTATAGCTTTTTCCAGCTACAATTTTCCCTGAATTAAAGAAATGACAAACTGCTGCCGCCAAACCATCGGTTGAATCCAGATTTTTAGGTAATTCTTTTAAGCCTAAAAGTTGTTGCAGCATTTTTGCAACCTGTTCTTTACTCGCATTTCCGTTGCCGGTAATTGCCATTTTTATCTTTTTTGGTTCGTATTCCGTAATCGGAATATCTCTTGAAAGTCCCGCAGCCATTGCAACGCCTTGTGCGCGGCCCAATTTCAACATCGACTGTACGTTTTTCCCAAAGAAAGGCGCTTCAATCGCAATTTCATCTGGATGATGCGTTTCAATTAATTCAATGGTTCTTTCAAAAATGATTTTTAGTTTCTGGTAATGATTGTCGTATTTGGACAATTGCAATTCGTTTAACTGCAAAAATTCCATTTTTTTATTGATGACTCTTATCAATCCAAAACCCATAATTGTGGTTCCGGGGTCAATTCCTAATATGATGCGTTCTTTTGTCATTCTTTGTTGGGTTACACAAAGTTTCACTAAGTTATCACAGAGATTCACAAAGTTTTTATTGTCTCCGTGTGTCTTTGCGATTTCTTCGTGAATCTTTGTGAAATAGCATTTTCGCAATACTTTTGCTTACTTTTGCAGCATGATTTCAATTCCTCACAAAGCTAAGCAATTCCTTGTTCTTCTAGTCAAACTTTTGATTGTAGGCGGCGCATTTTATTTTATTTACGATCAGCTGGCAAATAATGATAAACTTGACTGGCAGAAGTTCATTGCTTTGTTCCGAAAAAATCAATCGGTTTTAGGGATTTCTTTTATTCTGCTTTTGAGTGTTTTGAATCGTTATTTTGAGATTTTAAAATGGCAGAATCTTGCCAAAGTAATTCATGAGATTTCAGGTTATGAGGCCACAAAACAGGTTTTAGCAGCTTTAACCGCCGGAATTTTTACACCAAACGGAGTAGGAGAGTACGCCGGAAAAGCGTTGTATTACCCAAAAGCTGAAACCAAAAAAGTAGTTTTCCTAAACTTAATCTGCAACGGAATTCAAATGATTCTGACCGTTATTTTCGGAATATTTGGATTGATGTATTTCAATGCTAAATACAATGTAATTACCTCAAAAACCGTAGCCATTTTGTTTGGTGGTTTTGTTGTGATTTTGATTGTTTTGTTTTCTCTGAAAAAGATCAAAATCAAGGGATATTCAATCGAAAAATTAATTCATAAAATCAATGAAATTCCAAAGTCAATTCATCAAAAAAATATTCTTTTAGGAGTTTTAAGATATTTAGTTTTCTCCCATCAGTATTACTTTTTGTTTTTAGCTTTTGATGTCGAACTGCCTTATTTTATTTTGATGGCAACTATTGCATCGGTTTATTTTTTAGCTTCCTCTTTGCCGACTTTTCAGTTTTTAGATTTTGCGGTAAAAGGGAGCGTTGCTATTTATTTCTTCGGAATTCTGGGTGTAAATGAATGGATTGTAGTTTTTATAAGCACCTTAATGTGGTTTCTTAATGTGGTTTTGCCAGTAGTTTTAGGAAGTTATTTTGTGCTGAATTTTAAAACCAAAAAAGTCGCATGATTTTTGGTTTATTTGAAATATTGACCATATACATAATAAGTATCAGTTCACTTATTCAGGGCTTTTTTAAAGTGAAAAACTACCAAAATAAAGGTTTAAGTCCAAAGACGAGTTTTACAATTATAGTTCCGTTTCGAAATGAAGAAGAAAATCTTCCAGAACTTTTAAATAGCTTTTCAAACTTAAATTATCCCACAGATTTATTTGAAGTAATTTTAGTTGATGATTCTTCAAATGAAAAGTTTCAATCATCAATTGTTAATTATCAATTATCAATTATAAATAACATTCGGGTATCAAATTCTCCTAAAAAAGACGCCATTACAACTGCAATGCAGCACGTAAAAACCAATTGGGTAATAACAACAGATGCAGATTGTATTGTTCCGGAAAACTGGCTTTTGACTTTCGATAATTATATTCAGGAAAATAAAGTTTCAATGCTTGCCGGTGCGGTTTCGTATGATTGCGAGAATTCTTTTCTACACCATTTTCAACAATTAGATTTAACCAGTTTACAAGGTGCAACCATTGGAAGTTTTGGTTTAGGCAAAAGATTTATGTGTAACGGAGCTAATTTTGCCTATACGAAATCAATGTTTCAAAGTTTAAGCGGGTTTGATGGAAATGACAAAATTGCCAGCGGAGATGATGTTTTTTTACTGCAAAAAGCAGTAGAAAAATTTCCAAATGAAGTTCATTATTTAAAGGCTATAGAAGCAATTGTGCTCACAAAACCAACCGAAAACTGGAAATCATTATTCTATCAAAGAGTTCGCTGGGCGGCAAAAACAAGTTCTTATAAAAGCGCATTTGGAAAATTTTTAGGAATAATTGTTTTTTTTGGAAATTTGAGTTTTGTGATCGCGTTTTTCTTATTTCTTTTAAGAATCTGGCATTATCCATTTTTTGTCTTATTTGCTTTTTTAAAATTCACAACAGACTTTATTCTGCTTTATAAAACCAATCAATTTTTGACAAAAACCAGAATCAAAAGCCTTTTATTAAGTAGTTTATTTTACCCGTTTTTCAGTTCAGCTGTAGCTTTGTATAGCTTATTTGGTTCATATGAATGGAAGGATCGCCGTTTTATAAAATAGTTTAAACCATATAAGTTATATAAGAGCTTTAAGTTAAAGCCAAATCTAATTATGTTTTGTTTTAAGTAAAATTTCACACCAAGTTTTAAATGAACTTATATCACTTATATGGTGAAAAAAAACTATTCTTTAGCTTTAATAATTACAGGCAGGGTAAACTGTGTTTTTACAGGAAGACCGCGTTTTATAGCCGGATTTACTTTAGGGAAATCAACTAAACGAGCATGTAGAACACTGTCAATTCTGATAGTGTCGTAAAAAACAGAATCTTTTTGAAATTCAGGTTCGAATTTCATTTTTGAGTTAGGAAAAACAGTCACTTTTACCTGTATAGTGTCAAGATCAGGATATAAAATAGATAAGCTGTCAACGTTTAGTTTTTCCTGAATAAGCTGTGACATTACTTCAAAAAAGCATTTTTGGCGCTGTTTTTTATCGCTGATTGTTTCGCATTCAGCAACAGTTGGATACTCGTCAACCTCTTTCCAATTTATAGATTTTAATTCCTTTTGCAGTAATTCTTTTTCAGAAGGGACCTTCTTCTCAAAATATTGACAAGAATTTAAAAATAGTAAAAGAATAAAGATAGAAAACTGCTTCAAGGCTTTGATGTTGAATTGGATAAATTAAACTGAAGTATAAAAATACAATTATTTTTTTTGAGAATCTTTGTATTCTAAATAATCTTCATACCTTTCTGAAAGCCAATGTTCTTTGTTTTGTGCAGCAACTTCCTTTTGGTCAGGATATAATTTTGCAAGGCGGTCAGAAAAGGCTGCAATTTGAACCGTATAATTGTAAAACTCGGTTTTTGTTAAAAGAACATCCGGGTCATTTTTATGAGTAAAAAATTCAAAAAAAAGAGTATCAAATTCTTTCATAGAAAAGTTTAATATCTTCTTTTTGTTGCTTTTATAAATACTGTCTTGCAGTAATTGATCGTCGACGGAGAGTTTTTTGGTTTGCGCACATGCCGTATTGATTGAAAAAATCAAAGACAACAAAAGAATAAATTGCAAATAAGGACGCATTTTTAATTTTTATAAAAGTTTGTAAGGGCAAAATTACAAAAATATATGGATTTACTATTATTAACGTTAGGTTTTGTATGCATGATTGTGGGTATTTTAGGAAGTTTTTTACCTGTCTTACCCGGTCTTTCAAGTTGTTGGGTTGGCTTATTGCTGCTGTATTTAACAAAAGCAGTAGAAAATAATTACTGGCTTTTAGGAATAACGCTTTTACTCACTATAATAATTACGGTTTTAGATTATATAATTCCGGCAAAAGGCACCAAAAAGTTTGGTGGAAGCCCCTACGGTGTTTGGGGTACAAACATTGGGTTAATAGTTGGAATTCTGGCTCCAATACCTTTTGGAGTTATAATTGGCCCTTTTGCCGGGGCTTTAATTGGTGAATTAATTTACGATTCAACAAATCATAAACGTGCAATTAAAGCCGCAACAGGCTCTCTTCTTGGTTTCCTGGCATCGAGTTTTATTAATTTCTTATTCTGTATTATATACTTCGGAATTTTTCTACACACAATATGGGAATATCGGAATATATTGTTTTAATTATATAACAAATAATTAGCTTTTTTCTTATTTTTTATTTTTTTTAAGAAAAACTTGAAAAAAATTAAGAAAATATTTCACTTTTCTTTGATTACGAAAAGGTTATATTTACTGGTATTTAGAGTTTTTTCTGTTAAAGTGCTTATAATCTAACGTGTAAATTCTCCACTTATTTTTTGGATATGTTAAAATATTTTATATTTTTATCCTGATAAACGATAAAAAGCCCCACTTTATCGATTATTTTGAATGAGTATAAATTATTATCTAATAAGTTATGAGTATGACCCCAAACCTACAAATTGAGCTTAGACGTTTTATTTCTTCTAACGTTGTTTCAAAACTAAACAAATTTTATTTTGAAAATGATGCACTCCTGATAAAGGGAATTGATGTTTCGATCGGTACAGTTTTAATGGGTCTCTACAATAAGGCCGAAGAATCAGGCTTTTATAAAGAAATTGTTTCACTAATTGAAGATAATTCCGGTTTTTACCAGGAAGTCGATTTTGCTTCGGGCAGAATTTTATCAGTTGACGACTGTTATCGTATAGAAGGAAATGCACTGCTAAAAGAAATCTTCACTAATAAAAAAGGCAGAATTTCTGAAATGATTTCAAACGAAGTCGGAATTAAAAGCGAAACTGCCCGCGAAATACTTAATTTCTCTGCACTACTTGTAGTCTCTTATCTTAAAAACAATATACAATTACTTGACAGTTTAAAATTACTGCTGGAAGAACAAAAAAGAGACATTTTAAACAGCATTCAGCCAGGAATCAAAATCATCTTAGGATTTTCATGTTACGAATCTGTTGAAGACAAAAATCAAAACATCGGGAGATCAATCTTCACACTTTTTGGACATAACTTTTTCAGTTTCTGAATAAAAAAAATCCCATTTTACAACGTAAAACAGGATTAATATTTAAATCAAATTTGAAAAAATCTACTAAGAATTTTTCAAATTGATAACTTCTTGATCTGTCAAAAAGCGCCAGTTTCCTCTAGGAAGATTCTTCTTAGTTAAGCCAGCAAAAGCCACGCGGTCAATACGCAAAACATCATAATCAAAGTGTTCGAAAATGGCGCGAACTACTTTTACATTAGATGATTTTAGTTTAAGACCAACTTCACTTTTTGCTTCTTTTTCAATGTAGCTGACTTCTTCAACAAACACACGATGCCCGTCAAGAACTAAACCTTTGCTGATTTTTTCTAAATCCTCAAATTTCAAATTTTTGTCTAAAGATACCTGATAAATTTTAGACGATTTCTGATTCGGTAAAGTAAACTTACGAATCATATCAGTATCGTTTGTAAACAACAATAATCCAGTTGTATTTTTGTCCATTCTTCCAACTGCAGCAATTTTTGCATTGGTAGAACCACGTACTAGTTCCAGAACGTTACGGTATTCCTGACCTTCGTCAAGCGCAGTTGTAAAGTTTTTAGGCTTGTTTAGTAAGATATATTCTTTCTTTTCAGGAGTTAAAACAACACCGTCAAAATTTACAACATCATTCAATTTTACTAAATAACCCATTTCAGTAACCGGAACACCATTTACTTTTACGTTTCCAGACTGAATATATATATCGGCATCACGACGAGAACAAACCCCAGAATTTGAGATGTATTTGTTCAAACGAATTTCGTCAGAAGCCTTTTGTCTCTTTGCCGGCTGATTTTGTTTTCTAATTTTTTCAGATGCTGCTTCCTGCGCTGCCTTAACTTCAGGTTTCACTTTTTTAGGCCCTTGCGCACGCTTAGCCATAGGAGGTTTTGGCTTGCTTGAGTTTGATCTTGAGCTATTTGGTCTCGATCCGCCTCTTTTATTATTGCCTTCCTTATTGTTCATAAATTCTGTAATTTGTGCAAAGATAGTTTTTTCCTGCTAATAAATCTTAAGTTCAATGTTCTTAGATTGATAGCTTTCAATTTTAAGATGATTTGAAGTGTTGAAATTGATCTTTTTTAGATATTTTAATTAAAAGTTTTTTTTGCTTTATCTTTTACGGAATAAATTTCTAATGTGTAATTAGCAAATTCAGTTTTAAATTCCTCAATAGTTTTACAAAACATATTAGCCCCGGCTAATCCTTTCGGAGACATTCTGTTTTCTTCCAGAATATAACCATTATTCAGAAGGATGCAGCTCATTTGTGAATCATCAAATTCTTTTTCTTCTGGATTAATAAAATAATAAATATCTTCTATTGTTGTGTTGTAAATAACTTTTTGATATTTTTCTAAAATTGAAATCGCTTTTTTATTGACAAAAGTGTTTTCAAAATATTCATCTCCTGAAATTGGAAAGCAAATAATTCCATTTTGTTCTAGTCTTAAAAAAGCAGTGCTGGTATCTAGCCAATCGTTTGTTTCTTCGTGATCTAGATGAATTTTGATTTCTAAAATTTTATCACCAATTAATAAATTAATATCTTTTGGATTTTCATCAAATAAAAGAATATCTGAATTTTTGTTTTCAAAAGATTTTGATGTTTGTTTTGATTTTAAAAATGAAATTATTCTTCTTATCATTTCTTCTTAGAAATTAGAAATCAATTGACGTCCATGCCACAAAACACTTGGATTAATCAAAACAATGCAGAAAACTCCCGAAACAATCAAAAATTTCAATACGTTATGCAGTAATAAAAATTGCTCTTTAGAATTCGATCTCCATAAATAAAGCAAAAAGAAAAGCAAAACTAGAAAACACACATAAAAGTAAATATCCATATAACCAACATCATAAATATTCACCAAAATATAAACAGGAATTACCGTTAAAAACGTCAAAATCGTAATAATTTGTTTAGAAACCTTTTCGTTATATGTAATTGGAATAGTGTGATAATCATTAGCTAAATCGCCTTTCAGGTTCTCCAAATCCTTTATCATTTCCCGAATCAAAAGCAATAAAAACAAAAACATGGCGTGTGCAGAAATTACCGCAAAATGACTTCTGTGATTCTCAATTTCTTCAAAAGAAATAGAATTATAGAAATACAATAAAATCGCAAAAAACGGAATTACAGCCATAAAAGCAGCCGTTAAATTTCCCACAATTGGATACTTTTTTATTTTATGTGAGTAAAACCAAATCAGGAAAATATAAGCCGAAAAGAATAAAAAAGCGCGCCATGAAACAATCGAAGCCATTAAAACCGCTAAGAAATTCAAACTAAAATAAACCGTCAGTTTTGTTTTCTGACTCACCAATCGATCCAACATAGATTTATTAGGTCGATTGATTAAATCTTTCTGACTATCGTAAAAATTATTGATAATATAACCCGAAGCAATCGTAACCGCCGAAGCAAATACAATCAAAAACAAATAAAAATCCAGCAAGATATCCAACGCTCTTTTTTCTGGAGCCAGAATAAAAATTGCCGATAAATATTGTGCTAAAACAATAATAGGAATGTTGTAACCGCGTACCACAGAAAACAAACTAACAATTTTCATTACTAAAAGTTTGTGCTGTCTGCTTAACATAAATTATTGTGGTGTTGGATTAGATTAAGGGAAGTTAAAGGATATTTTTTAAACCTGAAATTTAGAGTCTGTTTTTTAACAATTCTTTAGAGCCATAACCTAGTTTTCGAATGCAGGCCAACGCTTCTTTTTGTGTTATATTAATTTCTTTAATGTCTTTTTTTTCTACAAAACAAACAGAACCACTCCACGGATTTGGCGCATTGGGAATAAAAACAGTAAAATTGTTTTCATTTATTTGTTCTATTAAAAAAGCAAATTGCCAGCCTGCATCTGTAGGAACTAAAATGACTTTTAAATCTTGTTTAGATTCAAGTCCCATAATATTTTCATTCATGTTTTTCATAAATGAATATCCGGGAACAAAACTTAAAATGCCATTTTCTAATTTTTGGATTATTTTTTTTGCACCGGCAGTTCTGGCTAGTAAACCCGCTGTAAAACAAATAAGAATTAAGATTATGGTTCCAACAAGTTCCTGAAGTGCAATTCCTAAAACGTGTACTCTTGGAAGGAAATTTACAAGCGGAAGTGTGATTTTTTGAATTATGCCGTATCCTTTTTCAAGAATAATAAGCAGTACGACTAAAGGTGCTAAAAATAGAATTCCTCCTAAAAAAGTTGCTTTGATTATTCTTAAAACACTTTTCATAATAAGTAACTTTTTAGGATTTAAAACTTATGAAAATATACTCAAATAACCTTAGTTTTTAAGAGTTAAAACTGATAAACTACTTCCAGTTTATAATCTTTTAATGAGGCTTTTGCACGTTCCAAGTCTTCAGTAAAGCCAAGGATATAACCACCTCCGCCAGAACCACAAAGTTTTAAGTAATAATCGTTTGTGTCAATTCCATTTTGCCATATTCCATGAAATTGTTCCGGAATCATTGGTTTAAAATTGTTTAAAACTACTTTTGAAAGTTTTTTAGTATTGGTAAACAAAGACTTCATGTCGCCATGTAAAAAGTTTTCTACACATGCGTCAGTATATTTTACGAATTGGTTTTTAAGCATAGTACGGAAACCTTTATCTTTTAGGTTTTCCATGAAAATGTTAACCATTGGAGCGGTTTCACCAACAATTCCAGAGTCTAATAAAAATACAGCACCTTTTCCGTCAAAACTCTGCGTCGGAATTCCGGTTGCTTCAATATTATCTTTAGAATTAATTAAAATCGGGATACTCAAATAGCTGTTTAACGGATCTAAACCAGAACTTTTTCCGTGGAAAAAACTCTCCATTTGAGAAAATATATTCTTTAACTGTAATAGTTTTTCACGTGTTAAATTCTCTAAAACCGTGATTTTATTATTTGCATATTTGTCATAAATAGCTGCCACAAGCGCGCCGCTGCTTCCAACTCCGTATCCTTGCGGGATACTTGAATCGAAATACATTCCGGTTTCGACATCATTTTTAAGAGCAGCTAAATCAAACGTAACCAATTCTGACTGCTGTGTCTGTAAGACTTCAAGATAAGAAGCAAAGCTTTTTAAGCTTTTGTTTGATACAATTGCTTCTGCCGAAGGCTCTTCAGACTTCTTTAAAGCACCATTATAAAAATTATAAGGAATAGAAAGTCCTTTAGAGTCGCGAATAATTCCGTATTCTCCAAAGAGTAATATTTTTGAGTAAAATAAGGGTCCTTTCATGATTTATTTTATGTCTTACTTAATTTTATTTGGGTTTTGCCTAGTGTCGAAAATATTATGAATTCTAATTTCATTTGCGCTAAAACTATACAATAAACTTGATTGTTTTGTTATAACACATTTTCGGTATTTCTTGTTTATGGATGATTTTGGAAAAATTTCTGGATTCATCACCATTATTGAAATTGCTTTTTCAAATTTGATAATAAACATCTTTTTTGATTTTTCAGACCATCTTGCTTCAATGAACATTAAAACTGAATCTAAATTTTTCTCCGCTGTTTTTGAAAAACTTACTTTAAGATTCATTATTTGTATTTTTTCATCACATCCTCATAGCTCGTAAATTCTCCTCTTTCAAATTCTAATTCACTTTGAGCTATATCCTCTTTTTGTTGATCAGTCAAATCGTCCCACCAATCTTTTTTATTTTTTCTAAGCAATTTCGCAACTGCCATAATGATTGAAGGATCATCAGTTTTTTTCAACATCTCCATCGCTTCGCGTTTTTCTAATTGAATATCCATAACCAAAAATTTAAACTAAAGATACGGAAAATTATAATGCAATCGCACCGTGTCCAATTTTGTCGCAAATGTATTGACTATTCTGACAAAATACAACTAATTTGTCCTGAATAAATTGTAATACTTTTTCGCTAACGTTTTCGGGATAAAGGACATGCACATTTGCTCCGGCATCAAGGGTAAAACATACTGGAATTTGGGTTTCTTGCCTAAATTTCCAGATCGCATTTATGATTTCCAGCGTGTTTGGTTTCATCAAAATAAAATATGGAATTGATGTCATCATCATTGCGTGTAAAGTCAATGCTTCACTTTCTACAACTTTAATGAATTCGTCTAAATTTCCGTTTTCAAAAATGGCAATTAATTTATCAAGATTTTCGTGTGCCTGAGCAAAACGTCTTTTGGCATAAGGATGATTGTGCATTAAATCATGTCCAACAGTACTCGAAACTTGTTTTTCACCTTTATCAACTAATAAAATTGTATCCTGATAATTTTTGAAATTCTCATGAATCGTATACGGAAATTCAACTCCAAATAAATCAGTGCTTCCTTGAATATTTGCCTGATTTCCCCAAACAACAACATTTCCTTTTACACTTCGGCAGGCACTTCCTGAACCTAAACGAGCCAAAAATGAAGCTTTTTGATAGAAATAATCCTCTGTCATTTCTGGGTTTAGTTTTCTTTCTAAACTCATAAAATTCATTGCCAAAGCAGCCATTCCAGAAGCCGAAGATGCAATTCCGGAACTGTGCGGAAATGTATTCTGTGTATCAATCGTAAAATGATAATCTTTTAAAAACGGCAGATAAACTTCAACTCTTTCTAAAAACTTCTGAATCTTTGGTTTAAAGTCTTCTTTTGGTTTTCCTTCAAAAAGTAAATCAAAAGAAAAGCCATCATTTGTCACATTGAGCGAAGTCGAAATGCTTTTCTTCGAAAACCCTAATTTCGTAATCGTTTTACAATTATTCAAAGTAAAACTTACTGAAGGATTTGCTGGAATTTGATTGTCTTTTTTCCCCCAATATTTAACTAATGCAATATTGCTGGGAGCGCTCCATTCAAAGTTTCCGTTTTCGATTGTTGAAGTATATTTATTTGGAATAAAATCAGCTGCTGTAAACATGAAATATAAATTTTGGCAAAGATAGTTTTTAAAATATTTCACCATATAAGTTATATAAGAAATTATAAGCAAGCTTTGCTAAAATGAACTTATATGACTTATATGGTTTCCAAATATCTTTTGACTATTTTTGGATACAAAATTTGATAAAATGAACAAGACGGTAAAAATCATTATAGCTTTAATTATTTGTTTAGCAGTAGGATATTCTGCAAGTGTGGTAACAAGACCGAGTGTAGAAAGCTGGTATCCAACAATTGCGAAACCTGTTTTTAATCCGCCAAATTGGATTTTTATGCCCGTTTGGACTACGCTTTATATTTTTATGGCCATTGCGGCAGCGCTGGTTTGGAATAAAATAAAAGAACAAACCGAAAAAGTAAAAACGGCACTTCTTTTCTTTTTGATTCAATTAACCTTAAATGCGATTTGGTCGTATTTATTCTTCGGATTAAAAAATCCGCTTTTAGCTTTAATAGAAATAATTCTTTTATGGCTGATGATTTACGAAACTTATTTAAAATTTACCAGAATAAATAAAATTTCAGGTTATTTATTGATTCCGTATTTAGCATGGGTTGGATTTGCAACGGTTTTAAATGCGAGTATTTGGTGGCTGAATAAATAGTTTTTGATTTCAGGTTTAAAAAACTAAATCAAAACCTTCTGACTAATTCCTTCAATTCACCTTTATCAAACAGAACAGAACCGTGACCAAAGCACAATATTTTGGGTTGTAATGAAGCCAATTTTAGAATGGATTTTCTATTGGTTTCTTGGTTTGAAGTAAATAAACGAGGTGGTTTGTGTAGCCCAACTTTTGTAGTCAGCAAATTCATATTGGTCATAGCATCACCGACAATTAATATGCCGTCTTTCTCTCTGAAAAACGACAAATGACCTCGTGAATGCCCTGGAGTTTCAACAACTGTAAATCCGCCGATTTTATCTCCTTCTTTTAAAGTTTGAGAAACCAAATGCCCTTTTCCAGCCCAGAAATTCTTCTGAAATTTTGAGATGACGTGATTCGGATTTGGATATTCTGTGGTTACATTTCCGTTTTCGGCGAATTCTTTTTCAGGTTCACTGCACAAAAGTGGAATGTTCAAAGTTTCACAGATTACTTTACTGCTTCCTTGATGATCTGCGTGTGCGTGTGTTAGTACGTGTTGGGTAATAGATTTGCCTTTTATTACTTTTAATATTTTATTGGCAGAAGTTCTAATTCCGGCATCAATTAAGACATCTTCAATCAAATAACAATTTATGGCATTTCTTGGAAATAACGGAATGTGGTAAACGTCTTTGGCGATATTCTTCATCTTTTTCAAATTTTATTTTGACAAAGATTTGAATTCCGTTTTTCAATCCACTTGATAAATGTTAAGAAATGTCCTGACGGATTCTGCTCAAGGATTCTGGAGTAATTCCGATAAAAGAAGCGATATAAATTAAAGGCGTGCGCTGAATTATTTTGGCTGGAGCCGAAGCTAAAAAAGTCTGGTATTTTTCTTTGGCAGGAATCATTTGAAGTTTTAGAATTCTGTCTGCCATACAAAGATAATTCTGCTCCGCTAAAATTCTCCCGACACGTTCCCAATTCGGGATTTCATTATATAGAAATTGCATTTTCTCAAAAGTAATCGAAAGCACTTCGCAATCTTCAATGCACTGAATATTTTCAAAAGAAGTAGATTGATTTATAAAGCTGGAATAGGAAGCAATAAAACCTTCATCACAACTTAAATAAGTGGTAATTTCTTTACCATCTTTTAAGTAATAAACCCGTGCTAAACCTTCAACAATAAAGAAAATCTTATTGCTGATTTTTCCCATAGACGAAAGATATTCTTTGGCATTAAACGTTTCATAGTCAAAACAAGAAGCAATTGTCCCGATTTCATTTTCAGAAAAAGAGGCAATTGCTGTGATTTGTTTTTGTAATGAAAGATGCATTTTATAAAATCTCAATTAATTCTGAAGCCTTATTGACAACCAATTTTGCACCGCTGTTTTTCAATTCTTCCTCAGTTCTGTAACCCCAAGTAACGCCAACCGGAAACATATTTGCGTTTACAGCCGTTTGCATATCGATATCAGAATCGCCGACAAAAAGGATTTCTTCGGGTTTTAAATTCCATTTCTTGCCAATTTCTAAGGCCTCAAACGGATTTGGTTTTTTAAGCGCTTCTGTGCTTAAACCAACTGTCGCATCGAAATGATTTGGGAATATTTCTGATGCTATTTTCTTCGTTAATTCATCGGCTTTGTTCGAGAAAACAGCCATTTTGATATTTTGTGAAGTCAGGTTTTCCAACAACTCAACAATTCCGTCATAAGGTTTTGTTTTCAACGTACAGATTTTAGTATATTCTTCAACCATACATTCAAAACAACTTTCGATTTCATCATCAGAACTGTTTGCAGCGGGTAAAGCTTTGCTAACTAGATTTCGTAAACCGCTCCCAATAAAATATTGATAAGTATCGTAAGTATGTGTGGGATAATTTAAAGCAGTAAGCACTTTATTCATTGCATCTGAGATATCATGTAATGAATCTACAAGCGTTCCGTCTAAATCGAAAATAATTCCTTTAAATTTCATTTTGTATTAAATATTTTGAGCCAGAATAAACCCGCTTGTCCAGGCATTCTGAAAATTAAATCCTCCTGTTATGGCATCAATATTGACAATTTCACCAGCAAAATAAAGGTTCTCGTGTATTTTGCTTTCCATTGTTTTAAAGTTGATTTCCTTCAAATCGATTCCGCCAGCTGTTACAAATTCCTCTTTAAAAGTGCTTTTTCCGTTGACTTTAAATTCGGCTTTTGTGAGTTGTGAAGTTAGGTTCTGCAATTGATTTTTAGATAGATCTGCCCATTTTGTTTCCGAATCAATTCCAGAAGCTAAAACTAAACTCTCCCATAAACGATTCGGAAAATCGAAAGGAGATTTTTTGGAAACCGCTTTTTTAGCGTGTTCTTGTTTTAAATCTTTTAGGATTTTTTCGGCGTCTTCAAAATCAACATCATTTAACCAATTCACAAAAATGGTAAACTGATAATTTTTGTCGTGCAGAATACGTGCGCCCCAAGCTGAAAGTTTTAAGATCGCTGGTCCGCTCATTCCCCAGTGCGTTATTAGTAAAGGTCCTGTCGATTCTAGTTTAGTGTCTTTTACATTAACCGTAACTTGCGCGGCAACACCTGGTAATTCTTTAATTCTGGAATCTTTGATATTGAAAGTAAATAGGGAAGGAACAGGGCTTACAATTGCGTGTCCGTGTTCCTGAAGCATTTGCCAGATTTTAGGATTACTTCCTGTTGCCATTACTAATTTTTCGGCAGCGAAATTGTCGCTTTGTGTATCAATTTTCCAGTGATTTTCTTTTTTGAAAATGGATTGTACACTTTGTCCTGTCAATACTTTTATGCCCAGTTTTTCGGTTGCTTTAAGGAAACAATCAATAATCGTTTGTGATGAATTTGAAACCGGAAACATTCTTCCGTCTTCTTCGATTTTTAATTCTACACCGTGTTTTTCGAACCATTCAATTGTGTCTCCAGAACAAAATTGATGAAAAGGCCCTCGAAGTTCTTTTTCGCCACGAGGATAAAATTTTACTAATTCGTTTGGCTCAAAACAAGCGTGCGTAACGTTGCATCGTCCGCCGCCAGAAACGCGGACTTTAGAAAGGACTTCTTTTCCTCTTTCTAAAATGGCAATTTTCAGTTTTGGATTTTTCTCTGCAATATTAATCGCGGTAAAAAAACCTGCAGCGCCTCCGCCAACGATGATTATGTCGAAATTTTTGATCATATTTTTATCTTTTTGCCACGACTCGAGCGATAGCGAACTGGCGTAGCAATTACACGAATTGGCACTAATTTTTTTCTTGCCACAGATTACACAGATTAAAAGGATTTTTTCTTTCGCCACGAATTTCACTAATTTCCACGAATTATTTTAGGATGATAAATTTGTGTCAATTCGTGAAATTCGTGGCAAACAAATATGTGTTAATCTGTGCAATCTGTGGCTATACTTATATTTTGTCTGGATTATCAGAGATAATTCCGTTTACGTTATAACTTATTACTTTTTGAATGTCTTTTTCTGAGTTTACTGTCCATGGCAAAACTAAGAATCCTTTTTCCTGAATTTGTCGAACATTTTCTTCATTCAATAAATTAAAATCAGGATGAATGGCTTTTGCTTTTATTTTTTCGGCGAAAGCCAAAGCGGTATCAAGATTTTCTTCTGTTAAAACACCAATTGGAATATTCGGATTTAGGTTTGATGTTTCCTCCAACATATTCCAATCAAAACTTGAAATGATAAAATGCTCGTATTTCCAGTCTTTTTCTAAGATATATTCTTCAATTAATGGAATAACTTTAGAGGCAGTTCCTAAACCTTTTAATTCGATATTGATGAAACATTTTTTGTCAACCAAATCAAAAACCTCGTTTAAAGTTGGAATTTGGTATTTTTCCTCAATTAAAAATGATTTCAATTCAGCTAAAGTAAAATCATTTACAAGACCTTTTCCATTGGTGGTTCTGTCTATGGTTTCGTCATGAATTACGATTATACTTTCATCTGAACTTAGATGAACATCAAGTTCAATGCCGTCTGAATTTATGTCTAGGGCTTTTTGGAAAGCTTGTAAAGTATTTTCAGGTTCGTAGGCTTTGGCGCCTCGATGTGCAATTTTGAGCATTTTGCAGTGTTTTTTTCTAACCGCAAAGGTCGCAAAGTTTTACGCAAAGGTCGCAAGGATTATAAAAAAAGTTAGCCACAGATTACACAGATTAACGCAGATTTTTAAAAATCCTTTTAATCCTAATAATCTGTGGCTAAAAAACTTTGTGAACCTTGCGATTTTTCCTTGCGATCTTTGCCGTTAAATTTTAAAGCATTTCCAGTAAAACAATGTCAAAATCATTGTCAATAATCACTTTTCCATCAACAACTTCAACTTCTTGATTTGAATAAGCATCTTTTAGTTTTGTTCCGTTTGGGAAGACATCGCCAACGGGAAGTTCTTTTTTGCCTTTTGGTAAATCTACTCCCATAACCACTTTATCTGTAAAAGAGCCTTTTGTAAATGTTCTGGAAAAAGTATAAGGATACGGATTAATGAGTTTATGAACTCCAGCTCCAACCGCAGGATGATTTCTTCTAAACTGTCCTAATTTCTGCCAATGCAAAAGTGTTTTCTGAGTTTCAGGATTGTTCTGAATGTCATCCCAATTCATATTTGAACGTAGAGTTGCATCACCTTGAGTCCCTTCAAAAACTAAAGAACGATTAGATTCGTCGCCGTAATAAACCTGAGACATTCCCGGCGAAAGTAATAATTTGGTTCCCGTTTCAATACCTTTTACTCGATTGGCATCAAAAGGCTGTCCGTCGTCGTGTGAAGACATATAGTTTAAAACCGAATAACCCTTTAGATCATTGTTCAAAGCATTCGAATATTTCGAAAATAAACCTTCATAATCGTTTTGAGCAGCATTCCATTTAAATTCAAAGTTGATCATGCTGTTGAAACCATTCTGAAAATAATTGACTTTTCTATCTCCAAAATCATAATCCTGTCCGCCACTTATTCCGTAACCGTAAACTTCGGCAATGGTATAAAATGGGTTTTGATCTAAAACTTCCAACGGATGATGTTTTTTCCAAGTTTCAAAAGCGTAATCACATTCTTTTTTGAAATCGGCCCAAACCTTTTCGTCGGTATGTTTTACGGTGTCGCCTCTGTAGCCATCAACGCCAAATTCTAAAATATAATCGGTAAGCCATTTTATGATGTAATATTTCGGAGTTCTTGGGTAACCTGTTCTTTTAAAAAATTCGTCTAACGAAGCAATTTCTTTTTCATAACGTCCTTCTTTTTTCCATTTTTCAACTAAAAAAGGAGGGAGCGCTACTTCTTGATTACTTTCAGTTCTAACATCCGGAAGATTGTCAACCAAAGTACACATGGTTGTATTTTCGAAAGATTTATAATCGCAGACAACACCGGTTCTAACCCAGTCTGAAGGCCAAACTGGATCTTCTGGAGTTACTGGCCCAGTATGATTGATAACTCCGTCAAGAACTATTCTGATACCTCTTTCGTGTGCTTTTTTTACCAGATTTGCTAAGTCTTCTTTTGTTCCGAAGTTCGGATCAAGAGCTGTCCAGTCTTTTGCCCAATAGCCATGAAAGCCATAACTCAATCCAGTTCCTTCGTCAACGCCATCGTGAATCTGTTCTACAATCGGCGTAAGCCAAATGGCATTGATTCCTAATTTTTCAAAATAACCTGATTCGATTTTTTTAGTTATTCCGATAATGTCACCGCCTTCAAATCCGCGTAATTTTCCGGGAGTTTTGGTTCGGTTGAAATTGATGTCGTTTGAAGGATTTCCATTGTAAAAACGATCTGTAAGTAAAAAATAAACATTTGCTCCTTCCCAAACGAAAGGTGTTTTCGAAGTATTATTCATTGTAACTGATTTTGAGCCAGAACAACTCATTGTTAAGTATACTAAAGATAAAAAAAGGGAAGTGTATTTTTTCATTATTTAAGAGTTTTTTAGATAAACATCATGTTGAAAAAAATAGCCACAGATTACACAGATTAAAATGATTTTTTTCTTTTGCCACGAATTACACGAATCTCCACGAATTAATTTATCATATTTAAATTTGTGAAAATTAGTGAAATTCGTGGCAAACAAATCTGTGCTAATCTTTATAATCTGTGGCAAAAAGATCCTGCGAACTTCGCGGTTAAGCTTTATTCCAATTCTAAAACCAAAGCTGATTTTGGTTCCAATGTGATTTCAGAAGCTAAATCGAATGTTTTTCCTGAAATAACATCTTTTCCTGATTTGTAGTTTTTGATGCTTTCTTTGAAGCGGTTTGTTTTTACAACCTGTTCTTTTGCGTTGTTATTAAAAACTACCATAACCGTTTTAGCATCTGTATATCTAAAATATACATAAGTGTTGTTCTCAGGAATATAATGCGTCATTTTTCCGAAATGAACCGCTTCGTTTGTTTTTCTCCAGTTGAATAATTTTGAAGAGAAATCAAAGAAAGCAGCTTGTTCTGCCGTTCGGCCTTCTTTTGTAAAGGCGTTGTTTTTGTCGCCAGCCCATCCGCCTGGGAAATCCTGACGAATATCGGCATCTCCGCCTTTGCCTTTATCACCGCCCATTCCAATTTCTGAACCGTAATAGATTTGCGGAATTCCGCGAACGGTTGCCAACAAAGTCATCGCCAGTTTATATTTTGGCAAATCATATTTGAACTTTTCGTTCATACGATCTGTGTCATGATTTTCAGAAAAAACCAAAATATTATTGGTATTTGGATATAAAAAATCCATGGCAAAATTGTTGTAGAATTTAATAAGTCCATTGTCCCAGCTTGGCTCATTTTCGTTGAAAGCAGAAGTAATTTGGCTTTGAAGCGTAAAATCCATTACACTTGGAAGGTTTGAATTGTAATTTTCGATCGCACCAATTTTACTGTCTTTTTGCCAAAAAGCTAAATTTGCCTGATTGTGCATCCAGATTTCGCCCACAATATTAAAGTTTGGATACTCATCTGTAATAGATTTTGCCCAATTTGCCATGGCGGTTTTATCCGAATAGTTATAAGTGTCTACTCTGAATCCGTCAAGATTAGCGAATTCAATCCACCAGATTGCGTTTTGAGTTAAGTATTTTGCAACTAAAGGATTTCTTAAATTCAAATCTGGCATCGAAGGTACAAACCATCCATCAACACAAACTTCCTGATCTATTTTTGAGGCGTGAATATCTGTAATTACTTCACGACGGTGATGTGTTTGTGTAAAAGTTTCGAATTGATTGAACCATGTTTTGGTTGGAATATCCTTCATCATCCAGTGTGTAATTCCCCAGTGATTGGTTACATAATCCATAACCAGTTTCATGTTCTTTTTATGCATTTCTGCCGATAAACGAGCATAATCTTCGTTTGTTCCATAACGCGGATCAATTTTATAAACATCAGATTGCCCGTAAGTATGATACGAATGCTGTTTGTCATTGTCTTCGCATAAAGGCGTGCTCCAAATTGTAGTTGCACCAAGTGACGAAATATAATCTAGGTTTTTGATGATTCCTTCGATATCTCCGCCGTGACGTCCGCTTGGATCTTGACGGTTTCCTTTTTCAGTTAAAGAAACATCGCTGTCGTTTTTCGGATTTCCGTTAGCAAAACGATCTGGCATGATTAGGTAAATTAAATCAGAGGCATCGTAACTCTTTCTGTCCGCAGAATTGGCTCTTCTTTCTTTAAGAACATATTTTTGTTTAAAGGCAACTTTATTATTGTTTTTAAAAGAGAAAATCAATTCAGAAGCTTTTACATCTTTTGTATCAATAGTTACGAAAAGGTAGTTTGGATTTTCTGTTTTTTCTACATTTTTAATCACAACATTATTAGATACAGAAGCTTCGTATTGTGTAATATTTTTTCCGTAGAACATAATCTGCAGTTCCGAATTTTTCATTCCTGCGTACCAAAACGGTGGTTCTACTTTTTGGATTTGCGCTTTCGCGGAAGCGGAAAACAACAAAATAAACAACAGGATTAGTTTATAGATAAGTGATGTTTTTTGGTTTTTCATAGTTTGTATTTTTTCGATTTCCTGCAAGGTTTTTAAAACCTTGTAGGTATCAATGAGTAGAAGAGAAGTTATAAAAAACCTACAAGGTTTTGGAAACCTTGCAGGACTGTTGCCTTCATATAATATACCTAACAGGTTTTAAAAACCTGTTAGGATAAGCTTTTTGAAATTTAAAAAAAAGACAAGTAATCTATGGGGGAAATTACTTGTCTTTAAAAAAATTACTTTGTTTCAATAATGCTTATCGCATAACCTCCTCCCGGAGCAGAAAACTGAGATAATTTTGATTTGTTTGTTACAACAATTTTCTTGATTGTATAAGCTTGCGGATTAGTTTTGTAATGCGCATCTTTTGCATCAGCATAAATTGTTGCAGTGTATTTTTTACCTTTTTCAAGGAAGCTGAAATCGATGTTTGAAGTACGTGGAGTTTCTCCGTTTACGTTTCCAACGAACCAGTTGTTTGTTCCTTTTGCTTTACGAGCAACTGTAATGAAATCTCCTGGTTCAGCTTCAATATATTTGCTTTCAGACCAGTCTACAGCCACATCTTTAATGAATTGGAATGCATCTGGAAAACGGTTGTAGTTTTCTGGAGTATCAGCTGCCATTTGCAACGGACTGTACATTGTTACATATAATGCCAATTGATTTGCAATTGTACTGTTTACATGCGATTTGTTGTCAGGATTCATTTTACTGATATCCATTTCGAAGATTCCCGGAGTATAATCCATTGGACCACCGATTAAACGTGTAAATGGTAAAACCGTTACGTGATTTGATTTAGAACCTCCAAAAGCTTGGTATTCTGTTCCTCTTGCTGCTTCGTTTCCAATTAAGTTAGGATACGTTCTTGCAATTCCTGTTGGGCGAACTGCTTCGTGAGCATTCACCATAATTTTATAATCTGCTGCTTTTTCGATTGCATATTGGTAATGGTTTACAATCCATTGGCTGTAATGGTTTTCACCTCTTGGCAAGATATCACCTACGTAACCGCTTTTTACAGCATCGTATCCGTTATCATTCATGAACTTGTAAGCAGCATCCATGTGGCGCTCGTAGTTACGAACAGATCCTGAAGTTTCGTGGTGCATGATGATTTTTACACCTTTCGATTTTGCGTATTCGTGCAAACCTTTTACGTCGAAATCCGGGTAAGGAGTTAAGAAATCAAAAACATAATCTTTAGAATGTCCAAACCAGTCTTCCCAGCCTTCATTCCATCCTTCAACTAAAACAGCGTCGAAACCATTTGCAGCAGCGAAATCAATGTATTTTTTTACGTTAGCATTGTTTGC
Source organism: Flavobacterium soyae (assembly GCF_021245985.1). Classification (GTDB taxonomy): domain Bacteria; phylum Bacteroidota; class Bacteroidia; order Flavobacteriales; family Flavobacteriaceae; genus Flavobacterium; species Flavobacterium soyae. Next base: position 298,249 of record NZ_JAJQXA010000001.1, on the reverse strand, counting down.
ACCATGCGTTCCGTTTGGTTTTGCTTTCGCGAAATCTGTAACCCCCAATTGAACTGTTGGATAATCATTTGTGTAAGACCAAGTGCTTTTTCCTGTAATCATTTCCCACCAAACGCCAACATATTTTACTGGCTTAATCCAAGAAGTATTTTCAATTTTTGAAGGATCGTTTAAGTTATAAGTCATTTTTGAAGCTAAGATTTCTCTAGCATCATCGCTCACGATAATCGTTCTCCAAGGAGAGTGATTTGGCGCTTGCATGTGACCTTTGTCTCCTTTTGCATCTGGCGTTAACCAAGATTCGAAAACTAGGTTTTTATCGTCTAAATTCAAGTGCATACAAGAATAGTCTATCAAAGCCGCTTCGTGTAAGTTGATGTAGATTCCGTCAGCAGTTTTTAACATCAAAGAAGTCTGAACTCCTGTTGGTGAAAAAGATCTTTGAGAAACGTTTGCTGTATAAGCTTTTTGAGATAAACCTCTAATTTCAGATAATTTTGATTTTGTGTAATCGTATTCCTGAGTATCATAATCTCCTGGGATCCAGAAAGCAGTATGATCTCCAGTCATGGCAAATTGCGATCTTTCTTCTTTGATTACAAAGTAAGTAAGATTCTTTTGTGCTGGAAATTCATATCTAAATCCTAAACCGTCGTCGAATAAACGGAAACGGATAACGATTTGTCTGTCTGTTCCTTTTTGATTTAAAGTAACAGCCAATTCATTATAATGATTTCTGATGTGATCAACTTCTCCCCAAACTGGTTTCCAAGTTTCATCAAAAGTCGAAGTTTTTGTATCAACAACTGTAAAGTCATTCAATAAAGATTTTTTATCATCTTTAAGTTCAAGACCTAATTTACTGGTTTTTACAACTTCTTTGTTTTTGTATTTTAAATTGTACGTTGGAGTTCCGTCATTTTGAAGAGAAAATTCCATTACGAACTTGCCTTCGGGTGATTTTAACTGCTGCGCTTTTGCAACCGTGCTAAACGCGAACAAAATTAAACTTGCGAAAAATAAGTTTTTCATGTTTTTTGATTTTTAGAGTATTGTATTTAATTTATTTGTACAAATTTACTTGCAGTTACAGGATTTCCATTTACGATAATTGTTAAATCTTGATCGCCGTCTACAGTAAAAGTTGTTTCGTTGTGATTTACAGCTACTTTTAAAATTTGGTTTCTGAAATTAATTTTAAAAGAGTAACCGTTCCATTCTTTTGGGATTTTTGGAGAGAAATGCAATTGGTCATTTTTAACACGCATTCCTCCAAAGCCTTCCACGATACTCATCCAAGTTCCGGCCATTGACGTGATATGGCAACCTTCTTCCACTTCTTTATTATAATCATCTAAATCCAAACGAGAAGTTCTTAAATAAAATGTATATGCCATGTCCATTTTATCTAAAGCTGCAGCTTGAATCGAATGCACGCAAGGCGAAAGCGAACTTTCGTGTACGGTAAATGATTCATAAAATTCGAAATTGCGTTTTAATTCTTCTTTAGAAAAATGATCTTCGAAGAAATAAAAACCTTGTAGAACGTCAGCCTGTTTAATATATGGCGAACGTAATACGCGATCCCAAGACCATTTTTGGTTGATAGGGCGTTGTGATTTATCTAAATCTTTTACTGGAACTAAATCTTTGTCTAAGAAACCATCTTGTTGTAAGTAGATTCCTAGTTCTTCAGAAATAGGAAAGTACATATCATCTGCCACTTTTTTCCATTCTTTAATCTCTTCTACAGAAAGATTTACTTTTTCAAGAATTCTTTTATGATCTGCAGGATATTCTGAAGCTACTTTTTCAATTTGTTCAGCAGCAAAATCAATACACCATTTTGCAATATAATTGGTATAGAAATTATTGTTGATATTGTTTTCGTATTCGTTTGGCCCTGTAACTCCAAGAATTACGTACTGATTTTTATCTTTTGAGAAAGAAGCTCTCTGATGCCAGAAACGCGCAATTCCGATTAAAACTTCTAAACCTTTCTCTGGAATATAAGAGTAATCGCCCGTGTAACGGTTATAGTTGTAAATCGCAAAAGCAATCGCACCATTTCTGTGGATTTCTTCGTGTGTGATTTCCCATTCGTTGTGGCATTCTTCACCGTTCATGGTCACCATTGGATACAATGCTGCGCCGTTTTTGAAACCTAAATTATCTTTAGCATTTTCAATCGCTTTGTCTAATTGATTGTAACGGTACGTCAATAAGTTTCTTGCAACTTGCTGATCTTTTGTAGCCATGTAAAACGGAATGCAATATGCCTCAGTGTCCCAATAAGTTGATCCGCCGTATTTTTCTCCGGTGAAACCTTTTGGACCAATATTTAAACGAGAATCTTTTCCTGAATACGTTTGGTTTAATTGGAAGATGTTAAAACGAATTCCCTGTTGTGCTTTTACATCGCCTTCAATAGTAATATCTGACATTTCCCAAACTTTTGCCCAAGCATCAATTTGGTTTTGAAGCAAGGTTTCATAACCTAAAGCAACTGCAGATTTGATTACTTTTTCGGCTCCAGCCAAAGTATTTTCGTGGTTTAAAGAAACCGTGTAACCTCCAATTTTCTGAATTGTTGAGGTTTGTCCTTTTGCGATAATAGTTCCGTAAGTGTACTGAACTTTATCTACCGTTGAATCGATTGTCGATGGCGAAACATTGATATTTTCTCCGTTTGCCAAAATCGTATTGTGCATGAAAGTTGTAACTTTAAAATGCGTTTTAAACGTTTGAGCCGTTACAAAAGCTTCGTTTGTGCCCTTTTTAACTTCCAGCGGTTCCCAGAATTTTTCTTCCCAGTTAGCATCTTCATTAGTTACACCTGCGTCAACATAAGGTTTGTAAACGATTTTAGCATCTTTATTTAAAGGTGTAATATCGTATTTAATGATTCCGGCTTCGTCTAAATCTAATGAAAGAAAACGACGAACGTTAACTGCGATTTCAGTTCCGTTTTTTAGAACAGCTTCAAAAGAACGGTTGTACCACCCTTCTTTCATATTCAATTCTCTGCGGAAGTTTCTAACTTCGGTGCAAGTATTTAAATCAAGATTTTCTTCGTTGATTTCAATGTCAATTCCAATCCAGTTTGGAGCGTTTAATACTTTGGCAAAATATTTCGGATAACCGTTTTTCCACCAGCCCACTTTTGTTTTATCTGGATAATAAATTCCAGCAATATAACTTCCCTGAAAAGTTTCTGCAGAATAAGATTCTTCAAAATTGGCGCGTTGTCCCATAGCGCCGTTCCCGATACTAAAAAGACTTTCAGAAGATTTTACTCTCTCTGCATCAAATCCTTCTTCAATAATATACCAATTGTCTGGTTTTATATAATCTTGGTTCATCTTTTAAATTAGATAATTCGGCAATTTGGTAATTAGATAATTGCCTTGGTTTCTTATTAACTTTTTACATTCATTTGAGAAATTGTTGATTAGAATATTTGTCGATGAGCAACATTATCTCATTGACACATTTTCTAATTATCCAATTAACTCTTCAATAAAGCTTGTTTCGATTTGGGTAAAATCTTTAAAAATATGATCAGCTTCATGTAAAATTGTTTCCTCACCAATTCCCACACTTACCATTTCTGCGATGTTTGCTGCCTGAATTCCGGCAACAGAATCTTCAAATACAATTGAATTTTTTGGATCAATGTTTAATAATTGAGCTGCTTTTAAGAAAACTTCCGGGTCTGGTTTTGCATTGCTGACATCGTTTCCGTCAACAATAACATCGAAGTAAGATAGAACCCCAGTTTTTTCTAGAATTGGTCTTGCATTTTTGCTGGCAGAACCCAATGCAATTCCTTGATTTTTATCTTTTAATAGTTTTAGAATTTTTAAAACTCCTGGAAGAACCTCACTTTCATCCATGTCAACTAAATAAGATAAGTAGTCTTCATTTTTTTGAATTAACCATTGATCTTTTTGTTCTTGAGTAGCCTGAACATTGCCTAACCCAAGTATAATGTCTAGCGAACGAACGCGGCTAACACCTTTTAGAAGTTCGTTATCTTCATGGGTAAAATTGATATTTAACGATTTGGCAATTTTCTGCCAAGCCAAAAAGTGGTATTTAGCGGTATCAACGATCACTCCGTCAAGATCGAATATGAATGCTTTTTTGCTCATTGTGTGGAAAATTCTTTATTATGATTTTTGAGTAAAGTCGTCTACGTCTTTTACTTTAGATACTAAAGCTGCGGCGATTAAGAAACTAACTCCGCTAGTAACTAAGGCATAAATTGCGTCTCCGTTGTAAAGGTATTTTACAATTGGACCACCAATTAGAGCATTTACAATTTGAGGAATAACAACAAAGAAGTTGAAGATTCCCATGTAAACTCCCATTTTTTTTGGTGTAATAGAACCCGCAAGAATTGCATAAGGCATGGCCAAAATACTTGCCCAAGCAACACCAATTAAAATCATTGGCAATACAACCCAGTCTTCATTTGGCATGAAATAGATAGAAATTAATCCAATTCCTCCAATGATTAATGAAAGTGAATGTGTCGCTTTTCTTCCGATTTTTTTAGCGATATAAGGCAAGAAAAACAAAGCGACAATGGCAGAAACTAAGTTGTAAACGCCAAATAGGATTCCGACCCAGTCACCAGCGTCTTGATATTGCTGGCTTGACGTATCTTCTAATGGTAAACCGTAAATGTGGTGTGCGATTGCCGGAGTGGTAAAAACCCACATTCCGAATAATCCGAACCAAGAGAAAAACTGCACCCAGCTTAACTGACGCATTGTAACAGGCATTTTTGCAAAATCGGTAAAGATGTCTGTGATTTTTGATTTTTCTTCAGAATCAGGAATTGCATCATTTTGTGGATCTTCAAATTTTGCTAATTCTTCTGGCGAATATTCTTTTGTTGTGAATAGCGTAACCAAGATTGAGCCGATTAAAACCGCCGCTCCGATAATAAAAGACAACGTTAGATTTAACGGAACGCTTCCAGGAACTGTGCTGTTTGGCACGCCAAAATATTTCGTAAGAATGTATGGCAATGCAGAACCAATTACGGCTCCAAAACCAATTAATGAAGTTTGAATACTAAATCCTGCAGTACGCTGGTCTGTTCTTAAATTGTCTCCGACAAGAGCACGGAAAGGTTCCATTGCAATGTTGAAAGAAGCGTCCATAATCATTAACATTCCAGCTCCAACCCATAAGGCTGGTAAAACAGAAATGAAAATGTTAGCCTGCGGCATTAGAATTAATCCAACCGAAGCTAAAACAGCTCCTACTAAAAAGAAAGGTTTTCGTCTGCCGAATCTTCCCCAGGTTTTGTCGCTGTAATGACCAATGATAGGCTGAACTATTAATCCCATAAGAGGAGCAATAATCCAGAACCACGAAAGTTCATGTACGTCGGCACCAAAAATTTGAAGAATTCTGCTGGCATTTGCATTCTGAAGTGCAAACCCCATTTGGATTCCTAAGAATCCGAAACTCATGTTCCAGATTTCCCAGAAACTTAATTTACGCTTTTCCATTATCGTAATTTGTGAAAATTATACGATAAGCGCTTTGCTTATCAAAACTTTGTTCCTTTCGAAGTAAAACTAAAAGCCTTGACGGGCGTAAAATTATAAATTATTTTTTTATATATGCTAATAAAAAAGTCATAAATATTTTTTATGGCTATAGAAAGTATTGATTTTAAGAAAATTAGTCAGTAGATTCTCTTTTAATAAGATGAGTTTCTATGACTTCTGTAATATAATTTTCATTGTGTTCTTCGTCGTCATCTTCTTCTGCTTCTATTCTTTCTATAAGCATTTTAGCGGCTTTATTCCCCATTTTTTCACCGTTTTGGCTTACAGTTGTAATACTTGGAGTTGAGTATTTTGAAATAATTCCATCGGTAAATGCAATTACGGCCAAATCTTCAGGAACTTTTAATCCCATTTTATTAGCTGTTTTGATAATAGTTACTGCAAAAAGCTCATTTACAGCAAAAACAGCATCAAAAGCACGATCGTGCAATAGCTGACTGATTGTAATTTCGCAGGTATCTACATCCTCAATTTTGATAATAAGATCCTCATTAAATGGCAGTCCATTATCTAGTAAGGCTTTTTCGTAACCATCAGTTCTAAGTTTTCCAACGCTTACATAATCAACTGTAGTTACCAAAGCAATCTTTTTGCGACCATTGTCAATTAAACTCTGAACAGCTTCGTATGCTGCAGATTTATCATCAATAATTACTTTATCACATAAAATGTCGTTGGTAACGCGGTCAAACATTACAACAGGCATCCCTTGATTTATAACTTCAGTGATATGATGAAAGTCGCCTTTAAATTGTGTTTCTTTAGAAAGGGACATGATAAAACCATCGATACTTCCGTTGGCCAACATCTCCATATTTAGAACTTCTTTATCAAAAGAATCGTCTGATACACAGATAACTACGCTATATCCGTATTCGTTTGCCACTTGTTCAACTCCATTAATGACAGTCGAGAAAAAATAATGTACAATTTCCGGAATAATAATGCCAATACTTTTGGTTTTTCGATTTTTTAAACTAAGGGCAATATTGTTTGGTTTATAGTTGTAAAACTTTGCAAAAGCCTGCACTTTTAATCGTGTTTCTTCTCCGATTTCAAGGCTGTTTCTAAGTGATTTTGAGACAGTTGAAATAGAGACATCGAGTTCCTTTGCGATCTGTTTTAAGGTTATTTTGCGTTTCATGGCGTGAATTGAAAAAAATCTAATTAATAATAAAGGTATCTGAAATTTTTATAATTGACAATTTTTGACTTAAAAGATTACAAAAAATAGAAAGTTTTCAACACTACCACGTTTTCGTAAACCAATAAAAATCGTGAGTGGTTGGTCGTGTTAATAAATTCCTAATTTTGAAATTCGAAGTAAAATTAAAAACTTAACTAACAATCACAAACTCAAACTAATTTAAACAAAAAGTATGAAAACAATTTACAAAAAGTTGTTATTTTTATTCCTATTGTTGCCGTTTACTGTGTTAGCTCAAAACACTCTAAATGGGACTGTTGTTGATAAAGCAACAGGTCAGCCAATACCAGGAGTAAATATTAATGTACAAGGTGCCCCAAGCGGTGCATCTACCGGATTTGATGGTAATTACCAGCTGTCAAATGTTAAAAATGGAAATAAAATAGTAGTTTCTTTTATTGGCTACAAAACACAAACCATTGATTATACCGGACAAAAAACTCTTAACGTTTCTTTAGAAGAAGATACGAATCAACTTAAAGAAGTTGTCGTACAGGTAGGTTATGGAACTGTTAAGAAAAAAGATGCAACAGGGTCAGTATCTCAAATTTCTGCTAAAGAATTTAACAAAGGTATCAACGTAACTCCAGAAAGTTTAATTAGTGGTCGTATCTCTGGTGTAAACGTAGTAGGCGGTGGAGCTCCTGGAGCAAAAGCTGATATCAGGATTCGTGGAGGATCTTCCTTAAGTGCTTCAAATGAGCCTTTAATCGTTTTAGACGGCCTTCCTTTAAGTAATGATGTACCTAGTGGAGCTACAAGTATTTTATCTACTATTGATCCTAACGATATTGAATCTTTTACAGTATTAAAAGATGCATCGGCTGCTGCAATTTATGGATCTCGTGCAGCGAGTGGTGTAATCGTTATTACGACTAAAAAAGGTTCAAAAGGTGGTGTAAAAGTTAATTTCAGTTCTCAAGTTGGTATTAATACAGTTGCAAATCAGGTTGATGTTTTAGATGCTGATCAATTTCGTGCGTTAGTTAACGAAAAAGGTTCAGCTGCTCAAAAATCTTTACTTGGAACAGCAAATACAAACTGGCAAGACGAAATTTTCCATACTGCTTTAACAACAAACAACAATATCTCTGTAAGTGGTGCTTTATTTAATAAATTACCTGTTAGATTATCTGTTGGTAATGTTGATAATCCTGGAATCTTAAGAAATACTTCTTTTGAAAGAACTACGACATCGATATCGTTAAATCCTGTTTTATTTGATAATCATTTAAAAATTGACATTAACGGAAATTTATCTTTTGGTAAAAACCAATTTCAGGACGAAGGAGCAGTTATTGGAAGTGCAATCGGATTTGATCCAACACAGCCAGTTTATGAAGCAGGTTCTCGATATGGAGGCTATTTTGAATGGTTAGAACCTACTGGAAATGTACCATTATTGCCAGCAAGAAACCCTGTTGCAAGATTAAACCAGGATCAAAGAAGAGCTACTTCAACAAGAAAATGGGGAAATGTTAGATTAGACTACAAATTCCATTTCTTCGAAGATTTAAGAGCTGTTGTTGAAGCTGGTATCGACAGATTTGACAGTAACGGAAATACTACAGTAAGTACAGAAAGTATTTTAGGGTATCAGCCAAAGCCATTTAATGGCCCTGATTATGTGAATTTAGGGAACTACTCTAAATACACAGATATGCTTCAAAATAAAAACTTGAATGCTTATTTTAATTATACTAAAGATTTAGGAAAATTTAAAGTTGATGCAACGGCTGGTTATAATTACCAATTATTTTCAAGAGAAAGATACCAGTCTGGGGAGTTAAGACAGCCAAATCCTAATGAAGATGTAAATACTAGTCCAGATATTAATTTACAGTCTTATTTTGGACGTGTTAATTTAGGATATGATAGTAGATACTTAGTAACTCTGAATTATAGAAGAGACGGAAGTTCTCGTTTTTCAGAAAAATACAGATGGGGAGATTTTGGTGGAGTTGCTTTAGCATGGAATGTTGCTGAAGAGGCTTTCTTAAAAGACAATTCAACATTATCAAGTCTTAAGTTAAGGTTTGGTTATGGATCAACTGGTCAGCAAGATGTTGCTAATGCCTCATATGATTATTTAAAAAGAGTAACGCTTGGAACTATTAATACACAGTATATTTTTGGTGGTCAGGTATATTCTACTGCAAGACCAGAAGGATATAATGAAAATATCAAATGGGAAGAGTTAACTGAGATGAATGTTGGTATTGATTTTGGATTTTTAAATGATAGAATTACTGGAACGGTAAACTATTTTGATAAAAAATCAAGTGATTTATTAGCAGATGTTGTGGTTCCTGATGGAGCTAATATCAGAAATCAGGGTACTTATAATATTGGTAGTGTAAGAACAAAAGGTATTGAGTTTAATATTCAATCTGATATTATTAAAAGTGATAATTTAACTTGGAACTTAGCTTTTAATACAACATATATTGATCAAAAGATTGATGATTTAGGTATTACAGTTCCTGGTTTTCAAGGTTATTTAACAGGAGACAATATTGCCGGAGGATCTGGAAATCAAATTCAGGTAAACTCTGTAGGGTATGCACCTAGATCATTCTTGGTATACGAACAATTATATGATGCCAATAAAAAACCAATCGCAGGTGCTTATGTAGATAGAAATGGTGATGGAAAAATTGACGCTTCAGATCGTTACAGATTCCATAAACCAGCTCCAGATTATACATTTGGTTTGTTCTCTACTTTAAACTACAAAAAGTTTGATTTTACAATGAACTGGAGAGCAAGTTTAGGAAATTATATTTTCGATAACGTAAGTTCTAATTTAGGATATTCTGATGCTGCATTAAGAAGAGATACAGATTTATCAAATGTGAGTGCAGATTATCTAAACACAGGTTTTAGATATGAAGATAATGGTACACAACGTTATTTATCTAACTACTACATAAAAGATGCTTCTTTTATAAAATTAGATAATATTACACTTGGTTATACTTTCGACAAATCATTAATCAAAGCTGCTTCTTTAAGATTTACAGCGGGAGTTCAAAATGTTTTTGTACTTACGAAATATAATGGTTTAGATCCTGAAAGATTCAACGGAATCGATAACAATGTGTATCCAAGAGCTAGAACTTTCTTGTTTGGAGTAAATGCAAGCTTCTAGTAGAATATTGAAAAAACAAATTTTAAAAACACACAAAATGAAAATATCATTTAAATATATATCTTATTTTTTCCTACTTGTTTTAGGATTAAATATGACGCTTACTTCATGTACGAGCGACTTGGATGTTACTCCGGGAGATGATGATGAATTTTTATCAGAGCAGTTCTTTCAGGATCCGGCATCATATAAACAAGTTCTAGCAAAATTATATGCAGGTTTGTATGTTGGAGGTAACGATGGTGATGGTCAGCCAGATATTTCTGGGATTGGAGGAGATTTCAGCAGTTATTTACGTTTACTTTTTGTAACACAGGAGTTCACTACAGATGAAGCTATTATTGCCTGGGCTGATGGAACATTACCTACGTTGAATTCTCAAACCTGGTCTCCGGCAAATGAATTTTTAGCAGGAACTTATTCAAGAGCATTCTATGAAATTAGTGTTGCTAATGAATTTTTGAGACAAACTACTGATGAAAAACTAACTGCAAGAGGTGTTGATGCTAATTTAAAAGCTGACATTGCTACATTTAGAGCTGAAGCACGTTTTTTAAGAGCGTTTTCATACTATAATTTAATGGATTTGTTTGGAAATGTACCAATTACAACTGAAGCAGATCCAGTTGGTTTCTTTTATCCTGTACAAAAATCAAGAGCTGAAGTTTTTGCTTTTGTTGAAGCAGAATTAAAAGATTTAGATAATAGCCTGGCAGCTCCAAGAACAAATGAATACGGAAGAATTGATAAAACAGCGGCTAAGTTTTTATTAGCTCAGCTTTATTTAAATTCAAAAGTTTACACTGGAGTTGACAAATTTAATGATGCAGGTACTGTGTGTGCGGATATCATTAATAATTCAGGATACACATTTGCAAATGTTCCTTACAGTTATTTATTCTCTGCTGATAATGATGTGAATGGTGCTCAGTCTGAATTTATTTTCCCAGTTATCAGCGATGGAAATGCTATCAGAGCAACTGGAGGAGGAATGAGTTTTATCCTTCACGCTTCAATCGGTGGAAGTATGGATGCATCTTCTCGAGGTATGGATGGTGGATGGCAGGGAATCAGAACTCGTAGAGAGTTTGTGAATTTATTCCCTGATGAAACGGCAACTGGAGATAAAAGAGGAACATTCTACACTAATGGTCAATCTAAAGACATTAAAAATGTTGGAACATTTACAGACGGTTATGCTGTGACAAAATACATCAACAAAAAATCTGATGGATCTGCAGCACAAAGAAATGATATTCCTGATACTGATTTCCCAATGTTCAGATTGTCTGATGTGTACTTGATGTATGCAGAAGCAGCTGCTAGAGGAGCAGCATCTGCAAATACAGGAACTGCAGTTGGGTATATTAATCAACTTCGTACCAGAGCAAATGCAGCAACAATCAATGCATCTCAATTAACTCTTGATTTTATTTTAGATGAAAGAGGAAGAGAATTATTCTGGGAATGCCACAGAAGAACAGATTTAATTCGTTTTGGTAAATTTACTGGAGCCTCTAAAATCTGGCAATGGAAAGGTGGTTCTATAAATGGAATTGCTACAGAATCTTATAGAGATTTAATGCCAATTCCTTCTAGAATCATACAAGCAAACCCAACTTTAAAACAAAATCCAGGATACTAACTAACCTTATAAAAATATTAAAAATGAAAAATATACATAAAATCTTAATCGCTTTCATCGGTGTTTTAGCAGTTTCGTGTAACGCAGATGACGTAGAAGACAGACCAGTAATTGAAGCAGCGACTGCGCCGGTATTATTGACACCTAAATCTGATTTCACTATTGTACTTTCTAAAGAAACAGAAAATGAAGTGGCAACAACAGTTGTGTGGAATGACGCAGCATACAGCGGATCATCGACAGTTGTAAACTATACAGTAGAAGTTGCAAAAGCAGGAACAAGCTTTGCAGCACCTGTAACTGTTACAAATACAACTGAAAGATTTGTAGCTTTAACGGTATCTGAATTAAATTCAGCATTAGTTAACGGAGGATTTGTTGAAAAAGAAGCAAACAAAGTTGATATTCGTATTAAAGCTGTTGTAGGTGCTTCTGGACTTCCTCAATATTCTAATGTTTATACTATTACAGCTACTCCTTATCACGTACCATTAGCTAGCTCCCACTGGTTAGTTGGAGCTGCAACTCCAGGAGGATGGACATGGGCTGGTGATGCTGAAACTGAATTTCCATTAGTAGTTGGTACAACAAATGTTTATAAAGTAACTATCGTTCTTAAAAGCGGAGAAGCATTTAGAGAATTCTTAGGAAATAACTTTACAAGCGATGGTAACTGGGATTCTAGTCATAATTATACTTACTATTCAGGATTAGGATTTACAATCGATCCAGAGTTAGCAAATGCAGGAGATGGAGACAGTAACTTTAAATATACTGGACCAACAGGACCAAGAGTTTTAACAATTGATAATGGTGCAAAAACTATAACATTAGACTAGTTTTTAATGTAGTTACACAAAAGGGCTATCTCCAGATAGCCCTTTTTTAATAATTAACCTAACCGAATTATTATGAAAAAAACTTTACTATCAATATTTCTTTTATTGTCAGTGGCAGGTTTCGCACAATTGCAAACAGTCACTTACTCTATAAATCCATCAACTTTTGAAGATACTACACCAATTACGATAACAGTTAATGGTACAAGTATTAATGAAAGTACTTGGGGGGTAACGGGGAATGCATTGTATCTTTGGTCATGGTCTTATGATGTAAATGATGCAAGTCAAATGGATTCACCGTCTAATGGCTCTTGGACTGTTTCGGCTGAAGCTAGTAAATTTACCTATAATGCAGGAACAGATACTTACACAAAAACATTTACACCTTCGGTATATTTTAATAGAAACGGAATTGGAAGGATAGGATTTCTTATTAAAGCAAAAGACGGATCTGGTACAAAACAATCTCAGGACATTGTTGTTGAAGTTGGATCTTTTCAAGTAAATCTAACTTCTCCTGTAGAGAATAGTGCTGCAATTATTGCATCAGGATCTAACTTTAACATCACAGCGACAAACACAAACGGAAATGCAAGTTATTCTTTAAAAGCAAATGGAGCAGTTATTAATACAAATGCAAGTACTACAAGTTATTCGTATTCTCATACTAATATTGCCGATAATCAAAGCTATGAATTGAGTGTAACTCAGGGAGCCGTTACGATTGTAAAAAAGTTTTCGGTTGTAGTAGATCCTAATACAGTTTCTGCAGCGATGCCTGCAGGTTTGGTTGATGGAATTAATTATAATACTGCAGATGCTTCAAAAGCAACTTTGGTTTTAGATGCACCTTTAAAAGATTTTGTTTATGTAGCGGGAAGTTTCAATAACTGGCAGCCAACTTCGGCGTATGCCATGAAAAAAGATCCAACTTCTGGGAAATTTTGGCTGGAATTAACAGGCTTGATTTCTGGTGTAAATAATACATATCAATATTGGGTTGTAGATGCTACACCGCTTGCAAATTCACCTTCAATGGTAAAAACTGCCGATCCGTATTCAACTTTGGTTTTGTCTCCTTATGATGATCCGGGAATTCCTGCAGCCTCTTACCCAAATATTCCTTCTTATCCTGCAGGACAGCAATTTGAAGTTACGGTTCTTAAAACAGGTCAAACTCAGTATAATTGGCAGGTTGCAAATTTTACAAAACCAGAAAAAGAAAAATTAGTAGTTTATGAAGTTTTAGTTCGTGATTTTGATGCGGCTCGTAATTATCAAAGCTTAATAGATAAGATCGATTATTTTAAAAACCTTAAAATAAATGCTGTCGAGTTAATGCCGGTAATGGAATTTGAAGGCAATGAAAGCTGGGGGTATAATACTTCATTTCACATGGCTTTGGATAAATTTTATGGATCATCAGATAAATTAAAAGAATTGATCGATGTATTTCATCAAAACGGAATCGCGGTTATTCTTGACGTGGCGTTAAACCATGCTTTTGGAAGAAACCCAATGGTGAGAATGTGGATGAATGATCCTGATGGAGATGGTTTTGGATCTCCAACAGCTGAAAATCCTTATTTTAATATGGCTGCAAAACACAGTTATAGTGTTGGAGAAGACTTTAATCATCAGTCACTTAAAACGCAATATTATGTTAATCGTGTTATTAAGCAATGGATTGAAGAATATAAAATTGATGGTTTCCGTTGGGATTTAACGAAAGGGTTTACGCAAGCTTGTACAGCATCTGATGAATCTTGTACAAACGGATATCAGCAGGATAGGGTTGATATTCTGAAAAAATATGCTGATTATTCATGGAGTTTAGATCCAACACATTATACCATTTTTGAACATTTAGGAACTGATGCTGAAGAACAGCAATGGGCTAATTATAGAATTGCAGAAACACCAAGTAAAGGTATTATGATGTGGGGAAAAATGACAGATCAGTACAATCAATTATCTATGGGATACGCTTCTGACAGCAATGTTTCAAGAATGTTAAGTTCAAATCGTGGTTTTACAGCAAACCGTTTAATGGGTTATGCAGAAAGTCATGATGAAGAAAGATTGATGTATAAAAATGTGCAGTACGGAGCTTCAAATGGTTCATACAATGTAAAAACATTAAATACAGCTTTGTCTAGAATGTCTGCTATTGGAGCAGTTTCTTTATTGGTTCCGGGACCAAAAATGATTTGGCATTTTGGCGAATTAGGATGGGAAAAATCTATTTATACATGTAATGATGGGACTGTAAATGATGCTTCAGGAACAATATCTGGAGATTGTAAATTAGATACAAAACCACAGCCGCAATGGGTAAACAATTGGTTAGGAGATTCAAATCGTAATAAAATCCATAACGATTGGGCAAAAATGATTACGCTAAAAACTGTCGAGCCGGTTTTTTTAGGAACTGCAGCAATGACAAATGCTAATTCATTGACGGTAAACATTAAAATTACAAATGCCAGTTTAGTTTCAACACAATTAAAAGATGTTGTGATCTTAGCCAATTTTGATACTTCAGCACAAAATGTTGCAACAGGCTTCCCGTATACAGGAACATGGTACAATTTAATGGACAATACAACAATAAATGTTGCCGACGTAAATGCTGCGATAAATTTACCAGCAGGAGAATACAGAATTTATGGTAATAAAACGGCAAATCTTGCTATTGAAGATTTTGAAAAAGGAAATACAGTGAGTTTATACCCAAATCCGGTTTCAAATTACTTTACTTTAAATACGGCCTTTACAAAAGTTCAGGTTTATTCAATTTCTGGTCAATTAGTAAAAAGTTTTGCTTCAAATGGTAATGCTGATTTTCAATTTGGCGTAAGCGAATTACAAACAGGATTCTATATCGTAAAAGCTTCAGATGAAAATAACAAAGTTCAGGTAATGAAGTTTATCAAAAAATAAAACTTGGAAATATATCTAAAAGATTAAAAATTTGGTTTGGTTAGTAATGAGAAAGGGCTGTTCTATTGAAAAATAGACAGCCCTTTTCTGGTTTAGTTATTTATTGTTTTTGTTTATTTCTTTTTATCGTTGTATTCTCCAATCACGGCAAAATAACCAAAAGTGCCTAAGCCCAAAACGATAAGAGGCGTTAGAATAAAAAGAATAATAATACCAAAGACTAAATCATCTTGCTGGTCTGATAATAATTTAGGTAAGCCAAATTCAAACACGCAAAAATAAGCGGCTGCAACTGCTAAAATAACCCATAAAACGCCTAAAACTTGTTTGATTTTGTTCATGTTCTTAAATGTTAAAGATGATTAATTTTATTTTTGTTGTCTATGTAAATCATTCCAATCACAAAACAGACTGAAGCAATAATAATAGGATACCAAAGGCCGTCAAGATAAAAATCACTTTTTCCGGCTGCTTTTGCATGCGTTACAAAATAAGTTGAAATCGCCGGCAGCAAACCTCCAAAAATTCCATTTCCCACATGATAAGGAAGTGACATCGAAGTATACCTGATTTTAGTTGGAAACATCTCAACCAAAAACGCAGCAATCGGCCCATAAACCATTGTAACAAATATAACCTGAATGAAGACTAAAAAAATTAATGTCCATTCATCACTGGAATTGATGCTGATAATAATATTGCTTTGAGATTTCTTTTTATTAGCAAAATCTGTCTTCTTTTCTATATACTTAGTTCCATCAGTATAGATTTTTGAAACTGAGGTAACTGCATCATTGTTTTTTGCTGTTTCAACATTTTGAGTTCTTTTTTCTAAGATTTCGGTTTTGTAATTAACATCAGTTGTGTTGTACATCATCTTATATATAGGCCTGTAAAACAAAATAGCGAGCAGCATTCCAGACATCATAATATATTTTCGGCCCACTTTATCACTCAGCCACCCAAAAACAATAAAAAAAGGAGTGCCTAATAACAATGCAATTCCGAGTAAACTGTCAACTTGAGAAGACTCAATATTCATTACAGTTTTCATAAAACTCATGGCATAGAACTGCCCGGTGTACCAAACAACACCTTGCCCCATTGTAGCACCAAATAGAGCCAGCAAAACAAATTTCAGATTATATCTGTTTCCAAAACTTTCCTTTAGCGGATTTGTACTTGTAGTTCCTTCCTTTTTTGCTTTTGCAAAAACAGGCGATTCATCCATATTTTTCCGAATCAAATAAGAAATCCCAACCATAACAATAGAAACCCAAAAAGGAACACGCCATCCCCAGGAATCAAAAGCCTCGCTTGAAAGTATATTTTTAGTAGCCAGAATTACCATTAAAGAAATAAATAAACCAACAGTTGCAGTGGTCTGAATCCAGGAAGTCCAATATCCTTTTTGGCCAACCGGAGCATGTTCGGCAACATAAGTAGCCGCGCCGCCATATTCTCCGCCAAGTGCCAAACCTTGCAATAAACGTAAAATCAAAACTAATAAAGGCGCAAGAAAACCAATGGTTTCATAACTTGGAATACAGCCTATTAAAAAAGTAGAACCTCCCATTAATAATAAAGTAGCCATGAAGGTGTATTTTCGGCCGATAATATCTCCCAATCGTCCAAAAAATAAAGCGCCAAAAGGTCTAACAACAAATCCAGCGGCAAATGTGGCTAATGTAGATAAAAATGCTGCTGTTGGATTATCACTCGGAAAGAATTTAGTTGAAATCACAACGGCCAAACTTCCAAAAATATAGAAATCATACCATTCAATCATAGTTCCCATAGAAGAGGCTGAAATTACTTTCCAAATGCCTTTAGTAGAAGTTTTACCCATAAAAAACGTTCTGTGTTTTTGATAATAAATAAAAAATTAAAATACGATTTCACGAATATAAAAGATATTTTGTTATTTAGTTGGTACTTTTTTAACAAAATATGTTTAATTATTAACTTTCTGTTTTTTTGGTAATTAAAAGTTTACAAAGAGAGAAGATAAAGGGAGGTAACCGCAAAGCACACAAAGAAAAAACGCAAACTTTTGCGTAAATCCTAGCGCTCTTTGCTGTTAAATTTCAGGAAAATATAAAAAACAAAAGAGGTTGTATCAAAAGTCGACACAGCTCTTTTATAATTATTTTGTTTGTTTTTAGTGACTTAATTGATCACTTTTTGATATCCGATTTATCATTCCATAGGAATGTTTCGTAGTAGAAAAAAAATAAAGATCAGCTGCATTTGCGTTCCGTAGAAACGTTTGATAGGTCAGATTCTTAAAAAACAATCTCAAAATCAAACGTTTCTACAGAACGTAAACCATTATAACATATAATTTTTCTACCAATGAAATGTTCCTACAGAACAAGGAAACATGTAAAACACCAAAGAGGCTGTCTCGATTTTTGATACAGCCTCTTTGGTGGTACCCCCAGTCCCGAGGCTTCGGGAGAACCAGTGGTACATTATGATTTTCTTTTAGATAAAATGTCTTTCAAAATAGAAGGGCCAGCTATTATTTTATTGTTAAAGAAGAAACATAGAATTTTTCCTTTTTAGGCTAACTAATATTTATGCGTAAATTTTATCAATCCACAGGTTTTTGTATTGATCCACAACTTGCCAGTCATTGGTAAAAATTTTTTTTTGCGAACCTTTGCGGTTAAAATATAAAACAAAAAACCCGAATATTGCTATTCGGGTTTTGGTGGTACCTCCAGGGATCGAACCAGGGACACATGGATTTTCAGTCCATTGCTCTACCATCTGAGCTAAGGTACCGTGTGGTGCTTATTGCGGGTGCAAAGATAGAATCATTTTTCGTTTATCCAAAACATTTTTTTAAAAAAATCAATTCGTATCTTCGCAATGGTAAAAAAATAAATATGACTTTAGCAGTTGATGTTGGAAACACTCGAATTAAAGCAGCTGTCTTTGAGGGAAGTACTGTTCTTGAGAATTTTGTTTTTGAGAAAAACGAACTCGAAAAAAAAATCACAAAAATTCTGGATAAATTTCAAAACTGCTCTGATTTGGTTGTCGCTTCAGTTGGGAATGTCGAAAAACAATCATTTTTGACTTTCGAAAATCAACTCAACATTCATTTTTTTACCCATGAAGATATTTTTCCCTTCACCAATAAATATGCAACGCCAAAAACGTTAGGAATCGACAGAATGATTTTGGCCGCCGGAGCAACTTTACAATTTCCGAAGCAAAATAGATTAGTAATTGATGCCGGAACTTGCATAACCTACGATTTTATCGACGAAAATGATAATTATCTGGGCGGTGCGATTTCTCCGGGACTTCGTTTGCGTTATGAATCTTTACATAATTTCACAGCCAGACTGCCTTTGTTAACTTTAGAAACGCCTGATTCCTATATAGGAAACTCGACTGCACAGGCCATTCATTCTGGAGTTGTTAATGGGTTCGTCTATGAGATTGACGGTTTTATCGATGAATATCGGGCAAACTTTTCAAATTTTATAATAATTTTAACGGGAGGCGATGCAGAATTTTTGGCTAAACGATTAAAAAATACCATATTTGCCAATTCAAATTTCCTTCTGGAAAGTTTGAACCAAACATTTCAATATAAAATCGACAATGATTAAAAAAATTATAATAAGCGCTTGTCTGCTTATCTCGTTCGTTTCATTTGCTCAGCAAGGTACTTCGTCGCCATATTCTTTTTACGGAATTGGGGATACAAGATTTAAAGGAACTCTTGAAAACAGAACCATGGCAGGAGTTGCGGTTGAACAGGATAGTATTCACCTGAATATTGAAAATCCGGCAAGTTATGCCAGTCTGGGTCAAACTACTTTTTCTGTTGGAGGAACTTTTGGAACTAATACGATAAAAAGCAGTACAGAATCTTCAAAAGCACAAAGATCAACTTTCGATTATTTGGCATTAGGAATACCTATGGGAAAGTTTGGAGCTGGTTTCGGTTTGGTTCCTTTATCATCAGTTGGTTATAAAATTACGGATATTAATACCGGAGAAAATGAAATTAGCAGCCAGCTTGAAGGAAAAGGCGGTGTTAATAAAGTATTTTTTGGGTTAGGATATAAAATTACACCAAAGTGGAATATTGGAGCAGATTTACAGTACAATTTTGGTAAAATAACAACAACTACTATAGAGGCTGTAAGTGGTGTGCAAAATGCAACCAGAGAAACAAACACATCTGAATTATCTGGTGTGAATTTTAATATTGGTACAATGTATCAAACTAAAATTACTAAAAAGTTAAACATTTATACTAGTTTAAACTATACTTTCGGCAGTACATTAAATTCAGTTAGTACAAGAGTGACTGAGGTTGACGGAGATCCGGATGCAGTAACTGAAGATCCCGTAGACACAGAATTAAAACTTCCAAATAAATTAACTTTCGGAGCTGGTATCGGACAGGCAAGAAAATGGTTAGTAGGTACAACGCTTGCTTTTCAGGGAACAGGACAGCTTGCTAATGATTACAACTCAAGCCCAAATGTTAGATATGAAAAATATACTAAATATGCTGTAGGGGGTTATTATATTCCAAACTATAGCTCATTTGCAAGTTATTTTAGCAGAATTACCTATAGAGCAGGTTTAAAATATGAAAAACTTGGTTTAATAGTAAACAACGAATCAATCAACGATGTTGGAATGTCATTAGGAGCAGGATTCCCAATAACAGGAACTTTTTCAAATGTAAATGTTGGAATTGAATTTGGTAAAAGAGGAACAACTTCTGCAGGACTGGTTCAGGAAAACTATATGAACTTCAGCGTAAGCTTCTCGTTTAATGACAGATGGTTTGTGAAGAGTAAATTTAATTAAACTTAAATTTACATGGTTTTTTAACCTCGTCACAATTTATTACATTTGGCAGATGAATTTACCAAAGAGATATATTATAAACGTTGTCACAGTTATTGCTGTGACACTGTTTTTTGGATGCGAAAGTAATTTTAAGGATGTCCAAAAAATTAACTTCTCAGAGTTCGTTCCAGGAAGTGATGCAGATACCGTAAACATAAAATATACAGATTCAGGAAGAATAACCGGCGTTTTAATAAGTCCAAAAATGCTTGATTATTCTAATCTTGACTTTCCTTTTACAGAATTTCCTAAAGGACTCGATGTTACTTTATACGATAAAAAACAAAAGCGTACTTTTATAAGATCAAATTATGCTGTTTCATACAAAACTACCGGTATAATTGATTTGCAGGGAAAAGTTAAAATTACATCAGAAGCAGGTCAGGTTCTGGAAACAGAACAATTGTATTTTGATCAGAAAAATGAATGGTTTTACACCGAAAGAAAATTTAAGCTTACAGATGCAAAAGGGGTTTCTTACGGTCAGGGAATTGATTTTAGCAAAGATTTTAAAGTGATTAATTCACAGCGAATAAGCGGTGAAATCGAATCAAATGATGATAAAATATAAATTATGGGTTACTTAAAATATACACAATACGTTTACATAGCATTTGCAGTTTTCTTTATTTACGACGGTGTGACCAAGTTAAATGAAGGAAATGAAAATTATCCGTTAAGCTTTTTAATTGCAGGAATGGCAATTTTTATGTTTTTCTTTAGAAGAAGATTTACCAAGAGATTTGACGATCGTAATAAAAAACAGTAAAAATGGAGATTAGTATTATAATATTATGTTTAATACTATCAGCTTTTTTTTCAGGAATGGAAATAGCTTTTATTTCCTCAAATAAAATTTATCTTGAAATTGAAAAAAAACAAGATAATTTTTTGTCCCAAATTCTAACTAAACTTACCGAAAATCCTTCAAAATTTATTGCGTCAATGCTTATTGGGAACAATGTAGCACTCGTAGTCTATGGATTTTATATGGGAGATGTTGTGCTTCACTGGATAATTGGTTTTGGGTTTCAATTTTCTTATTTAATGACAATTTTGGTTCAGACTTTAATTTCAACTTTTATAGTTTTAATAACGGCTGAATTTTTTCCGAAGGTATTTTTTCAAATTTATGCCAATTCATTAATTAAGGTTTTTGCAGTTCCGGCGTATCTTTTCTATCGGCTGTTTTACTATATTTCCACATTTTTTATCTGGATTTCAGATT
Source organism: Flavobacterium soyae (assembly GCF_021245985.1). Classification (GTDB taxonomy): domain Bacteria; phylum Bacteroidota; class Bacteroidia; order Flavobacteriales; family Flavobacteriaceae; genus Flavobacterium; species Flavobacterium soyae. The sequence continues at coordinate 276,752 of NZ_JAJQXA010000001.1, read as the reverse complement.
TTGTTTTGAAGAAATTTTTCAAGACAGAAGGCGATCAGGTGCAATTATATTTCAGCAAAATAGAGTTAGGTAATTATATCACAGAGCAAATGAATTCTGTTGAAGATGATGACGAAGTCGATTCAGAAATACAGATTTTTCAAAATGCGTTAGAATTTTCCGGTGTAAAAGCGCGCGATATTATGACGCCGCGTACAGAGATTGTTTCGATAGATTTATTTGACACAGTATCAGATCTAAAAGAACTTTTTATTGAAACAGGATATTCTAAAATCGTGGTAAGTCAAAATTCTCTAGATGATATTGTGGGATATATACATTCATTTGATTTATTTAAAAAGCCGAAAACTATAAAATCGGTTTTAATGACTGTTGAATTTGTACCGCAAACCATTTTAATTAAAGATGCTTTAGATCTTTTAATTAAAAAACGAAAAAATGTTGCCGTAGTTTTAGATGAATACGGAGGAACTTCAGGGATTATAACCATAGAAGATATAGTTGAAGAGCTTTTTGGAGAAATCGAAGATGAGCACGATTTAGATGAAGAACTGATTGAACAGGAATTAGGAGAAGGTAAGTATTTGTTTTCGACACGATTAGATGTTGAGTATTTAAACGAAACCTATAAATTGATGATTCCGGAAGAAGATTCTTACGGAACATTAGGAGGATTTATTGTAAATTCGACCAAAGAAATTCCGCAAAAGGGCGAAAAGATTGTTATTGACAGGTACCATTTCGTGATAGAACAGGCATCAAACAACAAAATTGAATTGGTCAGATTGACAATAAAAGAGTGAATTTTTAAATAATTAAAAAAAATTGTGTAAAATAAAACGCTAGTTGTATTGTTATTAACTAGATAATTGTATTTTCGCAAACTGAATATAAAATTAACGATAATTAAAATGGCAGTTTTAGCAAAAATTAGACAGCGTTCCGCTTTATTGATAGGAGTTATTGCACTTGCATTATTTGCATTTATAATACAAGATCTAATCGGTAAAGGAACATTTAGTCAAAGTTCAAAAGATGTAGGAAGCATCGATGGAAAAGATATTTCATTTGAAGACTTTAGAGTTAAAGTTAGTAATCTTGAAAAAAGTGGTCAAGGAATTACTTCCACTGAAGCTGCAAACAGAGTTTGGGATCAAGAAGTTTCAATCACTTTATTATCAGCTCAGTTTGATAAATTAGGATTGAGAGTTGGTGAAAAACACTTAATTGAAGTTTTAAAAGCAGATCCAAACATTGGAAAAGCTCCTATGTTTTTAAATGCAGCAGGAATGTTTGATGTTACAAAGTTCAAAGACTACATTAAAACAAACCCTGAAGCGGCTCAATTTATTGCTGCAAAAGAAAAAGACGCTGAATTAAACGCAAAATTTCAAATTTACAATACTTTAATAAAATCTGGACTTTATACAACTGCTAGTGAAGGAAAGCTGAAGTATGAAATGGAAGCTAACAAAGTAAACTTTGCTTATGCCGGAGCTTTATATTCGTCTATTAAAGACAGCGAAGTAAAAATTTCTGATTCAGATATCGTAGATTATATGAAGAAAAACGAGAAGAAATTCAAAGCAGATGCAACTCGTGAAATTCAATACGTTTTAGTTGAAGATAAAGCTTCTAAACAAGACGAAGCTGATATTAAAGCTAAGATTACTGCTTTATTAAACGGTAGGGTAGAATACAATGCAAAAACAGGTAAAAACGATACATTACCAGGTTTTAAAAACGCAACTAATATTGCTGAATTCGTAAACGCAAATTCTGACGTTCCTTATGATTCTACATATGTTCCTAAAAATGCTTTACCAGCAGTAGATGCTGATAAATTATTCAGCTTACCTGCCGGAGCAATTTACGGGCCTTATGTATACGGAAAATATTATGCTATTTCTAAATCTTTAGGATTTAAAGCTGGTGTTAACGCAAAAGCAAGCCATATCTTAATTGCTTATGAAGGTTCTCAAACTCCATCTCCAAAAGAAAAAAGGACTAAAGAAGAAGCTAAAGCTAAAGCTGAAGAAATTTTAGCACAAGTTCAGGCTAATCCAGATAGTTTCATGATGCTTGCTTTCACAGCTTCTGATGATTCATCTGCACAGCAAGGAGGTGATTTAGGATACTTTGGTCAAGGCCAAATGGTAAAACCGTTCAATGATTTTGTATTCAATAACGGTATTGGAAAAATTGGTTTAGTAGAAACTCCATTTGGTTTCCACATTATCAAAATTACTGACAAACAAGACGGAATTCGTTTAGCTACAATCGCTCAAAAAATTGAGCCTTCTGAAGCTACTTCTGATAAAGTATTTACATTGGCTACTAAATTCGAAATGGAAGCTGCAGAGAAAGATTTTGCTGCTACTGCAAAAGAATTAGGTTTAAAAGTTGCGGCACCGGTTTCTGCAAAAGCGATGGATGAACAATTTGGACCATTAGGAAACCAAAGAAACATCATTAGATGGGCGTTTGATAAAGAAACAAGTACTGGAGACGTAAAACGTTTTGAATTAGCTAACATTGGCCATGTAATTGCTCAGTACAAAAGCGAAAACAAATCAGGTTTAGTATCTGTTACAATGGCAAGACCTTATGTTGAGCCAATCTTGAAAAACAAGAAAAAAGCTGAAATCTTAAAAGCGAAAATGACAGGTTCAACCATCGAAGCTATTGCAAAAAGTGCTGGTGTAGCGGTTCAGCAAGCGGCAAACGTAACTCTTGATAATCCGGTTTTACCTGGTGGTGTTGGACAAGAACCAAAAGTAGTAGGTAATGCATTTGCTTTAGCTGCAAACAAAATTTCTGCTCCAATTGAAGGAAACACTGGAGTTTATGTTGTGAAAAACATTAGCACAGTAAAAGCGCCTGCAATTGCAAATCATGCTGAATATGTTGCTAAAGTAAAAGCTCAAAGCGCATCAGATGCAAACAGAATTTTACCAGCGTTGAAAAACAATGCTAAAATTGAAGACAACAGATTACAATTCAATTACTAGTTTAGTAAAATAAAATTATATTCAAACCCGAAACATTCAATCGAATGTTTCGGGTTTTCTTTTTATAAGTATTTCTTATAACTGTTTTGTAGTAAATACTTTATGTGTTTTTCTTAACTATATAGGAATAATGGAAATATAGTTTAAAAAATTTGTGATATTCAAAATATTACAGTTAATTTGTCGGAATTTTAGTTGTAACAAGGTGTGTTTTGTTTACAAGATGTAAATAAAAACTGAGAGAGAATGATGAACAAATACTTTAAAAATTGGGGCATTTAATGTTTATGTTTAATCTATTGAGAAAAAAGCCTAAAGTGTATTCCAAAATTGAGAATCATATTTTTGGAATAATTACGGAACTTTTGAAAGTGAGCAGTACTGACATCAATGTTGATGAATTAGGAGGTAAGTATTATTTAAGCAATGAAGAACAGCATTTTAAAGTTACAATATTAAGTAACGATTATGTCATCAGGCTTACTAATACTCGCGATTCTGTGGCTGAAAAGTACGATAAGGTTTTTGTTGAAGATGTTTTAAAAGCAGTAAAAGAAGAAAAACATCGCAGAATGGAATTGGTTTATGATTCTATTACGAATAGTATAGAAAAAATGGCCGAACGCCTGCACAACACGCTTATCAAATCGAATGAACAGGAAAACGAAAAAGTTCGACGTCTGGAAGCAGAACATGTTAGTGATCAGAAAGTAAATTTTTAATTTTAGTTTTTGATAAAATTAATTACTCCTGTAAAATCATTTCATCGTACGTTAGAATTGTATCATAACCTTTTGATGCAAAATAATTTTTTGGATTTTCTTTAGAAATTACCATTACAAAATCTCCGCCCCACGCGCCAAGACTTTTAACTGTACCATTAAAATCAGGAAAAGCGATTTCTTTAATGGTTTGTATTTCCAGAATATTACTTAAATGTATTTCGTGTTTTTCTACAGCATGTGCAAACTCTTTTAGAGTTTTAGCATTCAAAATGGCATGTGTTATTTTATTGTTTTCAAAAACACTTTTAGCCAGATTTTGATGTTTGTGCTTGTTGTAAGCATGTATTGCTGCTTTGCTGTTTTGCTTTTTATTTAGATAAACAAAGAAAATATTTTTTGTAAAATCCGGATTAAAAGTAACAGGTTCAACAAAATTATTTTCTATTCTGTATATAATAGGAGTATTGTTTTGCGCGCAGGCTATGTCATAACCGCTTCCGCCGAAACTATTTCTAAGAAGTGTAAAAGCATTAATTTTTGTCCATTGCGCAATATTGTTAATCAAAGTCGACGATGTTCCTAATCCCCAATTTCTTGGAAAAGTTAGGTTTGTTGTAATTTTATATCCTTTAGACTGCTGAATAAAATCAGGATTTAAAACGTATGCTTCGTGAAGTATATTAATTAAGGTAGTTTTTACAGTTTCAATCTCAGAATCTGAATTATTAATAACTTCTTCAAATGAAATAGAAGTTTCAAACCAAAGATTGTTATCATAGTCGTAGCTTTTCCATTCTATTATTTGGTTTTCGCCATTTTCAACAACTAAACTTTGACCAAATTTTGTTGGTAATGCAAATGCATCTGCACCATCTAAAACTAAATATTCTCCAGAGATGAATAGTTTTCCGTTACTATAAAAGGTTGTGTTCATACTTCAGTTTTAAAAAATCCAATCCCGAAATATCGGGATAAACTCCAAATTTCAAAGATTATTGGGATTTGGAATTTTACTTAAAGACTATATTTTTTTGGAATTTTTATTTATTTTATTTTCTTAAACTTTCAATAAATTCAACTACAGCACTATGTGAAACGGCAGTTTTCTTAAAGTGAGTTTTAATTAAATGACGTTCTTCGTCTGTAGCTTCAAACTGATTGATGATATTATTTAGGTGCATTTTCATATGTCCTTCCTGAATTCCAGTTGTGGTTAAAGAACGCAGCGCTGCAAAATTTTGCGCTAAACCGGCAACCGCAGTTATCTCCATTAATTCTCTTGCAGAAGGTTTTTCAAGCATATCTAAACATAATTTTACTAAAGGATGTAATGAAGTTAATCCGCCCACAGTTCCTAATGCTAAAGGAATTTCAAGCCAGAAAGTAAAAATTCCGTTTTCGATTTTAGCGTGCGATAAACTTGTGTACTGACCATTTTTTGAGGCATAAGCATGAACTCCGGCTTCAACCGCTCTAAAATCATTTCCTGTTGCTAAAACTACTGCATCAATACCATTCATGATGCCTTTATTGTGTGTTACAGCTCTAAAAGGTTCTACTTCGGCAATTTGAACAGCCTGAACAAAACGTTCTGCAAATTCCTGCGGATTTGTAATATGTTTTTCTGCTAATTCTTCAATTGGGCAGGAAACTTCGGCTCTTACGACACAATTGGGTACATAATTAGATAAAATACTCATAATTACAGTCAGCGTATCTTTTTCAGAAAATAAAGCAGAATCCAGAAATTCCTCTTTTAAAGTCGCTGCAAATTGTTCTAAACACGAATTAATAAAATTCGCACCCATGCTGTCTTTAGTTTCAAAAGTGGCATGAAGCTGATAGTAATTTTCGAGTAAATTACACTTGTCTTTTAACTGAATATCTAATATACCGCCGCCGCGTTCCTGCATGTTTTTGGTAATGCTTTGAGTATCAGAAAAGAATTTAGGTTTTATTTGTTGAAAGAATGATTGCAGTTTTTCGGCATCTCCATTGAAACTAAAATGAACCTGGCCAATTTTTTCTGTATCAATTATAGTGGCTTTAAAACCTCCTCGTGCAGCCCAAAACTTTGCTGCTTTTGATGCTGCTGCGACAACAGAGCTTTCCTCAATTGCCATTGGGATTGTTTTATATTTTCCGTTGATTAAAAAATTGGGTGCAACTCCAAGCGGGATATATAAATTGGTAATTGTGTTCTCAATAAATTCATCATGAAGCTGTTGGAGCTTTTCATCTGAATTCCAGTAATTTCTTATAATATTTAAAGCCTCTCCGGGAGTCGAAAAATATTCGTTGGCGATCCAGTCAATTTTTTCTTTTTTGGATAATTTAGAAAATCCGGCAACAGCGTTGTTCATTCTCAATATATTAAATAATAATGTTGCTGCAAAGATACTATTTTAAGAGTTTTGATTGTAATCTATTTCAAACATGGAGGTACGCAATCGTTATTTTTTTTAACATTTAACACTTAAAATGTGTATTATGTTTATTTTTTTCACTAAAATTGGGCTCTTTTTATATTTAAAATAATTATAATGAATACAAGTAAAATTAGTGTAGTACTTTTATTTATAGTTGCATCGGTTTTTGGGCAGCAAAAAATAACGGTCGAAAATATTTATGGCGGGGCATTTCGGACAAAAGGAATGGACGAATTGCAATCGTTAAAAAACACAAATCAATATACGGTCTTAAATGTTGATCAGGCCAGCAAGACAATGCAGATTGATTTATACGATTTTGCAACCCTAAAAAAAGTATCGAACCTTATTGATACTAAAAACCACGCAGCACTTCAAGACGGAATTGACAGCTATACCTTCGATGCTTCAGAAAAAAAGATTTTAATTGCTTGTAATTCTAATCAAATCTTCCGTCACTCTTTTACAGCAGACTATTTTTTATACGATATCGCTTCCAAATCATTAACAAAACTTGTTGATTTTCAAATTCAGGAGCCAACTTTTTCTCCAGATGGAACTAAGATTGCTTATGCTAAAGAAAACAATCTATATGTTTATGATGTAGCTTCAAAAAAATCAACAGCAGTTACTACTGATGGAAAGAAAAACGCAGTCATTAATGGTATTACGGACTGGGTTTACGAAGAAGAATTTGCTTTTGTCCGCGCATTTGACTGGAGTAAAGACAGTAAAAAATTAGCTTACATTCGTTTTGACGAAAGCCAGGTTCCTGAGTTTTCGATGTCAATCTTCAAAAAAGATTTATATCCAACAATCGAAACGTTTAAGTATCCTAAAGCCGGAGAAAAAAATTCTGAAGTTTCATTACATATTTATGATGCAGCAGGAAATGCGTCTAAAAAAGTAGATTTAGGAAATTATAATGATTTCTACATTGCAAGATTACAATGGACAAATGATGGCAATACATTGTCTGCACAGGTTTTAAACCGTCATCAGGATAATCTTGATTTATTATTTATTGACGGAACTATAGCTGCTGCAAAAGTAGTTTTGAATGAAAAAGACAAAGCTTACGTAGATGTTACAGATAATTTGACTTTCTTAAAAGATAACAGTTTTATCTGGACAAGCGAAAAAGACGGTTTTAATCATATTTATGTGTATGATAAAACCGGAAAACTTAAAAATCAGGTTACAAAAGGAAACTGGGAAGTTGTTTCTTACTACGGTTTCGACGAAAAAACAAAAACTATTTTCTACCAATCTACAGAAAATGGTTCTATCAACAGAGATATTTACAGAATTGGTTTAGACGGAAAAAACAAAACCCGTTTAACTACAAAAGTGGGAACAAGCGCAGCAACTTTCAGCCCTAATTTTGAATATTTTATTACAACATTCTCAAGTAATTTAGTACCTACAACGTATACTTTAAACGAAGCAAAAACAGGAAAAGAAATTCAGGTTATCGAAAATAATCAGGCTCTTGCTGATAAATTAAAAACGTATAACCTTCCTGCAAAAGAATTCTTTGCTTTAAAAACGGCTAAAGGAAACGAATTGAACGCATGGATTTTAAAACCAAAAGATTTTGATCCTTCTAAAAAATATCCTGTTTTCATGTATCAGTATTCTGGTCCTGGTTCACAGCAGGTAAACAACGATTGGAACAACAGCGATGATTACTGGTTTTTATCTCTTACGCAGCAAGGTTACATCGTAGCTTGTGTTGACGGAAGAGGAACTGGTTTTAAAGGTGCTGATTTTAAAAAAGTAACACAGAAAGAATTAGGAAAATACGAAGTTGAAGATCAAATTGATGCTGCAAAAGTAATTGGAGCGTATCCTTATGTTGATGCTTCAAGAATTGGAATTTTCGGATGGAGTTATGGAGGTTTTATGGCTTCTAACTGTATTTTCCAAGGGAATGATGTATTTAAAATGGCAATCGCTGTTGCTCCGGTTACAAACTGGAGATTTTATGACAGTGTTTATACAGAAAGATACATGCAGACTCCGCAGGAAAACACAAGCGGGTACGATCAAAACTCTCCTATAAACCATGTTGATAAATTAAAAGGTAAGTTTTTATTGATTCATGGTTCTGGTGATGACAACGTTCATGTGCAGAACTCAATGCAAATGATGGAAGCATTAATCCAGGCTAATAAGCAATTTGAATCTCAAATATATCCAGATAAAAACCACGGTATTTATGGCGGAAAAACGAGAGTTCAGCTTTATAATAAAATGACTAATTTCATCAAAGAAAATTTATAATCTAAATATATTAACCTAAATAATTAATGAATAATATGGGAGAAACTCAAGTAAAAACTGCGCATCCAAAAGGACTTTGGGTATTGTTTGGAACGGAGATGTGGGAGAGATTCAATTTTTATGGAATGCGAGCTTTATTAACTTTATTTCTTGTGAATTCATTATTAATGAAGGAAGAAGAAGCGTCTTTAATTTATGGAGGTTTCCTTGGACTTTGTTATTTAACTCCAATGTTAGGAGGTTTTATTGCCGACCGTTTTTTAGGAAACAGAAACTGTATCCTGTTAGGCGGATTATTAATGGCAATTGGTCAAATGTTATTGTTTACCAGCGGAAGTGTTTTTGAATCTAATTTAGAAATGGCTAAAGCTATTATGTACTGTGGTTTAGGCGTAATTGTTTTTGGTAACGGATTTTTCAAACCAAATATTTCTAGTATGGTTGGAAGTTTGTATCCAAAACAGGAAAAAACTAAACTAGATACAGCTTTCACTATTTTCTATATGGGAATTAACATGGGAGCTTTCTTAGGGCAGTCTATTTGTCCTTTATTAGGAGATGTAAAAGATGCAGGAGGAGTTAGGGATATTCATGCTTTTAGATGGGGGTTCATGGCGGCTTCAGGAGCGATGCTTATTGGAACTGTTCTTTTCTATTTCTTGAAAAACAAATATGTGGTTTCTCCAGAAGGAAGACCATTGGGAGGTTTGCCTTCTAAAAATGTAGCAGAAGATTTTGAAGAAGGAGAAGCACAAAAAGCAAATTTCTCTTCTAAATCATTAGTAATTGCAGGAGCTGCATTTATCGCTTTAGGATTCTTTTTTCATTATGCAGTAGGTCAGAATTTAATTTACACTTTGATTTATTCCAGCGGTTTGGCATTAGCCGGATTAATTATTTCTGATACATCATTAACTAAAATTGAAAGAGACAGAATTATTGTAATTTATATCGTTTCGTTTTTTATCGTTTTCTTCTGGGCAGCGTTTGAACAAGCGGGTTCTTCATTGACTTTTATTGCTGATAATCAAACCGACAGACATTTCTTTGGCTGGCTGATGCCGCCATCGATGGTTCAGATTTTTAATGGACTTTTTGTTGTAGTAATGGCAGTTCCTTTTAGTGTTCTTTGGGATTTCTTAAGAGCAAGAGATAAAGAACCAATTTCGCCGGTAAAATTAGCTGCCGGATTAGTAATTATTTCAATAAGTTTCTTTATGATTGCTACTCAGGTATCATTCTTAGGAACTTCAGGATTATTACTTGTAAAATGGTTAATTTTATTATATTTCTTAAATACATGTGCTGAGTTGTGTTTATCTCCAATTGGTTTGTCTTTAGTTGGTAAATTGTCTCCAAAACGTTTTGCTTCGTTATTGTACGGAGTGTTTTTCTTATCAAACGCATCAGGTTATGCATTAGGAGGAACTTTAGGTTCTATTTTACCTGCAACCGGAGATAAATTTGCAAAAGCAAAAGAACTAGGTATTGATCTTCAGGCGGTTTTAGATAAAACAATTACGCCAACTGCTGAGCAGTTAGCATTATTAGATAAACATCAAATTAGTGCTCAAAACCCTATTTTTGCTGGATTTGAGATTCATAATTTATATGAGTTCTTTATGGTATTTGTTGTTCTTACAGGTATCGCGGCAATTGTATTATTTGCTTTGACTCCATTGTTGAAAAAAATGATGCACGGAGTAAGATAGTATGGAGCATAAAATCACTTTAGAGGAAATTCAAAATTTTAAAGGCAAGTACCCAAAACAATTGTGGTACTTGTTTTTGGTTGAAATGTGGGAACGTTTTTGTTTCTACGGAATGAGAGGGGTTTTAGCTTTTTTTATGGTAGATCAATTAGGTTTACTGGAAGGAAAAGCAAATTTACAATACGGAGCGATTCAGGCTTTTGTTTATGCGTTTACTTTTATTGGAGGTATTTTTGCCGATAAAATTTTAGGATTTAAAAAATCACTTTTTTTTGGAGGAATCGTAATGATTTTGGGGAATTTGCTGATTGCGGCTTCTCCGCATGATTTCTTTTATTACGGCATAACACTTTCTATTATTGGAACAGGTTTTTTTAAGCCGAATGTTTCGTCAATGGTAGGAGAGTTGTATCATGAAAATGACGGTCGTCGTGACGCAGGTTACGGGTTGTTTTACGCAGGAATTAATATTGGCGGAATGCTTGGCGGTGCAATTCCTATTTACTTAGGAAAGAACTATTCATGGAGCCTTTGTTTTCTTTCAGCGGCAATCGTTATGATTATTGGTGTCATAACTTTTCTTCTAACGAAAAAACATTTAGCGCCAATTGGAAATTCTCCGTTAGAAAATCATGCGCCTAAAAAACGTAATTTATATGAAATTGCAGTTTATGTGGGGTCTTTTGTCGTTGTTCCATTAGTATATATAATGGTTATCAACTCAGATTTTACAGAGTATTTCATGTACACTATGGGAATAGTTGCAGTAGGATATTTTGCATATGAACTGATAATGTTAAAGGATGGAAAACAACAGCGAAAACTTTTGGCTGCATTTGTATTTATTTTTGGATATTTTATGTTTATGGCAATTTCAGAACAATCAGGAGGATCCTTGTCTTTGTTTGCAAAAGATAATTTGTCTAACAAAATGTTGTTTTTTTACATTGATCCAAATGTGGTAAATAATAGTATTAACTCATTGTATGTTGTTATTTTTAGTCCATTGGTAGGATTGTTATGGATATTCATGTACAAGCGAAAAATTGAGCCTAATACCGTTATTAAATTCGGATTGTCATTTATTTTGCTGGCTGCAGGATTCTTTATTTTTTACTGTGCAAGATTTTTTGTAAATGAAGATGGATTAAGTTCTTTGGATGTTTTTGCTTTAGGATATCTTGTATATACACTTGGAGAATTGTGTATCGGCCCGATCGGAATGTCGGTAATTACAAAATTATCGCCTAAACGTTTGTTTGGAATGATGATGGGATTATGGTTTCTTTCAAGTGCTTTCGGGCAATTTGCTGCCGGAAAATTAGGAGCCGAAATATCTGATGCAAATACAGGTACAACATTAATGTCTAAGCTTATTGCTTATACAGATGGATACTATCAATTAGCTGTATATTCGCTTATTGCGGGTATTGTATTGATTGTTTTGACTCCATTAATTAGAAGGTTAATGCAAGAAGTAAAATAAATAGATGTTTTTCAATTCATTTTTTGTTTAAATTTGCGAAAAATAATACGTTATGAAAAGAATATTATTAATAGCCTTTTTTATAGCTGGGGCATTTGCCAGCCAGGCTCAGGAACTAAAATGGTATACTGATGTTAAAGAAGCAATTACGATAAGTAATAAAGAACAAAAGCCAATGCTGATGTTTTTTACAGGAAGTGACTGGTGCGGATGGTGTATTCGTTTGCAGAACGAAGTTTTAAAAACTGCAGAATTTAAAAAATGGGCTGCTGATAATGTTGTTTTAGTCGAATTAGATTATCCAAGAAGCGTTCCGCAGACTCCGGAGCTTAAAAATCAAAATAATGAATTGCAGCAGGCTTTTGGGATACAGGGATTTCCAACTGTGTTTTTTACAAACGCACAAACAAAAGATGGGAAAGTTAATTTTACAGGCCTTGGTAAAACAGGGTATGTTGCCGGAGGTCCATCGGCTTGGTTAACAGTTGCAGAAGGAATTGTTCATCCTAAAAAATCGTAGAAAAATTTAATTTTTAAATCAAAAAGTTATATATAAAACTCCTTACAGTTATGTAAGGAGTTTTTTTGTTTAGTAAGAAAAGATTTTCATTTGTTAAGGCTAAATTATTATTTCAATATTTATTTATAAATAAAAAAACATATAATGTAATTTTTGGTATAATATAATTTGGATAATTAAAATATTGTGTTAATTTCGTCATGCTATACTAACCAAAACCGATATAATATGACTAAAAAATTACTTATCCTACTGTTTTTTTTAGGTTCATTTTTCATGCAGGCGCAAACTCTTGCATGGCGAACAAACATGACTGATGCAATTGCAATTAGTAATGAAGAAAGAAAACCCATGTTAATTTTGTTCACTGCCTCAGGTGTACCAGAAAATCTTCAAAATGAAGTATTTAAAACCCCGGACTTTGCAGTTTGGTCGCGTGATAATGTAATTCTTGTAAAATTAGATTTGTCAGACGCTACAGCTTCAGATGGAGATAAAGAACAGAACATTAAATTAAAAAATGCATTTGGAGTTGATGATCTGCCGCAAGTATGTTATGCAATGGCTTCGATAAGAAAAAACAAAACAACTTTTAGCGCTCTGGGAAAAATTGCATACAAACCAGGAGGAGCAAAAGCATGGATTGCAGAATCAAATAATATTCTGCATCCAAGTGAGTAATAAATTTAAATTAAGTTTCTTAGTTTAATTTGTAGAATCCCTTTTCAAGATAGTTGAAAAGGGATATTTTTTTTTTAAACAAGTTAAAATGTAGATTATACATTTAATATTTTAAGGCCGCAAATTTTCCGTTTTTTTCAAATAAATAATCTTAAATAATTAAATTCATTTTAATGCATTTTTTTTATAACTATTTGTTTTAATGAAGATTGTTGGCAGTAGGTTTTGTATTAATTTAGTTTTATTAACAAGCCCAAAACCTATAATTATGACCCGAAAACTACTTATTCTACTATTTTTTTTAGTAACATTCTTAGCAAAATCCCAAAGTTTAGAATGGAAAACTGATATGGTTGATGCAATTACCTTAAGTAATGAGGAAAGAAAACCGCTTTTGATCTTATTTACTGCTGCAAATGCCCCGGAAAATCTACAAAATGAGGTGTTTAAAACATTAGATTTTGAAAAATGGTCGCGCAGGAATGTTATTTTAGTAAAACTTGATTTGTCTGATACAGGAATATCAAGTGAAGTCAGAGAACAAAACATTAAATTAAAAAATGCCTTTGGCGTTGCAGGTCTGCCAGAGGTTTGTTATGCGAAAGGTTCAATTGGAAATGGTAAAACTGCTTTTAGCTTATTAGGAAGGCTGCCGTATAGTTCAAATGGTGTGAAAGCTTTTATTACTGATTCTAATTTGATTTTAAATCCAGAATAAAGAAAGATTAGTTTAATCTATAAAATCCCTTTTCGGCAGTAGCATGAAAAGGGATATTTTTTTTCTCGCAGCTCAATTTCCACTTTTTTTGAATGGCATAAGTATTTGTGCCATCTGCAATAATAATTTTTGGACGTAGTTCGATTAAAATTCTATCCATGTTTATTTTAGGTGACTGCGTCAAAATCAAAATATCAGGCTGAATTTTATTTTCATAAACTCCGGTGCTGTCAATTATTGAGATTTTCTTTCCATTAAAAAACAAGACATTCCTGATTTGCTGCGATTTATTTAAAACACTAAAATTGCCAACTAAATAAGAATTAAAAGCATTGTTTTTTGAGCTTTTGTCCCCAGTTGTATCGTTTGTAAAAAGTGTGATATTGCTGCCGAATCTTTTTGAGATTAATGTACTTTTTTTGGTATTATAAACAATTAATTCTTTTTGATCTGCGGTTTCTTTTTTAGTGTAAATAAAAGAAAGCTGTAATAGAATTATTGATACAAATACAGCAATAAGTTTGCTGTAGCTAGGTTTCTTTGACCAAATTATCGCACTGATTATTACGAAGTAAAGCGTAACCAAATAATAAAAATTAAAACTGATATCCTGAATTACAAAAGATTCAAACGATGCTACATAATGAATCATTTGGTTTAAAATAAAAATACTTTTTTCAAAAAGGTACACTAATATTTCGGGTGGACTTTTAAAGACTGCAAAAATCATAACGATTATTCCGGCAATCATTATAAAAGATAAAACAGGAAGAATTATAATATTGGTAACAAAAAATAATCCGGGAAATTGGTGGAAATAATAAAGACACAAAGGTAAAGTACCAATTTGTGCAGCAAATGAAACCGTTAAGGCATCCCAGATATAAATTGAGATTTTGTTTTTTGGAGACCAGATTTTCTTCAGTATCGGCTGCAGCCAAACTATAAAAAACAACGCTAAATAACTTAACTGAAAACCAACATCAAATAAGAAATAAGGTTCAAAAAGCAAGATCAACAAAATAGAAACTAATAGTGTATGATATATGTTTCCGCTTCTGCGGAGATGATTTCCAATGGCAACAAAAGAAAACATGACAACCGAACGCAAAACCGATGGAGATAAACCAGATATAACCGCAAAACCTGCCAATGAAATTAAAATAGAAAACAATTTAATGGCAGAACCTTTTCGCGTATTGGGAACTGGTTTTAAAACAAACATGATAAAAAGCATTATAAAGCCAACGTGCAGCCCTGAAACCGAAAGAACATGCGTTGCTCCGGAATATTGATAATCCTTTATAATATCGGCTGAAATTTCCTGCTGCTGTCCCAAAATAAGAGCCAGCGCCACATTCATTTCATCTTTATTAAAATGAGCGCTTTCCAGATTTTTTAAAATAGTGGCATGGAGCCGGCCGGAGTAATACCAAATGTCTTTTTTGATAGTTTGACTAATTTTAATTTCTGATTTTTTGCAATAAACCTGTGCGTAAATCTGTTTGTCTGCTAAGTATTTAGCATAGTCAAATTGATTTGGGTTTTTACTCGAAGATGTTCTTTGTAAAGCAGTTTTTACTTTAATTATATTCCCAATTATCAATGGATTTTGAGTACTGTCTTTTTGAATATTGACAATGATTTTACCTGAAT
This sequence comes from Flavobacterium soyae, assembly GCF_021245985.1. GTDB lineage: Bacteria > Bacteroidota > Bacteroidia > Flavobacteriales > Flavobacteriaceae > Flavobacterium > Flavobacterium soyae. Next base: position 261,528 of record NZ_JAJQXA010000001.1, on the reverse strand, counting down.
AAATCTTGTTGTTAATAGTATTTATAAGTCCGACATAACGATCGTTGTAATCGTTGCTTTTGAGTTTTTCCCGTAACGTAAAAGTTATAAATTGAGGCTTTTCAAAAGCTGTTTTGGAATGTGTGTAATTAGTTTTATCAAAAGTATCGGTATGGATAAGCAAAACACAGATTCCTGTTGAAAGCGAAATAAAAGCACTGCTTATTCCGAAAATTAGATTATTCTTTTTGTTTTTCTTCGAAAGGAAAAAACTAATGCAAAATAATACAGTACAAATTCCAAGAGAAATAAATGAAACTTGAATTGAAGGCAGACAATAATAAGAAACTAAAATGCCAAAAAGAAAACTAATTGTAATTTTAGCTAAAGGAAAATCTAATACTTTCATGGCTTAAAAGTATTAAAAATTTGTAAGAAAATAAATATATTTTGTTTATTCGATTACGCGGTTAATTTGTTCGAACGAGTTTTTGTAATAAGCTTCTTTTGTAGAAGAAATGATAACGCCTTTTGAAGTAGAAGAATGTACAAATTTAATTTCATCTGAATTTACCTCGGTAATAAGGCCAACATGATTGATCTGCTTACTTTTATTCGTTTTAAAGAAAATCAAATCGCCTTTTTTGGCATCATTCAGCGGAATTACTTTTCCAATTTTTGCCTGTTCAAAAGAACTTCTTGGCAGTTTTATATTTTCAGATTCAAAAGTTGTATAAACTAATCCAGAGCAGTCAAAACCGCTTTTACTAGTTCCGCCCGCTTTGTATTTAACACCGATATTATCTGTTGCAGTTTCAATTAAATTTTTTACAATAGATCTGTTTTCTTTTTTCGATTCACTTTTGCTCACAGCAGTCGAAGTCGATTTACAAGAAACCAATACGATTGATAAAAGAAAGAAAATGAGTATTTTTTTCAAAACAGAAAAGTTTAAGATTTTAAATCGGCAGCAATAAGTTTGGCTGTTTTTTTGCTTGCGCCAACGCCGCCTAGCTTTTGCTCTAAAATATCATAATTTTTCAGCAGTTTTTCGCGGTGAGAAGGTTCAAGTAATTTATTCAATTCTTCTTTGATTCTTTTGGTATTACATTCATTTTGAATCAATTCAGTTACAACTTCCTGATCCATAATTAAATTGACAAGCGAAATATATTTTAAAGTAATAATTCGTTTGGCAATTTGATAAGAGATTGCACTTCCTTTATAACAAACCACTTCGGGAACTTTAAAAAGAGCCGTTTCTAAAGTTGCAGTTCCAGAGGTAACTAATGCCGCAGTTGAAGAACGCAATAAATCATACGTTTTATTCGAAACAAATGCGATGTTTTTGTTTTTAATAAACTGCTGGTAAAACTCATAATCCTGACTTGGCGCACCCGCAATAACAAATTCATAATCCTGAAAATCATCAACAACGCTCAGCATAACACTCAGCATTTTGGTAATTTCCTGTTTACGGCTTCCCGGTAAAACAGCAATAATTGGTTTTTCTCCTAACTTGTTTTCTTCTCTAAAAGCGGTTTCATTAAAAACAGGCTGATTTTGAATAGCATCAATCAAAGGATGTCCAACAAAATCTACAGGAAAATGATGTTTGTCTTCGTAAAAGCTTTTTTCAAAAGGCAAAATCACAAACATTCTGTCAACGTCTTGTTTAATAGCATTGATACGATTTTCCTTCCAGGCCCAAATTTGCGGAGAAATATAATAATGTGTTTTGTAGTTCAGTTCTTTAGCCCATTTTGCAATACGCATATTAAAACCCGGATAATCAATAAAAATTAAAACATCGGGTTTAAATTCAGAGATATCTTTTTTACAGAATTTGATGTTGTTTAAAATAGTTTTTAAGTTAAAAACCACTTCAACAAATCCCATAAAAGCCAATTCGCGATAATGTTTTACCAATGTTCCGCCGGCTTTTTGCATTAAATCACCGCCCCAAAATCTAATATCGGCCTGAGGGTCTTCCTCGTATAAGGCTTTCATTAAATTAGAACCGTGTAAATCTCCGGAAGCTTCGCCAGCTATTATGTAATATTTCATATCAACGAATTTTTATTGCAGCACAAAGATAGGATTTAAATAATTATGGTCGAAATTGCTAAAACAATCACGGCAAAAATCACGCCTCTGGCCATCATTTCTTTGTTTCTCTTTAAAAGAATTAAAAAAACAGGAAGATCTAAAACAGCCCCAATTGTAATAACTTTTCCTAAATATCCCATTTCTCTAATGGTTTGAATTCCGGCTGGAAGATCAAATTTTGTAAAAAATTTGATAAACAAATAACTTCCAAGAAGCGAAGTAAAAATTCCAACAATAAATCCGATTACGAGTTCTTTTTTATCCATTTAATTTCCAAGTGTTAAGTTGCTGCATTGTATGATGTGCCGTTAAGTCGAACTGAACAGGAACTACCGAAATATATCCGTTTTCAAGCGCCCATTCATCAGTATCTTCGCCATTGTCTTCATTGGTAAATTTGCCCGTTAACCAGTAATAATCTTTCCCAAAAGGAGTTTGTCTTTTGTCAAATTTCTGGGCATAATAAGCTTTCGCCTGACGGCAGATTTTTATTCCTTTGATTTCTTTTTCGCTCAATTTTGGAAAATTAACATTTAAAACCACTCCGGCCGGAAGTTTATTTTTTAATGTTTCTAAAGCTATCTTTTTAACGAAAGATTTAATCGGTTCAAAATCGGCATTCCAGTCAAAATCCAAAAGAGAAAATCCAATTGCCTGAATTCCTTCAATTCCGGCCTCGACAGCGGCACTCATTGTTCCTGAATAAATCACATTTATAGAAGAGTTTGATCCGTGATTAATTCCCGAAACACACAAATCTGGTTTTCGTTTTAAAATTTCATTTACAGCTAGTTTTACGCAGTCTACGGGCGTTCCGGAACAGCTGTATTCCGTAATTATGTCGTCATCTTTAGAAATTTTATCAAGAAATAAAGTATTATTTATTGTAATTGCGTGCCCCATTGCGCTTTGAGGTTTGTCCGGAGCGACCACAACTACATCGCCAATAGTTTCCATAACGCTTATTAAAGCTCTGATTCCGGGAGCCAGAATTCCATCGTCATTCGTTACTAATATTAGAGGTTTTTCTTCTTTCATACTGCGTTTTTGATTTTTGATTTGTCAAAATAAAAGCTTGTTAGGGCAAATGTAGTAACAGATTTTGGTAGAATACTAACAAATAAATAAAAATTGTAAACTAAATTCCATAAGACTTTTAAGCATCAAACATTTTTATATCTTTAACAAAAAATTATACTGATCTTGGCATGTTGGCATAGTTTTTACCGTAACTTAGATTAAAAAATTTGATGAATGCTATTATTAAGTTTATGAAAAGAAATTATAAAATACTTATAGCCGTATTATGCTTGTCTTTAACCCTGTTTGCTTTTAAAATAAATGCTGATAAGAATGATGATCCGGATCCAAATAAAGACAAGACACTTTTAGAATTACTGGCTTTTGTTATTGAAAAAGGACACTACAGCCCGGCTGAAATTAATGACGAATTTTCAAAAGGTATTTTTAAAGATTATATCGAGGCATTAGACCCTTCGAAGAGATTTTTCCTGCAGTCTGATATTGATGAATTTAAACAATATGAGTTGATGCTGGACGATCAGTTTTTGAATAAAGATTTAACATTCTTTAATTTGACTTATACGAGGTTAATGAAGAGAATGGAAGAAAGCAAAAAACGTTACAAAACGATTTTAGCACAGCCTTTTAACTATACTACAGATGAGACTTTTAATGCAGATTATGAGAAACTTCCGTATGCAAAAAACTTAACTGAGATCAATGAAAGATGGAGAAAACAAATTAAATTGTCTACACTTTCATCGCTTGTAACAAAGCAAAAAATTGAAGAAGAGAAAAAGAAAAAAGATCCTGCTTATCAGGAAAAATCTTTTGATGCTTTAGAAAAAGAAACACGCGAAAGTTCATTAAAATCTTTGGATGATAATTTTAGTGTAATTAAAGATTTGAATAAAGATTACTGGTTTTCAGTGTATTTGAATTCAATTATGGCTCGTTTTGATCCGCATACAAGTTATTTTGCACCAGAGGAAAAAGATCGTTTTGATGTAAATATCAGCGGGAAATTAGAAGGAATCGGTGCAAGATTAACGAAGAAAAATGATTTCACTCAAATTGATGAGTTAATTTCCGGCGGTCCGGCATGGAAAGGAAAACAACTTGAAGCCGGAGATTTAATCTTGAAAGTGGCTCAGGGAAATGAAGAACCAGTTGATGTGGTTGGAATGCGTCTTGATGATGTTGTAAAAAAGATCAAAGGTCATAAAGGAACAGAAGTTAAGCTTACCGTTAAAAAAGTTGACGGAAGTATTAAAGTAATTTCAATTATCAGAGATGTTGTTGAAATTGAAGAAACGTATGCAAAATCTAGTATTGTTGAGAAAAACGGATTGAAATACGGCGTTATTTACCTGCCTAAATTTTACATTGACTTTGAAAATAAAGACGGTCGCGATGCCGGAAAAGATATTGCTCTTGAGGTAGAAAGACTGAAAAAAGAAAACATAAACGGTATCGTTCTTGACGTTCGTGATGATGGTGGAGGATCTCTTTCTACAGTTGTTGATATTGCAGGTTTATTTATTGAAGAAGGACCAATTGTTCAGGTAAAATCTGCGGGTAAAAAGAAAGAAGTTTTATACGATAAAGATAAAAAAATAGAGTGGGACGGACCATTAGTAATTATGGTTAACAGTTTCTCTGCTTCGGCTTCTGAGATTTTAGCTGCTGCAATTCAGGATTACAAACGTGGAGTTATTATCGGAAGTAAACAAACTTACGGTAAAGGAACAGTACAAAACGTACTTGATTTGAACCAATTTGTTCGTAATGCAAATTATGGAGATTTGGGAGCTTTGAAAATTACGGGTCAAAAATTCTATAGAATTAACGGTGGCTCAACCCAATTAGAAGGAGTTCATAGTGATGTGGTTATGCCAGATCGTTATGCTTATCTAAAAATGGGAGAACGTGATATTGACAATGCAATGCCATGGGATAAAATCGACCCGGCAGATTACAACATCTGGACTTCTAATGAAAACTTTACAAAAGCAATCGAAAAAAGTAAAAACAGAATTTTACAAAATCCTCAATTTAAATTAATTGAAGATAATGCAAAATGGATCGATATTAAGAATAAAGAAAACATATACAGCCTGAATATTAATAGTTTTAAACAAACTCAGGAACAAGTTGAAAATGAAGGAAAAAAATATAAACCAATCTCTGAATATAAAAACAGTTTAGTTTTTAGATCATTGCCTTATGAAGAGGTTGAAATGAATAACGATGTAACATTAAAAGAGAAAAGAGAAGCTTGGCACCAGGCATTATCTAAAGATGTTTATGTTGAAGAGGCTTTAAATGTTTTAGATGATTTACAATCTAAATCTTTAGTAAAAGCTGGCGTTTCTCCTAAAATGAAAAAAGATAAATTGGTAAAATCTTAAAGATTTTAAGCATTTAATTTGTTATTAAAAACGCTTCTTAAAGTAATATTTATGAAGCGTTTTTTTTAAGTTTAAAAATAAAAGTAATTTATGAAGAATATTTTAGTTTGCGGGCTGATTGGTTTAGTACTGCTTTCTTGTAAAAAGGAAAATAAAGCTGTTGCTGAAGCAGTAAAAGCAGAAAATTCATTTGTTTCAGACCAAAGCAGTACCGGTTCACTGTACCCGACTGCCTATCGGCCAACTTCGACCACAAATCAAATTGTAGAACATAAATATTATACACTTTCTTATAATGAAAAGTTTGAGCAGGCTGAATGGGTCGCTTATGAATTGAAGAAAGAATACTTAAAAAATGGAAATTACAAACGTCCGTATTTTATTGAAGATCCCAAAGTTTCTACTGGTTCTGCAGATTGGAGAAATTATAAAAAATCAGGTTATGATAAAGGGCATCTTTGTCCTGCCGGCGATATGGAATTTAGTGAAGATGCTTATAATGATACTTTCTATACCTCTAATATTTCGCCTCAAAGGCATGATTTTAACAGCGGAATCTGGAATAGAATTGAACAAAAAACACGTTATTGGGCTGGAAAATATAATGATATTTATGTAGTTACTGGCGGAATCCTGAAAGAGTCAGATAAAAAAATAGGAACAGAAAAAGTTTCTGTTCCTAAATATTTTTATAAAATTGTTTTGGCTAAATCAGGAAAGGAACATAAAGCAATTGCTTTTTTGGTTCCGAATGAAGACAGCGACAAACCAATTTATGATTTCGTAGTTCCTATTGAAACTTTAGAAAAAATGACAGGAATCGACTTTTTTCCAAATCTGAAAAATCTAAAAAGCAGTAAAGACTTTTAAATCTGCAATTGTTTCAATTGGATTTTCGGCTTTAAAAACAAAGCTTCCGGCAACTAAAACATCGGCTCCGGCTTCTACTAATTGTTTTGCGTTTTTATTGGTTACACCGCCGTCAATTTCGATAAGAGTTGATGCGTTTTTGCGTGTAATTAAAGCTTTTAGTTTTTTTACTTTATCGTAAGTGTTTTCAATAAACGACTGCCCGCCAAAACCTGGATTGACACTCATAATACAAACCAGGTCAATATCGTTTATTACATCTTCTAATAAATCAATATTTGTGTGAGGATTAATCGCAACTCCGGCTTTCATTCCTTCGGCTTTAATAGCCTGAAGTGTTCTGTGTAAATGTGTACAGGCTTCGTAATGTACAGTTAAACCATTAGCGCCTAAATCAGCGAAGGTTTTAATATAACGATCCGGATCAATAATCATTAAATGTACATCAATATATTTTTTTGCATGCTTTGAAATAGCTTCTAAAACCGGCATTCCGAAAGAAATATTCGGAACAAAAACTCCATCCATAATATCGATATGAAACCAATCGGCCTGGCTGTTATTAATCATTTCGATATCGCGCTGTAAATTGGCAAAATCTGCCGCAAGAACTGAAGGAGCAATAAGTGTATTTTTCATTATGTAGTTGTGTGTTTTTATTTGCAAAGATAAATTTTTTATGCTGTACATTGTAATTTAACCGCATAGGAGTGCGCTAAGATTTACGCAAAGTTCACAAAGTTTTATTTAGAAAATTAATTATAAGAATACGAAGTTCGCAAAGCTTTGAGTACTTAGTGATTTTATTATAAGATCAATATAAAAAATCTTTGTGAACTTTGCGGTAAAAAAACGTCCAATAAAATAAAAAACTCCGGTAATCAGCCGGAGTTTCAATCATCAATCAAAAAACGAACAGTCAATCAAACTGTTGTTTGCGTTACAAAGGTTTCAGGTTTAAAGTTTCAAGTTACGAAAAAGCAACCTGAAACTTTAAACCTGAAACAAATATTATTTATCCTAAATAAGTTTTAAGGATTTTACTTCTTGAAGTGTGTTTTAATCTACGGATTGCTTTTTCTTTAATCTGACGAACACGCTCACGGGTTAAGTCGAAAGTTTCTCCAATTTCTTCCAGAGTCATTGGGTGCTGATCGCCAAGGCCAAAATACAAACGAACAACATCTGCCTCTCTTGGAGTTAATGTTTCTAACGAACGCTCGATTTCAGTACGTAATGATTCGTGAATTAACTCTCTGTCTGGGTTTGGAGATTCTCCAGAACGTAAAACGTCGTAAAGGTTAGAATCTTCTCCTTCAACAAGAGGTGCATCCATTGATAAGTGACGACCAGAGTTTTTCATAGACTCTTTTACGTCATTTACTGTCATGTCAAGTTCTTTTGCAATTTCTTCAGCAGAAGGCGGACGCTCGTTAGACTGCTCTAATAACGCATACATTTTGTTGATTTTATTGATAGAACCAATTTTGTTTAATGGTAAACGTACAATACGTGATTGTTCTGCAAGGGCCTGAAGGATCGATTGACGAATCCACCATACAGCATAAGAAATGAATTTGAAACCACGAGTTTCATCAAAACGCTGCGCAGCTTTTATAAGACCTAAGTTTCCTTCATTAATTAAATCAGGAAGAGTTAATCCTTGATTTTGATATTGTTTAGCAACCGATACAACGAAACGTAGGTTGGCTTTTGTTAATTTTTCTAAAGCTCTTTGATCACCAGCCTTTATTCTTTGTGCTAATTCTACCTCTTCATCAGCGGTAATTAGGTCAACTTTTCCGATTTCTTGTAGATATTTATCTAACGATGCAGTTTCACGATTGGTTACCTGCTTGGTGATTTTAAGTTGTCTCATGTTATTTGTCTCCTCAATTTTTAAGTGTACAAGTGGTTATACGTATGAAGTTCCAAAAAAGTTACAAATTGTATCAAAAATAATTTGTTTTTTAAAAAAAATAAAAAACCTGTCAGCAAACAGACAGGTTTTGAGTGAGTTATGAATATTTCTAAGAAATATTTTTATTTCAATTAATTTGAAACTGTATTTTGAACTTCAATATTTTCTTTGATAGAAACCGGAATTCCGCTTTTAGTAAAACCTTCAAGTCTTATTTCAAAAGTACCGGAAAGATCAGAAGTATAGAATGAAGTTTCAGAATCTTGGTTTAACTGAACATCAGGATTCCAGAATAATTGATTTCTAAAATCAGGAATTCTTTGATTGTCAGCAGTATTTTCGTATTTTACTTTGTTGTATATTTTTTTTGGCTGCGGTCTTAAAATAATTGGTTTTGAGATTGAAGATCCTGTTTGAGTGCTTTTAAAATCTCTATCAAAAGTTGTAAAACTAATTAAACCATTAAATGACTTTGCCCCAACATAATATCTTCCAACGATAACTTCAATCTTATATACATTTTTCATGTTGTAGGTAATAAGATCGTTTTGGTTCTCTAAATATAATCCGTCAACAAGAACAAGTGCAGATTCTGGAAGCTGTGGAAATATACTTGGATCATTTACGTGTAGATAAAATTTTTCCTCTTTTTGTTTTGAATAAACTTCTACGACAACCTCAGTTATTGTTTCTTTTAGAGTTTTAAAGCGTGTATAATCATCTAAAACATATTCTTTTGCAATTGGATAATAAAAAGATTCAGATGTTGGAGCTTTTTCAATATTATCAACTTTTTTATGATAATAAGCATTTTCAACCTGACTTGAAATTGATCTTTCTAAAAGGCTCTCTTTAAAAGTGTAGGATAATTTAGAGTCTTTCTCGAATGATATTTGACTGTAATCTATCTCTGGCGCATTGTTTATTACAAGATCATAATTTTTTGCTTTTTCATCTATAATCTGAATAACGATATTAGACGTGTAAAATGTTTTGTTTATATTAAAAATAAAGTTTCCGTTACTATCAGTTTTTACAACTTCAAAAGCAAATGATTTTCCGGGAATAGATAATCCTACTGAAATATTTTCAATTTGATCACTACTATTTTTTGCAGATATTTTTCCCGAAATAATTTCGCCTCTAAGTTCTGGCAGGATTATTTTTTGATCTTGCTTTTGCAAGTCTAATACAATAGGATAAGAAGTATTTGAAGCAAATTTTACAGCAGAAATTTGATTTTGGGTTGGAATGTTGTCTAATTTTCGAACAGAAAGTGAATAAATTCCGTCTACGAAATTATTGCTTAAGGACTGAATTTTTAAGTCAACAAATTCGCGGTTTGTAAATGTTTTTTTATTCAGTTTAATTGAAACATTTTCGGTTGTTAAATTTTCATCAGACGTATTTGATCCGTTTGCTAAAATGTTTGCAGTAACAGTTTTTTCATCAACTTTATAAGGATTCACAATATTAATGTTTAACTGAAATAACTCAGAAAGCGGTTTGTTCAGCATCCAGTTTGTGTAGCCAATTAGTTTGTAGCTTCCTGTTTTTAAAGTTGTAGGAATGAAATAATCGCCCTGACCGCTTGCATTTTCTAAAGAAATTTTTGTTTTAAAAACTGATTTTTTACTATCATCAACCAATTCTACATAAGCAGTTTTGCTAATATTACTTGGCGTTTTATCAGAAGATTTTAAACAATAGATTTTGTACAGCAAAGTTTCACCAGAAACAAGTGTTGCTGCATTTGTATGAATGAAAACAGTTTCATCTACTGCGATTGTTTGTTGTGCGCTGCTTAATTGTGTATTAATTAATACAAACAATAAAAATATGTGTTTTAGTCTATCCAAAATGAAGGTTTTACGTTAGATGAAAATGATGTACAGTCTCCGCATACGACATCTACTAAAATGTAATTTATGCCGGCATTTGAGGAATATGTCATTAAATTTTGTTCAACATTATAAATCATAGATTCTCCGCTGCAATCTTCTCCGGCGAAACAAAACAGGAAAGGAATGTCTTCGCAGGTATTAAAATACGGAGCCGGTTTGCCCGGAAATAAATCATTATAATTAAAAAAGATTCTTTGTTCTGAAACTGATGTTACATCAAAAAAGCCAATAACTTTTGTGTCAGAATCGCTGATGCATTTTATATTTCCAGAAAGAACTCCAGGTTGTTTTGGAGATAAAATACTACCTGAACCAGCTATATCCCTCATTGTTTTATGAAAAGTATAAGCAGCTAAGTTTTCAACATATTGTCTGACTAAAATACTATATCGATGACCGATGATGTAATTATCTTCTTCAATAAATCGTATTGGTAAGTTTACACGATCCTCGCTCAGATCATTTGTATTTAATAAAATAATATCTGTTGAATTTTTTTCGGCGTAACAAGTTCTGGTATTTGATGAGTTAGGCACAAGCTGTACAGATTGAGGTCCGGTTACTTCTAATTTAGATAAGGACCATCTTGGTGCTATAATTTTATAGCTTTCCTCATATTCAAAACGATAATATTTTGAAGTTCTGGCAGGATCATAACTGTTAACATTGATTTGAACTCCGGTTTGATTGTCTTTGTTTGTTACAACCGTTGGAACTATGCTTTGAATTGGACTTACCGCAGGAAGTGTTTCCGGACTTGATTCGTATACTTTTCCGTCTTTGGTTTTAATTTCTAAAGTATATTGTCTGTTTGGTAAAATCTGAAATGCTGTTTGTGAAACATATACTCCCGAGTTTTCTTCAAATAGATATTGATTATTTTGATTGTCTTTAACCGTTACCTGAGCACCGCTTTCTGCCTGAATCGATTTATCTTCAAATCGGGCAGTTTTTGTTATCTTAATTTGTTGAATTTTAAGTTCGTTTGTCAAATTGGCTTCAACAACTATTGCTTCTTCATAAGTATTTGTAAGCAAAGGATATGTTTCTGTACAACCATTTACAAAAAAACAGATCATTAGAATTAATACTATTTTATTGAGGGACATATTCATGATTTTATTCGTAACAATTTTTTCGTGCCCTAAAGCTGGAAAGTTTGTTTTTTTATTTTTGAAATTTATATTTTTTAATCTACCCAAAACGTTGGTTTTACATTTGATGCAATTGTGGTACAATCTCCGCATGGTGTATTTACCCAATAATAGAATCTCCCATTTAAATAATAGCTGATTTTATCCATCATTAAGTCGTCATAAAAACCGCCGGAATGTGTACATGGATCAGGACTGAAAGGATAGTCAGCATAGCAAAATTCCTGACAATCCGTATAAAAAGGAGGGGGAGCTTCACCAAGAAATAAATCTGCATAATTAAAATAAATTCTTTCAATTGATACAGATGCTACATCAAAATATCCAATAATTTTATCGTTTGTATTTTTTATAGATTTTAAATTACCCAACACAATTCCGGGTTGTGTTGGAGATAAAATACTTGCACTTCCGGATGTTTTTTTTAGGGTGCTGTAATAATTAAATGCTGCTAAACTTTCGACATATTGTTTTACCAATATACTGTATCTGGTTGTGATTATATAATCCTGATCGCTTATAAACCGAACCAGATAATCAACACGATCTTCTTTTAAATCAGTGGTACTTAATAAAAGCAGGTTTGTGTTTTTTTTATTTCCATAACAAATTCTTGTATTAGGATCATTTTCAATAAAAGTCAGCGCTCCATTTGCATTGATAACTGCTTTAGTACGAACCCACTTTGGGGCTATAACTTTGTATGTCTCTTCATATTCATATCTGTAATAATGCGATTTATTGCCGGAATCAAAGCTATTTACTCTAATGCCGACTCCTCTTTTATCGTCTTTATCTTTTTCTATAGCTGCTTTAACGCTTTGCATTGGGGTCACGGTCGAAAGTATTTCCGGAGATGACTCAAAAGATCTGCCGTCTTTCGTGTTAATATGTAATTGATACTGCGTTCCGGGTACGGCCTGAAACGCTGCGGTCGATACATATTTATCAGACTGATCTTCAAAATCATATCTGTTTCCTGAATTGTCGGTTATGTAAACTTCAGCTCCGCTTTCAGGAAGATACTTTTCATCTTCAAATCTCGCAGATTTAGTAAGTTTTATTTCCTGAATTTTAAGCTCATTTGTTATTGTAGTTTCTACAACTAATGCTTCCTCGTAAGTATTCGTTAATAACGGATAAGTTTCTGTACAGCTATTCAAAATAAAAGCTGAAAAGAGAAAAAGAATACTATATAGTTTATAATTTTTCATTTATTAAAATTTAAAATTATAAGTAATACTTGGAACAGGAATTGAGAAAATAGATGTTTTATATCCTTTTACTTTTCCATTTTGATCAGTTACAAAATAAATTGAATATGGATTATTTCTTCCTAAAACATTATAGATTGAAATGTTCCAGAAACTATGTGCTAACTTTTTAATTTTATGATTTCCTTCGATGTTAAGACCAATGTCTAAACGAATATAATCCGGAATTCTATAAGCATTTCTGTCGCTGTATAATGTATATTCTGAATTTCCATATTGAAACGTTCCAATTGGATACGTAATTGGTCTTCCTGTTTGGTATAAGAAGTTTGAAGATAAACTATAACGTTTTGTAAATTTATAATTTAAAATTGCACTTAAATCGTGAGGTTTGTCAAAATTTGCCGGGAAAAAGTTACCATTGTTTACAATTTCAGAACTAAACTGACTATCAAGTTTTATTAAAGTACGAGAATAAGTATAACCAATCCATCCGTTTAACCTTCCTGTTGTTTTCTTTAATAATAACTCAACTCCATACGCTTTTCCTTCACCTTGCAGTAATTCTGTTTCGACATTTTGATTTAACAGAAGCTGTGCCCCAACTTTATAATCAAGAATATTTTTAGATTTTTTGTAATATCCTTCTAAGCTAACTTCATATTCTTCATCTTTTAATGTTTTAAAAAGACCTAAAGAAACTTGCTGTGCAGTTTGTGGTTTTACGTTAGAATCAGATAATTTCCAGGTGTCTGTTGGAGATTGTGTTACATTGCTTGATAAAAGATGAATATATTGACGTGTTACATCATAACCCGCTTTTATAGAAAAATCTTCTGTAATAAAATAACGAGCAGCCAAACGAGGTTCAAGTCCGCCATATGTTTTTATTACTTCGTTTTTTCCGTAATGTGTTGTTCCGGTTACGGTTTCGTCGCTTAAAGGCAGACCGGCCTGATAAGAATTTACATCTGCTTCTCCTAAAGAGGCATAATAGGAATATCTTAATCCTAAATCAATTAATAGTTTATCACTAAATTTATAACTATCGGCTAAATAAATGGCTGATTCGAGTGCTCTTTCTTTTTCAATATCCGTTGAAATTAAAGTTGCTTCAGGTTTTTTTGGATGCTGATAACCTGGCGAAATGTTATATAATTTACTTGCAATACCATAAGATAAAGTATGTTTTGGATTAAGCTGATAATTCAGTTTTAACTGCAATTGAGATTCGTTTACTTTATATCCAAAGTCAAATGAATTGATGTCGTTTGAATCATAATCGATGTTAAACTTGTATTCGCTGTTTGTAAAAATTAAAGCTGCTTTGCTTTTTTTGCTAAAAGTATGATCCCATTTTAAAGAAGCAAGTCTGTTGCTGTATTTATAAATTGAATCTGAACTTAAACTAAAGCGATCGTGGCTGTAATAAGCAGTTGCTTCAAGATTATTGCTGGCATTGATTTGATTGTTATATTTAAGAATTCCGTCATAAAATCCTGCCTGACTGTTTTTAAGATTTTCATCGTCAAGAGATTTTAAAATCCAGTCCGAATACGTTGCACGACCTCCAAAAATAATACTTGATTTATTTTTCTGGATTGGTGTACTAAGCGTTAAATTTGATGTTATAGGTCCAATTGCTCCTTCTCCTGAGAATTTTTCCGGATTTCCGTTTTTGGTTGTAATGTCAAATACAGAGGATAACCTTCCTCCAAAATCTGCCGGAATACTTCCTTTATAAATATCTGCTTTTTTTGCTGTATAAGGGTTTATAGCCGAGAAAAACCCTAAAAAGTGCTGCGGATTGTATAAAACAGCATTGTCTAAAAGAATAAGGTTTTGATCGTCTTTTCCGCCTCTTACGTTAAATCCTGCAGATCCTTCTCCGGTAGTTTTAATACCAGGAAATGTTGTAGCAACTTTTAAAATATCTCTTTCTCCAAGAATTAAAGGAACATTTTTAATTCCTTCAATATCAATAGAAACTAACCCTGAAACTGTAGTTTCAGTTGTTTTTTGTCCTTTCTTTTTAATTACAACTTCATCTAATTGATTTGATCTCTCATTGATACCAATATCAAATTTACCATCATCATAAACCATTAAAGTTCTTACAACCTCTTTGTGGCTTAGAGATTTAACTTCAATAACATTTATTCCTCGCGGAAGCTGTAAAGTATAATTTCCATCAAGATCACTAGATGTATTGATGCTTTTTCCTCGTACTTTTATATAAATGTTTTGTTCTGCTTTTCCTGTTTCTTCATTTCTTACAGTACCAGAAACAGTATAATTTTTCTTAACAGAATCTTTGTTTTCTTTTCCGATAAATATGATCGAAGCTTTTTTTGTTACGCTATAGCTGTTTAAAGAATCATACTGCTGATAAAAAACCGGATTGTCTGAGTGATCATTTCCATTATTTTGATTCGTCGTTTCGACAGGAGCATCGGTAAAATAATTCGATGGTAAAGTATCATGAATTGTACTGTTAAGCGTTAAAATCACTTTGTTCTTCAGTACAATATAATTCAAATCAGTTTTGCTTAAAATTGAATTTAGGACATCATCAATTTTTGCATCAGTATAAACTCCGGAAATCAATTCTTTGTTTGAATTAACCCAGGTTGGATCAAAGTAAAATTTGTACGATGTCGCTGTTTCAATACGTTTTATTGCATTTTCTAAAGTTTCATCTTTAAATGTAATTGATAATTTCTCATTCGAGTTCTGCGCTATAGACAATTGAAATGAGAATAAAATAACAAAGGCGAGTAAAATTTTTTTCATTTGTCTTATTTAGTTTGAATTGAAAGAGAATTAGAAATGTATTTCATCAAATTTTTCATAAATTGATTTAAGTCAGATTTTTGCAGTTCTCTATTCATTAAATAAAACCCATTGATTTGTTTTTTTTGTTCAGGGAATAGTTTGATAATATCATTTTTGCCCTTGATTACAGAAATATTGTTTTTTAGATCAATAAAAAATGAATTACTTTCTTTGAAAGTATAGAATACGCCGTTTTCTAATACTGTTTTTTGAAGGTCTTTATGATGCTTGATGTAAAATGTAAAACCCGGTGCAATTTTACTTTCTTCATAATAACCAGGGGTAAGTTCTGGAACTGTTTCAATTTTTTTGTCGATTTTGACAAAATTTTTATCCTGGACAGTAAAAGATTCAACTTTGTTTTGAATAAGATTTATTCCAATATTTTCAGATTCTCCGTATGGATTTAAAACTAAAATATCTCTGTAGATGTCATATTTAAGTTTTACTTCATAATATTTTTGCCCCTCGTAATTGATTTTTCCAATTTCATATTTGTTTATTAAATACAAATGGCTGTCTCCAATTGTTCTGTACGGATTAATGTGTGGTGTTCCGTTATTAAGATCAAGATTATCTTTTCCAACAGTTTTGTCAAACCAATTGTAAATATTTACATCATTATTTGTTTGACTATGAATAATATGAATGTTTAATAATAACCCAAATAAAATAAGGAAAACGGATTTTTTTTGATAATTTTTCAAAGGATTTGATGGTTTTAGTGATTTGCTTTGGGGGGTTTTCAAATTTATTAAAAAAAGGTTATAAACAAAACACATATCTGTTAAAATGTGATAATTTCTTATTTTATTAATAACAAAAACCCTAAATCATCATTGTGATTTAGGGTTTTTAACGAATAATTTGATTGGAGTTAGAATTGTATATTTAAGTTTCAATCGTAGAAATCATCAGTCTTATCAAGGATTTCGTCGAATATTTTTTTTAGCGATCTTATATAAATTGGAAATGCAACGGCCAGTAAGATATATTCTAATCTTAAAACTGTAACATCGTCTAAAATTTTATATAAACAAGGAATAATAATAGCCAAAGAAACAACAACTCCAACCCACGGATTGTTTTTAATTTTCTTTATAGTTGGTAAAAGTTTCATTTCAGGG
This sequence comes from Flavobacterium soyae, assembly GCF_021245985.1. Taxonomy (GTDB): domain Bacteria; phylum Bacteroidota; class Bacteroidia; order Flavobacteriales; family Flavobacteriaceae; genus Flavobacterium; species Flavobacterium soyae. The sequence continues at coordinate 244,981 of NZ_JAJQXA010000001.1, read as the reverse complement.
TTTCTCGTTAACGCTATCTTCATCTATTTTTATTTTGATTTAGGAGAGATAAAAGTAATTTTGATCTCATTCTATAAGTGTGAAAATGTCACGAAACCCTTTTTCTGTGTCATGAATCCCATAAATTGCTTGCTGCCTTAAAGTTTTTTCTTTCAAATAAGCATAAAAAAATCCTCCTGAAAAGAGGATATAATTTTGAGGTGAAATATAATTAAGATAAAATATTCATCTTTTTTATAAAATCTTTGTAGGTATCACTCAAATTTATTTTATGATTTCCTTTGAGGATAATAAGGTTATCTGCAAGAATAATTTCTTCTATCTTATCCGTATTTACGATCGTATTGCGATGCGTTTTTATAAATTTATTTTTGTCTAATAAATCGCTGATTTTAGTCAATGAAATTAGGATTACAAATTTTTCTTTTTCGGTTATAATATTGCAGTAACGTTCTTCAACTTCAATATACAGAATGTCTTCAAGTGCAACTTTTTTCAATGAGTTTTTCTTTTTAATAAATAAAGAATCATTACTGATAACTGTATTTTGTTCTTCACTCAAAAAGACATTGGTCTGCTCATAAAACTTTTCGACGGCCATTTCTAAGGCATACAAAATTTCAAGTTCATTAAAAGGTTTCATTAAAAAGCTGAAAGGTCTGGTAAGTTTTGCCCTTTCAAAAATCTGGCGATCCTGAGAACTTGTTAAAAAAACAAATGGTTTAGATGCATGAGGAATTATATTAATAGACTCTGCAAAAGTTATTCCGTCAGGTTTTCCATCCAGGAAAACATCAATTATAATTATATCAACAGGCTTTTCATAAAAAAGTTTTAATGCATCTGTATAGTTTGCGGCAACTCCGGCAACATTATAATTGTTGTCCAGCAATACTTTTACAAGTTCATCACTCTGCTCTAAAGTATCTTCTATAATTAAAACATTAATATTATCCATTTCATTTAGTTTTTGGGAACGTTAATATCATTTTAGTCCCTTTATTGAGTTCGCTTTCGATATTAAACGTTCCAGAGTTTTTCTTTATCATTTGTTTACATAATTGTAAACCCAAACCAGTACCTATAATTTCTGAATTGCCTTTTTTGGCCAGTAATTCGCCTTCATAAAGCAATTCCTTAATAGTGTTTTCATTCATTCCAATTCCGGTATCCTGAATTATAACCTGACAAAAATCAGAGTCTGTTTCATTTGCCGAAAAGGTAATTTGTCCATTTTCATTAGAAAATTTAATGGCATTGTCCAGTAAATTTCTAAATACAATTTTTAAAGAATCAAGATCAACAAACAGAAAGATATTTTTTGAAACTGAATTTTCGAATGTAATAGATTTATCCAGCAATAAAGGCTTATAATTATATTCAATTTGTTGTACAACAGAATATAAGTGAACAGATTCCTTGTGAAAATATAATTGTTTTGTCTGCAGTAATGCCCAGTGTAATAAATTATCTAATAAACTATAAGTGCCGTTTGCAATACTGCTATTCTGAATAATTAAATGATTTAACTCGTCGTAGTTTTTATTTTCAAGTGTAGCAGATAATTTAGAATTACTGTTTTTTAATGCATTTACAGACGAACGTAAATCATGACTTACAATAGAAAACAGCTGGTCTTTTGTTGCATTGAGTTCGTCGAGTTTGTTTTTTTGGCGTAAGATGGTTTTTCCATTTTTTACTTTTTGTGCATATAAATAAACTCCGCCGGTTAAAATTAATAAAAGACCAATAGCCGAGAAAAATAATGTATTACGCTGTGCATTTTTTAGCTCATTTTCTACTTCGAGTACTTTAATTTGTTTTTGTTTTTGTGCTACAGCGAATTTTTTTTCGTAATCTGCCAGAGCCCAAATTTTGCTTTGATTGTTTAAGGAATCTTTCCATTGAGCAGATTCTTTTCTGTAAAACAATGCCTTCTTAAAATTGCCTTTATTTTCTTCAACAACAGACATGTTTAATGAAGCTTTTCTCTTTATGTCAAAATCAACTGTTTTTTTTGATAAATCATATGCTTTTTCAAAATAAGGAATTGCTTGTTGGTCTTTATATTGAATATAGTATAAGTTCGCAATATCATTATAAATGCAAAATAAATTTATAATGTCTTTTTCTATTTCCAGAATTTCTAAACTTTTAAAAAGATACTCTTCCGCTTTAATAAAATCATTTAGGTGTAAATGACAAATTCCTAAATTTTGATAAATAAGACTAATTTTTAAGCCTTGTTGATTTAAGGATTTAAGTTTTTCTATTTTTTTGAAATATATAATTGCTTTTTCAAATTCTTTTAACTCTATTGAAGCATCACCTAAGTTTTTGTTGACTAAAGAATAGAACGTGAATTTTTTAGAAATTAAGTTTAATTCAAATTTTGCTTCTTTAAATAATTTTTTTTCAATAAAGCTATATCCCCTAAAAAAGTGACAATAATCTGCGAGTTCTTTATTTTTATTAATATTTAATTGTTTCATAGAACTGACCAAAGTCGAGTCCCAATTTTTTTTAATAAAAAAGTTAGAAGCTTTGCTAAAATTCAATTCATTTTTGAATTCAATCTCTTTTTTCTTTAGCACTTCGTTTAACTGTTTGTTTGACGATTGAGAAAACAACAAGAAAGGAGAGCAAACAATCAATAAATTTAAAAAAAATCTAATAATAAGCATTACTCATTTTTTGTTTAGAATTTAACAAGAAAATATTATATAATGAGGAAACATCGTTTAATGGATAATTTATAATCTCAATAAACGATGTTAGTAAAATATCTATTGTGAGGGTTTAACGACCTACAGATGTCTCTGTTCCTCTAGATGTTTCAGGATCAATATTTCTTAAATATGACATTACAGTAGTAATATTTTCAACACTTTCAGAAGCATAATCTATTTCAATATACCATACATCGTAAGTATCCGGTGTTTCTTCATCCCAGTCATAGTCAAAATAAATTTCGACAGTGTTAAGATGTTCTGTTAGTGTTCCAACTACCGGATTTTGCGAATCTTTAGAGTTAATGTATACAGTAGCACAAATTTTTAATGTTTTTGATCCTTCATTTTCGTAAATTTTAGCTGAAGCCAAAGGCGGAACCGGAAAAGTAATATTCACTTTGTCTGTAAAAGAAAAAGGTTCTGAGTTAATTCTTGTGATTTGAATGACATTAAAGTCCATAATAAGGTTTTTAGGGTTAATAATTTTATTTTTGGTGGGTTAAAGATATTTTATTTCTTTAAGAAAATATAAGGATTGTCGTGTTTTTTTTGTTAAATCATTCATTTATTGCTGTTCATAGATATAAAATTATAATTTGCTTTAAAAAAAATGAAAAAACCAGGAAATAAATTGTTGCAGATACGGCTTAAAACATTAAAATAATAAATCGACTTGCGAATTAATCTTTTCGAGATAATAATCTATTTTTCGAATGGCACGATTAAAGAAAAGATTTTGTTCTTTAATTCCTGATTGCCCTAAGGCTATTGAGTTGATAATTTGCTGTTTAAAAAACTGGTGCACATTTTTACAGCTGTCTTCATTGTCTGTAATAAAATAACCCAAGAGAGTATAAGGAACAAACATAGTTAGTTTTTCTTCCGTTTCTATGAGCATGTTATTGTTCAATAATATTAGTTCGTTATAATAAAGAGCAAAGTTATTATTAGGATCATTGCATTTTGCTTGTATTAAATTTAGAATTCTCTTTAAGTCTTTACAAAGTGCATTGGCATTTTTTAAATTTAATAAGCCGGCTTCATAAAAATAGAGAATCTGCTGTAAACTGCTATTTATGGTTGTGTCATTCCAGATTTCATTTACAGCAGTGTTTTCGTATGCTTTTTTTAAGGTTTGCATATACTCGGTAAAAGATTCTTCAATCACAAAATTTTCGAATGATACTTTTTTTTGATTTGTATTTAAAAGATTCAGCCATACAAAAGCTTTAAATTTTGACAAAATTGTTCCATCCATAAAATAGAACAACGGAATATCCTTGGCAGAATAATAAAGTTTTGTTTTGGAGTTCTTTGTCAATATTTCAACTTGCTGTGCTGATGCTTTAAAATATTGAAGCATATCTTTTAATGATTCAATCTCAATTGTTTTTTCTACAATAACTTTTTCTTTTTGAGAAAATAAATTATCCAATGAAATATTAAAATGATTGGCCAGTATGATGGTTTCATCAATAGAAAATTTACTCTTTTGTGATATCCTTCGATGCGATGCATCATAACTGATTTCCAGAATAGAAGCAATCTCATCTATCAAAGAATTTGATTTAGAAATTTTACTTCTAATAGCTTTTAAAAATGATTCCTGATGTTTCATAATTTGCGATAATCGCAAATATAATAAAATGTTTTATTGTTTTGTGCAAATTGATATGTGATAAATGCAATAGGTTTGTCCTGTAATTTTAAAAAGAAACAGTATGAAAATGATAAATCAAGTTAGGATTGTCAATTCTTTTGGCAGTTTTCACAGTGTACAATTTATAAGTCTTCTCTTGTTTGCCACCTTTTGCTTTGGACAGGATGGTTCATCAAAAACCGTTGATACTTTGGCTAGTAATATTTCGGCAGGCCCTTCTGTAGAATTTGATGGAAAAGATATTGATCTGCACTATTTCAGATGGAAATCTAATAATGGCTTAAGGAATGACAGCATAAAGATTTTTAGCCTGTCTCCAATATCCAGAAGAGTAAATAAAGTAAATGGTTTTGCTTTGGGAGTAGGGCATTATGAGAATGAAAAAATTAAACTTCAAATAATTAATGGATTAAATGTTGAGGCGAGTCCTTTGTCAGTAGCTTTATTTACAATTTCGATTAATGTTCCATTTGAATCTTTTTTAGTTGGAATTAATGATAATGTTATTAGTAACGTAGCTTTTTTTGATGACCGAACCGATACTTATATTAAGATAAATGGTTTAAACATCAGTTCAGGAGGATTTATGGGTGGTGCAGAATTAAGAGGGATAAATATTTCGATAATTTCAGGAATGAATAAAATGAATGGATTTTCTGTTGGAGGGATATTGAATACGAAGAGCTTTTCTGGGGTGAGTATTTCGGGTTTAGCAAATATATCTGATTCGGGAAATGGAATTCAAATTGGGTCATCAAACGTTTCCAGACGACATAACGGAATTCAGATCGGATTGTTTAATAATTCTAAAGAATTACGAGGAATGCAATTTGGTCTTTGGAATACAAACGGAAAACGTAAGCTTCCTTTTTTTAACTGGCAGTTTAAGAAATAAAAATAAAACAAATGAAAAATATACCAATCCTGCTTATCGCTTTCAGGCTTTTATTAGGGCCAATTTTAATAATGCTGACTTATAATTTTGGAGCCGAAATTAGAAAAGAACTTGTTGTTTTAATCTTTTTGGGATTATTGGTCATATAGATGTTTTACTTATCATCTTAATTCTTCCAAAATGGACATTTGATGTTCCCAGTTGTTATCATGCCTATTTGATTCGTAATAAAATTCCTTTCAAGAAGAATAAGCTGTTTAATTAAATTTAAAAACCCCAACTCAAATAAATGAGCTGGGGTTTTCTATGAATAAACCTTTAGTAAACTAAGATCTGATTACTCTTTTTTGTCCTCGCGCGGAGGTCTTGGAACAAGTGCTTTTTTAGACACTTTTTCTTTTTTGGTTTTAGGGTCAACTCCTAAGTATTTCACTTGGAAAACATCTCCCATTTTAACTACATCGGCAACATTTTCAGTACGTTCCCAAGCAAGTTCAGATACGTGAAGCAATACTTCATTTCCTGGTGCAGCAGTATATTCTACAACAGCTCCAAAATCAAGCATTTTGATTACTTTAACTTCGTAAGTTTCTCCTAATTGTGGTTTAAAAGTAATAGAAGCAATTTTTGCTAATACTGCTTCAATTCCAGCGGGATCTGTACCTAAGATTTCGATAACTCCTTGCTCATCAACTTCATTAATTACAATAGTTGTTCCAGTAGCTTTTTGTAATTCCTGAATTACTTTTCCGCCAGGGCCAATTAATGCTCCAATAAAGTTTCCAGGAATAGTTCTGGTGATGATTTTTGGTGCGTGTGCCTTTACATCTGCTCTTGGAGCTGCAATAGTTTCAGTTAATTTACCTAAAATATGCATACGTCCGTCACGAGCCTGGTTAAGCGCCTGCTCCATAATATCATAACGTAACCCGTCAATTTTGATATCCATTTGACAAGCTGTGATACCGTCAGCAGTTCCGGTTACTTTAAAGTCCATATCTCCTAAGTGATCTTCATCACCTAAAATGTCTGACAATACAGCAAATTTCTCTCCGTCAGTAATCAATCCCATAGCAATTCCAGAAACTGGTTTTACCATTTGAACACCAGCATCCATTAAAGCCATTGTTCCAGCACAAACTGTTGCCATAGAAGAAGAACCGTTAGATTCTAAAACCTCAGAAACAACACGAATTGTATAAGGACAATCAGCAGGAATCATATTTTTTAATGCTCTTTGAGCTAAGTTACCGTGACCAACTTCTCTTCTTGAAGTTCCTCTTAATGGTTTTGCTTCACCAGTAGAGAAAGGAGGGAAGTTATAGTGTAAGTAGAATTTTTCTTCACCTTGTTCAGACGGAGAGTCGATTTGGTTTGCTTCTCTGGAAGTTCCTAAAGTTACAGTTGCCAAAGCCTGAGTTTCTCCACGTGTAAATAAAGAAGAACCGTGTACAGATGGTAAATAATCAGTTTCACACCAAATTGGTCTGATTTCTGTAGTTTTTCTTCCATCTAAACGAATTCCTTTTTCAAGAATTACGTTACGAACAGCTTCTTTGTTTGTTTTGTAGAAATATTTTCCAACTAAACCAGCTAAATCTGCGTTTTCAGCATATTCTTCTTCAGTAAATAAAGCTTTAGCTTCTTCTTTTACAGCTGCAAATTTTTCGCCTCTTTCACTTTTTCCAGAAGCTTCTTGTGCAATTGCATAACATTTATCGTAAGCGGCAGCTTTTACTTTAGCGTAAACAGCTTCGTCTTCAACTTCGCCTTCGTACGTTCTGTATTCCTGAGAGCTAAGTTTTGCTCTTAAACGCTGCTGCGCTTCAATTTGAACTTTAATTGCTTCGTGAGCAAATTTAATTGCTTCAACCATTTCAGCTTCAGAGATTTCTTTCATCTCACCTTCAACCATTGCAACAGAATCTAAAGAAGCACCGATCATCATATCGATATCAGATTTTTCTAATTCAGCTCTGCTTGGGTTGATTACTAATTTTCCGTCGATACGTGCAACACGAACCTCTGAAATTAAATTGTAAAATGGAATATCTGAAACTGCTAATGCTGCAGATGCTGCTAAACCAGCTAATGCATCTGGCATAACATCGTCGTCATGAGACATTAATTGAATCATAACCTGAGTTTCAGCATGGTAATCGTCTGGGAAAAGCGGACGCAATACACGGTCTACTAATCTCATTGTTAATACTTCGCTGTCACTTGGTCTGGCTTCTCTTTTGAAAAAACCACCTGGGAAACGTCCCGCAGCAGCAAATTTTTCACGGTAATCTACCGTTAATGGTAAAAAATCAACACCTGGGTTAGATGTTCTTGCAGATACTGCAGTTGCTAAAAGCATACAGTTTCCTAAACGTACAACAACTGAACCATCGGCTTGTTTTGCTAATTTACCAGTTTCGATTGAGATGCTTCTTCCATCTCCTAAATCGATAATTTCTTTTGAAACTTGTGGAATCATAAATTTTTCCTTTTTGATTATACAATGGGTTTTAGTTGTGTTGTAGTTGTTGTTGTGTGTAGTTGTTGTTATCTAAAACCCAATGAAAAACCAAACTTTTTTTCTTGTAAATGCTTGTAATGTAAAAACAAAAAGAGGCACTCTCGCACCTCTTTTCTATATTGATTATTTTCTGATATTCAATACTTTGATAATCTCACGATATCTGTTGATCTCTTTCTTTTTCAAGTAATCCAACAAAGCTCTTCTTTTACCTACTAATAGTACAAGAGAACGCTCAGTGTTGTAATCGTGGCGATTTTTTTTCAAGTGTTCAGTTAAGTGAGTAATTCTGTAAGTGAACAATGCAATTTGACCTTCTGCGCTTCCAGTGTTTGTTGCACCACCGTGTTGTGCGAAAATCTCTTCTTTCTTTTCTTTAGTTAAATACATTCCAATATTATTTAATGATTTTTATGTATGTCATACATCCTTTGTAAGACGGGTGCAAAATTACATCTTTTTTCCGAAAAAATAAATTTAAACTTTGAAAATTTTAATAATTAGTCAATTTCAGGTAAAAATAATCCTTTTTTGCTGATTTTAAGGCAGTTTGATTTTAAATACAGCTATTTGTGATTGGTTTGAAGATTGATTTTAAACAAAAATCTATTTTGATTTCTGAATTTTTTTGCCTGTTTCCTTTTCATTTAAGGAAGAGTAAGAAAGTTTTATATTGTTTTCGTCTATACTCATTCCTGAAATTAGAATTCCCTGATCATAATTATCTGTAAATGAAACTTTACGTAAAGCATCGTTTCCTGTCCAGACACCTTGTTTTAAACCATTTTTGATCATTCCTTTTTGGGCAACAAACTTATCATTTTCTTCATATTCCCCATTTCCATCAACTACGGTTTGATTTTTATTTTCATCCCAAAAATTAAGGATTAAAGTTTGAGCTGTTTTGGTTTTAGGATTCCACGAATTCTGTTTCTCAGACTTTTTACTTTGGTTTTCATACCAATTAATCTCTTTACCCACTTTATGATCGTCAGAATAATTTACTACTGATTCTTTCGATCCATTTTTGAAATAATAAATAAACTCTCCATCCTTTTTTAAAATGTCTTTATCTAAAGTGCAGCCCGTCATTTTTTTTCTTCCGTTTTTGTAAAAATCAGTTACAACGTAGCGCGCGCTTTTTTGAGAATAATTAGTAATTACTCTGGTATAGACATAGTTTTCGGGAGTAGCTTCACGATTTAATGAGTCAAGGAAAATTTTCTTTGAAACAACATTAATCTGTCCAAATAGATTGACTGAACTTATAAGAAGAAATATGATGAATACATTTTTTTTCATTCAGATCTATTTTTGATACATTAAAAATAGGTCTTCTAGAATAACTTCGCAACTTCTTGGTTAACAAGCTCCAAAAATCTTTCATCAGCTTCTGTAAACGGATCAATTACGTGGCTGTCAATATCGATTTGGCCAATATTTACTCCATTTACAAAAAGCGGAACAACGATTTCAGATTTTACTGTTAAACTGCAGGCAATATAATTGTCTTGTGCTTTTACATCTGGCACAACAAAATTAGCATTGCTTTCAGCAACTTGTCCGCAGATTCCTTTCCCAAAAGGAATAACAGTATGATCTGTTTCAGCCCCTACATAAGGGCCTAAATGAAGTGTTTTATTTTCGTGATTTGCAAAATAAAAACCAACCCAATTGTAATATTCTACATTTTCGTTTAATAATTGGCAGACAGCTAGTATTTTTTCGTCTCTAACTTTTTTATTATCAGATACTATAGCACTTATTTTTGGTTGTAATTCTTGAAATGTCATGATTTGAAAATTTTATACAAAAGTATTTAAAGCTGAACTCAAAAAATACATAAATTTGAAAAAAAAATCTGTTGAAAAAATATCTAGCCCAATTCAAGCCGTTTTTAATTTTTATAGGTACTTTTTTTGCAGCTTACATTGCATTAACGCTATTATATAAATTTTATTTGAACAGCTTTAAAGCTGATGAAGTCGACGGAATTACAAATTTGGTTGGCCGTAATGTCGAGCAGCTGCTTCATGCTTTTAATTTTGATATAAAAGTTCAAAAAAGCTTTTCCAGTTCCTGGTTAGAAGTTCTATATAGCAATCATTACATTGTTAGAATTATAGAAGGCTGCAATGCTGTAAGCGTTATTATCTTATTTATTTCTTTTGTGCTTGCATTTTCGGGTAAGTTTAAAGTTACCTTATATTATATCCTGTTTGGAATCGTGTTTATTTATATTTTAAATATTGCCCGAATCGCTTTATTGACAATTTTGTTATTTCATTTTCCTGAAAAAAGTCATTTTTTGCACGGCGTCCTTTTTCCGTTAATTATTTACGGAACTGTTTTTATTTTATGGATTATCTGGGTTAATAAATTTTCGAAATATGCTAAATAAAATAAGAGAAGAAAAAAATAAAGTTTTCATTTCGATACTTGTTATTTGCTGTTTCGGGTTGATAAGAGCCTTTGAACGTTCTATCTTTTATGACCCGTTTTTAGATTATTTTGAATCGGATTTTAATAATATCAAATTACCAGAAGTTGATTCGTTAAAACTTTTCCTGAATCTTTTACTTCGGTTTGTTTTAAATACTGCTTTATCTCTTATTCTGATTTATACGCTTTTTAAGGATAAAGGAATTTTAATTTTTAGTTCCTTTTTATACACTTTTTTTTCAGTAGTTCTTTTCGCAATGTTTTTTATAATTGTTGAATATTTTCCAGAGAAAAGCTGGCTGTTGTTTTATGTTCGAAGATTTATTATTCAGCCCATATTTGTACTTTTGTTTATTCCGGCATTTTACTACCAGCTTCAGAATTTAAAAAAATAACATTTTATTATATTTTTATCCAAGTCTTTTTGAATACTTTTGCAGTATGAGTTTAAAAAAGTGCACAATATTATTTTTAGCGTTCCTATTGTTGGTTTCCAACACGGGGTTTGCTTTTGATGTGCATTATTGCGGAGGAAAAATAGCTTCTGTGTCTTTAAATACTTCAGCTTCTGTATCACCTGAAAAAAAATGCTGTGGGGCAAAAGAAGAGAAATCATCTTGCTGTAAAGACAAAGTTGTAAAATTTGAAAAAAAATCAAGCGATGCAACTTTTAAGGTTTTCTTTTTTCAGCTTGCATTTCCAGCTGTAATTCAGGAATACAAACCTATTGCGTTTTTGTCAATTCCAAACTTCAAAAACAATCAGGTTATTTCGTATTATTCTGATGCAAATTCGCCCCCCTTATTTAAGCTATATAATCAATACATTTTTTATTCCTGATTTTAATGTTTAGAATCAAGCCTTCTTTATAAGGTTTGTAATAGACTGTTGAACGTTTCTTCTTCGTGAGAAACTTAAAAACAGAATTTCTAAATAACATTAAAATCTTTTTTATGTCAAATAATATCGTGCTTTTTGTGATGTTTTTGCTTTCGGTTTCTGTGTTTTCACAAGAAAATCTAGAGGAAGTAAAAATTACAAAAAAGCAAAAAGGAATTACAAAATCCTATACCGTTACCGCAAATACGTCTTTAATTACTAGTAAAGAACTCTTAAAAGCAGCATGTTGTAATCTTGCCGAAAGCTTTGAGACAAATCCATCAATTGATGTCAATTTTTCTGATGCTTTAACAGGAACGAAACAAATCAAAATGCTGGGCTTAACAAGTCCGTATTTAATGATAACAGAAGAAAATATTCCTTCAGTTCGCGGAGCGTCACAAGCTTATGGCTTGTCTTTTACACCTGGAACCTGGATCGAAAGTGTTCAGATTACCAAAGGTGCCGGAAGTGTTATTAATGGTTACGAAAGTATTTCGGGACAAATAAATACCGAACTTTTAAAACCATTAAGTGATATTCCATTTTTTCTGAACGCTTATGGGTCTACCGATTCCAGATTTGAATTGAATACGCATTTCAATAAAAAATTATCTGATAAATGGGCAACAAGTTTATTTGTTCATGGAAATGCGCGTGTTGCTAAGAACGACATGAACGATGACGGTTTTTTAGACAATCCGTTAGGAAAACAAATAAATGTTTTAAACCGTTATCAATATTATGATCCCGAAAGTGGTTTGGTAAGTTTTATCAATTTCAGATACATGAATGATAAAAAACAGACCGGAGAAGTTGATTTTGATAAAGACCGTGATCGAGGAACTACCAATCATTGGGGTTCAGAAATCAATACAGAACGTTTTGATGTGTCTACGAAAATAGGATATGTTTTTAAAGATATGCCCTATCAAAGCATCGGATTTCAAAATGCTTTCAATAGTCATAAACAAGATTCATATTTTGGTTTAAATCAATATGATATTAAGCAGAATAGTTTTTATTCGAATTTAATTTTTAATTCGATTATCAATAATACGATGCATAAATTTACGACTGGTTTAAATTTTTCATACGATCAATATCAGGAGTTTGTAAATGTTACGGATTACAGTAGAATCGATAATTCGGTTGGAGCATTTTTTGAATATACTTATGACAATACAGATAACTTCAGCATAATTTTAGGAGGAAGAGTAGACAATCATAACCGTTTAGGTTTTTTTGCTACACCGAGACTTCATGTGAGATACAATCCCTGGAAAAATGGAGTAATTCGTTTCTCTGCCGGAAGAGGAAAACGTTCGGCTAATATTTTTGCCGAGAATCAGCAGCTTTTTGCAAGTTCGAGAACATTTTCAATTTTAGATAACAGTGGAAAAATCTATGGATTAAATCCGGAAATTGCATGGAATTACGGAGTTAGTTTTTCGCAGAAATTTAAACTTTTTGGTAAAAATGCCGATGCCGGATTTGATATCTACAGAACCGATTTTCAAAACCAGGCCGTTGTAGATTTAATGCAGAGTCCGCAGGAAGTTTTGTTTTATAATCTAAAAGGAAGTTCTTTTGCTAATAGTATTCAGATTGAATTTAATTATGAGCTAATTCACAACTTAAATTTAAGAACGGCTTATAAATATTATGACATACAAACAGATTATTTAAGAGGAACTTTTCAGCGCCCGCTTCAGGCAAAACATCGTTTTCTGGGGAATTTAGAATACGAAACAAATTTAAGTAATGGCAGGCAATGGAAGTTCGATTATACCTTTAACTGGTCTGGAAAACAACAGCTTCCGTACACAGCTTCAAATCCTGCTGAAGATCAATTTCCTGATTTCTCACCCTCGTATGTCGTTATGAATGCTCAGGTTACAAGGATTTTCTCGCCAGTTTTTGAGGTATATATTGGAGGAGAGAATATTGGAAATTACAAACAGCAAAAAGCAATTTTAGGAGCAAATGATCCTTTTGGACCAAACTTTGATGCTTCTGTTGCTTATGCACCAATTTTTGGACAGATGTATTATGCAGGATTACGTTTTAAAATAAAATAGGTATTTAATATCAATATCAATATCAATATCAATATCAATATCAATATCAATATCAATATCAATATCAATATCAATAATAAATTTATAACACTAAATAACAGACAATGAAAAATTTGATTTTAATAGCAATGATAACTTTTTTAGGGTTTTCGGCTCAGGCTCAAACTAAAAAAAATAAGAATTTAAAATATACTGTAGAAGTTAACGGAAACTGTGAACAGTGTAAAAAGCGAATTGAAAAAGCTGCATTTGGAGTTCCGGGTGTAAAAACTGCTTCTTGGGATATTAGCACACATCAGCTTACTGTGATTTTAAATGAAGAGAAATCTTCTCCACAAGATTTGAATGCTGCAATTGCAAAAGTTGGACATGATACAAAAGAAGTAAAGGCCGCAGATGCTGATTATGAAAATCTTCATTCTTGCTGTAAGTATGAGAGAGAAAAATAATTTTAAAAGCCCGAGTATAATCTTCGGGCTTTTTTAATAGTTAATTTATCTTTAAAATATGGCTTTTAATTGTGGTTAAGGTAAATTATTGTTAATTTCACAAACTTATAAGTATAATCAAATTCGTTTATGAATAATTTTGAGTGGACCCAGTTACTAAACCCTGAATTCTATATAACTTTAAGTATCGGAGGTTTTGAGATTGGGTTATTTATTGTTCTGTTTATAGTTTTTGCCGAAACAGGACTTTTTGCAGGTTTTTTTCTACCAGGAGATAGTCTGCTTTTTTTGGCAGGTATTTACAGCCGTGACTTAATTCAAAATGTTGTTTATATTCCGGGAGATTTTATCAATGTATTTTTGCTTTCTACTGCTGTTGCATTTATGGGAGTTTTAGGAAACATGACAGGTTATTGGTTTGGAGCAAAAAGCGGTTATTATTTGTTTAAAAAAGAAGATACATTTTGGTTCAAGAAAAAATACCTTTTGCAATCAAAAGATTTCTTTGAAAAATACGGCGGAAAAGCAATTATTTATGCACGTTTCCTGCCAATCTTTAGAACTTTTGCACCAATCATTGCGGGAATAGTTTCTATGGATAAAAAGAAATTTATGTTTTATAATATCTTGAGTTCTTTCTTATGGTCATTTATTTTAATCTTTGCCGGACATTACTTATACGGTGTGTTTTTGAAAAAAGGAATTGATTTAAAAGAACATATTGAATACATCATTATAATAATCATTATCATTTCGACATTTCCGGTTCTTTTAAAACTCTTAAAAAAGAGACCAAGCGAAGAAATATAATATCAAAGAATAAAATAAAAAAGTCCGAAGTTTAAAAACTTTGGACTTTTTTTGTTTTCTGTTATTTAGATGAATCTATTCAAATAGTTAATTGAATTATACCGCATTTTAAATATAGCCCACGGTTTCAACCGTGGTACTCTCAATATATGTAATCGTATGTTATGTTGTATTCCATTCTCTATTTCATTCGTTTCCCACGGTTGAAACCGTGGGCTATGTTTTATAGAAAGAACTTATAAGAATGATTTTTTATTTTGTTATCCAATGGAAAGAGAAGTTTCTATAATTGGAATTTAAAATTTAAAATATTGAGTTTTTAAATTTAAATCCTACCATTCATTCACTTTATTAGCATCCATTTTTAAGAAGATGAACAATAAAATAGTGAAGCCCCAAAGTCCGGAACCTCCATAAGAAAAGAAGGGCAGCGGAACTCCAATTGTTGGAAAAACACCAATAACCATTGCAATGTTTACAAAGAAATGTATAAATAAAATTCCTGCGACACAATAGCCATAAACCCGGCTGAATTTAGTTTTTTGCCTTTCGGCTAAATAAATTACTCTTAGGAATAAACCGGTAAAAAGTAAAATAACAATCAAAGAACCAATAAATCCCCATTCTTCGCCAACTGTTGTGAAAATGTAATCGGTATGCTGTTCAGGAACGAATCCTCCTTTAGTTTGTGTTCCTTCTAAGAAACCTTTTCCAAGCCATCCTCCGGACCCAATAGCAATTTCAGATTGGTTAGTATTATAACCGATACCTTTCATATCTACTGTTTTTCCTAAAAGAATATTGAAACGATCTCTATGATGCTGTTTAAATACATTGTCGAATACATAATCAACAGAAAAGACAAATCCAGAGATAAGGGCCAGTAAAATTGCGCTTAAAAGGATATTCCTGTCAACTGCCCTTCCTTTAAAATGTATAATAATTAGAACACCCAGTGAAATTAAAATAACGACATACGGTTCTAAGATAAGCGTTAAAACAAATAATAGGATGGTAATAAAACCTGTCCAAACGTACCAGGCCGGCAGTCCTTCTCTAAATAAAACAAGAATAAAAACGCTATAGATTAACGCACTTCCCGGATCGGGCTGTGGCAGAATAAGCAATACAGGCAGAAATACAATCGCTAAAGCCTGTAACTGCCTGTTAGTTTCTTTTAGGTTAATTTGCGTATCACTTAAATATTTGGCTAATGCCAATGATGTAGCGGCTTTTGCAAACTCTGACGGCTGAAGCGTGAAACTTCCTATGGCATACCAGCATCGCTGACCGGCAATAGTTTTTCCAAAGAGAAACAATCCCGCCAAAGACAATAATGCAACACCAAATATGATACTAGCGTATTTTTCGTAAAATTTTCCATCAACAAAAAGCACAACAAAAATTAGTGGAATTGTACATCCAATAAAAATTAATTGTTTTTGGTACGTTCCATCGGTTGATAATAATGAGGAGGAATAAATATTCAGCCACCCCAATGTTACCAGCGCAATGTAGATAAAGACACTTATCCAGTCAATGTTATTTTTTACACTTTGATTTTTCATCTGAAATAATCTTAATTATTTTTAGTAGTGTCTATTATTGTTTTTTTAACTTCTGTTTTTGGAGCAGTTACTGCTTTAGGAACTACAATCTTAGCTTTTAAAACAGAATCTTTTGGTGTCGACTCAATTTCGCTTGCCTCGTTCATTCCGCCTAATTTGGCATATTCGCTTGCTAAACTTTTATTTAAAACGCGAATCTCCAAATCAGTTCTTGTGATTTTCTTTCTTAAATATTTTTCGATCATTAAACTGGCAATTGGCCCCGCAACAGTTGCTCCAAAACCTCCATTTTCAATCATAACTGCAATTGCAATTTTCGGATTGTCTTTTGGTGCAAAAGCAACAAAAATAGAGTGGTCTTTAAGCTTTTCTCTTTTACCGTTTATTTTGGCATAATTCTCAGCTGTTCCCGTTTTTCCGCAAATATCAATTCCGTTTACTCTAAGGGCATAAGCAGTACCTTTGTTGTAAACATCAAATAATCCGCTGATAACCGGCGGGAAATATTTTTGATCAATAGTTGTGGTATGCTTTTCTGTAAACTTAGGATCAATTTTTTTGCCTTCAATTTTTTTAATGATATGAGGCGTATAATAATATCCTTGGTTCGCTACTGTTGCCATCATATTTGCTAATTGAATAGGGGTCATTAAAACCTCTCCCTGCCCAATAGCATTTGATACAATAGTTGAGCTTCGCCATCCTCCGTTAGGATAGATTTTTTTGTATGTTTTTGATGTTGGAATATTACCTTTTTTACCCGTTGGTAAATCATATCCCATAAACTGACCTAAACCAAAACTTTTTACGTGACCGCTCCAAACATCTACAGCTTTACCCGGATCTGAATATTTGTTAATCGTTAACATATAAGCCTGACCAAAGTAAGTGTTACAGGAATTATAAATTCCATTATGTAATTGATGAGGTCCAAAGCCGTGGCATTTCATAAAACGACCACCGCCGTAACTAAATCCATGATGACACATAAAAGTAGTCTGCTCGTTGACAACACCTTCCTGCAGCGCGACTAAACCAGTTAGGATTTTAAATGGAGAACCTGGAGGATACTCAGCCAAAAGCCCACGGTCATACAAAGGTTTTGCAATAGAATCATGATATAACAGTGTGTAGTTTTTAGATCTTTGTCTTCCAACCAGAATCCCCGGATCGTAAGAAGGAGCAGTAACCAATGCCAATATTTCACCAGATTTTGGTTCAATAGCAACAATTCCACCGCGTTTGTTAATCATTAATTCTTCACCATACTTTTGAAGCTCGGCATCAATAGTTAAATTGATATCTTCTCCGGCAACGGCGATTGTATCATATTTTCCTTCTTTGTAGGCGCCAATTTCCCGGTTATATTTATCCTTTTGAATATATTTTACACCTTTTATACCGCGTAAAATTTCTTCATAGCTTTGTTCTACACCTTGTTTTCCAATTAAATCACCACTGTTGTAGTATGGATTCTCTTCAATTTGTTTTTCGTTTACCTGAGTAATGAAACCAAAAATATTAGCACCGTAGTCTACTTCGTAATCACGAAGAGAACGTTTTTGAAAATAGAAACCTTCATACTTTCTGATTTTTTCCTGAAAAGCAGCAAATTCGGTTTTATTTAACTGAGATAAAAATACAGATGGGAGCCTAGGGCTGTAAACTCTTGCCTTTGCAATTCTTTTCTCGTAATCTTCTCGTGTAATATTTAAAAGGGCACAAAATTCAGGGATATTAAGATTTTCTTTAATATCTCTTGGGATTACCATGATATCATAAGAAGCCTGATTGGCAACTAATAACTTACCATTTCTGTCATAAATATAACCGCGTTCAGGATAGTCATAGACTTTTTTAATTGCATTGTTTTCTGATTTCAATTTGAATGAATCGTCAATAATCTGCAGATAAAAGATCCTAATCACTAGCAAAGATGCTGCAATAATAATTAAAGAGGGCAGCAGAACTTTTCTCATCGTTTATTGGGCTTAATAATATAAATTATTATAATTGAAGTGATTATTGTAAAAATGCTGCTAAATAATGTTCGCAGTAAGATGTCTAGTATGAATTTAAACTGAAAAGCTTCTAAAGTAAATAATACAATATGATGTAATAAAACAGAGACTAATATAAATGAAAAGCGTTCAGGCGTTAAAGATTCGTTTAGTTTAATGGTTTGATATTCGTAACTTAAACCAAATGAAAACTTAAAAATATACGGCCGGTAATAAGAAAGAAGCACACAAGCTGTAGCATGGATTCCGCCAGAATTACAAAACATATCCATTACTAATCCCAGTAAAAAACTTGAAATAATTAATCCTGCTCTGTTACTGTTTACCGGATATAAAATAATGTACAAGATATATGGAAAAGGACTTATGTATCCTAAAAAATTCATGTTGTTAAAAATAACAATCTGAATTGCCAGCAACATAATAAATCGAAAAATATTTACCAACAAAGCGCTACTCATCTTTTTCTTTGCTTTTGTTTTCTAAATTAATAAGTTCTTCCCTGTCCTTACTCTTGATAATATAAACATGTCCTAAGTTTGTCATATCGTTAAACAACTTAACTTTTATAACATAAAAACTTGTATTTTCTTTTTTGTATACAACATCTACGGTTCCAATATTAATTCCCTCTGGGAAAATTACGGATTGTCCTCCGGTAACAATCGTGTCACCTTTTCTGATGGATGCTAATCTGGGAACATCTTCTAACTGAACAAATCCAGTACTTTTTCCGTCCCATGTTAATGAACCAAAATGATTTGACTTTTTAATTTTTGCATTAATGTGCGACTTCATATTCAAAATGCTGACCACAGTTGAGTAATTTGGCGAAGTATTGTCGATAACACCAATAATTCCTAAGCTGTTAATAACACCCATATCTTGTTTAACCCCTTCTTTGCTTCCTGAGTTAAGAGTGATATAGTTTTCGTGTGTATTATAAGAATTATGAATTACTTTTGAAACAATAATATCGGCAGGTTTAATACCTTTTATGCTGTCTGCCAGTGGTGCTTTGGTAGTGTCTTTTTTATTAAATAAAAGACTTTTTAACCTTGCATTTTCAAGTACAAGTTCGTCATTTTCGGCTCTTAAATTCAAATATTCGTTTACACGATTGATTCTTTCATAAACACCTCCGCTCAAAAAATTTGCGGAACTGATTACTCTGCTTCTGTGATAGGAATGCGATTGAATTGTGAGAGTCAACGAAATACCTAAAAGCAGCAAAAACAGCAATCGATTACTGTTTCTTATAATGAAATTAAAAATTTGCTGCATTTCGTGTCTGGTTATTTTGTTTCAGGATATGCTTTAAGGTTTCAAATTTTATTAGGGTCAAATATTAGAAATTTGACCCTAATAAAAGTATATTGATTGTTATTTCTGAATCTTATTTGATTAAGATACTTTTAAATTTTGCGATGTTTTTAAGCGCCATTCCTGTACCGCGAACAACTGCTCTTAACGGATCTTCAGCAATGTAAACAGGTAAATCTGTTTTTTGAGAAATACGTTTGTCAAGACCTCTTAACATAGATCCCCCGCCAGCTAAATAAATACCAGTGTTGTAAATATCGGCAGCTAACTCAGGAGGAGTTTGAGATAATGTTTCCATTACTGCATCCTCAATACGCTGAATCGATTTGTCTAATGCTTTTGCAATTTCACGGTAAGAAACATCAACTTGTTTTGGTTTTCCTGTAAGTAAGTCTCTACCTTGAACAGACATATCTTCTGGCGGTCCGTCTAAATCTTCGATAGCCGCTCCAATTTGAATTTTAATTTTCTCAGCAGTACTTTCCCCTACGAAAAGGTTATGCTGTGTACGCATGTAATAAACAATATCGTTTGTAAAAACGTCTCCCGCAATTTTTACAGATTTGTCGCATACAATTCCGCCTAATGCGATAACGGCAATTTCAGTTGTACCACCTCCAATATCGACAATCATGTTTCCTTTTGGCTGCATGATATCGATACCAATACCTATTGCGGCTGCCATAGGCTCATGAATTAAGTAAACTTCTTTTCCGTTTACTCTTTCACAAGATTCTTTTACCGCTCTCATCTCCACCTCAGTAATACCAGAAGGAATACAAACCACCATGCGTAATGCAGGAGTAAACATTCTTTTTTTCAATGCTGGAATACTTTTAATGAACATGTTGATCATTTTTTCCGAAGCATCAAAATCGGCAATTACACCATCTTTTAAAGGCCTTATGGTCTTGATGTTTTCATGCGTTTTACCTTGCATCATGTTGGCTTCCTTACCAACAGCAATGATTTTGCCTGACACTCTATCACGTGCAACGATTGACGGACTATCAATAACGACTTTATCATTATGTATGATTAAAGTGTTTGCGGTACCAAGGTCTATCGCAATATCCTCGGTCATGAAATCAAAAAATCCCATAAGTTTTTTAGGGGTTTAAAATGTTATAAAATTATTTATCGAACAAAGTTAAACAAATTAATGTTTAAAATGACGTGTTCCTGTAAATACCATTGCAAGATTATTTTCATTGCAATAATTTATGCTTAATTCATCTTTTATCGAACCTCCCGGCTGAATTACTGCGGTTATTCCTGCTTTTTTGGCTAATTCTACACAATCCGGAAAAGGGAAAAATGCATCACTTGCCATCGAAGCTCCATTTAAATCAAATCCAAAAGCTCTTGCTTTGTCAACAGCCTGTACTAAAGCGTCGACTCTTGAAGTCTGACCTGTACCGGATGAAATCAGTGTTCCGTTTTTTGCAAATACGATTGTGTTTGATTTTGTATTCTTGCAAATTTTTGAAGCAAAGATCAAATCTTCGATCTCCTGAGTGGTAGGTTCAGTAATAGTAACGGTTTTTAAATGCTCTTTATTATCTGTAATATTATTTCTGTCCTGAATTAACAAACCATTAAGACATGTTCTAACTTGTTTTAAAGGTAATTCGACTTCATTTTGAACTAATATAATTCTGTTTTTCTTTTCTTGTAAAACTGTAATCGCCTCATCATCAT
Source organism: Flavobacterium soyae (assembly GCF_021245985.1). Taxonomy (GTDB): domain Bacteria; phylum Bacteroidota; class Bacteroidia; order Flavobacteriales; family Flavobacteriaceae; genus Flavobacterium; species Flavobacterium soyae. Next base: position 223,896 of record NZ_JAJQXA010000001.1, on the reverse strand, counting down.
AAGCTGGAGCAATAACAACTTCACAGAATAGTTTGTTGATTTCCTGCGCTGCAGCCAAATCAATTTTAGTATTTGCAATTAAAACGCCGCCAAATGCAGATGTAGGATCACAAGCCAAAGCTGCTAAATAAGCTTCGCTTATGGTTTTTCTTGAAGCCAAACCGCAGGCATTGTTATGTTTTAAAATAGCAAATGTAGGTCCGTCAGTTTTAAATTCAGCAATTAAATTAACTGCAGCATCAACATCTAATAAGTTATTGTAAGATAATTCTTTTCCGTGAACTTTTTTGAACATAGCATCAAAATCTCCAAAGAAAAATCCTTTTTGATGCGGGTTTTCTCCATATCTTAAAACTTGTCCGTTATCAATACTTTCTTTGTAAATTGTTTCGTCAGTATTGAAGTAGTTAAAAATTGCACCATCATAATGAGATGAAACGTGGAAAGCTTTAGTAGCAAACAATCTTCTGTTTTCTAGAGTTGTAGCTCCATTTTGTTCCGTTATCAAATCTAAAAGAAGGCTGTATTCGTTAACAGAAGCAACAATTACAGTGTCTTTGAAATTTTTTGCACCGGCACGGATTAATGAAATTCCGCCAATGTCAATTTTTTCAATAATATCTTGTTCACTTGCACCAGAAGCAACAGTTTTTTCAAAAGGATACAAATCAACAATTACTAAATCAATTTGAGGAATGTCAAATTCTTTCATTTGCTGAACATCACTTTCATTATCCTGACGATTTAAAATTCCGCCAAAAATTTTCGGATGTAAAGTTTTTACCCTTCCTCCAAGAATTTCAGGAAAAGAAGTTATATCTTCAACAGGAACTACCGGAATTCCAAGGTTTTTAATGAAATCTTCTGTTCCTCCAGTTGAGTAAAGTGTTACGTTTTGTTCGTGTAATTTTCTAACAATTGGTTCTAATCCATCTTTCGAAAAAACAGATATTAATGCTGATTGTATTTTTTTAGTTGTGCTCATTGTGTAGTTATGATTTTCAGACTGCAAAAGTAGTTTTTTTATATATTATTTTAAAAGATTTAGTGTAACAATCTCTTAAAAAAATCTACTGATGAGTAAGTTAACTTTTATTAGGTTTTTGTTTTTAAATTATTGAATTTTACTTTATTGAAAAATACTACTATATGCTTCTTTATCTAAGATTATTAAAAGAAAGTCTCAGCTTTGCGATAAACGCTTTACGAAATAATAAACTGCGTACTTTATTATCATTGCTGGGTGTTACAATTGGTATATTTTCGATAATTGCCGTCTTGGCTGCCGTTGATTCATTAGACAAAAAAATCACTAAAGATTTGAGCAGTTTAGATAAAAATACGATTTATTTAATGAAATTTAACTTTGGGCCGTCTGAAATTCCACAATGGAAGAGAGAACAGTTTCCAAATGTAAAATATGATGAATATGTAGGTCTGAAAAATTCTATGAATAATACAGACCAGGTAGGTTATCAGCTTTTTGTAAATAGAGAAACCTTGAAGTATGATTCGAAAACGGCTGCTGATGTAAACATCGTTCCATCTTCATTTGAAATGGTAGATATCGATGGATTAAGTTTTGATAAAGGAAGATTTTACAACGAATCTGAATCGAATTCAGGAACGGCAGTTATTGTTTTAGGATATGAAATTGCAGAAGGACTTTTTGGTTCAAGTGATCCGATTGGAAAAAATATTCGTCTTTACGGACAGCGTTTTACCGTTATTGGTGTAATTGCCAAACAAGGCGCGGGATTTTTTGGAGACAGTAATGATACATCGGTTTATCTGCCGGCCAATTTTTTACGTCGAATGTATGGTGACAGCGATGCGATGACTCCAGTTATTGTTTTAAAACCCACGAAAGGAGTCGATATGGATGCTTACAAAGCTGAAGTTGCTCAAAAACTTAGAATAATCCGTGGAATGAAAGCTGGGGAAATGGATAATTTCTTTATCAATGTACTTTCCGGGTTTACTGATTTTATCGATGGAATTTTAGGACAGATGAATGTAGTGGGGTGGATTATAAGCGGATTTTCTCTTTTAGTCGGCGGATTCGGGATTGCAAATATTATGTTTGTTTCGGTTAAAGAAAGAACCCATTTAATTGGAATTCAAAAGTCATTAGGAGCAAAAAATCGTTTTATATTATTTCAGTTTTTATTTGAAGCCATAATTCTTTCCGTAATTGGTGGAATTATAGGTTTATTGATGGTTTGGGGAATTGCCATTATTCTAACAAAAGCACTGGACTTTGAGTTTGTTTTAAGTTTAGGAAATATACTTCTGGGAACTGGTCTGGCGGCATTTATCGGATTGATTTCGGGAATTCTACCAGCAATTTCTGCTGCAAATTTAGATCCAGTTGAGGCTATACGGACCGGGATGTAGTATTTTTTTTGTAATATTTTACTTAAAATTTTGAAGGCGGGGATTATTTAAATATTTTTGGCAACATAGAATTTAAATGATAAAAAAATGAGCTTTATACTAAAACCCGTTGATGCTGTTGAGTCTATTTCGAGAGAAGATTTTAAAAAGAATTATTTAGATAGAAGGAAACCTCTTATTATAAAAGGATTGACAAAAGATTGGCCTGCAAAAGAAAAATGGTCTACAGATTATTTTAAGGAAATTGCAGGAGATATTGAAGTAAAATTAGTAGATAATTCTAAAGCAGATCCAACCAAAGTAATTAATGCCTCAATTGCCAGTATGAAATTTGGGGAGTATCTTGATTTAATAAAAAGAGAACCAACAGATTTGCGTATTTTTTTCTTCAATCTCTTTAAACATAAACCTGAATTAGTTGATGATGTAAAAGTTCCAAAAGAATTAATGGGCGGTTTTATAGAAAGTATGCCTGCCATGTTTTTTGGAGGCTCAGATGCCGTTACTTTTTTGCATTATGATATTGATCTGCCACATCTTTTTCACACTCATTTTGGAGGCAGAAAACATATTAGGTTGTTTGACTATAAATGGAAAAAGAGGCTTTATTGTGTGCCTAATACAACTTATGCTCTGGAAGATTATGATGTTGCAAATCCTGATTTTGAAAAATTTCCCGCTTTAAAAGGTGTTGAAGGTTATGAAGTTTTTCTGGAACACGGAGATACGTTATTTATGCCAACCGGAATGTGGCACTGGATGCGTTATTTAGATGGCTCTTTTTCTCTAACACTTCGTGCCTGGGATTCATCTATAACCCGAAAAATGGCGAGCGTTTGGAGTTTATTCATGCATGGAGCAGTAGACAGCGGTATAAAAGTAGTTTTTAGACAACGTTATGCTAAATGGCGTGAGAAATTAGCTTTTAAAATTGCGGAAAAGGAATTAAGAAATGGCAGACCAAAGAAATAACAGAGTTTAGAATTGTCATTTTTAAGCAAAAAGTTTTATAGGAACGAAACATCGGCAGCAACGGAATTTATTCCGTTGGAAGATTAAATCCCGCGTTCAGAAGTTCCGTAGGAATGAGATATATTCGTTATTTAAGATATAAAAAATCCCAAGAAATACTTCTTGGGATTTTATATGTTTTAGAAGTTTAAAAAACTATCTAATATCATTATTTTGAATCAAATCGATATATAAGTTGATTTTATCTTTTAATTCTTTTCTAGGCGTGATAAAGTCTAAGAAACCGTGTTCTAAAAGAAACTCAGCTGTTTGAAAACCTTCTGGTAAATCTTTTCCTGTAGTATCGCGTACAACACGCGGACCAGCAAAACCAATCAAAGCGCCCGGCTCAGAGATGTTGATGTCTCCTAACATTGCGTAAGATGCAGTTGTTCCGCCCGTTGTAGGGTCTGTACAAAGAGAGATATAAGGTAATTTAGCTTCTGCTAATTGAGCTAGTTTTACAGAAGTTTTTGCTAATTGCATTAAAGAATAAGCCGCTTCCATCATACGAGCCCCGCCGGATTTAGAAATCATTACAAAAGGCAGTTTGTTTTTGATGGCGTGATCAATACCTCTTGCAATTTTTTCACCTACAACTGCTCCCATAGACCCGCCAATAAAAGCAAAATCCATACAGCAGATTACAAGTTCTCTTCCTTTAGATTTTCCTACTCCCGTACGTACAGCGTCTTTAAGATGAGTTTTTTCCATTACATCTTTCAATCTTTCTGCATATTTTTTTGTATCTACAAAATGCAGAGGATCTTTTGATGTCATGTTTTTATCTAACTCAACAAATTCGTTGTTGTCGAATAAAATTTCAAAATAGGTTGCGCTTCCAATTCGAACGTGAAAATCATCTTCAGGACTAACGAATAAGTTTCTTGCTAATTCGTCAGCATCAATAATTTTTCCAGTAGGAGATTTGTACCACAATCCTTTCGGAACGTCCATCTTATCTTCTGTCGCGGTCGTAATCCCTTTTTCCTGTCTTTTAAACCAAGCCATTTTTTAAAATTTAAGATTTAAGATTTTAGACTTTAGATTTTAGATTCCAAAAAGAAATCTAAAATCTAAAATCAGATATCTAAAATTATAGTGTATTCACATTGTTTAAATCTGCAAAGGCTTGTTCAAGTCTTGCGTTGAATGTTACTTCGCTTTCACGAACCCATCTTCTTGGATCGTAATATTTTTTGTTTGGAGCATCAGCACCTTCTGGGTTACCAATTTGTGATTTTAAATAGTCAAGGTTTTTAACCATATAATCACGGATTCCTTCAGTGTATGCAAACTGTAAATCAGTATCGATGTTCATTTTGATAACTCCGTAGCTAATTCCTTCTCTGATTTCTTCAAGTGTAGAACCTGAACCTCCGTGGAAAACAAAATCTACCGGGTTATGACCAGTGTTGAATTTGTTTTGAACGAAATCCTGAGAATTTTTTAAGATTTTTGGAGTTAATTTTACGTTTCCTGGTTTGTAAACACCGTGAACGTTTCCAAAAGCAGCAGCAATTGTAAACTTAGGACTTACTTTAGATAACTCTTCGTAAGCATAAGCAACTTCTTCTGGCTGAGTGTATAATTTTGAGCTGTCTACATCTGAGTTGTCAACACCATCTTCTTCACCACCTGTAATACCAAGCTCGATTTCTAATGTCATTCCCATTTTACTCATTCTAGCCAAATATTCTTTACAGATTTCAATGTTCTCTTCGATTGGCTCCTCAGACAAATCGATCATGTGTGAACTAAATAATGGTTTTCCTGTTTCTGCAAAATGTTTTTCAGAAGCATCTAATAAGCCATCAATCCAAGGCAATAATTTTTTTGCACAGTGGTCAGTATGTAAAATTACAGTTGCTCCGTAAGCTTCTGCCAAAGTGTGAATATGTTTTGCTCCGGCGATACCACCAGCGATAGCTGCTTTTTCACCTGCGTTAGATAAACCTTTTCCAGCGTTAAATTGTGCTCCTCCGTTTGAAAATTGAATAATAACTGGCGCATTTAGTTTTGCTGCAGTTTCAAGAACTCCATTGATTGTGCTTGATCCAGTAACGTTAACTGCTGGTAAAGCAAAACCTTTTTCTTTTGCATAATTAAAAATCTCCTGAACCTGATCTCCTGTAGCTACTCCTGGTTTAATGTTGTGTGCCATTGTAAATTTTTTTATAGTTGTTTTTAGTTTTTAGGTTGCAAAAATAAGAATTAATTAGCATTAGAATGGATAATTTATTCCAAAATTTAAAACCGAGTGCCCAAAATTGTATTCTTTAAACCATCTGTTGCCTTCGTCATGCGCCGGATTATAGGTCTTGAAGCCTAAATCTAAACGAATAACAAAAAAGCTTAAATCGTATCGTAAACCAAATCCAGAACCCAAAGCAATTTCATCTAAATCGTTTAAGCTGTTAAATCTTGCCTTGTCATCAATCACATTATCGAACACATTCCAGATATTTCCGGCGTCTGCAAAGAGCGCTCCTTTAACATCTCCAAAAATTTTAAAACGAAATTCGGCACTTAAGGCAATTTTCATATTCGCCTCGTTAAAATCGTTTAGGGCATTTGTGCTTCCGGGACCAAGAGAGTAGGGCTGCCATGCGCGATTATCATTTGATCCTCCAGAATAATAACTTCGTGAGAACGGAATATAATCTGAGTTTCCAAACGGAACTGCAATTCCAAAAAAGCTTCTAACCGCCAGTACTTTTTCTTTTCCAAAATCCCAGTGTTTAATATAATCGAATTCGGTTTTTAAATATTCAGAATATTCTAAATTAAAAATCGAATAATTTCCATTTGCATTTTTTTCCAATTTTGCAATGCTTGAAATCGCTGATAATAAAGTTCCAGCAGATTCTATTTTTGTTTTAAACTGATAAAAAGTATTATCGGCAAGATCTTTTTTTGTTGTTTTCGTAAATGTATAACTTGTGGCAAGAATAAAGTCATTCTCGGTCAAACGAATTCTTCTTTCTTCAATACTTTCTACATCTTTATATTCAGCATCTCCAGGTTTTAATGCGGTTTGGCCTGTTAATACCTCATTCGTAAAATTTGTAGTTCCGGTTGGGATCGTTAGGTTTTTTTGGGCTTGTTGTTCTGCGTCCTCTCCCCAGTTAGAAGCAACAGTGTTGTAATCCTTACCAATACCATTCAATTCATCATAAGATGAAGTATAAACATTAAAGTAATTGTTTGGATTTAAATTTCGAACATACTGAGCGTTCAACAATTCCAGTTTAGCAGTATTGTATCTTTTAGGCGACCAGTTGTACGAGATTCCTCCGGTAAAATTTTCTTTATCTAAACCAATATTTTGCTGTTTCGAAAAACCTGATGTAATTGAAGTATAAGGAATCATCCTCTTCGGAATAATTTTTTCTGTTCCAAAAGGCAGTAAAATCCTTGGAAAATTAAGCTTTAAGTCAAGTCCATATTCCGAAACATTAAAAAAGTTATTGTTTGGATTCGCCATGTCTTTTGATGAACCAATATTAGCACGTGCCGAAATTTCTAATGTTTCGGCTCTGTTGAATACGTTTCGAATAGTTTGAGAAATACTGGCCCCAATACCAAAATCCTGAATATTAGAGTGTGTTACGTCTAAAGTTGCACCAAAACTGTATTTTTTTCTCGGTGTTAAATACACATTTGCTATTAAAGATTGTGCAGTCGAATCACGTTTGTCTACTTCATATTGTATCGAAGGATAATTGAAAATTTTAAGATTGTTCAAATATCTGGAAGAAAGCGTTGTTCTTGTGTCAGAATAAGTGCTTCCTTTATTAATAAAAATTGCATCTGTAATTGCACGAGGTTTATACTTTAATTTTTTATAACTATACAAATTAAAGTTGTTGTACGTTGTACTGTCGTTAATTTTACTTTTTGCGTTAGCAGGCGAGTAATCCGTATAAATATTTACATCGCTTATTTTGTATAATTTAAACGGTTCCGTTCTGCTTGAATCCCTTTCCTGAATATTGTTGTTATTGATTATTAAAGTTACATCAGCCTTATGTTTTTTGCCAATAGTATCAATGTCAAAAGTTACGTAAGTTGGTTGAAAAAAGTAAGCACCATGATTTCTATAATAAGTGGTAATACGGTTTTTTTCTTCCTCAAAATCAGTAGTTTTATATTGATTCCCTGATTTTAAAAACGAAGGATCAGTATTTATTTTGTATAATGAATCGAGTGCAGGAGTCAATATTTTAGTTTTAATCGTATCAAGAGTATAACCTGGTCCTGTTGTAATATTATAATTTATCTGTGCTTTTTTTCGGGCAATACTATCGATTGTATAATCTGTTGACACATTAAAATAACCATTGTTGAAATAGTAAAATTTTAGACGCTGCAAAGATTTTTTAGTTCTTACAGTGTCAATAATTACCGGCGGTTCTCCAGTATTTTTTAAAAATTCGTGAATTCCTTTGTATAAAAAAGACTGACCAAGCCTGTCTACTTGTTTGGCAGATAGTAGTTTCGCCTGGCGTTCATATAAACCCGGGTGGTTTTTAAATTTCGCCTGATAGGTCGAATCCGGATTTAAATTGGCCAGATTGTATAAGTTTAAACGCAGTTTGTATCCTAATAAAGTACCGTTTGGTTTTTGGTACAATTGATTGGATGCGTTTTCATCGTTTGTAGATTTTCCATTTACAACAATATTATTTTTTACAAGAAGGTTTTTTCCATCCGGAACTCTTTTTACAGCATTACAAGCGCAAATAAGTATTGCTATTAGAATAAATGCTGTTATTTTTGTGGAATTATTTTTCAAGTGTTTTTTAATATTTAATTCAAAAGTACATTTATTTTATGGTTAGTAAAAACCAAATAAAGCTTATATCAGGCCTGCATCAAAAAAAACAGCGTTTTGCAAATCAATTGTTTTTTGCCGAAGGAGTAAAGGTAATTCAGGAATTGTTGCAATCCAATTTTGAATTAGAGCATTTATACACCATGTTAAATGATTTTGAAGAAGTTCAAACTGCAAAACGAACTCTTATTAATGAACAAGAACTGAAAAAAATAAGTGCTTTAACAACTCCAAATTCTTGTTTGGCAGTTTTTAAAATGCCTGTAGAAAATCAAATCATGAATTCTGGTTTAATTCTGGCCTTAGACGATATTCGTGATCCGGGAAATTTAGGAACGATAATGCGTCTTTGCGACTGGTTTGGAATCAAACAAATTGTCTGCTCAAAAGAAACAGTCGATATTTATAATCCAAAAGTGGTTCAGGCCACAATGGGATCAATTGCCAGAGTAAACGTAAATTATGTTGATCTAAAAACTTTTATAAGTCAAACAAAACTTCCTGTTTTTGGAACTTTTATGGATGGCAATAACATTTATCAATCTGATTTACCACAAAACGGAATCATTATTATGGGTAATGAAGCCAATGGTATTTCGGCAGAAATTGAAAAAATAGTCACGAGCCGACTTACAATTCCAAGATTTGGAGAGCTGCAAAAAACCGAAAGTTTAAATGTAGCTACAGCAACAGCAATTATTCTTAGTGAATTTAAACGAAATAGTTAAGATTTTGTTTTAATGAAATGTGAAATTTATTAAAATAGCTCTCGATTTCATTGAATCTATATTATCAGTATACGGACTTACCGGATGTTCTGGAGTTACATTATCACGAATTAACTCATCAGTAATACCAAACATGCCTCTAATAGAAGGAGAGAAGATAAAATATTCTGTAAAGAAATCGATTCCAAAACCTAATTCGTAAGCAGCTGTCCATTGTTTAGCCCTGAATTTACCTTCAAAGTTATCATCTATAGAGCTTGAGTTGCTTGATAGGTTTAAAGTGGTTGACATTCCGCCCACTAAATAAGGACGAATATTTCCGGTTCTTAAAGATGAAAACTTTAATAATAAAGGAAAGTGAATGTAAGTACTGTTTACTTCTCGCAAATAATCTTTTTCTAAGTTTCCAACTCCCGGGAAATATAAATCTCTTTTTGTGTAGTATAAACCTGGTTCAAAACGTAAATTAATATACTCCTGCAGTCTTAAATCAGCAACAACCCCCACATTAAAACCGGTTGTTTTTTTTACCTGAATATCTTTCTGAACAACATCTTTGTAATCAAATTTAAAGTCAAAACTATTGAAGCCTAAATAATAACCAAAATAGACACGTTGTTTCTGCCAGTTTTCAAGGTTAATAATAGGATCTTTACTAAACATATTTTTAGCAAATTGAGAATATCCTTTTGTCGTTAAGACTAATAAAAATACAATTACAATTTTTTTCATACTATTTTTTAGATGCTGAATAAATGGTTGCTACACCAAAAGTTTGCGGCATTGCTACAACATCTATAAACCCAGTTTTTCTCAAAATATTGTTTAGTGCTTCTCCATAAGGAAAAGCTGCGGCAGATTCAGATAAATAACCATAAGCTGAATTGTCTTTTGAAAACAATTTTCCAATAAGTGGAAGTATATTTTTGCTGTAAAATTTATATCCTTGTTTGTATGGTGTTTTATCTGGAACAGAAGTTTCCAGAATTACAAAAATGCCGTTTGGTTTTAAAACTCGTAAAATTTCGGCAAAACCTTTTTCTAAATGTTCAAAATTACGTACGCCAAAACCTACCGTAATCGCATCAAAATAATTATCCTCAAAAGGAATATTTTCTGAGTCGCCTAAAACTAAATCTATAACATTAGAAAGCTTTTTTTCTTCGACTTTCTTTTTTCCAACTTCAAGCATTCCGGCCGAAATATCAAGGCCAATGATTTTTTCTGCATTAGTTCTGGCCATCAAAATAGCCAGGTCACCAGTTCCGGTAGCGATATCAAGGATAACTTTTGGTTTAGAATCAGAAACTATTTTCAATACTTTTTTTCTCCATTTAGTGTCAATGCCAAATGAAATTACACGGTTCAAATTATCGTAGTTGCCTGAGATGTTATCAAACATTTGGGCAACCTGCTCTTTCTTACCTAAAGAAGAGTCTTTATATGGAGTTATTTTTTCAGACATTACTATAATTTACGCAAATATAAACAATCTAGTTTAACTGTAATTGAGTTTTTTAAATTGTCAATTAAATGTTCTGGAAGACAGACTAAACCAATTTTTTGGTACTTACTTAAACATCACCAAAAGTGGGTATTTTTAAAAAATCACCAAAAGTGGGTATTGTGTCCGGCTGATTTTATACCCAACTTTGTCAAAGTAAAAATGATGAAATTTTAATGATTGATAGTTTCACATTGACTTAATCAAATGGTTGCATTTTTTTGCACTGGCAGTCATTTGTTCAAGTGGTAGTTTTTAAAGTGTTGTTCTTGGGGGAATACTATTTTAAAAAGTGCGAAGTACGTTCTTAGGATTAAATTTGTTTTTGGAAATTTTAATTTTCTTGCCTTTAATATCTTAGTGGTATTTGTTATTAAAGGCGCTTTTGAGACTCGTTCTCAATTAACATTAAATGTTATTCATTTATTTCAAGTGTTTTTTTTTTCATTTGAGATTTTTACAAAAACTATTTCTTGAGCGAGTCAAGACTAAAAGTCAATCGTTTTTAAAAAACATCCTCCAAAAGAGGGTGTTTTTTTATTTATTTTCGAATGTAAGTTTCATAAGTATAATCATAAAGATGTTTTTCATCTTTAAAATTTTCTTCAGATTCTACTAACTGCCATTCACTCTTACTGATTTTAGGAAAAAAAGTATCAGCATCAAAAGTATGATGTACTTTGGTAATTTCAATTATATCAGTAAAAGGCAAACCCAGATTATAGATTTCTCCACCGCCAATAATATACGAATCTTCATTTTCGGGACATAATGCAATAGCTTTTTCAATACTGTCTACAACAATGCATCCTTCCGGATTATAATCTGTTTGACGGGTTATAACAATATGGGTGCGGTCTGGCAAAGGTTTAGGGAAGCTTTCAAAAGTTTTTCTCCCCATAATAATATGATGATTTGTCGTAAGGGATTTAAATCTTTTAAAGTCATTTGGCAAATGCCAGACTAAATCATTGTTTTTTCCCAGAGCATTATTTTCGGCAACAGCCGCTATCATTATAATCATGTTGTGTTTAACTAAATTTTATTCTCTGTGTCTTCGTTTATTTTCGATTCTAATTGACTGATTCTCTTTTGCTGTAAGGCAACAAGCCGGTCAATTTGTTCTCTTTCCCATTTTTTATTCATAAAACGATCTGTAATATAGACTTTTATGAAATGTAAAATAAAGATAAAGAGCCAGATAGTAATGCCCCAAATACACCAGTTTTGAGTAGTTCCTTCGCCAAAACCAAAAAATTTATTGGCAATAAATAAAAATAAACTCCCCAGCAGGAAAAGAACAAAATGAAAATATAAGACCTTTTTTTGTCTTAATCGTTTTCTGGCATATTCATATTGTTCGTGCACTTCTTTTTCCATAAGATAAAAATGAGATTATAAAGTTAAAATTTATTTTCAAAACTTCATATTTTGACTGTATAATATTTGTTTCAAAATGTTCTTAGAATTTGAAAAGCGTAAAAAAAAACCCATTAAATTATAAATCTAATTAAAATAATATACAGTTTTTACTATAATCATAAATCGTTATGGCGCTGTCGAATGTTCATCTGAATTTGTGTAATTTTATTGTAGAAATCTAAAAACTAAATAGTTATGTCTTTGAAAAAACAATTTATCAAAACGAAACCAGTAGTTAAAGTTACATTTTCAATAGATGCAAAAGATGCTGATTCGGCAGCAGTTGTTGGAGATTTTAATAACTGGAATGTTGAAGAAGGAACTTTAAGCAAGTTGAAAAACGGAACTTTTAAAGCTACTTATGATTTGGTTAAAGACGCGATTTACGAATTTAAATACGTAATCGACGGTACTTATGTTAATGATCCTGAAGCAGATTTTTACAAATGGAATGATTATGCCGGAAGTGAAAATAGTGTTTTAGTTGTATAAAAAAATCCGCTTGAAAATTTTCAGCGGATTTTTTTATAATTATACTGCAACACTTCCTTTTATTGCAGGATGCGGATCATAATCTAAAAGTGTAAAATCACTGAAATCAAAATCAAAAATGTTTTTAATCTCCGGATTTAAAATCATTTTTGGTAATGGTTTTGGTTCACGGGATAATTGCAATTTTAATTGCTCAAAATGATTATTGTAAATATGTGCGTCACCAAATGTATGAATAAATTCACCTGGCTCTAAATCGCAAACCTGCGCAATCATCATCGTGAACAATGCATAAGAAGCAATATTAAAAGGAACTCCTAAAAAGATATCGGCACTTCGCTGGTATAATTGACAAGACAGTTTTCCTTTAGTTTCTCCTTTTTCTAAATCTGGAGCTGCAACGTAAAATTGAAAAAAAGCATGACAAGGAGGCAAAGCCGCTTTGTTGTTGGCTACATTTTCCTCAAAAGATTTTTTTGTATCTGGCAGAACCGAAGGATTCCATGCCGAAACCAACATTCTTCGGCTGTTTGGATTTGTTTTTAATTCCGTAATTAATTCAGAAATCTGGTCAATTTCTTCGCTATTCCAGTTTCTCCATTGATGTCCGTAAACAGGTCCTAAATCACCATTAGAATCTGCCCATTCATCCCATATTTTTACTCCGTTTTCCTGAAGGTAGTTTATGTTTGTATCGCCTTTTAAAAACCAAAGCAATTCGTAAATAATCGATTTTAAATGTAATTTTTTGGTCGTAACCATTGGGAAACCTTCACTTAAATCAAAACGCATTTGGTAACCAAAAACACTTTTTGTTCCGGTTCCGGTACGATCTCCTTTTTGATTGCCGTTTTCTAAAACGTGTTTTACTAAATCTAAGTATTGTTTCATTGTTGCTTTAGGCTTTAAGCTTTATGCTTTAGGCTTTTTCCTAATGCTTTAAGCTTGTTTTTTATGTTTTGCGCTTTAAGCTTATTGCCTAAAGCTTAAGGCTTACAGCCTTAAAAATTATCTTTTCGAGATTTCGTCCCTGATTTTGGCTGCTTTTTCGTAATCTTCCTGAGAAACGGCCTGATCTAACAATTCGTTCAGCTCTTGCAAAGTATGTTTTGCGTAAACATCTCCAGATTGATTCGTTTCTTCTTCATGCCCAAAAGTTTCAGGGTTAGAAAGTACATCATCAATTTCCTGAGAGCCTTGGTCTGATTCTGAAGTGTTTGATTTCAAATAAATTCCGGCTTTGTCCAAAATGTTTTTATAAGTAAAAATCGGTGCGTTGAAACGCAAAGCCAAAGCGATTGCGTCAGAAGTTCTGGCATCGATAATTTCTTCGATTTTATCTCTTTCGCAGATTAAACTCGAGTAAAAAACGCCGTCTACTAATTTGTGAATGATAACTTGTTTTACGACTATGTCAAATCTTTCAGCAAAATTTTTAAATAAATCGTGAGTTAACGGGCGTGGTGGTTTTATTTCTTTTTCTAAGGCAATAGCGATCGATTGGGCTTCAAAAGCACCAATAACGATAGGTAATTTTCTTTCACCGTCAACTTCATTCAAAATTAAGGCATAAGCGCCATTTTGAGTTTGACTGTATGAAATCCCTTTTATGGATAATTTAACTAGACTCATATATGTTTGTAAAAAAGGCACTTAGCGCCTCATTTTAATGATTTTTTGATTGGAAAATAAAAGTGCAATTTTAATCAAAAAATATGGAACAAAAAAGCTGCCTATAAACAAAGATACGATATCTTGTTTTTAGGCAGCTATATTTTTGAAGAGAATTTTGAATTAAGAATGCTGAGCTTTGAAAGCTTTTAATTTCTCTGTTAATTTAGGAACAATTTCAAAAGCATCGCCAACAACACCATAATCAGCAACTTTAAAGAAAGGAGCTTCAGGATCATTATTGATTACTACTTTTACTTTTGAAGAGTTAATACCCGCAATATGCTGAATAGCTCCAGAAATTCCTATTGCAATATATAAATTAGTTGCAACTGGTTTTCCTGTTTGTCCAACGTGCTCGCTGTGAGGTCTCCATCCTAAATCTGAAACGGGTTTAGAACAAGCAGTTGCAGCACCAAGAACAGCAGCAAGATCTTCGATTAATCCCCAGTTTTCAGGACCTTTTAATCCGCGTCCGCCAGAAACTACGATATCAGCATCAGCGATAGAAACCTTTCCGGTAACTTTTTCTACTGATTCTACTTTTACTCCAAAGTCATTGTCGCCAATTGTTGGATTAAAATCTTCTTCAGATGCAGATCCTGCACTTTCGAAAATTCCGTAAGAGTTTTTAGCTAAACCAAGAACTTTTACATCTGTAGAAATTTCTGTGATATTGAAAGCTTTGTTTGAAAAAGCATTTCTTTTTACCTGAAAAGGTGAAGTGCTAACTGGTAATCCAACAACATTTGATGCAAAACCGGCATTTAAAGCTACGGCAACTAATGATGAAAGATAAATACTGTCTGTTGTAGAAGAAAGTAAAACTACTTTTGTCCCTTCTTTTTCAGCAGCCTGTTTGATTACATCGGCATAAGCTTTAGCTGTAAAACCGGCTAATTTATCATTGTTTACTTTTAAAACTTTATCAACTCCGTATTTACCTAATTCACTTGCGTCGCTGATGTTTACAGTTAAAGCTGTAACAGTTGTTCCTAAAGATTCAGCTACTTTTTTTGCGTAAGAAGCTAATTCGAAAGCTACTTTTTTAAATTTTCCTTCTGCAGATTCTGCATATATTAATATTGACATAACAATTTTAGATTTTAGATTTTAGATTTTAGATTTCAGATTTCAGATTTTTGAAAATGAAATCTAAAAAGATTATTGATTTTAGATTTTGAAGTGAATCAAAATGTAGATTTAGTATTGCAATCTGCAATCTTAAATAACCTTCGCTTCGTTGTGTAATAAATTGATTAACTCATCTAAATTATCTGCAGAAACTAATTTCACTGCTGATTTTGGGGCTGGTTTTTCAAATTTTACCGCTTTTGTATTTATAGGAGCGTCAACTGGCTCAAGAATAGTTAAAGCTTTAGTTCTTGCTGTCATGATTCCTCTCATGTTCGGGATACGTAAATCTTTTTCTTCAACAAGACCTTTTTGACCACCAATAATTAAAGGCAGCGTAGTGCTTACAGTTTCTTTTCCACCGTCGATTTCACGAACAGCTTTTACATTGTTTCCATCAACAGTTAAAGAGGTGCAAGAATTTAAAAAATTAGAGCCTAAAATTCCGGCAATCATTCCAGGAACCATTCCACCATTATAATCAAGAGATTCTTTTCCTGCAATTACAAGATCGTATCCGCCATTTTTAATTACTTCAGCTAATTGTTTTGCAACAAAAAATCCGTCAGTTGGGTTTGCGTTTACACGTATTGCTTCGTTTGCACCAATTGCCAATGCTTTACGCAATGTTGGTTCAGTATCAGGACCTCCAACATTTACAACTGTTACATTTGCACCTTGCTGTTCTTGGAACCAGATAGCACGTGTAAGTCCAAACTCATCATTAGGATTAATTACATATTGTACACCATTGGTATCGAATTCTGAATCACCATTGGAGAAGTTAATTTTTGAAGTAGTATCAGGCACATGGCTGATGCAAACTAATAT
Organism: Flavobacterium soyae; assembly: GCF_021245985.1. Taxonomy (GTDB): domain Bacteria; phylum Bacteroidota; class Bacteroidia; order Flavobacteriales; family Flavobacteriaceae; genus Flavobacterium; species Flavobacterium soyae. The sequence continues at coordinate 207,869 of NZ_JAJQXA010000001.1, read as the reverse complement.
TTTCATAAAGTATATATTTTGAATTTGTAATATGCTTTTACAAATTTAGAATTTAATTTGGAATAATTATACTATGCACGCATAATATTTTTTAAAACTATTACGATTTCGAAGATTATGTGTTTTGAGGTGGTTTTCATCGGAATCTTAAAATAAAGAAGCATTCATTTTGTCTGATTGTTAGGAATTTTGCAATTTTTGAAGATTAAACAATGGTTAAAGTTTAGGCTGATAAATACTAATTTTTGGTTTTAGCCGTTCTTATCAAAGAATTTATGAGGAAGAGGAATTAAACAAATAGAGTAAAGTTTGTCAAAAAAAAAAGATTTGGCAAATTAAGTGTGAGTTATACGTCTATTATATCGATTTCGTAAATATCACAATAATATTTTAAAAGTTAAAAGCTAAAGAGAGAAAGAACTTCATGCGATTTTAAATTCAATTTATGCTTTTAAGTTATTTAAAATATTTATTTTTGCTCTTCAGAAAATTCAACATACAAATAAAATATGAGAACAATACAATTTAGAGAGGCCATTTGTGAAGCGATGAGCGAAGAAATGCGTCACGATGAATCCATATATTTAATGGGCGAAGAAGTTGCAGAATACAACGGAGCATACAAAGCTTCAAAAGGAATGCTTGCTGAGTTTGGTGAAAAAAGAGTAATCGATACTCCAATTGCTGAGCTTGGTTTTACAGGAATTGCAGTAGGTTCTGCAATGAACGGTAACCGACCAATTGTAGAATATATGACATTCAACTTCTGTTTAGTTGGTATTGATCAAATTATAAATAATGCTGCTAAAATGCGTCAAATGACAGGTGGACAATTTAATGTGCCAATCGTTTTCCGCGGACCAACTGCTTCTGCAGGTCAATTAGGAGCAACTCACTCACAAGCTTTAGAAAACTGGTTTGCAAACACTCCGGGTCTTAAAGTTGTTGTGCCTTCAACTCCTTATGATGCAAAAGGACTTTTAAAATCTGCAATTCGCGATAATGACCCAGTTATTTTCATGGAATCTGAGCAAATGTATGGTGACAAAGGTGAAGTGCCAGACGGAGAATACACAATTCCACTAGGAGTTGCTGATATTAAACGTGAAGGAAAAGATGTAACTATTGTTTCTTTTGGAAAAATCATCAAAGAAGCTTTTATTGCTGCTGATGAATTAGCTAAAGAAGGGATTTCTTGTGAGATTATCGACTTAAGAACAGTTCGTCCTATGGATAAAGATGCGATTCTTAAATCTGTTAAAAAAACAAACCGTTTAGTAATTCTTGAAGAAGCCTGGCCTTTTGCCAGTATTTCATCAGAGATCACTTATATCGTTCAGGAACAAGCATTTGATTTCCTTGATGCGCCAATTCAACGTATAACAACTGCAGATACTCCTGCACCTTACTCTCCAGTATTATTAAAAGACTGGTTACCAAATGCAGGTGATGTAGTAAAAGCAGTTAAAAAAGTGTTATACAAATAATACACATTTAGAATACTCATAAAACTTCATCATTCATTTATTAATTGATGAAGTTTTTTTTTGCCCAGACAATGAAAAGAATAATTTTACTCAGCCTATTTTTTGTATTCGCATTTGCGGCTATTGCTACTGCACAAACGAAAGTGAGCGGAATTGTTTTGGACAAGTCTAATCAGCCGATACCTTTTGCAAATGTTGTTTTTAAAGGTTCGAACACAGGAATCGTTTCTAACGAAGATGGTCGTTTTTATCTCGAATCCCCAAATACGTATACCGCTTTATTAGTTAGTTCTGCTGGATTTTCAGACAAAGAAGTTCCTTTAGAAAAAACAGTAAATTATGATTTTAAAATCATTTTAAGTGAGCCGGAAGCTCTTAATGAAGTTGTAATTTATACCGGAAAAACATCAAAAAAGAACAATCCGGCGCTTGATATTTTGAGGAAAATATGGGAAAGAAAGCGTAAAAACGGACTTTACCAATTCAATCAGTATCAAATGCAGAAGTATGAGAAAGTCGAGTTTGACATGAACACGATTGACAGTGCTTTTATGAAAAATAAACTCTTTAAAGGAATGGAGTTTGTTTTTAATCACGTAGATACATCTGATGTTACCGGAAAAACGTATCTTCCAATATTCATTAACGAATCTGTTTATGATGTTTACGGCGATAATAAATTAAAGAAAGTAAAAGAAAATATTACAGGAAATAAAATGTCTGGTTTCAACGGAAATCAGCAGATTTTAGCTTTTGTAAAAGACCTTTATTCAGATTATAATATTTACGACAACCACCTTAAATTTTTTGATAAAAGTTTTACAAGTCCGCTTTCAAGAACCGGAATCGATGTTTACAATTACGTATTGAAAGACAGCGCTTTTATAGACAAAAAATGGTGTTTTAATATTGTTTTTTATCCGAGACGTAAAAACGAATTAACCTTTAAAGGAGATTTTTGGGTAAATGATTCTACTTTTGCAATTAAGAAAATTAATATGGGCGTTACTAAAAGTGCCAATATTAACTGGGTAAAAGACATTTATATCGAACAGGAATTTGAGGTACAGAATGACTCTGTTTTTCTATTGACGAGAGATTATATGATGTCTGATTTTGCTTTGAATAAAAAAGAAAAATCAAAAGGGGTTTATGGAAAACGAACGACATTATATCGTAACCATAAATTCAACATTCAAAAACCCGAGAAATTCTACAAAGAAGAAGTTAATTTCATAGACAACGCGGTCTATGAGCGACCGCCGGAATTTTGGGAAGAAAATCGTTTTGAGCAATTAAATAAAGACGAAGCGGGGATTTATAAAATGCTCGATACGCTGCAGACCGTCAAGCGATTTAAGCAGTTGTATAATCTCGTCTCCATCCTGGGAAGTGGTTATATCGAATTTAAAAACTTCGATTACGGACCAATTTTCTCCACATTTGGTTATAACGAAGTTGAAGGTTTAAGAATAAGAGTAGGAGGGCGAACTTATTTTGGGCCAAATGATCCTTGGCGTATACAAGCTTATACAGCTTACGGATTTGACGACAGTAAATTCAAATACGGGGTTTCTGGAAAATGGATGGTCGATAAGAAAAAACGAGTTATTATTTCCGGAGGAAACAGACGCGACATCGAACAAATTGGTGCAAGTTTAACCACAACAAATGATATTTTAGGACGAAGTTTTGCGTCTTCTGCCTTGTTTACAACCGGAAGTAACGGAAAATTGACCAATATAAATTTAAGTAACATTTCTGTAGAAATGGAGCCTAAAAAGAATTTTATAGTTCAGGCTGGGTTTTCGTATCGAACATTAGAATCGGCATCTAAAACATTTAGTTTAGATTACTATACAACTTTGCCAAGTGCAGCAAATCCTGCCGGTGTGATAAAAAGCGATGTAAAACAATCAGAAGCCAATATTCAGTTTGAATATATGCCAAACCGTAAAACTATTGGTTACGGAGTTGAAAGAGATTTGGTTGACAGCCCTTTCAGTCATTTCTTTGTTAACTTTAGTTACGGTTTAAAAGGAGTTATGGACAGTGATTTTGCTTACGAAAAAATTCAGATTTTTTATAAGCAGCCAATTATGATTGGGCCTTTAGGAAGATCTAATATTATTTTAGAAACTGGGAAAACATTTGGTACAATTCCGTTAGGATTAATGAGTGTAATTCCGGGTAACCAAACTTATTTTACGATTGAAAATACGTTTAGTAACCTGAATTTCTACGAATTCGTAACCGATCAATATACAACTTTGCAATGGAATCATGATTTTGGAGGAAGATTGTTTGCCAGAATTCCATTTATGCGAAAGTTGAACTGGAGAGAATTTGTTGGAGTTAAAGCTGTTCACGGAACAATTTCTGATGCGAATCGTGCTATTAATGCTTCGGGATTACCATACAATGCACCAGAAAATGTGTATTGGGAATACAACGCCGGAATTGGAAATATCTTCAAAGTTTTCCGCCTTGATTTTTCCTGGAGAGGAAGTTATTTAAACATGCCTGATGCTGCCAAATTTGCTATAAAAGGATCTTTCGGATTCTATTTCTAATTATATAAGGTACAAAGGATCAAAGTTACAAAGTCGCGAAGGTTTAAAATCTTTGCGGCTTTTTTATGTTTAAATATTTTTGGTTCACGCAGATTTTGCAGATTTGAGCTGATAAGCGGAGATTAAATAGTTTCAGGTTGAAAAAATTGCTTAAATCTGCAGAATCTGTGTGCAAAAAACCTTCGCGTCTTTACGAGATTTTTTATTTAATTTTGAAATAAACTTAAAAATATCTTATGCAGGAAGCCATCGATTTTCTGACCAATAAAAATCCAGTATTTCGTGAAATAATAGAAAAATACGGACTTCCGCCAATTCCAAAGCGTCCGCAGGGTTTTGAAACTTTAGTTTTATTAATTCTCGAACAGCAGGTTTCTATTGATTCGGCGAAAGCCACATTCTTAAAAATAAAATCCTATACAACCTGCAATCCTGAAACAATGGTCATTTTGCCGGATGAAGAATATAGAAGTCTTGGAGTTAGCCGCCAAAAAACAAAATACATCAAGATTTTAGCCGAAGCAATTTTAAATAAAGAACTGGATGTCGAAAGTCTGGCTTCAAAATCGGCAAAACAAGTTCGCGAAGAATTAATTAAATTAAAAGGAATTGGAAACTGGACAATTGATATCTATTTAATGTTCTGTCTTCAGGAGCCGGATTTGATTCCGTTAGGCGATATTGCAGTCATAAATACGATCAAAGAATTGCTTGATATTCACGACAAACAAGAAATGGAAATCCATGCAGAACAATGGAGTCCGTACCGATCTTATGCGACATATTTACTATGGCATTATTACTTAAATAAGCGAAATAGGAAAGTTACATATTAACTGTCTGTTATATAAAAAGAAAAGTATATTAATTAATGTATAAATACACAGATTAATATACTTTTTTCATTGTAAAAAAGGATTGTTTAGTTACTTTTGCAGTCGAAATTATAGATATAATAAAAAACGAAAATGACCGCAGACAAACTAACAACTTTCGATGTATTAATCGAAATACCAAGAGGAAGCAGAAATAAATATGAGTACGATTTTGAAATCAAAAGAATGCGTTTCGACAGAATGTTATTCTCTTCAATGATGTACCCTGCAGATTATGGATTTATTCCTGAAACTTTAGCGCTTGACGGCGATCCTCTTGATGTATTGGTTTTAGTAAACGAACCAACTTTTCCTGGATGTGTTATGGAAGTAAAACCAATTGGTGTTTTCCACATGGCAGATGATAAAGGACCAGACGAGAAAATTATTTGTGTACCAGTTTCAGATCCAATTTGGAATTCATTAAACGATCTTTCTGATATTAACCCTCACTTAGTAAAAGAAATCGAGCATTTCTTCCAGGTGTATAAAGATCTTGAGCACAAAAAAGTTGATGTAGAAGGATGGGGAGACGTAAAAGAAGCTTACGCAATTATTGCTGAGTGTACAAAGCGTTTTGATGATATTGAAAATAAACCGGCTGGATTATTTAGTATTAAATAATTTTAACCTTATTCTATTATAAAAAAAGCAATACTGCCGTCAGGAGTATTGCTTTTTTGTTTAAATTCGTTTTTGTTAGATTGTTGACTATTAACCAAAACCATTAATATATTATGAATGCATTTATGATTTACCTGCCAATTGTCATGGCAGTTTTAGGATTACTTTTCATGGGAATAAAAAGGACTTGGGTTTTAAAACAAGACGCCGGAGACGGTAAAATGAAAGAGATTTCAGATTACATCTACGAAGGAGCCTTAGCCTTCTTAAAAGCCGAATATAAACTATTAACGATTTTCGTTATTATTGCAAGTTTAGCTTTGGCAGGAATTACCTTTATTCCGGGTGTAAAAACACATTTATTAATCGTAATTGCATTTATTTTTGGCGCATTATTTTCGGCTTACGCAGGTAATATAGGTATGAAAATCGCAACCAAAACAAACGTTAGAACAACACAGGCGGCGCGTACAAGTTTACCGCAGGCATTAAAAGTATCTTTTGGCGGCGGAACCGTAATGGGGCTGGGCGTTGCAGGTCTTGCAGTTCTGGGTTTAACTACTTTTTTTATAATTTTCTTTAATTTATTTTCTGGCGGGGTTTGGAAAGATACAGAAACAATGACCGTTGTTTTAGAAACCTTAGCAGGATTTTCTCTTGGGGCAGAATCAATTGCACTTTTTGCCAGAGTTGGAGGTGGAATCTATACAAAAGCAGCAGACGTTGGTGCCGATTTAGTGGGTAAAGTAGAAGCTGGAATTCCGGAAGATGATCCGCGTAACCCTGCTACAATTGCCGATAACGTAGGTGATAATGTGGGAGACGTTGCAGGTATGGGAGCTGATTTATTTGGGTCTTACGTTGCAACAGTCCTTGCAGCAATGGTTCTAGGGAACTATGTTATAAAAGATATGGGAGGAAACATCAATGACGCTTTTGGCGGAATTGGTCCTATTTTGCTTCCAATGGCGATTGCCGGTTTCGGAATTTTATTTTCTATTATAGGAACAACTTTAGTAAAAATTTCAGATGATAATGCAAAAGAAGCACAAGTGCAGAAAGCATTAAATATAGGAAACTGGGTTTCGATTGTTTTAACTGCCGTGGCTTGCTTCTTCCTGGTGAAACACATGCTTCCTGAAACCATGCAGATGACTTTCTTTGGAGAAGGATCAAAAGCCATTTCATCATTGCGTGTTTTCTATGCAACATTAGTCGGATTAGTTGTGGGGGGCGCTATTTCATCCGTAACAGAATATTATACAGGATTAGGGACAAAACCAGTTTTGGCGATTGTTCAAAAATCATCTACAGGAGCAGGAACAAACGTAATCGCAGGTCTGGCAACGGGAATGATTTCTACTTTTCCAACCGTATTATTGTTTGCAGTGGCAATTTGGATCTCGTATGCTTTAGCAGGATTTTATGGAGTAGCTTTAGCAGCTTCGGCAATGATGGCAACAACAGCAATGCAGTTAGCAATTGATGCTTTTGGGCCAATTTCTGATAACGCCGGAGGAATCGCCGAAATGAGCGAATTACCAAAAGAAGTTCGCACAAGAACCGATATTTTAGATTCTGTTGGAAACACAACTGCAGCAACCGGAAAAGGATTTGCGATTGCATCTGCAGCCTTGACTTCATTAGCATTATTTGCAGCATATGTAACGTTTACAGGAATTGATGGAATCAATATCTTCAAAGCGCCAGTTTTAGCGATGTTATTTGTCGGTGGAATGATTCCGGTGGTTTTCTCTGCTTTAGCAATGAATTCTGTTGGAAAAGCAGCGATGGATATGGTTTATGAAGTGCGTCGCCAGTTTAAGGAAATTCCGGGAATTATGGAAGGAACCGGAAAACCGGAATACGGAAAATGTGTTGAAATTTCTACAAAAGCTGCTTTACGCGAAATGATGCTTCCGGGAATTTTAACGATTGGTTTTCCAATTGCAATTGTACTTTTAGGAAAATTAGTTTACGCAGATAACAATCAGCTAATTGCTGAAATGTTAGGAGGATATATGGCCGGAGTTACAGTTTCCGGAGTTCTTTGGGCAGTTTTCCAAAACAATGCCGGGGGAGCTTGGGACAATGCTAAAAAATCTTTTGAAGCAGGAGTTATGATCAACGGCGAAATGACTTATAAAGGTTCTGATGCGCACAAAGCTGCCGTAACCGGAGATACAGTTGGAGATCCGTTTAAAGATACATCTGGACCATCAATGAACATCTTAATTAAATTAACTTGTTTGATTGGATTAGTTGTTGCACCAATTTTAGGAGAAGGACATTCGTCATCTGATATTGCAGGAAAAGCTTCTTGTTGTGCAAAAACCGAAATGCATGCCGGAGGAGTTTCTAAATGTGGAGATTTATCAGGAATGACAAAAGAAGAATGTATTAAAATGTGTAAAGAAAAAGGCTGTACTGAAGAAGAAACAGCAAAATGTTTAGCACATTTTGATGCAAGCGGAAAATATCAAAAAACAGATTGTTTTGACACAAATAAATATGAGAAAAAATCTGTTCGTGTTGATTTAAGAAATGACAACGGTAAAACTACCGGAACTGTAACTAAAACTGAAAATGGTAAAACAACCAGAGAAGTTTACGAAGGAACAGAAGAAGAAGTTGAAGCAAAAATCAGCGCAGCTACTGCAAAATAAAATGACTTAGTCAAAGTTTTATAAAACATAAAAAATGCCTCTAAAATTATTTAGTGGCATTTTTTTATTTCGTGCAAATCTGTGAAATTCGTGTTTTAAAATAACCCGTTAAGTTCAGCATCAATTCTATTAATGATGTTTCCTAAATCCTCAGGATTATCAACAAAATTAATATTATCAACATCAATAATCAATAACTTTCCTTTAGTGTACGTTTGAATCCATGCTTCATATCTTTCGTTCAAACGGCTTAAATAATCAATAGAAATTGAGTTTTCGTATTCGCGTCCGCGTTTATGGATTTGTCCGACAAGATTAGGAATAGAACTTCTTAAATAAATCAATAAATCCGGTGCTTTTACCAAAGATTCCATTAATTCAAACAAAGACGTGTAATTTTCAAAATCACGGCTTGTCATCAATCCCATGGCATATAAATTGGGAGCAAAAATATAAGCATCTTCATAAATTGTTCTGTCCTGAATGATTTTTTTTCCGCTTTCACGAATTTGCTGCACCTGACGAAAACGGCTGTTCAGGAAATAAATTTGTAAATTAAATGACCAGCGTTCCATTTGATGGTAAAAATCATCTAAGTACGGATTATCAACAACATCTTCATAATGAGGCTCCCATTTAAAATGTTTGGCTAATAATTTAGTTAATGTAGTTTTTCCTGCGCCTATATTTCCTGCTATTGCTATGTGCATTACGGTATTACGATTTTATAATTTACAATTTCTTTAGTTGTAAAAATAGATAAAATTTGGTCTTTGTAATAGAATTTGTCAAACGATTTTTCTAAAACTTCAATTTCAGAAAATGTGTTGGTATTTTCTCTCAAATACAAAGAGTTAGCTTTGCTGAAAATGAATTTTTGAGGAGAAATTATTTCTATTTTATCAAAATCAGCAACATTGCCCAAACTTGAAATTTTTCCAAAAATATCACATGAAAACCAATTGTTTTTTTTATCAATCCAATAAAAAGTATTAAAGTCGGTTTGGTAATATTTTATACCTTCAGTTAACGGAATTGAAACCGTTTTATATTCATTTTTCAAATAATCAAAAAGCCCGATCTGTTGATTTAAAGTATTAAAAACCCAAAGCTGGTTTTGAGTCGACATTCCAATGGCGCTGACAACGATTGGAATTGTATTTTGCGAAAAATTAATTTCTGTCATTTTATTCAATTGATTATCCAATAAAACAACGCTGTTAAAATCTTCGTAGAATAAAACGATTTTAAGCGGATTCTGAATATCTACTTTTGTAATATTTCCTAAAGAAACATTCTTGTATTCAAAAATTTCACTCCCTTTTATTTTGCTAAAAACATTGTTTTTTATCTGATAAGAATATCCAAAAGAATCATAACCAATAAATTCATCAGTATCAATCTTGAATTTCGAAATTACAGAAGCATTTATTTTTTGGTTTTGTCCAAAAAAAGGTGAAAACGAACACACAATAAACAGCAGTAATAAAATTTGGCGTATCGTTTTACTCATAATAGTATAATTTCATAAGCCAAAGTACAAAAACTACGCTAAAGAATATCTTAAAATTAGAGTTTTGGCAGTTTTTTGAGTTTAAACCTTTATAAAATAGAATAGTCTTACAAATAAGCAATTTTGTCGATACCATTTTGGCATTGATATATTTAATTTTCAGTATCTTAAAATTAGTAATAAATTTGAATGTAAGTTTTACTTGACTTCACAACCTTTTAAATATAACTACATGAAAAAACTATCATATTTACTTTTAGTATTTGCTTTTACACAAGTACACGCACAAAAAGATTTTCAGGGAATGGCCGTTTATGAATCTAAAACCCAGGCGCCTAAATTTGAAGGAATGCGGGCTGGAAACCGGGATATAACGCCAGAAATGCAGAAAAACATGGAAGAGCGCATGAAACAAATGCTTGAGAAAACTTTCATATTGAATTTTGACAAAACTGCTTCAATTTATAAAGAAGAAGAAAAACTCGAAGCTCCGGGACAGCAAGGCGGTTTTCGAGTTATGATGAGTTCGATGATGGGCGGCGGCGGAACTTTTTATAAAGATGTCAAAACAAAATCGTATACCGTTGATAAAGAATTTATGGGGAAAGAATTTCTGGTTGTTGATTCTCTGCCAAAATTAAACTGGAAACTGGAACAGGAAACCAAACAAATTGGAGGTTACAATTGTTTTAAAGCAACAGCAGTTAAAGAAGCCAGTAAAACCGATTTTAGAAACTTCAGACCTAAAAATAATGATAAAAAAGATGAGGTCAAAAAGACATCGGGAGAAACAAAAACAAATTTTGAAGACAATTTTGAGATACCAAAAGAAATTACAGTTACCGCTTGGTATACGCCGGAAATTCCGATTAATCAGGGACCAGAAAATTATTGGGGATTACCGGGGTTAATTTTAGAAGTAAATGATGGAAAAACAGTCATTTTATGTTCTAAAATTGTTTTGAATGCTAAAGATAAAGTCGAGATAAAACCATCAAAAAAAGGAAAAGTAATTTCTCAAAAAGATTACGACGAAACGGTGATTAAAAAAATGGAAGAATTTAGAGAAATGAACCGCGGACGTGCCGGCGGGCCTCCGCCAATGGGAAGATAAAATCTATAAAATTCCAAAAAAATCCCGAAGCTTCGGGATTAAATTCCAATATTCTGATAATGAATAAGATAGTTTTTTTATTTACCTTACTTTTTACTTCTATATCCTTTTCGCAAAGTGTTCGTTTCGATGGATTTATTCAGGACGAACAAAAAAATCCGTTAGAGATGGCCAATATTATGGCTGTTAACAATGCTACAAAAGCAATGGATTCGTACGGAATTACAAATGATAAAGGAAAATTTCAACTGACTTTAAAACCAAATGCTTCTTATACGGTTAAAGTAAGTTATCTGGGAATGAAATCGAAAGAAATTGCGGTTTCAACCAAAGCCGAAAACATGGTTCAGAATATTGTTTTGGACGGCACAGGAATAGAACTCGAAAGTGTCGAAATCGTTCGTGAAATGCCTGTTTCTATAAAAGGGGATACCATAGTTTACAATGCGGATTCTTTTAAATCCGGAACCGAAAAAAAGCTTGAAGATGTCCTGAAAAAACTGCCCGGCGTTGAGGTAAATGCCGACGGGGAAATTGAGGTTGAAGGAAAAAAAGTAAGCAAATTAATGGTGGAAGGAAAAGATTTTTTTGACGGAGATACCAAACTAGGCGTTAAAAATATTCCTGCAGATGCTATTGACAAAGTTCAGGTTTTAAGAAATTACAACGAAGTAAGTGCTTTAAAAGGTCTTGAAAACGATCAGGAAAATGTGGCGATGAACATTAAACTGAAAGAAGGTAAAAAGAATTTTTGGTTTGGAGATGTTACGGCCGGAATTGGTGTTGCAGAACTCGACAGCCGTTATATTATTAATCCAAAATTATTTTATTACAGTCCCAAATACAGTATCAATTTAATTACCAATTTTAATAATATTGGAGAACTGCCCCTTACGGCGCAGGATTATTTTAAGTTTACGGGCGGATTTAAAAATATGATGAAAAAAGGCGGGAGCTCTTTTAATGTTTCATCAAATGATTTAGGGATTTCGGTTTTAAGAAACAATCGCGCAAAAGAAATTGAAACCAAATTTGGTGCGACAAATTTCTCTTATTCGCCATCAAAAACATGGAATTTAAGCGGTTTTGGAATTCTTTCTTCTTCAAAAACAGATTTAGAAACCAAATCGCAGACAACAATTTTAGATTCTGGAGATCAGCAGAAGAGAGATGAATTAACGCATCAAAAAAACAATTTGGGATTGTTTAAACTGAGTTCAAGCTATAAACCAAATACGAAATTTCAGTTTGATTATGACATTTTAACCAAGATATCAAAACAGGATGAAGATACAAATTTACTTCGTGAATCTGTTGTAAATAATGTTTCAGCAGTCGAAACTATTTTAACGGGCAAAAAGCAAGATCCAACATCAGTAAATCAAAACCTGAGTTTGTATTACACACAAAGTGAAAAGAATGTTTTTGCTTTTGAAATGCAGCATTTATATCAGGACGAAAATCCGTTTTATAATGCGAACCTGCAATCGCAGCCGTTCGACTTTTCGGGATATATTCCGGATCAGAATAGAAATGATTTAAATCAAAATCGTTTTGTAAAAACCAATAAACTTGATGCAAAATTAGATTACTATTATATGGTTACGCCAAAAAGTAACTTCAATATTACTTTAGGAAATACATATTCGTACCAAAATTTCAATTCTCATATTTTTCAAATGTTAGATAATGGAGACAGAAATGATTTGAATACACCGGAAAATAATAATGATGTAGATTACAGGTTTGATGACGCTTTTGTGGGATTCCACTATAAAATTCTAACGGGAAAATTTACGTTGACGCCTGGCGTGAGTTTACATTCTTACCAAATGACAAACAGACAAGAGGGAACAGATTACTCTCAAAGCTTTACTAAAATACTACCGGATTTCTTTGCTTTATATCAAATCAAAAAATCAGAAACACTGACGTATAATTTCTCTTTAACAAACGATTTTACAGATATTAATCAGCTGGCGGCGGGTTACGTTTTATCAGATTACAGTAGTTTATTTCGTGGAAATCGTCTCTTAGAAAATGCAACATCGCAAGTGCATTCGCTTCGCTATTTTAAATATAATATGTTTAATTTCGAGAACATTTTTGCCAATGCAACGTACACTAAAAAAGTGGATGCTATTAAAACAAAGGCTGAGTTTACAGGAATTAACCAGTCGTCATCGCCATATAATTCAAATTTAGCCGATGAAACTTTTAGTGGAATGGGAAATTACGGACGTTCATTTTTAAAGAATTACAAGGCGTCTGTAAATGCAAGTTTAAACTGGTCAAAATTCAATAATATTCAAAATAATGAATTAGCGACTACAGAAAGTTTTGTGCAGAGTTATACCGTTAGAGCCTCGACAAATTACAAAAACCTGCCGAATATCGAGTTTGGTTATAATCTTTTAGTTAATAAATACAGTGGCTCAACTTATTATACAGACAAACCTTTTGCAAGATTAGATTATTACTTTTTGGATAGTTTTTCTTTTGTATCAGAATATGAATTCTACCATTATTATAATGGAAATAAAACGGTTGATAACGAATATGATTTTTTAAGTGCCAGTTTAATTTATCAAAAGAAAAACAGCAAATGGGAGTATAAAGTTTCGGCCACTAATTTATTGAATACAACTTATCTAAACGACGACAGTTTTTCGCAATTCTCAACAAGAGTCTCTCAATATACTGTACAGCCGCGATACATCATATTTTCGATGAAATATAATTTATAGTATTTTAATTACAATCATTTATCATTTTCCTGTATAGTTTTAGTAAGAATCAAATATCTTTGTGTTCAATATTAACAACCAAAATTTAAATTATGCGAAATTTTATTTGGAGTTTATTACTATTTACTTCTGGAATTTTGATGTCTTTTTCTCAAACTAAGAATATAGAAAAAGGCACTTATTTATCTACAAACAAAGGTCAGAAAATCAAACTAAATTTATTAGACGATAATAAATATGAACTGGTTTTCTATACTGGAGGTTACGAAATTAAAGGTGATTCGTTAGTTTTTATTAAAAATGCAAATTCAGAAAACAGATTTGATCTGTCATTTGTTAATGATAAAAGAGCAAAAAATATTAAGATTAAATTTTTAGATCCGTCCTATTATTCTTTTTATATAGGAACTCAGAAAGGTACAGAGGATATTCAATATCAAAAACTTTCGGATATCAAAACTAAATTGGATCCTGAATGGACAAAAACTGATTTGGAATTTGAAATCGACAAAGCAGATTTTTTATACTTAGTTTATGAAGAATATGACGGAAAAAGCAATGTGGCTAAATATGCTTTGCCAAAAGATGCTGCCGAAATAACGATTAATTATGAGCTTGAGGTTTTAGGTGATTTAAAAATTGCCGGTTTTTATGACAGGAAAACTAATGAGTTGAAAATCTCTGAAAAAGGAGGAAAAAATCCGTTGGTATTTCAAAATGAAAAAGACGTTCAGCCTGTAAAAACTTCAAAAGTTACGCCTCTTGAAAATAAAATCGTTTCAAACTGGACTTATCCCGGCAAAGCTGATTATTTAAACGAAGATTATGGAACCGGAGCTGCTGCTGTTGATTCAGTTGCTTCTGCGGCTGTGGTTGATTATGCAGTTGATCCAAATTATACAAAATTTGATTTCAAACTGAAAATTGAAAATAACCTTAAAAAAGCAATTGAATCGACCAAAGAAGCGAATAACAATAAATTTCTGGTTGTTTTAGCCAATAACAAAAATAAGTCGGCAAAAGAAAGTTTTGATGCTTTTGTAAAAGAGCAGGAAACGCAGGCTGGATATAATATGTACGATGCATATAATCCTCAATATGATGTTTTTAATTATTATTTGGCCGGAGACGATGATAAAAAATGGCTGAAAAGCAATAAAATTACAAACGATCCGAGTGTGTTTGTTTTAAACGGAAATGGAGATGTATTAGCTCTTGCAAAATCTGATTTGTCTGACAAATCATATCAGCTTAATTATTATGGCGATTTTTACAGAAAACTTTTGCGTGCAGATGCTTTTGTTTCGATTGATAAAATCTTCAAAAACAAAAAAGCTGCTGATGCCGAGTTAATAAAAGCTTTTAATAAAGCAGCTGTATTAGAAACATCATACGATTATGATTCAGATTATACTTTAGATGATCCTAATTCTACCGAATTTGTAATTACAAAAGCTGCAGTAGATAAAAAAGAGATCGCTCAAACCTGGAAAAAACTGATCGAGGCGCATCAAAAAGATGCAAAACCAAACCTGTATTTGGCAGAAACAATTGTAAAAGAAATCAAAAACCAAGGGTTTACAAAACAGCTTTTTAACGAAGACAGAATCTTAAACGATACTGATTACCTGGCTATTGATTATCTTTTAAAGCATTCTGATGCAATTGAAGAAAACCGCGAGGCCTTCAATAATAAAGAAGGAGAAACACATACTTTAGGAAATGTAGTCTCTGAAATTTCTTCTGCATTACAGCAAAACATTTATATTTCTCAAGAAGGAGCTTCTGGCGAAGTAAATAAAGAGAAGAATATTTCGATTTATAAAAAGATCATCGCTTTAGGAAAAGGAAATTTTGAATCGTATAGAAACTATTTTGATTATTTAAGCCAGATAGAAGATAAAGACGGATCGAACACAAATTTCCTAAAAGAATTCAGTACTTATTTTGATTCAAACTTAGCTTCAGAAAAAGGAAGTCCGGTTGAAAAATTAGACGCCATTTATTCTTCATTAGATCCAACTTCAAGTTATTCTTATGACGGATGGAATGCTTTTAAGGATTATCATTCAAACCTTTGTAATTCTACGGCATGGACTGTGGTTTTAAAACCTCAAAATGCAGCTTTTCTAAAAAGTGCTATTGTTTGGTCAGAATACAGTTTGGTAGTAACAAAAAACAATCCGTATTATTTAGATACATTGGCACAGTTGTATTATAAAGACGGTCAAAAAGAAAAAGCAATTACAACTCAGGCTCTAGCAGTAAAATATTTAAATAAAGACGTTGAAGAAGTTACGGCTAGTGAAATAAGAGAAACATTATCAAAAATGCAAAACGGAACGTATTGATAAATAATCTTTAGTATGAAATAAAAAATCCGATTTCTAAATTCTAGAAATCGGATTTTTTTATGTTCAGCTAACTAAGATGTTTAACAATCTAAGTTAGTCTAAATAATCTAATTTTATAATCCAAAAGCAGTTTTTACCTGATCAACAAAATCAAGTTTCTCCCATGTAAACAATTCAACAGTAACTGTTTTTTCGTTTCCTCCAGGAGCAGAAAAAGTTTTAGTCACAGTTTCTGGTTTACGTCCCATATGTCCGTAAGCAGCAGTTTCACTGTAAATAGGATTTCTTAATTTTAAACGCTGCTCGATAAAGTAAGGACGCATATCAAAGATAGCTTCTACTTTTTTAGCAATTTCACCGTTAGTTAAGTTTACTTTAGAAGTTCCGTAAGTTTCAATGAAAATTCCCATTGGTTCAGCAACACCAATAGCATAAGAAACCTGAACTAAGATTTCGTCAGCAACACCAGCAGCAACTAAGTTTTTAGCGATATGACGAGTTGCATAAGCAGCACTTCTATCCACTTTACTTGGGTCTTTTCCAGAGAATGCACCACCACCGTGAGCACCTTTTCCACCGTAAGTATCAACGATGATTTTTCTTCCTGTTAAACCAGTATCTCCGTGAGGTCCTCCAATAACGAATTTTCCTGTTGGGTTAATATGGTAGTTGATTTTATCGTTGAATAAATGCGCGTGAGTTGGGTTTTTAGCGATAATTCTTGGAATAAGAATTTCGATAATATCTTTTTTGATTTTAGCAAGCATTGCAGCTTCTTCATCAAAATCATCATGCTGTGTTGAAATAACAATCGCGTCAATACGAGTTGGTTTGTTATCGTCGCTGTATTCTAAAGTTACCTGAGATTTAGCATCTGGACGTAAATACGTGATTTCTTTGTTTTCACGTCTTAAAATAGCTAACTCTTGTAATAATTTATGAGATAAATCAAGAGCCAGAGGCATATAGTTTTCAGTTTCGTTTGTAGCGTAACCAAACATCATTCCCTGATCTCCTGCACCTTGCTCTTCTGGCTTAGCTCTGTCAACACCTTGGTTAATGTCTGCAGACTGCTCGTGAATTGCTGAAAGAATTCCACAAGAATTTGCTTCAAACATATATTCACTTTTAGTATATCCAATTTTACGGATTACCTCACGTGCAATTTGCTGTACATCAAGATAAGTATTCGATTTTACTTCACCTGCTAAAATAACCTGACCTGTAGTAACTAATGTTTCGCAAGCTACTTTTGAGTCAGCATCAAATGCCAGAAAGTTATCAATTAAAGCATCCGAAATTTGATCTGCAACTTTGTCTGGATGCCCTTCACTAACAGATTCTGACGTAAATAAATAAGCCATAATAATTTATTAAATTAACATTAAGCGAGGAAAAGTAATTGCTGAAAGTGCTAAAGGAGAATTCCTGCTTTAGCATTTTTTACTACCGAAATCTTGGTTTCGGCATTCATAATGAACCATTTCATTATGAAGAGGTTGCAATCAGTTCAAATTTTTCCTCTGTATTCGCGTGCAAAGGTATAAAACCATTTTGATTTGCAAATTAAAGTTCAACTTTTTTTATTTTTTATAGCAGAAATTTAACAGTAATATACTAATTCGATAGGGTAATAGAAAATATTTTTGTTTTTGTTTGGTCAGTTAAAAAATAGTTCGCACATTTGCCTTGTTAAAATAACAGAACAAAATGAAATTTACAATTTGCAATATGATGTCTTGTAAGATGCCGGAACTTTCCGCAGAGACTCTATTGTAGTTTATTTTCAACAACATATATAGAACCTCTGCCATTCGCAGAGGTTTTTTTTGTTTAAAACCGAAAATAAATTGTAAATCCTTTTAAGCCAAAAACAAATTAATCAGTAAAAAGAAATGAAAAAAAATGTACTAATCGTTTTAGGTCTTTTGACATTTTCAGGCCTGTATGCTCAGGATAATAAGACTGAGCAGGATACTTTAAAGAATAATGAACTGTCAGAAGTTACCGTAATTGGAACCCGAAATAAAAATAGAGTAAAAACAGATGTACCAGTTCCGGTTGATGTTTTTAATATTTCTGAAATAACAAAAGGAGCGCCGCAAACCAGCGTAACGCAGATTTTAAATTATGTTGCGCCATCCTTTACCAGTAACGCAACATCAACTGCCGATGCAACGGACCACGTTGATCCGGCACAATTAAGAGGTTTAGGCCCAGATCAGGTTTTAATTTTAGTAAACGGAAAACGAAGACACACCAGCGCTTTAGTAAACATAAACGGATCGCCGGGAAGAGGATCTGTAGGAACAGATTTAAATGCGATTCCGTCTTTTGCTATTGAAAGAATCGAAGTTTTAAGAGACGGTGCCACTGCACAATACGGTTCTGATGCCATTGCCGGAGTAATTAATATCGTATTGAAAAAGAATGCTAAATATCTTTCGGGAGGAATTCAATACGGAACCAATTTATCATCTGGATCTAATAATTTTAAAGGCGGAGCCGATGGACAAACGGTACAAGTCGATTTAAATTACGGAACTTCATTAGGTAAACCGGGAAGTTTTTTAAATGTTACCGGAACAGCCGTAACAAGACAAGCAACAAGCCGTGCAGGAATTAGAAATAACGGAATTTTTAATGCCTACAATGCCGTAGAAAACAGAGCAGCACAAAATGGTGTTCAGATCAATTCGCTATTCAGTAATATTAATAACACACCAAATTCGGCACAAATTATAAGTACCATACAGCAATATGCGCCGCAAGTGAGTTATTTTACTACAGCACAGCAAAATGCTATTTCATCTGCAACTACAATTACACAATTACAGACAGCACTTAATTTTGATGTAACTAATAATGAGTTAGCCTACAGAGGACAAGAAAGAGCCGATTATAATATGAGTGTTGGTCAGTCAGAACTGGCTTCGGGACAGGCGTATTATAATGCAAAATATCCGTTAACCGAAACGACTTCATTATATTCATTTGGTGGAGTTTCTTATAGAGACGGTAAATCGTATGCTTTTAACAGACTTCCAAATGGTTCAGGAACTTTCACGCAAGTGTATGAAAACGGATTTTTACCGGAAATTGAATCAGGAATTTTAGATGCTTCTGCAGCTCTTGGAGTAAATACACAATTATTTGGATTTGATACAGATTTGAGTTCAAACCTGGGAACAAACTCTTTTAAATATGATGTAAACAATACTATCAATGCAACTTTGGGCGTAAATTCTCCTTCTAGTTTTGATGCCGGAAAAGTTTCATTTTTACAAAGCACAACCAATTTAGATTTCAGCAGAAAATTTGATTTTCTTGCAGGTTTAAACGTTGCATTTGGCGGCGAATTCAGATATGAAAACTACCAGATAAAACAAGGAGAAGAAGCTTCATACGGATTATATGATGTAAACGGAGCTTTAGTTTCGGGAGTTTTACCCACTACTTCACCTTTAATTGTAACTGATTTCTTTGGAAACAAACGTGGAGCAGGAGCGCAGGGATTTTCAGGGTTTCAACCTTCAGATGCTAAAGAAAGAGACAGACGAAGCGGCGCAGCTTATATAGATTTAGAATTAAATGCAACCGAAAACTGGCTTTTAAACGGAGCTGCACGTTATGAAAACTATTCAGATTTTGGAAGTACCGTTACTTTTAAATTAGCTTCTCTTTTAAAACTAAACGATAATATCAACTGGAGAATTTCTGGACAAACAGGTTTTAGGGCGCCTTCATTGCAGCAAAAATACTTTGAAGCAAGTTCAACTCAGTTCATTAACGGTTCACCATATCAGGTTGGTTATTTTACAAATGATTCTCAGGCGGCAAAAAGTATTGGTGTAGAAAATTTAAAACCAGAGAAATCAAAAAGTATCAGTACAGGATTTACATTTAAAATTCCGGAAGCCAATATCACAATCGCAACCGACGCTTATTTTACAAGAATCAACGACAGAATTGTTTTATCTGGACAATATGCAAGACCAACAGATGCGCAGATAAATGCCGCTGCATCACAAACACAAAAAGATGCCTTGACATTGTTTCAACAAGCATTTGATTTGAAAGGTGTAGAAAGAGCTTCGTTCTGGACAAACGGAATCGACTCTGAAACGAAAGGAATTGATGTCGTAATTTCTCAAAAATATGATGTAATTCAGGATTTTGTCATCAGAAATGATTTTGCTTTAAGTTATAATGAAACAAAAAGAGTAGGAGATTTACATATTCCGCAGTCTATTGTGAATGCAGGAGGAGATCCTTATATATATTCATTTTTTCCTGAGTCAAGCCGAGTTTATTTAGAAGAAGCAATTCCGAAATTGAAGGCGAACTTAACAACAACTTTCAGTATTAAAAAACTGGATATTTATTTAAGAAACAGTTATTTCGGAAAAGTAACAGATCCGGGAGCGACAGATGTTAATTTAGACGGATTTGCTTCTGTTTACGAACATCCAGAATACAGCGCAAAATTAGTTACCGATTTATCTTTCGGATATCAAATCAACGAACATTTTAGAGCAACTGTTGGTTTCAATAATATAGGAGATGTTTATCCGGACAGAAATAATCCGTCAACTCCAGCTTTTACAAATACAACTCCAACTTTATCTCCGGCACCAAGTACAGACTTGACAAATGCAAATCAGTTTGCATATTCAAGAGCCGTATCGCAATTTGGATTAAACGGAAGATTTGGATTTGCTCGTTTGAGTTTTAAATTTTAAAGTAAAGAGAAATAGGCCACAGATTTTACGGATTAAACGGATTGGCACTGATTTTTTAAATTAATATTTCTAAAAAGAATAGGCCACAGATTTTACGGATTAAACGAATTAGCACTGATTTTTAAAATCAATGTAATCTTTTTAATCTGTGGCTAACCTTTTTCAATCCATGTAAATGGTTTTTATATTACATTAAATAAAAAAGAAACCCGTGTCAATCCGTTTAATCCGTAAAATCTGTGGTCAATTTTCCAGTATTTACGCGACCTATAAAAATTTTAATGTTAAATATCAAAATTTTATTTGGCAGTTAAATAAATAAATATTACATTTACTCTATCGAATTAGTCGAATTTAAAAAAATTAAATTTTAAATTAAAATGAAAACAATAGCAAGAAATAATATGATGTGTTGTAGTATGATGCAAATGTGCATCCAACGTTGCTGTTGCCAAAAGTGAAAAGATAAAATCTTTGTTATAGTTAAACTATAAGCCCTTTTGGTCGCCATCCGAAAGGGCTTTTTTCATTTCCACACTTTTAAATTACAAATTATGAAAACATTAAATTCAATTGCAATAGAATACTTATTGAGAAACGATTCTCAAAAAAACAATAATAGATCAGAAGAGATAACTAGAGAAGTTGTCAGAATAAAAACGGAGCAAGATAGAAAAAGTCAAAAATCATTACTGTTTCAAATGTATGCTCTTGAAGAGGAAGCTGAAGAATATTTTATTTAAATCAATTCACAATTTCAATATATATCGTATTAACAATATTTAAAAAACTAAGAAATCATGAGTACACAAAAATTTGCAACAAACGCATTACACGCAGGACATGATGTTACTAAAAATTCAGGAACAAGAGCAGTGCCAATTTACCAGACATCATCATATGTATTTAATAATGCCGACCATGCCGCCAATTTATTTGGCCTTGCCGAAGCTGGATTTATTTATACCCGATTAAATAACCCAACAAATGATGTTTTAGAGCAGCGATTAGCAGCTCTCGAAGGCGGAATTGGAGCTGTAGTTACTGCATCTGGAGCATCGGCAATTTCAACAACATTTTTGACTTTGCTTAGAACCGGCGATCATATCGTAGCATCAAACAGTTTATACGGCGGAACGTACAACTTATTAAGTGTAACATTACCGCGATTAGGAATTACAACCACTTTTGTAGATCCTTCAAAGCCTGAAAACTTTACAAAAGCAGCAAAAGAAAATACAAGGGCATTCTTTGTAGAATCACTGGGAAATCCAAAACTGGATGTATTAGATTTAAAAGGAATTTCGGCGGAAGCCAAAGCATTCAAAGTGCCATTTATAGTAGATAATACAGTTGCGACACCTTATTTATTAAACCCAATTAAATATGGTGCCGATATTGTAATTCACTCCTTAACAAAATATATTGCCGGAAATGGAACTTCATTAGGAGGCGCAATTATCGACGCCGGAACTTTTGACTGGTCTAACGGAAAATTTCCTGAATTTACAGAACCATCTGCAGGATATCACGGATTAGTATATCACGAAGCTTTAGGAAATGCGGCCTTTATTGCAAAAGCAAGAATCGAAGGATTACGTGATTTTGGAGCAGCTTTAAGTCCATTTAATGCTTTCCAGATTATTCAGGGATTAGAAACACTTCCTATCCGAATTAAAAAACACAGCGAAAATGCTTTGATTCTGGCCGAATGGTTAGAGAAACAAGATGAGGTGGTTTGGGTAAATTATCCAGGTTTGAAATCAAATAAATATTATGATTTAGCACAACAATATCTTCCGGAAGGACAAAGCGGCATTATCACTTTTGGATTAAAAGGAGGTTTTGATGCCGCTAAAAAAGTGGTAGACGAAACAAGATTGTTTTCTCTGCTGGCCAATATTGGTGATACAAAATCGCTGATTATTCACCCGGCAAGTACCACGCACCAGCAATTGTCTGAAGAAGAGCAATTGGCTGCAGGAGTTACAAAAGATTTAGTCCGACTTTCTGTTGGAATAGAAGATGTCGAAGATTTAATTGCTGACTTGCAAACGGTTTTTGAAAGTGTAACCCTGTCACAGTACAGTATTAATAAAAATTAGGTTTTTTTGTTTTTTGTTTGAAAAATTGCCTTTAGCAGCGTGAGTTCTGCTAGAGGTGATTTTTTATGAAAAAAGAAATCAAGATAAAAGTTTCACCATATAAGTTATATAAGTTCATTGTAGAGACGCACTGTTGTGCGTCTAAAATTATAAACGTTGATAAATTAAATGAACTTATATAACTTATATGGTTTACTAAATATAGATATGTTTTAAAAAATTAAAATTATGTCAAAGCTTAAAATAAATATTATCCTTTTCGGAATTGGAAATATAGGAAGTACTTTGATCAATCAGATTATTGAAAGTCAGGATTTTTTTGTGCAAAGTAAAAATGTCGATTTTCACTTTCCGATAATTACCAATTCTACAGTAGCCTTTTTCGAGAAAGAAGGCGTTGGATATGCATGGGAAACCAATTTTAGAGAATTGGCCGTTCCTTTTAGAGTCGAAGATATTATCGAATTTGCAAAAGAAAACGAATTCGAAAATCTAATCGCTGTTGATGCAACCGCAAGTGATGAACTTATTGGTCATTATAATACGTTGATCGAAAACGGATTTAATATTGTTGCCGTCAATAAAAAGGCAAATACACTGCCCATTGACCTTTATAAACAATTAAGAGAAAACCTTAAAAAATACGATAAAGAGTTTTTGTATGAAACCTCAATTGATACCGGTTTTCCTGTTTTGCAGACTTTGAGAGATTTATATTTCTCCGGAGAAAAAATTACAAAAATAAGAGGTGTATTTTCAGATAATCTGAGTTATGTTTTTAATCGTTTTTCTGCCGAAGAAAATTCTTTTTCATCCATTTTAAAAGATGCCAGCCTTCTCGGATTAATGCGTTCTACTTTTAAAGAAGATTTATCAGGAAACGACACCGCAAGAAAACTGTTGATATTAACCCGCGAAATAGGCAAGGAATTCGAACTTTCTGATATTAAAATCAATCCTCTTATTGGAGAAGAACATTTAGAGAAAAACGGAATCCTTAATAAAGAAGTGATAGATCGATCGTTTAAAATTGCCAAAATAACCCAGAAAGACAATCATGTTTTAAGATATATTGGAGAATTTGATGTTGAGAACAATACATTAGAAGTCAAATTAGTATCAGAACCTGTTACATCAGCCATTGGACAATTAAAAGGTTCCGATTCTATTTTTGAAATTTATACCCAATCTTATGCCAGTACGCCAATTGTACTTCAAAGTGCGTCGCCATGTAAACAGGCCATTTCAAGAGGTTTAATAACAGACATTTTAAAAGTAGCTGAAAAAATTAAAAATAAGGAAGCTGTCTGGTTATAAGCGGCTGTAAATATTAGTAGTTCTTTGATAGATTGAAACTAAAAGCAAGGTTATTTTTATGTAAGATTATACTTCTTTTTGTTCAAATTGTAATTTTGTAGGATGTTTTTTAACGATAAAAAGCTGTTTTTTAACGTTTTTTAAGAAAAAATGGGCTTTTATAACTTGGAATATTGAAAAAATATTCGCACATTTGTAAGGCAAGTAAGATTTGTTAAAAACAGGTCATTAATTGTTAAAATAAATGTATGCTTTTGAGATACTAATCACATCTAAAAAAAGCTTTTAAAGAAAAGTAAATGCAAAATTTTTTTAAAATAACAGTCAAATCGCAGATGAATAAGTCCCTACAGATGAACAAGATGTTTAATGTCGCACGTATTTGTGTACGCGTCTGTTGATACTAAAAGTATATATAAGTTCTATAAAAACTTAAACCCTTTTGGTATTAAAATCCAAAAGGGTTTTTTTATTCCATTTGGTTACATAACAAAAAATTAAAGAAGAGATAAAGATTATAAAATAACTAACATAAACTTAATAATATGAGCGCAATAACTTACTTAAGGAAAAAACTTTCAGGGTTCAGAAGTGCAAAAGCTGAAAGAAACAATCCACCGCCTGCAAACGAATTAATCCACCCAAGTTTTGGTGTAACTGAAACAGATAAAAAAGCGGAGAAAAAAGCACCAAATTCATTATTGTTTTTGATGTACTCAAAAGAAAATGAAACCCTTTTCATCTAACTTGAAAAGCAGCCATAAAATAGGTTAAAACCTGCATGACTTTACTGAGCATAACGTTCGGTAATTTTGTGCGTATAAAAGTTTCTGATTGAATTATGTTTAAAAAATTGAGCAATCAGTTTCATTAAAATTTGTTAGTTTAAGAAATTAGTAGTTAATTTGCACCGTTAAGTTCAAAAATGTATTGAAATGTTATAAAGAAAGGAGGAGGGATTAGACCCGATGAATCCTTAGCAACCCTTCGTTAATTCGAAGAAGGTGCTGCATTCTACCACGCCTAAACGTGGAAAGATAACAACAAGAATTTTTCTAGTTTCAACTCTAGACTTTCTTTCTAATATTTCCACATACAAATCAATAATAAATAGATTTGAAATTGGAAAATATACCAAGTCCCATTATAATTCAAGATTTCATCACCGAAAGTGGTGCGCTGTATTCGTCGTTACCGTTAAGTTTTACACTTTCCGGTAAACCGCTGCATACTGCTCCAATTGTTTTGGTAAATCATGCCTTAACCGGAAATGCTCAGGTTACAGGTGAAAATGGCTGGTGGAATGATTTAATAGGCGAAGCAAAAACAATCGATACCAATCAATATACCATTCTGGCATTTAATGTTCCCGGAAACGGAAACGATTCGTTTATAATCGAAAACTATCAGGATTTTACAACCAGAGATATTGCCAGAATCTTTATCAAAGGATTAAAAGCTTTAAGTATTGAGCAGGTATTTGCCATTATCGGCGGTTCTGTTGGCGGTGGAATTGCCTGGGAAATCCTGGCTTTGGAACCCAACATTACAGAACATTTAATTCCTATTGCAACCGACTGGAAATCGACCGACTGGATGATTGCAAACTGTTTTCTGCAAGAACAAATTTTGAACAATTCATCAAAACCAATTGAAGATGCCAGAATTCACGCCATGTTGTGTTACCGATCTCCGGAATCATTCAAAGAAAAATTTCAGCGCACCATCAATCAGGATCTTTTGATTTTTAATATCGAAAGCTGGCTGGTACATCACGGAAAAAAATTGCAGCAGCGCTATCAATTAGCATCATACAAATTGATGAACCAGCTGCTTAAAACCATAGATATTACCAGAAACAGTGAAGGTTTCGAAACGTTAATATCCAAATCAAACGCAGCGATACATATCGTGGCCATTAATTCAGATTTGTTTTTTACACCAAAAGAAAATCTGGAAACCTACAATGAATTAAAGAAATTTAAAAACAATGTTTTTTACAGCGAGATTGATTCCGTTCACGGACATGATGCTTTTTTAATCGAGTACAAACAATTAGATCATTTACTTGCCGATATTTTTAAGGCAGAAACAATAGTAAAATAAAATGAAAATATTAAAATTTGGAGGTAAATCATTATCAAACGGAGAAGGACTTAACAAAGTAGTTTCAATCATTTCTGATAAAGTAAATCAAGGCGAACAAATTGCCGTAGTTGTTTCTGCCCGAGGAAATGCGACAGATGAATTAGAAGATATTTTAAGAATTGCTGCTAAAAACGGAAATTACAAACCGCTTTTAGAAAGCTTTAAAGCTTATCAGATTTCAGATTATCCTAAAGTTGATTTATCTGAAGAGTTTAATATTTTGGATAAATTATTCGAAGGAGTAAGCCTTATTGGTGATTACAGCAACAAGATCAAAGATCAGATTTTGTCTAAAGGCGAATTGCTTTCAGCTAAATTATTGACTTCGATTTTAATTGAAAAAGGAATTCCTGCCAATTTTGTGGATACAAGAGAATTATTAAAAACCGATTCTAAATTTGGTGACGCTCAGCCTTTGGAGCAACTGTCAAAGAAAAACGTTATCAACTATTTCAAACTTCATAATGGTGAAACAGTAAACATTGTTACAGGTTTCATAGGTTCAAACAACAATAACGATACTACAACTTTAGGAAGAAACGGAAGTAATTATACCGCTTCGTTAATTGCTAATTATCTGGATGCCGAAGAACTTCAAAACTTTACGCACGTTGACGGAATCTACACTGCAAATCCTGATTTAGTTGCCGATGCTAAAAAAATAGAATTTTTATCGTTTAATGAAGCAAACGAATTGGCCAATTTTGGAGCAACAATTCTGCATGCCAAAACGATAATTCCATTATTGGAAAAAAACATTCCGCTTCGTATTTTAAACACATTCAATCACGAAAATCACGGAACTTTAATTACTTCAAATTCTCAAAAAGAGGGAATCAAAACACTTTCTGTTTTAGAAAATGTATCGCTTGTAAATCTTGAAGGACGCGGATTACTTGGGAAATCTGGCGTTGATGCCCGAATTTTTAAAGTAATGGGCGATCACAACATCAGCGTAAGCATCATTTCGCAAGGTTCTTCAGAACGAGGAATTGGATTGGTTGTGGCAAAAGAAAAAGCAACGCTTGCAATGGTTGAATTAGAAAAAGAGTTCGAAAACGACTTTTATTCTAAAGATGTAAACCAGATTACAGTAACAGATAATGTATCGGTAATTTCGATTATCGGGCAGGATTTAAGTACGTTCCACAAACCATACACTGCATTAATCAAAAACAAAATAGTTCCCATTTTATTCAACAACACCGTTACAGGTAAAAACGTGAGTTTAGTTGTAAAGAAAGAAGAATTAAACAAAGCCTTAAACGTAATTCACGGAGAGATTTTTGGAGTTTCTAAAAAAATCAACATCGCTATTTTTGGTCACGGATTAGTGGGAGGAACTTTGATTAATCAAATATTAGAATCGGCGTCTTCAATTGAAAAACGTAAAGATGTTAAGCTGAATGTTTTTGCAATTGCCAATTCTAAAAAGCTTCTTTTAAATAAAAATGGCGTAACTTCAAACTGGAAAAACGATATTGAAACAAAAGGGGAACCGTATACAATCAAAGATATTATTGCTTATGCAAACGAATATCATTTAGAAAACTTAATTGCAATTGATAATACGGCAAGTGCATCATTTGTAGAAAATTATGTTCCGCTTGTAGAAAACAGTTTCGATTTGATTTCTTCAAATAAAGTAGCCAATACTTTGACATATGGTTTTTATAAAGAATTGAGAAAAGCTTTGGCAGAAAACCAAAAGAATTATTTGTACGAAACCAATGTTGGTGCAGGTTTACCTTTAATTGATACGATTAAATTACTGCATCTTTCTGGTGAAAACATCACAAAAATTAAAGGTGTTTTCTCTGGAACATTGAGTTATTTATTCAATAATTTCTCTGCAAAAGATGTTCCGTTTAGTGAAATTCTGAAAGAAGCAATTGATAACGGATATACAGAACCGGACCCGCGTGAAGATTTATGCGGAAATGATGTGGGAAGAAAATTATTGATTTTGGCAAGAGAATTAGATTTACAAAATGAGTTTGAAGAAATCTCCATTCAAAACCTAATTCCGGAACATTTAAGAGAAGGAAACGTTGCTGATTTCTTAACAAAATTAAAAGAATTCGACCCAATTTACGAGAAAATAAAAGCTGACCAAAAACCAAATCATGTATTAAGATACATTGGTGAATTGTCTGGAGATTTACAAAATGATAAAGGAAATCTAGAAGTAAAATTAGTTTCTGTTCCTTCAGATACAGCGCTAGGCGGTTTGAAAGGGTCAGATTCTTTCTTCGAAATTTATACAGAATCTTATGGAGATCGTCCAATCGTTATTCAGGGAGCTGGTGCAGGCTCTGCGGTAACAGCAAGAGGAGTTTTTGGGGATATTTTGAGATTATCTGATAAAGGATAATTGATTTTAGAATTTAGATTGCAGATTTTAGAGTTTAGATTGCTGAACTCTGACAAATAAAAAAAAGAAAAATAACATGAAAGTAACTTTGAACAGAGTAAATGACGCATTTCATTTTAAAGTAAAAAATGAACGCGGACATGTAGTTGATGTTGACAGCAGAGCTGAATTTGGAGGAAGCGATTTAGGCGCCAGTCCGATGGAGCTGGTATTAATGGGCGTTGCCGGATGCAGTGCAATTGATATGATTTCGATTTTGAAAAAGCAGCGTCAGGAAATCACTTCTTTTAACGCTGAGGTTGAAGGAACGCGTGTACAGATTGAAGAAGCAAAACCTTTTAAAGAAATTGATGTGGTTTTTTATTTAGAAGGCGATATCAATCCAGAAAAAGCAAAAAAAGCGGCACAGCTTTCTTTCGAGAAATACTGTTCAGTTGCCAAAACGGTAGAGCCAACTGCAACCATCAAATACAAAGTTGTCCTGAACAACGAAGCTTTGTAAAATTAGAAAATGAGTTAATTAGAGAATTAGATAATTTCTCTAAACAGTTTGAATTTTGAGTTCAGTAATAACCTGAAACTTTAAACTTGAAACAAAAAAACAAAAAACAACACAATGAATATAGAAGAATTTGGTTTTGAAACACAAGCCATTAGAACACAATTAGAAAGATCTCAGTATCTGGAACATTCGGTGCCTTTGTACCTGTCGTCAAGCTTTGTTTTTGAAGATGCCGAGGATATGAGAGCTTCTTTTACAGAAGAAAAAGAAAGAAATATTTACAGCCGTTTCAGCAATCCAAACACAACTGAATTTGTGGAGAAGATCTGTAAAATGGAAGGAGCTGAAGCAGGTTACGCATTCGCAACCGGAATGGCAGCGGTTTATTCGACTTTTGCAGCATTATTAAATGCCGGAGATCATATCGTTTCTGCAAGCAGTGTTTTTGGTTCTACTCATGCTTTGTTTATGACTTATTTTCCAAAATGGAATATCGAAACTTCTTATTTTGAAATTAATAAGCCGGAAACGATTGAAGCTTTAATCAAACCAAATACAAAAATATTATACGCAGAATCACCAACAAATCCTGGAGTAGATGTGATTGATTTGCAATTGTTGGGAGATATCGCGAAAAAACACAACCTGATTTTAATAATCGATAACTGTTTTGCAACACCGTATTTACAGCAGCCAATTAAATTTGGAGCACATTTAGTAGTGCATTCGGCAACAAAATTAATAGACGGACAAGGACGTGTTTTAGGAGGAGTTACGGTTGGAAGCGAAGATTTAATCAGACAGATTTATTTATTTTCAAGAAATACAGGTCCGGCTTTATCGCCGTTTAATGCCTGGGTTTTATCTAAGAGTTTAGAAACTTTGGCAATTCGCGTTGAAAGACACTGCGAAAATGCATTAAAAGTCGCTGAGTTTTTAGAAAGTCATCCAAATGTAAACAGCGTAAAATATCCGTTTTTGAAATCACATCCGCAATATGAAATTGCTAAAAAACAAATGAAATTAGGCGGAAATATTATTGCATTTGAAATAAAAGGCGGAATTGAAGCTGGAAGAAAATTCCTGAATGCGATTAAACTTTGTTCTTTATCAGCCAATATTGGAGATACAAGATCAATTGTAACGCATCCGGCATCTACAACGCACAGTAAATTATCTGAAGCAGATCAGTTAGCGGTTGGAATCACACAAGGATTGGTTCGTGTTTCTGTTGGTTTAGAAACCGTAGAAGATGTAATTGCTGATTTAAAACAAGCGCTGGATTAAATAATTTTAGATTTTAGACTTCAGATTTTAGATTATATAATGACGATTTTTGACTGTAAATTTATTACTGTTAAAAATCGTCATTCTTTTTTGATGGTTATTTGAACAAAAAATATATTTTTGTTTTCATTATACGTTTAAATCTATTATAATCAATTTAATAAACCGATTAAACCATGAGTAACTCTACTTATATTCTTGATGAAAAATTATTGGCATCCAACGGAAGCCGATTTATAAACTATATTTTAGATATAGTTGCAACTTTTGTTTTAATTTTTGTTTTTGGAATTGTTATGGCTCTTCTGGCTAATCTTTTTGGTCTAAACGGATTGATGTACTGGTTGGGAAATATGAGTGATTTTGAAGGACAGATTCTGTTTTTTGCTATTTCAATTTTTTATTACACTTTTACTGAAGCATTGTTTGGAAGAACGCTGGGTAAATTTATCACAGGAACTATTGTCGTAGATGAAAATGGAGAAAGACCTTCTTTCAGCACTATTTTTAAAAGAACACTATGCCGATTAATTCCGTTTGATGCGCTTTCTTTTCTTGGAAACAGAGGCTGGCATGATTCTATTTCGGATACTTATGTAGCAAATAAAAAAGATCTCGATAAAGAAGTAAAACTATTCCACGAATTCAATTTAATTGGAAATAGCGAACTAAATTGATAGAATAAGTAGAATATAATTTCGTTCTGTTATTTTTCTCATTTAAAAAGCCTATTTTTGTTGCAGAATAATATGAAGCTTGTTTATTTTAGAAAAAATCTAAAATCTACAGTCTGAAATCTAAAATTTAAAGATGCTTTCAAAGAAAACAAAATACGGAATTAAAGCTTTAACCTATTTAGCCAGACGAGAGAATAATGAGCCTGTACAAATAGCTGAAATCGCGAAAAGCGAACATATTTCGATAAAATTTCTGGAAAGTATTTTGTTATTATTGAGAAACTCCGGATTTCTTGGAGCTAAAAAGGGAAAAGGCGGCGGATATTACTTGATAAAAGATCCAAAAGATATCAGTATGGCCAAAGTATACAGGATTCTTGAAGGGCCAATTGCATTGCTTCCATGCGCAAGTCATAATTTTTATGAAAAATGCGATGACTGCGATGACGAATCTACCTGTGCTGCACGACGTTTAATGACAGAAGTTAGAGATAATACACTTAAAATATTAGAAAGTAATTCACTTGCAGATATTGCTTTTTAAATTTAAACGATGATAAATTAAATGAACTTATATAACTTATTATATGGTGAAAAAAAATCTTTTAAAAAATCAATTTATATCCTGCCAGAAAAAGCATTACGGCGATAGCATTTCTCAAAAATAAATCCGGTACTTTTCCACTTAAACTGCTTCCTATATAAATCCCGGGAAGAGATCCCAGTAATAATTGTCCCAATAACGCTAAATCTAAATTTCCCATAGAAGCGTGTCCAATTCCTGCAACTAAAGTCAAAGGAACAGCATGGGCAATTTCAGTTCCTACCAAACGAGGCGTTGGTAAAAGCGGATAAAGGAAAAATAAAGTTACAGTTCCTAACGCTCCTGCTCCAATAGAAGTTAAAGTTACGGTTGCCCCCAATAATATTCCAATTCCTATAGTCAGCATATTTTGAGTAGTACTTTCGCTATGAAATTTATCTCCTGCATGTTTTTGAGAAAAAACAAGAAGTTGCTTTTTGAATATAATAGCAACAGATGTAAACAACAATGCCCAGCCTAAACTGTACTTAATTACACGATTTATAGTTTCAATATCGGTTTTGATACTATTTAAGATCCATAAAGTTAATAAAGAGGCAGGAACGCTGCCAAGTGTTAGCCAGGCTGTAATTTTCCAGTTGATGTTACCTTTTTTATGATGTACAAAAACGCCTCCCATTTTGGTAAAAGCAGCATAAAGTAGATCAGTACCTACTGCTGTTGTTGGAGAAATACGGAAATATAATAAAATTGGCGTCATTAAAGAACCGCCTCCAACACCAGTTAATCCTACAATAAACCCTACAGCTAATCCTGCAATTACAAGACCGATTTGAAAATCCATATAAAAAAATTTGCCGCTAAAATAATGACATTTTTATAATTATCCTATGGAAATTGTAGAGATTAAGATTTATTTAGATAACCAAACATTTTGGAGAATTTTATTGTTTAAATATGATGTTATGTGATATTATTTGTGAAATTAATTTAATTATTTGTTTCAATATGATCCAGAGGAAGTTAAAGGTTTAAAAAAACGATACTATTTGTTTTGATTTTTAGAAATAAATAGTATTTTTGCAAAGTAATCTATTAACCCGATAGGGTAATAGGTTTTGAAAACGAATTCAATCATTTTTAATATGGAGAAAGAACTGAAAATAAATACTGTAGATTCTTTTAAAGAAAAACTCTGGATTGGAATTCCTGTTGTTTTACTAGTAAGTTTATTAACTGTATTAATATATAATCATCACGCTGAGTTTTCGTGGAATGGATTTATAGATGGATTTAATGAAGAATTTTTAGTGTTTTTTGCTATTGGTGTTTTTGCCCAATTGGTTGACGGAACATTAGGAATGGGGTACGGAGCTACTTCAACTTCATTTTTATTGGCTTATGGAGTTCCACCGGTTGTGAGCAGTACTGCGGTTCACGTATCTGAAATGTTTACAACGGGAGCGTCGGCGCTTTCACATCACCGATTTGGGAACATTAATAAAAAGCTGGTAAAACATTTATTGATACCAGGCGTTTTAGGATCAATCGTGGGAGCTTATTTATTGTCTGATGTTATTAATGGAGATATTATCAAGCCATTTATTGCGGTTTATATGATTGTTTTGGCAGTTATCATTATCAAAAAAGCACTGAAAAAAAGCATAATAAAAAAGAAAACCAAAAAATTAGGTGTCTTGGCAGTTTTTGGAGGTTTTATGGATTCTGTTGGCGGAGGAGGCTGGGGGCCAATTGTAACTTCTACATTATTAGGAAGAGGAAGAAATCCGAGATATACGATTGGGTCTGTAAACGCAGCCGAGTTTGCAATTTCATTTGCAAGTGGTATTACTTTTATGCTTTTTGGCGGGATTCACGGCTGGCAGGTAATTATTGGATTAATTTTAGGAGGAGTTATTTCAGCGCCATTAGCAGCGTATTTGGTAAATAAAATCAAAAGAAAACCAATGATGGTTGCGGTTGGAGTTTTAATTATATTATTGAGTTTAAAAACATTATCTAAATTATTATAATTCTTTAGATAGAGAGAAAGATATTATGAGTGCGATTATTGTACAAGAATTATTAGAGAAAACAAAAGATTTTTCGCTGGATGAAACCTTAGTTTATTTAGCAGAAAAATTTCCGGGAAAAGTAATTTTTTCGACTTCTTTCGGTCAGGAAGATCAGGTAATTACTGATTTCATTTCAAAAAGCAACACCGATATTACGGTGTTTACTTTAGACACCGGAAGATTATTTCAGGAAACTTACGATGTTTTTCACAAAACATTAAAAAAATATAAAAGACCTATAGAAGTTTATTTTCCAGAAGCTGCGGCGGTCGAAAATCTTCTGAAGACAAAAGGGCCAAACAGCTTTTATGATTCAGTTGAAAACAGAAAAGAATGTTGTTTTATTCGAAAAGTGGTTCCGTTAAGAAAAGCGTTAGCAGGAAATTCAGTTTGGATTACAGGATTAAGAGCAGAACAATCAGAGAACAGACATGATTTAAGTTTGTTTGAATACGACGGAAACTTCGAAATCATAAAATTCAATCCGTTATTAAAATGGACTTTAGAAGAAGTTGAAACGTATTTGTCAGAAAATAATGTTCCTCAAAACGCTTTACACAAACAAGGTTTTGTAAGTATTGGCTGCGCACCGTGTACAAGAGCAATTTTTCCGGGTGAAGATATCAGAGCCGGAAGATGGTGGTGGGAATCAAGTCATAAAGAGTGTGGTTTGCATAGCGCTAAAAAAGAGTAAAGAAGCAAGAGACAAGACTTTAGAGAATAGAATAAAGAATATAGATCAAGTTCCGAAGGAACGATTCATATTGTAGCGCCGGATTTTAATCCGGGGGAGACATGGAAAAAAACAATAGATTTTTATCCGTTGAAGAGAGAATAAAGAGAATAGAATAAAGAGTGAAGATTTTAGATCAGGCAAATTGAAACTTTAAAACATGAAACCTGAAACAAAATTTCCACAAACAAAATATCAAACAAAAAAACAATGAGTTCAGTATTAAAAACAAACGCTTTAGAGAGTGAAGCGATATACATTTTCAGAGAAGTAATTTCACAGTTTGACAAACCGGTTTTGCTTTTCTCAGGAGGAAAAGATTCTATAACGTTAGTGCGTTTGGCGCAAAAAGCATTTTTCCCTGCTAAGATTCCGTTTCCTCTATTACACGTTGATACGGGACACAATTTTCCTGAGACAATCGCTTTTAGAGATAAATTGGTAGAAGAATTAGGTTTAGAGTTGATCGTTCGTAATGTTCAGGATGCTATTGATGAAGGAAAAGTAGTTGAAGAAACTGGAAAATATTCTAGTAGAAACAGCTTACAGACAACAACACTTTTGGATGCAATTGAAGAATTCAAATTTGATGCTTGTATTGGAGGTGCTCGTCGTGATGAAGAAAAAGCAAGAGCGAAAGAACGTATTTTCTCTGTTCGTGATGATTTCGGACAGTGGGACGAAAAAAATCAGAGACCTGAGTTGTTTGATATTTTAAATGGAAAAATAGAAAATGGACAAAACGTTCGTGTTTTCCCAATTTCAAACTGGACAGAATTAGATGTTTGGAGTTATATCGAGAAAGAAAAAATCGAGATTCCGTCAATCTATTTCTCACATAAAAGAAAAGTTTTTTTGAGAGACGGTTTAATCTGGTCGCATTCTCCTTTTGTGTACCAAGAAGAAGACGAACAAATCGAAGAAAGAATTGTTCGCTTCAGAACCGTTGGAGATATGAGCTGTACGGCAGCTGTTGAATCTTACGCAGCAACAATCGAAGAAGTAGTTGGAGAAATCAGATCGTCAACCATTTCTGAAAGAGGAGCCAGAATTGATGACAAACGTTCTGAAGCCGCAATGGAAAAGAGAAAACAACAAGGTTATTTTTAAGTTGTTGGTTGATAGTTTTTAGTTGATAGCTGAAAACTTCAATAATTACAACAATAACATAAAAAAGCAGATTAAATATTTTGATGGTTTTAGTTGATGTTTTAGAAAAACCAACAACCATAAACCAACAACCAACAACATAAAAAGAATGGACGTTTTAAAAATAGCAACAGCAGGAAGTGTAGATGACGGAAAAAGTACTTTGATCGGAAGATTATTGTACGATACAAAATCGTTGACAACTGATAAAATAGAAGCAATCGAAAAAAGCAGTAAACAAAAAGGTTATGATTATCTTGATTTTTCTTTGGCAACTGACGGATTGGTAGCAGAAAGAGAGCAAGGAATCACAATTGATGTTGCGCATATTTATTTTTCGACTGCAAAGAAAAGTTACATTATTGCCGATACTCCGGGTCACGTAGAATATACAAGAAACATGGTTACAGGAGCTTCGACTTCTCAGGTTTCTATCATTTTGATTGATGCCAGAAAAGGGGTTATCGAGCAAACATACCGTCACTTTTTCATCAATAATTTATTGAGAGTTAAAGAAGTAATTGTTGCGATCAATAAAATGGATTTAGTTGATTATTCGGAAGAAGTTTTCAATAAAATCAAAGCTGATTTTCAGGCATTAAATGCAAAAAGCACATTTAAAGAGCAAAATGTAAGTTACATTCCGTTAAGCGCGATCAACGGTGGAAACGTAGTTGATAAATCAGAGAATATGCCTTGGTATGACGGACAAACTGTATTAGAACATTTAGAAGGATTACATGCTTCTGATGTTTTTGAAGCAGGAAAAGCACGTTTCCCAGTTCAGACTGTGATTCGTCCTAAAACAGAAGAATACCATGATTTTAGAGGTTACGCAGGAAAATTATACGGAAACTCAATTAAAGTTGGAGATGCTGTAACAGTTCTTCCTTCTTTAACAGAATCTAAAGTATCTAAAATTCACTTTTTTGATAAAACATTTGACGAAGCTGTTGCAGGTTCTTCAATTACGATCGAATTAGAAAATGATATCAATGTAACGAGAGGTGATATGATTGTAAAATCAAGCGAGCTTCCAAAAATTGAAAAAGATATTACTACAACAGTTTGCTGGATGGACAGTAAAAAACTGGTTGCAGGAACAAAATATTTGGTACAACACAATACAAACAGAGTTTTAGCAAAAGTAGAAAGCATTAAAAATACAATTGCTACAGATTACTCAGGAACGACAGAAGCTTCACAATTGGCAATCAACGAAATTGGAGAAGTAACGATCAAATTAAGCAAACCGTTATATTTTGATTCATACAACGAAAACAAATCAAACGGAGCTTTTATCTTAATTGATACAGCAACAAACACAACAGCAGGAGTAGGCTTTATAAGATAGTTGGTGGTTTTTAGTTGATAGTTGATGGTTTTTACAGCCAACAACCAACAACCAGCAACCAACAACCAAAAACTAAAGAGAAATGGAAAGTTTTAGAACAGAAATAGAAAATCCGGTAGTTCAGAAGGAGATTATCGAATTAGAAAAAAAGATTCACTTATTCCGTGGAGGAAAAATTGATGATGAGCGTTTTCGCAGCCTTCGTTTAGCGCGTGGAATCTACGGTCAGCGTCAGGAAGGCGTTCAAATGATTCGTATCAAATTGCCTTATGGTAAAGTGACCAGCGAGCAATTAGTGCGTATTACTCAGGTTTCCGATGAATATTCTACAGGACGTTTACATATTACAACACGTCAGGATATCCAGATTCACTACGTGAGTTTAGACCGAACACCAGAACTTTGGGCAGATTTGGCTAAAGACGATATCACGCTTCGTGAAGCGTGTGGAAACACCGTTAGAAATATTACAGGAAGCGAATTGGCTGGAGTTGACGTAAACGAACCATTTGATGTTTCGCCTTATGCACACGGACTTTTTCAATATTTGTTGAGAAATCCGATTTGTCAGGAAATGGGACGTAAATTTAAAATTTCGTTCTCTTCTTCAGACGAAGATACGGCTTTGAGTTATTTACACGATTTAGGATTTATTCCGAAAATTAAAGACGGACAAAAAGGTTTCAAAATCATGTTCGGAGGAGGTTTAGGATCTCAGCCAGCACATGCTGAATTGCTTTCAGAATTCGTTCCAGTTAACGAAATCATCCCAACAGCAGAAGGAATCATCCGTATTTTTGATAGATACGGAGAACGTGCTAAAAGAATGAAAGCGCGTATGAAATTCTTGATCAAAGAAATGGGGAAAGATGCTTTCCTTGATTTAGTTGAAAAAGAGAAAAAAGCAATCGCTTTTGAAACATACGAAATTGATACAACCGCTTTTGACGGTCCAATTACAGAACCGTTATTAGAAGTTCCGCAAGTTACAATCGAAGATACTAAAGCGTATGAAGCGTGGAAAAATTCGAATGTAATCAAACAG
This sequence comes from Flavobacterium soyae, assembly GCF_021245985.1. Lineage (GTDB taxonomy): Bacteria > Bacteroidota > Bacteroidia > Flavobacteriales > Flavobacteriaceae > Flavobacterium > Flavobacterium soyae. The sequence goes on along the minus strand of NZ_JAJQXA010000001.1, from coordinate 169,864 downwards.
AAACAAGAAGGTTATTACGCTATCGGAATCAAAGTTTTATTAGGAGATTTTTATACTGATAAAGCACGATTGTTAGCCAACTTAATTAAGAATTATGGAGCAAATGAATTACGTTTTTCATTGCGTCAAAATATTGTAATACGTCACATAAAGGAAGAGAATTTACCATTCTTTTATCAAGAATTAGCGAAGTTGGATTTTGTTCAGCTAGGATATAATTCAGTTGGAGATATTACGGCATGTCCGGGTACTGATACTTGTAATTTGGGGATTGCAAGTAGTACCGGTATTGCAGAAGAATTAGAAAGAGTTTTAACTGCAGAATATCCTCAGTATTTAAACAACCGAGAAATCGAAATTAAAATTTCAGGCTGTATGAATGCGTGCGGACAACACAATATGTCTGCAATTGGATTCCAAGGAATGTCTATCAATTCAGGAAAACTGGTGGCTCCAGCTTTACAAGTTTTATTAGGCGGAGGAAGATTAGGAAACGGAGAAGGACGATTTGCTGATAAAGTAATTAAAGTACCTAGTCGTAGAGGTCCAGATGCGTTGCGTACCATTTTAAATGATTTTGATGCCAACGGAAGCGGGCAAAAATTCCTTGATTATTATGATACAAAAGGAGAAAAATATTTCTACGAAATCTTAAAACCTTACGCAGATGTAACCAATTTAACAGAAGCCGATTTTGTAGATTGGGGTAACGCAGACAATTACGTAAAAGCAGTTGGAGTAGGAGAATGTGCCGGAGTTGTGATCGATTTAGTAGCAACATTATTGTTTGAAGCTAAAGAGAAATTGATTTTGGCTCAGGAATCTTTCGACGAGAAAAAATGGTCAGATGCGATTTATCATGCTTACGCAGGATTTGTAAATGGTGCAAAAGCATTGTTATTGGCAGAAAACCAAAAAACAAACCACCATGCAGGAATTGTTGATTTGTTTGATACTGTTTTCATCGAAACTAGTAAAATCGAATTGAATTCAACTTTTAAAGACTTGGTTTACCAAATCAATAAAAATGAACCATCTGAAGCTTTCGCTAAAGATTACATTGCACAAGCAACAGTTTTCTTTGACAAAATCGAAACTTTCAGAGCACAGGAATTAGCAAATGCATAATATAAAACCCAAAATAACTTTAGTCGGTGCAGGTCCGGGCGATCCCGATTTACTTACGCTAAAAGCTGTAAAAGCATTGGCTGAAGCAAATGTGGTTTTGTACGACGCTTTAGCCAATGAAGAAATTCTGGATTATGCACCAAAAAAAGCAATTAGAATTTTTGTTGGAAAAAGAATCGGAAATCATGCTTACACGCAGGATCAAATCAATCAATTGATTGTGGACAATGCTTTAACGTACGGAAACGTAGTTCGATTAAAAGGCGGAGATCCATTTATTTTCGGAAGAGGTGGCGAAGAAATTGATTTTGCAGAAAGTTTCGGAATTGAAACAATCGTAGTTCCAGGAATTTCATCAGTAGTTGCAGTTCCTGCAAGTCAGGGAATTTCGATTACAAAGCGTGGCGTTTCAGAAAGCTTTTGGGCAATTACCGGAACAACATCAGATAGAAAATTATCTTCAGATGTAGCTTTGGCAGCACAATCATCTGCAACAGTCGTGATTTTGATGGGAATGCACAAATTGCCTCAAATCATCGATTTGTTTCAAAAAGAAGATAAAGGAAATTTGCCCGTTGCGATCATTCAAAACGGAACAACAGCAGAAGAAAAAGTAGGTGTAGGAACTGTAGATTCAATTTTAGAAGTTGTAAAACAAAAAGAATTAGGTTCCCCAGCGATTATTGTTCTTGGAGAAGTTGTCAAAGAAAGCAATAAATTAAAAGGTTTCTACGAAGAATTTCTATCAAAAGAAGAAATTCGTTAGAATTTCATGTTCCGTTAGGAACAATTCGTTGGTAGAAAAAAAACAAACAGTTTTAGTGAAAATGTTCCGTTAGGAACATCTGATCGGTAGAAAAAATGAATGTTTCCAATTAATATTAATGTTCCGTTAGGAACATCTCATTGGTTATTCTAATTTTGATTAGAAGAAAAAAGATTAACATGGAACAAAACGAATTATATCCAATATTTCTAAAGCTTCACAATTTAAATGTATTGATTGTAGGTGGAGGAAATGTAGGTCTGGAAAAGCTTTCTTTTTTGCTAAAGTCAAGTCCAAATGCAAATGTTGAGGTTGTTGCCAAAGAATTTCATTTAGAAATAAAGGTTTTAGCAGAAAAACATCCTTCGATAAAATTGACAAAATCGAAGTTTAAAAAGAAAATGCTCAAAAAGCGTCATATGGTAATTGCCTGTACAGACGATTTGAAAGTGAATAAAAAGGTTTACGATTTGGCAAGAAAGCGTTATTTGATTTGCAATATTGCCGATACACCAGATTTATGCGATTATTATTTAGGTGGAATTGTAACAAAAGGGAATGTCAAAATAGCCATTTCGACTAACGGGAAATCGCCTACAACAGCTAAAAGGCTTCGGGAATTTTTTGAAGAAATAATTCCGGATGATATAAATCAAATGGTCGAAAACCTCAATGAATATCGCAAAACCTTAAAAGGTAATTTTGAAGAAAAAGTGAAGAGAATGAACGAAATCACTTCTTCGCTTAAAAATAAAGAGTAACAATATCAGAGGATGAATAATGATAAAAATCATTGTCAGGAGAATAAATTATTCGTTCCTTTGTTCTATTAAGAATGATTATAAACAACAAAATAATGATTAAAACAGATATACTTATAATTGGAGCAGGCCCAACAGGTTTATTTGCCGTTTTCGAGGCAGGATTGTTAAAATTAAAATGCCACATTTTAGATGCTTTGCCTCAGCCAGGAGGACAACTTTCAGAATTATATCCTAAGAAACCTATTTATGATATTCCAGGTTTTCCAGAAGTTTTAGCCGGAGATTTAGTTGACGGCTTAATGGAACAAATCAAACAATTTGAGCCAGGATTTACTTTAGGAGAACGTGCTGAAACAGTTGAAAAACAAGAAGACGGAACCTTCATTGTAATATCAAACAAAGGAACTAAATTCCACGCGCCAGTTATTGCAATTGCTGGAGGTTTAGGAAGTTTCGAGCCTCGTAAACCACTTATCGAAGATATCGAGTTTTATGAAGATAAAGGAGTAAAATACTTCATTAAAAATCCTGAGAAATTCAGAGATAAAAGAGTTGTTATTGCAGGAGGAGGAGATTCAGCATTAGACTGGAGTATCTTCTTAGCAAACGTAGCTTCAGAAGTAACTTTAATTCACAGAAGAAACGAATTCAGAGGAGCTTTAGATTCAGTAGAAAAAGTACAGGAATTAAAATCAGCTGGAAAAATCAAATTAATTACTCCGGCAGAAGTTATCGGAATCAATGGTGCTGAACACGTTGAATCATTAGATATCGAAGAAAACGGAGCGCACCGTAAAATCGAATGTGATTATTTTATTCCGCTTTTCGGATTAACACCAAAATTAGGTCCAATTGGAGACTGGGGATTAGAAATCGAGAAAAATGCCATTAAAGTAAACAATGCATTAGATTATCAAACCAACATTCCGGGAATCTTTGCTATTGGAGACGTAAATACATATCCAGGAAAATTAAAGTTAATTCTTTGTGGTTTCCACGAAGCTACTTTAATGTGCCAGGCCGCATACGGAATCATCAATCCAGGTAAAAAATACGTATTGAAATATACAACAGTTTCTGGCGTAGACGGTTTCGACGGAACTCGTAAAGAAGCTCCAAAAGCAGTTGTCAAAGCGATAGTTTAATCTGAGGTGCTGAGGTTCTAAGGGACTAAGGTGCTAAAGTTTTTATATAGAAAGCTCAAACTTTTGGTTTGGGCTTTTTTAATTTGTAATTTTCAGACATATTAATTTCAATACTTATGAATTCAAAGAAAGAGAGTAATAGTTCTATTTTAAATCAGAAAGATTGGTCCGATAATTTGTCAGAAGAAGAATTAAAGGAAATAGAAATAGGAATTGAGCAAGCAGAAAATAATCAGGTTATTGATCATGAAGAGGTAATGAAAGTATTCTTAAAATATAAGATCAATAGTCAAAGGATATTCTAAACTTAGTACCTTCAAAAAAAACTTAGAACCTTAGCGACTTAGAACCTCAGAACCTTAGAAAAAAAACATTTGCAAATAGAAACCCTATTTCATACCTTTGCACTGTTCTTAAAATTATTGTCAGTTATCACGAAAGGCGGAGGGATAGACCCGATGAAACCTTAGCAACCCTTTATCATAAAGAAGGTGCTAAATTCTACTTTATACGACATTTTCCAGTATTAAAGATAGATAACACAAATACATACTCGTATTTCTCAAAACTTTTCTCGATAACATATAATATTTACTGAAACAGATTCTGTATCAGGAGCGAATCATTGGCGCATTTTTGCAGTCAACAGTTCCCGCTGTACACAAATATCTTTTATTCTGAACCCCAGAATAAAAGGATATTTGCTTCCATCGGGGCTAATGAGCAAGCAATAGTGCACTTTTGGAATTAATGAGAATCAAAACACGTATCCTAACAGGTTTTCAAAACCTGTTAGGTATGTTTTAATAATAGAATAAAAAAGCTTTGTGCCTTAGTGCCTTAGCGGCAAAAGAATATGGCAGTTACGATACAAGAAGCAATAAAAAAAAATATCCTAATCCTTGACGGAGCAATGGGAACAATGTTACAGCGCTATAATTTCTCAGAAGAAGATTTTAGAGGAGAGCGTTTCAAAGATTTCCCACATCCACTAAAAGGAAACAACGATTTACTATCCCTAACACAACCACAAGCGATCCGCGATGTTCATGCCGCTTATTATGAAGCCGGTGCTGACATTGTAGAAACCAATACTTTCTCTGGAACGACAATCGGTATGGCCGATTATCACATGGAAGATTTGGTTTACGAGTTAAACTACGAATCGGCAAAAATCGCAAGACAAGTAGCCGATGAGTTTACCGCGAAAAATCCAGAAAAACCACGTTTCGTAGCCGGTTCAATTGGACCGACAAACCGTACAGCAAGTATGTCACCAGATGTAAACGATCCAGGTTACAGAGCCGTAACGTTTGACGATTTACGAATTGCGTACAAACAACAAGCAGAAGCTTTAATGGACGGTGGATGCGATTTACTTTTAGTAGAAACGATTTTCGATACATTAAATGCAAAAGCAGCACTTTTTGCCATCGAAGAAGTAAAAGAAGAACGCAATCTTGATATTCCAATTATGGTTTCAGGAACAATTACCGATGCTTCGGGAAGAACGCTTTCTGGACAAACTGTTGAGGCATTTTTAATTTCAGTTTCGCATATTCCGTTATTAAGTGTAGGATTCAATTGCGCACTTGGAGCCGATTTGTTGAAACCATATTTGAAAACATTAGCACACAATACAAGCTTTAATGTTTCAGCGCATCCAAACGCAGGATTGCCAAACGCATTCGGACAATACGATGAAACACCAGAACAAACTCAGGCTTTCATTAAAGAATATTTAGAGGATAATTTAATCAATATCATTGGAGGTTGTTGCGGAACAACTCCAGATCATATTCGATTAATGGCTGAGGTTGCGAAAGATTATAAGCCGAGAGTTGCGCCGGTTATTGCATAACTCATAATGAGTTATGCAATAAATATGAAGAAGATTTTATTTCTGATTAGTTTGATGCTTGTTAGTTGTAATTATACAACTAATACAGTTTTTCAGAAAAGTATTAAATGTGAAGATTGTTTAGTTACAAAAGAAGAAACGGCAGTCGGAATAGCAGAACCTATTTTATTTGAATCATATGGTAAAGATCAAATAGAAGATCAAAGACCTTATACAGTAACAATAGAAAATGATTCTATTTGGCATATTAAAGGGACTTTTAATAGTATAGGTTTTGGAGGTGTTTGATATTAAAATCTCAGCAAAAAACGGTAAGGTTCTTTATATGATGCATGGAAAGTAAAAAAAGATAATTGAAAAGCAAAAGAAATATAAAGGTGTTATGAAAGCGAGTTTGCGTGAGGGATAGAAGTGAAAAGCCCACAGCCTGACGAAGGAAGAGCGAGGACTTGTAACGGATAGCCCGGCCGAAGGACACGCCCAAATTAAAATATTGAAAACGAATATACCTACAAGGTTTTAAAAACCTTGCAGGAAAGAAATAGAATAAAAAACTTAGAACCTTAGAATCTCAGGATCTTAGTAACTTAGAAAGAAATGACAGAAAAAAGAAGAGACCTTGTATTATCAGGATTAGAACCGTTGATTATTACGCCGGAAAGTGTTTTCGTGAATGTTGGTGAGCGTACAAACGTAACAGGTTCAAGAAAGTTCCTAAGATTAATCAAGGAAGAGAAATATGACGAGGCGCTTGATATTGCAAGACAGCAAGTAGAAGGTGGAGCACAAATCATCGATATTAATATGGATGAAGGAATGCTTGACGGTGTTACTGCAATGACTAAATTTTTGAATTTAATTGCGGCAGAACCAGACATTTCGAGAGTGCCGATTATGATCGACAGTTCGAAATGGGAAATCATCGAAGCAGGTCTAAAAGTAGTACAAGGAAAAAGTGTTGTAAACTCGATTTCGTTAAAAGAAGGAGAAGAAGCCTTTACTCATCACGCCAAATTAATCAAACGTTACGGAGCCGCCGCTATTGTAATGGCTTTTGACGAAGTAGGTCAGGCGGATAATTACGATCGTAGAGTGGAGATTTGCCAGCGTTCGTATGATATTTTGGTGAACAAAGTAGGGTTTCCTCCGCAGGATATTATTTTCGATTTAAATATTTTCCCTGTTGCAACGGGAATGGAAGAGCATAGATTGAACGCTTTGGACTTCTTTAGAGGAACAAAATGGGTTCGCGAGAATCTTCCGCACGCACATATCAGCGGTGGAGTAAGTAACGTTTCGTTCTCTTTTAGAGGAAATGATACGGTTCGTGAAGCAATGCACTCGGTGTTTTTATACCACGCCATTAAAAATGGAATGACGATGGGAATCGTTAATCCGGAAATGCTTACGATTTACGATGATATTCCGAAAGACTTATTAGAACACGTTGAAGACGTAATTCTTGACAGACGCGACGATGCGACAGAACGACTTTTAGATTTTGCAGAAAATGTAAAAGGCGAAGCAAAGAGCGATGAAAAAGTAGTTCAGGAATGGCGTTTAGGAACGGTTCAAGAACGTATTACGCATTCGTTGGTAAAAGGAATTGATGCTTTTATTGAAGAAGATGTAGAAGAAGCACGTTTGGCAGCGACAAAGCCAATCGAAGTTATCGAAATCAACTTAATGGCCGGAATGAATGTTGTTGGAGATTTATTCGGAAGCGGAAAAATGTTCCTTCCTCAGGTGGTAAAATCGGCTCGTGTAATGAAAAAAGCCGTGGCTTATTTATTGCCTTTTATCGAAGCAAGCAAACAAGCTGGAGACAAACAAGGAAACGGAAAAATCCTGATGGCAACTGTAAAAGGTGACGTTCACGATATTGGTAAAAACATCGTTTCAGTGGTTTTGGCTTGTAACAATTATGAGATTGTAGATCTTGGTGTTATGGTTCCTCCGGAGAAAATCATTGCAGCGGCGATTGAACATGAAGTAGACATTATAGGATTAAGCGGACTAATCACACCTTCGCTTGACGAAATGGTGTATTTGGCCAAAGAATTAGACAAACAAAATATTAAAATCCCGATTATGATTGGCGGGGCAACAACTTCGCGCGCGCATACAGCCGTGAAAATTGCACCTCAATACAGAGAAACTGTAATTCACGTAAACGATGCTTCGAGAGCCGTTACCGTTGCAGGAAATTTGTTAGATCATAACCGAAAAATATACGCGGCAGATATTCGCGCAGAATACGATTCGTTTAGAGAAACATTTTTAAATCGTTCAAGAGATAAGAATTTCTTAACGATTGAAGATGCCCGCAAAAACAAATTGCCATTGGATTGGTCGGAATATACTCCGACTAAACCAAAAGTAATTGGTGCACAAACTATCGAAATAGAACTGGATGTTTTGGTTCCGTATATTGACTGGACGCCATTTTTCCAGACTTGGGAATTGTACGGAAAGTATCCTGCGATTTTAACGGATGAGGTTGTGGGTGAACAAGCGACATCTGTTTTTAACGATGCTCAGGCAATGCTAAAAGTAATTTTGGCTGAGAAAAAACTAAAAGCAAAAGGTATTTACGGAATTTTCCCTGCGAATCAGGTAAATGACGACGATATCGAATTGAGAAATGAAGATGGAAAAGTGTTGGAAAAGTTTTTGACTTTAAGACAGCAATCACAAAAAACAAAAGGAGCACCAAACATCGCTTTAGCCGATTTTATTCTGCCAAAAGACAGTGGTGTAACTGATTATATGGGAGCTTTCTGTGTAACAACCGGTTTTGGTGTTGACGAATGGGCAGCGGAATATGAAAAGAATCTAGACGATTACAATTCGATTATGGTTAAAGCCCTTGCTGATCGTTTTGCAGAGGCTTTCGCCGAATATCTTCACGAAAGAGTTCGTAAAGATTTCTGGGGTTATGATGCTGATGAGTCTTTAACCAACGAAGAATTGATTAAAGAAAGTTATAAAGGAATTCGTCCAGCTCCAGGTTATCCGGCTTGTCCTGATCACTTGGAAAAACCAACTATTTGGAAACTCTTAGATGTTGAAAAACAAATTGGAGTGAAGCTGACAGAAAGTATGGCGATGTGGCCGGCTTCATCGGTTTCAGGATATTATTTTGGAAATCCAAAAAGCCGATATTTCGGACTCGGAAAAATAAAAGAAGATCAGGTTACAGATTATGCTAAACGCCGAAATGTACCGCTGGATTACGCAATGAAATGGTTAAATCCTAATATAGCAGACTAGAATAGTTGATGGTTGATGGTTTTTGGTTGATAGATTACTATAGAAGAAGCAACAACTGTCAACCATCAACAAACAACTAATAAAAATGGAATACAGTAAATTGGAAGTTTGGATGGAAGCGCGGAAGTTGGTGAATTTGTTGTATGATTCTTCCAAATTATTTCCAAAAGAAGAATTGTTTGGATTAACAAATCAAATGAGGAGAGCAGCTGTTTCAATACCTTCAAATATTGCTGAAGGTTGTGGACGACAAACATCAAAAGAAACAATACATTTTCTGCATATTTCAAGAGGATCATTGTATGAATTAGAAACACAATTTTATTTGGCGTTAGATCAAAAATATATTGAGGAAAATAGTTTTAAGGTTGCGCTAGAACAGATTCAAACTTGCAAAAAGTTGTTAAATGGGTTTATTAACTACTATAAAAAATTAATATAGTTGAGGTTATAATTGTTAAGTTCCAAAAGAACCATCAACCATCAACCAAAAACTATCAACTAAAAAAGAATGAAAGTAACAGAACATATAGAAAACGCCAAAGGAAAAACATTATTCTCATTTGAAATTATTCCGCCTCAAAAGGGGAAAAGCATTCAGGAATTATACGATAATATCGATCCGTTAATGGAGTTTAAACCTCCGTTTATTGACGTAACAACGTCTCGCGAAGAATATATTTATATTGATCGCGGTAACGGGCTTTTGGACAAAAAACTGACTCGTATGCGTCCGGGAACACTTGGAATATGTGCTTCTATTAAACATAAATACAATGTAGATACTGTTCCGCATTTGCTTTGCGGTGGATTTACACAAGAAGAAACAGAATATATGCTGGTTGATTGTCAATATTTGGGAATCAACAACGTAATGGCGCTTCGAGGCGATGCAATGAAAGACGAACAGTCTTTTGTGCCTAAAGCGGGCGGGAATCATTATGCTATTGATTTAGTGCGACAAATCAACGATCTAAACTGCGGAAAATATCTGCATGAAGTTATGGATATCGACAACAAAGCTGATTTTTGTATTGGTGTTGCGGGTTATCCTGAAAAACATTTAGAATCACCATCTTTACAATCAGATTTAAAAAGATTAAAAGAAAAGGTTGATGCCGGAGCCGATTATGTGGTAACGCAGATGTTTTTTGACAATGCTAAATATTTTAACTTTGTAGCTAAAGCCAGAGAAATGGGGATCACAATTCCTATTATTCCAGGAATTAAGCCAATTGCCGTTCAAAGACATTTACAAGTTCTGCCGCAGATTTTTAGAATTGATCTGCCTGAAGATTTAATCGATGCGGTTGACAAATGCAAAAACAACGCTGAGATAAAACAAGTAGGAATTGAATGGGCGATACAGCAGTCATTAGAATTAAAAGCAGCCGGAGTTCCATTTTTGCACTATTATTCGATGGGAAAATCTGAGAATATCCGCCAGATTGCAAGTCAGGTTTTTTAATCTGCATGTGGTTTGTCATTCTGAGGAACGAAGAATCACACTAGAAATTCCGCAAAGAATGTCGTCCAATCTTTGTAGACATGCGAGTGTGATTCTTCGTTCCTCAGAATGACAAAAAAATACTCTTCGAATTTGGATTTTGTTTAATTTAGAAGTTTAAATTTTCGTATCATGAAACAAGAAGAATTACAAGCCATAGCCTCTCAATTAAAACATCCAACGGGAGAAAAAGGAATTGAAATGGGAAATATGATGAACGAAACGAACATCAATATGACCAAACATTCCATCCAAAATCTAAATATTTCAAAAGAAAATAAAATTCTAGAACTAGGTCACGGAAATGCTGGTCACGTTGAATTTTTGTTTGAACAAGCCAAAAATCTGAAATATTACGGACTTGAAATGTCAGAATTGATGTTTCAGGAAGCGCGCCAGATTAACCGAAATTTTGTTTCTCAAAAACAAGCTTTCTTTTCGCTTTATGACGGAAATAAAATTCCGTTTGAAGATGAAACTTTTGATAAAATATTCACAGTAAATACGATTTATTTCTGGCAGAAGCCTGAAGAATTACTTTCAGAAATATATAGGGTATTAAAGCCAAATGGAAATTTCTGCCTAACTTTTGCTCAAGAAGATTTCATGAAACAGCTTCCGTTTACGCAATTTGAATTTGAGCTTTACAGCACCGAAAAAGCACAAAAGTTAATTGGTAAAACAGCTTTTAAAATTGTTTATATCGAAAGTCAGACAGAACAAGTAAAAAGCAAAACAGGCGAAATTGCTGACAGGGTTTTTACTACGATTGTTCTGGAAAAATAGTTTTTTGCCAAATATTATTAGGATTAACACAGATTAAAAATCCTTTCTAATCCTTTAATCTGTGGCAAAAAATATCAGTTTTTTGAGTACTTTCATTCTTTATTATTAACCCTTCTGAATTATAATTCTTTACATTATGGAAGTTAAGAAAATCAATTTTTTGCAGAGTTACAGCAGTATTTTATGGCTTCTTGGCGGTATTATAATCGGAAGCATTTTCGGGTTAGTATTTGGGGAAAATGTTTTGATTATAAAACCACTTGGCGATATATTTCTGAATTTACTTTTTACAGCCATTATTCCGCTTATCTTTTTTACGATTGGTTCTTCGGTAGCGAATCTGGAAAGAACAGAAAAGCTAGGAAAACTGTTTGTTGTAATGTTATTAGTTTTTCTCGCGACAATTCTGATTTCTGCGATTGTAATGATTTGTGCTGTTTACCTTTTTCCAATTCATGAAGATATCGCAATTGCCAAAGTTCCGTTTGAAGATGTAGCATCAGGATCAGCAGGAGATCAAATTGCAAAACTGCTTACAGCCAATGATTTCTTCGAATTATTGTCTCGAAAAAGTATGCTTGCGTTGATTATTTTTTCTTTTTTAGTTGGTTTCGCCACATTACAATCAAGGGAAAAGGGAAATGCTTTCAAGAGTTTTCTAGATTCAGGAAACGAGGTAATGAAACAGCTTTTGAACATCATTATGAAATTTGCGCCAATTGGTTTAGGGGCTTATTTTGCTTATCAAGTTGGAGTTTTCGGACCACAATTGCTAGGAGTTTATGCAAAACCAATGGCAGTTTATTACGCAGCTTGCGTTTTTTATTTCTTTGTGTTCTTTAGTTTATACGCTTTTGTTGCTGGCGGGAAAAGAGCTTTTAAAGTTTTTTGGAGCAATAATATAATGCCTTCTTTAACAGCAGTTGGAACCTGCAGCAGTATTGCAACCATTCCGGCAAATTTGGATGCTGCACAAAAAATGGGAATTCCGGCACATGTACGAAACTTGGTTATCCCTCTTGGAGCACCTTTGCATAAAGATGGTTCGAGTATGTCGTCTATCTTAAAAATAACCTTTTTGTTTGCTATGTTTGGTAAAGACTTTACAGATCCTATGACTATTCTTTTAGCTTTAGGGATTACTGTTATTGTCTCCGTTGTAGAAGGCGGAATCCCCAACGGAGGTTATATTGGCGAAATCCTGGCTATTACGGTTTATGGTTTCCCGATGGAACAAGCGCTGCCGGTTGCAATGATTTTAGGAACTTTGGTTGATCCAATTGCAACTTTATTAAATGCAAACGGCGACGTAATATGCTCAATGATGGTTTCGCGGTTTTCTGAAAAAACAAAATGGTAATCAAATTTTGGTTAGTAATAAATCATTGGTAGATAGTACTTTTCGATACATCGAGACTTTACGCTCATTAGTCTAAAAGTTTAACAATTCATTTTATTATAAAGTAGTTTTACTAAAATAAAACTCTTTGTTTTGAATCGTAAAGCACTCATATTATTTAGTTTATTTCTTTTTGTTGTAAAACTGAACGCACAATTATGTACAGGAAGTTTGGGCGATGCAGTTGTTAAAATTGACTTTGGGTCAGGGACAGCTTCACACGGAACAACTCTTGGAACTGGTATTACAAGTTACACTTGGACAACAGCAGATTTCCCCGGCGATGGTTCCTATACTATTGAAAAGACAACAAATACTCCCCGTACTTGGTGGACAACAACCGATCATACCGGCGGAGGATATATGATGGTGGTAAACGCCAGTCTATCTACAACGGATTATTTTTATAAAAATACGGTTACGGGTCTTTGCCCGGATACTACTTATGAGTTTGCAGCTTGGATTATGAATCTCTTACGATCAAATGATACTAGTCCGCCTAATATAACTTTTACAATTGAATCTACTGCGGGAACAATATTAGGAACTTATAATACTGGAGATATTGCGCTGAATTCGAGCGCAGTTTGGAAACAATACGGTTTGTTTTTTACGACACCTGCCGGAGTTTCGACAGTTGTTATCAGAATGCGAAATAATAAAGCCGGTGCAGCTCCGGGAAATGACATTGCATTAGACGATATTACTTTTAGAGCATGCGGGCCAACGGTTACTTCCGCTGTTCAAAACAACACAAATACTAGTTTAGAAATCTGCCAAAGTGATGTTAAAAGTTACACGCTAACTGGAACTGTTTCTTCTGGATATTCTAATCCTGCCTATCAATGGCAGTCAAGTTCAGATAATGGAGTGACATGGGCAGATATTGCAGGAGCAAATACTATAAATTATACTTTTACTTCGAGCTCAACGGCAGGAACTTTTTTATACCGAATGGCGGTGGCTCAAAATGCTAATATTTCGTCATCTTTCTGTAGGGTAGTTTCTAATGTTATTACTTTTAAGGTCAATCAAAGTACCGTTTCTCCAACTTTCACAACTGTGCAGCCAACATGTGATGTGCCAACAGGAACAATAAATATTTCTGCAGAGGCAAATACTTCGTATAGTATTGATGGAACAAATTATCAGGCATCTGGAACTTTTTCTGACTTAGCAGGAGGAGATTATAATGTTACAGCAAAATTAAATACCGGTTGTGCGTCAAGTCCAATTGTTGTGCATATAAATTCTGTTGCATCTTCAGGCGCTGTTCCTTCTTATTCTGTCATTCAGCCTGTTATTTGCTCCAATCCATTCGGAACAATTACAATTACAAGTTCAGACTATGAATATAGTTTTGACAATGGTGTAACGTGGTCAGCTAATAATTCTAAATCAGGATTAAGCGCAGGAGATTATTTAATAAAAACCCGAAATAGCTCCAATTGCGAAACAACAGCTGTGTCAGTGTCCATTTTAGTGCCGCCGGGTTATCCGCCAACTCCAACCGTTTTGGTTGTTCAGCCAGATTGTATGTCAGCAGCCGGAATAATAACCATTTCTGATGCTGCATCGTCTTATAGTTTTGATAATGGATTGACATGGGAGACTTCAAATTCAAAAAATAATTTGACTCCAGGAACATATCAAATTCTTATAAAAAACAATTTAGGATGTGTTTCTTTAGTGCCAAACGAAGTTGAAATAAAAACTTATGTAAATCAAGAACCTCTTGCTGTAGCTGTAAGTCCGCAGATTTTTTGTGTACAACAAAATACGGTATTAAATGATATTAGTATAACTGGACAAAATATTAAATGGTACGACGCTCCAACAAATGGAAATTTACTTGCAAGTACAACAATTCTTGAAAGCAAAACCTATTATGCGGCCCAAACAATTTCTATTTGTGAAAGCGAAAGAATTCCCGTTGTTATAAACATTCAAAATACAACTGCGCCTACAGGAGATCAGCTGCAAGATTTTTGTACAACTCAAAAACCTGCAATTGCAAATTTAGCGGCAACGGGAACAAATGTTGTTTGGTACGATAATGCATCAAATGGCACAATTTTATCATCTGAGACAAGTTTGATAAATGGGGCTTCTTATTTTGCTTCTCAGACTATAAATGGTTGTGAAAGTGCAAATCGTCTGGCAGTTTTGGTTACTATAGCCGCCCCAGCTTTATCATTTAATAATGTTTCGGCTAATGTTTGTGATGATTTAAATGATGGATCTGAAATAATAAATCTTGCCAGTTATAATGCACAAATAGCAGCTTGTAATTCTTGTACTTTTAGTTACTACACCACATTATCCGGCGCAGAAAATTTATTTGCTGTAAATAACATCAGTAACTTATCCAATTACAATTTGTCGGCTGGGACAACTTTAATTTATGTAAGAATTGATTCTAATGATAAATGCTATCAAATTGCCGAGTTGAGTTTGACATTAGTAAATGCCCCTGTCATTTCAATTTCTGATATTGTTTCATTGTGCCAAAATCAAAATGTTGAAGTTCATGCGGGTTCAGGTTTTGATAGTTATTTATGGTCAACAGGAGCTTCGACCGAATCAGTTATTTTTACAGAAGCCGGATCATATTCCGTTACCGTTACTCAAAATCATGGTGATATTATTTGTTCATCAATAAAAGATTTTCAGGTGAAACTTTCAAACAGTGCTGCTATTCAAAACCTTACCGTTCAGGATTGGACAGATTCTGAAAACATAATTGTAGTAGAATTGGCAGATACTAGTCTCGGAGATTATGAATATTCTATTGATGGATTTGTATATCAGGATAGTAATACTTTTTATGGATTAGCAACAGGAGATTATGTAGTGTATGTTCGTGACAAAAATGGCTGCGGTATCAAAAATCAGGAAGTTTTTCTGTTGAATTATCCAAAGTTTTTTACTCCAAATGGTGATAGTTACAATGATACATGGTCGATAAAGTTCTCAGAGACAGAACCGGATTTAAACATTAAAATATTTGATCGTTATGGAAAATTTATCAAAGATTTAGATGCTTTTTCTGCATGGGATGGAACTTATAACAGCAGAGAATTACCAGCAACTGATTATTGGTTTGTTGTAAAAAGAGCAAATGGCAAAACCTATAAAGGCCATTTTACACTAAAAAGATAAAGAGAAATCTTCTCTGATTGTTTTCTAGTAGAATCGTTTTTATTCTTTAAATTCGATAAAAAAAATATTTTAAATAAAGAAAAATGAATTCAATACTACAAAACGATTTAAACGATATTGCTCTTATTCTCGATCATGCAAAACAACAAGGTATTGATTTTCTTAATAATTTGGAAAATATTCCAACTTCAAGTAAAAATACAATTAACCCAAAACGCGATTTAAACGAATTAGGGTTAGGTTCTGAAAAAGCTTTACAAGAATTTAATGAGAGATTAGCGCCTTTATTGGTTTCGTCCCCGGGACCGCGTTATTGGGGATTTGTAACAGGTGGTTCAACCCCAGCTTCTATTGTTGGAGATTGGCTGGCATCGGTTTACGATCAAAACACACAATCTGTAACATCGCAGGGTGGAAATTCGGCTTTAATAGAATTTGAAACCATTAATTTGTTGTTACAATTATTAGAACTGCCAGATTCCTTTTTGGGCGGATTTGTTACGGGCGCAACGATGTCAAATTTTACCTGCTTAGGAGTTGCCAGACAATGGTTTGGAAAACAGTTTGGAAAAGATTTTGCTAAAAACGGAATTTCAGAAACCATCAATATTTTGACGGCAACACCGCATTCTTCTTCGATAAAATCATTATCAATGTTAGGAATTGGAAGCCAGAATTATAGCGTTGTAAAAACAATAGAAGGAAATCGTGAGGCATTGGATATTGTAGATTTAGAAGAAAAAATTAAAGCATTAAACGGAAAACCATTTATTTTAATTTCAAGCGCAGGAACAGTAAATACAGCTGATTTTGATGATTTTGAAGCTATCTCAAAGGTTAAAGAAAAACACAATTTCTGGTGGCACATTGATGGTGCTTTTGGTGGATTTGCTGCGGTTTCGGAGAAATATAAACACTTTGTAAAAGGCTGGGAAGGCGCAGACAGTATTACAATTGATTGTCATAAATGGCTGAATGTGCCTTATGAAAGTGCCTTTTATTTAATTAAAAAAGAACATGTAAACCTGCAGATTGAAACGTTTCAGAATTCGAACGCGCCATATTTAGGAAATCCGCTGGAGAATTTTAATTATTTAAATGTCCTTCCTGAAAATTCACGTCGTTTAAGAGCTCTGCCGGCTTGGTTTTCTTTAGTGGCTTACGGGAAAGAAGGTTTTTGTGACATTATCGAAAAGAGTACTTTGCTGGCACTTCATTTTGGAAATGCTCTTATTGAAGATGGCTGTTTTGAACTTCTGGCTCCAATTCGATTAAATAATGTTTGCTTTACTTTAAAAGGAGAGGAGAATCAAGATAAAGTTGGAGAGTTTTTGACAAAACTAAATGATACGGGAAAAGTATTTATGACACCGACTGTTTATCAAAACAGAAAAGGAATTCGGGCTTCATTTGTAAATTGGAGAACAACAGAGGAAGATATTAAAATTGCTTTAGAGGAAATGAAAGCAGTGTTTGAAGATTTAGATTTGTAAACAAAAATAAAAAGAGCCTGTCTAAAAAAATAGCAGGCTCTTTTCTTTCAAAAAAAATAAAAAACAAAAAAACAAGTTCAAGGGGATTTAAATTCTATATGTAAAGACTTAATACATTCATTGTGGTTAAAATGTTCTTCATTTCGTTTTTTGGGCTTTTAATGTTTAAATAGGCTTAATTTTTTATTGTAAAACGATTTGTTCAATTTTATCAGAAAGTTTTATCAAAAAGCTTTCAGTCTGACTTAAAATCGAATTGAAGAACATTTTTATATAATTGAATAAAGGCGACATTTTAGTATTATTGAATTTGTATTGGCAAATATAATATTATTTATAACAAGTCTAAATAAAAATAATAAAAATTTGAATAATAAAATATCAATTCTTTGATAATGAGAAGATAAAACGTAAAAGAAGAAAATGATTTACTTTGAAGCATAAAAAATTTTCTAAAAAAAGAAAACCTGTTTGTTCTTAACAAAAGAACAAACAGGTTTAATCTGTAAACCGAGACTGCAGGTTGGAAACCTTACTTAGTAATTTCTCTAAATACGGCCTCCAGGTTTTTATTTTTTTGATTCAGTTGTAAAGTTTTCAAACCGTTTTCGGTGGCAAAATCAAAAATTGCCGGACGCATATCTTTATCAGTAACAAAAGTCAGCTCCCAAGTCATGTCATGTGTATTTTTGTATGAAGAAATATTTTCTAATTTGGCTAAAAGCTGTTCTTCTACCTTATAATCAAACTCTACCTCAATGACTTGCTCTTTGTTTGCAGCAACTAAATGATCTAATTTATTGTCGGCTACAATTTGTCCTTTGTCAATAATTATGACACGATCGCAAATTGCTTCGACTTCCTGCATAATATGTGTCGATAAAAAAATTGTTTTATCCTTGCCGATATTTTTAATGACATTTCTAATTTCCATTAACTGATTAGGGTCCAGACCTGTAGTTGGCTCATCTAAAATTAAAACATCAGGATTGTGTAATAAGGCATTTGCAAGTCCAACACGCTGACGGTATCCTTTAGAAAGCTGACTTATCTTTTTATGGCTTTCCGGTGTCAGCCCTGTCAGTTGAATTACCTCTTCAATTCTTGACTTTGGCACTTTGTAAACATCAGCATTAAAAGCCAAATACTCACGAACATACAAGTCTAAATATAGTGGATTATGCTCTGGTAAATATCCTATCGATTGCTGTACTGCCTTTGCGTTTGACATGACATCGTGGCTGTTTACAAGGGCTGAGCCGCTGTCGGCAAGTAAATATGTGGTCAAAATTTTCATTAAAGTAGATTTTCCAGCTCCGTTTGGACCAAGAAATCCCACGATTTCTCCTTTCTCAATTTTAAAAGAAATTTCGTTTAAAGCTTTTTGCTCTCCGTAACTTTTTGATATACTGTTTACTTCTATTGACATGACTTTTTATTTGCTACAAAAGTAAACAGAAATAGTCTCGATTGCTAAAATTTATTTTTTAAAGTAATTATAAAAAAAATAAAAAGCCCAGGATTCACGGCATTGTTATTGTTAAAGGAATGCTAAATTAAATAAAATCCAAATTATGAAAAAAATTCTAGTGATGGCTGCATTAGCTGTCTGCAGTTTTGCAAACGCTCAAAAAGGAACAATCTTAGTAGGTGGAAACATCGGATATTCTTCTGAAACGGTTGATTATACAAATTCTGAAACAAAAAGCAATCAATTCAGTTTTTCTCCTAAAGTTGGTTACCAATTTCACGATAACTGGACTGTTGGAGGTGAATTTACTGTAGCTTCTTCAAAAAATGATCAGGGAGTAAACGAATACAAAACAAATGATTTCAAACTTGGAGCATTTGTACGTTATTCAGTGCCATTAAACCAAACTTTTTCTGTATTTGCTGATTTAGGAGCTGGTATCCAAAACAGAACAGAAAAAGATTATGTTGGACCAAACTACACAAAATATAAAGCAGACGGAATGTATGTTGGTGTTACTCCGGCTCTTTTCATTAATATGCAAAAAGGATTTGGTTTAAACTTCAGCATTGGTGGTTTAGGATATGATACATTAAGTTATGATAACAATGGTCCAGATGTTAATAATTTCTATTTCAACTTTGGACAAACATTTAACATTGGAATTTCTAAAAACTTCTAATCTTAAATTATATATTCAATTTCAGAAAGCACTCCGATTGGGGTGCTTTTTTTATAAAAAAACAATGCCGGCAAAAGTGAAGTCGAAACTAAATCATAACTAATTCTCGACTCCACTAAGCTGACACTAAAAAACAAAAATATATCTAAAAGAACTATTAATTTACAGGACTTTCAACAGCTGCGCGCATTTCCTGAGCTGCAGTAACCATTTCGATTAATGCTTTTTTAGTTTCATCCCAGTGACGGGTTTTTAAACCACAATCAGGATTTACCCAAAGCTGGTCAACAGGAATTACAGCTGAAGCTTTTTCTAATAAACGAACCATTTCAGCACTCGACGGTACACGCGGCGAGTGAATATCATAAACTCCAGGCCCAATTTCATTTGGATATTTAAAATTAGCAAAAGCATCTAAAAGCTCCATTTGCGAACGAGAACACTCAATTGTAATAACATCCGCATCCATGTCGGCAATGTTTTGAATAATATCGTTGAATTCGCTATAACACATGTGAGTGTGAATTTGCGTATCATCGTTTACACCGCTGGCAGAAATTCTAAAAGCTTTTACCGCCCAGTCTAGATAATTTGCCCATTCTTCTTTTCGTAATGGCAAACCTTCTCGAATTGCAGGCTCATCAATTTGAATAATTTTGATTCCCGCTTTTTCAAGATCAACAACTTCATCACGAATAGCCAGAGCGATTTGCGTACAAGTTTCAGAACGAGGCTGATCGTTACGTACAAATGACCATTGCAAAATAGTTACCGGACCAGTAAGCATTCCTTTTACCCATTTTGGAGTCAAAGATTGTGCATATTTCGACCATTTTACCGTCATTGGGTTTGGTCTCGAAACGTCACCATAAATAACCGGAGGTTTCACACATCGGCTTCCGTAACTTTGAACCCAGCCATTTTTTGTAAAAGTAAATCCGGCCAATTGTTCTCCGAAATATTCCACCATATCGTTACGTTCAAATTCTCCGTGAACCAGAACATCAATTCCGGTTTCTTCCTGAAAACGAATCGTAGCTTCAGTTTCTTTTTCGATTAAATCATTGTATTGCTCCGTAGTTAATTCCCCTTTTTTAAATTTCGCTCTCCAGCTTCTCACTTCGGCCGTTTGAGGGAAAGATCCAATTGTTGTTGTTGGGAATAACGGAAGATTCAACGCTTCAATCTGACTTTTTCTTCTTGTTGCAAAAGTGCTTTTACGTTTGTCATAAGAAGTGGTTATTCCGGCAACACGCGCTTTAACTTCATTATTATGAATTAATTTTGAAGTTTTACGATTGTCATTTGCGATTACATTTCTTTCATAATCAACCGAATTTTTAACATCAACTTCGCCAGAAGCAAATTGTTTTAAAAGTACAATTTCGTTGATTTTCTGTTTCGCAAAAGCAAGCCATTGTTTAATTTCAGGTTTAAGAGTCTGATCGTTTGTTTCTAAATCTAAATCGCACGGACTGTGGATTAATGAGCAAGAAGGCCCAACTAAAATTCTGTCTTTACCTAAAGCATCAGTTGCTTTTTTGATTAATTCTAAAGATTTTTTGAAATCATTTTTCCAGATATTTCTCCCGTCAACAACTCCTAAAGAAAGGTTCACGTTTGAAGCTAATTTTCCGGATTCTAAAATATCATTTAATTGAAGCGGACAGCGAACTAAATCTAAATGCAGCGTATCAACAGGCAAAGCCAAAGCTGTAGCCAGATTTTCGCCAAAACAGTCAAAATAATTGGCTAAAATAATTTTAAGTTTAGGGAAACGAATATTGATTTCATTATAAACCTGCGTAAATGTATTTCTTTCTTTATCAGTTAAATTTAAAGCTAAGAAAGGTTCATCAAGCTGAATATATGCTGCATTTTCTGCTTGTAATTTTTCGAAGATTTCGAAGTAAACTGGCAATAAAGCGTCAATAAGATCAATTCGGTTAAAACCTTCTTCCTTTTCTTTTCCTAAAAGTAAATACGAAATTGGTCCAATTAAAACCGGTTTTGTCGCAATTCCTAAAGCATTTGCTTCTTTAAACTCATCGATTACTTTTTCTGAAAACAATTCAAATTTTTGGTTCTTTGTAAATTCAGGAACAATGTAATGATAGTTGGTGTCAAACCATTTTGTCATTTCCATCGCTACAACATCCTGACCATCTTTTTGTGCGCCTCTTGCCATCGCAAAATACAAATCAAGAGATGAATTTGTTTTTGCCAGTTCATGATAACGCTGCGGAATTGCACCAACAGTCAAAGTCAAATCCAAGACCTGATCATAAAAAGAAAAATCATTTGACGGAATCAAATCTACTCCGGCTTGTGATTGTAAATGCCAGTTTTTGATACGAATTTCTTTTCCGGCATCGATAAGTTCATCTGCCGAAATTTTTCCTGACCAATACAATTCACTGGATTTTTTTAATTCTCTGTTGCTTCCAATTCTGGGATAACCTAAATTATTTGTTTTCATTTTTATTTCAGTATTTTTTACTGAACAAATTTATTGTATTAGATTTTATAACTTATATTTGGGGTTTATTTCAGTAAAATGTGTTTTAAAATTAAAATTTAAAAGATTTAATTACTGTAAATATCTTTTAAACGAACCTTTAGCCGTAAAAAAAACTATGGAAAACCTCGATAAAACCGATTTACTGATCCTGAAACACCTTCAGGAAAACTCAAATATTAACACAAAAGACCTTGCCAGTAAATTATTTCTTACTGTAACTCCAGTTTATGAGCGTATAAAAAGGTTAGAAAGGGACGGATTTATAACAAAGTATGTAGCATTGCTTGACAGAAAAAAAATGAACCGCGGCATGACGGTTTTTTGCAACGTTCGTTTAAAAGAACACGCCAAAAATGTGGGAAGTAATTTTGTAAAAGATATTGTAGCGCTTCCCGAAATTATAGAATGCTATAATATTGCCGGCGATTATGATTTTATGCTAAAAATCTTGGTACAGGATATGGCTAGTTATCAGGATTTTGTAATGAATAAATTATCAACCATTGAAAACATCGGAAATACGAACAGTATTTTTGTGATGGGAGAAATAAAACACAGCACCGCATTAGAATTCTAATATTATTCTGCCACAGATTAAAAAGATTATAATGATTTTTTTAGGATTGACGGTTAGGTTTTTTGCCGCGAATTTCACGAATTTTCATAAATCATTGTGTATAAATTAATTCGTGAAAATTCGTGAAATTCGCGGCAAACAAAACATTTAATTATCCTAAAATAAAATGTATTTTTGAAATCTTAAATCACCAAATTTAGATCAAAAATCTAAAATCGTTAATCTGCAATCTAAAATCAAATGAACTGGGAACAACTTTTATCATTAAAACGTCAGGGCGATACAAGCAAAAGATTACGTGTAGAACAAGATGATACACGATTAGGTTTTGAAGTCGATTATGACCGAATTATTTTTTCGGCGGCGTTTCGTTCCCTGCAGGATAAAACCCAGGTAATTCCGCTTTCTAAAACAGATTTCGTGCATACAAGATTAACACACAGTTTAGAAGTTTCTGTTGTGGGAAGATCTTTGGGGCGTTTGGTAGGTAAAAAAATCATCGAAAAATATCCTTATTTAAAAGAAATTCACGGTTATCATATGAATGATTTTGGAGCAATTGTAGCCGCAGCTTCATTAGCGCATGATATTGGGAATCCACCTTTTGGACATTCGGGAGAAAAAGCAATTGGGGAATACTTTTCTACCGGAAAAGGATTAAAATTCAAAGATAAATTAACCGCTAAACAATGGCAGGATTTAATTGATTTTGAAGGAAATGCCAATGGATTTTCGGTATTAACCGCAAGCCGTCCGGGAATTGAAGGCGGACTTAGAATTTCATACGCAACATTAGGTGCTTTTATGAAATATCCGAAAGAAAGTCTTCCGAAAAAACCAACGAGTAATATTGCTGATAAAAAATACGGTTTCTTCCAGTCAGATAAAGCTTTTTTTGAGGAAGTGGCTGACGATATGGGATTAATTGCCAATAAAGAGGATGGAGATATTGGTTTTGAAAGACATCCTTTGGCGTATTTAGTTGAAGCGGCAGATGATATTTGCTACACCATTATCGATTTTGAAGACGGGATAAATCTTGGTTTAGTTTCTGAGGATTATGCTTTAGAATATCTTATTAAATTGGTAAAAGATAATATTGGGGTTGCCAAATATAAATTGTTAGAAACCAAAGAAGACCGAATAAGTTATTTACGTGCCTTGGCAATTAATGCTTTAATTAATGACGCTGTAGATGTTTTTGTAGAAAATGAAGAAGCAATTCTGGCTGGAAATTTCCCTTTTGCCTTAACAGACAAAAGTAAATACAAAGCACAGATGAATGACATCATCAAGTTAAGTGTTGAAAAAATTTATCAGAGCCGCGAAGTTATCGAGAAAGAAATTGTTGGTTATCAAATCATTCAAACCCTGCTTGATAAGTTCATTACAGCATTCAATAACAAATATGAAGGAACAGCATCAAATTATGATAAGCTAATCCTGAAAATGCTGCCGGAAAAACATCATTTAGACAAAGGGAACTTATATGAGCGTCTGCTTCATATTTGCCATTACGTTTCTCTTTTAACAGATGGAAACGCATTGGAATTATATGAAATGATTCAGGGAAGAAAAAAGAATTAAATATAATTACTGAACTCAAATATGAAAAATCTATTATACTTGTTTATTATTACGATTGTTTTTTCTCAAAGTTCTTATTCACAAGGAAAGTATGATTGGAAAAGTATTCAAAAAGTTGAATTGTATTCAATTAAAAAAAATGATAAATCGGGAGAACTTATTTCATCAAAATACTTCAATAAAAAAAATCTTGTAGAATGCCAGACAGAAGATATAATCAAAAGTCTTAAGGATTTAAAAAAATATAAGTATGATGTTTTAACCGAAAAAGAGTCTTACGCTTTACGAGTATTTTTTAAGAAATCACATGCAGATTTTTTAGTTTTTCCTGAACAAGGCGTAATGTTTAATAAAAATGAGTATTTCACAATTGCAAAAAAGGCGAATTTAAAAAGTTAATTAAGATTAATAAATAAAACTGCCCCCAAATAGTGTCTAACTTTTTGGGGGCAGTTTAAACATTACAGGCACTTTTTTTATAGTATGAATTTTTTTATTGAAAAGCATAAACTAAACCAACACCAAGAACTTGACGTAACTGAGCTCTTGGGCCGTCGTTAACCTGAGTAGTATTTCCGGTTGTAGGATCGACAACATCTTTTTTAGTTTTAATATCATCGTCGTATACTAAATGAACACCAATATTTGCTTTTACATAAGCATTTACTACAAGATCCAGGCGAGTATCATAATCGACATCGACATTTCCAAATCTGTTTAAATAATCAGTATACAAGCTTAATCTGTTTTCATAAAAAACATTTTTAAAGATTTCGCTTTTCATATATGCCGTAAAAAGAATACCAAACTCCGCCTTTACTTTTTGCCCTTCCTCAACTAAAATTTGGTTATTAGGATCTAAAGGATCAGTCATGTAAACTGCTTTTTTAACACCAAAAGAACCTTGATTTGCCAAGTATTGATCTAATACCAAAGTAGTTTTTAACGTAATAGGAGAGAAGTAAAAAGTTCTGTTTTTCTTTTTGTTTGAATTCTCAGCCCCCGCTCCCAGGAATATATAAGCTGGAGCAAAAGGTTTAGAGATTGCAATGTCCCGGTTTGGATAATTGTAACCGTTTGTAAATTGCGTATTAAAGTTAAATTTAGCAGAATAATACCAGTTTGAAACCGTATCTTTTCTAAATCCGTATGTTGAGTTTAATAAAACAGCATCATCTGTTTTTCTCAGTTCAGTCCCATCTTGTTTATTTAAACCATATTTTACAATAAGTTCGTTAACCCATTTATGATTTCCTTTTACAAAAGTTCTTCCAAATTCTCCCTTAAATAAACCTGAAATAGAACTTGTTCCCCCCGGACTCCAGTTCACAAATGCGATCTCTGAAATATCAAAACCTAACTGATTTTTTTTAGTCCAATTTGAAGGAGGTTTAGGTATCTGATTTGGATCTAAAGTTGTTTGTATAAGCTGAGCAAAATTCTTAGAAGTACATAAAAACAACAAAAGTAAAAGAGTAGAACGCAATAATTTCATTAGGTTGAATTTTATTTTTTGGAGCTGCAAAATAATTATTTTACGCCGTTTGAAAAAAGATTTACCAAACTTTTAACGTCAATTTTACACAATTGTTGCTGCTGAAGTACGCTTCCATGCTCAATAAACTGGTCGGGAATACCTAAAACTTCGACATTATTTTTGAAATTATTTAATGCGGCAAACTCCAAAACTGCACTTCCAAAACCGCCTTTTTTTACTCCGTCTTCAATGGTAATTATACTTTCGAAAGTTGAAAATATATTGTTTAACATATTGATATCTAATGGTTTAATGAATGGAAAGTCGTAATGTGCAAGATCATCTGAATTAGCACATTCATTTAAAGCCTCAATTACATTATTTCCAATTGCTCCCGTAGATAAAACGGCTGTTTTTGTGCCGTTTTTTAAGCAGTTTCCTTCGCCGATATTAATTTTTTCGTAATGTCCGAAATTTTCTACTTCCCAGTTTTGTAAGACTCCGCGTCCTCTTGGATATCGAATGGCAATAGGGTGATTTAAGCCTAATTGAGCCGTATATAAAATGTTTTGAAGCGCAATTTCATTAATTGGCGCATATATAATCATGTTAGGGATAGAACGCAGATAAGCAATGTCAAAAACACCATGATGCGTTGCACCATCTTCACCAACCAAACCGGCTCTGTCCAAACAAAAAATAACAGGTAAATTTTGCAGCGCAACGTCATGAATAACCTGATCGTAAGCGCGCTGTAAAAAAGTTGAATAAATATTGCAGTATACGATCATTCCCTGAGTTGCCATTCCGGCAGCAAGAGTTACGGCATGCTGTTCTGCAATTCCCACATCAAAAGCACGTTCCGGCAGTTCATCCATCATAAATTTTAAAGAACTTCCCGAAGGCATTGCAGGTGTGATTCCTATTATTTTTTCGTTCTTTTTAGCTAGATCTAAAATTGTTAAGCCAAAAACATCCTGATATTTTGGCGGAAGATTTTCTTCTGATTTTAAATGAATTTCTCCAGTCGAAGCATCAAATTTTCCGGGCGCATGATATCTTACCTGATTTTCCTCTGCTTGCTGTAAACCTTTTCCTTTAGTGGTTACAATATGAAGAAACTTTGGTCCTTTTATCTTTTTTAATCGGTTTAATTCTTTGATTAAAGTTGGAAAATCATGTCCATCGATTGGACCGGAATAATCAAAATTCAACGATTTTATAATGTTATTCTGTTTCGGATTTTTTCCGTTTTTAACAGCAGTCAGATATTTTTTTAAAGCACCAACACTCGGATCAATTCCAATGGCGTTATCGTTTAAAATTACAAGAATATTAGCATCGGTAACTCCGGCATGGTTTAAACCTTCAAAAGCCATTCCGCTAGCGATAGAAGCGTCGCCGATAACTGCAATATGCTGTTTATCTAAATCGCCTTTTAGTTTAGAAGCAATTGCCATTCCGAGCGCTGCAGAAATAGAAGTAGAAGAATGCCCAACGCCAAAAGTATCATAAATGCTTTCTGTTCTTTTTGGAAAACCTGAAACACCTCCAATTTGTCTGTTAGTGTGGAAAATTTCTCTTCTTTCGGTCAAAATTTTATGTCCGTAAGCCTGATGTCCCACATCCCAAACCAATAAATCTTCGGGCGTATTAAAAACATAATGCAAAGCAATTGTAAGTTCTACAACGCCTAAACTGGCACCCAAATGGCCCTCTTTTACAGAAACAACATCAATAATAAACTGACGCAGTTCCTGAGCAACCTCAGTAAGCTGTTCTTCTTTTAAAAGACGTAAATCGGCAGGATTGTATATGTTCGAAAGTAAATTGCTTTTCATTGTAAGGTAAAAAGCAAATTTACGGTTTTAAATTTAATTTTTTCGCTGAGTGCTATTTCAATAAAATTGGTACAGAATATTGCATCCTGATTTTTTTTCCGTTCGATTCACCGGGCTGCCATTTCGGACATAAACTTAAAACTCTTATAATTTCTTTTTGCAAAGGTTCTTCAACTGCTGGTGAGCATTCAAGAAAATATATACTGCCATTTTTTTCGACTGCAAATGCAAGTGTGAAATTGAGTTTCCAATAATTTACGTTTTCTGGCTTTTTGTATTCTTTCATAAAAAAGCTATGAAATTGTTCTATTCCACCTGGAAATTCTGCGTTAGAATTCAAAGGAGCTTTTGTAGCTAATGAAGAATCATCTTTTTTTACTTTATCAGATTTTGAAGGTTTGTTTTCATCAATTTCTCCAGATACAATTGCTGTATTTTTTTTAAATTTAATTTGCTCGACATTTGGTAAATCTGGCAAGGTTTGATCTAATTTTTTCTTACTTATCGTAGTGGTATCTAAAGCAGTAGATTTTGTTACCGAAGAAGTATCTTTGTTAACTTCAATATTCTCAATTTTTTGTTTTTGATCTTCTTTGTTTTGACAACCGAATAAAGTTGTTGCTATAGCTGCATACAATGCTAAAAGCAATTTGTATTGCTTTGTCTGAGCAGTTATTTTATGGTTTATTTTCATCCTTTATTACTTATACAAAAAGTGTAAGTTGAGCGAACAACTCGGTTTTTTAGTTTGCCAGGAATCCAATTTGGAGCTTTCTCTAAAACTTTAGCGATATCTTTTTCACTTGCTGAAGTTGTATTTTTAAGGATATTAAAATTACTCAGACTTCCGTCGCCTTCTATTACAAATAAAACAGATATTTCTCCTTTATCTAAACCAGTGCAATTTTTATTAAAATAAGAATGAAATTTCTTCATTCCAGTTTTCGGAACAGGCAGAATATCCAAATCATTTGAATTATAAATAACTCCATAATGTCCAGTTTGAGAATATTCTTCCGTGTTTAGTTTTTCTACAGGCATCACCACAATTCCTGTAAGAGCTTGTGGTTCTGGTTTAGAATCTTCTACAATTTCAACTTTATCAATTTTGTGCTTATTTCCCTCCTTATCCTGACAGCTAAATAATGTAGTTCCCATAGCTACAAAAAGCGCTAATAAAAATATTTTACGATAATGGGTTTGGTTATATAATATTTGATAAGGAATCTGAATATTTATCTCACTTAATTGTTCGCTTTTAAATCTTCCACAAATATTTTTATTTGAAATAAAATACTGCTGAATTTCATCAGGAAGCATAGATGTAAAATCAACAACAGTTTTAGTACAGCTTAAACAAAATCTTCCATTGTCTTTTGGCGTCATTTTGTCCCAGTTTTCATGGCAAGGCTCAGGAATCGTTATTTTAAGATTTTTTTCCATATTCAAATTTCAAAATTTAAATGTAATAAAAATAATGACTAAAGTTTTACTTTTGCATCTATGGAAAATCCTTTCACTGACGAATATTTTATGAAAAAAGCCTTGCAGGAAGCGGAAGAAGCTTTTGCTAAAGGCGAAATTCCTGTTGGAGCTATTATTGTTGTGGCAGATAAAGTAATTGCAAGAAGTCATAATTTAACTGAATTACTTAATGACGTTACGGCTCATGCCGAAATGCAGTCGATAACCGCCGCTGCAAACTTCCTTGGAGGAAAATATTTAAAAGACTGCACGCTTTACGTAACGCTTGAGCCGTGCCAAATGTGTGCAGGGGCTTTATATTGGAGCCAGATTTCGAAAATTGTTTTTGGCGCACGCGACGAACAGCGAGGATTTCTTAATATGGGAACAAAACTGCACCCAAAAACAACTGTGGTTTCTGGTGTAATGGCTAATGAAGCTGCGGATTTAATGAAACGTTTTTTTCTGGAAAGAAGAAAATGATCTTTTAAAAAAGATGTAGCAGATAGCTGGAAATAGTCTCTAACCAATGCTGCAATAACTAGCAAACTTCAACAAAAGTTAAATAATTATTGCTAAAGAATTTTCTTCATAAAGAAACAAAAAATACGCTACTTTTATTGTAATTTAATTTGCGTTTTGCTGTTAAGACTTTAAACAGCAGATCATCTTAAATTACTAACTTGTTAACCATTAACTCTAAATAAAAGTGAAAGCAAAAGGTTTAGTTCTCGTATTTTTTGTGTTTTTTATTTTTCAATCCTGCGGCAGAAAATCGGCTGCGGATTTCAATTCAGATTTTTCATTATTTAAAGAGTACATAACCAGCTTTACCAGCGGAATCGTTTCCTCCGATTCTGATATTCGGGTTGTTTTGGCTTTCGATAAAAACGATTGGAAACCCAATCAGGAATTAGACGACGACTTATTTGATATTTCACCAAACGTTCACGGAAAAGTGGTAGCACTTTCTACCAATACAATTGCTTTTATTCCTGAGAAAAAACTGAATCCGGGAACAGAATATCAGGTTACTTTAAACTTAGATAAACTGACAGCAATTCCAAAAGAAAAGGAAAAAGAGCTTTCTAAATTCAACTTTACAGTTAAAACAGTTAAGCAGGATTTTACCATAAATACCGGCGATATTCAATCGTACAGTAAAGAATATCAATATTTAAACTGCGTTTTAAAAACAGCAGATAAAATTGATCTTGAAACGGCCCAAAAACTGGTCGAAGCCAAACAAAAAGGAAATAATCTTAAAATTAAGTTTGAGAAAACGACAGGTCCTGCAAAAGAATTTCGTTTTATAATTGACAGTATTCAGCGTTTTTCTGAAGCTTCAAACTTGGAGATTATATACGACGGAAATGATTTTGATATCGATCAAAAAGGACAAATCGATTTTCCGATTACAAGCATTAATGAATTTAAAATTATAAAAGTTGAAGTTCCGGATGGAAGTAACCAATCGGTTTCAATTAATTTTTCTGAACCTTTAGAAAAAGGACAAGATTTTAAAGGATTAGTTTCGATTCAAAACACTAATAACTTAAAGTTTTCTACACAAGGGAATTTATTAAAAGTATATTTTACAAACGAAACTGCTCCTAAAAAAGAAGAACCAGCCCCGGTTGTTGTTCAGGAAGAAACGGTTGATGTTACCGTTGATTCTGCTGCAGTTGTTGTCGATTCCGCCGCTGTTGTTGACGCTCCGGCAGAAGATATTGTTGAAGTTGTTCCCGATGAAGAGCCTGAACAAGTGATTACGGGAGAATTACTTTTGGAAGTTTTTCAGGGAATTGAAAGCCAGTACGGCAAAAAAATGGAGGCGAACTATTCTGAAAAAATTTCTTTTGATCAGATAAAACCAAATGTTCGTTTTATTAAAAACGGTACAATTCTGCCAAGTTCAAACAATTTAAAACTGAATTTTGAAGCAGTAAATTTAAGTGCCGTTGATGTAAAAGTTTATAAAATTTACAAAAATAATATTCTGCAGTTTCTTCAATACAACGAATTAAACGGAGCGCAAAACCTCAAAAAAGTGGCGCAGCCTATTGCAAAAACAACGCTTAATTTAAGAGAAAGCACGCTCGTAAATCTAACGAAATGGAATACATATGCTTTAGATTTATCTAAAATTATAAAACCTGAACCAGGTGCGATCTATAGAGTTGAGTTTGAATATAAAAAGAAATATTCGCTGTATAAATGTGAAACCTCAGAGGATGATTCAAATAATGAAGAGGAAGAAGAAGTCGATGAAAATGATGTAAACTACAGTGGAAACTCATACGACGATTATTATTATGATGATTACGAATGGAGAGAAAGCCAAGATCCTTGCTCTGGATCGTATTATTATAATGCGAAAATTGCAACCAATATTCTGGCTTCAGATTTAGGGGTTATTGCCAAAAGAGGTGAAAACAAATCGTATCTATTTGCCGTAAATAATATTGTGACGACTGAACCCGTTTCGAACGCAAGAGTTGACTTGTATAATTTTCAACAGCAAAAAATTGCAACACAAGCAACAAGCAGCGAAGGAATTGCTTCTTTCCAACTGGATAAATTCGCCTATTTTGCAATTGTAACATTAGGCGATCAATCGACATATGTGAAGTTAGACGACGGACTTTCGTTATCGGTAAGTAATTTTGATGTTGCCGGAGAGACTTTACAAAAAGGTTTAAAAGGATTTATTTACGGAGAAAGAGGTGTGTGGCGTCCGGGAGATAATTTGTATTTGTCTTTTATTTTGAATGATGCTGCAAATAAACTTCCGAAATCACATCCGATAAAATTCAGACTAAACGATCCGAATGGGAAAACCGTTTATCAAACCGTTCAAAAAACGAATGATTTAAATCATTATGCATTTATAGTTCCAACAAATCAGGATGCGCCAACAGGAAATTGGGAAGCAATGGTAAGCGTTGGCGGCGCTAAATTCTATAAGAGTATTAAAATAGAAACGATTAAACCAAATCGTTTAAAAATTAAAAATACTTTTAGCAGAAAAACACTTTCATCATCTTATCCAAATACAGATAATCTGGAAGTAACTTGGCTTCATGGTGCAATTGCTAAGAATTTAAATGTAGAAATGCAGGCAAAATTCTCGCAGCAAACCACCACTTTTAAAGGTTTTGAAAAATATAGTTTTGATGATTTAGTCCGTCAGTTTAGTACAGAAGAAATCAATGTTTTCTCAGGAAAATTAAACGAAAGTGGAAAAGCTTCTGTAAATATTCAGCCTAGATTGCAAGGTCAGGCGCCGGGAATGCTTCGTGCTTCGTTCATTACAAAAGTGTATGAAGAAGGCGGGGATTTTAGTACAGACGTTATTTCGACGACCTATTCTCCATACAAGACTTACGTTGGAATAAAATCGCCTGAACTTAACAAATACAATATGCTTGAAACCAGAACGAATAATCGTTTTGAAGTAGTTACGGTTGATGAAAACGGAAGACCAAAAGCAGTTCGAAACCTTGAAGTAAGAATTTACAAAGTCGACTGGAGATGGTGGTGGGATTCTTCAAGCGATAACTTATCGAATTATAATTCATCGAACTCGACAACATCTTATAAATCTACAGTAATTAACACTGATTCGAACGGACGCGGAAGTTTTCAATTTGCTTTAACCGATGAAGAATGGGGACGTTATTTAATTCGTGTTGAAGATCCAAACGATGGACATGCCACAGCTTTAACCGTAAATATCGACTGGCCAATCTGGTCTGGAAAAACTAGAAACAGAGATGCTTCTACAGCTAATATGTTAGTTTTTTCTACCGATAAAAAGAATTATGCTGTTGGAGAAAAAGCACAAATATCTTTCCCTTCAAGTGAAGGCGGACGTGCTTTAATTTCAATTGAAAACGGATCAAGAGTTGTACAGACACTTTGGGCGGAAACCAAAAATGGAGAAACAAAAGTCGAAGTTCCAATTACGGGAGCAATGGCACCAAATGTCTATTTTAATATCACATTATTACAGCCGCACGCTTCAACCAAAAACGATTCGCCAATTCGTATGTACGGAATCGTTCCGATTGAAGTAGTGGATAAAAACACGATTTTGGCACCAACCATTAATATGCCTGATGTATTAAAACCAGAACAGCCATTTACGGTTAAAGTAGGGGAGAAAACAGGAAAAGAAATGACATATACCATTGCTGTTGTCGATGAAGGACTTTTAGATCTAACTC
This sequence comes from Flavobacterium soyae, assembly GCF_021245985.1. Taxonomy (GTDB): domain Bacteria; phylum Bacteroidota; class Bacteroidia; order Flavobacteriales; family Flavobacteriaceae; genus Flavobacterium; species Flavobacterium soyae. The sequence goes on along the minus strand of NZ_JAJQXA010000001.1, from coordinate 136,731 downwards.
GTTTTAAAACGCCAAATGCGTGGGATAGTTTCTATGTTCGTGAAGCTTTGGGTGTAAAAACATGGGACGTTTACGATGATGTAATTGGCGCTTACGGAGGAAAAATAAACCAGATTTTCAGTATTGGTGGAGATCAGGATTTGGGCGGTGGAAAAGCTAAAAAAGCAAACCGTTTTAAACCAGTTGTATTGTATTACGGGCCATTTAAATTAGAAAAAGGAGAAACAAAATCACATCAGTTAAAACTTCCAAAATATATCGGTTCTGTTAGAACAATGGTTGTTGCCGGCGACGCTGCGACAAGTGCTTACGGAAGTGTAGAAAAAGCAACTCCGGTTAGAAGTCCGTTGATGGTTTTAGCTTCATTGCCGAGAAAAATTTCACCTTCAGAAAAAGTGACGATTCCGGTTACCGTTTTTGCAACTGAAAATAAAATCAAAAATGTTTCTGTTCAGATCAAAACAAGCAACGGATTAAAAGTTGTGGGAAGCACTGTTCAAAAGCTAAGTTTTGCACAGCCAGACGAAAAAATGGCGTATTTCAATTTGGTTGTAGGTTCTGCAGCCGGAATTGCAAAAGTTCAGGTTATTGCAACATCAGGAAATGAGAAATCATCTTACGATGTTGAAATTGATATGACGAACCCGAATCCGGTAACAAGTACTTTTACAGATGTTATTTTGACTCCAAACAGTACAAAAACACTTTCGTGGAAAACATTTGGTGTTGCCGGAAGTAATAAAGCAAGATTAGAAGTTTCGTCTATGCCTTCGATGAATTTAAATGGCAGAATGCAATATTTAATCCAATATCCGCATGGCTGCGTAGAACAGACAACATCGTCGGTTTTTCCGCAATTATTCTTAAGTGATGTTGCCGATATTGATGCGAAACGTAAAGAAATTATTCAAAAAAATATCGCAGCCGGAATTCAGAGATTAGGAAACTTCCAGTTATCAAACGGTGGATTGCCTTACTGGCAAGGAGGTACAATTGCAGACGATTGGGGAACTTCATACGCTGGACATTTCTTGATTGAAGCAGAGAAAAAAGGATATGTACTGCCAATTAATTTCAAATCAAAGTGGCTTTCGTATCAGCAGAAAGAAGCAAAACAATGGCGTTTTGAACCGAAATACGGAAACGATCTGGCTCAGTCTTATAGACTATATACTTTGGCTTTAGCCGGAAATGCCGATTTATCGTCAATGAACAGATTGCGCGAAACAAAATCAATTTCGAACGAAAGTAAACTTCGTTTGGCTGCGGCTTATGTTTTAGCCGGACAAAAATCGGCAGGACAGAATTTACTGCTTCAAACGAGTATTGATGGATCGGATGGTTATAATTATTACTATTATGGTTCAGATGAAAGAAACAGAGCAATGGCTTTAGAAACACTGCTTCTTTTAGATCAAAAACAAAAAGCATTTGCAATGGCAACAAAATTAGCCAAAGAAATGTCGGCAAATCAATGGATGAGTACGCAAACAACAGCTTACTGTTTGTATTCAATGTCGAAATTTGCGATAAGCAACGGTCCAAAAGGAATCAATATTCAGTTTAGTAAAAACGGCAAAGGAGAAACTATAAATACGCAAAAAACAATTGCAGATCGTAGTTTATCTGCTGCCAGCGGAACAAATAGTATCACATTAAAAAACCTTAAAAATAATACGGTTTATGTTCGTGTATTGAATACGGGAATATTGCCAATTGGACATGAAAATGCTGTTCAAACAGATGTTTCTGCATCTATTGTTTTCAAAAACAGAAAAGGAAGCACGATCGATGTTTCAAGAATAAGTCAGGGGACTGAATTTATCGCTGAGGTTACGATTAAAAACCAAAGAAATGAAAGTGTTCAAAATGTGGCGTTATCGCAAATTCTGCCTTCTGGATTCGAAATTGTAAACACACGTTTCACAGATTACGGAGACGCAGTAAACAATATTGCAGATTATATTGATATTCGTGACGACAGAACTAATTTCTACTTTGGAATGAAATCCAGAGAAACGAAAGTTTTCAGAATTCTGCTAAATGCATCGTATCTAGGAAATTATTATCTGCCAGGTTTACAATGCGAAGCCATGTACGACAACACATTCCTGGCAAGAACAAAAGGATTCTGGGTTGAGGTTGTGAAGTAGAATGAAAAAATAGCCCACGGATTTTACGGATGAAACGGATTCGAACAGATGTTATTAAATTACTCTGCGAAAACTCGTGTCATCCGTAAAATCAGTGGGCAAAAAACTTTGCAGTAAAATAAAGTTTCACGCAGATTTAGCAGATCTAAGCAGATCAAAAAAGAAAATCTGCCAAATCTGCTAAATCTGCGTGCAAAAAAAACTTTGCGGTTAAATAAAATCAGTCTTGAAAAATAAACTTATAGCGTTTTTCCAACGCATTATAAACTGGATTAAAAGAAACAAAATAAAATCAGCAATTGCATTTGTGCTTTTGTTGATTTACTATTTTTCCCTTCCCCGAACTTTATTCAAAGAACCGTATTCAACCGTTATTGAAAGTAAAGAAGGAGAATTGCTCGGTGCCAAAATTGCCCGCGACGGACAATGGCGTTTTCCAGCGCAGGACAGCGTTCCCGATAAATTCAAAAAATGTATCGTTTATTTTGAAGATGAGTATTTTTACAAACATCCGGGATTTAATCCGGGAGCGATGGTAAATGCTTTTAAACAAAACAGAAAAGCAGGTAAAGTAGTAAGAGGAGGAAGTACTTTAACACAGCAAGTTATCCGATTATCCCGAAAAGGGAAAAACAGAACCTATTTTGAAAAACTTGTTGAAATTATTCTCGCAACCCGTTTAGAATTAGGATATTCTAAAAATGAAATTCTCGAAATGTATGCTGCACATGCGCCATTTGGAGGAAATGTAGTGGGGCTGGAAATGGCTTCGTGGCGTTATTTTGGTGTGCAGTCGAATCAATTGTCCTGGGCAGAAAATGCTGTTTTGGCCGTTTTGCCAAATGCCCCAAGTTTAATTTACCCCGGAAAAAATCAGATAAAATTATTAAATAAACGAAACCGACTTTTACTAAAACTGCATCAGGAAGGAATAATCGACAAGCAGACATACGAACTTTCGATAGAAGAACCTTTACCACAAAAACCGTATGATCTGCCTCAAATTGCACCGCATTTATTGCAGAGAGTAGCAAAAAGTGAAGAAGGAACAAGAGTAAAAACTACTATTGATCACGCATTGCAAAATAGAGTAAACCAAATCGCAAGATATTATTACAATCAATACAAACAGAATGAAGTACATAATCTGGCAATTTTAGTAATAGATGTTCAGAACCGAAATGTAATGAGTTATGTTGGAAATTCTCCAACAGATAAAGATCATCAAAAAGATGTTGATATTATTGATGCTCCACGAAGTACAGGAAGTATTTTAAAACCTCTTTTGTATGGCGCAATGCTTGACGACGGCGAATTATTGCCAAACACTTTAGTGGCTGATGTTCCAACGCAGATTTCGGGTTATACACCGCAGAATTTTAATCTTACGTTTGATGGGGCTGTTCCGGCGCATCGGGCTTTATCGCGTTCATTGAATATTCCGGCAGTATTAATGCTTCAGGAATTTACAGTCAATAAATTTTATGAAGAACTTCAAAAATTCAAATTAAAAGACATAAATAAAACCCCAGATCATTATGGTTTGTCGCTTATTTTAGGTGGTGCCGAAAGCAATTTATGGGATTTATGCCGAACGTATGCAAATCTTTCCTCTACGCTTAATTATTATACTAAAAACAACGGAAAATACAGAACAAATGAATTCACAGAGCTAAACTATAAAAATGATTTTAAGCCCGATTTTGGATCTGAAACCAATCAGAAGAATATTTTGGGTGCGGGATCAATTTGGTTAACGTATAACGCAATGGAAGAAGTAAACAGGCCAGAAGGAGACGAAGCCTGGAAATTTTATGACAGTTCACTTAAAATTGCATGGAAAACAGGAACCAGTTTCGGAAATCGTGATGCGTGGGCCATTGGAACAAATTCAAGATATGTGGTTGGAGTTTGGGTTGGAAATGCAACCGGAGAAGGAAGACCAACTTTAACCGGAGTTACCAGCGCAGCGCCAATTTTATTTGACGTTTTTAATTTACTGCCAAGACAAAGATGGTTTGATATTCCCTATGAAGATTTAGAAGAAGTTGAAGTTTGCCGCTTAAGCGGATATTTGGCAAAAGATAATTGTCCGAAAATTAAACAATGGGTTTCTAAAAAAGGCAAATCTACAGCGGTTTGTCCGTATCATAAAACAATTCATTTAGATAAAACAGAACAATTTCAGGTAAACAGCAGCTGTGAAAGTATCGAAAATATTGTCACAAAAAACTGGTTTGTACTGCCTCCCGTAATGGCTTGGTATTACAAAAGCCAGCATATTGAATATCTTCCTTTACCGCCGTTTAAAGAAGGATGCGAGGGAACGCAGACTAAAACAATGGATTTTATTTACCCAAAAGCAAACAGCAAAATTTATTTAACTAAGGATTTCAATAGTAAAGTACAGCCCGTAATTTTAAAAGTGGCTTATTCTGAAAGGGATAAAGAATTGTTTTGGTATATTGATGATGTTTATAAAGCAACCACTAAAACCTTTCATGAACTGCCAATAACTCCAACAACAGGAATACATTATATTACGGTTGTAGATGCTTCCGGAAATGAAATTAGAAGGAAAATTGAAATTGTGAGGGAATAAAATTTAAAAGGGAATTCCAATTTTTAAATTCCAAATTCCAAATTTTGCTTCTTTATGGGTTATTGTGTGTCAGGCTGAGCGAAGTCGAAGCCCACGTGCCAATTGGAGCGCCCTTCGACTTCGCTCAGGGTGACATTATGGTCGAAATGCTGTACGAGATTGCTTCGTTCCTCGCAATGACGCATAAAAAAACCGCCCCGATGCATCGGGGCGGTTTTGATTTTTATTCTGAAATAACATTTCCTTTTTTATCATAGAAATGGTATTCTAAGTACGTGTAAGCGTCACGAGGTATGATTTTCACCCATTTCTTATGTTCAAAAAACCATTTTGAACGTAATGATGGAAAACCTTTGCTGAGGTATGCAGCCACAAACGGATGTGTGTTAAGCACAACTTTATTGTGGGTTTTTAAAAGTCTTTCTAAATCAGAGGTGATCTTGTCTATTATTAATATTGGTGCTTCAATTTCACCATTGACTTTATTAGGATCTTCTTCTCTGGTTTTAATGTTAACTTCTGGTCTTACGCGCTGTCTTGTAATCTGGACTAAACCAAATTTACTCGGCGGTAATATTTTATGCTTTGCTTTATCGTCGCTCATTTCTTCTCGCAAGAAGTCGAACAAAACTTTCCTGTTTTCTGGATTAGACATATCGATAAAATCAACTACGATAATTCCGCCCATATCTCTCAGACGAAGTTGTCTGGCGATTTCTGCTGCGGCAATCATATTCACTTCCATGGCGGTGTCTTCCTGGTTGGTAGCTTTATTCGAACGGTTTCCGCTGTTTACGTCTATAACGTGAAGAGCTTCAGTATGTTCGATGATAAGGTAAGCCCCTTTACTCATAGAAACGGTTCTGCCAAAAGAAGTTTTGATTTGTCTCTCTATATTGTATTTCTCAAAAATTGGAGTGTCATTTGATTGATAAAACTTAACAATCGATTGTTTTGAAGGTGCAATTTCTTGCAGATATTCCTTCGTTTGATGGTACAACTCTTCATCATCTATTTGAATACCACTAAAGGTATCATTGAATACATCTCTTAATATCGAAGAAGCCCTGTTAAGCTCTCCTAATACTTTTGATGGATGATGAGCAGTTGGTAATTTTTTACACATTGCAGACCATCTGCCAAGCAGGTTCTGCAAATCTTTTTCTAATTCGGCTACGTTTTTGCCTTCGGCTACTGTACGAACAATAACACCAAATCCTTTAGGTTTGATCGATAGAACAAGTTTTTTTAGACGATCCTTTTCTTTTTTGTCTTCTATTTTTTGAGAAATAGAAACACGATCAGAAAAAGGAACTAGAACAATAAATCTTCCGGCAAGAGAAAGCTCAGCACTTATTCTTGGGCCTTTGGTCGATATAGGTTCTTTAACTACTTGAACTAAAACAGATTGATTGGCACTTAAAATATCAGTAATGATGCCATCTTTGTCAATCTCTTTTTCAAACTGAAAGGTTTTTAGGGAGAAATCTTTTATTTTACCTGCGCTTACAAGTTTTATGAATTTCAGCTGAGAAGCTAAGTTTGGGCCTAAATCGTGATAATGTAAAAAAGCATCTTTTTCGAAGCCTACATTTACAAAAGCAGCATTAAGTCCGGCAACTGGTTTTCTGATTTTGGCAATAAAAATATCACCAACCTGAAAGTTGCTTTTCTCTTCTTCTTTGTGTAATTCAATTAGTTTTCCATCTTTTAATAAGGCAAAATCTACGGCTTCAGAACTAGATCTAATGATTAATTCTTTATTCACACTGTAAATTTTTATCCGTGAATTGGTTGTCGGTTGTTTGTTGATAGTTGTTGGTAAAAATAACCAAAAACCAAAAACCAAGAACCATCAACTTCTACAAGGATGGATTAAACAATATTTTAACAGGTATTGAACCCGGGGAAAACTAGCTGGCAGTTTCCAGTTCCAAGTAATCAGTAAACTGAATACTAAAATCTGATGACTGAACACTAATTCTCAATTTCAATGAACGTTTAAAAAGAAAAAAGTAGTTTAAAACTACTTTTTCTTTTTGTGACGGTTAGCTCTCGCTCTTTTCTTACGTTTGTGAGTAGCTACCTTATGTCTCTTTCTTTTTTTACCACTTGGCATATCGTGTCAGATTTATGTTAATTAATATTATTTTGCTTCGTTGTTAGTTTTAACTCCTTCTACAAATACTTTTGCAGGTTTAAACGCAGGGATGTTGTGTGCCGGGATTTTGATTGTAGTGTTTTTTGAGATGTTTCTACCAGTTTTTTCAGCTCTGGTTTTTACAATAAAACTACCAAAACCTCTTAGGTAAACATTGTCTCCTGTTTCTAAAGAAGTTTTTACTTCTTCCATAAAAGTTTCTACTGTTGCTTGAACATCTCCTTTTTCAAGACCTAATTTCTCTGAAATTTTCGCTACGATATCTGCTTTCGTCATTTTCTTTCCTATTTTATTTATAAATGGTGTACTATTTTTTTGAGTTTGCAAATATAGGAATTAAAAAAATAATTAATCAAGCTAATTCGTTAAATTTTAATTACATAAACATTTACTTTTGTATTCTAAGTATTTTGCAATGAATTTTTCTAACATATTGATAAAATGGTATTTACAAAACAAACGTGATTTACCGTGGCGAAAAACGGCCGATCCGTACCAAATTTGGCTCTCAGAAATTATGCTGCAGCAAACAAGAGTTGCGCAAGGAATGCCTTACTTTTTTGCTTTTACGGAGGAATTTCCTACTGTTTTTGATCTTGCAAATGCATCTGAAGAACAAGTTTTAAAACTTTGGCAGGGATTAGGATATTATTCGCGCGCAAGAAATCTTCATAAAACAGCAAAATATGTTGCAGAGGATCTAAACGGAACTTTTCCTCCTTCATATAAAGAACTTTTAAAATTAAAAGGTGTTGGTGAATATACTGCTGCGGCAATTGCATCTTTCTCCTATAATGAAGCCGTTCCAGTTGTAGACGGAAATGTATTTCGTGTACTTTCCCGTTATTTTGATATAGAATCAGATATAGCACAGCCCGCAGCAAAAAAAGAATTTACAAAACTGGCTTACGAATTAATGCCAAAAGATAACCCGGCGATCTTCAATCAGGCGATAATGGAGTTTGGCGCACTGCAATGTGTTCCTAAAAGTCCCAATTGTTCTGTCTGTGTTTTTAATGACAGCTGTTTAGCGCTGCAGAAAAATAAAGTTGATACTTTACCGGTAAAATCAAAAAAAATAAAAATTACAAATAGGTTTTTTAATTATCTGGTTTTAGAAGATATTTTAGGAAACACTATTGTTCAAAAAAGAACTGCAAAAGGAATCTGGCATAATTTGTATGAGTTTCCTCTTTTTGAAAGCAGTGAAATTGTAGATTTTAATACTGTTGCCGGTATAGTAAAAAATGATATGTTTTCTTTCTATACTATAGTAGGTATCGAAGAATGCAGTGAAGCGGCCATAATTCATAAGCTTTCGCATCAGCATCTTCACATTCAGTTTTGGAAAATAAAAATTAATGAAGCACTTGAAAAAGGAATTGATTTGAAAACTTTAAAAAGCTTTCCTTTTCCAATTGTAATATATAATTTTATTGAGAAATTATAATAATAAAAAACGACTTTTATGAGAAGTCGTTTTTTATTCATTTCTATACTCCGGCGGCGGCGTACTGAATTATTCTAACCACAATTCCAACTGCAAAACCAATTAAGGCCATATTACATGCTGATTTTGCTGCTACGGGCTCATCATTCTTTTTTACAAAGTAAATAATTGCTCCGGCTAACGGAATACAAAAAGATAAAACTTTTAGCGGCGTGCTTAAATCTTGTTCCGATTTATCATTTTTTTCGAATTCATTAAAATTAGAATTTTCTTCAGACATAATTGTTTGTTTTACGTGGTTAATTAATAAAAATGTATTTAAAAAAATATACTGTCCAGTATGCGATAAAATCAGATAATCCGGCAAGTCCGTATCCAGCAATAATTCCTGAGAAAAAGCGCAAAAAATTATTACTTTCTCTATTAAAATAGGCTTGCGTGAGACCGTCAATCATTGTTGGAAGAATTGCTAGTAATGCCAGATAAATGTCTATTTTAATAAACCATAAAAGAGGTATAAAAATAAAATAGCCAACATAAATGCCGGTACAACGGGCACAAAAAGGAAATTGTTTCCCTTTATAAAAAAAAGACCTTTCAGGTAGTTTGTGGCAGCTGACAAATTCGATTTTTCTCATGAATCAAAAATACAATAATTTTTTATTTAACATAATTTTTCTTAGTGTCAATATTTTATATTCCTTCGTTTAATTAGAATTGGAAATATTTAGTACAGAATGAAATGCTGTTTTAAGTAAAAATACTTTTCTAAATACAATCTACAATTTTTATAAAAGCAGGAATTAATTTGCTAAAAAAATGTATCTTTGGTAGAAATACCACTATTAATTATGAATGGAACATTAAATAAGGTTATGCTTATTGGTCATTTAGGCGATGATGTAAAAATGCATTATTTTGATGGAGGAAACTGTATTGGCCGCTTTCAACTGGCTACAAATGAAGTTTACATAAATAAAACGACCAATGAAAAAATAACGTCTACAGAATGGCATAATTTGGTTGTGCGTAATAAAGCTGCCGAAATTTGTGAAAAATACCTTTCTAAAGGTGATAAAATATATGTTGAAGGACGTATTAAGTCAAGACAGTGGCAGGCTGAAGACGGCACAACAAAATATACAACCGAAATTCAGGTTACAGAATTTACTTTTCTGACTACCAAAAAAGAAACTGCAAATCAGCGGTCAGGCCACGATCAGGAACCAGCAAAAAATGCTAACTTTGATGCGCCAAACGAAGGTTTGCCAATTAATGATCTGCCTTTTTGATTGTTTAACTAATCCTATGTAATTTGGACCCGGAGCCCAGTTTATTATTTACTACAACTTTAGACACCAATTTAATAATTGGTTTTGTCGGAATATTTATTTTGCTGTTTTTATCAGCAATTGTTTCAGGTGCCGAAGTTGCACTTTTTTCTTTGTCCCAAAAAGATATTGATGACACTCTTCAGGAAAACCTTTCAAAAGGAAAAATTATTTCTGATCTTTTAGACAAACCTAAAAAACTTTTAGCAACCTTATTAGTCGCCAATAATTTTTTAAATATTGGAGTCGTTATTTTGTTCTCTTTTATTGGCAGAAACATTTTTTCAGGTGTTGATTCTCCTGTTTTAAAATTTATTTTAGAAGTAATTCTGGTTACTTTCCTGATTTTATTATTTGCAGAAGTTTTGCCAAAAGTTTACGCAAGCCGTAACAATGTAAAATTTGCCAAACGTTTCGCCTATTCCATTTCTATTTTAGATAAATTACTGTCGCCAATAAGCTTGCCTATGCGCAGTGTTACTTTATATTTGCATAATAAATTAGGGAAACAAAAAAACAGCTTTTCTATAAATCAGCTTTCTCAGGCTTTAGAATTAACAGATTCTGAAGGAACATCAACAGAAGAGCAAAAAATATTAGAAGGAATTGTTTCTTTTGGAAATACAGATACAAAGCAGGTTATGAGTCCGAGGATTGATATATTTGCATTGGAAATTACAGAATCATTTTCGGCAATTTATCCTAAAATAATCGAAAAAGGATTTTCAAGAATTCCGGTTTATCGAGATAATATTGACCAGATTGAAGGTGTTTTGTTTGTTAAGGATTTATTGCCGCATATTGATAAAGACAATTTTGACTGGACATCTTTAATAAGAGAAGCATTTTTCGTTCCTGAGAATAAAAAATTGGATAATCTATTAAAAGATTTTCAAAGCCTTAAAAGTCATTTGGCAATTGTTGTTGACGAATATGGCGGAACTTCCGGATTAGTTTCTTTAGAAGACATAATTGAAGAAATAGTAGGGGATATCAGCGATGAATTTGATGATGAAAATTTAAATTTCTCTCAAATAGACGAAAAGAATTTTCTTTTTGAAGGAAAAATAAACCTTAAAGATTTCTATAGAATTGTCGATGTCGACGAAGATATATTTGAATCTCATAAAGGCGAAGCCGAAACGCTGGCCGGATTTATTTTAGAAATCCTGGGGAATTTCCCTAAAAAAGATCAAAAAATAGCTTTTGAAAATTGTCTTTTTACAATAGAAACAGTTGATAAAAAGCGTGTAAAACAAATAAAAGTAACAATAGAATAAATGTTTAAAAGAATAATTTTGGTTGCGGTAATTTTGCTCACATTAACAGTTGTAAGCTGTAAAGACGACGTTTTGCCTAAACCTGCAAGTTTCCTTAGATTAGATTATCCAGAAGCCAAATATGTCAATTTTGAAAACAATTGCCCCTTTGCTTTTGAAATGAATGAAGATGCGGTTATTAAAGGTGAAAAAGACTGCGGATTTGCGATTACATATCCAAAAATGAAAGCGACTATTTATTTAACCTATAAGCCTGTTCACGGCGATATCGAAAAGCTTTTAAAAGACGCTCAAAAACTGACTTACGAACACGTTATTAAAGCCGATGATATTTTAGAACAACCGTATTTAAACGCAGAAAAGAAAGTTTACGGTATGTTTTATCAAGTGGATGGAAATGCGGCTACAAACTCTCAATTTTACGTTACAGACAGTACAAAACATTTTATAACAGGATCAGTTTATTTTTATGCAAAACCAAATTTTGATTCTGTAATGCCGGCTGCAAGTTATATCAAAAATGATATGCAGCGATTGATGGAAACGTTGAAGTGGAAATAAGAAACAATAAAAAAGGCATTCAATTGAACGCCTTTTTTATGGAGAAACTTTAAACTTTAGATTTAAAGTTTGAAACTTTATATGTTTTTCCGTCTCCGGTTTCCTGAACAACTTTCGTCAGTGATTCAGAATTTTGAACCGTTTTGTCGAATGTAACAGTCGCTAATTTTTTATCAAAATCAACAGTTGCTTTTTCTACACCTTCTAAATTAGATAATTCCGTTTCGATAGTTTTGGCGCATCCAACTGCACAAGTCATACCTTCAATGTTGAAACTTGCCGTTTGTACATTTTCTGCAGCAATTGGTTTGTGTTCTTTTGGAGCAGCTTTTTCAGCATTAATTACTGCCAAACTTTTATCTTCTTCTTTTTTACAGCTTACGAATATTAAACCAGCAATTGCTAATGAAGCTATGATCTTTGTGAATTTCATATTATAAGAATTTAATTTACTAATAATTTTCTTTGCAAAATTAGTAAAAAGGAAGAGGCTAATTCGTAAAAATAGTACAAATTTGCAGTAAAATACTTTTTATGGATGCAAAACAGTTAAAGTGGGCTTACTTGTTAGTATTGTCACTAATTTGGGGAAGTTCTTTTATTTTAATCAAAAGAGGATTAGTAGGTTTAACCGCAGTTCAGGTTGGATCTTTCCGAATTATTTTTGCTGCCTTTTTTTTATTGATTGTTGGTTTTAAAAGTTTAAAAAAGATTTCTCGCCGCCAATGGAAATTTGTTGCGATAACGTCTTTTTTCGGAACTTTTACTCCGGCTTTTCTTTTTGCGATTGCAGAAACAGAAGTTGACAGCTCAATTGTAGCCATTTTAAATTCGCTTACGCCTTTAAATACGTTGGTTTTAGGAATATTAATTTTTGGGATTCAATTTCAAAAACGACAGGTATTAGGTGTTTTTGTTGGTTTAATTGGATGTTTATTACTGGTTTTAAGCGGCGCAGCATCGCATCCGGGGCAGAATTACTATTATGTTATTTTGGTAGTTATTGCGACACTTAGTTATGCAATAAATGTCAATTTAATCAAGAAATATTTATCTGATTTAAACTCGCTTAGCATCACAACAGGGAATTTTGCCATATTGCTTATTCCGGCGTTGCTGATTTTAAGTACAACCGATATTCCTCAAAGAATAAGTATGGAAGTTACACATCATTCTATTTTCTTCGTAATGATTTTAGGAATTTTAGGAACCGGAATTGCAAATGTTTTGTTCTTTAAATTAATTCAGATTTCGTCTCCGGTTTTTGCAACTTCTGTAACTTATTTAATACCAATTGTTGCTTTTTTCTGGGGATTATTAGATAACGAAATGCTTACGCCAATTCAGTTTTTTGGTGCTTTTATTATTTTGATTGGAGTTTATTTATCGGCTAAGAAATAAGATAGTGATCAAGGTTTTGTTTGTCATCCTGCGTAAAATTAAAGGGCGTGCCAATTGGAACGGGGGCTTCGACTTCGCTAAGCCTGACAAAAAAGAGGATAAAAAGTTTTCTGGCAGAAGTTTGTCATTTCGACCGAAGGGAGAAATCGCAATAGAAACTCCGCATAGAATGTCGTCAATCTTTGTCGAATCCCGAATGCGATTTCTCCCTTCGGTCGAAATGACAAACTAAATAAAAAAGCTTTGTCAAAATTTTGAACTTTGACAAAGCCTATGAGAAAAAAAACTTAGAATCTTAGCATTTCAGAACCTTAGCCTCTCTAAAGAAAATCTGCCTCAGAAACTCCTTCATTAATCTTGATATCTGTCATTTTGATATCTAATTCAAAACCTACATTTTGAACTAAGTTAAAAGGAACTTTAACACCTTTTACTTCTCTGTAATCGTTGAAGTTTGTGATTTGCGTAACCGATTTTCCGTCTTGTTCACGAAGTTTCGATTTTGCTACTTTCAACCCAGATTTTACATCATAATAATGAGTTGTATTGCCATCTTTTATGGCATAAGCATCGCTTCCGTTAATTGGTTCAATGCTGTTTACTTTTAAGTCTGTTCTTTTTACTAATTGTAATTCTTCAAAAGGAGCAGCATTTGCTTTCATTTCTTTAAGGTCATCGCCTTCAAGGTTTTTACGTTTTCCTTGCTGTTCAATATAAGCGCCTTTATCATTTACAACCTGTTTCATTAAATTCATACTTCCCATAGAAAGTGAAACCATCATTTTCCCTTTAGAATCAAGTTTTGAAGTAAAAGTCAGCGGGGCGGGAGCTTGCGGAACTTTTGTTGTTCCATCCATATAAAGTGTTTTTACGGCAGTTACTGCTTTTTCTCCGCCAATAGCTTTGATGTAATTTTCGAAAACAGTTTTTGCAGTAATATCTGCGGGAGCTTCTTTTTTAACAGCCGGTTTTTCAATTGGGTTTCCGTATTTATCAAAATAATAAATCGGAATTTGAAGTTTTTCTAAACCAGAAATTACATCAGAACCTTTTCCAACAACAACAATTCGCATATTGTCAAGTAAAAAATATTTGTTTGCCACACGATAAATATCATCGGCAGTTACATTGGTAATTGTTTGAATGTATTTTTCGTAGAAATCAGCCGGAAGTTTTTCTGTTTCAATGTTTAAAGCATAACGTGCCACAGCCTGAGGTTTTTCTACCTGCATAACAAAACGCCCAATATATCCTGCTTTTACATTTCTTAAAACTTCTGGATCAACTCTTTCGGTACGAACTCTTTTAATTTCTTTTATAAACTGAACAACGGCGCTGTCTGTTACCGCATTACGAACCGCAGACGAAGCCTTGAATTTGGTTACATATTTTCCGCTTCCAATACTTGAATTTGCGCCATAAGTCCACGCGTGCTGTTCGCGTAAATTCATGTTTAAATAACTGTTGAAATCACCCCCTAAAATTTGATTTGCAATTACAGCAGGGAAAAAATCAGGATCGCTCATTTTTAAATTTATAGTATTTACCAACGAAATCTCTGATTGAACCGCATTTGGAACATCTACAAAATCAATTTGAAGTTTAGATGCATTTTCAGGATTTGGATAGGTATTTTTTGGAGCGGCTTGTTTTTTCCATCCGCCGAAAAGTTTTTCTACAGCTGTTTTGGTTTCTTTGAATTTAACATCTCCAATAATAACTAAATAGGCATTTTCCGGTACAAAATATGTTGCGTAATTTTTTTGAACATCTTCAAGCGTCACATTTTTTACAGTTTCTTCAGAAAGGTATTCTCCAGAAGGATGGTTTCGTCCAAAAGCTAAAACATCAACCACACGATTTGCAATTGCGGGAACACTTTTTTCATCGGCTTTAAGTCCTTCTAATAATTTTGCTTTTTCTTTATCAAATTCAGTTTGCGTGAAATTTGGCTGTAAAGCACCTTCGGCTAAAAGCTCTAAAACACGTCCTGAATATTTGGATAAAGAACTTGCAAAAGCGCCTTGCGATGTAAAATTGATATTTGCACCATAAAAATCAATTTCTTCATTAAAAGCTTCTTTCGCAGTTTTTTTGGTTCCGTTACCAATTAAACTGCTTGTTAATTCGTCAACACCTTTTTTGTTTCCTTCTGTAAATGGGGCATTGTCCAGTGTAAGGTTAAAACTTACTCTTGGTAATTTATGGTTTTCGACAACCAGAACTTTCATACCATTTGCCAAAACAAAGGTTTGAGGTTTTTTAATGTTAACTACAGGCGGGTTTCCTGGTTTTGGTTGTGGACGATCTTGTGCTTGCATAATTCCAGTTAGGAATAAAATGATTAAAAATGTATATAGATTTTTCATGATTCGATATTCTTAGTTTTGCGATTTTGGGGTAGGAATATAATCTAAAATTAAGCGCTGATTTGGGTTTAAATACTTCTTGGCAACTTCTCTAATTTCTTCTCTCGTAATAGAATGGTAAATATCAATTTCGGTGTTAATTAAATTTACATCTCCATAAAGTAAATAATACGAAGCCAGGTTTTCTGCAATTCCTTCTACGCTTGCATTAGCATTCACAAAATTGTTATCGAATTTGTTTTGTAATTTTTCGTAATCTTTCTCAGAAATTAAATCGGTTTGAAGCTTTACGATTTCTTCATCCATTTCTTTTAAAATATCGGCTGTAGTATTTGGCGCCATTGGCAATCCATACAATATATAGGTTCCGTAATCTTCCTGACTAAAACCAACGGCACCAATTTGAAGCGCCATTTTTTTATCGTCGACAATCTTTTTGTACAATTTAGAGCTTTTTCCGTCACTTAAATACGATGAAATTAAATCTAAAACTCTGGCGTCTCTTGTTTTCATTGACGGCGTTCTGTATGAAGCCACAACCATCGGAATCTGGATATTCGGATCTTCGTAAGTTGCTTTAATGGTCTGTGTAATTGGCTCTTCGGTGTAAGTTTGTTTTTTAACATCTTCACCTTTTGGAATTGGTCCAAAATATTTCTGAACCCATTCTTTAGCTTTTGTTTTGTCAAAATCTCCTGCAATTACTAAAACTGCATTATTTGGAGTGTAGAATTTTTTATTGAATGCCTGAAATTCTTCAAGTGTTGCAGCATCCAAATCTTTCATAGAACCGATAGTTGTCCAGCGATACGGATGATTTTTAAACATATTCTTTTTAACCTCCGGAAGAATATTTCCGTAAGGCTGATTGTCGTAACGCATTCTTTTTTCTTCTTTTACCACTTCATTTTGCGTGTCAACTCCAATTTTATTGATAATTGGGTGCATCAATCTTTCCGATTCCATCCATAAACCCAATTCTAAATTGTTTGATGGAAAAACTTCATAATAATATGTTCTGTCGTCAGATGTGTTGGCATTGTTCACGCCGCCATTTGCGGTAACGATTTTCATCCATTCGCCGCGTTTTATATTTTGAGTTCCTTCAAATAATAAATGTTCGAAGAAATGTGCAAAACCAGTACGATCCGGACGTTCGTCTTTTGAACCCACATGATACATTACAGAAGTAATGACCACAGGTGCCGAAGGATCGTTATGCAGAATAACATGCATGCCGTTATCTAAATTGTATTCTTCAAAAGCCACCTTTTGAGCATGAGCTACTCCGCCAAGCATTAGTGCTGCACTTAACATCATTATCGAATTTTTCATAAAGATTAATAAATTTAAATACCTAGTAAAATATGTAGGTAGCCAAGAGTTGATTATAGTTACATCAAAAATAACTTTTTTTAATTATCATTTAGAGGTTTATCTTTGTTTTGATTGCAATTTAACAATCTTTTACCTCTAATTGAGGATGAAATTCTTTTAAAAAGCCTTGAAAAACAACGATTAAACAGCTTAAAATATTTTTACTATAAGAGATTGCACAGTAAATTATTAGTTGTATATTTGCAACCTTAAAAATCAATAAATCAATTTGGTATGTATGCAATCGTAGAGATAGCAGGGCAACAATTTAAAGTAAGCAAAGACTTAAAGGTTTATGTTCACCGTTTAGCTAATGAAGAAGGTTCAAAAGTTTCTTTTGACAAAGTTCTTTTATTAGATGATAATGGAAATGTAACTTTAGGCGCCCCAGCTATAGAAGGTGCTTCAGTAGAAGCTAAAGTGTTACAACACTTAAAAGGTGATAAAGTTATCGTTTTCAAAAAGAAAAGAAGAAAAGGATACAAAAAAAGAAATGGTCACAGACAATATCTTACACAAATTGTAATTGAAGGTATTACTGCAGCAGGAGGAACTAAAAAAGCAGCAGCTAAAAAAGCGGTTGTAGCAGAAGAAGCAGCTACTGAAGAAGTAGAAGCTCCTAAAGTGAAAAAAGCAGCAGCTCCTAAAGCGAAAAAAGAAGCTACTAAAGAATAATAACAATATTTAAACTCATACGTCATGGCTCACAAGAAAGGTGTCGGTAGTTCGAAGAATGGTAGAGAATCAGAATCAAAACGTTTAGGCGTTAAGATTTATGGTGGTCAAGCTGCTATTGCTGGAAACATCATCGTTAGACAAAGAGGTTCAAAACACAATCCAGGTGAAAACGTTTACATTAGTAAAGATCACACTTTGCATGCAAAAGTTGATGGAGTTGTTAAGTTCCAAAAGAAAAGAGATAACAAATCTTATGTTTCTATTATTCCTTTTGAGGCATAATTAACAAGATTTACTTTTTATAAAAAACCCGTTCTGAAAAGATCGGGTTTTTTGTTTTTTATTACTTTAAGATTTTAAGATAAAGGAACCACAATCTTGTCATCCCGAGGAACGAGGGATCTTCGCGAGTAGCTCCGCAAAGATTGGTCTTTGCGAGAAACGAAGCAATCTCACGTGCTAAATCAATTGTGGGTCATTGTTAGTGCGGTTGCTTCGTTCCTCGCAATGACTAAAGATTGCGAGAACAAAATCGTAAAAAAAAACCTTTGTCAAAATTCAAAACTTTGACAAAGGTCTATAAGATTTATTCTAAGCGTGAGAATTGGAATTTGGAATTTCTAAATTTGGATTTTAAATTTTTAATCTTCAGTATCCTTAGTTTCTTCCAAATCCTCAGTTTTACGTCCCACTTTTACTTTAGGATTGTCCTGAGTTCCTGTCACGGTTAGCGGGATTCCAAATATTCCCAATGGCGGCAGACCTAAACGCATTTTTAAATTCAGTTTTCCGTCTAAACTTGTTGTTCCTTCAATTCTTGGTCTAAAGCCTGCAAATTTAAATTTGAAGCGCTCTACCGTCATAATGTTATTCTTGATCGTACTTTTGATGTCTACTTTTGAAACATCCGGATTTTTCATCGATTCAGAACTTGTTTGTTTGCTTACTGCATTGAACATCTTTAATCCACGTACTTTTACATCTTTTACAGAGAGTGTTCCGCCGCCAACAAGTGAAGGGTAAACAGGTTCCATATTCCCATTTAATCGCCCTTTTAATTGATAATCTAACGAAACAATTCCTTGTGCTTTTTCGGCAGCGCTTGCCATTTTTCTAAAAACTTCAATTTCGTTGTATGCTCTTTTAATATCAAAATCCGATGCTTTTATAGCATAATCAAAGTTTGCTTTTTGCGGTGTTACAGCCTGATAGTTGGCATTCATTGCAACCTTACAGCCTATTAAATCAAATCCTGTGTTCTGCATGGTCAATTTACCTTTATTCATGGTTAAATGTCCGGTTGCATTTTGAAGGTTTAACTTGTCGAAATTTACTTTTTGGGCATTGGCCAATAATTGTAAATTCAGGTTTGTTGGAATAATGATAACGCCGGTTTGTGCAGTAGTTTGAGTTTTTGTTTCTGGTTTTGGTGCTGAATTTTTTGTTACCGAAGCATCTGCAGACGTATTCGACATAAATTCATCTACATTAATATATCGTGCCGAAATTTTAAACGAACCTTTTAAAACTCCTGTATTTGTTGTTACGTAGTTGAAAACATTTTGCAGATAGCCATTCATTTTAAAATCAGATTGTCCGTAGGCGGCCAGGAAATTATTAAATGACATTTTATCCTGATTGATTTTGAAAATTCCTTCTTTAATAATGAATTTTTTAGGAAGATATTCTGATGAAATCCCTATGTTTCTTAATTCCAGCGTTCCTTTATTGTGCAGTTTACTGTAGTTTCCTTTTTCGGCATCGCTTTGTTTTCCTTTTAACACTAAATCAGCTTTTACAAAACCGTCTAAATCTAATCCTTTTTGAGAGAAAACTTTATAGATTTTATTTACGTCCAATTCGCCTTTTGCTTTAATGTCGTATGTTAAATCATTAAAGTCGCTTAAATCAGCTTCTACAAAAACAGGTTTTCCTTCAAAAGTAAACTGAGCAGGTTTTAGCTTTATTGTTAAATCTTCAAAAGTTCCTTTTTGATTGTCGATTTTTGATTTTATAATAATATTGGTAATTGGGTTAGGATAATATTTTGTTTTCACATATCCATTTTCTAAGTCAAAAACACCTTTTGTAACAGGGAAAAGTTTATTTTTTTGATCGAATTTTCCGTTCGCCTGGATATCTCCGGCTAAAGATCCTTTTAGTTCTATATCAGGAATTCCGAGTGCTTTTGTTAATTTGCCAAGGTCAATCTTAGCTTTAAGATCAGCATTAATTTCTGGTGTGTTTGCACCTTTTACAAAGAATTTAGATTTTATATAATCCTTATTAATGTTTAAGGATAGGTTTTTTGCATCAACAGTTAAAAGATCCGGGTTTAAAGACGGAACTTTTGTTTGAACTTCTAAATTTAAATTAGAAACAGGAAAAGCACTTTTGTTATAATTCACAAATCCGTTGTCAATTTTTACGTCAAGATTTAAGTCGGGAGCAATATTTTGCGAAGTAATATAATCTCCTTTTAGAGTAAAAAGTAAAGTGGTATTTCCTTTTAATTCTGTTTTAGAAAGCCATGTAATATATTTTGGAGGAAAAGCTGTAAATACATCATATAAATCACTGTTGTCAGATTTAATTACAAAATCCATATTGTAACCATCTTTTAAAATATCGAATTTTCCTTTAAAATCGACCATAAGCTGATTGATTTTTAAGTTATTCTGCTGGAAGAAAAAAGATAAGGAGTTGATGTTTACTTTAGTAATTAAATCAGCATCTACTTTTTTATTCATTAAATAAGGTTCATCTTCATAAATAATATTTAATTTTTCAATTTTTGCTTTTGAGTATAAATCGAAAACTGCCTTGTTTAAATCGCCTTTTCCTAAATAATTAAAACCTAAAGCATCAAAATGGACTTTTGTTGATTTGTCATCATAGATAATTTTACTGTTTAAAATCTCAATTCGTTCCAGTTTTAAAGCAGTATCAGTACTGTCTTTTTTTTCTGCGGTTTTGGCTTGTGATTTGTAAATATTGTAATTCGCTTCTCCGTTTGGATTGACTTTTACATTGATAAAGGAGTCTGATAGATAAATCTGGTCAATTTTTACCGATTTGCTAAAAATCAAACTGGCTACATTTATCCCAAAAGAAACCTCTTTTGCAGTAATGAATTTTTCATTTTTGTACGGTGCAGAACCGTTAAGACTTAAATTATCTAAGGTTAAGGTTAGAGATGGAAAATGACGAAAAAAAGAAACTGAAACATCAGAATAATTAAGTTCTGCGCTTAGTCTTTCGTTTGCTGTTTTTTTGATCTGTTCTTTAATTTGATCTTCAAAAACGATAGGCGTTAAAAATAATAGTGCTAAAATAACGGCGAAAGTTATCCCTAAATACTTCGCAATTTTGAATACGATTGATCTGGATTTACTTTTTTGCATAGCAATTTGTGGTGTTTAAATAAAAAAATAGAGTAAAAAAAGAGCGTAATTTATCCGTGAACAGTTTCTTTTTTACCATAATTGGTAATAATAGAACCTTCATATTCAATCCATTCTTTCCATCGTTTATCGATGTCGATATTGTCCTGATATTTTCTGGCAAATCCTAAAAAAGTGGTATAATGTCCGGCTTCAGAAATCATTAAATCACGATAAAATTTAGCTAATTCCTCGTCTTTTATATTTTCTGAAAGCACTTTAAAACGCTCACAGCTTCGGGCTTCGATCATGGCCGAAAATAATAAACGGTCGCAAAGCGCATCACGTCGGCTGCCGTCTTTTTTCATGAATTTAAAAAGCTCATTTACGTAATGGTCTTTTCGTTCGCGTCCTAAAGTAAGGCCGCGTTTTTTTATAACATCATGAACCATTTGTAAATGCTCCAGCTCTTCGCGTGCAATTACAAGCATTTCGGTCACTAGTTCTTCTAATTCAGAGTTATAAGTCACAATACTGATTGCATTTGAGGCTGCTTTTTGTTCGCACCATGCATGATCAGTTAAAATTTCTTCAATATTCGACTCGACGATATTGACCCAGCGAGGGTCTGTAGCTAATTTTAATCCCAACATAATTTCCCGACATTTTAGTTCTTGCAAAATTAGTGTTTTTTATTACTAAAATCAGGAAATATCGTGCAATTACGCTCAAAAAAGCATTATTTTGTAAGTTGAAATATATTACAATGAATCAGCTAAAAAAACTTCTTATAATTGGATTTGTCTGGCCTGAGCCAAATTCTTCTGCGGCAGGCGGAAGGATGATGCAGTTAATTTCTATTTTCGCAGCAAATGGATTTGAAATCACTTTTGCCAGTGCGGCTTTAGACAGCGATTTTATGGTTAATTTGTCTGAATTTGGAGTTGCCAAAAAAAGTATCGAACTCAATTCTGCCAGCTTTGATGATTTTATAATCGAATTAAATCCCAATGTTGTTTTGTTTGATCGTTTTATGATCGAGGAACAATTCGGCTGGCGGGTAGCTGAAAACTGCCCAAATGCAATCAGAATTTTAGATACTGAAGATTTGCATTGTCTGCGAACGGCACGACAAAAAGCTTTTAAAGAAAATCGAGATTTTGAAATAGTAGATTTGTTTTCTGAAGAAGTGGCAAAACGAGAAATTGCCAGTATTTTAAGATGTGATTTATCTTTGATTATTTCTGAATTTGAAATGAATATCCTTCAAGATGTTTTCGGAATAAATAAAGTTTTACTTTTCTATCTTCCTTTTTTAGTAGATAAAATGTCTGAGAATGATCTTTTGAAATTGCCTTCATTTGAAGACCGTAAGAATTTTGTTTTTATTGGAAATTTTCTTCATGAGCCCAATTGGAATACAGTTCAATACTTAAAAGAAGCGATTTGGCCTTCGATAAAAGAGGAATTTCCCGAAGCTGTTTTAGAAGTTTATGGCGCTTATCCGTCACAAAAAGTATTGCAGCTGCATCAGCCTAAAAATGGTTTTTTTATTATGGGAAGAGCAGAGGATGCAAACGAAGTGGTGAAGAAAGCACGAGTTGTTTTGGCACCAATTCGTTTTGGGGCTGGTTTAAAAGGGAAATTATTAGAAGCCATGCAATGCGGAACGCCAAGTATAACTACTTCAATTGGTTCAGAAGCGATGCATGCAAATTTACCTTGGAGCGGATTTATAGAAGATGATGTGCTTGAATTTGCCAAAAAAGCAATTGTACTTTATCAGGATGAAAATCTTTGGAAACAAACTCAAAAAAACGGTGTTGCCATTATTAATGAATGTTATCAGAAAGATAAATATTCAAATGAATTGGTGTCTTTGGTAAATTCATTATTGGCGGATTCCAAAAGTCATCGTCTTCATAATTTTATGGGTAATTTATTGCAGTTTCATGCTTATAAAAGCACAATGTATATGTCAAAATGGATTGAAGCGAAGAATAAAATTTAGTTTTCAGTCTCAGTTTTCAGTCACGGTCTCGGCTTTTGGTCTTAGTATACAGTTTTGTTTTGTAAATTCCCTAAAAATATAATCAGGATTTAAATAATTATAATTTATCCCAGAGGGATTTCATATCGGTAGAAAGAAAAATTACGATCGTTTTTATTGTTCCGTCAGGAACTAGACCAATTCGACATAACGTATAGTCTCTGACGGGCAATGTCATTAAGTTAAGAGGAAATCTATAAAATTACTTAACAGTTTAATTAAGAAAGTCATTAGAAAAATCAGTTTTTATCAGCGTTTTCGCTTTAGCGAATCAGTAAAATCAGCGTCTAATTGTGACGCGGATAAAACAGATTTACTTCGTAAAAACGCAGATAAACACGGATTTGATTTGCAATAATTTTATTTTCTAAAAGCTTAACTTAATGACATTGCCCGGAGGGACAAATAATTTTAATGCGTTATATTTTTTTCTACCGATATGAAATCCCTCTGGGATATGAAATACAAATTGAAATGCAGCTATAAAACGGAGTTATTCGTAATTATCTTTTATTTCAAAATACCTTCAACAGCCTGAATAGTTGTTGCGTGATAACCGGATTTTGCTTTGTCAAAAATCTGTTGTGCCCAAACTTTTCCTTCAGGTGTTTTTACCATTTCTTTATAAAGCATCATCACAGATCCTGTTCTGCTGATTCCAATTAAAAATTGTTCAATTGCAGGATAAGCAGGTTTGTATTGGTGAATTAGTGCCTGAACAAACCATTGGCGCTTGATGATGAAATTTCCGCCTTTTGTAAAGTTGAATTCATTGTCAATTGCTTCCATTTCTTTTGCTGTGATATCAGCAGGAAGATGATCTATAAAGTGCTGTTTTTCTGCTGTAGTTGTAATTTTTTTGCTTAAACCTGCAACACCAGTTTCTCTCCAGCTTTTTTGAATTTTGTCGATAGCATCAAAATCCACTGAACTTACTGGAAGAATATTTGATGGAATTCCCGGTTTGTAAATCCAGTCTTCTAATTTGATTTTATCAGCTAATGTTTTGTCGCCTTTGATAAGGTTTTCGTTTAAATATTTCACGAAATCTTCTGTAGTAATTGATTTGAAAGCATGTGAATCAAAATAATTCTTAATGAACGGATCGAATTTGTCACGTCCAACAGCGTTTTCAATAACTCTTAAAAAGGCATATCCTTTTACGTAAGGAATTTGACTGATTCCGTCGTCAGGGTTTCTTCCTGTCAGCGAAACTTTAAGTCTTGTATCTGGACTTGTATCTCCATATTCTGCTACATTATCAACTAATTCTTTGTTGGTGATAACATTTTGCATTTCAAATTCTTTCTTCCCAAAAATAGCTTCTCCAATACGGTGTTCTACATAAGTTGTAAAACCTTCGTTTAACCAAATATCGTCCCAGGTTGCGTTTGTAACTAAGTTTCCGCTCCAGCTGTGGCCTAATTCGTGTGCTAATAAGCTAGTTAACGAGCGGTCGCCTGCAATAACACCCGGAGTTAAGAAAGTTAAATTTGGATTTTCCATTCCTCCGTAAGGGAAACTTGGAGGTAAAACCAATACATCATAACGTCCCCAACGGTAAGGGCCGTAAAGTTTTTCTGCAGCGACAACCATTTTTCCAAGTTCTGCAAATTCCCAAGCCGATTTTTTCAGCATTGATGGTTCAGCATAAACTCCGGTTCTGTTGTCGATAGATTGAAATTCAATATCTCCAACTGCAATCGCCATTAAATAAGACGGAATTGCTTTGTCTTGTTTAAAAGTATAAACTCCGGTATCATTTTTCTTCTGCGGATTTACAGCGCTCATTACGGCTAATAAATCTTTAGGAACGGTAACTTTTGCATTATAGGTAAAACGAATTCCCGGTGAATCCTGACATGGAATCCATGTTCTTGACCAAACGCTTTCTCCTTGAGAGAAAAGGAAAGGTTTCTTTTTGTCTGCAGTTTGTGCCGGTAAAAGCCATTGTAATGCAACAGCATCTTTAGTTGTGCTGTAATAGATGTTTACTTTGGTTGTATTTGGTTCAATGGTAATGTGAAGAGGTTTTCCGTGAAATTCGACGTCTTTCCCTAGTTCAAATTTGGTTTCTTTTTCATCGTCACCTAAAGTTACTTTGGTAATGTTTAGTGTGTTTTCGTCGAAAATAATCTCGTTTCCTTTGCTGATGTTGTCAATCGTCCACGAAGCTTTTCCTGAAATTGTCTGTGTGTCAAAATCAACTTTGATGTCAAGATCAAGGTGTTTAACTACAGCAAGTTCTGGTTTAGAATAACTGTGCTCATCAACAACGCTGGTTGGTTTTTCTGTTTGTTCTTTTTTCTGGCAGGCTATTGCTGTAAGAAACAAGATTAGAAAGGCTAGTTTTTTCATATTATGAAGTATTGAATTTTGAGGATGAAAATTAAACAAAAAATCCCGTTTTGAATAAACAAAACGGGATTTAATTAAATATTACCTTCGACTTCGCTCAGGCTGACATAGGAAATTACGCCAACATTGTAACTGGGCTTTCGATGTATTGTTTTAATGTTTGTAAGAACTGAGCTCCAGTTGCACCGTCAATTGTTCTGTGGTCACAAGCTAATGATAACATCATTGTGTTTCCAACTACGATTTGACCGTTTTTAACTACTGGTTTCTCAACAATTGCACCTACAGAAAGGATTGCAGAGTTTGGCTGGTTGATAATTGAATTGAATTCAGTAATACCAAACATTCCAAGGTTAGATACTGTAAAAGTACTTCCTTCCATTTCTTGTGGCCCAAGTTTTTTGTTTTTAGCTCTTCCCGCAAGATCTCTTACAGCGGCACCAATTTGAGATAAACTCATAGCGTCTGTAAATTTCAATACAGGAACTACTAATCCGTCTTCAACCGCTACAGCTACACCAATATTTACGTGGTGGTTGATGATGATTGCGTCTTCTTTCCACTGAGAGTTAATTTTTGGGTGTTTTTTCAAGGCTAAAGCACAAGCTTTAATTACCATATCGTTGAAAGATACTTTTGTGTCAGGAACAGTATTGATTGTTGCTCTTGCGCCCATAGCTTCGTCCATGCTTACTTCGATCACTAAGTTGTAGTGAGGTGCAGTAAATAATGATTCAGCAAGACGTTTTGCGATAATTTTACGCATTTGAGAGTTTTTGATCTCTTCTGTGTAAACTTCTCCGGCAGGAACAAATATTTTTGCAGCAGCAGGAGCAGAAGCTTCTTCTTTGGCAGCTGGTGCAGAAGCAGTAGTTTGTGCTTGTGCAGATGGAGTAAAGTTTTCGATATCGCTTTTTACGATACGTCCGTTTTCTCCAGAACCTTTAACTTGGTTTAATTGAATTCCTTTGTCAGAAGCGATTTTCTTAGCTAAAGGTGAAGCTAAAATTCTTCCTCCGTTAGAGTTGTCAGCTACAGCAGTTTCTGGTGCTTTTTCGGCAGCAGGAGCAGCTTTTGTTTCTTCAGCAGCAGGAGCACTTGCAGCGCCTCCGGCAGTATAATTGTCGGCAATTCCAGAAATATCAGTTCCAGCTGGTCCAATAATAGCTAATAAGCTGTCAACAGGAGCAGTGTTTCCTTCTTGAATTCCGATGTATAATAATGTTCCAGCATTGAAAGACTCAAACTCCATAGTAGCTTTGTCTGTTTCAATTTCTGCTAAAATATCACCTTCAGCTACAGTATCGCCCACTTTTTTCAACCAAGTTGCTACTGTACCTTCAGTCATAGTATCGCTCAAACGCGGCATAGTTACTACTATAACACCTTTAGGCAATTCAGCTGCAGCTTTTGCAGGGGCAGCAGTTTCTGTTTTTGCTTCTGCAGCAGGAGCGTCTGCTTTTGGAGCTTCAGCAGCAGGAGAATCACCACCAGCTAAAAGAGCAGAAATATCTTCTCCTTCTTTACCAATGATTGCTAATAATGAATCAACAGGAGCAGTTTCTCCAGCCTGAATTCCAATATGTAAAAGAGTTCCTTCGTTAAAAGATTCGAACTCCATTGTTGCTTTGTCTGTTTCAATTTCAGCTAAGATATCTCCTTCGCTAATTTTGTCGCCTACTTTTTTTAACCAAGTCGCTACCGTTCCTTCCGTCATAGTATCGCTCAAACGAGGCATTGTTACTTTAATCGCCATGATGTTATAGTTTATGAGGTGTAAATGGATAGTCTTCTTGTGCGTATACTACATCGTATAATTGTTGTAAGTCTGGATATGGAGATTCTTCAGCGAATTTCGCACATTCTTCAACTAAGTCTTTAACTCTTTGGTCAATTACTTCAATTTCTTCTTCTGTAGCATATTTTTGATCCAAAATTACATCAAGAACCTGAGTGATTGGGTCAATTTTTTTGTACTCTTCAACCTCTTCTTTAGAACGGTATAATTGAGCATCAGACATTGAGTGTCCTCTGTAACGGTAGGTTTTCATTTCAAGGAAAGTTGGCCCGTCTCCACGACGCGCTCTTTCGATAGCTTCGTGCATTGCTTCTGCAACTTTTACTGGGTTCATTCCGTCAACAGGTCCGCAAGGCATTTCATAACCTAAACCTAATTTCCAGATATCAGTGTGGTTTGCAGTTCTTTCTACAGAAGTTCCCATTGCATAACCGTTGTTTTCAACGATAAATACGACTGGTAATTTCCATAACATAGCCATGTTAAAAGCTTCGTGTAAAGAACCTTGTCTCGCAGCTCCGTCACCAAAATATGTCATTGTAACTCCGCCGGTGTTGAAATATTTATCAGCAAAAGCCAATCCTGCACCAACAGGAATTTGACCACCTACGATTCCGTGGCCTCCGTAAAAACGGTGTTCTTTAGAAAAGATGTGCATTGAACCTCCCATGCCTTTAGAAGTTCCTGTTACTTTTCCTAAAAGTTCTGCCATTACGTTTCTAGGATCAACTCCCATACCAATTGGCTGAACGTGATTTCTGTATGCAGTAATCATTTTGTCTTTAGTCAGGTCCATAGCGTGCAGAGCGCCTGCTAATACAGCTTCCTGACCATTATATAGGTGTAAAAAACCTCTAACTTTTTGTTGAATGTATAATGCTGCAAGTTTGTCTTCAAACTTTCTCCAAAGCAGCATGTCTTCGTACCACTTTAAATATACCTCTTTTGTAACTTCTTTCATCTGAATTCTTTCTTTTGCTAAAGTTGTTTGTGTTATCAATTGTTGCCTGTAACGCAAAATAGTTTCCTCCCACAAATTTGCGCCCGAAAGGTCGGGATGCAAAAATAAGACATTCCATTTAAGAACTAAAATTTAAAAGGTCTTTTTTGGCTTTTTTTTACAAGAACTTTTTATCAAACATAAAAGGGAGCAGATTTTTTAGGGATGCAGATTTGTAAACTTCACCAATTTCGCCCATAAAATAAATTTCTATAGGGGTGTCCTGCCTGATTTCATATTCTGCAATCGACTGACGGCAAGAACCGCATGGTGGAATTGGAGCCTGGGTTTGATTTGTATCTGAAGCGGCTGTAATTGCCATTTTTAAAATTTTGGCTTCGGGATAAGCGCTTCCTGCATAAAAAATAGCCGTTCTTTCTGCGCATAATCCTGACGGATATGCGGCGTTTTCCTGATTAGATCCTAAAATTATTTTTCCATTATCGAGAAGCAGGGCAGTTCCAACTCTAAATTGTGAATAAGGGGCATAAGCTTTTTTACGAATTTCGATAGCCTGATTCATTAAATCTTGTATGTCCTGCGAAAGCTCATTGATGTTATCGTAAATAGTAAATGACGATGTAATGCTAATTTCTTTCATTGTTTTTATGGGAAAAAAAATCCAAATTCCTAAAAATTTAGAAATTTGGATTGTAATTGTTTTTTTATATTATTTGTTTAATAAACTTCGTATTTGTCGCCAAAGTTAAAAGTTAAAGAGAAACGAAGTGTATTTTCTAAAGGATTTTTAACTTTTGATGCAGAGAATAAGTATGAAACATCAACTTTTATCATACTGTATTTAAATCCTGCTCCGAGAGAGAAAAATTGTCTGGCACCTTTTTCAGGGCTTTCATGAAAATATCCTACTCTCATTGCAAAGGAATCCTGATACATATATTCTGCTGCTGCGCTATACGTTATTTCTTTAATTTCTTCACTAAAACCTCCCGGAGCATCTCCAAATGATTTGAAAATTCCTTCTACCCAGCCGGTGTCTTTGTATTTGTTATAGCTGATTGCGTTTGCTTCAGCCTGCGAAATGTCACCCGGATCTGTAAAATCACCGTCTCCGTCTGCATCGTAAGGGGTTCCTGGTCCCGGTGGAGTTGGAACTAATAGTTTAGTAAATTCAGCACTAACACTAACTTTATTATAATCATCTAAAATAAAATCAAAACCTCCTCCTAATCTTAAATTGGCTGGTAAAAAGTTTGAGCTTAAATCATCATTATCGTAGCTGATTTTTGGACCTAAATTTTGAATATTGAAACCTGCTCTCCATCTTCCGTTGAAATCGCTGTATGCAATTTCTTCTGATTGATAAAATCCGGCAACATCTACAGCAAATGAACTTGCAGCCGAAGCATCAACTTCGCCAGAAGGAATTTTTAAATTTGAACTGATAAATCTACCGGCAACTGCCATCGAGAAGGTTTCACTTAATTTAAGAGAGTAGGAACCGTCTAATGCAAATTCATTAGGACTTACTTCTCTTGTTGCTTCGTTTGGGTCTCCGGTTTCTCTTAGTTCAATTCCTCCAAAACCAAAATAACGAAAACTTGCCCCAAAGGCACTTTTTTCATTGATTTTGTTGTAATACGTCAATTGTCCAAGCGAAATATCGTTGGCAAGATCAGTTAAATACGGGGTATAACTTATTGAAAGCCCCTGTGCATCTTCTGCGAAAGCATATTTTGCAGGATTCCATTGTTGGGAAAAAGCATCTGAAGAAGTGGCAACTCCCTGATCTGCTAAACCGGCTGCTCTTGCATCGGCTGCGACTAATAAAAAGGGAACACCGGTTGTAATGGGTTCAATGTTTTGGGCTTTGGCGAAAGAAATTACTAATAAACAAATTAATAAAAGTGATATTTTTCTCATTTTTGGGACTAATGGTATTTATGTTACAAATATATATAATATTATAGAATGACAAGTTTTTCGTATTTTTCTGCTTTTTTGTTTGTTAAGTTCGATTTTACAGTCAGTTTGTAAATGTAAACTCCTTTTCCAATTCGGTCGCCAAAATCGTCTTTTCCATCCCATGTTATTTCCCTTGATAAAAAGCCTTCGGTTGTAATGATCTGGTTTTTTGTCCAAACCACTTTGCCTGTAATTGTCATAACCTGAACCTGAACATCTAAAGGTTCATATGGTCTATTGTGTGAAAACCAAAATTGTGTGTATGTTGAAAAAGGATTAGGATAATTGAGCACGTGTGTCAATTTTAATTCTTCATCACCAACCACAACAAATTGTATTTCGCTTGTTACGGGATTGTTATAAACATCCCATGCCGTAAAACTAATTGTATGCAATCCGGCAGATAAATTTCGTAACGGAAAACGTAAATTTCCATTCGTATAATCATCTAATTTTGTTTGATAATAATCGTTCAAAATATACGGGTTACTTACGTCTCCATCCAGAACTGCTATGATGTCATGACCAATTCCGCTGGCTGTATTTATACCATTTTCATCTTCTAAAAACGCTAACAGAAAAGGCGATGCATTTGTAATTCCGCCAGATACAAAAGTTTCATCGTTCATATATAACTTAACTTTTGGACTTATATTGTCCTGGGGTGCATTTTCATTTATTCCCCCAATTTTTATCACATTATTGTAGCCTGATTGATTCTCAAGTATTTGATTTCTTTTGGAATAAAAACTAATTCGGCCGTTATCAACAGGAATACGGATATCCCTAGGTACAACAAAGCTAAACTCAAACTGGCCGTTGGTTACAGAGGCATTTCCTCTAAATATAGTTTCTCCAAGGGTTTTAAATGACATTGCAGGACTATATCCATCATTATTTAAAGTCGAAGAGGTAATCATTTTGTCGAAAATAGCCGTAGCAAGTTCCCCATTATAATTGCTTAAAAGAACATTGTTTTCATCTGTAATTTCACCCGAAATTTTAATTTTTGATAAGGA
This sequence comes from Flavobacterium soyae, assembly GCF_021245985.1. Classification (GTDB taxonomy): domain Bacteria; phylum Bacteroidota; class Bacteroidia; order Flavobacteriales; family Flavobacteriaceae; genus Flavobacterium; species Flavobacterium soyae. The sequence goes on along the minus strand of NZ_JAJQXA010000001.1, from coordinate 105,834 downwards.
TTTGAAGTCAGGAATAGGCTGTGAAATCACAATATCGTTTACTTTCGTTAAATTAATTCGCGGTTTCGGAATGGCTAACATCAAAGCCGGATCTCCTATATATACAACAACATTACTCGAAGAACTTGGGTTTTCATTTTTTGAAATTCGCAGCGATTCTGCAATACTATTGTATTGATTTGAGCCGTATGATAATAGGTTTTTGCTTAAACTATCGTTGAAATTTTCGGCATTAAATTGCCCAATAGTTCTAATTGTTGTCAGCATAGAAATTGCTCCGCCCTTTGGGTTCCAAAAAGTATATTCGCCGGCAGTTGGCCGGGTAGGGTCATCAAATCTTGAAAATTCGCAGGTAATTGTTATAAATAATGGATACTTATATTGGTTGTTCAGGTTTTGCCCGTCTGATTTTTCCCAGATTCTTTCACCTGCTAATCCATCTTCACCTCCGTGGCCTAAATAATTAAAAACCAAAGCGCCTTTTTCAAAAGCATTAAAAATATCAGTTCTTGCCTTTGGATATCTTGATCCGCCGGCAGAAGCTTCTTGTGTATAAGAATCTAGAAGTACCTTGTCGATGTTTAAAAATGGTTTTTCAGCAGCTATTACATCGGCTAAACTATTTTGACGGGATTGTAATGAAGCATCAGAGCTTTGGTCAGAATCATCACTGATTAAAACAAAATTATTTCTCCAGTTTCCGTATGATTTTGTGTCGTGATATTCCAGAACTTTATTAACCATTTCCTGAGCCTGCGCATTGTCTGACACTAACATTCGGCCAACAGCAATGTCAATTCCGCCAAAAGGATATGCAACAATTCCTTCATTAGAATCCATAAGTCCGTAAAAATCGTCAGAAGCAAATGCGGCTTCACCTGTAGAATTACTTACCACAGATTGATATATAGGTACAACGTTAGTGTTGTTCGAAATACGATCTTTATAATCATAAGATGCATCACCAAATAAGTTTACATATTTTATTCTTTTATCTGAAGAAGAAGCATTGTTGTAAATATATCGTACACAATTTCTAATTGCAGCAATATCTTGTTTGCCTGATGAAAACTCCTGATAGATATCTTCTAATGAAATTACTTTTACAATTAAATTTGAATTGTTTCGATGAAAATTAGCCAGTCTCTCGGCTTGTGAGGCTAAAGATTTTGGAGTTATAATGGCGTAATCAATATCCTGAAAACTGTTTTGATTGTTTTTTAAGAGTGTTCCTTTTAAATTTTGATTTGCGATTTTTGACTGGCCTTCTTTTAATGGAGTATAATAATCGGCAGGATCAATAGCGATGTAGTTTCTAATTTCACCCAGATTAGCTTTAAAGCTAAAAGAGGCTTGATTTGCATTTTCAACTTTTGATACATTATATAGGTCTGTAATATCCCAAATTTGAGAAATTCCCGAAGCATTCCCAATAGTATAATTTACAATTCCTGCTGTTGAACCGGCTAAATTGTATTGAAATTTAAATTGTTTGCCTATTCCTAAAAGTCTTCTTTTTGCAATTAGATTAATATAATCTAAATATCCTTTTGAGCCGGGCACACCATTATTATTATAGGTAAGTCTTATTTTTACACTTTCGGCACCTGTAAATGTAGTGTTTGCGGGAAGTTTGTTGGTCAGATATTTAATTTCTGAACTTGCTGTTAAACTTGCAAAATTTAATGTTGCGATATTTTGTCCGTTTGCAGTAACAATAAATGAAGTTGGTGTAAAAGCGGCCGAAGCTGCGTTTAATTCAATTTTTACAGGTATGGTGGTGTCAAGATTTGGAAAATTAAAACTAAATTCCTGTTCCTGATTAATGTCAAATGATTCTCCCAGCCATTGACGCCCCAGATGAACAATATTGGTCTGATCGATTTCATGATATTGATAGTCATCAAACGTGTTTAGTTCTAAAGTGCTGTTGGGTGTTGGCTGAGTCAGGTTCGCAATTCTTTTTCCATCATTTCCCGATGCAGTAACATAATAATAAGACCTATTACTATATAGGTTTAAATTAGTCTGGCTTTCATCGTTCCAGTTTTCTACACCTTCTGCATAAAATAGAATATAATCTTCGTTATTAAAAGTACCGTCGCCTTCACCAATAATTTGAATGGCATTTTCGGTTAAATCCTCCGGGTAATAAGAGCTGTTAGCCAAAGGGACCATTCTTCCTCCATTTCCATAAATTTTAATTCTTCTGGGGTCAGTTGTACTTGGATCAAAACCCAGGCTTTGCAGAAATGTTCGTGTGATTTTATAAACTCCGGATTTTTCTACATAAAATCGATACCAGTCTCCAGAAGCTAAAACAGAATTTGAAATAATTGCTGCTTTTTGAAATGCTGAAGAATTGCTGCTTTTTGCTGAAACATTACTAATTTTGTAAGAAAAAGACCTTATTCGTTTAAAACTGTTTCCGTCTTTTATAATAGGATAAAGAGACAGAAAAGCTTGTTTTGTATCTCTTGAATTAGTGATTTTTATCGTTTCAGTTGTCTTATTTGGAATATTTTCTATGGCTAAATCTCCTAAATCAGTTCTCGAAACCGATTCGAAATTTATATTTGTAATTTCTACAGAACTATTGTCTGCGACGGTTGACTGATGCAGATTAAGCAGCAGTGTTATGCTTTTTTTTGTAAAGTCGAAGCGAAAAGCGCTTCCGGAAAAGTAGGGAATAATGATTTTGCTGTCGCCGTAATTCATCTCTTTTTTACTCTGCCAATCGAGTGTTAAGCTCCCATTTATCTGGGAAAATGATAAGATTGGAAGTAGAAAAATGTATAAGATTATGGCTTGTTTCATTAGCTTAAAAACCGAAATTTAATTAAAATAAAATTAGTAAGTAAAAATATAGTATTTAATGTTATAGTAATAATAAAAAGTATATTTTTGCGTTCGTAACTATAGGTTATTTTCTGGTAAAAAACAGCTAAATAAAATTATTAGAACAGATGTTGCTAATTAAATGTTAATTATTATATTGCAGCACCTAAATTTATCACCTAAGAATGAGTATGAAAGTAAACAAAATTGTAGTCTTGCAATTAATGATGTCAATGGTATTGATGTTGGGCACGGCTAGTTGTAGCAAAAAATCGAGTTCGAGTCACGCTTCTAGAGCAACTGGCTGGGATGTAGATAGTCAGAATGGAACAGCTGCTAGAAATGCTGGGAAAAAACAACAGGCTGGTCCTGGTTTAGTTTTTGTTGAAGGAGGTACGTTTACTATGGGTAAAGTACAGGATGATGTTATGCACGATTGGAATAACACACCAACTCAACAACACGTTCAATCATTCTACATGGATGAAACTGAAGTTACGAATGGTATGTACTTAGAATACCTTGAGTGGTTGAAGAAAGTTTTTCCTCCAACAGAAGAAAATTACAAAAATATTTACGAAGGGGCATCGCCAGATACTTTAGTTTGGAGAAATCGTTTAGGATACAACGAAACGATGACTAATAACTATTTAAGACATCCTTCTTATGCTAACTATCCTGTAGTTGGTGTTAACTGGATTCAGGCTGTTGAATTTAGTAAATGGAGAACAGACCGTGTAAACGAAGCTGTTTTAGAAAAAAACGGGTATCTTAAAAAAGGAGCTAAAACACAAGATGTTAGTGCTGAAAGCTTATTTAATACAGAAACTTACTTAGCTTCTCCAACTACTACTTATGGTGGAAACGAAGAGTTGGTTTTAAAGAAAAACCCAGCTGGAAAAAGACCAAAAGCAGGAAAAGATGGTACTGTTCCTGAAGAGCATAATGTTTATGCACAACGTTCTTCTGGTGTAATTTTACCAGAATACAGACTTCCTACTGAGGCAGAATGGGAATATGCTGCTGCTGCTGATGTTGGACAAAGAGAATATAATATTTATAAAGGACAAAAGAAATATCCTTGGTCTGGAGATTATACACGTTCAGCAAAACGTAAAAACAAAGGGGATCAATTGGCTAACTTTAAACAAGGAAACGGTGATTACGGTGGAATTGCTGGTTGGTCTGATGATGGTGCAGATATTACAAATGCTGTAAAAAGCTATAGTGCAAATGACTTTGGATTATACGATATGGCAGGAAACGTAGCAGAATGGGTTGCCGATGTTTACAGACCTATTATTGATAATGAAGCAAATGATTTTAACTACTACAGAGGAAATCAATACGCTAAAAACAAAATTGGTAAAGATGGTAAAATTGAAATCGTTTCGACTACTTCAATTAAATACGATACTTTAAGTAATGGTAAAGTAATTGCAAGAAACCTTCCTGGAGAAATTGCTCAGGTTCCGGTTGATGAGCAGGAAACTTACTTAAGACAAAATTTCAGTACAAGCGATAACATCAACTATAGAGACGGAGATAAACAATCTTCAAGATTCTTTGACTTTGGAGATTCTGAGTCTGGACCTAAAGCTGATCAGGCAATGTACAACTCTCCTAAACATAACGTTACAGTTGACAGTTTAGGAAAAATGATTAGAAAATATGATAACTCTAGTAAACGTACTACTTTAATCGATGATAAGGTAAGAGTTTACAAAGGAGGATCTTGGAGAGATAGAGCTTACTGGTTAGATCCGGCTCAAAGAAGATATTTCCCTCAGGATATGGCAACTGATTACATTGGATTTAGATGTGCAATGTCTAGAGTTGGTGCTAAAACTGAAAGAAGAAAATCACCAAGAAACTAAAGTTAAAAAACTCAATAAAAAAATTCCAAATTCCATACTGAATATTCAGATTTTGGAATTTGGAATTTTTTTATTTTTATAATTTTAAAGTGTTATAAATGAATATTCAGGAAATTCATAACTTATTTTTAAAATGCAGATCACTTTCAATTGATACTAGGAAAATTGAAAAAGAGTCTATGTTTTTTGCTATAAAAGGCGAAAATTTTGATGCAAATACGTTTGCTAAAGAAGCGCTTGATTTAGGTGCTTTATATGTTGTTATTGATAACGAATCTTATTTTATTGATGAGAGAACGATCTTGGTAAACGACAGCTTAGAAATGCTTCAGGAACTTGCAAAGTTTCATCGTGCCTATTTAAAACTGCCTATTATTGCGCTTACAGGAAGTAATGGAAAAACTACGACAAAAGAATTGATAAATGCTGTTTTATCTCAAAAATTTAAAACTAAAGCTACTATTGGGAATTTAAATAATCATATTGGAGTTCCTTTAACATTGCTTTCTTTTACAAAAGAAACAGAGATAGGAATTGTAGAAATGGGGGCAAATCACAAAAAAGAAATCGAATTTTTGTGTGAAACCGCCCAGCCTGATTTTGGTTATATTACCAATTTTGGAAAAGCACATTTAGAAGGTTTTGGCGGCGTTCAGGGGGTTATTGAAGGAAAAAGCGAAATGTATCAATACTTATCAAAAAACAATAAAATTGCTTTTGTTAATCTTGAAGATGCTATTCAAATTGAAAAATCAAATGGCATAAAATCCTTCACTTTTGGAATAAATAAAGAAAACGCAGATCTAAAAATTAAAGATATAAAGGCAAATCCTTTTGTGGTTATTGACTATAATGATTTTACGGTTGAATCGCATTTAATTGGACTTTACAATGCTAATAACATTAATGCCGCTGCTGCAATTGGAAAATACTTTAAAGTAGATGATGCTGCGATAAAACATGCCATTGAAAATTATATTCCGGAAAATAACAGATCTCAATTGCTGAATAAAGGCTCTAATCAAATTATTTTGGATGCCTACAATGCTAACCCAAGCAGTATGGCAGTTGCAATTGCGAATTTTCTTCAGTTAGAAAATAATAATAAAATTATGATTCTGGGTGATATGTTTGAGTTAGGCGATGAGAGCCCGCAGGAACATAAACTGATTGTAGATTCTTTATTAAATCAAAAAGAATCATTTTGTTATTTGATTGGAAAAGCATTCTATGAAGATAAAATTTTGAATGATACTATTAAGTTTTTCGAAACTTTTGATGCTTTTGCAGATTATCTAAAAACTATTCAATTTAAGGACAATACTATTCTGATAAAAGGATCGAGAGGAATGGCTCTCGAGAGAACTTTACAATATATTTCTTAAACAGAAAGGCCTTCTTGTAACAAGAAGGTCTTTTTATTTAAATACTCATTAAAAAACCAATCAGGTTTTCCTTTTTATTTAATCCGAGTTTTTTTCTCAAACGATAACGGGCTAATTCTACTCCACCGGTTGAAATATTCATAATTTCGGCAATTTCTTTGGTAGACATATTCATTAATAAATAAGTCGATAAATCGAGTTCGCGGGGAGAAATTGTTGGATATTTTTCCTTTAAGCGTTTTAAAAACTCAAAGTGAACATTCTTAATATGTTTTTCTAAATCTTTCCAGCTTTTATCTGTATTTACCTCTTTTACAATGCTCTTGTTTAGTTTGCTGACCTGAAACTTAGTTGAATCGTCCAGCGCCTCGACATCAATCTCTTTCAGTTTATGAATAATTCCGTTTAAGATTTTATTCTTTTTTACTACTTGTAAAGAATTGTTAACCAGTTCTTTGTCTTTTGCCAGAATCTTTATTTGCAGTTTGTCGTTTTTCAATTTTTCGATTTCTTTTTCAAGATCGTATTGTTCCTGTCTAATTCTTGATTCTTTTTCAAGATAAAGCCTTCGCTGTTCGATAGTTTCATAATATTTATTCTTTCTAATTTTCATTTTAATTCGATTAGAAATTACATAAATGGCAATTATTAATAGAACAAAATATAGCATAAAAGCCAGAAAGTGCCTATACCAAGGCGGAGAAACAGTAAAAGAAATTGTTGATGGTTCAGACTGGACCCCATAACTATTTCGCACTTTTACTTTCATCACATAATCGCCTTCGCGAAGGTTTGTATACTCTTTAATTGAAATGGTTGACCAATTACTCCATTTTTCATCAAAAGGTTCCAATTGGTAAGAAAACTGAACATTTTCAAGGTTCTCATAAGTTGGCGATGAAAAAGTAAAACGAACATGATTTGATGAATAAGGAATTCGTATGTTTTCATTCTTGTTTTGATTATTTCCTAGGATTATAGTATCGCCCGGAAATGAAAAACTGCGAATGAAAGCTTTTGGTTTTGTTACAAAATTGTTTAAAAGTTCAGAGTCATAATGAGCTAAACCGTCTGTTAATCCTATGAAGATATTTTTAGAATCAATCGTATTTACTGAAAGATAACTATTGACCAGGTTACCGGTTAAATTAGAAAATGGTGCAACGATATTTCTATAACTATTATTCTGTTTCATTAATACACCCAAAGATTCATCATAAGCGTACCATAAATTTGACTGTGAATCTTCGCTTAGTGCTTTTATGATCGGGATATTTTTAAAAAGACCGGTTAGTTTTTTGTCTTCGTAGAATATTTCCTGTTCTGAGGAATATTTATAAAAATGATTATTTGTTTGAAAGTATACTTTGCCGTCAATTTTTTGAAGACTTCCTATATTCTTAAACTGGGTTGTTAAGCGGTCAATTTTTTTTATGCTTGAAAACCTTGTCAGATCATCGCTTAAAGACATTTTATATATAGATTCGTCTTTTTTAAGCCATAAATAAGATTGATCCAGTTCAAAACTATTTGATGATTTGTCAAATCCCGCGACTTGATTTTTAAATACAAACCCATTTGGAGTTTTCTGAAAAACAGCAAATCCGTCATAATTTGAGCCAATAAAAAAACCAGGATGATTTGGAATTTTCTTAAATCCGAAATACCCTTTCGAATCTATAACATTAGTTACTTTTCCTCCTTTAATTATTAGTGCCCCTCTATTATTGGCACAAATTAATTCATTGTCTATAACCTGTACATTCCATGATTGAGCAGTTGTTCCTTCAACAAGCTTAAAAACATCTTCCTTAAAGCTATTATTCCAGGCATGATAAAAAACACCCTGATTGGTTGCAACATACAAATTTCCCTGATGAATAACAGAAGCATAAACGGTGCTGATGTCATAACTAAATCCAAAATAAGTAAAGGGGGAACTTTCGTTAACGTAAGTGATACCATTATCCAGCCCAAGCCAAAGATTGTTTTTATTATCAATAAATGAAGTTAAAACCGTGTTGTTTTGTAGTCCTTTTTTTCGATTTATATGTTGAATGATTTTACCCTCAAAATCGCAGATAGCAATTCCATCCAAAACCGAATTTAAAACAATAAATCTATTGTTTATGATAACACCTCCGAGCGAATTGTTTCTTTTTACAAAATTATTGGCTTCCGTATTCCATTGGGTTAAGGCGTTATTCTCGTAGATAAACAATCCCTTTTCTAATGTAATAATTAAGATTTTGTTTTTACCAAGAGAATACATTGCCCAGATTTCAGTATTATTTAGGTTTGTTGTATTTGGAAGAGCATATAGTTTACCGTTTTTATATTCTAAAATTCCTTTTTCAACATCTTGAAAATAAAGTTTATTGTTTACTACAAATGAGAACTGAAAACGTTTTGGGGCTTTTAATATGGTTAGTTTTCCCTTTTTAAAGATATAAGCCCTGGCAAAAGACTGAAAAACGGTTTGATTATCTATGGAATGAATTTTCCATATAAAGTCAATGATTTTGATTTTATTTTTATCAACTTTTTTAGAAAGTGATGTGTATTGAAGTTTTCCTTTATTATTGGGCTGAAAATATCCAAATTCATTATAACCTCCCACAAATATCTTTCCTGAGTTATCAATCTTTAAACATCGTACAGAAGTTAAATTTGGCAGTGGATATTTTCTCCAGGAAGAACCGTCAAACTGCAAAAGACCATTATTGTTGGCAAAATATAAATTTCCATTCTTATCCTGATCGATATTCCAGTTTTGGGTTCCACCTTTATATTCATTACGCTTGTAATTTCTTACATCTGGCAATCCGATGTTTTTAACCTGTCCAAAAACGGTAATTGTGAATAATGTAAAAAAAGTAATATAAAAATAGGATATCGTTAATTTCATTAATTATTCGGTTTAATTTGTTTTTTAGTGACTAAGTTGTTTGTTTATAGATATTTACAAGGGGTTTTTCTTTACTATCACGTTGTAGAAAAGTATTTCGTTCATAAAAATAAGCAATCTTATATAATTGTAGTGTTTATTTTTTCAATTAACATTTCCATAACATCTTATTTTTTGTTTTTAAATATTTGTTAATCAGTTTTTTATAAAAAAAATGATGTGTTTTTGTAATGTGTAAAATTTTAGTTTGATGTGTTTTTGTAATGAATTTTAAATGTTGATAGTAAAAAAATAACATTATTATTGCATCAAATTACTAATTAATTAACCAAAATTTTTAGAAAAATGAAATTAACAAAATTACTTATTTTTTGTGTTTCGTCTTTATTATTCTCGGTTATAGCTGCGGCTCAGGATGTCACGGTAAATGGAATGATAAACGATGAAAGTGGAATGCCGGTTCCGGGCGCAACTGTTGTCTTAAAAGGTACAACAAAGTCGACCGCATCAGATTTTGATGGGAAATTCCAGCTGCAGGTGCCTTCAAACGGAGTTTTGACAGTTACTTTTATAGGATATGCTACAGTTACTGAGGCTGTAAACGGAAGAACAAAAATTACAATTCAATTAAAACCAGAATCACAATCATTAAATGAGGTTGTTGTAGTTGGTTACGGTACTCAAAAGAAAGCAGTAGTTACAGGTGCAATTTCAAGTGTAAAAGCTGCTGATTTAGAGAAAGTACCAAACGGCAGAGTTGAGCAGGCGTTACAAGGTCGTGTTGCCGGTGTAACAATTGCCTCAAGTTCAGGTCAGCCTGGTGCGGGATCCACAATCCGTGTACGTGGTATTACAACTTTTGGCGACGGTGGAAATAACCCACTTTGGGTTGTTGACGGTAACGTTGTTGATGCTGGAGGAATTGGTTTCTTAAATCAGTCAGATATCGAATCTATTGAGGTGCTTAAAGATGCAGCTTCTGCGGCAATTTATGGTACTCGTGCTGCAACTGGGGTAATCTTGGTTACTACAAAAAAAGGTAAAGCAGGTAAAATTACAGTAAACTACAGTGGTTTTGCAGGGGTATCTTCTCCAGCAAAAAAATTAGATTTATTGAATGCTGCCGAATATGCAACTATTATGAATGAAAAATCAGTTGCTGATGGAGGTTCAATCTTATACTCTAATCCTTCTGCTTTAGGAAAAGGAACAAACTGGCAGGATGCTATTTTTAATGACAGTGCTTTCAGATACACTCATGAATTAAGTATTAGCGGCGGTGGGGAATTCTCTACTTTTTATGCATCATTTGGTATTCAGGACCAGGAAGGTATTGTTGCTACAGAAATTTCTAATTATACTAAAAAGAATTTCCGTTTAAACTCTACTCATAAAATATCTAAGTATTTTACATTCGGACAAACTTTTGGTTATACAAGACAAAAAACGGTTGGAATTGGAAATACAAACAGTGAGTTTGGCGGACCTTTAAGTTCAGCCATAAACCTTGATCCATTAACTCCATTAGTAGTTACAGATCCTGCTGTTGCAAATGCGGCACCTTATTCTACAAATCCTGTAGTTCGTGATGCAAACGGAAATCCTTATGGAATTTCAAGCGTTGTGGGTCAGGAGATGACAAACCCATTAGGGTATATCCAGACAAGATTAGGAAGATATGGATGGTCTGATGATTTCGTTGGGAATGCTTATTTAGAAGCTAATATTACTCCACATTTAAAAGTGAGATCTACACTGGGAGGCAAACTTTCTTACTGGGGAGATCAAGGTTTTACACCGGTATATTTCTTAAGCGCAAATGTGAATGTTCTTAAAAATAGTTATTATCAAAATAACAATAAATCATTCAATTGGAATATTGAAAACGTTCTTACTTATTCTAACAAATTTGGAGATCATAATGTAAATGTTTTAGCTGGTCAAGGATCTTATGTTGATAACATCGGAGGTTATGTTGGAGCTACAATGTTTGGTTTGCCTATTACTGACTATCGTGACGCATCTTTCAAGTTTGATATTCCACAAGCAGACAGAAATAGCGCTACAGATGATTTCGTTCAACATAAAGTAACATCTTTATTCGGTCGTTTAAACTACGATTATATGGAGAAATATCTTGTAACCGGAGTTATTCGTCGTGATGGATCTACTCGTTTTGGAGAGAATCATAAATTTGGAGTTTTCCCGTCATTCTCTTTAGGATGGGTAGTTTCAAAAGAAGGTTTCTGGAAAGAGAATAACGTAGTAAACCTTTTAAAAATTAGAGGAGGTTATGGAGTTGTAGGTAATGACCAGGTTGCTGATTTCAGATATATATCATTAGTATCAGGAGGTTATAACTATTCTTTTGGAAATACAGGTGCTATCACAACAGGTTATGCTAACGTAACTCTTGATAATCCAGATTTGAAATGGGAAGAAACTTCTCAGGCAAGTATTGGTATCGATGCAAGATTATTTAACGATTTTAATATAACATTAGATTACTACAAAAAGAAAACAACAGGAATCTTGAGACCGGTTGTAATTCCTGGATATGTTGGAGTTGCTGAACAGCCATGGGCTAACGTTGCGGATATGAACAACAGCGGTGTGGAGTTTGAGTTAGGTTACAAGAAAAGACTTGGTGATTTTAATTTAGGAGTTAACGGAAACATTGCTTACCTGAAAAACGAAATTACTTACGTTGGTGCATCTAATAACTTTATCATTGGAGATGCTTCTTTCCAATCTATGGGACCTGTTACAAGAACTCAGGTTGGTCATTCATACAATGAATTCTACGGATACAAAACAGCTGGAATTTTCCAGAATCAAGCTGAAATCAATGCTTACACAAATGCTGCAGGAGGTTTAATCCAGCCAAATGCAAAACCAGGGGATTTCCGCTGGGTTGATAACAACGGAGATGGATCTATCTCTGATGACGACAAACAATACTTAGGAAACAGTATCCCTAAATATACTTTCGGTTTAACAGTAAACTTAGATTACAAAGGATTTGATTTTATGGCATTTGCTCAAGGTGCTGCCGGAAGCAAAATTTTCCAGGGATTACGCAGATTAGATATCCTAAATGCAAATTACCAAACAGAAGCTTTAGGTCGCTGGACAGGAGAAGGAACTTCAAATGATTACCCAAGACTTGCTAATAATGACGGAAATGGTAACTTCAGCAAAATGTCTGATTTCTACCTGGAGAGCGGTGATTATGTTCGTTTGAAAATTGTTCAGTTAGGTTATACTCTTCCAGTTGATCTTTCTTCTAAAATTGGAGCAGACAGAATCCGCTTCTATCTAACAGGTGAAAATTTATTCACTATCACAAAATACACAGGATATGATCCGGAAATTGGAGGTCAGGTATTTGGTGTAGACAGAGGTGTTTATCCACAAGCAAGAACTTTCATGCTTGGAGCGAACGTACAATTTTAATAATTAAAGAATCATGAAAAATAAATTTAAATACATATACGCTGTCATTGCTTTGGCTGCTTTAGGAGGATCTTGTTCTGAAGATTTCGTGAGCATTGACCCAAAAGGATCTTTCTTATCAACTAGTTACTATAAAGATGAACAACAGGCTACAGCTGCTCTTGTTGGTGTTTATGATCCATTAAGAAAAAATACAGGTGGTTTTGAAAATCTTGTAGCAATGCTAAATGCTGGTTCAGATGATTTCTACGCTGGTGGTGGTGGAGCTTCGGATGGTCAGGGAATTCAAAATTTCTCTACTCACTCATTAACTTCATTAATTATTCCCGGAAGTTTCTGGAATGATCATTACCAAGGTATTTACAGAGCAAACGTTTTGTTATCAAAAATGTCTGGAGTTAATATGTCAGATGCATTAAAAGTTAGATTCACTGGAGAGTCTAAAGCATTAAGAGCATTGTACTATTTCAACTTAGTAAGAATGTTTAAGAACATTCCATTGATTTTGGAACCTCTTACAACATCAACAATGTTAAATGTTGAGCAATCAGCTCCGGAAGCAGTTTATGCTCAAATCGAAAAAGACTTATTAGAGGCTATTCCGGCTTTACCAACTACTGTTGATGCAGCTACAGGATCTGGTCGTTTAACAAGAGGAGCTGCTCAGGCATTACTTGGAAAAGTTTATTTATATGACGGAAAAAATGCAGAGGCTGCAGCTATTCTTGCTCAGGTAAACGGTACGCCTGGTCAGCCAAATCAATATGGAAACAAATTACTGGCTAATTTCAGTGATCTATGGGTGGTAGCTAATAAATTCAATTCAGAATCACTTCTTGAAGTGTCTCACACTAGTGCAGGAAATTCTGATTGGGGATTCTGGGGTTCTGGAAGGGATGAAGGAAACTCATTAAATGTAATGGTAGGTCCTAGAGGTTATTCCAGACCTGCAAACTCTACAGCTGCTGATCTTCCTTCAGGATGGAGTTTTAGTATACCAACACAAAAATTGTATGATGCAATGAAGAATGATCCAAGATTTGGTGCAACTATTTTCGACCTAAAAGCTTTAAAAGCTGCGGGAAGTGCTGATTATATTCCTGGTTACCAAGACACAGGTTATTTCCTGAATAAATTTTTACCAAGAAAATCAGATGTTCGTACAGGTGGTGGAGCGGCTGAGCTGAACTACAAACAAAACTCTTATGTTATCAGATTAGCAGATACTTATTTATTGGAAGCTGAAGCTTTAGGAGCAACTGGTACAAGAGCTCAGGCATTATTAGATGCTGTTAGAGCCAGAGTTGGACTTGCTTCAGTTCCAGTAACATTAGCAGCTATTAAAAATGAAAGAAGAATGGAACTTGCTGGTGAAGGACACAGGTTCTTTGACTTAGTAAGATGGGGCGATGCAGCAGCAGCTTTAGCAGATAGAGGTTTTAACGCTGGAACTGATGAAATTTTCCCAATTCCTTATGTAGAATTGACAGGGACTAAATTGAAACAAAACCCTAACTATCAATAATTAAAATAACTATCTAACCAAAAACCAATAAGAAAATGAGCCTAAATATAATTTTAAAAAGAGGTGCTTACCTAATGCTTGCAATAGTATTAGGTTCGCTTACCAGCTGTGAGGATGATCCTGCAAATAACGGTTTAACAGCTGCAAGTGTTGATGCTTCATTTACTGTAACACCAGTTGCAGGAGCTGTAAATACATATCTTTTAACTGCACAGCCAAAAGGTGTTATTTTATCAAAATGGAATACCGGCGACGGTGCTTATCAAGGTAAAATGACTGAAACAATTTCATTGCCTGATGCGGGAACTTATACAATTACACATACAGCAATTGGAGCAGGTGGAGCGTCAGGAACTGCAACAGCTCAAATTGTTGTGGCAACAACAGATCCAGCTAAAGGGAATTTAGTTCAGGGAGGATTTTTTGAAACTCCTGCAGATCAGGCAAAATGGACTGTTTTAAATTTAAGTGCAACTGGGGCAGCTTTTTGGTCTTATGCTAACAAAAGTGCAACTATTCACTCACCAGGAGGATGGGCACAAGAAGGAATTTATCAGGCAATTGATGTAGTAAAAGACAAAGAATACACAATTGATATGTTAGTTTCTTCTCCAAGTGGTTCTGATGAAACCTGGTTTGAAGTTTACGCCGGTAAATCAGTTCCTAAATCGGGAGTTGAGTATAAAGACAATAAAGTAATGGGATTAAGTACTTGGGACGGTTGTGCTAAAGCAGCATTTTCAGGTAAATTATCTACAGTAGGCTGTGTTAAAAATGATGCAACTGGTACAGTTTCTAATACTGTTAAATTCTCTGAAACCGGAAAAATATATCTTTTAATCAGATCAGGAGGTAACACATTTACAAAAGATGGTATTACCATTACTAAGGTCGAATTAAGAGGAAAATAAAAGTTTAAGTTAAGTTTAAGTTTGGTTGTAAATAGCCCATAATCATTATGAGTATGGGCTATTTTTAAATCCTAAGCAATCAGAGAACGAGTTTCTGAAAACTTCTTTTAGAATTAAAAAATCAAAGAAAAGAATGAAAAAAAATACTTTAAAATTTCTGTGCTTTTTGTTTACAGTCACCGCTCTTGCGCAGCAGACAAAAGCAAAGAAAGAATTTACAACCAACGGGAAAAAGATAACGGTTTATACAACTGCCGAAAATTCAAAACTGAGATTAACATCAACAGATAATTTGACTTTTTCAGTATCAAAACAGCCTCTTGAAACGGAGATTTCTGTTTTTGTAGAACCGTCTAAAAAGTTTCAAACCTTTATGGGAATTGGAGGTGCCATTACTGATGCGAGTGCTGAGATTTTTGCTAAACTTTCAAAAGAAAAACAAATAGAATTCTTAAATGCCTATTACGATAAACAAAAAGGAATTGGCTATTCTTTGCTAAGAACCACGATCCAAAGTTCTGATTTTAGCAGTGGAAGCTATTCTTATATCGCAGAAGGAGATAAAGATTTAAAAACGTTTTCTATTGATCACGACAGGCAATTTCGTATTCCGTTAATCAAACAGGCAATCCAGACTGCAGGAGGAAAATTATTGACATATGCTGCACCGTGGTCTCCAAATGCTTTCATGAAAAGTAACGGAAACGTATTAAAAGGAGGAACATTATTGCCAGAATATTATCAAACCTGGGCAAATTTCTATGTCAGGTTTATAAAAGAATATGAGAAAGAAGGGATTCCAATTTGGGGAACATCAACTCAAAATGAGCCAATGGCGGTTCAAACATGGGAATCTTGCATTTACACAGCCGAAGCTGAAAGAGATTTTATTAAAAATTTCTTAGGTCCAACTTTGAAAAGAGAAAAACTTGGAGATAAAAAAATTATCGCCTGGGATCACAATCGTGACTTAATGAATCACAGGGCAAGTGTAATTTATTCTGATCCCGAAGCTGCAAAATATGTTTGGGGAATGGGTTTTCACTGGTACGAAAACTGGTCTGGAGGAGATTCAATGTTTGACAACGTTGCAAAAGTAAATGAAGCATATCCGGACAAAAAGCTATTGTTTACAGAAGGATGTGTTGAAAAATTTGATGCCGCAAAATATCAGC
This sequence comes from Flavobacterium soyae, assembly GCF_021245985.1. Lineage (GTDB taxonomy): Bacteria > Bacteroidota > Bacteroidia > Flavobacteriales > Flavobacteriaceae > Flavobacterium > Flavobacterium soyae. The sequence continues at coordinate 89,759 of NZ_JAJQXA010000001.1, read as the reverse complement.
TTTGGGGTAACGGAGAACGTTACGGGATTTCTATGATTAACGATTTCAATAATGGAACCGCTGGATGGACAGACTGGAATATTCTTTTAGATCAAAATGGAGGACCTAATCACGTTGGAAATTTCTGTTTTGCACCAATCCATGCCGATACAACAACAGGAGAATTAATTTACACGCCATCTTATTATTACATAGGACATTTTTCAAAATTCATTCGATTAAATGCAAAAAGAGTCAGCTCTGCAGTAAGCAGAAGCGGTTTATTAAGTACATCATTTTTAAATACTGATGGTACAATGGCAACCATCGTAATGAACAAAACAGATAAAGAAATTACATATAATTTGATAATAGCAGCAGAAAAAACAGTAGTCAAAATTCCTGCACACGCTATACAAACGCTTGTTTATTAATATTTTTTGAGTTAACAGAAGAGGGCTGATTTGAATCATCTAACTCAGCCCTCAATTTTTAATTTGAAATAAAATGTTTTTTGAAGCAACAATGAAAACCATCAATAGAATCTTATTAGTTTCAATAATAATCTTGCAAGTAAGTTGTTCAACATCAAAAACTGCAAATGGCACTGCTGTTTCTGCATCCAAAACAAATAAAAAAATCACGGTTTATACTACAGCCGAAAATACCAATTTGAGATTATCATTATCAGATAATTTAATTTCAAAATCTGCTGCACAACAAACAAAATCAACGGTTTCTGTTACTTTAGATGCCGATAAAACAGATCAGGTTTTCTTAGGAATTGGCGGTGCCATTACAGACGCAAGCGCTGAAGTATTTGCAAAACTATCACCAAAAAAGCAGCAGGAATTCCTAACCGCTTATTACGATAAAAATAAAGGAATAGGATATACTTTAGCCAGAACGAATATCCATAGCTGCGATTTTAGCAGTGACAGTTATACCTATGTTGCCGAAGGTGATAAAGATTTAAAAAGCTTCAGCATTGATCACGATCGAAAATATCGAATTCCATTAATAAAAAAAGCAATTGAAACTGCCGGCGGGAAATTAACCTTATTTGTTAGTCCGTGGAGTCCCCCAGCTTTCATGAAAGACAATAATGATATTTTACACGGCGGCGTTTTGTTGCCAGAGTTTGCACAATCATGGGCAGATTATTATGTTAAATTTATAAGAGCTTATGAAAAAGAAGGAATCCCTGTTTGGGGATTAACCATTCAAAATGAGCCAATGGCAAAACAACGTTGGGAATCTTGTATTTATACCCCAGAAGCAGAAAGAGATTTTCTTAAAAACTTTCTTGGGCCAACTTTAGAAAAAGAAGGACTTAGCTCTAAAAATGTTATAATCTGGGATCACAATCGCGGAGATATGTTAACCAAAAGAGCCAATCTTGTTTTTTCAGATCCTGCAGTTTCAAAATATGCATGGGGAATTGGATTCCACTGGTATGAAACATGGAACGGCGGAACACCAAAATTCGAATCAGTAGGTGAAGTACACCAGGCTTTTCCAAATAAAAATTTACTTTTTACAGAAGGATGTATCGAAAAATTTGATGCTTCGAGATTTCAGTTTTGGGGAAATGCAGAACGATACGGACTTAACATGATCAACGATTTCAATAACGGAACCGTTGGCTGGACAGACTGGAATATTCTTCTGGATCAAAACGGAGGTCCAAATCATGTTGGAAATTTTTGTTTTTCACCAATTCACGCCGACACCACAAAAGATGAATTAATCTACACACCGATGTACTATTACATTGGACATTTCTCGAAATTTATTCAGCCAAAAGCTAAAAGAATAATGGAGACAATCAGCGACAAAAAATTAATAAGCACATCTTTTAAAAATTCTAATGACAAAATAATAACCATTGTCATGAACCAATCAGATAATGAGATTGTTTACACCTTAATAAACCACAATTCACAAAATACTATAACTATCCCGGCACACGCAATACAAACTATTGTATACTAAATTGGGAAACTAAAAACTATTAAAAATGAAACTAAATTTTAAAAACACTATAAAAATACTGTTCTTCTCAATAGCAGTATTTTCTCAGGTAAAATGCTCATCATCAAACGATGCTGTCGATCCTGTGGTAAACCCGCCTGTAGTAAACCCGCCTGTAGTAGTAACAAACGATGTTGATTTCTGGTTAACAAAAGGAGACCAAAGCGTATTATTAGCAAAACAAACCGGAACATTAGGATTTGGAACAGTTGTCAATACCTATACAAATATTGAAGTTAATGCCTCTCAAAAATATCAGACTATTGATGGTTTCGGGTATACATTAACCGGCGGAAGTGCAGATGTAATCAATCAGTTAACTGCTGCCAAGAAAAGTGCACTTTTACAAGAATTATTTGGTTCTGGAGCTAATTCAATAGGAATTAGTTATTTAAGAATCAGTATTGGAGCGTCTGATTTAAATGCTGCACCATTTACGTATGATGACCTTGCAGCTGGCGAAACTGATTTAACTTTAGCAAAATTTAGTTTAGACAAAGACAAAGCCGGGGTAATTGCACTTTTAAAAGAAATTCTGGCGATTAACCCCAAAATTTTAATTTTAGCAACACCTTGGTCAGCGCCGCTTTGGATGAAAGACAAAGACAGCTTTATTGGAGGAAAACTGCAGACTCAATATTATGATGTTTATGCTAAATATTTTGTAAAATACATTCAGCAGATGAAAGCCGAAGGAATTACAATTGATGCAATAACACCGCAAAATGAGCCTTTGCATGACGGAAATAACCCAAGTATGTATATGTCTGCAGCAGAGCAGGCTAACTTTATTAAAAATAATTTAGGGCCGGCTTTTAAAGCAGCAAACCTTAGTGTAAAAATTATTGCTTACGATCACAATTGCGATAACCCAAATTATCCAAAAGCAATTTTGGCTGATGCCGATGCATTTCCATTCGTAGACGGATCAGCATTCCATTTATATGCCGGAGATATCAGCGCACTTACAAATGTTTACAATTCTTATCCAGCTAAAAATGTGTATTTTACAGAACAATGGACTTCTTCGGCGGGTGATTTTGCAGGAGATTTAAAATGGCACGTTCGAAATGTAATTGTTGGTTCGATGAGAAATTACAGCAAAAACGCATTAGAATGGAATTTAGCTAACGACGGATCTTTTCAGCCTCATACAAATGGCGGCTGTTCGATGTGTAAAGGAGCATTGACAGTAACTTCAACAGAAAATTTTCAGCGTAATGTTGCCTATTATATTATTGCACATGCATCAAAATTTGTTCCTGCAGGATCTATTAGAATTGCAAGTACTTCAAGCGGAAGTTTACAAAACGTCGCCTTTATAACGCCATCTGGATCAAAAGTTTTAGTAGTTGTAAATGACTCGTCAGGAAGTGAGATTTTCAATGTCAAATTCAATGATAAATGGATCACAACTTCTCTTGAGGCCGGATCTGTTGGAACTTACACCTGGAAATAAATTAAAGACAACGTAAAATTGATTTTCAAATGAAAAAAATTAAAAATATAATGGACAAAGCAGGTATTCTAACATTTATTTTACTGCTGATATTTCAGTCTTGCAGCAGTAGTAACGATAGTTCAGATGGAGGTTTGGATAATCCTGCCCCTTCAAACCTTACTGTTCAGGTTGAAGTTGTGGGTAAAACCGCAGCAAATCCTGACGGGGACGGAAGCGGTAAAGTGAACTTAAAGATTAATGCTGCGAATGCAATTTCGTATAAAGTTTTAATAGACAATCAGCTTAAAGAAATTACAAGCGGAGATTTTACATATACATTTACAACTGCAGGAACAAAAGCATATTCTATAATTGTTTCAGCTTATAATGCTTCAGGACAGTTTATCAGCTCAACTTCTTCAGTAAATATATACGTTGCCAGAAAATTACTTTGGTCAGATGAATTTGATGTTGACGGTGTTCCAAATACATCAAAATGGGGTTATAACACTGGAACCGGAGACGGCTGGGGAAATAATGAATTAGAATATTACACAAGCCGCCCTGAAAATGTAATTATTTCAAATGGTACCCTAAAAATTAAAGCAATTAAAGAAGAGTATATGGGAAGCCATTATACATCGACAAGAATGCTTACAAAAGGAAAATTTTCGTTTAAATATGGCAGGGCCGAAGTTCGGGCAAAATTACCTGTTGGCGGTGGAACCTGGCCGGCATTCTGGATGCTGGGTGACAATATTGATACGGCAGGATGGCCATTATGCGGTGAAGTAGATATTTTAGAATCAGTTGGAAATAATCCAAACGTGAACCACTCTTCATTACATTCGCCTGGACGCTCAGGAAATACACCTGATACAGCTACAATAACAGTAGCAAATTCAACAACAGAATTTCATGTTTATGCAGCAGATTGGTCTGCAGAAAGCATTAAGTTCTATGTAGATGATAAGTTGTTTTACACCTATGCTAATTCAGGTTCAACTCCATTTAACCAAAACTTTTTCCTGATTTTAAATTTAGCAATGGGAGGAAATTTTGGAGGAACAGTTGATCCAAATTTCACTAATGCAACTTTCGAAGTTGATTATGTGAGAGTATATAATTAACATAAGTTTTAAATAAGTTTTATCCTTTAAGGCTAGATAAACATTAGCTTTACGGATTAAAATTTTAAAAATTATGAAAAAGACAAATAAATTTATTTTAGTATTATTCTTACTTTTTGTAAGTATTTCATTTTATGGTCAAAATTTAAAAATTATGACCTACAACATTCGTTTAGATGTAGCATCAGACGGAGAAAATGCGTGGCCAAAACGAAAAGATTATTTTACTTCTCAAATACAATTTTATGGTCCGGAAATTTTTGGAGTTCAGGAAGCAACCCCAAATCAAGTAATAGATATCGCAGCCGCTTTTCCAAATTATAACAGATTTGGAATAGGAAGAGAAGAAAACGGAACGGGAGAAGCCTGTACTATTTATTACAAAAAAGATCGCTTTAAGGTGCAGAATTCCAATACATTTTGGCTTTCGGAAACACCAAACGTAGTTTCAAGAGGCTGGGATGCAGCTTGCAACAGAGTTTGTACGTATGCACTTTTTACAGATTTAAAAACAAAAAAAACGTTCTGGGTTTTTAACCTGCACCTTGACCATATGGGCGAAGAAGCAAGAGTAAAAGGAGTACAGCTTGTTTTAAAAAAAATAAGCGAAGTAAACACAAAGAAATACCCGGCGTTTTTAATGGGAGATTTTAACTCAGAACCAAACACGCCGCAAATTGCAGAAATAAAAAAAGTGATGGATGATACTAGAGATGTTTCAATAGAAAAACCTTTTGGACCATCAGGAACATTTAATGATTTCAAACATAATGAACCAGTTACATTATTGATAGACTATATTTTTATCTCTAAAAATAGTGGATTAAAAATTCAAAAACATGCAGTTTTAAGTGATTCTAAAGATTTAAAATATCCGTCAGATCATTTACCTGTCTTAATAGAAATAGATTAAAAATGAAAAATAGCAGCAAAAAACTTCAAATCTTACTTTTACTGCCGCTTATTGCGATGCAGATAAAATGCGGATCTTCAAAAAATGCAGCTGCCAATCCTGGAAAAGCAGAATCATGGATTACTACTGCAGATGAATCTTCAAAACTTAAAAAACAGGATGATTTAGTTTTTGGTACAGAAACTAATTCAAACCAAACCATTGAAGTAAATCCTTCTGAAAAATTTCAAACCATCGAAGGTTTCGGATTTTCGTTAACCGGAGGAAGCGCTCAAACAATTTTAAAACTGGATAAAGCAAAAAGAGAAGCCTTGCTTCAGGAATTATTTTCCAGAAAAAATGATGCCATTGGTTTAAGTTACCTGCGTATTAGTATTGGAGCTTCAGATTTGAATGAAAAAGTTTTTTCGTATGATGATATGCCCGAAGGACAAACAGATTTAAAACTGGAACACTTTAATCTTGGTCCGGATTTAAATGATGTAGTGCCTTTGTTAAAAGAGATTTTAGCAATAAACCCGCAAATAAAAATTATGGGTTCACCTTGGTCGCCTCCAGTTTGGATGAAAGACAACGGAAGCTCAAAAGGAGGAAGCCTGCAGCCCAAATATTATGAGGTTTATGCCCAGTATTTTGTAAAATACATCCAGGCAATGAAATCTCACGGAATTGTTATTGATGCCATTACACCACAAAATGAGCCGCTGCATCCTGGAAATAATCCAAGTTTATTAATGCTGGCAGAGCAACAGGCAGATTTTATTGGGAATCATTTAGGTCCCGCTTTCGCGAAAGCAAAAATCAAAACCAAAATTATAGTTTACGACCACAATTGTAATAAACCAGAATATCCTTTAACTATTTTAAAAGATGTAAAAGCTAACCCTTTTGTTGCAGGTTCAGCATTTCACTTATACGAAGGAGATATCAGCGCATTGTCAACAGTTCACGATGCATTTCCAAACAAAGATTTATACTTTACAGAACAATACACAGGATCAGGAAGCAGTTTTGAAAATGATTTAAAATGGAGTGTAAAAAATGTTGTCATTGGTTCAATGCGTAACTGGAGTAAAAATGCACTTTCATGGGGATTGGCAAACGATGAAAATTATAAACCATTTACACCAGGCGGATGTTCAACTTGTAAAGGTGCTTTAATGATCGATCAAAATCAAAATATTAAGCGTGAAGTTGGTTATTATATTATTGGACATGCTTCTAAATTTGTTCCCGAAGGTTCAGTAAGAATTGGAAGTAATATTGTTGGAAACTTATACAACGCAGCTTTCAAAACGCCATCTGGACAAACAGTTTTAATTGTAGAAAACGACGGGACTTCGGCAGAAACATTCAATATCAAATACAATCAAAAACAAATTTCAACTACTTTAAACGCTGGTGCAGTTGCAACTTACGTTTGGTAACCAAAATTAAATACATGAAAAAAATAACCACATTTGCCTTGTTAATGGTCTCGTTTTTTGCGGCGGCCCAGCAGCAAACAATAGATCAAAAAGTAAATGATCTGTTGAAGAAAATGACAATTGAAGAAAAAATTGGTCAGCTTAATCAATACACGGGAGACAATCAGGCAACGGGGCCAATTACAATAAACCCTAACAAACAAGCCGAAATCAAACAAGGTTTAATAGGTTCGATGCTAAACATCATCGGAACAAAATATACCAGACAATATCAGGAATTGGCCATGCAGTCAAGACTTAAAATTCCGTTGTTGTTTGGTCAGGACGTTATTCACGGATACAAAACAACATTCCCGCTTCCGTTAGCCGAAGCTGCAAGCTGGGATTTACAAGCCATTGAATTAGCAGCCAGAGTAGCTGCAGAAGAAGCTGCTGCAAGCGGAGTTCACTGGACATTTGCACCAATGGTAGACATTAGCCGTGACCCGCGCTGGGGACGTGTAATGGAAGGTGCAGGAGAAGATACTTATCTAGGATCTAAAATTGCTTATGCAAGAGTAAAAGGTTTTCAGGGAAATAAATTAGGAGATTTAAACTCTGTTATGGCCTGTGTAAAACACTTCGCTGCTTATGGAGCAGGAGTTGGAGGCAGGGATTATAACTCAGTTGATATGAGCGAAAGAATGCTTCTTGAAACCTATTTACCCCCTTTTAAAGCCGCTTTAGATGCCGGAGCAGCAACATTTATGAATTCTTTTAATGATGTAAACGGAATTCCTGCAACTGGAAATGCACATTTACAAAGAGATATCTTAAAAGGAAAATGGAACTTTCAGGGATTTGTAGTGTCAGACTGGGGATCAATTGGAGAAATGGTCGCTCACGGTTATTCAAAAGATCTTAAAGAAGCTGCATATTCTGCAATTACTGCCGGAAGTGACATGGATATGGAAAGTAATGCATACCGATATAATTTAGCACAGTTAGTAAAAGAAGGCAGGGTTTCTATCGATTTGGTTGACGATGCTGTAAAACGTATTCTTCGCAAAAAATTTGAATTAGGTTTATTTGATGATCCTTACAGATATTCTGATGATAAAAGAGCAGAGAAAGTTTTAGCAAATCCGGCAAACAGAAAAGCGGCACTTGAAGTAGCTGAAAAAAGTATCGTTTTATTGAAAAATGAAAACCAGACTTTACCAATTTCTAAAAGTGTAAAAACAATTGCATTCATTGGCCCAATGGTAAAAGAATACAAAGCCAATATGGGATTCTGGTCTGTTGAACTTCCAGATGTAAATTACGATAAATGGGTAGTTTCGCAATGGGATGGTTTACAAAATAAAGTAGGTAAAAACACAAAATTACTTTACGCAAAAGGCTGTGAAGTTGACGGAGATAATAAAGATGGTTTTGCCGAAGCAGTTGAAACCGCTAAGCAGGCAGATGTAGTAATCTTGAGTATTGGTGAAAGACGCGATATGAGCGGTGAAGCAAAAAGCCGAAGCGATTTACATTTACCGGGTGTTCAGGAAGATTTAGTAAAAGCAATTCAGGCAACAGGAAAACCAGTTGTAGTTTTAATAAATGCCGGAAGACCACTAGTTTTCAATTGGACAGCAGATAATGTTCCTGCAATTATATATACTTGGTGGTTAGGAACTGAAGCTGGAAATGCAATCGCAAATGTTTTATTTGGAGATTACAACCCGTCAGGAAAACTGCCAATGACTTTCCCAAGAGAAGTAGGGCAGATTCCAATTTATTACAATCATTTTAGCACAGGAAGACCAGCTAAAAATGAAAATGCAACAAACTATGTTTCAGCTTATATCGATTTAAAAAACTCTCCTAAATTTCCTTTCGGATACGGTTTGAGTTATACAAAATTTGATTATTCTGGTTTGAAATTATCTTCGACAAAAATCAAAAGCAGCGAAACAATTAAAGTTTCATTTCAATTATCAAATGTTGGAAAAGCTGTCGGAGAAGAAGTGGTTCAGCTATATTTAAAAGACAAATTCGGATCAGTAGTTCGTCCAGTTTTAGAATTAAGAGATTTCCAAAAAGTGAAATTGAATGCGGGAGAAACTAAAACAATCGAATTTACAATCGATAAAGAAAAACTTTCTTTCTACAATGATAAACTGGAATGGACGGCAGAGCCAGGAGATTTTGAAGTACTGATTGGAGCTTCATCAGCAGATATTAAACTAAAATCAGATTTTGAATTAGTACAATAATATAGAATGTCAATTAAAATTGGCGTTATGGATTTTATAAAGGTTTTGAATTATTTTAAAACGGTATTTATAAAATCCATAGCGCCAATTCCTTTATAGGATTCAAGCAATGCTTTATCAAGAGCTTCGCGTTTTGTTTTTTTATTTTTTACTTCTCTTTCAATTACCTGATTAAAAATTCTTTCCTGCTCTTCACTATATTTTAATGAGGCTTCAAGAAGATAAGTTTTAGATACAAATCCGAAAGAAGACCAGATTTTTGTTCTAATTTTTTTGTTGATATTTTTTAGCGGGTTGATGCTCATAATCTCGTTCATTAAATTTCAATTCTATTTTATTGAAGGATTTCAAAATTAAAAACTTGTAATCTTTTTCTTTCTTAAAATTTAAATTTCAACAATTTGTCAGTCAAATGTGTTATTATGACGCAATGTACTTATTTTTTCAATTCATTTCGTAATTTTAACTAAAATTGTGATTTTTACACTTTTGACTTTTCAATGCATAATTGTTTAAAAAAGACTTACTTGCTATAAAAATGCTGCAGTCTTTGAAAAATAAAGTAAATTGCAAGTTTAAATAAAAAACGGAAAGAGGTATTAATTAAAAACTCAAATGCTGAAATTTATTATAGAAAATAACGAAAATTATCAGCCGGGACTTTCCATAGACTGCGTCATTTTTGGGTTTCATGATAATCAATTAAAAGTCTTGCTGATTAAAGTTCCGCATAGTGAAAAATGGTCTTTGCCGGGCGGGTTTATTCCGATAGATCAGGATATTGATACAGCAGCAGTCACCGTTTTAAATGAAAGAACCGGAGTCGAAGGTATTTTTTTAAGACAGTTTGCAGCATTTGGAAAAATTAAACGGAATGATGATCATTTTGGGAAAGAGGTTTTAAAATATTTAAATATCGATCCCGAAAAAGGCAAATGGCTGACACGTCGTTTCGTAACAATTGGCTATTATGCTTTGGTAGATTTTTTAAAAATTGTCCCAAACCGAATAAATTCTAATGAAATAATTGAATGGATCGATCATAAAGAGGTTCCCGAACTCATTTTAGACCACAAAGAAATTCTTAATAAAGCTCTGGATACGCTTAGAATTGAACTGAATTTAATGCCAATAGGTTACAATTTACTTCCGGAAAAATTTTCAATGCCGGAACTGCAAAAATTGTATGAAACAATTCTGGATAAAAAACTTGACAGAAGAAATTTTATGCGAAAAATAACCAATATCGGAATTCTGACAAAATTGGATGAAAAGAAAAATAATGTGGCACACAAAGCCCCAAACTTATATTCTTTTGATAAAGAAAAATATGATGAAGTTTTAAAAAATGGTTTGAATCAAGGTTGGTAAGATATAGTCACCAGAGACCCGACAGGTTTTAAAAACCTGCCAGATCTATTAAATTGATATGCGATGGTCAATATTGAAGAATTTAGAAAATTAGCTCTATCCTTTGAAAATGCAGTTGAAGAACCGCATTTTGAAAAAACATCTTTTAGGGTAAACAAAAAGATATTCGCCACTTTTGATGAAAAAAATAATCGGGCAGTTTTAAAATTAAACGAAATTGATCAATCTGTTTTTTGCGCCTCAAGCGAAATGATTTTTTATCCAATTCCAAACAAATGGGGAAAACAAGGCTGGACAATTGTAGAACTTTCTAAAGTCAGACCAGAAATGTTTGAAGATGCTTTAAAGCTTTCTTACCAAAACGTTGCCCCAAAAAAGAAGAAATAAATCTACCTTACAATAGTTCTAAAAGTTAAATTTACTCTAGGCTTTGAAGTTGTTTTTGTTGGCGGCAGTCGATGCAGCCAATGCGTCTGTGTTTCATCTTTCATAACCAATAAACTTCCATGTTGTAAAATCAAAGAAACTGTTTCTTTAGATTCTTTATGTTTGAAAGCAAATTTCCTTTCGGCACCAAAACTTACAGAACCAATAGCACCATTCTTTTTCAAATCTTTTTCGGCATCGCTGTGCCAGGCCATTCCTTCATCGCCGGAATGATATAAATTTAATAGGCAGGAATTGAAAGTCTCGCCAGTTTCAGCCTCAATTATTTTCTTTAATTCCAATAATTCCTTTGTCCACGGAAGTGCCTTTTTTGTGGTATTCGAATAGGTATATTCAAACTCCTGATCGCCGTACCAAGCTACTTTTCTTTTAGTCAAAATTAATTTTCCAAAGATTATGGCTTCATCATTTCTCCATTCAATTGTGTTCAATAAAACATCTAAATAGCGATTAGAATCTTCTCTCGAAAACAATTTTCCATAATAATTTACAGTTCCATCTTTGGGAAGTAAGTTCGTTGTTTTGTTTATTTCAGGATTAAATAAGTCCATTTTTCCAATTTAAATATTCAGGTTTCATACAATGTCCACAAGGTCTGAAACCATTTTGTTTTGCTTCATTTTCAGTTGAAAAGAAAACCCTATTTTCTCGTTTCATTCTTTTTCCCGAAGAACATTTTAAAGTTCCGTAGATTTTTAGTTTTCGGTTGCCGCCGAAACAAATCTCCGCATTTTTAATTTTATTCCGAAGATCTGAATCTGAAATTTTATTGTGTTCAATCATAATTTTAGCACATTTTATTCTGTAGAGACGCACAGCAGTGCGTCTACGCAAAGGTTGTCGACATAGATTAATTACGTAACGTTAGATTTTTTGCCACAGATTTAAAGGATTATAATGATTAAAAAATCTGTTTAAATCTACGTGAGAAATTGCCTTTCTTTTTTAATTCACGTTGCGTAGACGCACTGTTGTGCGTCTCTACGGATATTGCATGTCTATATATTTTAGGATAATGCGTCGTGAAAAATAATTCCCAGCGTATATCTTTCGCCTGAATGAACTTCACTAACCCCATGTTTCATATTCACCCGATAATAACCTTTTGTACCTTTTACAGGTCTGAAATTTGTTGTAAAAACCAGAATATCACCCTTTTTAGGTTTTAAAACAATAGCTTTTGACTGCAATCTTGGCGTTTGCTGTGTCAATACAAATTCGCCTCCGGTAAAATCTTCATCAGGTTCAGAGAGGAAAAGCACAATTTGAATGGGGAAATAAATATCGCCATATAAATCCTGATGTAAAGTATTGAATCCGCTTTCTCCATATTTTAAAATTAAAACGGTCGCTTTCAATTGATTATTATCGTGACATTGCTGTAATAATGCTGAATGTTTATCAGGAAAAATGGTGTTGATATTCAAAGCTTTCATCCAGGAATTTGCAATTGGTGCCAATTTAGGATAAATCGAAGTTCTAATATTTTGAATTAAATCGGGCAGGGGATAATTGAAATACTTGTATTCGCCCAAACCAAATCGATAACGTTCCATAACAACCGTTTTTCGATATAAATTTGGATTATCATAATCGAATTTTAAATCTTCACATTGTTCGTTGTTTAGAATATTTGGAAGAATAGCAAAGCCATTTTCGTGTATAGATTCGGTAATGCTTTCCCAATTTTGAGAAGCAATTTTTGACTGTATATTTTGCATAAATAATTTAAATAGGATTAATTTTTACATGAAGAATAATTTACACAAAGCATATCCGTAGAGACGCACAGCAGTGCGTCTACGCAAAGATTGTCGACATAGATTAATTAGACGGACCGAGGTGCGTCTCTACGGATATACTTTGCGTTGAAAATATTATATCAATAAATTGATAATAATTTTATAATTGAGGATTTACCTGCGCACCTTCCCAGCCAATTATGGCCGTTTTTCGCGTATTTCCCCACATATAACCGCCGAAAACTCCTGAAGATTGAATTACGCGGTGACATGGAATTAAAAATGCGACAGGATTATTTCCAATTGCAGTCCCAACGGCGCGGGAAGCATTTGGTTTTTGAATTTTCTGCGCAATAGTTCCATAAGTAGAAAGCTGCCCCATCGGAATTTTTAATAAAGTTTCCCAAACCTTCAGTTGAAAATCGGTCCCTTTTAAATGCAGTTTTATTTCAGACAATTTACTCCAGTCATTTTGGAAAATGAAAAGTGCATTTTGCTGTGCTAAATCAAGTTTTCGAGAAAAAGCAGCATTCGGAAATTTGTGTTTTAAATCATTAAACCCGATAGTTTCATCTTCGGCGAAAGCCATAAAACAAACGCCTTTTTGAGTTGAAGCGACAATAATATTCCCAAACGGACTTTCAGCAAAACTATAATTTATTTCCAGATTTTTTCCGCCATTTTTATATTCGGCCGGTGTCATTCCTTCAATATTTACAAATAAATCATGAAGTCGGCTTGTGCCTGAGAGTCCCGTTTCATATGCAGTTTCAGAAATAGTTGCCTGATTTTCTTTGAGTAATTTTTTGGCGTGTTCTAAACTGGTATACTGTAAAAATTTCTTCGGACTTGTTCCTGCCCAATCACTGAAAAGCCTCTGAAAGTGAAACGGACTCATATGCACTTTCTCTGCAACTTCATCAAGATTTGGCTGCTCTTTAAAATTTGCTTTGATATAATCGATGGCATCTGCAATACGATTATAATTGATGTTTTCCTGTGTGTTCATTTTCATTCAATTTTATAAGGCAAAGATCGATTGGTTTTTGCAGGTATAAAATCCGAAACTTGCTGAGTTTTTTTGCTGCAAAGGCACAAAGGCGCGAAGTTTTTTTGAAGTATTGTTACTCTAAAAAGAATTACGAGATTAAAAACTTTGTGTCTTAGCGACTTCGTGGCATTATATGTCAATGCGCCGTAGTTTTTGAAAAAACATTAATGACAACCACGCCAATTATAATTAAACTCAACCCAATTATCGCAGGTAAATCTGGAATTTCCTTAAAGAAAATGGCACCAATGATTGTAATTAAAACAATTCCAACTCCAGACCAAATTGCATAAGCAAAACCAACCGGAATAGTTCTGATGGCAAAACTTAAAAAATAAAACGCAGCAAAATAACCAACAACCGTAATAATACTAGGCAAAAGCTGCGTAAACTGCTCAGATTTTTTTAATGCCGATGTTGCAATGATTTCGAAGATAATGGCAATAAATAAAAATAAAAAATTCTTCATGATTTCACGTTTTACACAAAGTTAAGCTTTGTATGAAACGAGAAAGAATTATTTAAGATTATCTTTTCTTGAAGAAACACTTATCAATTTATATCCGTTTTCAGTTCTTAAAAATTCAAAATGATCTTGTCCGTGTTCAAGTTTATTTTTTGGATTGATCACAATGTTTTTAACTGGATATATCCAATCTTTTGATTCATTACAATTGTTGAAATATATTTCGTATTCGCTTGATTCAAAAATAAACTGATTTAATCCGTCAGAAGAGACAAAGTAATCCGTTTTTGGATTTTTGAGTTCCTGCAGTTTTAATTTTAAATAGGTATAATTCTGATTGATAAATTTAGTTTTAGATTCACTTACCCAGCCCATTGGTTCTTTCCAATAGATAATTTTGTCAAAAGAATGTTTTTCTAAATTGGTTTTAGACATATCTTTAAGCAAAGTGTTTTTTAGCCAGGATTTAAATTCCTTATCATAACTTATAAAGGAATAATATTGTCCGTCGATACCAAGAAAATTTTCTCTTATTTCATCTTTATTTGGTTCTTTTGATTTCTCTAATGAATAAAAATTGAGATCATCATTATAAGGGAAATTTTCAACCAGGATTTTGTTATTAGTATCAATTAAGAATTCTTTTCCTCCTTTCCAGAAAAAATGTTCTCCATCTATTTCTTTTTTGGCATCTTTTAATCCTATGAACATTCCGTTTTTGACTTTAGTTAAATTGCTGTATTCTGCAGGAATTGCAATTTTTCCTTCTCCATTAAACATTCCCATTTTATCAGTCTTACGATCTGTAAATCTTATAAAGCCTTCGTTTTCACAATCGGGGCCATTGTCAAAAACGTATAAACTGTCTCGTCCAATTATTTTTCCTGATTTCGTTAAATAATAGCTTTTCCATTTTCCATTTTCTTCTTCTGTTACGGCAATAATATTTTCAAATTTGTGAGCGATTGTAAAGCCTGTGAATTTTGGTTCAATTTTAATAACGCCATTTTTATCTTTAAATCCGATCTGAGTTGTGTCTTTGTTGGGAAATGAAACCCAGATGTCATTATTTTGTGCAAATACAGAACAATTCAAAAAGGCTAATAAATAGAGTAAAAGATAATTTTTCATAATAAAATATTTACAATAAATATAATACAACGTTTTTGAAAACGAAATATTCTAATAGATTTATTACTTTCTTGAAATAGTTTAAAAAACAAAACCCAATAGTTTTTTACTGTTGGGTTTTGAAATGGTATTGAGTTGCCATTCTCCTAAATTGATTTTGGATATTAAAAAAGCATGTTTGATTTATTTCCCTTTCTTTTCCTGCTTTTCCTTTTCTTTTTTAGCTTTTTCTTCTTCTTTTAATTTTTTCTCTTCTTCTTGTTTTTTCTGTAATTCTTCTTTTTCGGTTTTGTATTTTTCTACTTCTTTTTTTAAGCTCTCAACCTTTTTTGAACTAGATTCAATTTTTGTTCTGCTTTTGTTTAATTTTTCTTTAGACTTGTTTACTTTTTCCTCAGATTTTTCAATCTCTTTTTGAAGGTCAGCATTGTTTTCTGAATTATTTTTAAGATTAGCTAATTGATCCTGATTTGTTTTTAAATCTGCTTCTAGTTTTTCTTTCTTCTTTTCTAATTTTTGTTTGTTTTTTTCTTCCTTAGCTAATTTATGTTCAGCGGCTTCAATTTTAGAAACTTTCTGCGACATCATATTTCTCATTTGCCATTGTTGATTTGCTGCTGCCCTTTCGCTTGCCCATTTTTGGTTTTGCATATTCATTTGTGTATGCATACTTCTTGCCTGCGCTTGCATATTACTAAATTGTGCAGAAACAAAAATTGGAAGTAGTAATAATAGTAATAGAATAAAACGTGTTTTCATTATTTAGATTAGGATTTGTTTTTGATGGACCAAATGTATATTTATATTTGACAAACACACGAGAAATGAGATAATTAATTTAAATTAAAAAGAAAACCCGACAGGTTTTTAAAACCTGTCGGGTTTGAAATATTTTTAAGAACCGTATTTAGTAAGTCTAGCGTCTTTTAAAGCTACTTCATAATCATTCAGTGTTTTAGCGCTTAATTCTACTTCAATTTTGGCCTTATTTAATTTTTCCTGTGATTTGGCTATCCGTATTTTTGCTTTTTCAATATTTTTTTGATGATCAGGGTCATTGCTCTTTTCTGAAGAATTTTCAAGCTGCTTTAAATTTTCAAGCTGCGCTTTTAAATCCAATTCTATTTTCCATTCTTCTTGCCCAAGCTTTATTAGTTTTTGTTCTTCTCGCGCAATTCTGTTTTTCGCTCTTTGTACTTTACCTTTAGAAAGGTTTTTTGTACTTTCCATTTTGGAAAGCTTTGGCTCCATCCATGGGTACATTGTATGCTGCAATTCAGGTTTTGAGGGATCAGAATTTTGTGCAGATATAAAAAGGGGTAATATTATGATTATTAATACAATCAGGCGTGTTTTCATAATTTGGTTTTGGTTTTCAAAAATATACTTATATTTTGAAACCGCAGTATACTAAAATATAAATTTTAGATTGTAGATTTCTGATCATAGATTAAAAAACAAAACCCGACAGATTTTTAAAATCTGCCGGGTTTGAATATGTATTTAGATAATCTAAAATCTAAGATCAGAAATCTAAAATTTCTTAGTATCTGTAGTATTCTGGTTTGAATGGACCTTCAACCGGAACACCAATATAAGCAGCCTGATCGTCACGTAAAACTTCTAGTTCAACGCCTAATTTAGCTAAGTGTAAAGCAGCAACTTTTTCATCTAAATGTTTTGGTAACATGTAAACTTCATTTTTGTAAGCTGCGCTGTTGTTCCATAATTCGATTTGTGCCAAAGTTTGGTTTGTAAATGAGTTACTCATTACAAAACTTGGGTGACCTGTAGCACAACCAAGGTTTACTAAACGACCTTCAGCAAGAATGATGATATCTTTTCCGTTGATGTTGTATTTGTCAACCTGAGGTTTGATTTCGATTTTTGATGCGCCGTGGTTTTTGTTTAACCAAGCCATATCAATTTCGTTATCGAAGTGACCAATGTTACAAACAACAGTTTTATCTTTCATTTGCTCGAAATGCTCTCCAAGAACGATATCTTTATTTCCTGTAGTTGTAATGATGATATCAGCATTAGCAATTACAGTATTTAATTTTTTAACTTCATAACCGTCCATTGCAGCTTGTAAAGCACAAATTGGATCGATTTCAGTAACAGTTACAATAGAACCAGCACCTCTAAAAGAAGCAGCAGTTCCTTTTCCAACATCACCGTATCCGCAAACGATTACTCTTTTTCCAGCTAACATTAAGTCAGTAGCACGACGTACAGCATCTACAGCAGATTCTTTACAACCGTATTTGTTATCAAATTTAGATTTAGTAACAGAGTCGTTAATGTTGATTGCAGGCATTGGCAACGTTCCGGCTTTTACTCTTTCGTAAAGTCTGTGAACACCAGTTGTAGTTTCTTCAGAAAGACCTTTAATTCCAGGAACCAATTCTGGGAAACGATCAATAACCATATTAGTTAAATCTCCACCGTCATCAAGAATCATGTTCAATGGTTTTCTGTCTTCGCCAAAGAATAAAGTCTGCTCAATACACCAGTCAAATGATTGTTCATCAAGACCTTTCCAGGCATAAACCTGAATTCCGGCAGCAGCAATAGCAGCAGCAGCCTGATCCTGAGTAGAGAAAATGTTACAAGAAGACCAGGTAACTTCAGCACCAAGAGCGATTAAAGTTTCGATTAAAACAGCAGTTTGAATCGTCATGTGCAAACATCCGGCAATACGAGCACCTTTAAGAGGTTGTTCGTCTTTATACTCAGCACGAAGAGCCATTAAACCTGGCATTTCAGCTTCAGCTAGTTCAATTTCTTTTCTTCCCCAAGCAGCCAGAGAAATGTCTTTTACTTTGTAAGCCACAAAAGGCGTAGTTGTAGTACTCATTTATAGTATATTTGTATAATTGTAAAATTTTTGCAAATTTACATAATACCTTTTGAATTTTACTACTTTCTGTAAGATTTGTGAAATCTTTAATTTCTTAATCTTTAGAAAGTTACTTTGAGAATTATTTTTCACCATATAAGTGATATAAGTTCATTTAACAACAATCTTAAATACACATTGTCTCGAAGAGCTAAATTTGAAAGAATATAATTTACAATTAACCATTCATAATTTATAATTAAAAAGAAATGCCTTTATTTCAGACCATACAGTTTAATGAAACGACTAAAATCTTAATTTGGGAAATAACAGAATCCTTAGAGGAGTTATTGAGCAAAGTTGTGTTGAAAGAAAAAACGCAAAAGAGACTGGACGGAATGAAATCACAAATGCATCAACGTGCTTTTTTAAGTGTTCGCATGCTGATTCAGGAAATGGGCTTTACAGATAAAGATTTGCATTATGACGAATTTGGAAAACCTTATTTTGATTGTCATAATTATATTTCAATAACACATTCGTATCATTTTTCGGCCATAATTATAAGCCATGAAACCGTAGGAATCGATATGGAATTACAGCGCGAAAAAATCCTTCGCATTGCTGATAAATTTGTTGATACTGAATTCGAATATTTAAATTCAAATGTTTTAGGAGAATACGTTAAAAAACTCACTGTAATCTGGGGTGCAAAAGAAGCGATCTTTAAAATTAGAAATGAAAAAGGAATCAGTTTTAAAGATCATATCAAAGTTGATGATTTCTCTTTAAATGAATCTCAAGTGCAGGCAAGCCTTCATTTTGATGATTTAATAAAAGATTTTAATGTGCATTATGAAGAAATCAAATCAGATAATTTTGAAGGGAATTTTACTTTGGTTTATGCTTTTGAGAAATAATCACAAAGTTTGGTCATTGCTAGGAACGAAGCAATCGCACTAACAAGAACGTTAATTAATTTAGCAAATGAGATTGCTTCGTTCTTCGCAATGACATTAAACTTCACTTTCTTTTTTTCGATGTTCAAACATACTCACGTACAAAAAAGTACTCATTTTACGGGCGCGTCTTTTTAATGTTTCCACATTTTCGCCTTCAAAATGCTCTTCTAATGTCTGAGCCCAATGATTAAGCCAGATTCCGAATTCATTAGCCGTAATTTTTCCATCAAAATGCGTATCAACTTCATTGTGAACAGCATGCGGATTTCCTTTGTATTTTTTTACGGCAAACAAATTAGTTTCCCAAAAATCAGTCAGTTTTTCCAAATGCGCGTCCCAATCTTTTATAATCATATTAAAATAAAAGCCAATTTCCTTATCGTCCCTTATTTTTGCATAGAACTGATGTACTAAGAAAGAAACATCAGCTCTATTCTCTATTTGTTTTTTCACAGAACAGTAGTGTTTAATAGGATAAATAAAACACTTAAAATTGAACTCAGAATTAAAAGGTTAAAAACTACTTTATGTTTCATTTGTGCCAAAATTGAAGTGTTTACAAAGATACAAGCCAATACAATAATTGTAAGCTGAATCATTTGAGGAATTGAGGTTCCGTTTGCTAAAACATACATTGCAGCAGCACCGCCTAAACAGCTTTGGCCAATTACTGCCATCGCAGCAGAACCCATATAATTTCTATTAAAAATGTCGAATGTTGTTTGATATAGTGTCATGATATTGAGATTTTTACACTACAAAGGTACACGCACTTTACTGCTGCGTTTTATGATTTTAATCATAAAACAGAAACTATTTTATCTATATACTTTTCGGTTAATAATCTTCAATTCGCCCTTTTTCTCCAGAGCTTTAATAGCTCTAATAATGGTTTCTACACGTAAACCTGTTAAGTCTCCAATTTGCTGTCGGGTAAAATTGATTAAATATCCATTTTTATCTTTTTTAAAATTAAAATATGCAATTCCGTGATCGATTAGTTTTAATACTCTATGCTCAGGCTCGTGTGTAGAAATTTCGGCAGCCATAATAGATTTATAATACAAACGCTGCGCAAGATTTTCGATTATTTTAATGCTTACTGCAGGGTTTTCTTCCAGCAGTTTCAAGAAACTTGATTTTGGGAGCAGCAAAATTTCGCTGCCTTCAACCGCAATAGAATTAGCCGGATATTTTTGGTTTAAAAATAATGGAGGCTCGCCAAAAGACTGATCTTTATAAAAGATACCCTGAATAAATTCGCGTCCGTCATCATTGTAATTGCTCATTTTAATTTCACCCGAAATTATCTGATAATAATGCGTTGGCAGATTTCCTTCTTCAAAAATGATTTCATTTTTTTCGAAAGACTTTTTTAAGGCACCATATTTTTCTAATAATTCGGTTGCGATCATATTTGTTTTCTTTGGATATTAACAGAGACTTTACAAATATAATTCATTCAAAATAGTTCTTCTACGTTAAAAACTTTTTACTTTTACTGCCGTTATGGAGCAAAAAACACTCACGATTCACCAACAAATTTTAGGGGCTAAGAAAAACGGGCAAAAACTATTGGCTATTCTTCTGGATCCTGACAAAATTGTTTGGGAAAATTTAGACTATTTATTACTTAAAATAAACCAATCTCCTGCAACACATATTTTTGTAGGCGGAAGCATTGTTCAAAGTACCATTTTAGAAGATTTAATTACGCAGTTAAAACAAAAAACAAATCTGCCGGTTATAATTTTCCCGGGTGATCCATCGCAGATTTCTCCGCAGGCCGATGCTATTTTGTTTCTTTCTCTATTATCTGGCCGAAATCCGGATTATTTAATAGAATATCAGGTTCAGGCAGCGCCAATTCTTAAAAAAACAAAGCTTGAAGTTATTTCAACAGGATATATTTTAATCGAAAGCGGCAATGAAACTGCAGTTGCACGCGTTAGTAAAACAGAACCGCTTAACCGCGAAAATTTTGATTTGGCTTTAGCAACAGCTCAGGCAGGCGAAATGCTCGGAAACAAATTAATTTATTTAGAAGCAGGAAGCGGAGCAAAAAAAGCGGTGCCGCTGGAAATGATCTCATTAATTGCTCAAAACATAGAAATTCCTGTAATTGTTGGAGGAGGAATTGTAGATTTGCACGGAATTAAAAAGGCATATAAAGCCGGTGCAGATTTAGTAGTTATTGGAACTGCTTTTGAAAACGACAGTCATTTTTTTGATTCATAAATAAAATTTAACAGCCACAAATACCGCAAAAATGATTGACTTTTTTCTTGATAGTTATAAAAATACTCCGTTATGGCATATTGCTTTGGAGTTTTTAGTCTTTGTTTTTGGGATTTTAAGTGTTTGGTTTGCTAAAAAAGAAAACATTTGGGTTTATCCAACAGGTTTAATTGCCACCGTAATTTCAGTATATCTTTTATATGTTGCCGGTTATATTGGCGATATGATTATTAATGGATATTTCTCAGTTATGAGTATTTATGGCTGGTATGTTTGGGCAAAAGGAGGAACGGTTGAAGATAACCTTCCTATTACAAGAACAAATTTTAATGAAAAAATAATCGGGGTTTTATTGTTTTTCGTGACCATTTTCGTAGTTTTCGGGATTTATAAATATTTCGATTACGAAATACACAATGACAATTATGTCGATATGATATCGTCTGGGATATTTTTTGCAGGAATGTGGTATATGGCAAGGAAAAAAATAGAAAACTGGACATTGTGGATTATCGGTGATATTATTGTAGTGCCTCTTTATGCTTATCGCGGCTTAGGGATGCTGTCACTTCAGTATTTAATTTTTACAATTTTGGCTATTTCAGCTTATTTAGAATGGAAAAAGATCTTAGACAGCAAAAAACAACAATAATAAAAATTGCTTTATTTGGACCTGAAAGTACAGGTAAAACAACTTTAGCAAAACAGCTTGCAGATTATTATGAAACTGAATGGGTTCCAGAATTTGCACGCGATTACCTGCAGGAAAAATGGGAAGAAAATCAGCATATTTGTACTGCTGATGATATGATGCCTATTGCTTATGGGCAAGCAACATTAGAAAACCAAAAACTTTTATTAGCTAAAAAATACTTGTTTTGTGATACTAATTTAATGGTTACCAAAGTTTTTTCTGAGGTATATTATGGTTTTTGCGACCCTATTTTAAATAAAGCCGCATTAGAACATGATTATGATTTGTTTTTCCTGACAGATATAGACGTTCCTTGGGAAAAAGACGATATTAGAGATACTCCAGAAGGAAGAGAAACGGTATTTTCTGTTTTCAAACAAACTTTAATAGATACAAACAAACCATTTATAACGCTTTCGGGCGATAAAAAAAGCCGTTTAGCAAAAGCTACAATGATTATTAACGCTTTAAGTGCTTTTAAAGAAAAAGGACTTTCATCTGAAGATTTTGTTGAAATTTACAACCACGGAATCCCTTTCGAGAATATTTTAAAGCAATTAAAAATATTTAAAAAAGGAATAGCAAAAAGTAACTTAATTAGTCCGGCAACAGTAAACAATGGAATCTTAAGTTTGTCTGAAACTGATTTTGCAGAAAAAGCTTCTTTTTTTGATCAACAGAAAGAAAAATTAAAAATTAAAAAATTTGTTCCTGCATCTGGTGCCGCAACAAGAATGTTCAAGTTTTTAAGTGCTTTTTTGAACGATTTTGATATCGAAAAAGAAACTATAAACGCTTATATTAACAGAAAAAAAGATAAAGAACTTGCTATTTTTATTATCGGGATGGATAAGTTCCCTTTTTTTGAAGCAGTTCATGAAAAGCTAAAAGAAATTTATCCTGATTTTGAAAATTTAGAAAGAGACTATAAAAATTACTATTTTATTAAATTATTATTGTCTCAGGACTACTTTAACTTCGCAAACAAGCCAAAAGCAGTTTTGCCTTTCCATTTATATAAAACGCATATTGCAAATCCTATTGAAGAACATTTAAATGAATGTGTGCATTATGCTACATCAAAAAGTGTTTCAAATTTACATTTTACAGTTTCAGAAATTCATCAGGATTTGTTTGAAAAAGCGGTGGATGAGGTTAGAGAGAAAATAGAAAAACCTTCTGGAACAAAAATTAATATTGGATATTCTTACCAAAATAAAAGCACAGATTCTATTAATGTTGATGCTAAAAACAAAATTGTCAGAAATGCAGATGGCAATCTAATTTTTAGACCAGGCGGACACGGTGCTCTGATTGAAAATCTAAATAATCTTGATTCAGATATCATTTTCATTAAAAACATTGATAATGTAATTCAAAATCATATTGAGCAAATTACACTGTACAAAAAAGCTTTAGGAGGTATTTTAATTGCCGTACAGCAAAAAGTATTTGGTTATTTGGATGCAATAGAAAAGAATCAAATAAATGAAAATAATATCCCGGTAATTGTAGATTTTTTAGTGCAAAAGCTAAACATTAAAATGACTAAAGATTTTAATAAATTTACTTTTGAGAATAAAATTGCTAAAATTAAAGATTTATTAGACAGGCCAATTCGAGTTTGTGGAATGGTTAAAAATGAAGGAGAACCAGGCGGCGGGCCGTTTTGGGTGATGAATGAAAAAGGCGAAACTTCTCTGCAAATTGTAGAAACTTCTCAAGTTGATTTAGCAAATAAAAAACAGCTTGAAATTTTAGAAGAAGCTACACATTTTAATCCGGTTGATTTAGTTTGCGGAATTAAGAACTATAAAGGTGAAAAATTTGACCTGAAACAATTTGTAGATCAAAAATCTGGCTTTATTGTAGAAAAAAGTGTTGAAGGAAAACCAGTAAAAAGTTACGAACTTCCGGGATTATGGAATGGTTCAATGGCAAATTGGTTAACTGTTTTTGTGGCAGTTCCGTTAATTACTTTTAATCCGGTGAAAACCGTAAATGATTTACTAAAACCGGCGCATCAGCCACAATAATGGATAGCGATAAAATTATATCAGAATTAAATTTCAAAGCCGTTAGAAGCAGTGGAGCGGGCGGACAAAATGTAAATAAAGTTTCATCAAAAGTGGTTTTGTCTTTTGATTTAAATGCATCACAAGCTTTATCGGAAGAAGAAAAACTGCTTTTGCAAACTAATATTGCAGCTCGTTTAACAATAGAAAATATCTTAATTTTAAATTGTGACGAAGACAGAAGTCAGCTTAAAAATAAAGAAATAGTTATAAAACGTTTTTTAGAAATTGTCAAAAAAGGTTTGTTTGTGTCCAAAGTTAGAAAAGCTACAAAGATTCCAAAATCGGTAATCAAGAAAAGAATCAAAGACAAAAAGAATATTTCTGACCTTAAACAATCGAGGAGAAAACCTGATTTTTAGTATTAAGACTATAGAATGAAGTATTAAGAAGCCAAAAACTAAAAATCTTAATACTTAATACATTTTTCTCAATACTTTTCTATATTTGCATTGTCTCAAAGGGGTGCTCTAAATAACGAGCTGAGATCATACCCAAAGAACCTGAGCGAGTAATGTTGCTAAGGGAAAAAACGACAATTTCGAGTGTAAATAATTTGTCTTGTCGGGAAACACATTTATTAATTTAACAAAAGAATAATTCCCCCTTTTATTCGTAATTCTTTACGAATGAAAACTTTTTTTTTAGGTGCTAAGGCACAGAAGTACAAAGGTTCTAAGGTTCAAAATGAAATCAGAACCAAATCTATTTTCTTTATTCTATTCTCTATTTTCTTTACTCTATTCTCTTACGGACAGGAACAAGATTCAACTCAAGTAAATCAGCTTGATAATGTTTTGGTTTCGGCAGTTCGTGTTACGGCTAAAATTCCGGTTACGTTTAGTAATATGGATAAAAAGGAAATTAAATTTAGAAATCTTGGGCAGGATATTCCAGTCTTAATGAATTATCTGCCGTCTGTAGTTACAACTTCTGATGCAGGAGGAGGAATTGGTTATACCGGAATCAGAGTCCGCGGAAGCGATGCTACAAGAGTAAACGTTACCATAAACGGAATTCCGTATAATGATGCCGAAAGTCAGGGAACTTTCTGGGTAAATATGCCCGATTTTGCTTCTTCTGTAGAAAGTTTACAGTTGCAACGCGGAGTAGGAACTTCTACAAACGGATCTTCTGCTTTTGGAGCAAGTTTAAATATGCTGACAGATAGTTATGCATCTAAACCAACTGGAGAAGTCTCAGGCTCGTTTGGAAGTTTTAATTCTCAAAAAGAAACAGTAAAATTCAGCACTGGTCTGCTAAATGATCATTTTGAATTGGCAGGACGTTTGTCCAGAATTAAATCTGATGGTTATGTTGACAGAGCGAGTTCTGACTTGAAATCCTATTTCCTGCAGGGAACTTATGTTGGAAAAACAACTTTAATTAAAGCTTTGGTTTTTGGCGGAACGGAGAAAACATATCAATCCTGGAACGGAATTGATGCTGCGACATTAAATTCAGATCGTACTTTTAATTCTGCCGGAATGTACACTGATGAAGCCGGAAATGTTCGTTTTTATGACAATGAAACAGATAATTACAAACAAAATCATTATCAGCTGCACTGGAGTGAATCTTTTTCGGATAAATGGAGTACTAATTTAGCTTTACATTATACAAAAGGGCAGGGTTATTATGAAAATTATAAAGAAGATGCCCCTATGGCTGATTATAATTTAAATCCTGTTGGAGCAATTATAACAACAGATTTAGTACGTCAGAAATGGTTAGATAATGATTTTTACGGAACTACATTTTCAGCAAAATACAAAGATGAAAAACTAGATGTTATTCTTGGCGGCGGCTGGAATAAATATGAAGGAGATCATTATGG
The DNA here is from genome assembly GCF_021245985.1 of Flavobacterium soyae. GTDB lineage: Bacteria > Bacteroidota > Bacteroidia > Flavobacteriales > Flavobacteriaceae > Flavobacterium > Flavobacterium soyae. Next base: position 63,736 of record NZ_JAJQXA010000001.1, on the reverse strand, counting down.
AAAAGTAATTTGGGCAAGATACGCTTCGCAGTCAGAATTGGGAGATCATTATTATGATGATTTTTCTACAAAAACTGATGGAAATATCTTCGCAAAAGCTAATTATCAGTTTACAGAAAAATTAAGCTTTTATGGTGATTTACAATATAGAAGAGTAGAATATAAAGCAGATAGTCCTGAAACTGGTTTAGTGGATGATACCTTCAATTTCTTTAATCCGAAAGCGGGTTTGAATTACGAAATCAATCAAAAAAATACCCTGTATTTTTCATACGCTCGTGCGAATCGTGAACCAAACAGAACCGATTATGAAGGCGGTAATGTAAAACCGGAAAAACTAAACGATTTTGAATTAGGCTGGAGATTTAATTCAGAAAAATTCCAGTTGAATTCTAATTTCTATTATATGGGTTATAAAGATCAGTTGATTTTAACCGGAAGATTAGATGATGTTGGATCGCCAATTCGTGCAAATACTGAAAAAAGTTATAGATTAGGTTTTGAATTTGATGCAACGATTTCGCTTTCAGACAAATTTATCCTTAGACCAAATTTTACGCTTAGCAGTAATAAAAATGTTGATTTGGCTGTTGAAGGACAATATTACGGAACCACTAAAATTGCTTATTCTCCAGAAGTTATCGCCGGAAATATAATTGTATACAGTCCAATCGAGAATTTGCACATTTCGCTATTGCAAAAATATGTTGGCGAACAATACATGAATAATATCGAATTGCCAGAAGCAAAACTTGCTGATTATTTTGTAAATGATTTGAATGTTTCTTATGAAATAAAACCGAGAGCAATCTTTAAATCAATTACAATAACAGGTTTAGTAAATAATATTTTAGACAAAAAATATGTTTCAAATGGAGCAATGTGGGATATTTATCCATACTACTACCCGCAGGCAGGAATTAATTTCTTAGCTGGATTAACATTGAAATTCTAAAAAATAAAAGCCTGAAAATTTAAACTTTCAGGCTTTTTTATTTTTAATTGTAAACGTGAATCACAGTTCCGGTTACCTGAACTTTATATTGTTTTAGCGGATATTCTTTTCCTCCAAGTCCGGTAAACAAACTATAAGAAGTTTTATCACACGAACATACGGCATTTATACCATCAATGGTCATTGCAACACAAGAAGTTAATTCTTGATTAGGGCATGCTGCATCAAATGCATTATAACCACTTCCTGCATTAAAAATAATAATTCCTTTTGCTCCGTAATTAGGAACAATAACACCGTTACTTACAAATTTAAGATTTGAATAAGCAGGCAGGTTCATGTCTACAGACAAATTAACGGTGTAATTAGGTATATAAGGGTTTTTATTACTGCGTTCGCTGTCGCTGCATGCAACAAGCGCAGAAACGAAAAGAATTAAGAGCCAGATTTTTTTCATTATTTTAATAAGAATTAGTTAAACAAAAATAATTTATTTAGATTTGATTTTTATATGATTAACATATAATTATGTACTATTAAAAATAATAGTATATTTGTAATACAAAATCCCGTCCCGATGGGATTTTTTCTATTTATGTAAACGATGAAGTTATGAGTAAAGTATCTTATTATACCGCAGAGGGATTAAAAAAATTGAAAGATGAGTTGGAGCATTTAAAAAGCGTAATGCGTCCTAAGGCATCTCAAGATATAGCAGAGGCAAGAGACAAAGGCGATTTATCTGAAAATGCCGAATATGATGCTGCAAAAGAAGCGCAGGGTTTATTAGAAATGAGAATTGCTAAGTTAGAAGAAGTATATTCTAACGCAAGATTAATTGACGAATCACAATTAGATGTTTCGAAAGTTTTGGTGCTTTCTAATGTAAAAATTAAAAACCAAGGCAACGGAATGGAAATGAAATATACACTTGTTGCAGAAAGTGAAGCAGATTTAAAAACAGGAAAAATTTCTGTAACTTCTCCTATTGGAAAAGGTTTATTAGGAAAATCTGTTGGTGAAGTAGCTGAAATTACAGTACCAAACGGTGTTTTGAAATTTGAAATTCTGGAAATCTCAAGAGACTAAGCCATTGCGAGGAACGAAGCAATCACACTATTAAGATTTTAAAAAGTTTAACCGTTTATTTGTTTAATCGGTTAACCGGATAAACAGTTAAACGATTAAACAATGAGCAGCATATTCACTAAAATAGTAAACGGAGAGATTCCTGCATATAAAATTGCTGAAGATGATAATTTTTTAGCTTTTTTAGATGTTAACCCAAATGCTAAAGGACACACACTTTGTATTCCGAAACAAGAAATAGACAAAATTTTTGATATGGATGACGAACTGTATTTAGGTTTGATGAAATTTTCTAAAAAAGTTGCGGCTGCACTTGAAAAAACGGTTCCCTGCAAAAGAATCGGAATTGCAGTTGTAGGTTTAGAAGTTCCTCATGCACACGTACATTTGATTCCGTTAAACCATATGGATGAAATGCGTTTTCAAAATAAAGTTTCTCTTTCAAAAGAAGAATTTGAAGATTTAGCAAAAGACATTCAGGCAAATCTTTAAAAATAACTGTCAGACTGAACGAAGTCGGAGTCTTGTCAATGCAAAAAAAAACACCAATTCAGAATTATGAGCTGGTGTTTTTTATTTCTGTTTTTAAAGAGGATCAACTATTTTATAACTGATTTGAAAAGTAGTTCCTTTTCCAATTTCAGAATGTAAAACCTTAATATTTCCATTATGATATTCTTCGACAATTCTTTTAGTCAAAGAAAGCCCTAATCCCCAGCCGCGTTTTTTTGTCGTGAAGCCAGGTTCAAAAATAGTTTTGAATTGTTTTTTTGAAATCCCGCTTCCGGAATCTTTCACGTTTATTTTTACATGGTGAGAATCCTGTTCGATCGCAAGCTCCAGACTTCCTTTTCCTTTCATTGCATCAATCGCATTTTTGACTAAGTTTTCAATCGTCCAGCTGTGAAGCGTTGGGTTAATTAAAGTAAAAATAAGTTTTTCGGGAACTTGATAGGAGAATGAAACCTGCTTAGAAAAACGAGATTGTAAATATTCATATGTGTTTAAAGTTTCGTTGACAATATCGTGCGGCTCCAAAACAGGAACAGAGCCAATTTTAGAAAAACGATCTGTTATAGTTTGCAAACGTTCAACATCTTTTTGAATCTCTATGGTTATCGATTGGTCAATTTCTTCGGTTTTTAAAATCTCAACCCATCCAATTAAAGAAGATAAAGGTGTACCAATTTGATGTGCCGTTTCCTTTGCCATTCCCGCCCATAATTTATTCTGCGTTGCCATTTTAGTGCTTTTATAAAAATTGTAAATTAGAGCACCGCACAAAAAAATGATTAATAACAGAGCGACAGGATAATATTTAAGTTTGTTGAGCAAAGCAGAGTTTCCATAATACATTTGTTGAAACTTTCCCGGTGCATACTCAATTATAATGGGGTCATTTTCACTTTTCAGCGTATTTAAAAATGATATCGATTCTTTTTTGTCGTTTATAATATGTTCAGGAACATTTACAGAATTGATAATTTTATCATACATCACCAGCATTACAGGAACCGAAGTGTTGTTATTTATGATTTCAAGCGGCAAATCAAGATCAGTATCTTCATCTGAGTTGATAATTTTTTTTTGCGCATTAGCCCAAAGATTCATTTTTAATCGCTGCTCATTTTTAAAAATTTGGAAAAATGTATAGGTATTCCAAAGAATCAAAGTAATGATTGAAAAGGAAATAAGAATTATGACCCAGCGAGTTGTATTTCTACTTTCAGAAAAACGCATAAATTAATTTTTGAGGTATAAATATAACGAAATTAACACATTTTATATTTTGCAGGGCTTTAAAAGATTTTTTGTTTTTATCTTCTAAAACTATTTCTTTGAATTGAACGATTTCTCTACTTTTGTATGACCGAAATGAGGTTCGGTTAAACTAGAAAATTATGATTAGCATCAATCCAAAAGAAATATCAACGCCCCAGCTGCACGCTTATTTGCAAAGTTCGGTAGGGCCGCGGCCAATTGCTTTTGCAAGTACAATAAGCAAGAAGGGAATTCCAAATTTGTCGCCATTTAGTTTCTTTAACGTCTTTAGTGCTAATCCGCCAATTCTGGTTTTTTCACCTTCAAGACGTGTGCGTGACAATACCGTAAAACATACTTTAATTAATGCAGAGGCAACTCGTGAAGTTGTAATAAATGTAGTAAATTATGATTTGGTACAGCAGACTTCGTTAGCAAGTACAGAGTATGGAGAAGGTGTAAATGAATTTATAAAAGCAGGTTTAACGCAGGTTCCGTCAGATTTAGTAAAACCCTATCGCGTAAAAGAATCTCCAGTTCAGTTTGAATGCAAGATAACGCAGATTATTCCGTTAGGAACAGAAGGAGGAGCAGGAAATTTGATTTTGTGTGAAGTAGTAAAAATTCATATTCATGAATCAATTTTAGATGAAAACGGAGCAATCGATCAGCATAAAATAGATTTGGTTTCAAGACTCGGGGCAAATTGGTATTCAAGATCGAATGAGGGGCTTTTTGAAGTGCCAAAACCGCTGACAACTTTAGGTGTTGGGGTTGATGTAATTCCTGATTTTATTAAACAAAGCCCTGTGTTTAATGGGAATGACCTTGGAAAATTAGGAAATATAGAAGCCTTGCCTACAAAAGAAGAAGTTAGTATATTTGTGAAAGAAAATTTTTCTGTAAAAGGAGTTTTAAGCTCAGATGATCAGGAAAAAATACACTTAGAAGCCAAAAAATATCTGAATAATGATGATATAGAATCGGCATGGAAAGTGCTTTTAGCTAAAAAATAAGAATAGAAACAATTTAATTATAGACGAAGATGGAAGTTATAGGAAAAGTAAAAGTGGTTAATCCTGAGCAGCAAGTTAGTGCTTCATTCAAAAAAAGAGAATTAGTAGTTACTACAGATGAGCAATATCCACAGCACATTTTAATCGAATTTACACAAGATAAATGCGATTTATTAAGCAGCTATAAACTAGGAGAGGCAGTAAAAGTTTCTATCAATTTAAGAGGAAGAGAATGGGTTAATCCGCAAGGAGAAACCAGATATTTCAATAGTATTCAAGGCTGGAGAATCGAAAGAATGGCACCAGAAGGTCCTGCACAAACTCCGTCAGTTCCTGCTGCAGAAGCTTTTGCCCCAGCTGCAAATTTAAACGAAGAAGAACCAGACGATTTACCGTTCTAAGAAAGTTTAAATTTTAAAACATAAATTCCAAATTCCAATTCATTCGCTTGAATTTGGGATTTGGAATTTTTTATATAAAGTTTAAGCACAAAGTCTGTCATTTCGACCGTAGGGAGAAATCGCACACGAAACTCGTCAAAGATTGTCGATTCACGTTGTAGAATTGCTTGTGCGATTTCTCCCTACGGTCGAAATGACAAGACTGCAGAATTTTGGAATTTGGAATTTCAGTATTGAGATTTCAATTTATATTGGAATTTAAAAATTGATTATTTAAAAAAAATGTATTTTCTATTTGATAATTTATATTTTCCACCCGTTTCAGAAGCCGATGAAGAAGGTATTCTGGCCGTTGGCGGTGATTTGAGCCCGGAACGATTAAAATTGGCGTATAACAACGGAATTTTTCCGTGGTTTAACGAGGGTGAATCGATTCTTTGGTGGGCCCCGGATCCGCGTATGGTTTTGTTTTTAGATGAATTAATTGTTTCTAAAAGCATGCGTAACATTTTGAACAGGAATATTTTTACTGTTACTTTTAATACCTCTTTTAAAGATGTAATTTTAAACTGCCAAAAGATATTGCGCGACGGTCAGGACGGAACCTGGATTTCTGATGAAATGATCGAAGCTTATTGCGAACTCCATAAAGAGGGAATTGCAAAATCTGTTGAGGTTTGGCAGGATGAAGTTTTAGTAGGCGGTTTGTACGGAATAGATTTAGGCCATGTTTTTTGTGGTGAAAGTATGTTTTCTAAAGTATCAAATGCTTCAAAAGTAGGATTTATATATTTGGTAAATCATTTAAAAAAAGAGAATTATAAATTATTAGACTGCCAGGTTTATAACCCGCATTTAGATAGTTTAGGATGTCGCGAAATTGATCGTGACGAATTTATGTCCATTTTAAAAAGTAAATAAAAATGAGTGCAGTTCATGTTGTAAAAGAAATTTATATTTATCCGATAAAAAGCCTGGCGGGAATTAGTGTTCAATCTGCTCTGGCCGAAGAAATGGGATTCGAAAACGATCGTAGATGGATGTTGATTGATGCTGATAATCAAATGATAACGCAAAGAGAACATCGGATTATGAGCCAGTTTTATCCGCAGATTTCAGATGGAAAAATCAGTATTACTTTTCAGGATCAAAAGCATGAATTTTCTATAAACGAACATTTGGAAAACGTCATAAAAGTTAATGTTTGGGATGATAAAAGTGAAGTTGTTGAGGTAAATCATGCTGCATCAAAATGGTTTAGCCAGCATCTGGGTTTTGAATGTAAACTAGTCAAAATCATAAAAATTGGAAGCCGCAAACATGAAAGTTCGAGATTAAAAGAAACTTTTAATGTGAGTTTGGCTGACGGTTATCCTTATTTATTAATTGGATCAAAAAGCCTGGATTTTTTGAATGATAAACTCGATGAAAAAATCACCATAAAAAGATTTCGTCCAAATATTGTAATCAGCAGTCAAAATGAACATGAGGAAGATGGCTTTAATACTTTCAAGATTGGAGAAGTTCAATTTAAAAACATAAAACCTTGCGGAAGATGCATTATGGTTAATAATGATCCAGAAAATGGACGTTTAAAAAAAGAACCTTTAAAAACCTTAAGTAAGTATAGAAATGTAGATAATTCCGTTTTATTTGGGACTAATCTCGTGAGTTTGAATGCAGGAAATATTAAGGTTGGAGACGCACTTGTTTTCTAGAAATTCAGTTTCGTAAAATTCCAGTTTAGGGTATTAAAAATTATAATTTCATTTTTTAAAGAAGGTAATTCTAAAATTAATTTGAGCGTTTCGTGCGCCATCATATTTCCAATAATTCCGGGTAAAGTTCCCAAAACACCATTCAAATTACAATTCGGAACATCTTTTGAGTCGGGCATTTCTGGAAATAAATCACGCAGGTTTTTACTTCCGTTATGATTAAAAACAGCAATTTGCCCTTCAAATTTTAAAATACTTCCATAAACTAAAGGTTTGTTTAGCTCAACACAAGTATCATTCACCAAATACCTTGTTGCAAAATTATCTGAGCCATCAACAATAACATCATATTGCTGCATAATTTTTGATGCATTTTGAGAAGTTAATTTTTCCTGAATTGCCTCGACTTCAATTAACGGGTTCAGCTTTGAAACAACATCTTTAGCCACAATTGCTTTAAATTGTCCAATTTCATTTTCAGTATATAAAATCTGCCTGTGGAGATTATGAATTTCGATCGTATCAAAATCCATGATTCCTATAAAGCCAACTCCGGCAGTTGCAATATATTGTAAAATTGGGCATCCCAAACCACCCGCACCAATTACTAAAACTCGTGCTTTTTTTAATTTTTCCTGACCTTCATCGCCAATTTCAGGAAGAATAGTTTGTCTGTTGTAACGGAGGAATTCTTTAATAATGCTCACTTTTGATTTTAGATTTTAGATTGTTGATTTTAGATTGGGATTTTAATATTGGAATTTAAACCAAAACTTTTATCCCAGTCCTTCCAAACGGGTTCATAACCTGCATTTTTTATAATTTTTGAAATCTCTTCTGCAGAACGTTCATCACTGATTTCGAATTGTTCCAAAGATTGCGGATCAACGACATAACCGCCCGGATTTGTTCTTGATCCTGCACTCATACTCGTAACACCAATTGGAATTATATTGTTTCTGAATTTTTCGTTTTCACGTGTCGAAATCGAAATTTCAAGATCTTCATTCCACAAACGATAAGCGCAGATTAATTGTGTCAAATCTTTATCATCCATAATAAAATTTGGTTCGATAATTCCTTCAGCGGGGCGGAGGCGCGGAAAAGAAACGGAATATTTTGTCTGCCAATATTTTTTTTGAAGATAATCTAAATGCAGCGCATTGAAAAAACTGTCGGTTCGCCAGTCTTCTAAACCTAATAAAACACCTAAACCAATTTTATGAATTCCCGCCGTTCCAATTCGATCTGGAGTTTCAAGCCTATAATCGAAATTTGATTTCTTGCCTTTTGTATGATACTTTTTGTAAACTTCCTGATGATATGTTTCCTGATAAACTAAAACCGAATATACTCCGGCATTATGTAAACGTTCATAATCTTCGGTAGAAAGCGGTTGTACTTCAACAGAAATAATCGAAAACTCTTCGCGAATTAAAGCAATTGCGTTGAGGAAATAATTAATATTAACTGTATAATTCGCTTCACCTGTTACCAATAAAACGTGGTCAAAGCCTGTTTTTTTTAAAGCTTCGACTTCGAGTTTTATTTCTGCATCAGAGAGTGTTTTTCGTTTGATTTTATTGTCTAAACTAAAACCGCAATAAGTACAAATGTTTTGACATTCGTTGCTCAAATATAACGGCGCATACATTTGGATCGTTTTACCGAAACGTTTTTTGGTGATTTCATGGCATTTCTGCGCCATTTCTTCTAAATAATTTTGAGCAATAGGGGAGATTAAAATCAAAAAATCATCGAGATTGAGTTTGGTTTTTGCCAAAGTTCGCTCGACATCTTTTGATGTGGTTTGGTATATTTTAGATTGAATAATATCCCAATTATATTGCTCAAAAATTGATTTGAATGTGTTCATTTGGATTGTTTTTATTTCACGCAGATTTTGCAGATTTAAGCAGATTAAAATTGATTTTTATTCTTTTTTTATATTTTATTGGCAACTCTTTTTATATCATTTAAGATGTTAAGAGTATTAAAGTTTACAAGTAATCCTAATTTTATATTAGTTAGTCGGAGATAGGTTGCAATTTGTTTGTAATGTATTGGTGCTAATTCTTCGACAGATTTTAATTCAATTATTACTTTATTTTCAACTAGCAAATCGAGTCTAAAAGCAGCGTCTAATATTATTTCTTCATAATTAATAATAATTTCTACTTGCTTTTTAACCTTTAGTTCTAATTTTTCTAGCTCATAAAACAAGGAACTTTCATAAACAGACTCAAATAATCCAGGTCCTAAATTATTATATACTTTAAAAATTGCTCCTCGTATGAGATATGATATTTCATTTTCAGTCATTAATTCTTAATTTTAATTAGAATTCAAAATTAAAGAATTTTCTTTCTTTTTATATGAATCGTTTTCATGAAAATTTTTCAGATAAGCAATAAATAAAAATCAATTTTAATCTGCTTAAATCTGCAAAATCTGCGTGAAATAAAACTTTATTCATAAAGAAATGAAGTCAAAGGACTTGAAGCCACAGCATAATTTTGTTGATTGGCTACTTTTGCTTCAAAGGCTTTTCTTCCTGCTATTACCGCTTCTTTAAAAGCTTCGGCCATTAATTTTGGATTTCCGGCAACGGCAATTGCAGTATTAACCAAAACAGCATCGGCGCCAATTTCCATTGCTTTCGCAGCGTCAGATGGAGCGCCAATTCCGGCATCTACAATAACAGGAACGTTGCTTTGTTCAATTATAATTTCTAGAAAATCAATAGTTTTTAAACCTTTATTGCTTCCAATTGGTGATCCCAAAGGCATCACGGCAGTTGTTCCCGCACTTTCTAAGTGTTTGCATAAAACAGGATCAGCATGAATGTAAGGCAGAACAAAAAAACCAAGTTTAGCTAATTCTTCAGTAGCCTTTAAAGTTTCAATTGGGTCAGGCATTAAATACTTTGGATCTGGATGAATTTCCAGCTTTACCCAATTTGTTTCAAGTGCTTCACGAGCTAATTGAGCAGCAAAAACAGCTTCTTTTGCATTTCTTGCTCCGGAAGTATTCGGCAGTAAATTAATATTCGGATGTTGCAAATGCGAAAGAATAGCATCTGTTTCAGTTTCTAAATCGATGCGTTTTAAGGCAACGGTAACCAATTCACTTTCTGAAGCTAAAATTGCTTCTTCCATTTCTTTGTTTGATCCAAATTTTCCAGTTCCTAAAAACAAACGGGATTTAAAGTTTTTATCTCCTATATTAAACAATGATGTCTGCATATAATTTTTCGTATAGTTGTTGAATTAATTTTTCCTTTTCATCACTTTCTGTAATGATTCCAGAAACGGCAATACCATGGATTCCGATATCTATTAATGGATTTACATCTTTTAATGTAATACCGCCAATGGCATAAACAGGGACTTCAATTTTATTTTTTTTCATTTTTTGAAGAATCTCGGAATACCCTGACAATCCTAAAATAGGACTTAGTTTTTCTTTTGTAACAGTAAACCGAAAAGGGCCTAAACCAATATAATCACAGCCATTTTTGACATGATTTTGAATGTCTTCAAAAGTATTGGCCGTCCCTCCAATAATTTTGGCTGAACCCAGAATTGCGCGTGCTTCATCGATTTTCATGTCGGTTAATCCTAAATGAACTCCATCTGCAGCAATCTGTTCAGCGAGATGCAGATCATCATTTATAATAAAATTAGCAAGATACTCTTCGCATAAAGGCTTTACCTTTTCTGCTAAAGCAAATGTTTTTTTAGTCGTTTGATTTTTAAAACGCATTTGAACCCATTTACAACCGGCATCCAGAGCCTGATGAATATTGTACAATTGTTCTTTGCTGGTTTCGCCTTGTGAAATGTATTGTAGCTTGTTATACATAATGATATCCAATTAATGTTGAATTTGAACTCAGGTATTTTTCGATATATATTTTAGCATTTTTGCAGGCTTCTGTTATATTTTGGTTTAAGGCTAAGTTGGAAGCAATCGCAGAAGAAAGTACACAGCCGGAACCATGTTTTTCAAAGCATTTTTTTTCTGATGGAAATAAATTGTAAACTTCATTTTTCAGAAATAATGTATCGGTTCCAATTGAGTTTTCGTTATGTCCGCCTTTTAATAAAATATGTGTTGGAATCTCATTTTGCGGTCGAAGATTCTTTGAAATAAACCCCGGAAATAAAATCTCAATTTCATTGTAATTCGGTGTAATCAAATCAATCTTAGACAAGATTTTATGCAAATCTGAATAATCTTTAATTGTCATAAATTCAAATTTTGTTGTCGATCTAAGAACAGGGTCCCAAACAATTTTAGTTGAAGGAGACAGCATTTTTATTGTCGAAACAATTCGGTTTAAATCATATAAAGTAGAGACAATCCCAATTTTAACTGCACTGATTTTATAATTTAAAAAGAACGTTTCAATAGAACGGATAAGAAAACTCAAATCAGTCCATTGAATTTCAAAAAATGTATTTTCGGTCTGGATCGTATTTGCTGTTGAAATTGCAAAACCATTTACTTTATGCTGTTCGAAGGTTTTGATATCTGCCAAAAGACCAGCGCCCGCAGACGGATCTAAACCTGCGATTGTAAGTACGAAAGGGCGATTTGCTGACATAATTTAAATTGTTTTACCGGGTTTTCGTTATTCCAGATACTTCCTAAAAGTGCGGTATCATCAAATCCATTTTCCATTGTTTTTTGAATGTTTTCAGAATCGATTCCGCCTAAAGCGATCACTTTTGTTTTATAATTTGTTCTTGATTTTAATGCTTCAAAAAGATCTGTTTTTGGCTTATAATTTTCCTTTGAAATACTTTGAAATACCGGACTTAGAAATGCGTAATTAAAATCATTTTCCAGAGAATTAAAATCTTTTATCGAATGTGTTGATGTTGAAATTGATTTGCATTTATACCTACAAGGTTTTGAAAACCTTGCAGGAAAATCATGAATGCGGTTTCTTTCTTTTTCAGAAAAATGAATTCTGTTAATTCCAAAATCTTCTGCCAATAAATGATGACCGTGCAAAGCAATTCGATCTCTAAATTCAAACTCAATTTGATGAATAAACTGCGCCATTTCCAACTCAGAAAAATCAGGTTTCCGAATATGAAGTAAAGACAATCCTTCTTCAAATAAAGAATGAATTATTTTGATTTCATCTGCAGCAGCAAATGGATTAGAAATCACAACCATATCTTTTTCTCTTTCTTCTATTTTTTTTTCTCTATTTTCTAAAACTCTAAATGTAAATCTCTTTCCCCTGCTCAATAAATTCTTCTGATTTCTCCTGCATTCCTTTTTCTGCGGCAGCGACATCCCTAATTTCCTGAGATATTTTCATAGAGCAGAATTTAGGGCCGCACATAGAACAGAAATGAGCCACTTTTGCGCCATCTGCAGGAAGCGTTTCATCGTGAAATTCTCTTGCTGTATCTGGATCTAAAGCTAGATTAAACTGATCTTCCCAACGGAATTCAAAACGGGCTTTACTCAAAGCGTTATCTCGATATTGCGCTCCCGGATGACCTTTTGCCAAATCTGCAGCATGAGCCGAAATTTTATAAGTGATCACACCATCTTTTACGTCTTTTTTGTTTGGTAAACCAAGATGTTCTTTTGGTGTTACATAACACAGCATCGCACAGCCGTACCAGCCAATCATAGCAGCTCCAATTGCCGATGTAATATGATCGTAACCCGGTGCGATATCAGTCGTTAAAGGACCTAAAGTATAAAATGGAGCTTCATGGCAATGTTCTAATTGTTTGTCCATGTTTTCTTTAATCATATGCATTGGTACATGTCCCGGGCCTTCAATAAAAACCTGAACATCATGTTTCCAGGCAATTTTTGTCAATTCGCCTAAAGTTTCTAATTCTGCAAATTGAGCTGCATCGTTAGCATCGGCAATTGAGCCCGGACGTAAACCATCTCCCAAAGAAAAAGCAACATCATATTGTTTCATGATTTCGCAGATTTCTTCAAAATGTGTGTACAAAAAGTTTTCTTTATGATGAAATAAACACCATTTTGCCATAATTGAACCACCGCGCGAAACGATTCCCGTTACACGATTTGCAGTTAAATGAATGTATCGAAGCAAAACCCCGGCATGAATTGTGAAATAAGAAACACCTTGTTCTGCCTGTTCGATTAAAGTATCACGGAAAATTTCCCAAGTCAAATCCTCGGCAATTCCTTTTACTTTTTCTAGTGCCTGATAAATTGGAACGGTACCAATTGGAACTGGAGAATTTCGAATAATCCATTCTCTGGTTTCATGAATATTTTTTCCGGTAGATAAATCCATAATGGTGTCAGCGCCCCAGCGGCAGGCCCAAACAGCTTTTTCAACTTCTTCTTCGATGCTGGAAGTCACAGCGCTGTTCCCGATATTTGCGTTGATTTTTACAAGGAAATTACGTCCCACAATCATAGGTTCGCTTTCCGGATGATTAATGTTGTTTGGAATAATGGCTCTTCCGCAGGCAACTTCTGCACGAACAAATTCTGGAGTGATTTTGCTTTTTGGTGTATTAGCTCCAAAACTATGACCGCCGTGCTGGCATTGCATGGCTTTGGTCTGCTCGTTTAAAAGCTCAATGCGTTGGTTTTCTCGGATTGCGATATATTCCATTTCTGGAGTAATAATTCCTTGTTTGGCGTAATACAACTGCGTTACGTTTGCGCCTTTTTTAGCACGTTTTGGCTGATGTAAATATTCAAATCGTAAATGATTCAGGCTTTCATCACGTAAACGGCTTTGTCCATAATCTGATGTGATTTCGCTTAAAATTTCAACATCATTTCGATCCAGAATCCAGCTTTCGCGTAAGCGTGGTAATCCTTTTCTAATATCAATTTCAATATTTGGATCTGTGTAAGCACCTGATGTGTCATAAACTGTTACGGGTGGATTTTTTTCAATTCCGCCATTTGAAAGTTTAGTATCACTCAAAGTAATTTCGCGCATGGCTACTTTTATTGGATGAATTTCTCCGTTGATATAAACCTTTTTAGAATTGGGAAATGGAGTTCTGGATATTTGTTCTTCGTTTGTCATAGTGTTTTTGTTTCAGGTTTGAAGTTTTCGTAGAGGTGCACTGCAGTGCGTCTACGTTCAGTATTTAATTGGAATTTGGAATTTCTTTTTTGGAATTTATTAACCTCCCTGCGTAGCAGAAATGATTAAAATTTCGTCAGTTTCTTGTACGAGGACTTCGTTCCATTTGTTTTTTGGAACAACAGTATTGTTGACAGCAACGGCGATTCCGTTTTGTTTATGCGGAATTTCGAGATCGAGCAATGATTGAACGCTTAGCGATTCAGCATTGAAATGTTTGGTTTGTTGATTGATTTTTAGTTCCATTCCTTTGTTTTTTGGTTTATCTAAGATTCACTTTGGTGAACCTTAACCTTAGGAATGGCTACAAGAACGCATAAAAATGCGTGCAGAAGTCATCTTACTTTTCCCTACGCTAGTATGAACTAGATCAGGTTCAGAGGGTAAAATCTCAGCCTACAAGTTGTAGACACCCCTAAAGTGTGAAGCAAATATATGTAATTTTTGTTTGGCAGTTAAAAAAAGTTTCAAGTTTCAGGTTTCAAGTTGCGTTTGAGTAGAATTTTTTGTTTCTATCTACGATAACATGGCAGCCTGAAACTTGAAACCTGAAACAAAAACTTTTACTTTGTTCTCGTCCAGCAGTCTTCGATATGATCATTGACCATTCCGGTGGCCTGCATGTGAGCATAAATAACGGTTGAACCTACGAATTTGAATCCGCGTTTTTTTAAATCTTTGCTGATTGCATCTGAAAGTGGAGTCGTAGCGGGAACATCTTTTAACGTTTTTGGGTTATTGTTGATAGGTTTTCCGTCAGTGAATTTCCAAATATAATCTGAAAAGCTTCCAAATTCTTCCTGGACTTTCATAAAAGCCTGTGCGTTTGAAACGGCAGAGTTAATTTTAAGTTTATTGCGAATGATTCCTGTATTCTGCATTAATTCTTCGATTTTATCTTTAGAATAATTGGCAATTTTTTTATAATCAAAATTGTCAAAAGCAGTTTTGAAGTTTTCTCTTTTATTTAAAATAGTAATCCAGCTTAGACCTGCTTGAAAAGTTTCTAGAATTAAAAACTCAAAAATAGTAGGGTCGTCATAAACAGGAGTTCCCCATTCTTCGTCGTGATATTTTTTATATAAATCGCTGGCGGAGCACCAGCCGCATCTTATTGGTTCCATTTTTATTTTAAATGTATAAAAAAACCTCAAACGAAAGAAGTTTGAGGTTTTAAAAAAGTTTTGAAGAAATTATATACGTTTGAATTCAACTACATATATTTCAGTTGTTTCGCTTTGATTAGTGTAAGTATATTTAAGCTTTAAAGTTGTTTCATTTAATACTAAGATTTCTGCATCATTTACAGAACTCTCACCGTCATATTTAATAGTTATGGTATTGTCTTTTCTAGTCCAAGTTCCATTTTCAGAATAATCATTACATTTTGAATTGCTATATTGAGAATAATGGTCGATGAATGTTCCTCCTGCTTGAATTTCAAAAACATCTTTGTTGCAACCTCCTTCAGAAACTACTGGAGTTAATTTTTCTTTTCCGTCAACAATGGTTCCGTTTTGGTATACTTCCCATTTACCTTCTAAAGACGCTTTATCATCGTCATTACTGCTACAAGATACTGATAATCCTAGTGCCAATACAGACACAAAAAAAATACTTAGTTTTTTCATTTTTGGTAGATTTGTTTTTGTTAAATTTTTAGCAAAAATAAAATCTTTCTTCAGAAAACCTAGGTTTTATAATCAGTTTTCCCTCATTATTTTAATATTTTATTTGTAATACGTTGGCTTTCAGGTTAATCTAATGTTCTTTGGATGTGGTAAAATTTCTCTTTCTTTATCTTCCAATCTGCCAGCTATATCCTTTTACACTCGGAATATAGGCAGAACGTCCAACGATGATTAAATTAGTATAGATTTTTCTATTGTATTTAATTCCAATAGCATTGCCGGAAGTGTACATTTTATTAGCTTTAAAGACTACTTTCATTTTGCCGTCTTCAAGTTCTGCATCAGAAACTTTTCAACAAACCACGTAGACTGCCATTTTACAGACAATTCATTTTCTGCGGTTTTGGTTACGCTTTTTACTAGTTTAACGGCTTCTTCCTGAATTTCAAAATGTTCTGTTAGCTGCTTTTGAGCCATAGTCTGACCCATTTTGCATTTTTCTAATATTGACAAAATTCAATAATTCTTCGTTGGCTTGCTTTTTTATTGAGGTGGTTGAAGGCGCTTGAGGGTTTAGAGTATTTATTTCTATTGGGGTTTTAACCGAAAATGGTTTTTTTGGAGCAACAGTTTTTTTGAGTCAAACTCTTTTGGGGCAGTTATACTTTTTGATGAAACTTTGTGGGGTATTTTCATAGCAGCTGGTGTCAGCTTATTGACAGGTTGAATGACTTTTCTAGGCTGTTTTTTTGTCATTGCCACAACTGAAAAAGAAATAGGTTATAGAGAATAAAATAAGCAAGCAATTTTTTTTTCATGACCTAAATGTGTTTTTTTATCCTTTGTTTACAGGATCTTCGTCTAAATATTTTCTGATCAAATAATGACCTAAATAAATTGCTGGGGTTAATAAGATAGCTATTGCTAGTTTAAAAGTATATCCAATTAATCCAGACGAAATAAAAGTGTCAAAATCGATTTTACCCGGAAGCCAAAAAGCGATTCCAAGAACAATGAAAGAATCAAACAATTGTGAAATAACCGTAGAGCCAGTTGCTCTTAACCATATTTTCTTTTCACCGGTTCTATTTTTAAAAAACCAAAAAATCCACACATCAATTAATTGTGATGCCATAAAAGCAATTATACTTCCAAAAATAATCCACATACTCTGTCCAAAAACGGCTTCAAATTGTTCATCATTTACGGGGCTGATTCCTTTTGCTGCCGGAATTACAATTGCCATAAATAAAATGAGAAAAGCATAAGCAATTAAACAAGCTGTTATAAAAGAGAGCTTTTTTACTCCTTTTTCGCCAAAGTATTCATTAATTAAATCGGTTGTTAGAAAAACAATCGGCCAGGGCAAAATCCCTATACTCATTACAAAAGGGCCAATCTGAATTAATTTTCCTCCAATAAGTTCGGCCACAACGGCATTAGTTATAAATATTCCTGCTAGAATTACAAAAACAATTTCTTTTCGGTTTTTAAACATGTTATTTTGGTTATGATGTTCCAAAATTAAACTATTTCTTCAAATGTTCGAAATGGGTTAATTAGTTCGTTTGAAGTTTGCTTTTGATTGGTTAATTTTGAGATTCTGTCGGTATTTCTTTTTTGGAAAATAAACCTGATAGAAATTTATTAATGCATTTTATTATGAAAAAACAAATTGATTTAGATAATCCGTTACTTCAGGAATGGGAAGGACCTTATGGGGGTGTTCCTGATTTTACAAAATATAAAATTTCAGATTTTAAACCTGCCATTGAGTTTGCTATTCAGGAGAAATTAGATGAAATTGATGCAATTGCAAATAATTCAGAAGAACCTGGTTTCGATAATACGATTGCAGCTTTAGAACTTTCAGGTGAGAAACTGGATAGAATTCATGCTGTTTACGGAATTTACAGGTCTAATTTAAGTAGTCCTGAATTTAATTCGGTTGATACTGAAATGTCTCCAAAACTGGCAGAGATTAACGATAAACTATATCAAAACGAGAAGTTGTTTTCAAGAATTGAAAAACTGTATAAATCTGAAAACAGTAAAAAATTAAACGATGAACAACAGCGTTTGCTATGGCTTTATTATACCGATTTTGTTCGAGAAGGAGCTGAATTAAATGTAGAAGATAAAGAGGAAGTAGCCAGAATTAATCAGGAACTAGCTGGGCTTTTTACGCTTTTTAGTCAAAAATTATTGGCAGAAGAGAATGATCAGTTTTTAGAATTGAAATCTGCAGCTGATTTAGACGGGTTGCCAGAAGAGTTTAAAAATGCAGCAATTGCAGAAGCTAAAGAAAGAAATTTAGATGTTTTAGGATGTATTGGTAATACAAGATCTTCTATTGAACCGTTTTTAACTTTCTCAGACCGAAGAGATTTAAGAGAAAAAGCATTTGAAATTTTTGTAAAACGAGGTGATAACGAGAATGCAAATAACACAAATGCAGTACTTGTTTCGATTTTGCAATTACGGGCAAAGAAGGCTCAAATATTAGGGTTTAAGAATTTTGCCGAATGGAGTTTGTCTAATAAAATGGCCAAAGATCCGCAGAAAACTTTAGATTTAATGGAGTCTGTCTGGACGCCGGCTGTTGAAAAGGTAAAAAATGATGTTTCGGCTATGCAGAAAATGGTTGATGAAGAAGGCGGAAATTTTAAAATTCAGCCTTGGGATTACCGTTATTATGCTGAAAAGGTTCGAAAAGCAAAATACGATTTAGATCAAAATGAAATAAAACAATATCTGCAGTTAGAAAATTTACGTGAAGGAATGTTTTGGACTGCTGGTGAGTTGTTTGATTTAGGCTTTAAACAATTATTTGATGTTCCTGTTTATCATTCTGATGTTCGTGTTTGGGAAGTGAACAATAAAAATACCGGAGAACCAATCGGGCTTTGGTATTTTGATCCATACGCGCGCGCAGGAAAGCGTTCAGGTGCATGGATGAATTCGCATAGAGATCAACAAAAAATAGAAGGTAAAACACTTCCGATTGTGTCTAACAACTGTAATTTTATAAAAGGAAATGCTGATGAACCGGTTTTAATTTCGTGGGATGATGCAACAACTTTATTTCACGAATTTGGACATGCTCTGCATGGTTTGTGTTCAAATGTTACTTATCCGAGTTTATCAGGAACTTCGGTTGCGAGAGATTATGTAGAGTTTCCATCTCAATTATTAGAGCATTGGCTGGCGGCTCCGGAAGTTCTGAATAAGTTTGCTCTTCATTATAAAACTAATCAGCCATTATCAGAGTCTTTGGTAGAAAGAATAGAAAAGGCAGCGAATTTTAATGAAGGTTTTGCAACAGTCGAAACGATTTCAAGTTCTTTTGTAGATATGAAACTCCATTTAACAACCGAAACTATTGATCCGTATAAATTTGAGAAGCAGGTTTTAGAAGAAATCAATATGCCTTCAGAAATTGTGATGCGTCATAGAATTCCACAATTTGCACATATTTTTTCAAGTGACGGGTACGCAGCCGGATATTACAGCTATTTATGGGCAGATGTAATTAATGCTGATGCTTATGAAGCTTTTCTGGAAGGAGACGGGCCTTTTGATCAAAAAGTATCTAAACGCCTTTACGATACTGTTTTGAGTGTTGGAAATACGATTGATAATGAAAAAATGTATGAAAATTTTAGAGGACGGGAACCAGAATCCAATGCTTTGATGCGAGCCAGAAACTTTCCTATAGTTTAGCAGATGAAAATAAAAAAGCCCGAATACATAATATTCGGGCTTTTTAATATTGAAAAAATAATATATTAACCTAAAGTAACTCTTTTGAAACCTGTAATTTCAACATTGAATCCTTTTACGTAATCACCAACTTTTTTACTGTCATCTTTGATGAAGTTTTGATCTAGTAAAGCTTTTTCTTGATCTAAAGTAGTGTTGTCAGAAATGAAACGTTGTACTTTTCCTGGAAGAATTTTGTCCCAGATTTGTTCTGGTTTACCTTCAGCTTTTAATTCAGCTTTAGCATCTTCTTCAGCTTGTTTGATAACTTCAGGAGTTAATTGAGAGAAAGAGATGTATTTAGGAACATTTTTTAAAGTTTTTCCTAAACGTTTTGCTTCTTCATTGTCTTTTTCGATTACAGCAATACGAGCAGCAAGTTCAGATTCAACGAAAGCAGGATCAAAATCTTTGTAAGATAATGTATCAGCCCCCATAGAAGCAACTTGCATAGAGATGTCTTTTGTTAAAGTTTCAGCGTTTGCAACTGGAGCAGAAATTGCAGTTAAAGCAGCAATTTTATTAACGTGAACATAAGATCCAACGTAAGCACCTTCTAAAATTTCGAAACCACCGATTTCGATTTTCTCACCGATAACTCCAGTTTGCTCGATTAATTTCTCAGCAACTGTAATTCCGTTGAAATCAGAAGCTAATAATTCTTCTTTAGAAGAGAAGTTGATAGCTCTTTCTACTAAATCTTTAGCTAAAGCAACGAAAGCTTCATTTTTACCTACGAAGTCAGTTTCGCAGTTTAAAGTGATGATAGCTCCTTTAGTGTTGTCAGCATTGATAAAAGAAACAGCAGCTCCTTCAGCAGACTCACGGTCAGAACGGTTAGCAGCCACTTTTTGTCCTTTTTCTCTAAGGATTTGTATAGCTTTATCGAAATCTCCTTCAGCTTCAACCAAAGCTTTTTTACAGTCCATCATTCCGGCACCTGTAGATTGTCTTAATTTATTTACGTCTGCAGCAGTAATTGTTGACATAATATTTTGAATTTTTAATGTTAAAAGTAAAAAATTCCAGCTTTTAAATCCCAAACTCCAATTTTAATAAATTATCAACATAACGTTTTTAATTTTGTATTTGGATTTTGGAATTTAAAATTTGGAATTTAAAATTTGATTTATTCTTCAGTTTCAGTTGCAGGAGCAGCTTCAGCCTCAACAGCAGGAGCTTCTTCAGCAGCTTCAACTTCTTTTTCAGAACCTCTGTCAGAAAGACCTTCGATTACTGCAGTAGTCACTAAAGATAAAATTTTGTCAATTGATTTAGAAGCATCATCATTTGCAGGAATAACGTAATCAACCTCTCTTGGGTCAGAATTCGTATCAACCATTGCGAAAACTGGAATGTTTAATTTTTGAGCTTCTTTTATTGCGATGTGTTCAGCTTTGATATCTACTACGAACAATGCTGCAGGCAGTCTAGACATATCAGCGATTGAACCTAAGTTTTTCTCTAATTTAGCACGTAGACGATCAACTTGCAAACGCTCTTTTTTAGATAGAGTGTTGAAAGTACCATCTTTCTTCATTTTATCGATAGAAGACATTTTTTTAACTGCCTTTCTGATAGTTACGAAGTTAGTCAACATTCCACCTGGCCATCTTTCAGTGATGTAAGGCATGTTTGCAGCCTTTGCTTTATCAGCAACGATGTCTTTTGCTTGTTTTTTGGTAGCTACGAATAAGATTTTTCTACCTGATGCAGCGATTTTTTTCAAAGCTTCGTTAGCTTCTTCAATTTTAGCTGCAGTTTTATATAGATTGATAATGTGAATACCATTACGCTCCATATAAATGTAAGGAGCCATGTTTGGATCCCATTTTCTAGTCATGTGTCCGAAGTGAACACCTGCTTCTAGTAATTCTTTTACTTCTATTTTGTTTGCCATTTTTGTACTAGTTTACGTTCTGTTGATTAGCAATGTGTTTTGAACTTTGGCTTTAGGCAATATGCTTTAGGCTTTAAGCTTTAAGACTTTAAGACTTTCGACTTTAAGACTCAACCCATTTAGATGCTAAACTATATCCTACCTCGATAGGAGAGCAACAATAACTGTGTTTTTTAATTTCAATAAATAATTGATAATGTCTTGTCCCATCTGAACAAGACAGGTAATATTAACGTTTAGAGAACTGGAATCTCTTACGAGCTTTCTTCTGACCGAATTTCTTACGCTCAACCATTCTTGGGTCTCTTGTTAATAAACCTTCTGGTTTAAGGATTCCTCTGTTTTCAGCGTTAACTTCACACATTACGCGTGCTAATGCCATTCTTACAGCTTCTGCCTGACCAGTTGTACCACCTCCGTAAACGTTTACTTTTACGTCAAAGTTGTTTACGTTTTCTGTCATAGACAATGGTTGTAAAACTTTGTATTGTAAAGTTGCAGTTGGAAAGTAAGTTGCGAATTCTTTTTTGTTTACAGTGATATTTCCTGTTCCTTCAGAAACGTATACACGTGCAACAGCGGTTTTTCTTCTACCGATTTTGTGAATAACTCCCATTACTTAAGATCATTTAGGTTAACAGTTCTAGGTTTTTGAGCTCCGTGAGTATGCTCAGCACCTACAACAACATTTAGATTTCTAAAAAGTTCAGCCCCTAATTTGTTTTTAGGTAACATTCCTTTTACAGCTTTTTCTACTAATAATGCAGGGTTTTTAGCTTGCAATACTTTAGCAGTTAAAGTTCTTTGTCCTCCTGGGTAACCTGTATGACGCATGTAAATTTTGTCATTCAATTTTGTACCTGTAAGGTTAATTTTTTCTGAGTTGATAACAATTACGTTATCTCCACAGTCAACGTGCGGTGTGTAACTTGGCTTGTACTTACCTCTTAAGATCATAGCAACCTTTGAAGCAAGACGTCCTAAGTTATGACCTTCAGCGTCAACAACAATCCACTCTTTAGTTACAGTGGCTTTGCTAGCTGAAATTGTCTTGTAGCTTAATGCGTCCATAATATTATTTTAATTAAACATTCCATCCCCAATAAAGGGGATGCAAAAGTACAATTAATTATTTTAAAACCAAATACCTGAAAAGAATATTTTATATCCTGAAAATCAGGCTCTCAGTTTTTATTTTCAAAACTATAAAAAAACCGTATTCACAATAACGCGAGGGCGATTCAAAATTAAGCTTATTTTTTACTAAACAATAAATATATTGGCCATATCGACCACTTGCAGTGTCATAATGGTTTATTGCAAGCTTCAGATTGCTGTGATACTAAATGCGGCAGTTGTATTAAATCCTGCAGCAACTGGTAGGATTTTTGACGGATTTTTTGCGATATTCAATCCAGTTGGAGTACTCACTATAGTAACTCCTGCAAAATCTTTTGAATTTGGGTTGACTTTCTGAATTTTAACTTCGTTTTTCATAATAGGTTTTTTATTAAGGTTGTTAATGAAATTTTGAGAGATGCAGTTTCAGAAAAATCTTCTTTCCCTGATTTATTTTGAATAGATCTTATAATTTCAAATAGTGGTAGGTGTTTTTTGTTTTATTTTCGGTAATTCTACTATATTTGTATTAATTACATAAACTTTTATTAGATGAAAGCTAAAGCAACTCTAAAACAAATTGCGAAGGAACTGGGTGTTTCTGTGTCTACTGTGTCTAAAGCATTGAATGACAGCCCAGAAATTAGTGAGCAGACGAAGGTGAAGATTAAGGAGTATGCCAAACTCAAAAATTATAAACCGAATGTTATTGGTCTGAATTTAAAGAACCGTAAAACGAAAACAATTGGTGTAATTATACCTAATATATTAAACTCTTTTTTTGCTAAAGTTTTTAGCGGAATTGAAAAAGTAGCTGATAAAAAAGGATATAATGTAATTACGTGTATTTCTAACGAATCTTTAGAGAAAGAAGTTCATACGCTTGAAATGTTAAGCAACGGAACTATTGACGGATTTATTCTTTCTGTTTCTGAGGAAGCGCAAAAACTGCAAGATTACAATCATTTTTCGGCTATTATTAATGACGGAACGCCGATTGTAATGTTTGATAGGATTGCTGATGAAGTAGAATGTGATAAAGTTGTAGTAGATGATTTTGATTCTGCTTTAAACTCAACTCAGCATTTAATTAACTTAGGATGTAAAAATATCGCTTTAATTTCTTCTGTAGATAATTTAAGTGTTGGAAAATTAAGAGCCGATGGATATTTAAAAGCTTTAAAAGACAATAATATTCCGGTTAACGAAAAAATTATTCTTCGTACCGATTCTGAAGATGATATGAAAGCTAAAATTGATTCGATTTTTGATCAAAAAATTGATGCGATTTTTGCTTTAGATGAAAATGATTCAGTTGCAGCTTTAAGAGTAAGTTTGAAAAAAGGATATAAAGTACCGGAAGATATTTCGATAATTGGTTTTGCAGATGGGATTTTAGCTTCAAGACGTTTGTCGCCAAGTTTAACAACAGTAAGCCAGCACGGAATTGAAATTGGCGAAGTTGCTGCAAAAAAATTAATCGAAAGACTGGAAGAGCCAGAAGGCGAAACTTCTGATTACGAAACAATCGTTATCAAAACAAAGTTGAAAGAACGAGAATCAACAAGAAAAGCTTAAATAAAAAAATATAATCAACAAAAAGGACTGTTCGAAAGAACAGTCCTTTTTGTTATCTATTATTTGTGTGTCATTGCGAGGAATGAAGCAGCCTTACTACAATAAGACACAAAACTTGATCTAGCCAATGAGATTGCTTCGTTCCTCGCAAAGACAAGATTGTGCAGGTTTTTGATTCATAAATCTAAAATCAACACTCTAAAAATCTAAAATTATAATTAATGCGCTTCCAGCCAATCTTTACCCAATCCAAGTTCAACTTCTAACGGAACTGTCATTTTAAAAGCATTTTCCATTTCGTGTTTAATCATAGGCTGGATTTTTTCTAATTCGTCGTTGTGTACATCAAACACAAGCTCATCATGAACCTGGAGTAACATTTTAGATTTCCAGTTTTCGTCTTGTAATTTTTTGTGAATGTTGATCATTGCAATCTTAATTACATCGGCAGCGCTTCCCTGAATTGGTGCATTTACAGCATTTCGTTCTGCAGCGCTTCTAACAACAGCATTGGCAGAATTGATGTCTTTTAAATAACGACGGCGACCAGAAATGGTTTGTACGTATCCTTTTTCTCGGGCAAATTCAACTTGCTCCTGAATAAAAGACTTTAATCTTGGATATGTTTTATAATAAGCATCAATCAAAGCTGCACTTTCACCGCGAGATAATGAAGTCTGATTACTTAATCCGAAAGCAGAAACACCATATATAATTCCAAAGTTTACCGTTTTAGCATTACTTCTTTGTTCGCGTGAAACTTCTTCAAGCGCTACATCAAAAACTTTTGCTGCAGTAGCTCTGTGAATATCTTCACCGTTTTGGAAAGCTGCAATCATATTTTCTTCACCACTCAAAGCAGCGATAATTCGTAATTCAATTTGCGAGTAATCGGCAGAAATTAAAGTGTGGTTTTCATCGCGCGCCACGAAAGCTTTACGAATTTGACGTCCTCTTTCCGTACGAATTGGAATGTTTTGTAAATTCGGATTATTAGAACTCAAACGTCCCGTAGCCGCAACAGTCTGCATATAATCGGTATGAACGCGTAATGTTTTTTTGTCAACTTGTTCCGGCAAAGCCAAAATATAAGTGCTTTGTAATTTCACCATTTGACGCCAGTCCAAAATTTGTTTTACAATAGGATTGTCGTTTGCTAAATAAGTCAAAACTTCCTCTCCGGTTGCATATTGACCCGTTTTGGTTTTCTTTTGCTTTGCTCCGCCAATTTTAAGTTTATCAAATAAAATATCTCCTAATTGTTTTGGAGAGGCAAGATTAAATTTCTCACCGGCAGTTTCATATATCTGTTCTTCTAAAGATTTGATTTCAATTTCCATCTCTCCAGACATTTGTTTTAAGAAATCAACATCCAGGCGAATTCCTTCTGTTTCCATTGCAGCTAAAACACTTACTAACGGAATTTCGATTTCATCAAACAGTTTTTTAGTTTCGGTATTGTCTAATTCTGTTGTAAAAATTTCTTTTAATTGTAAAGTAACATCGGCATCTTCTGCAGCATATTCTTTAATATCTTCTAAAGGAACATCGCGCATTGAAAGCTGATTTTTTCCTTTTTTACCAATTAAAGTTTCAATTGATTTTGGAGAATATTTTAAATATGTTTCAGCTAAAATATCCATATTATGACGCATATCCGGATTAATCAGATAATGTGCGATCATCGTGTCAAAAAGTTTTCCTTTTACCGTAACGCCATAATTAGCAAGGATTTTTAAATCGTATTTTAAATTCTGTCCAATTTTTTCGATGTTTTCATTTTCAAAAAACGGAACAAACTTATCTACTAAAACTTTTGCTTCTTCCTGATTTTCCGGAAACGGAACATAAAAAGCTTTTCCTTTTTCGTAAGAGAAAGACATACCCACAAGTTCTGCATGCAGGGCATCGATTCCAGTTGTTTCAGTATCAAAACAAACCGAAGTCTGCTTTTGTAAATTTTGTAAAAGCAATTTAATTCCTAAATCGCCCTGTACGGTTTGATAAGAATGTTCAGTATTTTCTAAAGTATTATAAAACGAATTTCTTGCAGCTTCGGCACTTTCATCAAGAGTAGTTCCGCCTCCGCCAAAAAGATCAAATTGGTCTTCGTTCTTTGGTTGTGGTTTTTTGTATAATTTAGCTTCGGCAGCCGGATTATTGTTTGCTAATTCATTTCCGCCGCCAACTTTAAACAAGTTGTCAAACTGCTCAGCCATTCTTCTAAATTCCAATTCCTGAAAAATAGCATCTGTTTTTTCAATATCAGGGCGAGAAAGCTCATAGTCATCTTCATTAAAAATAACATCACAGTCGCAGATAATCGTTGCCAGTTTTTTAGACAAAATACCTTTGTCTTTATTGGCTTCGATATTCTCCTTCATTTTTCCTTTTAGTAAATGAGTGTTTTCTAAAAGATTCTCCATTGTACCAAATTCTTTCAGGAACTTCTTGGCGGTCACTTCACCAACTCCCGGTAATCCTGGAATATTATCTACAGCGTCGCCCATCATTCCAAGAAAATCAATTACTTGGTCTGGTCTTTCGATTTCGAATTTTGCCAAAACTTCAGGAATTCCCCAAATTTCGATTCCATTACCCATACGGGCAGGTTTGTACATGAAAATATTTTCAGAAACCAATTGCGCAAAATCCTTATCCGGTGTTACCATAAAAACCTTATAATTTTGTTTTTCGGCTTGTTTGGCAATGGTTCCAATTAAATCATCGGCTTCACAGCCTTCGACTTCAATTATCGGAATATGCATTGCTCTTAACAATTCCTGAATATACGGAACAGCAATTTTAATTGCCTCAGGCGTTGCGTCACGATTAGCTTTATATTCTACGAACATTTCTGTTCTTACATGACTTCCGCCTTTGTCAAAAGCAACGGCCAAATGATCTGGTTTTTCTCTTTTAATAACATCCAAAAGTGAGTTCATAAAACCCATAATTGCAGATGTGTCCATTCCTTTTGAGTTGATTCTCGGGTTTTTTATAAAAGCATAATAACCGCGAAAAATTAATGCATAAGCATCTAGAAGAAAAAGGCGTTTTTGAGTTGACATATAAAAAATATTAGTCTGTAAAAATAAACAATTGAGTCCTCAAAAATTAGACTAAGAAGATTTTTTTTCCACCATAGATTTTTTCCACCATATAAGTTATATAAGTTCATTTTAGTAGAGGCGCACTGCAGTGCGTCTCCGCATTTTAATACATAACGATTAGTTGTGTCCTATGTATTAAATAAACTTATATAACTTATATGGTTCAAAAACCAGCAAAGCGTTAATGTCAAGTTAATTTTTTTTATACAGGGATTTCTTCATTTTGTCTTCATGTTATGGGGGTAATTTTGATCTGTAAAATAAAAGGTAATTAATTTAAATTTTAGAAATCATGAGAAATTTATTGATGTTATTAGTAGCAGTTTTAGGAACAGGTGCAATGGTTCATGCGTTTCCTGCAAAAGATGGCAAAACAGTTTCTGCAAAAGAAGTTAAAGCAACAAAACACCCAAAAAGCAAAACAGATAAAAAAACAAAATCAGTAAAAAGTGAAGCTCCAAAAGCAGAAGCAGTAAAAGTGACAAAATAAGAAAAAAAATAATTTAGAATAAAAGGTTGGTTAATTTAAAAATTTAAAATCATGAAAAAATTAATTTTATTAGCAGTGGCAGTTTTAGGAACAACTGTAATGGTAAATGCTCAAACAACTCCAGCTCAGGCAGCGCCCGCAAAAGAGGTTAAAGCAACAAAACACCATCATAAAGGAAACAAAAAGGCAAAAGCTGAGGCTCCAAAAGACGAAGCTGCAAATGTGAAAAAATAAGAATTACTCTCGTTTTGTTTTCGAAGCATTGTAACGGAGGCAAAACAGGAATAATGATTATGATGAATGCGATTGAAGAAAGCTGATGAAGAAATTTGTCGGCTTTTTTTATTCGTTAATTTTTTAATAACACGTAACTGGATTTTTGATAATTGATTTAATTTTAGTTGCGTTTAAACGCCCTATTTATGAATGTTTTGATTGTTGAAGATAATAAAGAACTTGCTGTAGAGGTTTACGACTTTCTGTGCAGCACAGGTTATATTTGTAAAATTGCAAATAACTGCGCCGATGCTCTTGAAGAGTTTGCCAGTAATGATTATGATGCTATGCTGCTTGATTTGGGATTGCCTGATGGAGATGGTTTTGAAGTTTTACAGACTATTCGAAAAACAAAATCAAAAATTGCGGTAATTGTGCTAACGGCCCGCGGAGAATTAGATGACAGGATTAACGGGCTTCATCTAGGTGCGGATGATTATTTGACGAAGCCTTTTGCATTGACAGAATTGGCTGCGAGATTATTTGCCGTAATTCGCAGGATTCATGGTTTTACTTTAAACAATTTAAGTATTCACGGATTTTTACTGCAGCTTCAGGATTATAAAGTGAGTTTTGATGAAGTGCCTTTAAGTTTAACTAAAAAAGAATTTGATATTTTTCAATATTTAGTCTTGAATAAAAACAGGGTAATTACGAGATTACAATTAACAGAACATATTTGGGGCGATATTCTGGAGGTAAACTCCGATTCTAATTTTATAGACGTACACGTTCGTAACCTTCGAAAAAAATTAGACAAACATACTTCGATTGATTGGTTTGAAACCGTTCGAAATGTGGGTTACCGTATTAATGAATAAATAGATTTTTTGTGAAGATAAAACATCAATTGGCCATATTTAATGCACTAACAAGATTGTTGGTGATTTTGATTTTATGGCTCATGCTTCCTATTTTGGTCGAAAATGTGGTTTACAGACACATTAATAATGGATTAATTGAAAAGAAAAAGAAATTCATCGATCATTTAAATCAGCAGGAAATTAATGATTTTATCGAAAATGCAGATGATTCGACCGAAACCTATTCGCAGTTTTCTACACTTCACAGCGAATTTTTGGTTCTTTCCAGAGTTCCCATAAAGACACATCAAAAGCGAACAACTTTTAGTAATGAATATCGAATTATTGAAGGTGAAGAAAATGAATACCGAATTCTGCAGCATCACTTTAGTTATCAAAATGAAGATTACCAACTCGAAATAGGGAGCAGTTTAAGCGAAGTAAAAGACCTTACTTTTATTATAAAGTTTTTTATAATAGTTGTTTTGGTAGTTATTCTTCTGGTTACTTTTTTGGCAGATACTTTTTATATCGAATATTTACTGAAACCGTTTTATAAAATTATTGATACTAAAATAAGGCGGGTCAACGAACCAGAGGTTTTTGATCATACTCCGATAAAAGCAAAATCAAGAGATTTTAGAGAATTAGATTTGGTTTTAAACCAAATGATGAATCGTATTGCAGAGCTTTTTAAAAAAGAAAAACAGTTTATTTCTAATGTTTCTCACGAACTTTTGACCCCGATTGCTTTATTGAAAAACAAACTGGAGAATTTACTGCAAAATGATTCTTTAGATGATAATGCGGTGGATAAAATCGCAGGTTCATTGAAAACGCTTGATATGCTGAAAAAAATCATCAATAATTTACTGCTGATTTCACGGATTGAAAACAATCAATATGAAGCCAGCGAAAATATCAGTTTTCAGGAAATTATAAAGGATCTTCAGGAAGATCTTCAGGATCGTATTGACGATAAAGGCATTGAGTTCGTTAATAAAATGGAATATGATTTTGCTTTTAAGGGAAACAAAACCTTAATTCATATTTTGATCTATAATTTAGTTACAAATGCCATAAAGTATAATAAGCAGGACGGAAGTATTATTGTTTCTGATGGCTTTTTGCAAAATCAATATATTATTTCAATTACAGATTTTGGCATTGGTTTAAACGAATCGCAAATTGAAAATATCTTCAACCGATTTGCCAGAGTAAGTTCTGATCAGGAAGGGCAGGGGTTAGGTCTTGCAATTGCTAAGAGTATAGCTGTTTTTCATCATATTGAGATTAAAGTTACCTCTATTATAAACGAAGGAACAACTTTTACTTTATTGTTTCCGGAAATGCAAAAACACAATTAAAAGTTAATTTTTTCTGATTGGTTCAATCTTCATTTTGTCTTCATTTACTGATTCTATCTTTGAGGTATAAATAAAGAAATAGTAATCACAAAATCTATAATCATGAAAAAAATAGTTTTATTAGCAGCAGCAGTTTTAGGAACAACTGTAATGGTAAATGCTCAGACAGCTCCAGTAAAAGAGACTCCGGCTAAAGAAGCAAAAACGGCTAAAAAAGATAAAAAAGCCGATAAAAAAACTAAAAAAGCAGAAGCTAAGCCAGAGGCAGCAAAAGCACAAAAATAACACAATATAAGTTTATTAAATAAACTTTGTTGTAGACTAAAGGTTTTAAATAATTTGGCTGCAAAAGCTGATAGAGAAATCTATCGGCTTTTGCTATTATTTGAGTTAAATTTTTGATAATAAAAAGCGATTAAATTTTCATTCTTTGTTACTTTGCTTAAAACTGTAAATAAATGATCCTTCGTTTTGTAATTCTATGTGCTCTCTTTCTGTTTATTGAGTTCTATTCGTATCAAGCCTTTCGTACTTTAATCAAATTAAGATGGGTTTTGATCAGCTATCAAATTATAAGTGTACTGCTTTTAGTTTTCATTATATATTCCTTTACGCAATTTGACCGTTCTGTTGGGCAGACCAGACAAACCATGTTTACTATGGGATTAATGTTATTGGTTTATGTTCCCAAAATTTTGCTTACGCTGATAATGTTTGGAGAAGATATTTTTAGGATTGGGACCAGTATATTAAATTACTGCATGTACAATACGCCTCGAAAAGAAATGATGCCGGACAGACGAAAATTTGTCAGCCAGTTAGCTTTAGGTTTAGCAGCGGTTCCGTTTTTGTCTTTGATTTATGGGATTTTTGAGGGAAAATATAATTTTAAAGTATTTAAGCAGACTATATTCTTTCCGGATCTTCCAGATGAATTTGATGGTTTTAAAATAACCCAGATTTCAGATGTACACAGCGGAAGTTTTGATAATCCTGATAAAATTAAATATGCAGTTGATTTGATTAATGAACAGGAATCAGACATAATTTTGTTTACCGGAGATATTGTAAATACGCATGCCAAAGAAATGCACCCGTGGCTGGAAACTTTTAGCAGAATTAAAGATTACAAGTACGGGAAATATGCTGTTTTAGGAAATCATGATTACGGAGAGTATGTGACCTGGCCATCTGAAAAAGAAAAAGATGAAAACTTCGCAGAAATCAAGAATCTTTATGGTAAAATAGGATTTAATCTTTTATTAAACGAAAATAAATATATTCAAAAAGGAGCTGATAAAATTGCTTTGGTTGGTGTTGAAAACTGGGGAAAGAATTTTAAAAAGGCAGGAGATCTTAATAAGGCTTCAGAAAATCTTCACCGTGATGATTTTAAGGTGTTGATGAGCCATGATCCAAGTCATTGGGAATATGAAATTAAAAAACACCCTAAAAACTTTCATTTAACGTTATCAGGACACACACACGGAATGCAGTTTGGAATTGAAATTCCGGGATATTTTAAGTGGAGTCTGGCGCAATATATTTATAAACAATGGGCAGGGCTTTATGAAGAAGCCGGCAGATATGTTTATGTAAACCGCGGATTTGGTTTTCATGCCTATCCGGGACGAGTTGGAATTATGCCTGAAATCACGGTGATTGAACTAAAAAAAGGCAAGAATGTGGCTTAATTCGTTAAAAATGCTACATTTGTATTAATTATATCTTTTTAATAGATTAAAAGAATTAAATTTTTGGTTTTATGTCAAAATTTGGAGAACTAATAAATGCTCAGGTTCCAGTGCTAATTGACTTCTACACAGATTGGAACGAATCATCAGTATTGATGCATCCGGTAATAAAGGATGTCGCGGCTGCGCTTGGAGACAAAGCGAAGGTAATTAAAATTGATGTCGATAAAAATCAGGAACTGGCCGAAGCATTACGAATTAAAGGACTTCCGACTTTAATGATTTATAAAGAAGGGCAAATGATCTGGAGACAATCCGGAGAACTTGACGCAAATACACTTATCGGGATTGTTCAGGATCAATTCGATGTATAAAAACTTCCGAAAATAAGATATTGTTCTGATTTTCTAATGAATAATATCAAATTTATATCCATTCTCTTTTAAAAAATGCAGTGTTTTTGGTAAAGCAAATTTTAAATTTGGCGATGCTTTTATGCTGTCATGAAATACAATTACACTCCCTGATTTTACATTTTTAGTAACATTCTCAAGGCATTTTTCAGGAGTTATACTTTGGTCGAAATCGGCGCTTAAAACATCCCACATAATTATTTTATAGCCTAGTTTTCGTAAAATTTTAGATTGCGCTTTTTTGATTTTCCCGTAAGGCGGGCGAAATATTAAATTGTTAGGTTTTATTTCTTCTTCTAAAATCTTGGCGCAGTTATTTACATTTTCGATATAATCGTTTGTGTGAATTTTCCAGCCATTTACATGATTCATAGTGTGATTTCCAATAGAATGCCCGTCTCGGATTAGTTTTTCAAATAAAGACAAATTTGCTTTAATGTTTTTTCCAATGCAGAAGAAAGTCGCTTTTGCATCAAACTTTTTTAGTTCAGATAAAACCCAGTCTGTAATTTCTGGGGTTGGGCCGTCATCAAACGTTAAGTATATTTTCTTTTCGTTGTTTGGAATATCCCAACAATATTTAGAAAACACCTTTTTAATAAATGAATTAGTTTTTACCCAATAAAAGCTCATTTTGGTTTTATTTATATCTATGTAAAAATAAAAAATGCAGCGCTTTTTATCAAGAAGCACTGCATTTTTTTAATCAATATATTTTTCGTATATTATTATTCTTTTTCGCGTCCAAAACGTTCAAAAACATTTACATACGTATTAAATACTGTTTTATGTTTTTCATAGAAAACTTTGTCTTCATTTTCCTTCATAACATGAAGTAAACTTCTGTAACGTTCAATATCTGTAATAATATCCATTGCCAGATCAGTTTGGTCACCTGGAGGCAGGGTAGCATAATAATTTAAGTTTTCCTTGTATTTATTAACCAGTTTATCTAATAAATCGTGCGCTTTGGCCGTTTCTCCTACTTTGTAATATCCACCAGCAAATGGCTCTACTAAAGAGTAATAACCAAATTTGTCCAGTGGCATTTTAGTTATTGCTAAATTGATTACATTTTTGGCCTTGTCAATTTTGCCTTCGGCAATAAGTTCATTCATTAAACGAGATAAATTTGTACGGTATGTAATACTGTTTCTTCTGGTTTCTGGATCGTGATAGATTTTTTCGCTTTCGCTGTTGCCCCAGTCCCATTTCATCACGATATCGTACATTTTATCGGCATCAATCTGTCCCATATCCATAGGCCCGCCATCTTTAGAAGGTACGTTTCTAACAGGAACTAATTTGTAAACCATTCCGTCTAACTGCAGATAGTCTTTTAACCATAAATAATCTTCATCATCAAAAGCTCCTCCGCTAAAATAAATTGGACGTTTCCAGTTGTTATTAGCCAGGATGTCCAGCATCATCAGTCTGTTTTTATAAAGTGCACTTCCTTTAATGTCAATATCCATATAAGGAACAATTGAATCATTGTATTTAGGATTTACAATCTTATTTTTGATAATGATGTTTTTGTCAACATTCACTCTAATTTTATTCGTTGGATAAAAATGAATTGTTTGTCCGTTTTGTAAACCTACAGTTGATTTTGGGTTTTTAATAAAATCAAGAAAATCTTTTATATTCCAGCGTGTTTCTATCTTCGGTATATGAGCTACATAATCTAAGTTATCCCCAACATATTGATCGTGAGTAAATGATATCGGTAAGGGATTAGATTCATATGATTTGGCTTTCATTTGATCAATGTACCAATCTGTCATGAAAAGACTCGTATTTACGATTTTAACATCAGTTCTAAAATGTTCGATTTCCTGTGCATACCAAAGAGGGAACGTATCGTTGTCACCAATGGTAAACAAAATAGCATCTTTGTCACACGAACTCAAATATGCTTTTGCCATTGCAACAGCAGTGTATCTGTTTGATCTGTCGTGATCATCCCAGTTTTGAGAAGCCATTAAAACCGGCGCTGCCAATAAACTTCCTGCAATAATAATTGGTCCGGCAATTTTTGGAGCAATATATTTTTGAATACTTTCATATAAAGAATAAACCCCGAAGCCAATCCAGATTGCAAAAACATAGAAAGATCCAACCAGAGCATAATCTCTTTCACGAGGTTCAAAAGGTCTTTCGTTCAAATAGATTTTTAATGCGATTCCGGTAAATAAAAATAGTGCCAGAAGAACATAAAAGCTTTTAAGATCTTTATTAGCATGATACATTATTCCGATTAAGCCTAAAATGAAAGGAATGAAATAATAAACATTACGCCCTTTGTTGTTTAAAACATCAGCGGGTAATTTGTCCTGAGAACCTAAATGAATAGAGTCAAGAGCTTTGATTCCGCTAATCCAGTTTCCATCTAAATTGTCGTATTTTCCCTGAACATCACTTTGACGTCCAACAAAATTCCACATTAAATATCTCCAATACATATATCCAAATTGATATTCGAACATAAAACTGAAATTATCTACAGTAGAAGGTTTTTCTATAATTAAATAATCTTTATAGCTATTTAGGAACTTAACATAGCCTTCATTGTCAATTTGTTTTTGGGCATAGGCGTTTCTAAATTCACCAATTGTTTTTTCAACCTCATTACGAAGCTGCCCTATTGCCTTATTATATTCTTCTTCTGTTAATTGGCTTGGATCAATTCCGTATTTACCTAAATCATCCTCATAATTATAGTTTGGATTGATTCGAAATTTAGGAGGATTTGTAAAATTGATATAGTTTTGAATGTGTCCGGTTTCTGTACTCCACATTCTTGGCAGAACCGTTTTTTGATTATCGTCGCTGTTTTGTTCTGCGTTTTTATAATTGTTGGTAATGATATATTTACCCGTTTTATAATCTCTTTCGTAGTTAGGTTTTTTGTCTAAATATGGAACATTAGCGTCAAGACCGGAAAAAACTTCAGTATACTGCGGGCCGTAAAATAATGGGTTTACACCGTATTGCTCACGATTATAATAGGCTAAAACCTCGGCAGCATCAGATGGTTTGTTTTCGTTGATTACTGTATTGGCATTTGCACGAACAGGTAACATGATCCAGGTAGAAAAACCAATTAATATAAATAAGATACAAAGGATAATGGTGTTATAAAAAATCAATCCTTTTTGTCTGGTAAATTTTAATCCAAAATAGAAGAAAGCAATTAAAAGTAAAACCACGAAAATAGTTCCGGAATTAAAAGGAAGTCCTAAACTGTTTACCATAAAAATTTCGGTTTTACCAAAGAATGCCATCGTTAAAGGCAGAAGTAATTTGAATATAAACAACAAAATTCCTATTACAGCCACATTGGCAATAAGAAAGTTTTTAATTGTAACTTTTTCGTAATGTTTAAAGTAGTAAAGAAATCCAATTGACGGAATCGTTAATAACGCCATAAAGTGAACTCCAAATGAAAGACCAATAACCAAAGAGATGATTAATAACCATTTGTTTCCTTTTGGTTTGTCCATATCTTGTTCCCAGCGTAATCCAAGCCAAAAAAGTAATGCTATTAGCAAGGAAGCCATTGCATAAACTTCTGCTTCGACAGCATTAAACCAAAAACTGTCAGAGAAAGTATAGGCTAGTGCTCCTACAAAAGAACTTCCTAAAATTACAATAGAATTATTTTGATTAATTTCGGTAAAACGTGCTATGATTTTCTTTAAAATCATAGACGAAGACCAAAACATGAATAAAATTGTAAATGCGCTAGAAAAAACAGACATCATATTTACCATTAAGGCCACATGCTGAGCATCTGTTGCAAACATGGCAAAGAATGCGCCCATCATTTGGAATAAAGGTGCTCCCGGGGGGTGGCCAACTTCTAGTTTAGCTGCTGTGGCAATATATTCGCCGCAATCCCAAAAGCTCATTGTAGGTTCGACAGTTAATGTGTAGGTAATTAAAGCGATTGCAAATGCAAACCAACCAATAATAGTATTCCATTTATTGAAATTGAATTGTGCCATATTTAGGAGTTAAAATTTTGTGTGTTTTTCTAGTCTACAAAGAAAATGTTTTTTTGCGTAAAGAAACGAGCATTAACAAAAAATTCTATAAAACTATCTGTAAAGATTAATGTGTTGTGTATAAGGTGCTTTGAAGAAAGTACGCGGCTTTAAAATGAAAAAAAATGAAAAAAAGCATTTTTTTTGACTAAAAAGTTTGTGCAAACTAAATAAAACCTTAAATTTGCACTCGCTTAACAGCATTGCTGGTCTATGGTGTAATGGTAACACAACTGTTTTTGGTGCAGTCTTTCTAGGTTCGAGTCCTAGTAGACCAACATAAAAAGCCTCTCAATCGAGAGGCTTTTTTTTATGCAAAAAAGTTGACTTAAAAATTTGCATAAGTTAAATAAAGGTTTAATTTTGCACCCGCTTAACAGCATTGCTGGTCTATGGTGTAATGGTAACACAACTGTTTTTGGTGCAGTCTTTCTAGGTTCGAGTCCTAGTAGACCAACATAAAAGCCTCTCAATCGAGAGGCTTTTTTTATGGAATAAATTTAAAAAACAAGTGTTATTTCTTCATTAGGATTTTGGTTTAAATTTTAAGGGTAATAACGGGTTTTACCGCGTGATTTACTAATCCTTCACTTATGCTTCCATTGAAGAAGTGTGCAAAACCGGTTCTTCCGTGAGTGCACATTCCAATAACATCGGCATTTATACTGTTAGAGAAATTGATAATTCCTTTTTCAATATTGGTGTCATTGTAAATATGTGTATCGTAATTTGTAAGATTGAAATGATTGGTGAAATTATTAATTGCTTTTTCGATTACATGTGTGGGTTTAAAGCTGTTTGGTGTGCAGATTGTAACCAGATGAATTTTTGCATCAAATGATTTTGAAAAGTTTAAAAGTTTTTCAAACGGTTTTTTAGTTTCTTCTGTAAAATCAGAGGCGAAAACAATATTCTGGACGTTAAAATCTGAAATGTCTTTTTTGATAACTAAAACAGGAATTTCAGAATTTCTTACAACTTTTTCAGTATTTGAACCAATTAGTAATTCTTCAACTCCGGCAGAGCCGTGTGAACCCATAATGATTAAATCAATGTTATAATCTTTGCTTACTTGTGTGATGCCGTGAATTGGCCTGTCCATTTTTACAATTTCTGTAACCTGAATCCCATCCAGGAAAGAACTTTGTGAGATTGTGTCAAGAGTTTCGTTTGCTTTTTGCATAAAAAGCATGGTTTCGGGAATGCCTACACCTCCAAATATTGCATCATTAGTTTGATGCGGGAATTCGAGCATATGTAAAATAATGATTTCAGAATCGTTTTTTTTGGCGATTTGAGCTGCAATTTTTAAGGCGTGTTCTGCATGTTCTGAAAAATCAGTAGGTACTAAAATTCGTTTCATAATTTTCGGGTTAAATTATTTGAATAATATGTTTTGAATGCTTCTATAAAGATAAGAAATATTTTTAGAGCAATCTATTTATTTGATTTATAAAAAAATCACTATATTTGCACCGTTATTTATTAAAATCTAAATAATGAGGGGACTAAATGTCCCCTCTTTTTATAAAATTATGACATTTAAGGAAAAAGTAAACGAATTAATTACAGAAGCTCTTCTGGAAAAGCCATCGATCTTTTTGATTGATCTTGCGGTTTCAGATTCTTTTAAAATTAGTGTTGGTTTAGACGGAGATAATGGAGT
Organism: Flavobacterium soyae; assembly: GCF_021245985.1. Taxonomy (GTDB): domain Bacteria; phylum Bacteroidota; class Bacteroidia; order Flavobacteriales; family Flavobacteriaceae; genus Flavobacterium; species Flavobacterium soyae. The sequence continues at coordinate 25,815 of NZ_JAJQXA010000001.1, read as the reverse complement.
TGCACTTCAGGATTGTATCGATATTAGTCGTGCAATCGAGAATAATCTGGATCGTGAAGAACAGGATTTTTCGCTTGAAGTAGCATCAGTTGGAGTTGGTTCTCCTTTGAAATTGATAAGACAATACAAGAAAAATATTGGTAGAACGTTGATTGTTACTACAAATAATGAAAAAATTGAAGCAGAATTGATAGAAGCTAACGATGTTTTTATAATTTTGTCTTGGGAGGCAAGAGAACCGAAAAAAGTAGGAAAAGGAAAGGAAACAGTTCAAAAAGAACAACAGATACCTTATACAGAAATTAAAGAGGCAGTTGTTACAGTAACATTTTAATTAAAGAATTCGCATGGAAAATTTAGCATTAATCGATTCATTCTCAGAGTTTAAAGATAATAAACTTATTGATCGTGTAACGCTTATGGCAATTTTAGAGGACGTGTTTAGAAATGCATTGAAGAAAAAATACGGTTCTGATGATAATTTCGATATCATTATAAATCCTGACAAAGGGGATATGGAGATATGGAGAAGAAGAGTTATCGTTGCTGACGAAGATCTGGATTTTGAAAACGAAGAAATTACTTTGACTGAAGCAAGAATGATCGAGGCGGATTTTGAAATTGGTGAAGAGGTTTCTGAAGAGGTTAAATTGATTGATTTAGGAAGAAGAGCTATTTTGGCTTTGCGTCAAAACTTAATATCTAAAATTCACGAACACGATAATACAAATCTTTATAAGCAGTTTAAAGACATTATTGGAGATATTTATACTGCCGAAGTACACCACGTGCGTCCAAGAGTTGTTATTTTAGTTGACGATGAAGGAAACGAAATTGTACTTCCAAAAGAAAAACAAATTCCATCTGACTTTTTCCGTAAAGGAGATAATGTTCGTGGAATCATTGAAAGCGTTGAGTTAAAAGGAAATAAACCACAAATTATTATGTCCAGAACTTCTGAGAAGTTTTTGGAAAAATTATTTGAACAAGAAATTCCTGAAGTATTTGACGGTTTAATTACAGTTAAAAATGTAGTTCGTATTCCGGGAGAAAAAGCAAAAGTTGCTGTAGATTCTTATGATGACAGAATTGATCCTGTTGGAGCGTGTGTTGGTATGAAAGGATCCCGTATTCATGGTATCGTTCGCGAATTAGGAAACGAAAATATCGATGTAATCAACTATACAAACAATATTCAATTGTTTATTACAAGAGCATTGAGCCCTGCAAAAGTTTCTTCAATCAAAATTGATGAAGAAAACAAAAGAGCAGAAGTTTTCTTGAAATTAGAAGAAGTTTCTAAAGCAATTGGTAGAGGAGGTCATAATATTAAATTAGCAGGTCAGCTAACGGGTTATGAGTTAGATGTAATCAGAGAAGGTGATACTGCAAATGGCGAAGACGATGACGATGTTGAATTAACAGAGTTTTCAGATGAAATCGAAGACTGGGTTATCGAAGAATTCGCAAAAATTGGTTTAGATACAGCTAGAAGTATCTTAAAACAAGAAGTAGAAGATTTAGTAAGAAGAACAGACTTAGAAGAGGAAACAATTCTTGATGTTATGAAAATACTAAAAGAAGAGTTTGATAGCTAGTTATCCTAAACTCTAACAACACAACGAAAAAGGTAATAATAAAAAGGTTATATGTCTGAAGAGAGAGTAATAAGAATAAACAAGGTTTTAAGGGAATTAAATATCTCGTTAGAAAGAGCTGTTGATTATCTAAAAGATAAGGGAATTGCTATTGATGCAAATCCAAATGCTAAAATTTCTGACAGTGAATTTAATATCCTGCAAAGCCAATTTGCGGGCGATAAGGGGAATAAGGAAGCTTCTAAAGAAGTAGGAGAAGAGAAAAGAAAAGAAAAAGAAGCATTGCGTGTTGAACGTGAGAAAGAAATCGAGGACAAACGCAGACAAGACGAAGAACGTCAGAAACAACAAGAAATCATTAAAGCGAGAGCTGTTGTAACCGGACCTGTTCAAGTTGGTAAAATTGATTTAAATCCAAAAAAACCTGCAGTTTCTCCAGAAGAACCAGTTAAAGCTGAAGAGCCTAAAGCTGTTGCTCCATCTCAAACAGAAAAGCCTGTTCAAAAAGAAACTACACCATCTGAGCCTGCAGCTTCTGTAGTATCTGAAGAGAAAAAGGTGGAAAAACCAATTATTATAGAGAAAAAAGAAGTAAAAGCTGAGAATTCTAAAACAGCTCAGGAGCCAATTGTTTCAACTGATCCTGCAACTGCTGAAGAAACGATCACTACCCAATATCAAAAATTATCAGGAACTACTCTTACTGGGCAGACAATTGACTTATCTCAATTTAACAAGCCTAAGAAAAAGAAGGAAGAACCGAAAATTACTCCAAATAAACCTGGAGTTCCGGGAGCAGGAAACAATAATAACGCTAATAAAAATAAGCGTAAAAGAATCGCTCCTAAACCTGGTACGCCGGGTGCGCCAAAACCTGCGACAGGAAATGCGCCGGGAACACCAAATCCTAATAAAATTACTCCAAATACAGGAGGCGGAGGCTTTAATGCTAACAGAAGTGCAAGACCAGGTTTTGTAAAAGGAAACCGTCCGGCAATTGTTGCAAAAGTTGAACCTACTGAGGAAGAGGTAAAAAACCAAATTAGAGAAACTCTTGAAAAACTTCAGGGTAAAGGAGGTAAATCTAAAGCTGCTAAATACAGAAGAGATAAGAGAGAAACACACCGTCAGAAATCTGATGACGAGCAAAGAGCTCTTGACGAAGGAAGTAAAACAATTAAAGTTACAGAATTCGTTACAGTTGGTGAAATTGCAATCATGATGGATGTGCCGATTACTAAAGTAATTGGAACTTGTATGTCTCTTGGAATCATGGTAACGATGAATCAGCGTTTAGATGCTGAAACATTAACTATTGTTGCTGATGAATTTGGTTACGAAGTTGAGTTTATTACTGTTGATATCGAAGAAGCAATCGAGGTTGTTGAAGATAAAGAAGAAGATTTAGTAACCAGAGCGCCTATCGTTACTGTAATGGGTCACGTCGATCACGGTAAAACATCTTTACTGGATTATATCCGTAAAGAAAATGTTATTGCTGGTGAGTCTGGAGGTATTACGCAACACATTGGGGCTTACGGAGTAACTCTTGATAATGGTCAAAAAATTGCATTCTTAGATACACCAGGTCACGAGGCGTTTACCGCGATGCGTGCACGTGGAGCTCAGGTTACCGATATTGCTATTATTGTAGTAGCGGCGGATGATGATATCATGCCGCAAACAAAAGAAGCTATTTCTCATGCGCAAGCTGCGGGAGTGCCAATTATATTTGCAATCAATAAAATTGATAAACCAAATGCTAATGTTGAGAAAATCAAAGAGCGTCTGGCTAGTATGAATTTACTTGTTGAAGATTGGGGTGGAAAAATTCAGTCACATGATATTTCTGCAAAAGTTGGAACAGGAGTAAAAGAATTATTAGAAAAAGTTTTATTAGAAGCTGAAATTTTAGATTTAAAATCTAATCCAAATAAAGCGGCTCAAGGAACAGTTGTTGAAGCTTTCTTAGATAAAGGAAAAGGATATGTATCAACAATTTTAGTTCAGCACGGAACTCTTAAAGTTGGAGACTACATGCTGGCAGGAAAACATCATGGAAAAGTTAAGGCGATGCATGATGAAAGAGGACATATTGTTTTAGAAGCTGGTCCTTCGACTCCGGTATCTGTTTTAGGTTTAGATGGAGCTGCAACAGCGGGTGATAAGTTTAATGTATTTGAAGACGAAAAAGAAGCAAAACAAATTGCATCTAAACGTTCTCAATTAATGCGTGAACAATCTGTACGTACGCAGCGTCATATTACACTTGACGAAATTGGACGTCGTATCGCTCTTGGTCAGTTTAAGGAATTGAACGTAATACTTAAAGGAGACGTTGATGGATCTGTTGAAGCATTGTCAGATTCGTTCTCTAAACTTTCTACTGAAGAAATTCAAATTAATATTATACATAAAGGAGTTGGTGCAATTACAGAAACAGACGTTATGCTGGCTTCTGCATCAGACGCGATTATTATTGGATTTAATGTTCGTCCTGCCGGAAATGCAAGACAGCTTGCCGATAAAGAGGAAATCGATATCCGTTACTATTCTATCATCTACGCAGCAATCGATGACTTGAAAGATGCGATGGAAGGAATGTTAGCTCCTGAAATGAAAGAAGAAGTTTTAGGAACTGCTGAAATCCGTGAGATTTTCAAAATTTCTAAAGTAGGTTCAATCGCTGGTTGTATGGTGACAGATGGTAAAATCTTAAGAACTTCTAAAATTAGAGTTATTAGAGATGGAGTTGTAGTTCATACAGGTGACTTGGTTGCTTTAAAACGATTCAAAGATGATGTTAAGGAAGTAAGTAAAGGTTACGATTGTGGTATCCAAATTAAAGGATTTAATGATATCGAAATGAATGATGTTATTGAAGCTTACCATGAAGTAGCCATTAAAAAGAAATTGAAATAATTTAGTATATTTTAATCTGTAAAAAATCCCGAGCAATCGGGATTTTTTTGTTTAGTATATTTTGGAATTTGATAATAAAATATGTTGCATCTTATAATATGAAACATAATATTGAAAAACAGGAGTGTTGTGATTCCTGAATTATTTATTTCTTTGTTTTAAGGTTTTAGATATTAATAGGTTTGTTGATGTTTAGGTTTGATTGTAATTAAAATTAAGAGAAAACAGGTATATGTAGAAGTTTAGATGAATGTTGGATATGGGATTAAAAATAATTCATATTATTAGTAAGCTTGTTCGTAAAAGTTTTAAGCGTAATAATGTTATTTCTAAATTTACGACCGTTGAACAGCTAAGGGCAATTATGCCTGGTTTGTTGTATGGATATTTATCTGAAGAAGAAATGCCGAATAGTTTGGAGCTGCTGTCGCCGCCGCCGGAGATTGCCTCTCGAGCTTATGAAATTGATTTAGAATATGCAAAAAAGGCAGTTGAATCTAATGATAAGGTTCGTTTTTTGAAAGCTGCCAGCGATGCAGATCTGTCATTCCCTATTGCGGCTAAATGTTTTGGGGCTGTTTTGGAAATTGAGATTGATGAGCAAAATACGCCTAAACTTTATACACTTATGCGCAGGGTAATGACAGATGCCGGGTTGTCAACGTATGCAGCAAAGAATTATTATAATCGTGTACGTCCATTTGTTGTTAATAGTTCAAGAACCTGTACACCGGATCAGGAAGAAATATTGAGAAAAGTTGGTTCATTCCCATCTGGTCATGCAGCTGTTGGCTGTGCCTGGTCGTTGATTTTAATTGAAATTTTTCCACATAATAAAGAGGCAATACTAAAACGAGGATATGATTTTGGAGAAAGCCGTGTTGTTTGTAATGCACATTGGCATAGTGATGTAGAGATGGGGAGAATTATGGGAAAAGCAACTGTTGAATGTCTTTTTGCCAACCAGAGTTTTCGGGAAGATTTAGTGGGGGTGAAAGAAGAAATGTTTGAAGTGCTGGCTGCAGTTAGAAATAAGAAGGACGTTAATTAAAATTGATAAAAATTAAGTTAAAAATATTTCCAGAAATAATTTGGTAGTGTAATAGTGCTGCCTTATATAGAGTTGTATTAAAACAATAAAGGTAACTCAGTTAGAGTTACCTTTATTTGTTATTTAAGTGTTTGTAATTTTTACTTTCCTGGTTTAAGTAAAAATACACTTTTGTACTTTTTTCTGATGTCAGCTAAATTTCGTTCTGCTTCTATTCTTGATTTAAAATTCCCTACAATAACCTTGTAATTTGGAGTGTTAAAAATTATGGTGCCATCAATATTTGTGTATTCTCTTTTAAAGTCAGACAAGGTCTTTTTTGCGTCTTCACTTTTGCCGCTAAAAATTTGAATTCGATAAGAATCGTTTGTACTTATTGATGTGTTAAATTTACGTTTGTCGTTCAGTAATTGTTCAAACTTTGGGTCTTGATTTAGTGTTAAATTTTGGCTTTGAGCATGAATATTATATGCCAATGTCAGCATTGTGAATGTTAAGAAAACGTTTTTTGAAGAGGTTAAAATTCTCATAATGTGATGGTTTTTATGCAAAAATACTATTTAAAGTTTGTATGCGAAATTTTAATATTATTTAGAATTGATATAAATTGATATTTAAGACTATTTTAAGGTTTTGAGAATAGTTCATAAGTCGTATTTTTGTGCAAGTTTTAAAAGAAGGTATTAGTTTTTGTCTGATTTATTACAGAAAAAATCATACCAAAAATTAGTAGATAATTATTATACTATATGAAAAAGGTGGGTAACCATAATTCGATCTCAAGAAAATTATTACTTAGTTTGTCGCTAACGTTGATTTTCTCCCTAACTTCATTTGCTCAAGATCCTGCTGCTGCTGCTGCGGCGACTGAAGCTGCTGCGGCTCCTGCTGCGGCATCTGCTGGTGGTGATCCGGTAAAAGGGAAAGAACTTTTTAATGCAAATTGCGCTGCATGTCACAAATTAGATGCTAAATCAACTGGTCCTGCTTTAAGAGGTGTTGCTTCTAAGCACGATATGGCATGGATTTACAAGTGGGTACACAACAGTTCTGATATGATTAAATCAGGAGATCCTGTTGCTGTTAAACTTTTTGAGGAAAACAACAAGTCAGTAATGACTTCTTTTCCACAATTGGCAGAAGCTGATATTGATAATATTATCGCTTATACTTCTCAGCCTATACCTGAAAAACCTGCTGGAACTGCAACTGCTTTACCAACTGGTCCTCAGGCTGAAGGAAGTGGAATTTCTAATAATATTATTTTAGGAGCTCTTGCTTTAGTGATGGCTATTTTGGTTGTTATGTTGTTTATGGTGAACAAAGTATTAACTAAAGTTGCTAGTAATAATGGAATTGAAGTGGCTCCAAAAGAGGGCAGAATTCCAATTTGGAAAGCGTTTGCTAAAAACCAATTTTTAGTATTAGTTACTTCTATATTTTTGCTTTTAGCTAGTGGTTATTTTGTATATGGATACTTGATGCAGGTTGGTGTTGATCAAAATTATGAACCAATTCAGCCAATTCACTATTCGCATAAAATTCACGCAGGAGATAACGAGATCAATTGTAAATATTGTCACTCAGCTGCACGTGTAAGTAAAACTGCTGGTATTCCTTCTTTAAATGTTTGTATGAACTGTCATAAAAATATTTCTGAAGTTGCAGAAACAACTGCTACTGCTGAGTACAGCAAAGCATTTTATGATGCTCAGATTCAAAAATTATACGATGCTGTTGGATGGGATAAAACTAAACAAGTTTATACCGGAAAAACACAGCCTGTAAAATGGGTTCGTATTCACAATCTTCCTGATTTTGTTTATTTCAACCACTCACAACACGTTTCTGTTGCTGGAGTTGAATGTCAAACTTGTCACGGTCCAGTGCAGGAATTTGAAATCATGAAGCAATACTCTAAATTAACAATGGGATGGTGTATTGATTGCCATAGAAAAACTGATGTTAAGATGGAAGGAAATGCATATTATGATAAAATTCATGCTGAACTTTCTAAAAAATACGGTGTAGAGAAATTAACTGCAGCGCAAATGGGAGGTTTAGAATGCGGTAAATGCCACTATTAATCGAATTATTAAGATTTTAATATTTATATACAATGTCATCAAACAAAAAATACTGGAAAAGTGTTGAAGAACTAGAAAATAGTTCTATTGTTGAGGCGCTTAGAAATAACGAATTTGTTGAAGAAATTCCTACAGATGAATTCTTGGGAAATGCAGATGCTTTAGCTTCATCTGGAACTTCACGTCGTGACTTTTTAAAGTACGTAGGATTTAGTACTGCGGCAGTTACACTTGCTGCTTGTGAAGGTCCTGTGCACAAGTCTATCCCTTATGTATTACAACCAGAGCAAATCATTCCTGGGGTTGCAGATTATTATGCAACTACTGTTTTTGATGGTTTTGATTTTGCTAACCTTTTGGTAAAAACTCGTGAGGGTCGTCCAATTAAAATTGAAAACAATACTATCTCCGGAGCTAAGTTTTCAGCCAATGCAAGAATTCATGCATCTATCTTAGGATTATATGACAGCATGCGTTTGAAAGCACCTAAATTGGATGGAAAAGCTAGCAGCTGGTCAGCTGTTGATTTAAAAATTAAATCAAGTTTGGCTGATGCAAAAGCAAAAGGAGGTCAAGTAGTATTATTAACTAATACTTTAGCAAGTCCATCTACTGAGAAATTAATAGGTGAGTTTATTGCTAAAAACCCAAATGCAAAACATGTTGTTTATGATGCGGTTTCTTCTTCTGATGCATTAGATGCATTCGAAACTGTATATGGAGAGAGAGCTTTGGTTGATTATGACTTTTCAAAAGCTTCATTAATTGTATCTGTTGGTGCTGATTTCTTAGGAGACTGGCAAGGTGGCGGATATGATGCTGGATATGCAAAAGGACGTATTCCTCAAAACGGAAAAATGTCTCGTCACTTTCAGTTCGAATCAAATATGACATTATCTGGAGCTGCTGCTGATAAGCGTGTACCTATGAGTACAGCTGATCAAAAACAAGCTTTAGTTCAAATTTATAATATCGTTGTTGGTGCTTCTGTTCCGGTTGCTTTAGATGCTAAATTTAAAGCAGAAGTTGTAAAAGCAGCACAGCAATTAAAAGCTTCTGGTACAAAAGGAATTTTGGTATCAGGAATCGAAGATAAAAATGCACAATTATTAGTTTTAGCTATCAATCAGGCATTGGCTAGTGAAGCTTTTAGTACTGCAGGAACCAGACAAATTAGAAAAGGTTCTAATGCTGTTGTGGGACAATTATTAAAAGATATGAATGCAGGAAGTGTTCATACTTTAATTATGAGTGGCGTTAATCCTGCTTATACTTTAGCTGATTCTGCTTCTTTTGTTTCTGGATTGAAAAAAGTTAAAACATCAGTTGCTTTTTCTTTAAAAGAAGATGAAACTGCTGCTATAACTACAATTGCTGCTCCAGCGCCTCATTATTTAGAGTCCTGGGGTGATGTGGTAATAACAAAAGGAACTTACAGTTTAACTCAGCCTACAATTCGTCCAATCTTTGATACAAAACAATTTCAAGATGTTTTATTGTCATTGAACGGAACACCGGGTAATTTCTATGATTATTTAAAGGTTAATTCTGGAGCAATCATTGCTGGTTCTTCTTGGAATAAAGTTTTACATGATGGTGTTTTTGTAATTGGTTCTACTGCTTTAGCTGGTGGTTCGTTTGATTTCGCTGGTGCTGCAAGTGCACTTGCAAAATCAAAATCTGCGGGAGACTTTGAATTGGTATTGTATACTAAAACAGGAATGGGTGATGGACAACATGCAAACAACCCTTGGCTGCAAGAGTTTCCGGATCCTATTACAAGAGTTTCTTGGGATAACTATGTTACAGTTTCAAATGCAGATGCTAAAAAATTAGGGTTATCAAATGAAATTGTTGCTAACGGAGGTTTAAATGGTAGTTATGCTACTATTACCACAGCTGATGGTTCTAAATTAGAAAACGTTCCGGTAATTGTTCAGCCAGGTCAAGCAGTTGGAACAGTTGGTTTAGCTGTAGGTTACGGTCGTAAAGCGGCTTTAAAAGAAGAAATGCAAGTAGGTTTAAATGCTTACGCTTTATATAAAAATTTCAATAGTGTTCAATCTGTTTCTATTGCTAAAGCAAATGGAGAGCATGAGTTTGCTTGTGTTCAAGGGCAGAAAACATTAATGGGTAGAGGAGATATCATTAAAGAGACTACTCTGGACGTATTTAATAAAGAAAATGCTGAACATTGGAACCCACAACCAATGGTATCTTTAGATCACCAGGAAGTTAAAGCAACTACTGTTGATTTATGGGAATCATTTGATCGTACTACTGGTCATCATTTTAATCTTTCGATTGACTTAAATGCTTGTACAGGATGTGGAGCATGTGTTATTGCTTGTCACGCTGAAAACAACGTACCAGTTGTTGGTAAAGCAGAGGTAAGAAGAAGCCGTGATATGCACTGGCTGCGTATTGACAGATACTATTCTTCTGAAAGTACTTTTGAAGGTGATAACGAAAGAAAAGAAAAAATTGCTGGTTTATCTAGTTCATTATCTACTTTTAATGAAATGGAAAAAGCTGGAGAAAATCCACAAGTAGCATTCCAGCCAGTAATGTGTCAACATTGTAACCACGCACCTTGTGAAACAGTTTGTCCGGTTGCAGCTACTTCTCACGGTCGTCAAGGCCAAAACCACATGGCATACAACAGATGTGTTGGTACTCGTTACTGTGCTAACAACTGTCCATATAAAGTTCGTCGTTTCAACTGGTTCTTGTATAACAAAAACAGTGAATTCGATTATCACATGAATGATGATTTAGGTCGTATGGTATTAAACCCAGACGTAAACGTACGTTCTCGCGGAGTTATGGAAAAATGTTCTATGTGTATTCAAATGACACAAGCTACTATATTAAATGCGAAAAAAGAAGGGCGTCCAATTGTTGATGGAGAATTCCAAACAGCTTGTTCAAGTGCTTGTTCTTCTGGAGCAATGATATTTGGTGATGTTAATGATGCTGAAAGTAAAGTGGCTAAATTAGCTGCTGATGATAGATCATATCACTTGTTAGAGCATGTAGGAACAAAACCTAATGTGGTTTACCATGTTAAAGTTAGAAACACTTAGAAAAATTATTAATTAAGAAACAATATAAAGGATTATGTCGTCTCATTACGAAGCACCCATTAGAAAACCTTTAGTTATAGGTGATAAATCATATCACGATGTAACCGTAGATGTGGCAGCCCCTGTTGAAGGGCCTGCAAATAAACAATGGTGGATTGTATTTTCAATCGCATTAATAGCCTTCCTTTGGGGGTTAGGCTGTATAATTTACACCATATCTACCGGAATTGGAACATGGGGATTAAATAAAACAGTTGGTTGGGCTTGGGATATTACTAACTTCGTTTGGTGGGTTGGTATTGGTCACGCTGGAACTTTGATTTCTGCAGTACTATTACTTTTCCGTCAGCGTTGGAGAATGGCTATTAACCGTTCTGCAGAAGCAATGACTATTTTCTCAGTAGTTCAGGCAGGATTATTTCCAATTATTCACATGGGACGCCCATGGTTAGCATACTGGGTTTTACCTATTCCAAATCAATTTGGATCTTTATGGGTAAACTTTAACTCACCATTGCTTTGGGACGTATTCGCAATCTCAACGTATCTTTCGGTATCATTAGTTTTCTGGTGGACTGGTTTATTACCTGACTTTGCAATGCTTCGTGATAGAGCTATAACTCCATTTAATAAAAGAGTTTATTCTATCCTAAGTTTCGGATGGAGCGGAAGAGCTAAAGACTGGCAGCGTTTTGAAGAAGTATCTTTAGTATTAGCCGGTTTAGCTACACCTCTTGTACTTTCTGTACACACGATCGTATCTATGGACTTTGCTACTTCTGTAATTCCAGGATGGCATACAACAATTTTCCCTCCTTACTTCGTTGCTGGAGCGGTATTCTCTGGATTTGCAATGGTAAATACATTGTTGATCGTTATGAGAAAAGTTTCTAACCTTGAAGCATATATCACATTACAGCATATCGAATTAATGAACATCATTATCATGATTACAGGTTCGATTGTAGGTGTGGCTTACATTACTGAGCTATTTGTAGCTTGGTACTCAGGTGTAGAGTATGAACAATATGCATTCTTAAACAGAGCTACCGGACCTTACTGGTGGGCATATTGGTCAATGATGACTTGTAACGTTTTCTCTCCGCAATTTATGTGGTTTAAAAAATTAAGAACAAGTATCATGTTTTCATTTATTATTTCGATCGTTGTAAACATCGGAATGTGGTTTGAAAGATTCGTAATTATTGTTACTTCTTTACATAGAGATTACCTTCCATCTTCTTGGACAATGTTCTCACCAACATTTGTTGATATTGGAATTTTTATTGGAACAATTGGTTTCTTCTTTGTATTGTTTTTATTATACTCTAGAACATTCCCTGTAATTGCTCAGGCAGAGGTAAAAACAATTTTGAAAGGAACAGGAGATAATTACATTAGAGAAAGAGCAAATAAAGATTCACATCATGAGTAATAAAGTAATATACGCCATTTATAATGACGATGATATTTTGATGAATGCAGTAAAGAAAACCAGAGCTGCTCATCATCATATTGAAGAGGTTTTTACTCCATTCCCAGTTCACGGATTGGATAAAGCCATGGGTTTAGCACCAACAAGATTAGCAATTTGTGCTTTCCTATATGGATGTGTTGGTATTTCTGTTGCAACATTTATGATGAGTTATATTATGATTCATGACTGGCCGCAGGATATTGGTGGAAAACCAAGTTTTAGTTTCATTCAGAATATGCCTTCTTTTGTGCCAATTATGTTTGAGATGACTGTGTTCTTCGCTGCGCACTTAATGGTAATTACTTTTTATATGAGAAGTAGATTATGGCCATTTAAGCAAGCTGAGAATCCTGATGTAAGAACAACAGATGACCATTTCTTAATGGAAGTTGCTGTAAACGATAATGAAGCAGAACTTGTTTCTTTTTTCGAAGGTACAGGAGCTGTTGAAGTTAAAGTAATTGAAAAGAATTAATTGTAGCTATGAAAAGGATATATAAAATAACACTTTTAGTTGGTATAACTATTTTAGTTTCATCTTGCCACAATAATTCGGCACCAAACTATCAGTATTTCCCGAATATGTATGAGTCTGTAGCCTATGAGCCGTATTCAGAAGCAAAAATATTTAAAGGAGACAAAGAAGGACAGCTTCCTGTAGAAGGAACTATTAATAGAGGTTTTGAACCTTATGAGTATGAAAATTCGACTGCAGGTTATGAATTAGCAAAAGCTAATTTAAAATCTCCTTTGACTGAAGAAGAAAAAAATTCTGGAAAAGGTAAAGAGCTTTTCGAAATTTATTGTATCAGCTGCCATGGTGCGACTGGTAATGGTAAAGGTAAATTGGTTGAAAGAGAAAAATTTCTTGGAGTACCTAGCTATAAAGACAGAAATATTACTGAAGGAAGTATATTTCATGTTGAAACTTATGGTTTAAATGCAATGGGTTCACACGCAAATCAATTAAGTGCCCACGAACGTTGGTTAGTTGCTGACTATGTTCTAAAACTAAAAAGCCAATTATAATTGTTGAACAAACTGATCGTAATAGATATGTATACATTTTCAAGTAAATTAAAAACTTTTTCTATCATCTTAATGGTTCTTGGACTATTAGGAATTGGGTATGGTTTTTTAAGTGCACCTAAAGATATTCAAGAAGTTGAAAAAATACTAGCTGCTGAGGCTCATGGAGAACATGGTGCTGCGCATGCGGAATCTGCAGAGGTTTCTCATAAAGAAGCAGGACATCATGAAGCTGCAGCCGAAGGTTCACATGAAGAACACAAAGGAGGAGAGCATGCAAAAGTTGGTGCTGCTGATGAACACACAGAACATTTGACTCACGTATTGCACCAATTGCAAAATAAGCCTTGGTCTGCATTATATGTAGCTTGTATTTTCTTTTTACTGCTTTCTATGGGGGTTTTAGCTTTTTATGCTATTCAACAAGTTGCTCAGGCAGGTTGGTCTCCGGTTTTATTTAGAGTTATGCAGGGTATTACAGCTTATTTACCTGCTGGTTCTATCATCTTTTTCATAATCTTAGTTTTATGCGGATTACACTTCAATCATATTTTTGTCTGGTTAGGTGAGCATGTTACAGATCCTACTCATGCTGATTATGATGAAATAATTGCAGGAAAATCAGGATATTTAAATTTTCCATTTTGGATTGGTAGAGCTTTTATCTTTTTATTAGGATGGAACTTATACCGTCATTTTTCAAGAAAAAACTGTTTAGCTCAAGACGAAGCTAATGATGATCTTAACTACAAAAAGAACTTTAAGTTATCCGCTGGATTCTTAGTTTTCTTTATTGTTTCTGAGTCAATTATGTCTTGGGACTGGATTATGTCATTTGATCCTCATTGGTTCAGTACTTTATTTGGATGGTATGTTTTTGCTTCTTTCTTTGTAAGTGGAATTACTACGATTGCTTTAGTTACAATATATTTAAAATCTAAAGGGTATTTAGAGTATGTAAATACAAGCCATATTCACGATTTAGCAAAATTCATGTTTGGTATTAGTGTTTTCTGGACTTACTTATGGTTCTCACAATTCATGTTGATATGGTATGCTAATATTCCAGAAGAGGTAACTTATTTTGTAACAAGAATTCAATTATATAACCTGCCTTTCTTTGGTGCAGTTGTTATGAACTTTGTTTTCCCATTATTAATATTAATCAATACTGACTTTAAACGTCTTAGCTGGGTTATTGTTATGGCGGGTGTTGTAATATTGTTAGGTCATTATGTTGATTTCTTTAATATGATTATGCCTGGTACAGTTGGAGACAAATGGTTTATCGGAGTTCCTGAAATTGCGTCAATTCTTTTCTTCTTAGGATTATTTATATTTGTTGTATTTACTGCATTAACTAAATCACCTTTGCTTGCAAAAAGAAATCCTTTCATCGAAGAAAGTAAACATTTTCATTATTAATATTTAAAGAAGTAAACAGATGACAAGTTTGTTGGTAATTATAGTTTTAGTTTTATTAGCAGTTGCATTATGGCAATTGACCAAGATATTTGATCTTACTCAAGTAGGATCTTCTTCGGACGATTCTCAAGTTGCATCAGATAATGACAATAACATTCAGGGATATATTATGTTTGGCTTTTTGGCATTCATTTATATATTTACTATTTATGGCTTACTAAAATGGGGTAATTTGGCGCTTCATACTCCTGCTTCTGAGCATGGACTTTTAGTAGATAATTTAATGAATATTACTTGGGTTTTAATCTTTACTGTACAGGTTATTACACAAGGGTTGTTATATTGGTTCTCTTTTAAAAATAGAGGACATAAAGATAAAAAAGCATTATTCTTTGCAGATAGCAATAAATTAGAAGCAATCTGGAGTATTATTCCATCTGTAGTTTTAGCTTGTTTAATCCTTTATGGATTATATGCTTGGAATAACATTATGTTTGTTGACAAAGATGAAGATGTAGTCGAGATTGAATTATATGCGCAGCAATTTAAATGGACAGCTAGATACGCAGGAAATGATAATGTTTTAGGAAAAGCTAACGTACGTTTAATTGAAGGTGTAAATACATTAGGTGTTGATATGTCTGATAAAAACTCTCAAGATGATATTGTAGTTACTGAGTTACATATTCCTAAAGGTAAAAAAGTACATTTCAAAATGCGTTCTCAAGACGTTTTACACTCAGCTTACATGCCTCACTTTAGAGCGCAGATGAACTGTGTGCCTGGAATGGTTACAGAATTTGCTTTTGTTCCAACTTATACTACTGCAGAGTACAGAGAGCTGCCATTTATGATTGAAAAGGTGGCAAATATCAATAAACTTAGAGCTGAAAAAAGTGTAGAGTTAGTTGCAAAAGGCGGAACAGCTTTAGATCCTTATACATTTGATTATTTATTATTATGTAATAAAATCTGTGGAGCTTCACATTATAACATGCAAATGAAAGTTGTTGTAGATACTCCGGAAGATTATAAAAAATGGTTAAGCGAAAAAACAACTTTAGCTCAGGATATTAAAGCAGCTGCGGCTGCTGAAAAACCGGCTGAAGGAGTTGAAGGTGCCGCTGCAGATACTGCTGCTAAAGTAAAAGATACTGTAAAAGCAGTTATCGATACTGTTAAGGCTGCGGTAGCTAAAGTAGCTATGAAATAATATTATTAAGAAAATTTAAAGTACACATATATGTCAGCAGAAGCGCACGGTCACGATCACGGACACGATCACGAGCACGAACATCATCATAAAGACACGTTCATTACTAAATATATTTTTAGTATTGATCACAAAATGATTGCTAAACAATACTTGATTACTGGTATTGTTATGGGAGTAATTGGTATTGCAATGTCCTTGCTTTTCAGAATGCAATTAGCGTGGCCTGAAGAGTCTTTTAAAATATTCAATGTTTTATTAGGAGATAAATTTGCACCTGATGGTGTTATGGCAAATGATATTTATCTGGCTTTAGTTACAATTCATGGTACCATCATGGTATTCTTTGTACTAACAGCTGGTTTAAGTGGAACTTTTAGTAACTTACTTATTCCACTTCAAATTGGAGCGCGAGATATGGCTTCTGGATTTATGAATATGATTTCATACTGGTTGTTTTTTATATCTGCTGTAGTAATGTTATGTTCTTTATTTGTTGAAGCTGGACCAGCTTCTGCAGGTTGGACAATTTATCCTCCATTAAGTGCTTTACCTCAAGCAATCCCAGGATCAGGAGCAGGTATGACTTTATGGTTAGTTTCAATGGCTATCTTTATTGCATCTTCATTAATGGGGTCATTAAACTACATTGTAACAGTTATTAACTTGAGAACTAAAGGAATGTCTATGACTAGGCTTCCACTTACAATCTGGACTTTTTTCGTAACAGCTATTATTGGTGTTATTTCATTCCCGGTATTATTGTCAGCTGCTTTATTATTGATTTTTGATAGAAGTTTTGGTACTTCATTCTTCTTATCTGATATCTACATTGCAGGAGAGGTTTTACATTACCAAGGAGGTTCTCCAGTATTATTCGAACACTTATTCTGGTTCTTAGGTCACCCTGAGGTTTATATCGTAATCTTACCAGCGATGGGTCTTGTTTCTGAAATTATGGCTACGAACTCTCGTAAACCAATCTTCGGATACAGAGCGATGATTATGTCAGTTCTTGCAATTGCATTCTTATCAACTATTGTATGGGGTCACCACATGTTTATCTCTGGTATGAATCCTTTCTTAGGATCTGTATTTACTTTTACTACTTTATTGATTGCAATTCCATCTGCTGTAAAAGCTTTCAACTGGATTACAACTTTATGGAAAGGTAACTTACAATTTAACCCTGCAATGTTATTCTCTATCGGAATGGTTTCTACTTTCATCACTGGAGGTTTAACTGGAATCATTTTAGGAGATAGTACTTTAGATATTAACGTTCACGATACTTACTTCGTAATTGCTCACTTTCACTTAGTAATGGGTATCTCTGCACTTTACGGAATGTTTGCTGGTATTTACCACTGGTTCCCTAAAATGTATGGAAGAATGTTAAACAAAAACTTAGGTTATATTCACTTCTGGGTTACAGCGGTTTGTGCTTATGGAGTTTTCTTCCCAATGCACTTTATCGGATTAGCTGGTTTACCAAGACGTTACTATACAAATACTAACTTCCCATTATTTGATGATTTACAAAATGTGAATGTTTTAATTACAACATTTGCTCTTGTAGGTGGGGCGTTCCAATTAGTATTCTTATACAACTTTTTTAGTAGTATTTTCTACGGCAAGAAAGCAGTTCAAAATCCATGGAAATCTACAACTTTAGAGTGGACAACTCCAGTTGAGCATATTCACGGAAACTGGCCAGGAGAAATTCCTCATGTATACCGTTGGCCATATGACTATAGTAACCCAAATCATGATGTAGATTTTGTTCCTCAAAATGTACCAATGAAAGAAGGTGAAGAAGTTTTACACCACTAGAAATATCAAAAGACCGTCAGAAATGACGGTTTTTTTTTGTTTAATTAAAGTTTTAATCGTTCAGATTTACTGTTTTACAAACTGATTAGTTTCTATATCTTTGTAGAATGAATGAGAACCTAGATCCTACTACAAAAGGATATAACCCAGAAGAATTAGATCTTGAAAAAAGATTGCGTCCACTGTCATTTGATGATTTTGCCGGGCAGGACCAAGTTTTAGAGAACTTAAAAGTTTTTGTCGCAGCTGCAAATCAGCGTGGTGAGGCACTTGATCATGCTTTGTTTCATGGACCTCCTGGGCTTGGTAAAACGACTTTGGCTAATATTCTTGCAAATGAGCTGGAAGTAGGTATCAAAATTACTTCGGGACCTGTTCTGGATAAACCGGGAGACTTAGCCGGTTTATTAACTAATCTTGATGAAAGAGATGTTTTATTTATAGACGAGATCCATCGTTTGAGCCCTATTGTGGAAGAATACTTATATTCTGCAATGGAAGATTTCAAAATTGATATCATGATTGAATCTGGTCCAAATGCAAGAACAGTTCAAATCAATTTAAATCCGTTTACATTAATTGGAGCAACTACTCGTTCTGGATTATTAACAGCTCCTATGAGAGCTCGTTTTGGGATTTCATCTCGTTTACAATATTATTCTACAGAGCTTTTAACGACTATTGTGGAGAGAAGTGCCGGTATATTAAAAATGCCAATTGATCTCGAAGCAGCAATTGAAATAGCAGGAAGAAGCCGTGGAACTCCTCGTATTGCAAATGCATTATTACGAAGAGTTCGTGATTTTGCACAGATAAAAGGTAATGGTACTATTGATCTTGAAATTGCCAGATATGCACTAAAAGCATTGAATGTGGATGCTCATGGACTTGACGAAATGGACAATAAGATATTATTAACCATTATCAATAAGTTCAAGGGAGGTCCGGTTGGACTTTCGACTTTAGCTACAGCCGTATCTGAAAGCAGTGAAACTATAGAAGAAGTTTACGAACCTTTTTTAATTCAGGAAGGGTTTATTATGCGTACACCTCGCGGACGTGAAGTTACAGAGAAAGCTTATAAACATTTAGGAAAGATAAACACAAATATTCAAGGAGGTTTATTCTAATTGTTATGTCTAATAATATAAAATATACTTACCCTAATAAATTATCAATAGTCAGATTTTTTAAAGATGCCGAAGGTGTTCGTAAAAACCCGATTCCTTTCCATAAAAGGTATTTTGAGAAATTCGGGGACTCTTTTTCTATTAGAATTAGCTCTTCAAAGTATATAATCTTGTCAAGAGATAATGAAATTGCACAATATATTTTAGTTAAAAACCAGAAGAACTATCATAAGTCTAAATTTCAATCCGTATACCTTTCTAAATATTTAGGAAAAGGGCTTTTAACCAGCGATGGTGATTTTTGGTTGAAGCAAAGACGTCTTATTCAACCGGCTTTTCACAAGCAAAAGATGAATCAGCTGGTGGATAATATGAATAAAACGATTAGTTCAGAATTAGATAATTTAACGGATAATAAACCTATTGATCTTTTCCCTGTAATGAGCCAGCTGGCATTTAATGTAGTGGCTAAATCTTTATTTCAGCTTTCAACTGCCGAAAATAAATTTCATCGAATCAAATTTATCATTGAGGAAGTTCAGAATTTTTTAATTAAAGAAATTAGGCTTCCGCATAAAGCGTGGTGGTTTTCATTAAGTGGTCAGGTAAAGAAACATCTCATGCTGGCTGAAGAGAATAATAGAATTATTCAGGAAATCATTGAAGAAAGAAAAGCTTCAAAAGAAGAAGTTAATGATTTATTGAACATGCTTTTAGAAACCAGATATGAAGATACTGGTGAAAGTATGTCTACTGAACAATTGATCGATGAAATTAAAGTTTTGTTTATCGCAGGGCATGAAACAAGCGCAAATGCGTTAACGTTTACACTTTATCTTTTAGGCAGAAATCTGGAAGTGCAGCAAAAAGTATTTGATGAAATCATAGAGATTGAGTCGCAAACTGAGAACATTATAGAACAACTTCAAAAAATGACATATACTAATGCCGTTTTGAATGAATCTATGCGTTTATATCCGCCAGCCTGGATTACCGACAGACAAAATCTTGAAGATGACTCTTTGGCTCAATTCAAAATTAAAAAAGGTACATTAATTGGAGTTTCTTTTTATGAATTGCACCGAAATCCTAAATATTGGAATAATCCGGATGAATTTATTCCGGAAAGATTTCTTGGTGAGCAAAAAAAGGAGTCGATGCAATATTTTTATCCATTTGGTGCGGGACCAAGAATGTGTATTGGAACCGGATTTGCCATTTATGAAATGTGTTTAACGATATCTCAAATTGTAAAAAAATACGTCATTCGATCTAATAATGATGTCATTCAATTTAATCCGCTGATTACTCTAAAACCTGTTGACGTTCAAGTTTCATTTTTTAAACGATGAGTATCAATTCAAAAGAAACATATTCAAAATTTATAAAAGCAGAAGCCAAAAGATTGGGTTTTATTTCTTGCGGCATATCTAAAGCAGGCTTTTTGGAACAAGAAGCGCCCCGGCTTGAGAAATGGTTAAATAATAATCATAATGGCCAAATGGCTTATATGGAAAACCATTTCGATAAACGTTTAGATCCAACTTTATTGGTTGATGATGCTAAAAGTGTGGTTTCTCTTTTGCTGAATTATTATCCTTCTGAATCTCAAAATGACGAAGCTTATAAGATTTCGAAATATGCCTACGGACAGGATTATCATTTTGTTATAAAAGAAAAATTAAAAGAATTTCTTTATTCAATCCAAGAGAATATCGGTGAAGTTTCAGGTCGTGCTTTTGTTGATTCTGCTCCGGTTTTAGACAAAGCCTGGGCTGCAAAAAGCGGTTTGGGATGGATAGGAAAAAACAGCAATCTAATAACCCAAAAAGTGGGTTCTTTTTATTTTATTGCAGAACTTATTCTCGATTTAGATCTGGAATACGATCATGCGGTAACAGATCATTGCGGTTCATGTACTGCGTGTATCGACGCTTGTCCCACTCAGGCAATTCTTGCGCCCTATATTGTAGATGGAAGCAAATGTATTTCTTATTATACAATTGAACTAAAAGAAAATATCCCAAATGAAATGCAGGGAAAATTCGATAACTGGATGTTTGGCTGCGATACCTGCCAGGATGTATGCCCATGGAATCGATTTTCTAAACCGCATTCTGAGCCCCTTTTTAACCCAAATCCGGATTTAATTTCTTTTTCTAAAAAAGACTGGACAGAGATTACTGAAGAAACTTTCCAAAAAGTTTTTAAAAATTCACCGATTAAAAGAACAAAATTTGATGGGCTCAAGAGAAATATTAAATTTCTTGATAGAATCTAAATAGGAATATTTTATTACAATTTTTTTACATTCCCTATTTTTTGACACAAATATTAATTACTTGATAATAAGTATTTTATGTGTTTTGTGATTAATTAGATTTTTCTGTATTTGTAAGATAATGTTGCGTATTTGTTGCTTAAATTACTGAATATTAATTTTTTATTAAAAAATTAAGAATTTTCTGTTGTTTCATTGTTAAATTATCATGTTTATTTACCTGTCAAGGTTAACTTACTTCGATAAAATGTGTATTTCAACGTTTTTCTGGGTAGTTTGTCGAGTAATGTAGCTAGTATTGAGGTGTTTATATATTTTCGCGGCACCAAAACTACTAATTTAATCCAAAGACGACTATGTGTCTTGAACCTAAAATAATTATGGTCCAAACGCTTTCCAAATATTTTTATGATGTTGAAAAAAATCCTTTCAATAATCTAAGAATCAATCCTTTCAATTTTTCGTATCTGCTAAATAATCTGAGAATCAATTTTTGGTATTCAGGTTTTAGAATATCTATTACACAAATTAACACCAAGTTTGTCTATGCGTAACTTTACTCTTAATTGGTTTAAGTTCTTCAAACCAAATTTTCTTGTTTTACTTTTTTTACTGCTCAGCTATAGTGCTTCAGCTCAGTTTTACACGAAACATTATATCGCGCCGGCTCCCTGGCAATATTTTAGTAAAGCAAATGAAATTGTTATTGCAACAAATTCTACAAGTATTGTAAATATTACGTTAACAAAGAGCGATGGTACTTTAGTAACAACTTTAACCGCTATAAAAGGAACTCCGGCGGTCTACAGATTTAATCTACTTGCGAAAGATCTTCCTATGAATGCTTTAAATACGGTAATCTCGGGGGCAGGGTTAATAGTGACAAGTGATGGGCCAACATCTGTAAACATGCGAAATGTTGCTTCTGATGACTATACTAACGGAGAGAATGTTGATGCGAATCTGAAGGGAAATGCAGCATTGACCAGTTTTGGTGATGCAGGAATAGGTGTACGTTTTAGAATAGGATATTATAGAGACGGCAGCTTAGGAAATTTTAGCAGCTTAGGAGATCAACGTCCAATTTATAGTATTATGGCTACTGCTAATAATACAACAGTAAAAATTAACAATGCTATTGCAGCTACATTAAATGCAGGACAAAGTTATTTGTTTAAAGCTGCAATAGGAACATTGGTAGAGTCCTCAAATCCTTCTGTAATGAACACTTCTGCGGCGATAGATATGCCGGGCGGCTGTGGGGATGGGGCTTTTAATCAGGTTCCGCCTGAATCAGTTTTAGGTACGGAGTACTTTATTGAAAGAGGAAAAGGAAATGATACTGCAGAGCAAACAACTGTAGTTGCAACAAAAGACAATACAGTTTTAACAATAGATACTTATTCAACAACAGGTGCATTAGTAGCTACGAACAGTGTTACTTTGGCAACAGCGGGGAGTTTTCATACTTTTCAAAATGGTGTGTCGAATACAAGCTTTTCGGCATCACGTGTTTCTGCAGATAAGAAAGTTGTTGTATATTCAGGTACGGCACAATCTTGTGAGGTTGATATTTCGACAATTGCCCCGGTATCTGAATGTGGAGGATCTAATTTTATAGAAACAGCAAAGTTTAGAAATTATGGTACGGGAACGTTACCGTATTTTGGATATATACTTTTGAGAAGTGCTGCAGATGTTGTAACAGTAAATGGAACTAATATTGAGACTATAAGCGGTATTACAGCCCGTCATCAATTAGGAACAACAGGCTGGTATTTGATAAACTTTGAAGATACTCAAATAGGCAGTCCAAATGTTCTTTCTATTTCAAGCGCAGCAAAATTAACGGTTTCAATTGTACAGCAGGGAGGGGGATTCTCAATGGCAGGCTTTTTCTCTAATTTTGCAGCTCAGCCGGAAGACCCAACTTTGACTTATATTTCAGGTGGCGGATGTACTAATAATAAAGCAGAATTAACAACACCAGCTGGTTTTGCACCCTATCAATGGTATTTTAACGGGACTGCTATAGCTGGTGCTAATTCGTCAATTTATACGGCTGTAAAAACAGGGTCATATTCCGTAGCTTCAACTTTAACTTGTGGAGCTCAAATTCAGTCAAAGCCTGTCAGCGTTACTCTATGTACAGATTTAGGAATTACAAAAACAGTTGATAATGCAGCACCATGTATAGGGTCTGCAGTTGAATTTACTGTTACGGTGAGTAATTTAGGAGGTAATAATGTTTCTGGAGTTTCAGTAAATGATTTACTTCCTTCGGGTTATACTTACGTTAGTTCAACACCATCAGTAGGTGTTTATGATTCGGCGACAGGTATTTGGAGTATTGGTGATGTAGAGGCGCAAACATCTGTGACATTAAAAATTACTGCAACAGTAAATGCATCAGGTAACTATACAAATACTGCCTCATTACCAGCTTCAATAGACACTAATACTGCTAACAATTCAGCTAGTGCAGCGGTAACACCAAAGACATCAACTCTTGTTGTTACGAATCCTGCTGCAATTTGTGCACCTGCTGCAGTAGATTTAACTGCACCGGCTGTTACAGCTGGAAGTACTTCAAATATGACACTTTCGTATTGGACAGATGCAAATGCATCGATTGCTTATGCAGCACCAAGTGCTGTTACTGCTTCAGGAACATATTATATAAAGGCAGTTTCTACTGACGGATGTCAGTTTATAAAACCGGTAGTGGTAACAATTAACCCACAGCCAGCTGCACCTACAATTAGCGTTAATTCAGGTTCAGCTACCTGTACAACTGCCGGAAATACAGTTTTAAGATCAAGTAGTGCAAGCGGTGGCAGTTATTTATGGTCAACAGGAGAAACTACAAGAAATATTACAATTAACAGCGAAGGAAGTTATAGCGTTAAAATAATAAATAGTTCTGGCTGTGCAAGTAATAGTTCTGCAGTAACAGTAGTAACTTTTACACCAGCTGCACCTACGGCTTCTGCTCAGACATTTTGTTCTTCTGAAAATAAAAAAGTTAGTGATTTAGTTGCCTCAGGAACTAATTTAAAATGGTATAGTGGAGCAAATGGAGGAACAGCTCTTTCATCAACTTTAGCTTTGGCAACAGGGAATTATTATGGAAGTCAAACTGTAAATGGATGTGAAAGTTCAAGAACTCAGGTATCAGTAACTATTAATACGACTTCCTCAGCCCCGGTTGCTTCCTCTCAGACTTTTTGTGCTTCTGATAATAAAAAGGTAAGTGATTTAGTGGCTGTTGGGACTAATTTAAAGTGGTATAGCGCTGCTTCAGGCGGTACAGCCCTTCTGTCAACCCAGACTTTATCTACAGGAAATTATTATGTAAGCCAAACTGCGAATAGTTGTGGAGAAAGTGCCAGAACGTTAGTAGCGGTAACAATAGGTACTGTGCCATCTGCGCCATCGGCATCTTCACAGACATTTTGTGCTGCTGATGCTAAAAAAGTTAGTGATTTAGTGGCAGTAGGAACAAACTTAAAATGGTACAGCGCAAGCAGCGGAGGAACACTTTATACAGGAACAGAAACACTAACGTCAGGAAATTACTATGTAAGCCAAACTACTAATAGTTGTGGAGAGAGTACCAGGACGTTAGTAGCAGTTACAGTAAATAATACAACTGCGCCAACAGCATCTTCACAAACATTTTGTGCAATTGATGCTAAAAAAGTTAGTGATTTAACTGCTTCCGGAACTAACTTGAAATGGTATAGTACAAGCAGCGGAGGAACACTTTACACAGGCACAGAAACATTAACATCAGGAAATTATTATGTAAGCCAGACTCTAAACAGCTGTGAAAGTACAAGAACTTTAGTGGCAGTTACAGTAAATAATACAGCTGTACCAACGGCTTCTTCACAAACATTTTGTACCTCTGAGAATAAAAAAGTTAGTGATTTAGTGGCAGCAGGTACCAATTTGAAATGGTATAATGCAAATACTGGCGGGACACTTTATTCGGGAACAGAAGTATTGGCATCAGGCAACTATTATGTAAGCCAGACCGTAAGCGGATGCGAAAGTGTGAGAATCTTAGTATCAATAACAGTAAACCCAACACCAGCAGCACCAACTATTACAGCAGATGGTTCAACGACATTCTGTTCTGGTGGAACGGTAACTTTGACTTCTACCGGAGGGAACAGTTATTTATGGTCAACTGGAGCTGTTACTCAGTCAATTACTGTATCTGTTTCAGGGACTTATAGTGTAAGAATAGCAAATGCTTCAGGATGTCAAAGTGCCTCTTCAACTGCTGCGATAGTAACAGTAAATCCTATACCTTCAGCCCCAACAGCTACAGCACAGAATTTCTGTTCAGTTGATGCTAAAAACGTAAGTGATCTTACTGCGACAGGAACAAACTTAAAATGGTACAGCGCTTCAACAGGAGGAACATTATATACAGGAACAGAAACTTTAGTAACAGGAACTTACTATGTAAGTCAAACTGTAACTGGGTGTGAAAGTGCAAGAACTTCGGTAAGTGTCACAGTGAATGCTACCCCGGCAGTTCCGTTATTAAGCGCTGTGATCCAGCCTACATGCTTAACGGCATCTGGAAGTTTTACAATTACAAACTATGATGCTTCGAATACCTATACGATAAGCCCTTCGGCAGGTGTTTCCCAGTCAGGGGACACCTTG
>NZ_JAJQXA010000019.1 GCF_021245985.1 Flavobacterium soyae | reverse complement strand
TTTCTTTGCGAGAATATGTTTCTTGAACTATTTAGGCGCCAATGGACTCTCATTCCTTTTCACTTAATTATTGCAAATTTAAACATAACGATCACTCATCGTAAATTAACTTGACAAACATAGGAGAGCGCAAGGAATTTTTGATATGCTGTATGTATAAAAAACGCAAAGTTCGCAAAGCTTTGCTAACTTTGTCAGAAAACATAGCTCAAGGTTTTAACCTTGGGGACATATGTTATGATAAATTTATTGTATTCCAATGATTAAAACCATTGGCTGTGTTTACAATCTTTGCGAACTTTGCGTAAACCTTTGTGCTTTTGCGGTTAAAATAAATTACAAATTCTCGATCTGAATACGTTTCTTATCTTTCAGCTGTTTGAAATAAGTAGGTGTAAAACCCGTAATTTTCTTGAATTGATTACTTAAATGCGCTACGTTGCTGTAATTTAAAAGATCAGCAATTTCACTTAAAGATAGTTCGTTGTAAATCAATAACTCTTTTACTTTCTCAATTTTCTGGCTGATAAAATACTTTTCGATAGTTGTATTTTCAATTTCTGAGAAAAGATTGCTTAAAGAATTATAATCCTGATTTAGGTTTTCTGCTAAATAATCAGATAAGTTAACTTTGAGTTCGCTATTTTTATGATGAACCAAATCGACAATAAGATTTTTAATTTTCTCGATGGTTTTGGTTTTTTTATCATCCAATAAATCGAAACCCAAAGTCTGCAGGTTTTTAAGCAAAATCTCTTTCTGAGAATCATTGATATCATCTTGCAGTTCGACTTCGCCTAATTCTACAGAAATAGTCTGAAGTCCGAGTTTTTCAAACTCAGACTTCACAACCATTTTACAGCGGGCGCACACCATGTTTTTGATGTAGAGCGTCATATTTATTTGATAGTTTCTACCACGTTTCCGCAAGTTAACATCGAAGAACCGTAATACGGATTCTTAACTGCTTTTTCTTTGCTTAACCAGTCAGCATCGGCCATTGGGCAGTATTGTTTGTAAACAACTTCGTTTGATTTTGAAACTTTAATTAAGGTATATGTGTTTTTTGAAAGCGATTTAAAAGTCTCACGCTGCTTTTTTAAATCTGTTGAAGTCGAAATACTTTTGGCATCGGCAGTTAATTTTTTTACCACTTTCATCCAGGCTGTATGTTCGTCAGTTTTTAATTTGTCCATTTTTATAGCAGTAATCGCGTCTAATAAATCTTTGGCTTTCGCCGAAGTTAATTTTGCATCACTTTTAATTAAAGCATCTTTTACATTAAAATAAGCATCATAAACAGATTGTAACTGACTTGAATCAGCGATTTCAGTTGCTGTTTCTATTGTTTTTATTGTATTTGCCTGAATCGTGTTTGCAATAAATAATAATGTGATTATTGCTGCTATAGTTGATATTAAGTTTTTCATTGTATGTAAATTTTGATAGAGAATGTAATTTTTCTCTGAAGTTAAATAATTTAGGATGTTTTTAATCTCGCAAAGTCGCAGAGATGCAAAGTTTTATATTTCTTCGAGCCTTTGTGCCTTAGCGGCAAAACATTATTATGGCTGTCAGAAATAGAATTTAGTTTATTTTAGGAATTAACCAAATAGAAGTAAAACCATCAGAAATACCGGCAGTTTTATAGTAAGATATAGATTTCTCAGATGAGAAATTAAAGAGATTATTTTCGAATTCAAATTCGTTTGTGGTTAGCAGACTAAATTGCAAAGTAGTAGTTGTACAGCTCGAATGATCGCATTTTCCACTGCAGCCGTGCTGATCTTTAGAATTATGACCTTTCTTACAGCAATCTTCCTGACAAGAATGGGTTTTCTCTTTTTTAGAAGAAGCTTTCTTTTCGCACGAAGTTTTTTCAGAAGATTTTCCACATGCATAACCTGAACTGGACATCAAAAAGAAGCCAAGGGTTAAAATGAAAAATAATATGTGTGTGTTTTTCTTCAATGTAAAAGCTTTTGAATTACAAATTTAGATAATTTTTTTAAGAGCTGTTCTTTATTTAAGATTTCAAATTTTATGTTTTCTTAAAATCAGTCGGTTTCATGTTTTTCTTCTTTTTAAAATAATTCGAAAGATGGCTTTCATCAGTAAAACCAAATTCGTAGGCGATTTGTTTAATAGAAAGTTTGTCGTTATGAATACGTTTTTCGATTAAAGTCGTTCGCAGATTATTAATGTATTCACGATAACTGATAGAAAAAGTCCTCTTAAAATAAGCACTAAAATAAGTTTCGGCAATATTAAAATGACTGGCAATAACTTTTATCTGTACCAATTTCGGATTGTAAATATTCTGATGAATATAAGTGGCAATTTGTTCGTTATCGATATGCGTCGATTCCATTCGCAGATTCATACATTTAATAGTTTCTTTAATTACACCAAAAATCGAAAGAATCTGATAAAAGATAATAGGCGAAGTTGAAACATCGGTTTTGCAATTATAAGCCGTAATGTTTTCGATTGTATTTTTAAGAATCGTTTTGCAAGGATCATCTAATTTTAAAACGGTTTCCTTTAATAATTTATCCCGCATAAAATTTTCAGGCGTGTGAATTAAAAATTCATCGCAGGTTAAATTTTGTTTAGAGTTAAAATAATTATCAGTGAATTTGATATAAACAAAGCGGGTCGATTTTTTAATATCAAAATAATGCTCGTCTTCTGGCGAAATCACAAATAAGTCTCCAGACTTGTATGGAAGAAGATTATTGTTGAGGTGATGAACACCGCTTCCTTTCTTTATATATATGATTTCGTAATAGGTATGCGTATGCGGAGGCAGATGAAATTTTTCATCTTCGAACTCGTGAATGACAAGAGTTTCAAATTGATTTAATTTCGGCATGTTTTATTATTACAAGTTTATGTTGTAAATGTACAACTTTTCTCTTGTTTAATGGTGTTAAATTTGTACCGTAGAAAGTCTTTCCCTTTCTTATCAAATCAAAATGAAAAAAAGTCTTATTGCACTCTCGTTTGGAGGTTTAACTATCGGTATAACCGAATTTGTGATGATGGGCCTGCTTCCTGATATCGCTTCAGATATGAAAGTCAGTATTCCGGTTGCCGGATATTTAATTTCTGCTTATGCGCTTGGAGTTGTTATTGGAGCTCCTTTATTAGTAATACTTGGAAGAAATTTTCCGCCTAAAAAAATGCTTTTAATTTTAGCTTTAATGTTAACGGTTTTTAATGCACTTTCGATTATTGCACCTTCTTATAATTTTTTATTTGCTTCGCGATTTTTATCGGGATTACCGCATGGAGCATTTTTTGGAGTGGGTGCGGTAGTCGCAAGCCGTTTAGCCGATAAAGGAAAGGAAGCACAGGCGATTGCTATTATGTTTTCGGGTTTAACCCTGGCTAATTTAATTGGTGTTCCTATTGGAACCTATATTGGTCATAATTTTATCTGGCGTTATACTTTTGTATTAATTGCCGTTGTAGGTCTGTTAACCTTTTTGCTTATTTCTTTATGGATGCCAAAGTTAGAAAAAGGCGAAACGGTAAATATGAAAAAACAATTAGGGTTTTTTAAAAGAACAGAAGCTTGGTTAATTATCGGAATCACTGCTATTGGTTTTGGAGGATTATTTGCCTGGATCAGTTATATTGCGCCGCTATTAATTAATGTTTCGAAATTTGGCGAAGGCGATGTTTCGTATATTTTAATTCTGGCCGGACTGGGTATGGTGGTTGGAAATTTTTCCGGAGGAAAACTGGCAGATAAATATTCGCCTGCACCCACAACTTTAGCATTGTTGTTTATCATGTCAATCGATTTAATTTTGGTTTACTTTTTTTCATCAAATCAATATATTTCTTTGTTTTTGACTTTCCTGACGGGTACTATTTCTTTCTCGGTTATTGCACCAATTCAAATGTTGATGATACGAACTGCAAAAGGAGCAGAGATGATTGCCTCGGCTTCTCTCCAGGGAAGTTTTAATATTGGTAATGCCCTTGGAGCTTTTCTGGGCGGATTACCATTGACTGCCGGATATGGCTATGAATCTCCAAATCTTATCGGGGTTGGAATGTCTATTATTGGAATGCTGATAACCGTGACATTAATAAAAATACACAGGAACGATTTGAGGCTTCAAAGCGCATAAATTTTATATCTCTATAAACATCAAGAGGCTGTCTCAAAAGTAAAATCAAACTGTTGAGAATCGCGTAAATGGAAAATTTCTCCGATAGGTATCCGAATAAAAAAGAGGTTGTCTCGACTTTGAGACAGCCTCTTTTTTGTGCCAAAAATTGTTTTAGGAATTGTTTAGAGTTTTTAGTGAAGTTTAATTGGTGCAATTGAAGTACACAAGTTAAATTATGAATTTCTTTTTTAAATAAAAAACTTGTTAAAATATTCATCAATTAAAAACCTAAAATCATTTTTATATTAAAAATAAATGTTAAAAACACACTTAAAAATATTTTAAATTGTAAGCTTGTAATCGATTGTTTTTTTAGAAAAAATCCTAACAAATCATTGAATTACGATAATATATTTAATATTTATATATCGATAAAATTACATAAGTCGTATAAAAAAGCCGTTTTATTTTTGATATGCAATTCTATTTATGAAATTTTTATGAATTTTAATTTTTTGTATTAAAAAAATATCTATGTTTGTGTAATCGATTACAACTTTTTTAATATCGGTAATCTAAATTTTGATTCTTACAAAAAAGAATAATTAAAATTCCAAAATAGTGTACAATCTGAGTCTTTGTTATTGTTGGTAAAGACTGGGTTTACAAGCAAAAAAAGAAACCACAAAAACCACTTTAAACAATTTACTAACTTAAACAATCAACCATGAATTTTAAAGATTTATTAAACAAGGAGGCAAATTATTGCTTTGCAGTTGTTTTTTTATTGTGCTTGCTGTTGAGCAATCGAGCGCATGCTCAGTCAGCAACAATAGAAGGAACCGTTAAAGATGCAGCCGGACTTTCTTTGCCAGGAGTGAATGTACTGGAGAAAGGAACGAAGAACGGGACTTCTACTGATTTTGACGGTCACTATAAATTAAAATTAACCAATCCAAAAGCGGTCTTAAGCTTTTCTTTTATAGGATTTAAAAGCATTGAAGTTTCAACAGAAGGAAAAACTAAAGTAAATGCAACTATGTCTGAAGATTCAAACAACTTAAACGAAGTTGTTGTAATTGGATATGGAACTTCAAAAAAATCTGATTTAACGGGTGCAGTGGCTACATTTTCTGGAAATGAGATGCGTAAAATTCCTGTTCCTAACGTAGCAGAAGCCTTAACGGGACGTATAGCGGGGGTTCAGGTAACTTCTTCTGAAGGTTCGCCAGATTCTAATATACAGATTAGAATTCGTGGAAACGGTTCTTTAACACAAGATGCTTCTCCGTTATATATAGTAGATGGATTTCCGGTAAACAATATTAATGACATTTCTTCTTCTGATATTGATACTATGACAATATTAAAAGATGCATCATCTACCGCTATATATGGTTCGAGAGGTGCGTATGGAGTTGTTATTGTTACTACAAAGAAAGGTAAAGATGGTAAAATTGCCGTAAACTATAATATGTTTTATGGCATGAAAAAAATAGCCAATACTATAGATGTTACAGCTCCTGAAGATTACGTGAAATGGCAGTATGAGTATGCTTTGCTTAAGGATAATACAGACCTGAGCTCTTATGAGAAATATTTTGGATCATGGCAGGATTATGATATGTACAAAGGTATGAAAGGTAATGACTGGCAAAGACAGGTTTTTGGACGTACAGGCGAAGTTCAAAGTCGTGACTTATCTATTCGCGGCGGTTCAGAGAAAATGAGCTATAATTTCAATTATGCTCATTATGATGAAAAAGCAATCATGAACGGGTCAGATTTTAATAGAAATAACTTGTCGCTGGCTTTAAACAGTAAAGCCTCTGATAAAGTCGATTTGAGTTTTACAGTACGTTATTCAGATACTGAAATTAATGGCGGGGGAATGAATGAGCAAAATGAGGTTTCATCTGCAGATTCCCGTTTAAAAACTGTTGTGGGATATGCTCCAATTCCAGTTCCGGGTTTAACTACTGATGATACAGATGAAGCAGTTTCGGAAAATTTGACACATCCTTTTGTAGCAATTGCTGATACTGATCGTCAGCAGTTTAGAAAAAACTTTAATATGCTGGGGAGTTTTTCATGGAAACTTACCTCAGATCTAGTGTTTAAAACAGAACTAGGTCTGGATAACTATAATTATTTAGACTATCGTTATTTTGGGCGTTCGACTTATTACGTAAAAAATAATCCGGCAGCAGAAAGACAAGGTATGCCTGCTATGATATTGGGAGACAGAAAAGATACTCGTTTTAGAAATGCAAATACGCTTAACTATGATTTGAAAAAATTAGTAGGAGAAAATCATACTTTAAAATTACTTTTTGGTGAAGAATCTATAGAATACAAAAGAAATGAGGTAAACACCGCAATTCATGGTTATCCATTAACATTTGATTTAGATCAGGCAAAAAAATTAACGACTCAGGGAACACCGGTTTCTGTGGATAATTTCTATTTTCCAGATGATAAATTGCTTTCGTTTTTTGGTCGTGTAAATTACGAGTATAAAGATCGTTACCTTTTTACAGCAACATACCGTGCCGATGGTTCAAGTAAATTTTTAGGTGATAATAAATGGGGATTTTTTCCGGCAGCTGCGGCAGCCTGGAAAATTTCGGGGGAAGAATTTATGAAAAATGCTTCATGGGTTAATTTACTTAAATTAAGGGTAAGTTATGGTGAAGCAGGGAACAATAATATCCCAACAGGACAAATGGTTCAGAGTTTTACATCTACAACATCTACATGGATTAATGGTGTCGATAATTACTGGGCACCTTCTAAAACAATGGCAAACCCAGATTTAAAATGGGAAACTACTGTTACACAAAACTTAGGTTTAGATTTCGACTTATTCAAAAACCGTGTTACAGGATCAGTAGAATACTATAAAAACACGACTCAAGATTTATTAATAAACTTCCCAATTTCTGGAGGATATGATTATCAGTACAGAAACATGGGTGAAGTTCAAAACAGCGGAGTTGAAGCAACTTTAAACCTTAACCTAATTGAAAGAGAAAAATACGGTGTAAGCTTATCGTTTAATGCTGGATTCAACACCAATAAAATTAACTCACTTGGTGTAATGAATAATTTTGGTGTAAGTTCTGGATGGGCTTCTACCGCTATTGGAAATGATTATTTAGTAAATGTAGGCCAGTCGATAGGTGTAATGTATGGATATAAAAGTGACGGACGTTACGAAGTATCCGATTTCAACTATAATGCAGGAACTTATACTTTAAAAACCGGGGTCGCAGATGGTACTACAATTGTAGGCCCTATGAAACCAGGTGCGATGAAATTGAAAGATATTGACGGTGATGGTAAAGTAAATGCAAACGATCTTACGGTTATAGGAAATGCTAACCCAAAAACTACAGGTGGTTTTGTGCTGAATGCAAATGCCTATGGATTTGATCTTTCTGCGGCGTTTAACTACAGCATTGGAAATGATGTTTACAATGCCAATAAAGTTGAATTTTCTACTTCAGTTCCAAACGGGCAGTATAGAAATTTAAATTCTGAAATGGCCGACGGAACTAGATGGACAAACTTTGATCCAAACACAGGACAGTTAGTAACAGATCCTGCGGCGTTAACTGCCTTAAATGCAAATACTACAATGTGGTCTCCTTATATGCCGCGTTATGTTTTTAGTGACTGGGCTGTTGAAGACGGGTCTTTCCTGAGACTTAATACTTTAAGTTTAGGTTATACTACACCAAATGATTTAACTTCTGCTTTAGGCGTTTCTAAGTTAAGATTTTACTTAACCGCCAGTAATGTTTTTGTCTGGACTAAATACACGGGGCCAGATCCTGAAGCTTCGACAAGAAGAAATACACCACTGACTCCGGGGGTTGATTATTCGGCTTATCCAAGAAGCAGACAGTTGATATTTGGTTTAAACCTTAATTTTTAATTCAGTAAAATTTTCACAAGATGAAACATAAAATATTACTAGCAGGAATGTTTGTTGCAAGTCTTTTTTGTTCTTGCTCAGATGACTATTTAGATGCCCCGGCACAATCAACATTAGATGAATCAGTTATTTTTTCCAGCCCGGATTTAGCTGCAGGTGCAATAGACGGAATTAAAATCCCGTTTGGAGAAACCAACTCTTACAGAGGTCGTTTTCTTCCTTATTACGGATTAAATACAGATGTAGAATGGTATAATTCTTCTCAGACTGTAAGTGACGGATCAGATTTATGTACCTATGATGCAAAGCCAAATAATTCTGTAATGAATTTATCCAATAGTACCTGGGCAATGATGTATTCCGGAATTGAGCGTGCCAATCTTTGTGTTCGCGGTTTACGTACTTACGGTAATCCAACACCAGGATCAGACTTAGGATATTTGTTAGGTGAGGCTTTAACATTGAGGGCTATTTATTATGCTGATTTGATAAAAGCCTTTGGAGATGTTCCGTACCGATTTGAACCTCTAACAAATGAAACACTTTACATAGGAAAAACAAGCCGTGACGAAATCTATAAACAATTGCTTAAAGATTTAGGCGAAGCTGCAGCCTTAGTGCCATGGCCTGGAGAAACTACTGCAACAAGCAGTGTAGAAAGAATTAATAAAGCTTTCGTAAAAGGATTTCGTGCCCGTTTAGCAATGGCAGCAAGCGGTTATCAGCAATATCCTGACGGAGTAAGAAGAAGTACAGATCCGCAGCTTTCTGTTGCCAATATGTATGCATTGGCATTGGCAGAATCCCGTTCGGTAATTGAAAGTGGATCTGCTCATTTAGAATCCTCATTTGAAACATTCTGGAAAAAATACAATGAGGAATATTTAATAGCAGGCGGAGAATCGCTGTGGGAAATTCCATTTTCAGAAGGAAGAGGCCGTATGCTGTTTACATTTGCAGTTCGTCATACGACAAACGATCAATTTCATGCCAATGGTCCAAATCGTGGAGGAACAGCCGGACCGCTGCCTTTCGTTTTTTACGATTACGATCAGGCAGATACAAGAAGGGATGTAACTTGTGTTCCCTACAAATATGGCACAGCCGTAAACAATATTGCCAAACAAGAGTTAGGGGCATTAAATACTTGGTATTTTGGAAAATACCGTTACGAATGGATGACTCGCAGGGTTACTTCATCAAATGATGATGGTGTAAATAAAATTTATATGCGTTATGCTGAGGTTCTTTTAATTGCGGCAGAAGCAGCTAATGAATTAGAAGGGCCAAGTGCAGCCGCTCCGTATTTAAAAGAAATCCGCAGAAGAGCATTTCCGGCAGCAGTTCAGGCTGTAAAAGTTGATGCTTACGTAAATGCCTTAACAAGCAAAGATGCTATGTTTAGAGCATTAGTAGAAGAAAATAAATTTGAGTTTACCGGAGAAATGGAACGTAAACAAGCTCTTATTCGCTGGAATCTTCTTAAAACTAAACTGGACGAAGCCAAAGTTAAAATGGCAAACTTATCACAGCGTTTAGGCGAATATGCCGCAGTGCCATCAACTTTATATTATAAATTTAAAGCCGATAATGTCAGCTTAGATATTTACGGATTAAACCGTGGAGAAACTGTTGATCCGGGAGCTGCTTATTCTTCTATTGCATGGACATGGACAGGTGCCGCCGCAGATACAAAAATCAATAGTTTGTATAAAGCCGGTGTTAATCCTGATAACAGACAATTCTGGCCAATCTGGCAGGTGTTTATTGACGGAAGTAATGGTAAACTGACTAACGATTACGGTTATTAATCTCTCACAATTATTTATTAATTATAAGGCATTATGTTTATGAAAGCAAAATATATAATAAAAGGATTAATAGCTTCAGTACTGCTGACTGCTGTTATTTCGGGCTGTGAAAGTTATAATGAAGGTGTTGTAGATACCTTAGAGGTAAGCAGGGAATTTTCTCCAATTGGTTTAACTGCAAAAGTCAGAAATCAGACTACAGTCGAATTAAACTGGACTGTAAAAGAAGATGATAATACAGTAGATCATTATATAGTAGAATTTAGTGCAGATGATCCGGAATTTAAAACCATTTTTAAAACCATAAATGTTGCACCAGCACAATTACCAATACAGGTAGCTTTAGAAGGAGAAACAGTTTATTCGATAAGAGTAAAAGCAGTTGGTTCAACAGGATTGGAAGATTCAAAATGGTCAGTAACTACGGCAACTACACTTTCTGAGCAAATTTTCTTCCCGGTTCAGGATGCTGATATCGATGCTAAA
Organism: Flavobacterium soyae; assembly: GCF_021245985.1. Taxonomy (GTDB): domain Bacteria; phylum Bacteroidota; class Bacteroidia; order Flavobacteriales; family Flavobacteriaceae; genus Flavobacterium; species Flavobacterium soyae. The sequence continues at coordinate 81,851 of NZ_JAJQXA010000019.1, read as the reverse complement.
TTTGTTACTTTGAGATGGACACCAAATAGCAACGTTACACAAATTTCTGTTGCTCCGGGTAATATCATTCACACTATAACACCTGCAGAAAAAACGGCAGGAGCTGCAATCGTAGACGGACTTACTGGTGAAACAGCCTATACAGCAACATTACTAAACGGAACCAAAACAAGAGGAACTGCAGTTTTTACAACCGGAATTGATATAACCAATGGTATTGTAGTGAATTCGGGAGATGATTTAGAAGCAAGCATTGCAGCCGCACCTGCAGGTTCAAGATTATTACTGATGCCGGGAACTTTTAGTACTACCGGTGAGATAATTTTAAATAAGTCGCTTATTATAAGAGGATTAAAAACAGCTGATAAGCCAAAACTAAATGTCAAGTTTACAGTCAATCCGGGAGTTACAAATCTTTCATTAGTAGATTTAGATTTGAATGGAACAGGGTTGAACAATGCAGCCGTAATAACAATTGCCGGGGCAGTATCAACTTATGGAGATATTTTAATCAGCAAAAGTATTATCCATGACTATACTCGTGCCTTAATTGCTGCTAATGTAACAAACGCAAAATTGGCATCATTTACGGTTGATAACAGCATCGTTAAAAATGTAAATACAAATGTTGGTGCTGATTTTATCGATTTCAGAAATACCCACGTCGCAAGTATAGTGCTTAAAAACAGTACATTCGACAGTTGCTCTACAGCTCGTGATTTTATTAGAGTCGATGCTGCTGCTAACTTGTCTGGAACAGGCTTAGTAACCAATATTTTAATTGATAAATGTACATTGTATAATGTATCAAATACTGCAGCTCCAAAAAGAATTTTATATGTTAGATTCTTAGATAATGCTTCAACAGTAAAAAATACTTTGATAGCAGGGACAACTGCGATTTATACCAATCAAGCAAATACAGTTCAACCGGTATTTAGTAAAACCTATTATTACAACGCCCCAAGTTTTATGGATGCAGCGATTCCTTTAAATAAAATCGATGCCTCAGGAACTACAGCAGATCCGCAATTTGTAAATGCAGCAAGTGGTGATTTTACAGTAAAAAACCAAACCCTGATCGACAACCAAATTGGAGACCCGCGCTGGCTGGATTAAATAAATTCATTTTTTTATATTGGTTTAAAAAGGGATGCAAACAGCATCCCTTTTTGTGTTTTCCAACTTTGACAAAGTTTCGCATGTCGAAACTTGAAACCCTTTTAACTCACTCAATCTCCAAATCAAATTTTTCAAGCAATCCCGCAAGCGCGGTGTGCGAAACCTTAGTTCCTTTAATTTTATTTTCAGAAGGATCAAAAGCGTAATTTCTCGAAGACCTGAAATCGGTTTTTTCCAGAATACATTCCACGAAAGTGGCATTCAATAAATCACAATTTTTAAATATTGCCAAAGACAAATCAGTATTTGAGAAATCGACATCTTTTAGAGAACAGTCAATAAAGTTCGTTTTCTTTAATTTTTTATAAATGAAAGTCGAATAATCTAAAAGACAATCCTGAAAACTCATTGAAAACAAAAAGCTGTTGCTGGCGCTAAAATCTAACCCCATCAATTTACAGCCAATAAATTTGATGTTTTTTAATCCCGTGTTTTTAAGAACTGCCAGCGAAAGATTGCAGTTTTTAAAAGTAGAATCCAAAAAATCATTATGGCTTAAATCGCTTTTAGAGAAATTACAGTTAATGAATTCGCAGTTGACAAATTCAGTATTTGATAAACTTTGTTCTGAGTAATCTATTGTATCAAAAGTTCGGTTTTGGTATAATTTTGTTTCCATTAAAAGGGATGAAGAAATTGAAATGAGGAGAAAGTAATTTGATTTTATTCTAATTCGATACAATCAAAAATGCCGTTGTTTTGAATTAAATTGGGAACATCAAGTTCACTGTCGATTCTTAAAATATTATCGCAGTCCTCAAGATCAAAATTCCATAAAGTATTTGGGAGTAATTCCTGAAGCAGGGTAGAAGCCGACTCAAATTTGGATCGACTGTCAACGGAAGTTTTAAAAACATAAATCATAATATGCATTTTTTGAGATGCAAATTTCTGAAAAAAGTCTTGCTATTTATTAGGATTCAATAATCAATAATTAGGATTTATCAATCATTTTTCGGTATTGAATAGGACTAATTCCTTCATGTTTTTTAAAAAAACGGCTAAAGTACGATTGGTCATCGAGCCCCACTTGTATTGCAATTTCACTTACAGAAAGTGAGGTTTGAAACAGCAGATATTTAGCCTCTAATAATATGGTTTCGTCAATCCATTTTGCGGCCGATTTTCCTGTAACTGTCCGGACAGATTTATTTAAATGATTTGGTGTAACATTAAGCATTGAAGCATAATAATGAACTAAATGATGGGTTTTAATATGCTGATGAATCAACTCTTTGAACTTGTTCGTAATAACCTCAGCGGCCGAGATGCTTTTAGTATTCTTAACCGAATTTTTGTTCATTTCATAAAACAAAGCAATCAAATACGACTGCACAATATTCAGGTTGGCAGTCGGCGTTTCAGAATATTCTTTTTGCAGCCGGTCTAAAACAGCTATAATATTTGAAACGTCTTCTGGTGCTAAAGTAATTTTTGGATTTCCTGAAATTTTCAAAAAATCAAATTCGTTCAGCATTTCGCGGCTTCCATATTTCCGAATTAAAATATCAGGGTGAAACTGACAGACATATCCAGTATATGTGTTTTGTACATTTTTTATTGAAAAAACCTGATCAGCCGGAACTACGATAATTTCATTAGCAATAGTACAATATTCTTCATAACCTATTTTCATAGTATGCGAACCAGATGCTACAAATACTAAAGTATGGCAGCTGTGTTTACAAGGAGGAACAGGAATTTGCAATTGCATTATTTCGTTTGTTTTTAAACAAAAAAAATGATCCGAATTTGATTTGAAAAGCAAATGAATAGGATTGTCCTCACCAAGAAATTTCTCCCGAAATCCCTTTGCCTCGTAGGTTTTTATTTTTTCAACTGTCTTTGCTTTCATACCTAATAATACAATCTAAAATCTAGTAATTTGCAAAGCGCATAATGTTTTTGGTACAAATCTTCTACAACTTCGGTAAGATCGTCGTTTTCCTGATATAAGCTAAAAAACACTTTATCGATCGTACTGCAGCTGGCAATTTTATTGTAAGCAGCTCCGTAACCCGAAATGGCCCGCGCACCGGTAATATCCAAAAAATATTGTGCCTCTTCATCGTTGAGGTCGAGCCTTTTTTTATTGGCAAAATGAATAATTTTTCCTTTCATTTTTCCTTCAAAAAGCTCGGCTATTTCTTCGAGGCTGTAGTAATAATCATGAAGGCAGATGTTGTTTTCCTGTCCCGGCATTACAAGATAAATGATTTCATAATCCTTAAAATTATGATCGTCATAAAGCAGTGTGTTCAAGCTTTCTTCTAAACCTTCAATTGTATCGCAGGCTTTATAAATACTTGCAATTCCCTGGTCAATAGCAATTTCTTCCAGATTTTTAACCACATCAGTAGTCATAACGGCATCTACGTCCTGTACGCCTTCAAGGCAGAAAATAAATTTTTCATTATCCATACAAATGTCTTTTCGGTTTTTGGGAAAACTGCTTTTGACAAATATATTTTTTTATATGGAAAAACTGTTATTTGATTGGGATTTTAACGTGGTTTTTTGAATTAGAAGAAATACGCTAAGCAAAAAAACTTTTTTAAACGTATTTTTGCTGACTGAAAACCCGAATTACTTATGATACAAATTAATCAAACCCAATCTTTTGCCATTGGCGATATATTATTCTCATTTGCTCTTGAATCTGAAGCGGCAGACGTTTTTAAAAGCTATAATACATTGATTACAGGAATTGGAAAAGTTAATGCAGCTTATGAATTGTCTAAAACAATTCAGAATAAAAAGCCTTCGTTAATAATTAATTTAGGATCTGCGGGAAGCAGCTTTTTTCAAAAAGGAGAGGTTATCTGTTGTACTAAGTTTGTACAAAGAGATATGGATGTTCAGGGATTAGGTTATGCACAATATGAAACGCCATTATCCGGGCTGCCTCCTGTTCTGGAATATGGTTTGAACATGGATGGACTGAAAGAAGGGATTTGCGGAACTGGAGATAATTTTGAAATGGGACATTGTTCTGATGCCTATAATGTTGTAGATATGGAAGCCTATGTTTTGGCGATGATTGCAATGAAAGAGAATATTCCGTTTTTATGTCTCAAATACATTTCTGATGGTGCCGATGATAACGCTGCCGAAGACTGGTTTGTGCAGGTGCATAAAGCGGCTGCAGCTTACGGTAAGATTTTAGGATTGAATAAAGAAGATGTTTCAGTTAGTTTATAAATCAAAAAGGTTATTCGTTTTTTTGAAGCCTAAAAATGCAAAGTTGTAGACTGTTTAATATAACTCATTACAAAAGAACTCTGAACTTTACTAATATTCGGAATTGTCGAAAGTTTTTGAATAAAAACATTGAAAGCCTCGGGGTCTTTTACCACAACTTTTAATATATAGTCGAAAATACCTCCCGTTACATATCCTTCCACAACTTCATCGAGGGCAGCAACCTGTCGGGAAAATTCTTCTACGAACTCTAAACGCTGGCTGATTAATGAAACATTGATAATTACGGTGAAGTTTAAGCCTACTTTCTTTGGATCAACAATAGCAACATAATCTTTTATGTAACCTTCATTTTCCAGTTTTTTTATCCTGTCGTATACAGAAGTACGGGACATGTTTAATTTTTCTGTTAAGTCAGTAATGTCAAATCTTGCATTTTTTTGAAGGATTCGAAGTAACTCAATTTCTTGTCTGCTTAATTCTTGCATCGGATTTTTTCCAGTTAAATTATAAAAAACAATCTAATTTAGGATAAAATTTTTATTTTAAATTGTTTTAAAGGAATAAATACATATTTATTTGTAAAATATACATCATTGTTCTGTAATTAATACTTTTGAATGGACAAAACAAAATTTTATTTTTAAAAATGAATAAATATATTATCATCGTAGCATTGGGAGCATTAAGTTTTGGAATGCTTTCTTCTTTTGCCAAAATTGCCTACGGACAAGGTTATACACCCGAAGAAATAACATTGGCGCAAGCTTTTTTCGGAACATTAATTTTATGGACAATTGTATTTTTTAGAAAAATAAAAAATGGACAAAAGCTGCAGTTAAACTGGAAATTACTTTTAGCCGGAACTTCAATGGGATCTTCAGCTTATACATATTATCTTTCAGTAGCCTATATTCCTGCATCTTTAGCAATAGTTTTATTAATGCAGATTACCTGGCTTAGTATTTTAATTGAGTGGATATTCTTTAAAAAGAAGCCTAGTGCAGTTGAAATTTTTTCAGCAGTTTTTATAATTCTGGGAACTGTTTTGGCTGGCAATCTTATGGATTTAAAGAGTTTGAATATTTCGATTACAGGAGTTTTACTGAGCTTATTATCGGCTGTACTTTACACACTTTACATTGTTTTTACCAGCAAAATTGGCAAAGAAACGCCTATGTTTGAGAAAAGTGCCCTAATGACAAGCGGTTCGGCAATGATTATTTTTTTCATCAATTTTGAGTCAATTACGACAAGTACACATTTAGATTTCGGGTTATTGCAATGGGGAACTTTTTTAGCAGTTTTTGGAACTGTAATTCCGCCAGTTTGTTTTACAGTCGGAATGCCAAAAATTGGTGCCGGATTAAGTTCTGTATTATTAACTTTAGAACTGCCGGCTGCCGTTTTTTGTGCATATATTATTTTGGGCGAAAAAGTATCCTTTATGCAAATCATTGGTATTGCAATAATGCTTGGTGCAATTATGTACCTGAATATTTCTAAAGCTAAAAAAGAAAAAGCAATTCAAAAACAAACTGTCGCATGTTGATTGATATAAACGGAAATAATCTTTATGTTGAATTTCATAATAATTTTGAAAATCGACCGGTAATTGTCTTTTTACATGATTCTTTAGGCTGTGTCGAGCTCTGGAGAGATTTTCCAAAGCAGCTTGCCGAAATTTCTAAATGTAATGTTTTAATTTATGATCGCTTGGGGTATGGGAAATCTGATTCAATGAGCACTTTTATCAGACCCGTAAATTATCTGGAATTAGAAGCCGATGTTTTAAATGATTTACTGGAAATCCTAAAAATAGAAAATGCTGTTTTGTTTGGGCACAGCGACGGAGGTTCTATCGCATTAATTACAGCCAGTAAATATCAAAACAGAGTTAAGGCATTAATCTGCGAAGCTGCGCATATTTTTGTTGAAGATATTACGCTGGAGGGAATTCAGGAAGCTGTTCAGGCTTATGAAACTACAAATCTGCCTTTAAGACTTCAGAAATATCACGGTGAAAAAACAGAAACAATCTTTAAAGCCTGGACAGAAACCTGGCTTCGTAATGATTTTAGGGATTGGAATATTGAATATTTACTGCCAAAAATCGATTCGCCTCTTTTATTTATTCAGGGTGAAAGTGATGAATATGGAACTTTAGATCAGGTCAATAAAACTATAAATCTGGTAAGCGGAAAATCTGAAAAATATATTATTTCAGCCGCTGGGCACACACCACATAAACAAGCTTCTGCATTGGTTTTAAATAAGGCGGCGGAATTTATAGAAAGCTCCTTAATTGAAATTTGATGATTCCACAAAGATACACGGAGTTTTGGTACAGAGATTCACGAAGGTTTATGTAAAAGTTTCGTAGAAACGATTATTTTGCAGCAGCGTCCCAAAGCTTCGGGGTTAAACCGTTGAGAATAGAACGAGAAACTGCTTTTGACAAATAATATTTTTATATGGAAAAACTGTTATTTGATTGAGATTTTAACGTGGTTTTTGAATGATGTAAGAAAATTAAAATTTACAAAGAAAAAAATATTTATTTGTGTTAAGCCTTGTCAACGTTTGGCCTTTTTTAATCTTGAATAATATTTTGCAGAAAATTCTGGCTCGATAGATTTTATGAAATGTAACCATCCAAAAAGATTATTTCTAGTTTTATCAATTTCATCTATAAGTTTATACTCAAAATCTTCAGCATTTATGTTTTCTCCAGATTTTATTAATTTATTTTTAATATGTTTCCTAAATCCAAATTTTGTTAAATAGTAAATTTCAAGTCTAATATTTTTTTTTCTTTTCTTAGATATTCTAGAAGTATTTGAATCAAATGTTGTTAAGCCAGTCACATATTGTAGTTGACCTCTTTTCATCCATTTTGTTTTGTTTTCGTTAAGAATAAAACCATAAATTTCAATTATTTTAGTAATTTCCAATAATGGTATATTTTCGATATCCGATGAAAAATATAAATCATCCGCATATCGGGTGTATTGAATGTTCGTTCCGCATATTTTTTTTAACTGTTGGTCTAAGTCGTGAGTTACAATATTTGCAATTGTTGGACTAGTGCAAAATCCTTGGGGTAAAAAACCATTTATTGTTACTATACTTGCAATAGATTCTGCTATTTCTTCCTTAAAACCAATTTTACATAGTCCTAATATTATCATTTCTTTTGATATAGATTCAAAATAATTTTCGATATCTACCGATAAAATAATTTTTTTAGCTAAATGTGTATCCGCATTAGTTTTTATGTTTTTTCCTTTTACAAAGCCATGGATAAAATCGAAAGGAATAAAAATTTCATTTAGGTAATTATTTAAAATTTTTAATGAATTCTCAAGTTGATATGTCCAAATATGATGGACAATTCTAAAACCTCCATTTTTACCTTTTTTCTTTATATAGTATTTGGAAACAGTGATTTCTGATGGGGGAATGGAAATTGTAGGTATAACATCTTCAGAGATTTTAGTATCTCTAATGAAAAATTCATTATTAATTGCTTTTTCAAGAAAGTGAATGTTGCATCTTAAATAATTAGCTAACTGTTGTCTAGTTTCAATTTCTGTGTGTTTCATTATAAAAAGAATAAAAAGTGGGCGCCAGAATAAGATAGATTGTAATGCAATATTGTCGAATACGAATTCATATTCAGAATTTATCTGGCTAACCCACTAGTAATTATCATAAAGATTTTTTAATGACACCTCAAATTGTTTTGGCTTCCTTCTGCTAAAGAATAATTTATTATGAATAAAATATACTAATGCAATTTTTGGTGAAACCAAATTAAAATTTTGTTTCATTCTCTGCATTGGTTTATCATCTACAAATAAATGATAAAAAATAAAATTTAGATAATCAACTATTGCTAAATTTTCTTCTTCTTTACCAACAATGTAAAATTCACAGTTATATTTAGTATTTAATTGACTAAAGATAGCATCCAAATTTTGTTTAAGCGTTTTTTTAGTTAATTGTATAGTTTCAAAATAGAAAATATTTTTATCATTTTTATTAGCAACAACTCGATCTGTAATTAATTTTTTTAAAGAATGAGCGAAATATTCCGACTCATCCATATTTTTCATTTTGTTTTTAAAATATTCAGTGTCTTTATTTGTTATTACAAAATATGCTCTATAATCTAACAATGGTAATAGCTTATAAAAATCGGCTCTCATGTCTAAATTGTTTTCGGTGGCATGGAAACCTTGTTTAATAATCTTTTCTTTAAAATCATCATAATATAATGAGTTCTTTATTTCATCTTTTAGTTTGAGTAATGATTCAGTAATTGTTTGTGGTGAATCAGTTTTAATACAACCATGAATGAAAATACTAGAATTATTACTAATACTTCCAGACTCATCAATATAAAAATAATTACATTTTTGTGTTGCTTCCACTTTATAATCTTACTTAATTGTTTTAAAGAAAGAACAAAAATGAGTTATTTTGCTAAAACTATAACTAAGTATAAATACCTGATTTTAGTATAAAACAATTAAAAAAATATAAAAATCATTTGAAGTATGTTAAAACAATTTTGATACAATTTAGAACACTAATTTTTAACCCTTCTCCATACCAAATTCCCAATTTTGAAATGATAAAATTTCATTCCAAAGACTAAAAAAGGTCAAAAAATGGTACACGAAAGAGTACGAAGAAAATACCGGATTTAAAAAAATAACGAAGATGCTTCCACAAAGATGCACAGAGTTTTGGCACAGAAATTCACGAAGGTTTAATAAAATTATCTTATTTACTTTTCTTTAAAGCATCTAACAGTTCAACCATATCTACCACACCATAAGTAGACGAATAATCAGATACGGCATAAGGTAATATCAAACTATTGTTGTGAATAATGGATCCGCAGGAATACACAACATTAGGAACATAACCTTCTCGTTCATCTTCTAGCGGAGAAAGTAAAGGCTCACTGAGTCTTCCAATTTCTTTTGACGGATCGTCAAGATCAAAAAGCGATGCACCTATACAATAACGACGCATTGTGCCGACACCGTGCGTAATGACCAGCCAGCCTTCTTCTGTCCAAAGCGGTGAACCGCAATTTCCTATTTGGGTAAGTTCCCAGGTGTAACGAGGCTGCTGTAATAAAACAGGAGCGTTCCATTGTGTAGCCCGGTTCGAATACATAATGTAATTGTTTACGCCGTCGATTCGGGCAAGCATGGCATACTTTCCTTTTATCTTTCTTGGAAACAAGGCAAGGTTTTTATTTTGAGCCCCTTCTCCATGCAAAGGCATTACTCTAAAAGAATAAAAATCTTCTGTAGAAATTAGTTTTGGTAAAATGGCGTGACCGTTATAGGCCGTATAAGTAGCCATAACGCGAACGGAATTGTCATCATCAACAAAACGGACAAAACGAGCGTCTTCAATTCCGCGGCTTTCAGAATCGGATATCGGAAATATAACACGTTCGGTAATATCAGAATCGTGTTTGAATTGTAAATCATAAAAAGAATTGGCTAACCAGAGTATTTCTTCCAGTGCAACTCTTCTTTCCTGAAGAATCGACGGATCACTTAAAGCCGTAGTCAGTAAATTTTTAAGGATAGCAAACTCAAATTCATTCGGTAAATCCTGCATAATTTGATCGATATACTTATCCTGCGTATGCATTTCAATCAATTTTGTTAAAAAGCGTTCCTTGTTGAATAAGGTTTTGTGTTCAATTTCGGCCTTATCAATATGATGCCCAATTTTCATTATTTGAAGGTTGTTGTCTTTGTCCAGAATTCCTCTTCTAAAAACGATTGATGAAATATGACCTTCACCAGTGGCACGGAAAGAAATAATAACACGTTTTTCGCCGGCCTCTAAACCCGACTGATCAAAATCTTCTACAATTGAGGGATTAAAAATGGCCGCAGATTCTATCGCATATTCCATTGTACAATAAGAACCAATAAGCATTTTTCGATTAAGGGACATCGCTTCGTAATCTACCTGCATAGCTTCTATTATAGGTCTGATTTTTTCGCAGTGCCTAAAAAATATAGACGAAATATTTCGGTGGCGTCTGGCAAATTCGCGAAGGGTCTGCTCTAAGGTTTCTGATACCTGTTTTTCATCCAGCGTCATGATTCGAAGCACCATTTGCTGGGTTCGCTCATAACCATTCATAAAATATCGGGCAACAACTCTTCTGGAATCTGGGGTGAATTTTATATTTTTTCGGACTACTGATACTCGCATAATTTTATTTTTTAAATACAGTAAAATAGATGCATTTTTATCTAGTATTAAAATTATTTTGCAGAAAATAACTTCTAATGCTATAACAAGTTAACAATTTTGATAACGAAAAAAAACTTTATTTCTATTAAATTCTCTGCCGGTATTTGTTTTTCTTGCTCTTAAATAATTATTTTAAGAATTAAAGAGATAAACTTTATAATGTAAAACAGCAGGTTTTATTACTGAAATGACTTCTAAAGATATCGCAGTTTTTCTTCTTCAATATCCAGATAATGCATCTGCGCGCGTATAATAGATTCGTCTAAAGTTTGATCTTCTTTGTTTTTATTTATAAGCCACTGTCTTTGCTGGTTTAATAAATCAAGATAAATATGTTTTAGATCCTGGCTTATTGATTCATTATCGATTCCTTTAATATGCTGTTCCCATTTTTGAATAAGATGCTGCAATGAGGTATTATTTTCTACCTGACCGTCATAATTAGTTTTTAAATAATGCAAGGCAAATTGAGCTAATTCTTGTCGTACTTGATTATAAGCCTCATCATGAGGCACAGGATCGTAGATATTAGGCAGTTTAATTTTTCTGATAAAATAAGGAAGCGTTAATCCCTGAATTAATAAAGTCAAAAGAATAACAATAAAAGTGATAAATAAGATAAGATTACGCTGCGGAAATCCGTTGCCATTATTCAAATAAACGGGTATCGATAATGCAGCGGCTAATGAAACAACACCGCGCATTCCGGTCCAGCCGAGTATAAAAGGTGTTTTGTAACCGGGATGTCTTCTGTCTGCAACCGTGATAAAATTTCGGGCAATTAATGTGACAATTACTGCACCATAAGAAGATATTATTCGGCTTACAATTAAAACAACTGTAATCAGAACGCCATATCCAATTGCTGTCATAAGGCTTACATCTTCAAGTCCTTTGGTAATTTGAGGCAGATCTAATCCAATCAGCATAAAAACCAATCCATTTAATATAAAACAAAAACTTTCCCAAACATTTGTACCCTGAACGCGGGATTTGCTGCTCAAAAAGCGGTGTCTGTTATTAGACAAAAGCAATCCGCAGCTTACAACGGCCAATACTCCGGAACTATGAACTTCTTCGGCAGCCAGATAAATTATATAGGGAGTTAATAATGAGAGAACAATGTCTGCATTAGCATCAGTTGGCAGATATTTGTGGGCTTTCATAAAAAGCCACCCTATTAATAAACCTATTGCAACGCCGCCAAAAATCATCCAGCTAAAACTTATTGCGGCTTTGTAAAATATAAACTGCTCTGTTGCTACAGCAATCATGGCAAATCTGAAAATAATAAGAGAAGAGGCGTCATTCAATAAACTTTCGCCTTCTAATATTGACGAAATGGTTTTGGGTACTTTAACAAATTTTAAAATCGCTCCGGCACTTACGGCATCTGGAGGCGATACAATGCCGCCTAAAACAAAACCTAATGCTAATGAAAAGCCCGGAATAAAATAATTAGCCACTAATGCGACTGAAAGTGCCGAGATAAAAACGACTATAAAAGCAAAACTTGTTATAATGCGCCGCCAGCGCCATAACTCTTTCCATGAAACTGTCCACGCAGCTTCGTATAATAACGGGGGCAGGAAAATAAAAAATATCAATTCAGGCTCGATATTTATAGCGGGAACACCCGGAATAAAACTGATTACCAATCCTGCCAGTACCAAAAGTACTGGATAAGCTACTTTTATTTTATTGCCCAGCATAATGAGCAATAAAATGATAATTAACAGACCAAGATAAAAAGGGAAGTTGTCCAGCATTCTTTTAGTTTAGGTTTCTATATTCAATTGGGGTGTAACCGGTATTTTTTTTAAACATTCGATTAAAATGCTGTGGATATTTAAAACCTAATTCTGAGGCAATCTGACTAACTGATTTTTCTGCATCAAAAATTCGTTCTTTTGCCAGATTTATCAACTTAAGATGAATGTGTTCCTGAGCTGATTTTCCTGTTTCTTTTTTGATTAAATCTCCAAAATAATTTGGCGAAAGATGTAAATGGTCTGCAAAATATCCAACAGAAGGCAAACCAGAATCTTGTGCCATTTGAGATTGAAAATAGTCGTTTAATAAATTCTCAAACTTTGATAAAATATCAGAATTGATGTTTTCGCGGGTTATAAACTGCCTGTCATAAAAACGCACGCAATGATTTAAAAGCAAATCAATTGTATTGCTTATAATATTTTTGCTGTGTTTGTCAATTGACTGGCTTAATTCATATTCCAGTTTACTAAATAAATCTTTTATGATTTGCTGTTCTTTTAAAGATAAATGAAGTGCTTCGTGCGAATCATAAGAAAAAAACGAATATTGATTTATATTTTTTGCCAGCGCAGTTCCTTTTATCAAATCAGGATGAAAAAGTAATGTCAAAGCTGTAGATTTATAATTGTCTGTATTATTAACCTCGAGTACTTGTCCGGGTGCTACAAAAACCATTGTGCCATCATCGTAATCATAAATATTACGCCCGTATTTTAATTCACCGCAATGACCGCCTTTTAAAAATACAGCATAAAAACCAAAGTGCAGGCGGGTATGATTGGGCAGTGCTTTACTGTTAGAATTATCAAAAACACTAATTAAAGGATGCTGCATTTCAACACCTTTTAATTGATTATACTGTGTAACTTGTTCGAGTTTTATTTGGTCCATGATCTCTTTATAAAAAATAGCTGCACAAATATACTATTCAGATTATTAATAACTTAGCGTGATTATTCAAATCAGTAAAAATGGTAATAATAGCAGTAATCTGTATTATATACGACTGGTTTTATTAAAGGAAATTTGTACTGTTAAAAATAACAATAAACTTTTATATAAATAAAATTATGGAAAAGAGAATATTAGGAACACAAGGACTAGAGGTTTCTGCATTAGGATTGGGCTGTATGGGATTAAGTTTTGCTTACGGTACAGCGGTAGACAAGCAGCATGGGATAAAAATAATTAGAGAAGCATACGAACAGGGAATTACTTTTTTTGATACTGCCGAAGCTTATGGTATTGCCAATGAAGAATTAGTAGGAGAGGCTCTGGCGCCGTTTCGAAAAGATGTTGTTATTGCGACCAAATTTGGTTTTAAAGGCGGAAATGCATTTAACGGACAAGACAGCCGGCCAGAAAATATCAGGGCTGTTGCCGAAGAATCTTTAAGACGTTTAAAAACAGATGTTATTGATTTATTTTATCAGCATAGAGTAGATCAAAATGTGCCGATAGAGGATGTTGCAGGAACTGTTAAAGATCTTATACAAGAAGGAAAAGTAAAATACTTTGGACTTTCTGAAGCGGGTGCGGCATCAATTAGAAAAGCGCATGCGGTTCAGCCGGTTTCAGCTTTGCAAAGCGAATATTCTATTTGGTGGCGAGAACCGGAGTTAGAAATTTTACCGGTACTTGAAGAATTAGGAATTGGTTTTGTACCGTTTAGTCCGTTAGGAAGAGGGTTTTTAACTGGCGCTATTACTGAAAGTACCAGTTTTGAAGCGACAGATTTTAGAAATAATCTGCCTCGTTTTAGTGAAGAAAACAGAAAAGCGAATCAAAAATTAGTCGATTTACTGGCCGCAATTGCTTCTCAAAAACAGGCAACACCTGCACAAATTGCATTGGGCTGGCTGCTGGCGCAAAAACCGTGGATTGCACCAATTCCAGGTACAACAAAATCACATCGATTAACAGAAAATATTGGCGGGGTTTCAATTAATTTATCTGCAGATGATGTTAAAAAAATTGACGATGCATTTGCCCAAACCACAATACAGGGAGATCGATATCCTGCTCAGTTGCAGCAAACAGTAGGAAAATAATGCTGTAGTAATATAAAAAAGTGCTAAATTGAAAAATTTAGCACTTTTAAATAACAAATCATAAACTAAAAAAATTTACATTTTTGTAAGCGGCAGGTTAAAATTTACATTTACTTTATCTGCGACTTTTTTAGAAACCAGTTTTGGAATTTCAATAGCAAAATCTTCTGCTTTTGCTTCAAAACTTCCTGTTACTGTAATCTTATCATCAGATTTTGAAATTTTAGCATTTACAGTAATTTTTTTTGTTTTTCCGTGTAAGGTTAAATCTCCCGAAATTTTAACTGCTTTAGCCGCAGATGAAAGTTTTGAAGCATCAAAATCTTCGATTTTTCCTTTAAATGATGCTTTTGGAAACTTGTCTGATTCTACATAATTTTCATTAAAGTGCTCCTCCATTAAAGCAACCTTAAAACGAAATCCTTTCATAAGTGTTAATACGGCAATATCTCCCGTTCCTGAATCTAAAATAGCAGATGTATTTTTATTTTCTGCTGCAACTTCTTCAAAAGAAGGAACAGAAGCTTCAAACTTTAAGTTTCCTGTTTTTGTCGCATATTTTTGTGCTGAAACTTGAAATATTCCAACAAATAAAAATAGCAGTATAATTTGTTTTTTCATTTTATATTGATTTAATTTTCACTTTCTAATAATCCATCTGTATTCCATTGCAGAATGGTATTTATTTTATCCTGAGGCATTCTGCCTCCTTTTGGCATTTGTCCCGAAGCACCGTTTGGACGCTGGATTCTGTCTAATAAATCTGTATTTAATACAGCGTTTTTAACTTGTGCATAAGTTACTAAAGGTGTAAAACTTGCTTCACCATTTTGGCTGTGGCAGGCAATGCAGTTTGCATCAATAATAGATTTAACATTAGCGTTGTAAGTAACTTTGCCTACTATTACCACTGGGTCTTCCTGCAGGCTTTCATAAGTGTTCGATTCACAGCCGTATAAGGATAATATAATACCAGATAAGAAGATATATTTTTTCATATTGTATACTTTTTTAAAAAACTCTATATAAATTAAATCCAAAGAAAAAATCGCCTTTTCCCCAATCGCCGGCTGCATTTGTTAAGTAGCCGCTCTCGGTCATAGATTGCGAATTCGTAAAAATTAATTGAAAAACGTGACCGCCGGTTTCTATGTCCAGACCAACAGATAATGGATTGTTATAAAAGCTAGGTTTGTCGAAATTCGCACCGTATTCAAGATTTAGAGAAAGTCTTTTGGTTAATTTTAATCTTCCGCCAGTGCCTAATGTAAATTGATTATCGTTTTCAGTATCCGGATTGTACAGGTTTTTATGAATGAATGAAGGTGCCAGTTCCAGAGATAATCTGTCAGAGACTTTTCTTGAAATAAGAAGCTGACTGATATACGTTAACCGGTCAGAAAATTCAATTTTAGGATAATCGTCTTTTTTTAATCCGCTGTTAATATCGATTGTATTGTAGCCCACAATGTCAAACGGGAATTTGTCGTTTTGTCTGGCAAGTCGATATTTAACCGATGTTTCGTAAATTTTTAATAGCGTATGGCGTGATGCACTTACAGAAAGCCAATCGGTTACACCATAAATTCCGCCAATTTTTGTAGTGGCATCATCAAAACCAAAAAACTCAGAGATTCCGCCTTTTACAGAACCAAATCGATGTGATACAACAATATAGAGCTCTTTTTTGGCCGCTAGTTTTGTCGATTGCAGCGTAATAATCTGCAGGGCTTTAAAAGTGGCAGTTGCGTTTTTATCAACTACTTGTGTCGAGTCCAGACTATAAAGTAAATCTTCTTGGGCATTAGCATATAAGCAGATTAAAAAGCTGGCAATTAAGAATATTTTTTTCATATTTAATGTTGTTGTATACTGCATTGGTCTAATTTTACTACTCCGAATAAATCATCATAACCAATACATCTTCCTTTTATATTGATTTGTTTATTCGTATAATTTGTTTTTACTATTTCATTCATTTTACAAAATACTTTTCCGTCAATTACCATAGAAGAATCAGTAACTTCTGTAGCTGTTCCTACAATTTCAATTGTTTTATTCAAGTATTTTGAATCTGCCTGCGAAGAATTTCCTGCATATTGACTTTCTAAATTCTTAGCAGAAATGGTAAGTATAGATTTTTCCTTATTGATGTCTCTGGCATCTTTGTAAATAATGTTTTGGTAGATGTAATAAGGGCCAAAACTTATTGCTAACAACACTACCAAAATTGTGATTTTTCTTTTTGTACTCATGTCAATTTTATTATTTTAAATTTTACAGCAGTGTATCAGAATTCTTTTTTAAAGAATGTTAGTTCTTATATCGCAAGTGGCATGTCTTTTACCGGAACCGGCCAAATTGCTTTGCATCCTCTAGTACACATCAGGAAGTCATGTTCGTTTTAATGAGCATTTCGTTCAATAAATAATTTAGATAGTTGCTACGAACTGTCATGAAAAAAATAGCCCTGATGGTATGGTATCAAGTTTTTTAAGGAAATCATTTTTTACTCTTTTGATAGATTCAATAGTAAAACAGTCTTGATAGGGATTACCCTACCAAAAAAATGATGTTTTTGTAAAAAAAATGAAAAGAAGTACAGAATTTTTTTAAATTCCTGCTTGAATAAAGTTAAAATGAAACCCTAAAACTCATGTTTGGAGTTCTTTGCAGTGAAAAAGTTTCGACTTCTTCTATAGAATTTGTCAGTGAACTTATTCTATAATATTCGCTGATTTCATTTTTTCTGTTCAGGATATTTAAAATAGATATCCCTAATTTGTATTGAATGCCGTTATCAGTTTCCCACTTGTAAGTTGAGGAAAAGTTAACCTGAGAAAAAATACGCAAGTTGCTGCTATTAGGTTTGTTGTAAACCAGTACAGGATTTGAACGGTCAATTTGAGAATTATCAGGCGGCGTGTTAGGTCTGCCAGATGTCCATTTTGTTCCCAAAGCAATTTTAAAATTGTTTTTCTCATAAATTCCTGCCCATGATGCGGTATGCATTAGCTCAAAATTGTTGGGGAAAATTGGATATTCGTAAGTAGAAAAATTATAATTATTATGATTATACGTATAGCTTAACCAAGTCAAAAAGTGGTTCATTTTTTTTTGAATAAGCATTTCTGTTCCCCATACTTCATAGTCGCCGGTAATTTTAACAAATTCTAACTGGTTTTGAAAACCCTGGCTGGAGGTTGTAATTCCGACTACCTTTTTATAAAAATTTTCGATATCAAACAGCCAGCTATTTTTTGTGTAAGATAAGTTTAAAGATATCTGCCTGCTTTTTTGAATAGGGATTGTTGTATTATTAGAGAGGGTCCAGCGTCTTTTTTCAATTCCAAAATAATCTTTTTGCAAATTAATGATTTGTTGCGAGTTCTGGCTTTTTAGCTCGCCCAGCAGTTCTGCATTTAGACTTTTAGTTATGCCATAGCTAAATTGCAATCGTGGTTCTACAATATATTTTTTAAATTTTTCAATATAATTAATACGGGTTCCGGCCTTAAAATATATTCTGGAAATCGTATCGTTGTATTTTCCTTCTAAAATTAAGGCGTGGGTTCTCAATACCTCTTTAACCCTGCGATAAAAATCAGGATTCGTTACCTGTTCTAAATTAGTAACACCTATTTCGTTAAACTGATACCCATCGTTAAAAGTAAATTTAGAGTTAATGATATGGCTGTTCTCTAAATTAAAGCCATTATTATTTACGGTATTTTCCTGAATAACGATTTGATCTTCAAAGGTTGTTTTTTGGTTGGCACGAAGTTCGTAAGCTGAATTATAGATATTAATTTTAGTTGTATTGAAGCTGTTCCAGTTTCTTTTCCAGGCTAAATTTCCGCCATAATTCTGCTGGCGTAAAATATTGTTTTCAGATTTGTTTATGCCATTTGCAGCTGCACTTTGAAAAACTTCCAGATTATCTTTAATAGTAATAAGATCTAACACTATTTGGTCTTTAGGCCCTATTTTTTGAGCATATTTCAGCGTAGCATCATAAAAACCAAATTTCTTATCACTTTGATAATCGACATTTTGGTTATTTGAAAAATCAGTGATTGTAGTGTTTTGAAATACTTTATTGAAATATTCTTTATATGTAGGCGTTTCTACAAAATCAGTAATCGATTTACGTGCCGAAATTTCAATATAACTCTTTTTCGAAAGATTGTATTTTCCATAAATATCAGCATTAATCATATTTATTCCTGCACTGAACGAGTTTTTTTCTGCCATTTCGGGAGTAGACGAAATAGCGACTACACTAGATACACTTTCTCCGTAAAAGGCAGAACTCCCGTTTTTATAAATAGAAATAGTATGCCCCAAATTGGGATTAAAAGCCGATATTAAACCAAAAAAATGTCCCGTTTGAAACATTCGTATTCCATTCCACAAAAATAAATTTTGGTCGTGGGTACCGCCGCGAACATTGATGCTGGATACACTTTCATCAATACTGTTTACACCCGGGATTTGCTGCATTGTCTGCAAAGCATCGGGTTCGATAAGTCCGGGCAGAATACCAAATTTTTTGGGTTTAATTTCAAATGAGCCATCTTTATTTTTTGAAATTCCCGAAGCCAGAATTGCATTGGCTTTAATTTCCAGAAGTTCTGTAATTTCCGGATCTAAAAATATCTGCAGGCAATCTTTAGAGTTGGTATTGTCAGCCGTAACTTTTTTGGTTATAAATCCTATGTGGCTGGTCAAAAATATAGCTGTGCCCTTATTTTCAAACTCAAAATAACCGTTTGCATCGGTTGAAACCTGAGTTTTATCAAGTAAGCTAATATTGGCGTTTTCAATTGGTTTTTTATCTGCATTAGAAAAAACGTAGCCACAGAATATTGGAGCCTCGTTATCTTTTTTATAAATATTAATGAACTTGTTTCCTATATTTTCAAAAGACAAATGGGTTTTTTGAGAAAGATATTTCAGTTTTTGTTCTAAGGAAAGCGATTTTTTTGGCGGAATTAATTCCAATCCGGCAATATTGTCCTCGGTATAATTAAAGCTAACCTGATGCTGCTGTTCAATATCAATAATTATTTTTTTAAAAGGCATGAGTTTCTCTTTGTCCTGAGCAAAAAGATTCAGGACAAGGAAAAATAGACAAAACAAAAAATGAAATCGTTTTAGGACCAACATTTATTTTTCGTCAAATATAATTTTATTTTTTGAGACTTGTCTGATCTTTAAATGATAGGTTGTACTAATAATCTGCAAGGCTGTATTCAAATCTTTAGCGGGTAATTTTCCTGTAAATAGGGAAGTTGTGTTTTTTGCGTTTAATTCAATTGTAATATTATACTGCCTTTCAACTTCGTCTAATAAGCTTCTTATGTTTTCTATATAAAAAGATATTTGATTGTCGATCCATTCCGGTTTTGACGAAGTTACAGTTGTTTTAACCTGCTTTCCGTTTTCAAAACTAACGCTTTGTCCGTGAGTTAATAAAATTTGGATGTCAGCATAATTTACTTTTACACGTCCCTCATAACACACTACATCAAACCTGTTTTTTCTGGCTTTAACATTAAATTGAGTTCCTAAAACTGTTACTTTTCCAAGACTGGTCTGTACTTCAAATTTTTTCCCTTTTGCTACTTTAAAATAAGCTTCTCCTTTTAATTCAAGATGTCTGTTGTTATCCCAGTTCCATTTTTTATAATTTATTTCAGAACCGGAGTTTAATACCACTTCAGAATTATCTGGTAATGAAAAAGTAGTTTTTTCTCCAAAATCTGCTGTTTGAGTCTGGGTAACAAAAAATTTCATCGCAAATGTAATTCCAAGTGCGAGAATAAATATGGCAGCAGCTCTAAAAATCCATTTTTTATGAAGCGGAATTACTTTTGGAGCCTCTTTTTTCTGGCTCAAAATATTCAACAACATAGCATTTTTGTCAAAATCACCTACTTCTAAATGAGCTGTATAATCTTTTATTTTTTGGTATTTTTCAAAATCGGGACTTGCTTCAAATACAGCTAATTCATCCGGAGATAAATCATTGTTGAGCCATTTTGCTAATAAGCGATCTTTTTTCATTGTATTGTATTATATCTTTAAAACAATTAAAATTAAATTTACCCTACTTTTTTATAAATCAATTTCTTTACGTAAGCTCAACAAAGCCAGATGAATGCGTTTTTCTACTGCTTTTACGCTAATATTTAAATCGACGGCAATTTCGCTGTATTTTTTTCCGTCGATTCTATGCATTAAAAAGGCTTCACGCTGTTTTTCGTTTAAGTTTTCAATAGCATTCAAAAGTTTGGTCTGAAATTGTTTTTCTTCGAGAATATATTCTGGACTTTCATTTGTTTTGTCTAAACCTGTAAAATTTTTTTCGTACTTTAAAATCACTTTCTGGTGTGCAATTTCGTTGAGACTGTTGTTATTGGCGACCGTATAAACATACGATTTTGCTTTTTCCAGCGGTACAGATGCGCAGTTTTGCCAAAGTTTTACAAATGCTTCCTGCGCTACATCTTCTGCCTGATCGACATTGCCAAATTTGTAAAAAAGAAAATTTCGAAGTGCTACTATATGACTTTTAAAAAAGGATGAAAAAATTATTTCATCGCAAGTATCTGATTGGTTTTTAGCTGGCATTTATATTTTCAATTGGTTGGTACAAAAGTATTTGTTTTTAGTATAAGTAGGGTAAAAGCAATACAGATTGTTTTATAGTTGTATGAAATGAAATTTCTTATGATAATTCAAAATTAAATATGAAACCAAATTCCTTAATGGCGATTTACTAAAAAAAAACAGTTTCTTAATTTTTATTACCTTTGTAAAAATATAAATATGCTCTCTTTTAAAAAATATTTATCAATAGCAGTTTTCTTGTTCTTATTGTCTTGTCAGCACGAATCAGATGATCAGAATGATAATAATGCACAAGGAACAATTACAAATACTTCCCCTCTTACTTCCTATTTGCAAAGGGTTGCAATGGTTCAGACAGTACAGGATAATATAATCGACGGGTCTACTTATTGTACTATAAAATTTCCTTACACCGTTACTGTTAACAACGAACAAATTGCAGTTAACAGCGCTGCTGATTACCAAAAAGTAATAGACAATATTAATGCAAGCAATACCGATGATGATATTGTAAATATAACTTTTCCGGTAACGATGGTATACTATAATTATTATGAAAAATTTATCCCTGATCAGGCTGATTTTGATGCTTTAATCGATTATTGGAATCTTTACCCTGATCTTTTATCTAAAATCAACGGATTAAATATCAATTATCCTATAACAATCAATATTTATAACAGTGCCAATCAGGTTGGAAGTTCTCAAACGATTATAAGCGATCAGGCCTTTTTTAATTTTATAAAAAATTTGAGCGCCAGTCAGTATATTTCTTTAAAATATCCAATTTCGATAGTAGATTATAATGGCCAGACGAAATCAATTAATAATAATTTAGATTTCGAAAATGCTATAAAATACGCTATTGATTACTGTCCTGAAAACAATATTGTAACACTTGATTTGAATGAAGTAATTACAAAAGGCACCTGGGAAATTCCATATTATTTTGACGATTCTGAGCAAACCTCATCTTACAGCGGTTATTCATTTGTTTTTAAAAGTGATAACTCAGTAGTTGCTACAAAAGGAGGAATTTCTGAAACTGGTCAATGGACAAGTACCGTACAAGATAACGTAAGAGAACTGCAGCTGACCTTTAGTTCAGCGTTACTTAGTAAATTAAATAATTATTGGAAGTTGTTTGAATTTAATAATTCGCAGATTCGATTGCGCGATGTAAGCGGTACTACCAATTATCTTTATTTTGAAAAAGAATAAATCTTATATAATCTTAATTTTAAAGGATGCCTTAAATTTTGATAAAAGGTAAATAATGTTAAGATTAATTTATACTAATAAAACAAAGTTGAGCATATAAACTTATGCTTTTTTGTTAAAACAAAAAGGGGCAGACTTTTAATACATAGATCTACAAACTACAGCCCAATTAATAAATAATCAAAATTTTAAAAAACAGATGAAAAAAAAGCTTTTGGCAATGGCCTCAATGGCAGTATTTCTAATTTCTTGTAATCAAGACAATAAAAAACAAGAAGAAAAAACACAGCCTGTATCTCACGTAATGACCAAAGAAGAACAGGCAAAACTGACACCTGATGAGGTTTTAAAACAATTTATTGAGGGTAATAAAAGATTTCGAAGCGGCATTACAACAGTAAGAGATCATAGCGAACAAGTTCGTAAATCTGCCCCGGGACAGTTTCCAAAAGCCGTTATATTAAGCTGTTTAGACAGTCGTGTGCCAGTTGAAGATGTTTTTGATCAGGGTCTGGGTGATGTATTTGTAGGTCGTGTGGCAGGAAATTTTGTGAATGAAGACCAATTAGGCAGTATGGAGTTTGCCTGTAAATTAGCCGGAGCTAAACTCGTTTTAGTTATGGGACACCAGCATTGCGGTGCAATAAAAGGTGCTATCGGTGATGTAAAACTTGGGAACATAACTGCTATGCTGGCAAAAATAAAACCGGCTGTAAAGATGAGCCAGGATTTTCAAGGTAAAAAAACATCTAAAAATGATGAATATGTAAAGTACGTTGCAGAAAATAATGTAAAATATACGATCCAGCAAATCAGAGAAAAAAGTACTATTTTAAAAGAAATGGAAGATAAAGGAGAAATAAAAATTGTTGGAGTATTTTATAATCTTACTGATGGAACTTTAGAGTTTTTAAAATAATGAAAAGAAATACAATACTATTTTTTACGATTATCCTGTTCATTTTTGCTCAATACACATTTGGGCAAAATACCCGCCTGAATACTAAAAGCACAATTGGCTGGTATAACACTTTTGGCACTTTCAAATTGTCTGAGAAATTTGGACTGCATACCGAATACCAATGGCGCAGAGATAATGTAATAACTGACTGGCAGCAAAGCCTTTTAAGAGTTGGTCTTAATTATAATTTAAACCCGCGTGTTTTATTTAGAGTTGGTTATGCATGGATTGAAACCTTTCCTTATGGAGAATACCCAATTAATGGTTTGGGCAGAGATTTTACAGAACATAGAATTTTTGAAATGATACAATTATCCCATAAAGAAGGGATTGTCGATTTTTCTCATCGTTTTATGCTGGAACAAAGATTTGTAGGAAGATATAGTGCTGCAAGTGTTACGAAGGAAGATGAGTTTCCCTTATTCAACAGAATGCGTTATATGATAAGAATGCAGGTTCCTTTAAAAGGAAGTGAAATTAAAGACAAAACACCTTACGTTGCGCTTTATGATGAAATTTTTGTTGGTTTTGGAAAAAATGTAACTAATAATGTATTTGACCAAAATAGATTAGGTGTTTTATTAGGATACCGCTTTAATAAAACCGTTAGGATAGAAGCTGGATATCTCAATCAAATTTTACAGTTTGGAAGACAAATTAATTCACAAAATGTATTTCAAACCAATAGCGGGTTAATCGTAAATGCAAATTTCAATATAGACTTGACCCATAATGCTAAATAATAAACAATACAGCTAAATTCACTGCCTTTTAAAGCTGCTTTATTTCGAATAAATAATCAATCATTTGGAAATAACTGTATAGGAAGTAGTGAAAAGCAATAAAAAAACTCCATTAGCAATGAACTGCTCTCAAATAGTGCCTAACTTTTTGGGGGCAGTTTAAAAATAATAGAGTCTTTTGTTATATATGTTTTGAATCTTTAATATCAGGTTTTGCAAAAATTCTCATTTCTCTCAAGGTATAAGCTAAAGCTTCGCTTGTTTTTTCATTCTGGTTGATAAGTTAGCTCTACCACTCCGGATTTAAAAACTCTGGTATCGATTAGCTTCAATCCAATTCGTTCCGATAAATTTTCAAACAAAGGTTTACCTGAACCTAAAGCAACCGGATGAACAGAGATTTTATAAACATCAACAAGGTTTAAGTTTATAAATGTCTTGATAAGACTGGCACCTCCATAGAGCCAGATATCTTTACCTTCCTGATTTTTTATTTCGGTTACTTTACGGGCAATATCTGAAGAAATAAAAACTGCTTTTTCATCATTTCGATTTTGGCTTGAGAAAACAAATTTGTTTTTAGAATGAATACTTTTCCATATTTCTTTTTCGGCAGGATCAGCATTTTCGTCTGCCTGAAAATTTCCCCAGGCATCGTAACTTATTCTTCCGTAAAATATTGTGTCTATGCTATCTAGGAAGGCATCAAAATTCATATCATCATCCATTATGCACCAATCAATTTCTCCGTTTGGACCTTCAATAAATCCGTCTAATGTAGCTGCAAGATTTAGAATTACTTTTTTCATATTTACAGGTTTATATGCAAAAGTAAAAATAGAATCCCAGACTTTCTCCACCGATTTTAAAATATAAAAAGGAGAAAGCCCGTATTTTTTTAAAGTAAAAGAAAAGTGGGAGAGGTATTCAAAACCTAGATCAAGATAAATTTAAAAGGAATGAGTCCTGCACAATATCGAACACATATTATCTAAATATAATTATTAATTTGGCTAAACTTTTGGTGCAGTCTATTTCAGTGTTTTTTTTGCAGACTTTAATTGAAGCCTGTTTATATCTGATCTTCTAAGCTGTCAACAGCAGAAATCTGATCCAGAATATTAGTTTGATTTGGCGAAATATAGTTTTTAGTTTCCGGAGGAGTTTCTTTCTTAAAAAGAAGATCTAATGCGTGGTATAGTTTCAATAAAACATCTTTGTCTTCTTTTGCAATATCTAAGGCAGTATTAAAATTAAAAACATAATTATTCGAATTGCGTACTTCTACTTTTATCGTTTTTGATGTAATTTTAAATTTAACTATGTCCATATTGTTTAAGTTGCTTAATGAAACTGCAAAGTTATTGTAATTAATTGTATAAATAAAAATATGAATAATTTAAAATAGCAAGCAGAGGTATTCTGGTTTGCATCAATAAAAAACCCTTAAACATTTACTGTTTAAGGGTTTGCCTTTTGTAGCGAGGACGGGAGTTGAACCCGTGACCTCAGGGTTATGAATCCTGCGCTCTAACCAACTGAGCTACCTCGCCTGGACTGCTATCATTGAATTCCTGATTGCGGGTGCAAAGATAGAAATAATATTAAAGCTTACAAGAATAAAATGAAGAAAAAAAAATATTTTTAAAAACGCATTGTTTTTGGACATATATTCTTATATTTCGAAAAAATTAAAAGTAGCACATGGATTCAAAAATACGTTACGAAATCGAGTTTCCGATCAATTCTTCCCCACAATTATTGTATCAATATATATCAACTCCGTCAGGTTTATCAGAATGGTTTGCTGACAATGTTAATTCAAGAGGTGAATTTTTTACTTTCATCTGGAATGACTCGCAGGAAAAAGCACGTCTTGCTTCTAAGAAAACAGGTGAAAAAGTAAAGTTTAAATGGGTTGATGAAAGCAGTAAGGATACTGAATACTTTTTTGAACTCCATATTTTAGTTGATGAATTAACTAAAGATGTATCATTGATGGTAGTCGATTTCGCTGAAAAAGAAGAAGTAGGAGAAGCTAAACAATTGTGGGAGAATCAAATCTCAGACCTAAAACATCTTATAGGATCTGTTTAGTAAAAGTCTATTTTATGCCTTATATTTGCCCTGAACAAAATTCAGGGTTTTTTTATGATCAATTTTAACGGAAACATTGCACAGGAAGAAAATGTATTAACTCAAAATCGTGCCTTTTTATATGGAGACGGCGTTTTTGAAACAGTAAAAATTATCAACAATAAAATCTTGTTTCTGGAAGATCATTATTTCAGGTTAATGGCTTCGATGCGTGTTGTCAGGATGGAAATTCCGATGAATTTTACAATGGAATATTTTGAAGAACAGATTTTGAATCTTGTACAGCAAAAAAACATTACTTCATCGGCAAGAGCCAGAATAACTGTTTTTAGAAACGATGGAGGTTTATATCTGCCAAAAACCAATGATGTTTCATTTTTGATTCATGCAGTGCCACTTGAAAACACTTTATATGCTTTAAATACGGACGAATATGAAGTTGATTTGTATAAAGACTTTTATGTAACAAAACAATTATTATCGTCGATTAAAACGACTAATAAAATGATTAATGTTACAGGTAGTATTTTTGCCCATGAAAACGGATTGGCAAATTGTATTTTACTAAACGATACTAAAAATGTTGTCGAAGCTTTACAGGGAAATTTATTTATGGTTTCGGGCAAAAAATTAATTACACCTCCAATTTCTGAAGGATGTTTAAACGGAATTATGCGCAAGCAGATTTTAGCCTTAGCTAAGAAAGTTGAAGGTATAGAAGTAACAGAAGAAATAATTTCGCCGTTTGATCTTCAAAAAGCTGATGAATTATTCTTGACAAATGTAATCACAGGAATACAACCGATAAGCAAATACCGAAAAAAAGAGTTTACCAGTAATCTGGCTCATTTATTAGTACAAAAACTAAATGAATCCATATCCGAAAATTAATTCAGATATGGGTTTTCAGGTGCATTTGACCAAATAACATAATCACCGCCAAGTTCAATAATCTGCTCTTTCCAAAAATGGGTAGTAGATTTTCCAATAATTTTGTTTTTGTAATTATTGTCAGCAATGATCCAGGAGTTTCCCTGCATTTCGTTCTCAAGCTGATTTTCGTCCCAACCGGTATAACCTAAGAAAAAACGAATATTGTTCTTATTGATCGATCCGTCGTTTATTAAGTCTTTAGTTGACTCGAAATCTCCCCCCCAATAAATTCCATTAGAAATCTCGACACTATTCGGGATCAAGTCAGGAATATTGTGAATGAAGTACAGATTGTCTTGTTCAACCGGTCCTCCATTATATATCTTAAAGTTAGCATCAATCTCTGGTATTAAATCATTAATAGTGTATTTTAATGGTTTATTAATGATAAAACCTATTGATCCTTCTTTGTTATGGTCTGCTAATAAAATTACCGATCTGTTAAATGATAAATCTCCAATTATTGAAGGCTCGGCAATAAGCAGGTGTCCTTTTTTTAATTTTTCTGAAATCATACGGCTACAATTTTTATTAAATTTAATCATAAAATTTCTAAACTCCCAAATAAAATCGTTAAACCGCATAAAAAAACCCTCCATAAGGAGGGTCTTAATTATATTATTTAGTTTAGAGAACTTTCTTACTTAGTTCACTGCACCTTCTAATTCAGCTCCAGCTTTGAATTTTACTACATTTTTTGCAGCAATTTTGATAGTTTTTCCTGTTTGAGGATTTCTACCGTCTCTAGCAGCTCTCGCAGATACTGACCAAGATCCGAAACCTACTAATGAAATTCTTCCGCCTTTTTTCAAAGTAGTTCCTACATTTCCTAAAAATGACTCTAAAGCTAGTTTAGCCGCAGCTTTTGTAATTCCTGCATCAGCAGCGATAGCATCGATTAATTCTGATTTGTTCATAATAATTAGTTATTAATTGTTGGTTAAAAAAAATTGTTAATACACAAATTTAGTAGGAAATCCGTTGCGTGCAAGTGTTTTCTTTAATTTTAGCAATAATTGTTGATAACTTGTTTTTTTTGTTCATAAAGCATGTTGTTTATCGATCAAAAACAGGTAAAAACCCCTGTTTTACTGACCTTAATAGACCTTTGCGCTATCTGAAAAAGTTATTCCATTTAACAATTCTGCCACCTGCATTCGTTTTTTTCCTGGTAATTGTAGACTTAATAACTGAATGAAGCCCTCTTTTATTGCAATTTTGATTTCTTTTTTATTACTGATTAAACTTCCAACTTCATAAGAATGAACTTCTGAAACCAGTTTGGCTTCATATATCTTTATATTTAATTCTTCATTTTTATCTTTCAAAAAGCACCAGGCTGCTGGATACGGACTTAAACCACGAATCAGATTATTGATTTCATCTCCAGGTTTTGCCCAGTCGATTTTACAATTTTCCTTGTTTAATTTATAAGCTGTTTTGATATCATCATTATCTTCCTGAATTGTCGTAGTAACATTTCCGTTTTCAATCACTTTTAAAGTATCAATAACAGTTGCGCTTCCCAAATTCATTAATCGGTCGTGCAGTTGTCCCGCATTTTCTGTTGGCTCAATTGCAATTTCAGAATTTAAAATCATTGCTCCGGTATCGATTTTATCATCGATAAAAAATGTAGTAACCCCGGTTTTGGTTTCTCCATTAATAATAGCCCAGTTTATTGGAGCCGCGCCGCGATAATTTGGTAACAATGAAGCATGAAGATTAAAAGTTCCTAAACTTGGCATTTCCCAAACTACTTTTGGTAACATTCTAAAAGCAACAACAATTTGTAAATTAGCGTTCAAAGCTTTTAATTCTGCCAAAAAACTTTCGTCTTTTAAATTTGTTGGCTGTAATAAAGTAAGATTATTTGCCAGAGCATATTCCTTAACAGCCGAATATTTTATTTTTTGTCCGCGTCCAGCTGGCTTGTCTGCCGCTGTAATAACGCCAACAACTTCGTAATTGTTTTTAATAATGGTGTCCAGAATGCCAACTGCAAATTCTGGAGTTCCCATAAATATAATTCGTAATTTTTCCATTATGATTTTAAAGCGTATTTATTATTGGCCAAAATAATGATATGATTGTTTTCAAGTAATTCCTGAAGAACCTCAATAACATCTTTAGCATCTAATTTTATTTGATTCTGAATTTCGCGCGAAGTTAGTGCAGTTGCCTTTAATAAGTGAAGAATTTTATCGGCAATTGAATCAGCTTCGGTGATTTTTCCTTTTTGAGTAATACAGAAAGAGCAAACGCCGCAATTCGATTTAGTTTCTTCTCCAAAATAATCCAAAACCAATCGGTTCTTGCACGTTTTATCTTCCTTTATATAATAAAGAACAGACGAAAGCTGATCCCGTTTTAGTTTGTTTTGTTTTTCCAGATATTTTGAAACTCTGTTTATTGTCAAATCATCTTCGCGGACTTCATTAAATAAAATCGTTGCATCGTTGTTTTTAGATTTGTATTCAATAATATCTTTCTCTTTTAATTTTTCTAAAAGATTCGTAACCTGTTCTTCGGTGTGATTTGATTTTTTTGCAATCAGCGAAAGATTAAGCGGTGTTTTCATTTCATGAATTCCCGGATAGGTTCTTAAAATAGCCAGAATAATTTCTTCATCATTCGGATTCAGGCTCATGTATCGAATTACTTCTTTCGATTCGATTAAAAACTGAATTGAAACTTTTTCTGAAAATTCCTGAGACATTGTGATGATCCCCTGCTGATTTAAAAACTGCAAAGCATTATACGTTTTCAAAGTAGGGAAGTCGTATTTATGGCAAAAATGATTCATTTTAAAAGAATACGAATCGTCTAAACCTTCGCCGTATGCAATCTGAAAATAATTACACAATTTAATGTACATCGTTTTCAGGAACTTTTTATCAGGAAGAACACTTATAAATTGCTGTTCTGTTTGATTTGCATCTGAATTATTAAATAATAAAACCGAAAATGATTTTTCGCCATTTCGTCCCGCACGTCCAGATTCCTGATAATAGTTTTCTAAGTTTTCTGGCAGTTGCGTATGAATAACCGTTTTTACATTGTCTTTGTCAATTCCCATTCCAAATGCATTGGTGGCTACAATGACCTGCGCTTGTTCTGACATCCACAATTGCATATTTTTATCTTTTTCCTGAGCCGAAAGTCCGCCGTGATAATATGTTGCCCGAAATCCCAACGATTGTAATTGCGTTGACATATTCAAACACGATTTTCTGTTTCGGACATATATAATAGACGGCTGCGGATTTTTCTTCAAAATCTGTTCAACACGATATAATTTGTCTTCAACTTCAAAAACCATGTACGCAATATTCTTTCTTTCAAAAGACTGTTGAAAAAGTTTGGTGTCTTTTAATCCCAATTCGGTTTTAATATCTTCGACAACTCTTGGTGTTGCAGTTGCTGTTAAGGCTAAAAATGGAATTTTAGGAAAGTATTTTTTAAGTTCTGAAATTTTTAAATAAGCCGGTCTAAAATCGTGACCCCATTGCGAAACACAATGCGCCTCATCAATAGCAATTAAATTTATAGGAAGATTTTTAATGCGCTCTAAAATCCAGTCAGACTGTAAACGCTCTGGTGAAAGATAAAGGAATTTATAATTTCCGAATTGGCAATTATCCAGAAGATCAATAATTTCTTCTGTGTGAATTCCGCCTGTAAGGGCAATCGCTTTAATATCTCTTTTCTGCAAATTCGCTACCTGATCCTTCATCAGAGCAATTAAAGGAGAAACTACCAGACAAATTCCATCTTGCATCATCGCCGGAACCTGAAAACAAATCGATTTTCCGCCTCCGGTTGGCAGCAGTGCAAAAGTGTCTTGCCCTTCTAAAACCGAATCAATAATTTCTTTTTGCAACGGTCGGAAACTTTGGTGTTTCCAGTATTTTAAAAGAATTTCCTGTGCGTCCTGCATGGCCTGTGTTTTAAAGTTAAAAATGTAGAAATCAGTTTCTAGTTTTGCAACTTTAAAACCGGCTGCTAAATTTTGTCTAAGATATAAAGAATTCTGTTTTCAACCGTATCTTTCGGAACCTCAATTAAATCGTAACCATATTTTTTATACGTTTCAATTAAGTGCTTCTGAATCGTAAGTGCCTGCTCGAAATTTTCATAACGCTCAGTGTCGCTCTGATAAATTTCTTCCCAAGGCGGTAAAATAAAAGTTTTAGAATATTTATAATTCTCACATGCTTTTACAAAATCTTCGGGATATTCATCGCCAATATAATCCATATAAGCCACAACATCAGGAATACCGCGATCTATAAAAACGATAGTATCGGGTTCTTTTTTAGCGTTTTTAAATTGCTGAATACGCCCTTCTAAAAGCATTTCGCTAAACAATAAAGGCTGTTCCAGAAACAATTGTTCGACGCCTCTTTTTTGGGCTTCGAGTGTAACTTCTCTGGAAATTTCAGGGTAACAACAATAGCCACGAGCGACTAATTCGTTTATAAGCGTAGATTTTCCTGTACCAGGACCGCCAATGAGAACTATGATTTGTTTTTGCACTATTCTAAAAATAAAGCGCAAATTTACCTAAACTTATTCGTATTTAAAAAGAATATTTATCAAGAGCGAATAAATTAGCATTTTTGTTAGGTAAATATTCCTGCTGTAAGCTTAGGTTCGATATATATTCTGGTAAACTGGACTGAAGTCCAGCTCTACAATATGGATCGTTCCTTCGGAACTGAATTGTGAAAAGAGCTGTGGGCTTGCTAAATATTGGGGTAACTGGACTGAAGTCCAGCTCTACAATATGGATCGTTCCTTTGGAACTAAATTATGAAAAGTATTTGGTTAATACTGTAATCATTGGACTATGTGCATCTCTATAATATAGATTGTTCTTCTGGAACTAGATTGAAAAGAGAGCCATAGGCTCGCCAAATATTGTAGGGCTGGACTTCAGTCCAGTTTGAGAATGTTTGTTTTAGATACCTAGCCGGAAACAGAATAATAATTTTGACATGATCAAATTTTTCTAATCACAAAACAAATATTTCCCAGAACCATTTCCTTTTTTAGAAGGAACAATCAAATGCGATTCAAATTTCTTTCCTTTCAAAACATCATTCACAAAATCCAGAACATATTGTTGACCGTCATGAAAAAGATAGCCAGAGAATTCATGTCCGCCGCCACAGAAAGTAATCAACTCAACATCTTTATGTAAATCCTGCATGTGATTGTAAACCGCATATGAACCAAATAAAATTAACCAGCCCGAAGCATTTGTTGGACAAGATCGGTGTGAACCAGCACTGTAAGGAACCGTATCGTCATTACTGCCATGTGCCAATAACATCGGAATTGCTTTTTCTTTGGTAATCAAATTGATATCCTGAATAGCGCCTGAGCCTCCAATAAATCCGGCATACTTAAAATTTTCCGGCAAATTGTTTTTGTATAAATTCATGAGTTTATAATCCCAAAATGAAGCGTGAAAACCAATTTCTGCCCCGGCACTAATTCCCGAAATAAAGATTTTCGAAGAATCAAGATTGTATTTGTCAGCGTTTTCAATTAAAAAGGAAGTAGCCTGCCACATATCGCTCACGCCAATTTGAATCGCTTTTATCTTTTCGGTTAAAACACCTTTGCATCCAAAATCTTTCCCTTTCATATATAAACTATACGAAATACTGGCAACCGCATAACCGTTTTCGGCCATAAACATTCCGAAGTTTTTTTCGCTCGTACGTTCTCCGCCAGAAAATCCACCGCCAAAAGCAAACATAATCAACGGGATTTTTTCGTTAGATTTTTTCTTTGGCAGATATAAATCTAAATCTAGTTTTAAAGTGTCATTTTGAAAATAGGTTAAAGTTTTAATTTCTTGTGCATGAATATTGTTGAATATGAGTATTATAAAAAGTAAAAGATTCTTTTTCATTTGTAATGTGATTTAGTCTCGTAATTTCGATAATTATGGGAAGCGAAGTAGCAAAGTATTTCAAATATAAAGGTTTGCCACGAATTTCACGAATTTTCACGAATTTTAATTTTAAAATTAATCAAAAGTCAGTAAAATTTATGAAGATATTCACCCCAATATAATTAGTGTAAATTAGTGAAATTCGTGGCAAAAAATCTACAGTTTCTCCAATGAAAAAAATCTAAAATCTAAAATCTGAAATCTGAAATCAAAACCGTATATTTGCGTTTATTTTTAATTACGAATGGAGAACGATAAAGAAAAAAATACCGCCGAATTTTTCGAAAGATTAAAAGTCGAATTAGACAACGCAAATACTTGGCCAGCAGAATATTTGTACAAATTTATTGTGCCTTCTGTAGGTGATAATGTTGAACGTGTTGAAAAAGCTTTTGACAGAATGGGCGCGGTTATTAAAACAACAAAATCTAAAACTGGTAAATTTACCAGTGTTTCTGTAGATGTTACCATGAACAGCTCTGACGAGGTGATTGGTAAATACAAAGAAGTTTCTACAATAGAAGGTATAGTTTCATTATAAACTTATGGTCGAAAAATATAAAAAAGAAGTCGCAAATGACGTTGTGTATAATTTAGAATACAATTCTGAAAGACAGCGTTTGATTATTCCGGAGTACGGTCGTCATTTACAAAAACTGATCGATCAGGCTACTGCAATCGAAGATGATGAAACACGCAACAAAGCTGCGAAATATATCATTCAGGTTATGGGAAGCTTAAATCCGCATTTGCGTGATGTGCCGGATTTTCAGCATAAATTATGGGATCAGCTTTTTATCATGTCTGATTTTAAACTGAATGTTGAGTCTCCGTACCCAATTCCTTCAAGAGATGTACTGCAGTTAAAACCAGATGTTTTACAATACCCTCAGAATTTTCCAAAATACAGATTTTACGGAAACAATATCAAATACATGATTGATGTTGCCAATAAATGGGAAGATGGTGAAATGAAAAATGCATTGGTTATGGTAATTGCCAACCACATGAAAAAATCATTTTTGAGCTGGAACAAAGACACAGTAAAAGACGATGTTATTTTTGAACATTTATACGAGTTGTCCGGAGGAAAAATAAACTTGCTGCACAGTACAGAAGAGCTGTTGAACACAACAGATTTAATGCGTACAAACAAACGTGTGTCAAACAAAATCACGCCTGCAGGACAGCCTAAAATTCAAAATAACAAAAACAATAATAAAGGCGGTAAACCTAAAACTTTTCAAAAAAACAATAATCAGAAATAAATAAAGGGGCTAAGATGCTAAGGAACTAAGACACTAAGAATTTTATCTTAGAACCTCAGAATCTCAGAACCTTAGAACCTAAAAAGAATCTATGGGAATTTTTAAAATCGAAGGAGGAACTCCTTTAAAAGGAGAAATCACTCCGCAAGGAGCAAAAAATGAGGCATTACAAATTTTATGTGCCGTGCTTCTAACAGGAGAGAAAGTAAGAATTAATAACATTCCTGATATTATAGACATCAATAAATTAATCACTTTGCTGGGTAATTTAGGTGTAAAAATTCAACGCAATGAACCGGGTTCGATTACGTTTCAAGCCGATGAGGTTAATGTTGGATATTTAGAAACCGAAGCTTTCAAAAAAGAAGGTGGAGCGCTTCGTGGTTCTATTATGATTGTTGGACCGCTTTTAGCACGTTTCGGAAAAGGATATATTCCAAAACCGGGAGGAGATAAAATTGGCCGTCGTAGATTAGATACTCACTTTGAAGGTTTTATTAACCTTGGAGCAAAATTTAGATATAACAGAGAAGATCACTTTTACGGAGTAGAAACTCCAGAAGAAGGACTGCAAGGAACAGATATGCTTCTAGACGAAGCTTCTGTAACAGGAACTGCAAACATTGTAATGGCTGCGGTTTTGGCAAAAGGAAAAACAACAATTTACAACGCTGCATGTGAGCCTTACTTACAACAGTTATGTAAAATGTTGAACTCTATGGGAGCTAAAATCACCGGAGTTGGTTCTAACTTATTGACTATCGAAGGTGTTGAAAGTCTTGGAGGATGTGAACACAGAATTCTTCCTGATATGATCGAAATTGGTTCTTGGATTGGTCTTGCGGCTATGACAAAAAGCGAAATCACGATCAAAAATGTAAGCTGGGAAAATTTAGGTTTGATCCCGAATACCTTTAGAAAATTAGGAATTACTATCGAAAAACGTAACGATGATATATATATTCCGGCTCACAAAGACGGATATGAAGTAAAAACAGATATCGACGGATCTATCTTAACAATTGCTGATGCACCTTGGCCAGGATTTACTCCTGATTTATTAAGTATCGTTTTGGTTGTGGCAACACAGGCAAAAGGAGATGTTTTGATTCATCAAAAAATGTTCGAAAGCCGTTTGTTTTTCGTTGACAAATTAATTGACATGGGAGCAAAAATCATGTTATGTGACCCGCATAGAGCTGTGGTTATGGGACATAATTTTGAATCTCAATTAAAAGCAACTACAATGTCATCTCCTGATATTCGTGCAGGAATTTCATTATTGATTGCGGCACTTTCTGCAAAAGGAACAAGTACAATTCAAAATATCGAACAAATTGACCGTGGATACGAGCGTATCGATGAGCGTTTAAGAGCTATTGGAGCAAAAATTGTAAGAGCATAAAAAATATTTGCTACTCCTGATAGCGATCGGGAGTGGCGAAAAAAAATGTCTTTAAATGACAGATGAACAAAAAGCTATAAAAGCTACTATTTTTAGTATAGCCGGAAACACCTGCTTAGCCTTGATAAAAGGGTTGGCAGGTTTTTTTGGCAATTCATACGCCTTGATTGCAGATGCAATCGAATCAACAGCAGATATATTTTCGTCCTGTTTGGTTCTATTTGGGATTAAATATTCTAATAAACCGGCAGATGAAAATCATCCTTACGGTCACGGTCGTGCAGAACCTTTAATTACTTTTTTGGTTGTTGGTTTTTTAATTACTTCAGCAACGATTATTGGATACGAAAGTATTGCCAATATTCAATCGTCGCATGATTTACCAAAATCCTGGACATTATATGTTTTAGGAACCATAATTATTTGGAAAGAATACTCGTATCGTTTAGTCATGAAACGAAGTAAAGAAACCAATAGTTCGTCTCTTGCAGCAGATGCCTGGCACCATCGCAGTGATGCTGTAACTTCTGTTGCGGCATTTATCGGGATTTCGATCGCACTGATTATGGGAAAAGGTTATGAATCTGCAGATGATTGGGCAGCTCTTTTTGCCGCTTTTTTTATCTTATATAACTGTTATAAAATTTTCAGACCTGCGCTTGGCGAAATCATGGATGAAAACATGAACGATGATTTAGTCGAAGAAATTCGTGTAAAAGCGCTGACAGTACCGGGAATTCTCGGAACTGAAAAATGTTTCATCAGAAAAGCCGGAATGCGCTACCATGTCGATCTTCATGCCATTGTATCAGCTGAAATTTCAGTAAAAAAAGGACATGATTTATCGCATAAATTGCAAGATACTTTAAAAGAAAAAATTCCGCAGTTAGGAAATGTTTTGATTCATATTGAACCAGATGATTATCATTGAGATTCTAAGTTACTAAGGTTCTGAGATGCTAAGATTCTAAGTTTTTCTTTTAGTAGGATCTAATTTTTTTGTCAGGCTGAGCGAAGTCGAAGCCCTTCAAAGTTTATCAAGTTTCAAATAAAAATCCGCTTTATCTGCCAAATCTGCGAGAAACAAGATTGCAGATAAGCGGATTTTTTTATTATTTAAGATGTTATAATTCAAAAGAAAAAAACTTAGAATCTTAGCATCTCAGAGCCTTAGCACCTTAATTAAGAACATTCAAAATCTTCAACCCAAACACAACACCATTTTGCTGAATTCCGCCTTGGTAAGAGTGCACATAATCAACCCTGAATAATTTAAATTTTCCGAAACCTAGATTATCTAAACCAACTGTAAATTCAGTATACGGTTTACGATCTGGAATTGCCAGCGAATGAAAACCAAGATTCATTGTTGATTTTAAAAGATTCAAAAGCGGAATTTTATTCGTTACAAATCCCATATCGTTATGTTCTAAATGCATTTCAAAATAACTATCGTTTGTACTATTGTCATAATACGGCATTAAATTGAAAACATTCAAATAACGATCGCTGGTGCCAATGTGGGTTTGGTTTCCGTTAAAATGTCTGTAATCTATAAAAGAAATATTTTCGGCATTAAAGAATTTACCCGTTCTAAAATTCATTCCTAAAATACCTTTGTTATTCAATGATAAATCATATTGAACAGCAGCGCCGATTCTTTCAAATTCATATTTTTTTTCACTTGCAGCAAATGCCTTTTCAAAAGCTAAAAATACAGTTGGATATTTTTCATCTTTAAAATTATACCTTCCGTCTGGTCTTGAAATGTATTTGTTCCCAAAATTAATTCTAGCCGTTAAATTAGCTTTCATTAAATGATGCTGATCAAAAGTCGGCGTGCTGAAATCATTTGGTGCCAGCGGATTATTTGACGAATAAATATCATCTCTTTTAAAGAACGAATAATCGGTTGTATTAAAAAGAGGCTTTCTTTGTTCGTAAGCTATTCTTGCGTTTAAATTTAGTCCGTTTGCGACATCTTGCGCATAGTTAATTTGAGCAAATTCCAAATTATACAATTTCATATAATTGTCTTTAAAAAACAACGAACTAACAGAATTGATTAATTTGCTAATAGGTTCAGCACTATTAAACTGCTCTGTTTTTGTTCCTCCTGAGGCTGAAATTGTGGCATAATTAATAGTATTAAATCGGTGGCTGAATTCACCAATAACGCGAAGACGTTCGTCAGAAAAACCATAATTGAAATTTGTACTTATTGAAGTGCTTTTTCCATTTTCTTCATTCCATTTTTTAAACGAAAATCCGGTTCCCAAATTAAAACCCTGAACCGTATTAAAACTCAAAGAAGTTGGACTTAACAAACCGTCAAATTTAAAAGAGTATTTCTCAAAAGTATTTTTATAATCGTAACCGCCAAGAATATCTAAAATCTTAAACTTATTATCTTTTGCATCAATAGAATCAGTGTATTTTTTAGATTTTCTGATAACCTGTAAACTGTCTTTTTTGGTATAATCGGTACTTTCTTCAAGGGTTAACGGAATCGGACGGATTTCATTCCAAAATGAATCGTCTTTTTTATTGGCATTCAAATCAAAAGCTACAATTTCGTTTCCAAAAGTTTTCTCGGCAAACGATTCCGGAAATTCATAATTAGAGTAAATATAATTAAACTGACCCGAAAATTTTATTCCAAGGCCACCCGCATTAAACGAAAGTGTTTGTGCATTTTTTGACCAGATTTTGTTTTTTGCATTGTGACTAAAGCTTTGTTTTAAATTCATCACTTCAGTAAATTCATTTTTCATTCGATAACCTTTAATGTCGAAATCAACGGCATAAATGGCAAAACTGTCATCAACAATGTAAATGTAGCCTTCAAAAACAGGTTCTTTATCTCGTTTTGGAATTACTTTAATTTTGTAAATCTGCTGTTTATTATCATCATAAAAACTTCCTTCCAGTTTGTATTTATAATAACTGAAAGCATTATTAGCAATAGGAGAGATGAGGTTTACATCAAATTCTAATGTATTATCATAGAAATCATAAGTTGATAAAGCGGCAGTATTATAGCTGAAACCTTTATTGTTTCCAGAGATTTTAGAAGCAATTATAGTCTCCTTTAATTTATCTGGTTTTTGATAGGAAACTTTCGAAATGGTTTCGGATAAATATAAAATTCCCGTTCCGGTTGAATCTAAATTAGAAGATAAATCCGGGCCAAGATCTACTTTTTGACCTAATATTTTCTTCGGAAGATCTTTTACTTTTAAGATTCCTTTCGAATAAAAATCGGCAGTAAAGCGAGCCGTTTTTTCAGAGTTTTCTTTTCTGTTTGCAATCGCGTTTTTAATGATGGCATTCGCAGGATTGTTTTTTGCATCAATAACAACTTCGTTTAATGCAAAACTTTCTTCCTGCATTTTTACATCTAGAGTTACTATTTTTGAATCTGCAGAAACGGTTATTTTCTGAGTCTTAAATCCCAGATATTGAAAAACGATTCTGTTTTTACCAATTTCTTTTACCTGCAATTGATATTGTCCTTGTTCGTTTGAAGTTGTTCCGCGATAGGTATTCTCTTCAAAAATAGAAACAAACGGCAGTGGATTCCCTTTCTCATCGGTTATGGTTCCTTTGATTTGGGCAAAATTGGAAAGCGAAAAAAATAAAAAGGCGAATAAAATAAAGTTTTTCATGAAAGCGGTTTCTCTCACAAAAATAAAAGAAGTTGAAAATGAGCTTATTAATAATTTGTTAAATTGTAATCAGGAAAATCAAAGTCGTTTGTCAGGCTGAGCGAAGTCGAAGCCCCTCACACACTATAAGCCCTTCGACTTCGCTCAGGGTGACATTCGTATAAAGTTTTTATAAAAAAGACTGAATCGCCAGTTCGTAACTTTTTAATCCAAATCCTAAAATAACACCTTTTGCATTTCCAGACAAATAAGACTGATGTCTAAAACTTTCGCGGGCATAAGTATTCGAAATATGTACTTCGATAACTGGAGTTGTAACTGCTTTTATAGCGTCGCCCAAACCTATAGAAGTATGAGTATAAGCGCCAGCATTTAAAATAATTCCGTCAAATGAAAAACCAACATCCTGAATTTTTCCAATCAATTCTCCTTCAATATTACTTTGGTAATAAGAAAGCTCAATGTTTGGAAATTTTTGTTTCAACGTTTCAAAGTAATCTTCAAAAGTCTGACTTCCGTAAACTTCAGGTTCACGTTTTCCTAAAAGATTCAAATTTGGTCCGTTGATAATGCAGATTTTCATAGTTTAAAATTATTTATTGAAATATTGATATTGCTATTGATTTTTGCAATTGCAATTGAATTCTGTAAAAATAAAAAAACCGATCTAATTAATAGACCGGTTTTTATTAAAGTATGTGATATTTTCTAGAACAAGAATCCTGCAGATACTTGAACAGTTGAGTTTTTAACGTCAGCATTTTTTGAAGCTTCAGTAAGTCCTAAACTATAACGACCTTGTATGAAAATATTTTTAGTTATTTTTAGACCTAAACCTGCGTTTACTGCAAAATCAAATGTACTGGCATCATCAAATCTTACATCATCTTTTTGGCTTAATAAAAACGAAGCCTGTGGTCCAACCTCTAAACTTAATGATTTTGTCATATAGATTTTAGCCATTACAGGAACTGATAAATAAGCTAATTCATTTTTAAAATCTTCTTGAGCATCGGCAAATTTATAAGTTGCTCCTTGTGTAGAATACAAAAGCTCTGGCTGAATTGAGAATTTCTCTAATAATTTAATTTCTGCAACTAGACCTGCATGGAAGCTGGTTATTCCATCTTTGTTAAAATTTTGCTCTGGAAATGCATCTCCGGTTTGGCTTGCAAAGTTTACCCCCGCTTTAACCCCAATTTGTAATAATTGTGCCTGGATTGTAGCTGTTGTTGCAATGAACAATACAGCTGCTAAAAGTATTTTCTTCATAAAAAATGTTTTTAGTTTGGTATTTAAATGTTATTCTATAGTTCAAAACTACATTATTTTGATTTTATTGTTTTATATACAGGAATATAAATTTATTAAAATTCTCACATTTTTTCAACTTTCCTCTATTTAAACTATTGTTGTTTGTACAAATGAACTGAAAATTAATAGGTTATTCGGAAATCCATTTTGCCTTATTTTAATACTTTAATTACTTTTAGGGTTACTTTTTAGTAAGTATAATCTTGGTTTTAATGTCTGGAAAAATGATAAACAATATTTTGGCTAGTTTTTAAAAAAGGCTTCTTCATCTTTGAACTGCCCCCAAATAGTGTCTAACTTTTGGGGCAGTCTACTTTGAGGGGCCTTTTTTATTTTTTTAAAAGGACATTGATTTTCACTTAAATAATTTGTGCTCTTTTTTCTTTTCATTTAAAGGCAAATTGACCTTCAGTTAACAATTTGTATGCTTATTACTATTTTTTTTGTTAAATTCCAAATTAGTTTTTGTGAAGAATTTTTTTATATTTGATTATTAATTTTAACCAAAATAAATAAGATGAGAAAAATTATTTTATCAGCAATTGCTATTCTTGCATTTGGATTTACTAATGCACAGCAAACTAGATTTGGAGTAAAAGGAGGTCTTAATATCACAAGTTTTAGTGGAGATAATGACTCAAATGCATTAATAGGTTTTCAGGTTGGCGGTTTTGCAGAAATAAAAGTTATTGAAAGATTATCGATTCAGCCAGAGCTTTTATTTTCTACACAAGGTGCATCGTTTGATGCTATTGGAAGTAATAATGATATTGATTATAAATTGAATTATATTAATATTCCAGTATTGGCAAAATTTTATATTACAAAACAATTTACTGTTGAAGGAGGTCCGCAAATAGGATTTTTAGTTTCTGCTAAAAGAGATGGTAATGATGTAAAAGGCGCTTATAAATCTACTGATTTAGGTTTTAACTTCGGGGCAGGGTATAATTTTACAGATAATTTTTCTGTTGGTATACGTTATACAGTTGGTTTATCGAATGTTGGAGATTATGATACAGATGATATCGATGACTATATTGATAGCCCAAAAAATAGCGTTTTAGCTTTAACAGCTGCATATAAATTCTAATCTGAATTTTAAAAATATTTAAAAACCTTCCGGAAATGGAAGGTTTTTTTATGCTCAAAAATGTTTTACTTTGTAAATATGAAATGGAACAATTATATAAAAGACTATCAATCGTATCTGCGAATAGAAAGAGGTTTGTCTAAAAATACAATTGAAAACTACAGCTTTGATATTGAGCGGTTATGTCTTTTTTTAGAAACCAATCAAATTGATGTTTCGCCTATAAAAATTACTGATGAAACTGTTCAGCAGTTTATATATTCAGTTTCAAAAGAAGTAAATCCGCGTTCTCAGGCGAGGATTATTTCTGGTTTGAAAAGTTTTTTTAATTATTTAGTTTTTGAAGATTATCGAAATGACAGTCCGCTCGAATTAATCGAGAGTCCAAAAACCGGACGAAAACTTCCAGATACATTATCAATAAAAGATATTGATGCGCTTATCGCTGCTATTGATTTAAGCAGCAATGAAGGGGAACGCAATCGCGCCATTTTAGAAACATTATACGGCTGTGGACTTCGGGTTTCTGAATTGGTTTCGCTTAAAATATCAGATTTGTTTTTTGACGAAGGTTTTATAAAAATTACCGGAAAGGGTAATAAAGAGCGTTTTGTGCCCATTGGAAAATTAACTAAAAAATATATTGAAATCTATCAGGAGGAGATTAGAGTTCACCTCAATATTAAAAAGGGCTGTGAAGATACTTTGTTCTTAAATCGAAGAGGAAACCAGCTGACCCGCGCCATGATTTTTACTATT
Source organism: Flavobacterium soyae (assembly GCF_021245985.1). Classification (GTDB taxonomy): domain Bacteria; phylum Bacteroidota; class Bacteroidia; order Flavobacteriales; family Flavobacteriaceae; genus Flavobacterium; species Flavobacterium soyae. The sequence continues at coordinate 39,275 of NZ_JAJQXA010000019.1, read as the reverse complement.
ATAAAAGATTTAGCTGTAAAAATTGGTTTAAGCAAAAATATAAGTCCGCATACTTTGCGCCATTCTTTTGCAACTCATTTATTAGAAAATGGAGCCGATTTAAGATCTATTCAATTAATGCTGGGGCATGAATCTATTACAACAACAGAAATTTACGTGCATCTGGACAGAAGTTTCCTGAAAGAAGTAATGCATTCTTATCATCCAAGGAAGTAATTTTTTGGATGGAGTCTGGTTTTTTTACGTCAAAAGTTATAACTTGGTATCACATTTGTATTCAAAGGAAGTAAATTAAAAGGATTTTGAGGATTTTTTTAACCCAGATCCAATAAGATATTATTTACTTAAATAGCAGCATATGGTTTTTGATTTGTATAGTAATGAAGATTGCCTGGAAGTAAATAATTTTTACAAAAAATTATTTGCCGAAATGCCAGATTTGCTTTTTCAATTTGTTATAGATAGTAATAATCATTATACTTTTCCCCTAGTCAGCAAATCAGTTGATGAAATTTTCGAACTTTCGTTTAATGAATTTACCGATGATGTTAAGCATATTATTTACGAGCGAATTTTTGAACAGGATAGAGAAATATTTTTTCAGTCTTTAGTAAAAGCGCGTAAAGAAGTTCGGCCTTGGGGATTAGAGTTTAGATCGGTTTTACCCAAAAAAGGACTGCGCTGGTTTCGGGTTTCTGCAAAAACAGAATTATCTCCAGATGGAAAAGTTAGCTTTTTTGGACATGTTTCTGATATTACCGACTTAAAAGACAAAGAAGAAAAACTCCGCATCTCCGAAGAACGTTTCCAGTTTGCTCTTGATGCATCAACCGTAGGGATTTGGGATTGGGATATGGTAACAAATAATGTTTTTTATTCTTCACTTTCATTAAAAATATTAGAATTAGAGTCGGCAGATATTTTTGATGACCCGGAACGCTGGGATAAAATTGTGCATCCTGATGATCTGCCAAAATATTACTCAGATATTAAAGAACATTTTGATAATAAGATTCCGTATTATGAAAATTACCATCGTGTAATGACTTCAAGCGGCAATTATAAATGGATTCTGGACAGGGGTAAAGTAATAAAACGTGATGAAAACGGTAAACCATTACGTGTTATAGGAACTCACACAGATATCTCTCTTCAAAAAGAGAAGGAGCTGGAGCTGCTCAAAACAATGAAATTATACAGTGACCAAAATAGCAGACTACTTAATTTTTCGCATATTGTTTCACACAATTTAAATACGCAGGCAGGAAATATAAAGTCGATTTTAGACTTTATTGATGCCGATGGAGATAAAGGAGCTGTTACCGAAATGCTGGAACACCTTAGAACAGTTTCAAATGATTTAAATGAGACGATTTCTAATTTAACGCAGATTGTAAAAACACAGAGTAATATTAATATTGCAGTTGAGCCTTTGAAACTTCACGAATATATTGAGAAAACCGTTTCGACTATAAAAGGTTATGATAAACAGAAAAAAGTTACAATCATAAATAACGTTCCGCAATATTTAACGATCAATTTTAATCCGGCTTATCTCGAAAGTGTTTTGTTAAATTTTACAACAAATGCTATAAAATATGCGCATCCGGATAGAGATCCGATTATTGTATTTGATTTTGGAATCGAACCGGAAGGGTATAAATCTTTAAAAATTACAGATAACGGTTTAGGAATCGATTTAAAAGTCTACGGTGAATTACTATTCGGGATGTATAAAACGTTTCATAAACACGATGATGCCCGCGGAATTGGTTTGTATATTACCAGAAATCAAATAGAGGCGATGAAAGGAACGGTTTCTGTAGAAAGTGAAGTTGGAGTAGGAACGAGCTTTAAAATCGTTTTTAATGATCTTTAAATAATTAATAAGGCTGTCATTTGACAGCCTTATTAATTTTATATAACAGAAAGAGAATTATTTAGCAATGTTAACTGCTCTTGTTTCTCTAATTACAGTAACTTTTACCTGACCCGGATAAGTCATTTCTGTTTGGATTTTTTGTGAAATCTCAAAAGATAGATTTGCAGCATTATCATCAGAAACTTTTTCGCTTTCTACAATAACACGCAGTTCTCTACCAGCCTGAATTGCATAAGCATTTTTTACACCGCTAAATCCGTAAGCAACATCTTCAAGATCTTTTAAACGTTGAATGTATGAATCCAGAACCTGACGTCTAGCGCCTGGTCTAGCACCTGAAATAGCATCACAAACCTGAACGATTGGCGATAATAATGATTTCATTTCGATCTCGTCGTGGTGCGCTCCAATGGCGTTGCAGACTTCTTCTTTTTCGCCGTATTTCTCAGCCCACTGCATACCTAATAATGCGTGTGGTAAATCACTTTCTGTATCTGGGACTTTACCAATATCGTGAAGTAAACCAGCTCTTTTTGCCAGTTTTACATTTAAGCCTAATTCAGCTGCCATGATACCGCAAAGTTTAGAAACTTCTCTTGAGTGTTGTAATAAGTTTTGTCCGTAAGAAGAACGGTATTTCATTCTACCCACAACTTTAATTAATTCCGGGTGTAAACCGTGAATTCCCAAGTCGATTACAGTACGTTTTCCAACTTCGATAATTTCATCATCGATTTGTTTAGCAGTTTTAGCAACAACCTCTTCAATTCTTGCAGGGTGAATACGTCCGTCAGTAACTAATTTGTGTAAAGACAAACGGGCAATTTCTCTACGAACCGGGTCAAAACAAGAAAGGATAATAGCTTCCGGTGTATCATCAACAATGATTTCAACTCCCGTTGCAGCTTCAAGAGCTCTAATGTTACGACCTTCACGGCCAATAATGCGGCCTTTTACATCGTCAGATTCAATGTTGAAAACAGAAACGCAGTTTTCAACAGCTTCTTCCGTTCCAACTCTTTGAATGGTATTGATAATGATTTTTTTAGCTTCTTGCTGTGCCGTAAGTTTAGCCTCTTCAATAGTTTCCTGAATGTGAGACATGGCTTTGCTTTTAGCTTCGGCTTTTAAGCCTTCAACTAATTGCTCTTTTGCTTCTTCTGCAGAAAGTCCAGAAATTACTTCAAGCTGTTGTAATTGACTTTTGTGTAATTTGTCAACTTCAGCTTGTTTTTTGTCTAAAATTTCAATTTTGTTATTGTATTCTTCTGTTTTAGCTTCAAAATCGTCATTTACTTTTTTAGCCTTAGAAAGCTCATTAGAAACCTGAGATTCTTTATCACGCACGCGTTTTTCTACTTCGGCAACTTTTTTATCGCGTGCCAGAATAACTTGTTCGTGTTCAGATTTTAATTCGATAAAACGTTCCTTTGCCTGAAGTATTTTATCTTTTTTTATGTTTTCGGCTTCTAAATTAGCATCTTTTAAAATAGAAGCTGCTTCTTTTTTAGCATTTTTAATGAGGTTTGAAATATTACTTTTCTCGATAATTTTAGCTATTGCAAAACCTGCCGCAATACCTACAATACCAATAATGATCGTTATGATGTCCATGTTTGTTAGGGTTTATATATAAAAAAAGCCTACATTAATTGCTTGTATAAACTCGTAAAGACAAGTTTTGAGCTAACTCACTGTTCAAGTTTCCCGGTCAAAGCTGGGCATACTATAGTAGCGACGATTTGCTCATTCTAAATTGTTAGTGTTGAGTTTACCAATTGTGAACTAATGTAGGCAGTATCTTAGTTTATGTAAAGAACGTTTAATTTTCGAGATATTGATCTAAAAGCAAATTTAATCTTTTAATTCTTTCGATAGTTTCTTCGCCATCGATTGCGTTGTCAATTTGTTTTTGTTCCACCTGCGATGCAAACTGCAGTGCGCACATGGCTAGTACATCTTGTTTGTCGCGAACTGCGTAACTTTCTTCGAATTGCTTGATCATAGCATCAATTTTTTTTGAGGCGCTTCTAAGGCCTTCTTCCTGAGCCGGTTCAACCGTTAATGGGTAAACGCGGTCGGCAATTGATATTTTAATTCTAAGCTTTCCGTCCATGTTTTCTAATCTGATAGTTGTGCTATACAGTAATCAATTTCGCGAATTAATGAATTTATTTTAAGCTTTGTCTCTCTCTTGTTATTGTCGCTGCCGAGCAACGAATTGGCTATCTTAAGTGTTTCATATTGCTTTTTCAAAGCTTCCATTTCTTCAGATTGTTTCTGGATAATTTGCACGGCTTTGTCTAATTCTAATCGTAAATCCTGATTGTTTTTCTCCAGGCTTTTTGATTTTTCAAAAAGCTTCTCGACTTTATATTCAAGAGTATCAATTATTTCGGCAATTACACTCATTATAAATCCTTTTCATTACTTAATCATACAAAGTTAGTATTCCTTTTTATTAATGCAATTTTTTCTCGATTTTTTTGCATTAAAAATAGACAAATAAATGAATTTCAATCAATTGTGTTTTTGTGAGTTTTTCTTCGGTTTTTACCTGTTAATTTTTTACCTTAGCAAAAATGTTACTCATGAAATTTTTAATACTTGCCTTTTTATTTAGCCCTTTTCTATTCGCCCAGACACAATATCCTAAAGATTATTTTCGACCGCCTCTTGATATTCCAATGCAGCTTTCGGGGAATTTTGGTGAGTTAAGACCCAATCATTTTCATGCAGGTTTTGACTTAAAAACGAATCAAAAAGAAGGATTAAATGTGTATGCGATTGCTGACGGTTATGTGTCAAGGATTAAAATTTCGACCTTTGGAAACGGAAAATGTATCTACATCACGCATCCAAACGGGTATACTTCTGTATACGGACATTTGCAGACAACAGTTGGGCCAATTCAGGATTATGTAAAAAAGACGCACTACAAAGAAAAGGCTTATGAAATTGAAATGCTCCTGAAACCAGATGAGCTTCCGGTTACAAAAGGACAGTTAATTGCGCTTTCCGGAAATACAGGATCTTCAGAAGGACCGCATCTTCATTTTGAAATTCGTGATACCAAAACGGAGTTTGTAATCAATCCGATATTCTTTGGCTTTGACCAAAATATTAAAGACACTAAGAAGCCAACATTATCGAGTTTGTATGTGTATCCATTGTATAATGCAACGGTTAACCAGTCCAAACAGCCATTGCTTGTAAACATGACGCTTCAAAAAGATGGAACTTATTTGGCAGCAAAAGTAAAAACAAACGGAAAAATTGGTTTTGGAATTAATGCCTCAGATACTGATGATGTTTCTTTTAATAAAAATGGGGTTTTTAATGTTTCAACATTTTTAAACGGAAACCAGAATTATAATTATCAATTCAATACCTATTCGTTTGATGAAATGCGTTACATTAACGCTTTTATCGATTATCCGCGATATAAAAAGACAAGCCAGCGCGTGCAGAAACTTTTTATGAAAACGCCTTTTGCATTAAGTATTATTAAAACAGATTCGCTGAGAGGGATAATTTCGGCTGTGCCAAATCTGACTTCCAATTATAGAATTGAAGTTTCGGATTATTTCGGAAATTCAAATTCGATTACAGTGCCAATTGAATATGATTTGGAAACGCCGCTTGTTCCGTCAGAACCTGTAACTTCAAAATATTTTGTTCGTTACAATAAAGATTCCAATTTTGAGAAAGATAATATGTCTGTTTTCTTTCCTGCCGGAACTTTTTACGATGACTTCAATTTGAATTTTGATGTAAAAAACAACAAAATTTATATTCATGATGATACTGTTCCGGTACATTCTAATTTTACAATTACGATAAAAGATACCGTTTACCCGGAATCTTTGAAGGATAAACTCTACATCGGAAAAGGTACCAGTTATAACGGAACTACAAGAAAAGGGGATGTTTTTACCGCTAAAGCAAAAATATTGGGAACGTATGGTTTAGTTCTCGATACCATTGCTCCGGTTATAAAAATCGCAAAACCTGTTGAAGGAAAATGGATCAGTGATCAGAAAAAAATTGAGTTTACAATTAGTGATTCTCTATCTGGAATAAAATCGTATAACGGTTATTTAAACGGAAGCTGGGTTTTATTTGAATATGAAAATAAAAATAGAAAAATTACTCATATTTTTGACGATCAATATTTGACAGAAGGAGAAAACTTTTTAAAAATTGAAGTAGTTGATAATGTAGGAAATTCTACTATCTTTGAAACTCATTTTTTTAGAAGTCAACAAAAATAAACCCCAAATCATTGAACAAAAACAGGTTAATATTCGCTTTACTTTTCTTGTGTTTTAGTTTTACTTGTATTTCATTTGCTCAAAACGCTCATGTAAAAGGTATTATTTTAGATAATGAAAATCATCCTGTTTCGAATGTCAATATAACTTCGGGTAAAAATAATACACAGTCAGATGCGAATGGTTTTTTTGAAATTGATGTAATTTCTAATAAAAAGGCCTCGATTATTTTTACACATATTTCGTTAAAAATGATCAGCCTTACGGTTACTTTAAAACCGGATGAAGTTTTTGTTTTTAATCCTGTAATGAATAATTCGCAGGAGCAAATGGGAGAAGTTTTTGTTTCTTCCCGAAATAAAAAACGGGTTCAGGGAATCACGACTATAGAAACTGCCACTATAAAAAAGATTCCGGGAGCAAATGCCGGTATCGAAAATATTCTAAAAACACTTCCCGGCGTAAATTCAAATAATGAACTAAGCACACAATATGCCGTTCGGGGCGGAAATTATGACGAAAATTTAGTGTATGTAAACGAAGTCGAAGTTTATCGCCCGTTTTTAATTCGTTCTGGCCAGCAGGAAGGATTGAGTTTTACCAACACAGATTTAGTTCAAAACGTTGATTTCTCAGCTGGAGGATTTCAGGCAAAATTTGGAGATAAATTATCATCTGTTTTAGATATTACCTATAGAAAACCAACTCAGTTTGGAGCTTCACTCGAAGCAAGTTTTTTAGGAGGAAGCGCTTCTGTAGATTTAGTTTCTAAAAATAAAAAATGGTCGACCGTAACCGGAGTTCGTTATCGAAATAACAGTTTATTAGTAAACAGCCAGGATACACAGACGAATTATACACCAACTTTTGCGGATATTCAAACCAGTATAAATTATGATATTTCTGAAAAATGGCAGGTTAGCTTTTTAGGAAATATTTCGGAGAATAAATATTTGTATCAGCCATTAACCCGCGAAACTAAATTTGGAACCATTGATCAGCCAATGGCTTTGGCGGTTTATTATGAAGGTCAGGAAAAAGATCAATATGATACTTATTTCGGGGCTTTTAAAACAACTTACAAAGTTTCGCCTTCTCTGACTTTAAAGTTTATCGGTTCCTTATTTCATACGACAGAAAAAGAACATTTTGATATTTTAGCACAATACCGTTTAGGAAATGTTGATGCTGAGAACCCAACAGACGCATCGACAATTGATTTTACACGCGGAATTGGTTCGCAGTTAAATCACGCCCGAAATGATTTAGATGCTTTAATCGCAAATGCTGAAATTAAAGGTTTTAAAGACTGGAAAGAAAGCCAGTTAGAATTTGGATTAAAATATACCAGAGAATCAATCCGGGACAGAATTGTAGAGTGGGAGATGATCGATTCAGCAGGGTTTTCTATAAATCCGCCGTTGGTTATCCTGCCAAAAAATAATCAGCCTTATTCGCCTTATACAGGCCCGCTTTTGCCTTATCAGGATATTCGCGCTGCAAATTTTAATACAATCAATAGATTTTCGGGTTATGCACAATGGAACAAACAGTCTGAACTGGGTTCGAGCCAGATTTGGTATCATATTGGGGCTCGTTTTCAAAGTTGGAATGTTACTGGAGCTATACAAGAAGGAAAAAATCAGTTTGTGGTAAGTCCGCGTGCGCAGTTTGCCATAAAACCAGATTGGGATCGTGATATGGTTTTCAGGATTTCGGGAGGATTATATCATCAGCCGCCATTTTACAGAGAACTTCGTGATTTGGACGGAGTTGTAAATCCAAATGTAAAAGCGCAGGAAGCAGTTCATGTTGTATTAGGAAATGATTATAATTTTAAAATGTGGAATCGCCCTTTTAAATGGGTGACAGAGGTTTATTATAAATCCCTTTCGGATGTAAATGTCTATTCGATAGATAATGTTAGAATTCGATATGTGGCAAATAACAATGCTAAAGCCTATGCTCAAGGTCTTGATTTTAGATTAAACGGAGAATTTGTGCCGGGGACAGAATCGTGGGTGAGTTTTGGATATTTAAAAACAGAAGAAAATTACGAAAATAAAGGTTATATTGCTCGTCCGACAGATCAGCGTTTAAAATTTGCGATGTTGTTTCAGGATTATATGCCGAATATTCCAAGTGTAAAAGTTTATCTTAATGTAGTTTATAATACAGGTTTGCCAGGCGGCGCGCCAGCATATTCTGATCCGTATTTATATCAAAACAGATTAAACGATTATAGAAGGGCTGATATTGGTTTTGCTAAAGTTTTTGTAGACAGCAGTACGCAGGGTTCAAAAACAAGCTGGTTGAAAAACTTCAAAGAATTAGCGGTTGGACTGGAAATTTTCAATCTTTTCAATAATCAAAATGCGATTACAAATACCTGGGTCCGCGATGTGTATTCTAAAAATCAATATGCGATTCCAAATTATATGACTTCCAGAGTTTTTAATATAAAGCTTAATGCGAGATTGTAACTTCTGAATTTGTCCAGTAAAATTCAATAAAATCGAAAATTACAATCAAAAATAGTATATTTGATAATTGAATATAATTTGTCGATGAGAAAGTACTTTAAATATATAGCCTTAGCAATTGTTGGAACGTTAATTAGCTGTCGTGAAGAAGTTAAAAAACCAAAAGTAAGTTACGATGTGTCAAATAAAGTAAGTGTTACGAAAACAGATTCGACTCAGGTTGAAGTTGCTGATCTGCCTATTCAGATGGAAGGAACAGATTATTTAATTCATCCGATTGGGGATTTAAGGGTTTTTGAAAAAGGTTCAAAAGCACGTTATGGATCTTCAAGTGTAAACGATGTAAGTTTTACGATCTCTAACTTAGGCGAATATGAAATTACGGGATATTTACAAAACTTGAAATTTCAAAAAACAGATTCAGATTCGATTCATGCTTTATCAGATAAACCTGTTTTGATTTTAACAGCAACGTATTTAAAAACGGTTGCAGATAAAACTAAAAATAAAGTTATGGTATACACTTTAACAGATTCTGATACCAACAAAGATGGTAAAATTGATACCAGCGATATCAAAACTTTATATCTAAGTAATATCAGTGGAGAGAACTTTACAAAAGTCTCAGCAGATCTTCAGGAATTGGTAGACTGGAGTTTGATTGAATCTAAAAACCGTTTGTATTTTAGAACTATTGAAGATACGAACCAAAATGGTCAGTTCGATAAAAACGATGTACTGCATTACAATTATATCGACTTAGCTTTTAAAAAATGGGAAGTGAAGAGCTACAAGCCTATTTAAAGGGTTTAGCCACAGATTACACAGATTAAAAGGATTTTTTTTAATTCTGAAATATAAAAGAAAAGCATTTAAAAATTAAATCTTAATTTTTAAATGCTTTTCTTTTTAAACTAATAATCCTTTTAATCTGTGTAATCTGTGGCAAAAAAACTTAGAATCTTAGCATCTTTAGATCAATATATCGCTTTCCAAATCCGATTTTTCAATTTCAAAACCAAAATCTAAGCGTTCTACCAATTCGATTACCAGTTTTTTATACCAGTTTTCAGATTTTGGGTGAATGTATATTTTCTCAATCAATTGATTGATATCAACATTAATTTTTAATCCGTCGTTTAGTTTGATGTCACTTTTTGAAGTGTCGGTAAGAATACGTACTTCGCGTTCGTATTGAAAACTTTTTCTTTTGAATAAAAAAGGAAAGAATAAATCTTCAAACGGAATATATTCTTTTTTATAATCAATGTAATTTACTTCGCCAATATACTGATCAAAATTATTCTCAGGCTTTAAAGCTTTTTGCAGTCTTCCAATTGTAGACTGAATTGCTAAACCTTCGCTGTTTTGGGTAAAAATCTGCCACATTGCAAACGATTCGTATTCGTTAATATGCCAGCTGCTTACAGCAACCTGCTCGCGATGCGTTTTGTAATAATTTAAAAAGTCGGGATTGTCAACGGCAAGTTTTTTAATCTCTTCATAAGTCGGCTCACTAAAAGTACCTTCATATTGATCTTCAAACTTGTCAGATCGCGACATGAATAGTTTTTTAGAAAGCAGTAAATCAAGAAATTTAGATAGGTCAAGATATTTCCAGACAATAGTATTAGGATCGGCCGGCAGTTTTATGTTGGGGTTGTTAAGATACATTTTCCATAAGAATTAAATGATTTTAACCCGTTGGGTGTAATTATTTTTAACACATAGAAACATAGAATTATTGAACATAAGAAAGGCGTTTCACTTGTATTAACAACACATAGCTATGTGTGAGAAACAAGTTTCTTTTTGATTTACTTTTTTCAAAAACATAAGATCTATGTCTCTATGTGTTTAATTATTATTTTTTATGTATTACGCCCAACGGTTTGATTTTAATCTTTACTACCTAAAGTTATAAAATAAAACACAGATTAAAGAAATTAAACTGAGTTTTAATATTTCCTTAATCTGTGTAGATTGTTTGGTTATTATGTATAAGTCTTAAGATTCGAAAGACTGCATTGTAACCAGTTTATTGTAAGTTCCGTTGTGTGCAATTAATTGATCGTGAGTTCCCTGTTCAACGATTTTTCCTTTTTGCATTACTACAATAACATCTGCTTTTTGAATAGTCGAAAGTCGGTGTGCAATTACAATCGAAGTCCTGTTCTGCATCATGTTTTCAAGTGCAACCTGAACAAATTTTTCGCTTTCAGTATCTAATGCTGATGTTGCCTCATCCAGGATCATAATCGGCGGATTTTTCAATACCGCTCTAGCAATAGATAAACGTTGTTTTTGCCCGCCTGAAAGTTTGTTTCCGCTGTCTCCAATGTTTGTATAAATTCCTAAAGGTAAATCTTTAACAAACTCATACGCATTGGCAATTTTAAGTGCATCGATAATTTCATCATCTGCAGCGTCTAATTTTCCTAATGCAATATTTGCTTTGATAGTATCATTAAATAAAATACTGTCCTGAGTAACTAATCCCATTAAACTGCGAAGCGAATGCAGGTTCATATCTTTAATATTGATGTTGTCAATAGAAATTGAACCTTCGCTTACATCATAAAAGCGGGTTAATAAATTCGCAATGGTGCTTTTCCCACTTCCTGATTGACCAACAAGAGCAACAGTTTGTCCTTTTTTAATTTGAAGAGAAAAATCTTTTAAAACATTTTCATTTTCATATTTAAAGTTGATATGCTGAATGCTTATATCGCTATCAAAAGTTGTTTTTTCTATCGCATCAACTTTGCTTGTAATAGGGTTATCCTGATCTAAAATTTCCAAAACACGTTCTGCTGCGGCATTTCCTCTTTTTACACCGTATGAAGCTTTAGAAATTGCCTTTGCAGGAGTTAAAATATTATAAGCTAATCCCATGTAAGCAATAAAAGCAGCACCATCTAAAGTTTTATCAATTAAAACCATTTGACCTCCGTACCAAAGTAAAACGGCAATTACCGTAATTCCCATAAATTCACTGGCTGGCGAAGCTAAGTTCTGACGGTTGCCAATACTGTTTGATAAATTAAAAAAACGTTCTGTAGAGTTTTGAAAAACATTATTGAAATAATTTTCAGAGTTATAACCCTTAACTACTTTTAATCCGCCAATAGTTTCTTCAATAGTAGATAAAAAAGTTCCTTGTTCCTGCTGTGCTTTTGTCGATTGTTTTTTAAGCTGTTTCCCTATTAATGAAATAATATAACCAGAAACCGGAATAAATATAAAGACAAACAAAGTTAATTTCGGGCTGATAATTAACATTGTAACAATGGTAAAAATAATAGTAAGAGGCTCTTTTACAATAAGCTCCAAGATGGCCAAAAAGGAAGTCTGAACCTCATTTACATCGGCAGAAATTCTGGAAATTACATCTCCCTTTCTTTTTTCAGAATAAAAAGCCAAAGGCAGTTCGAGCGTTTTTTTGTACATCGCATTTCGCATATCTCTTAAAACACCATTTCGTAAAAAAGTGATAAAAAACATAGCGGCATAATCGGCTAAGTTTTTTAATAAAAAGATCGAAATTATAATGGCTACCATAATGGATAAAACATACCCGGATTCGTGTGTGCCTTTTGTTGTTGTAATGTAGTAGCTTAAATAATCTTCGCCGTATTGCTGGATTTTCATAATTCCGTGAAATACCGGTTTTACTGTGTTTTGCTTTGTTTTATCAAATAAAACCTGAAGCATTGGTATTAAAGCTACAAACGAAAGTGTGCTGAAAAGTGCATACAAAACATTGAAAAAGATGTTTAAGAACGCATATTTTTTATATGGATATATAAAAGGAACTATTTTTTTGAAATTACTCATTTATTTTTGAATATTATTTTCTGCTATGGCAATGCTCTTTCGAGTTTTTAGCAATATTTTTTTTGTTATAACTACTAATTTGTTCTGGCGATTTTTTCACTGCACAAAATTAATCCAATTGGTTTGTTTTCAATTTTTTTTTAGTTTTTTTTATTAAAAAACTCCGATTTGCATTTGTTCTAAATGTAAACCAGAGTCCTAAAATATCAAAATTTAATCAGTTGAGCAGATATTCTCTGCTCAACTGTGATAGGTATTTTAAAGAGTTTATCACTCGTTTTTTTATTTCAATTGCATATCTGCAATGATATTCTGTATTTTTTTGTCTAAGAAACTTTCGGCGGCATCAAAATCTAAAACCGATTCTAATTCGGCATTTACGCTGATGTAGAATTTAATTTTAGGTTCGGTTCCACTAGGTCTTGCACAAATTTTAGATCCGTCTTCTGTGTAATAAATCAATACATTCGATTTCGGAATATCCATTTCAGATACTTCATTTGTCAATAAATTCAATGCTGTCGATGATTGATAATCTTCAACCATAATTACACGCTGACCGTTGATTTCTTTCAGAGGATTTTCACGTAAATCAATCATCATCTGATTAATTTCCTGTAAACCTTCCATTCCTTTTTTAGTCAGTGAAACTAAATATTCTTTGTAGAAACCATTTTCAACATAAAGTTGTAAAAGTTCTTTGTAAACAGAGCTTCCCGCAGCTTTTGCCTGAGCAGCAACTTCGCATATTAATAAGGTGGCAGCAACGGCATCTTTGTCTCTTACAGCATCGCCAACCATAAAACCAAAACTTTCTTCACCTCCGCCAATAAACTGAAGTTCAGGAAAATCTTTGATCATTTTAGCGATCCATTTAAATCCTGTTAATCCAACTTTGCATTCAACGCCATAGCTTGTAGCTAGTTCCATCATCATTGGAGTCGAAACAATAGTTGAGCCTACAAATTGTTTACCGTTAATTTTTCCGGCCTTTTTCCATTGTTTTAAAAGGAAAGAAGTCATTAAAATCATCGTTTGGTTTCCGTTAAGCAAAATCATTTTACCGTCGTTGTTTCTAACCGCAACACCTAAACGGTCACAGTCAGGATCTGTACCCACAACGATATCAGAATTTGTTTTGTCTGCCAGGGCCAAAGCCATTGTCAAGGCCTCAGGTTCTTCTGGGTTTGGAGATTTTACAGTTGGGAAATCTCCGTCTGGAACTGCCTGCTCCGGTACAATATGAACATTTTTATATCCAGCCTGAGATAAAGTATCAGGAATAGATTTTATAGAAGTTCCGTGCAGTGAAGTAAAAACAATATGCAGATTATCTTTGGCTTCAGCCGGAGTGTTAAAACCTGCGTTTTCGATAGACGATTTCACAAACGCTTTATCAATTTCAGTATCAATATATTGAATTAAACTTTCGTTTGCGCTGAACTTAATTTTATGGTACTCTAAGTTTTCAATTACGTTAATGATTTCAGCGTCTTGTGGAGGAACAATTTGTCCGCCATCCTGCCAGTACACTTTATATCCATTGTATTCTGGTGGGTTATGCGAAGCCGTAAGAACAATTCCGCATTGGCATCCCAAATATTTAAGTGCAAAAGACAATTCTGGAGTAGGTCTTAAATCTGAGAATAAGTAAACCTGAATTCCGTTTGCCGAAAAAACATCAGCAACCACTTTTGCCAAAGTATTACTGTTATGACGGCAGTCGTAAGCAATAACAACTTTTAAAGGCTGGTTTGGAAAAACCTCATGTAAATAATCAGATAAACCCTGAGTGTTTTTTCCAAGTGTATATTTGTTAATCCTGTTGTTTCCTACGCCCATAACGCCGCGCATACCGCCGGTTCCAAATTCAAGGTTTTTATAAAAACTTTCCTCAAGGTCCTTTGGTGAAGTAGTCATTAATTCTTTTACCGCTGCCTGCGTTTCCTGATCAAATGTTGGCGTCAGCCATTCGTTTACTGCGTTTAATATATTAGGTGCAATATTCATTTTAAATGTATTTTTAATGTTCTAAATTAAAGATAAGATTTTTCAGGAACCAATTATTTCGTCAGTTCACTTTCGCTCGTGTCCGCTGTCTGCTTTATTCCCGATTAATAAAAACTACGGCTAAAAAGCTTTGTTTTTTTAAATTGGGAGATGCCGTTCCCTTGATGGCTGGGGCTTTACGTTAAAAATTAACCTCTCGTGATATTTTATAACGTGCTTCGTTGCTTTTGGTACGCAGAATAATTTCGCCCAAAAAGCCGGCTAAAAATAACTGCGTTCCTATAATCATTGCTGTTATTGATAAATAAAAATGAGGTCTTTCTGTAATTAATCTGCTGGTTTTGTTAATAAATAACTTGTCGATTCCTAAATACAAGGCAAGTAAAAACCCAATTAAAAACATGATAGATCCCAATAAACCAAATAAGTGCATTGGTCTTTTTCCAAATCTTGATAAAAACCAAATTGTAATCAAATCCAGAAAACCGTTTATAAAACGATCCATTCCAAATTTAGTTTCGCCATATTTACGAGCCTGATGAATTACTACCTTTTCTCCAATTTTATTGAAACCGGCGTTTTTTGCCAAAACCGGAATATATCGGTGCATTTCGCCCGAAACTTCAATGTTTTTTACAACGGCATTTTTATAGGCTTTTAATCCGCAGTTAAAATCATTCAGCTCAACACCAGAAGTTTTTCTGGCAGCCCAGTTAAATAACTTTGAAGGTAGATTTTTTGCTACAACAGAGTCATAACGTTTCTTTTTCCAACCCGAAACCAAATCGAACCTCTCTTTGGTAATCATTTCGTATAATTCAGGAATTTCATCCGGGCTATCCTGCAGATCGGCATCCATAGTAATGATAACATCGCCTTTTGCTTTTGCGAAACCAGCATGCAGGGCCTGCGATTTTCCAAAATTCTTCATGAAACGAATCCCTTTTACATTTGGATTTTCGTTAGAAAAACTTTCAATAATATTCCAAGAATCATCCGTACTTCCATCATCTACAAAAATGATTTCATAAGAGTAATTGTTAGACTGCATCACTTTAATAATCCATGTGTAGAGTTCTTGAAGCGATTCCTCCTCGTTTAGAAGCGGTATAAGTATAGATAGATTCATTTATAAATTTTATTCTTGTGTAGATTTGCTTTTAAAAAACGCAGCGAAAATTAATCCGAAAATTGAACTTATTACAATAGCAAAAGCAGATCCTTTTAGCAATTCGATTGTCGAATAAGGATTGCTTACTTTCATTTTGGCAATTGCTTCGTTAATAGACGAAGCCGGAGCGCCAAATTTCTGCATCATGTTTACGGTATATTTTATCATTATTTCGCTCAAAGTATCTTTTGCGCCCGGATCAATAACGTTAAATAGAATGATATTAAAAGAAGTAGAAATCAAAATACCAATTACAGCTGCTATAAAATAAGTGGTAAAAGCTTCCTTAAAAGTAAAAACACCATTTAATGCTTTCTTGGTTTTAGAAAGTAGAATGATGCTGATAGTAACATTTATAGCTAAACCTATTAATCCCATCCACCAAGCTGTAAATAAGTTTAAATCAATAGCATATATAGTCGCAGTAAACAAAGCAGATGTAATTCCAATCATTACACCATAAGTAATACCATTTCTTTTTATAACTTCATTAATCATATTTCTATATGTTTTAAAATTAATCCACAAATATAGCAATTCCCAATATAATCAAGGAGAAAAAAAGCTTTTTGAATTTAACTAAAAAAAAGTACGCTAAGTATTTGTTTATTAAAAAAGAATTGTAAATTTGCACACTCAAAATTAATTAAAATTTTAAACAAAAAAGAGCATCGTTTGTTTATACCTTTTTCTAACCATGAAAAAGCTTCAAAATAAAAATGTTCTGAACAATAAATAAAAAGAAAGATGAAAAAAGGAATTCACCCAGAAAATTACAGATTAGTTGCATTTAAAGACATGTCAAATGATGACGTTTTTATCACTAAATCTACTGCAGATACAAAAGAAACAATTGAAGTTGACGGAGTTGAGTATCCAGTTGTAAAAATGGAGATTTCTAGAACATCTCACCCTTTTTATACTGGTAAATCTAAACTTATCGATACTGCAGGACGTATTGATAAATTCAAAACTAAATATGCAAAACACGCTAAGAAATAATAGCTGTTTAAAATTATATAAAGCCTTCCAATTTGGAGGGCTTTTTTTATGCTGTATTTTTAATAGCAACAGATTCACGAATTTTCTTTTTGTAAATTATTAATAAATAAAAAACCTGATTTTAAAATATTGCTGGTGGTTTAAACAACAGGGACGAAGGATAAGGATTGTGGAATATATTGCGTCCCGGCGGTTGAAACCGCTGGCTATGTTTTTCATATTGAATTGAGAAGATTTGGCTAAAGCCTTCACAATTTAACTAAGCTGTCAACATCTAAAGATGTTGGCTATTGATTATTTCCACAACATTATTTTTTTTCAATTGCCTTCAGATTTATCTGAAGGTTATAAAATCAAACCTAAAATAGGCTTTAGCCAAATAATCGCAATCTAAATCAAATAAAATTTAAGAGGATATAAAAAATCATGAATTTGCGGTTATGAGAAAAAACATATATTAATGAAACACATAAATATTTGTAACTTTGGCCTCGGTAACCAAACAAATTTTAACACATTAAATTAATTTTATGAATTACATTCTTTTTGACGGTCCCGTCCGGAATGCTCTATTACCTTTTACGTTTACCAGACCCGTGGCTGATATTTTAATCGGAATTATGACGATTCGCCAAAAATGGGAAACTCGTTTAGGTTCGACTATAACAACTATTACTGAGGATTACCTTTCTGCTAAATTTCCAATGGTAGAAATGGAAGAAAACGTAATGATAAATGCTGCGTATTTGCCAAATGATGCGCTTGCAGAATTAGTTTCTGACTTAAAAGCCAATCAGGCAATTTTTAAAGGAGAAGATGTAATTGCTTTTTTCACAACAGAAAACCAGGAAGAAGTTGATTTTGATACCTATGAAATTATTCAATATAACGGTGAATGTTTGACAATAGAGCATACTTGGGATATTTTCTCAAAAAATGACGCTGCTATTCGCGCTGACTTTGCTTACCTGACCGAAGACAGAAAATCACAGCCAATTCCTAAAAGTGTAAACACAATTGCGCCGGAAAATATTTTTATTGAAGAAGGGGCAAAATTAGAATTTGTAACCCTAAATGCATCAAACGGTCCTATATATATAGGTAAGAATACCGAGATCATGGAAGGAACCGTAATTCGTGGTCCTTTTGCGTTGTGCGAAAATGCACAGGTAAAACTAAATGCAAAAGTTTACGGAGCAACGACAGTTGGCCCGGGATCAAGAATAGGGGGAGAGGTTAAAAATTCTGTTCTGTTTGCTAATTCAAACAAAGGTCATGACGGGTTTCTTGGAGATTCAGTTTTAGGCGAATGGTGTAATATTGGGGCTGACAGTAATAACTCAAACCTGAAAAATAACTACGAAGAAGTAAAATTGTGGAGTTATGAAACAGAAGGTTTTGCTAAAACAGGACTTCAGTTTTGCGGCTTAATGATGGGTGACCACAGTAAATGCGGAATCAATACGATGTTTAATACAGGAACTGTAGTAGGCGTAAGTGCTAATATTTTCGGATCTGGTTTTCCCAGAAACTTTGTTCCGAGTTTTTCCTGGGGCGGCGCTGCAGGTTTTACTACGTATGTAACCAAAAAAGCTTTTGAAACGGCAAAGCTGGTAATGGGAAGACGTAATGTTGATTTTGATGAAATCGAGGCTTCAATATTAGAACATGTTTTTGAAGAAACTAAAAAATGGAGAAAAGATTAATTAGATAATTAGTCAATTTGATAATGAGATAATTTCAACCCGACAGGTCTTAAAAAAACCTGCCGGGTTTTATTTTTTACATAGTAACCAAACAAAAGCGAGCCCAACAATATGAAGAGCCAAAGGTTCTCATTTAAAGTTCCGAAGGAACGAATTATATTGTAGAGCTGGACTTCAGTCCAGTTTAATATGTAAAATAAAAAAAACGACAGGTTTTAAAAACCTGCCGAACTGAAATTATCTATGTTTCGTCAAATTCTATATTTCTGCTCTTAACTGGACTGAAGTCCAGCTCTACAATATAATTCGTTCCTTCGGAACTTACAAGAGCCTTCGGCTCTAGCTATATTGTAGGGACGGATTTTAATCCGGTCAAAAAAATAGAATAAAAACATTTTTTTGTTTTGCCACAGATTAAAAAGATTAAAAAAGATTTTTTCTCAAAAGTTTATTCTTGAAAAAATAATCAGTGAAAATCCTTTAATCTGTGGCAAAAAAGAAAATTTTCTAATAGCCGCATTCTCAAAATTATCTAATTAATAAATTGCTACATTTTCTAATTGCCTAATTATCTAATTAATCTATCTTTGCAGCACGAAAAAAACAGGTAGTCAATAAACGATTAACCGATAAAACAAATTCACAGAAGATAATGATTACAGTTAACGATATTTCGGTTCAGTTTGGCGGGACTACACTTTTTAGCGATGTCTCTTTTGCTATCAATGAAAATGATAAAATTGCCCTTATGGGTAAAAATGGTGCGGGAAAATCGACACTTTTAAAAATTATAGCAGGACAAAGCAAACCTTCTACCGGAAGTATTTCTACGCCAAAAGATGCCGTTGTAGCTTATCTGCCTCAGCATTTATTGACAAAAGACGGTTCGACTGTAATGGAAGAAGCATCTAAAGCCTTTGGTGAGATTTTTAAAATGAAAGCCGAAATTGACGAAATCAACGAGCAGTTAACCGTTCGTACCGATTACGAAAGTGACGAATATATGAAACTGATCGAAAGAGTTTCAGACTTAAGCGAGAAATATTATGCTATTGAAGAAGTAAATTACGAAGCCGAAGTTGAGAAAATTTTAGCTGGTTTAGGTTTCGAACGTGAAGATTTCACAAGACAAACTTCTGAATTTTCCGGAGGATGGAGAATGCGTATCGAACTGGCAAAAATCCTATTGCAAAAACCAGACTTGATTTTACTGGATGAGCCAACCAACCACATGGATATTGAAAGTATCCAATGGTTAGAAGAGTTTTTGGTAAATTCAGCAAAAGCGGTTGTGGTAATTTCGCACGACAGAGCGTTTGTAGATAATATTACAAACCGTACGATCGAAGTAACAATGGGAAGAATTTACGATTATAAAGCAAAATATTCTCATTACTTAGAACTAAGAAAAGACCGTCGTATTCACCAGCAGAAAGCATACGATGAACAGCAGAAAATGATTGCTGATAACAGAGCCTTTATCGATCGTTTTAAAGGAACGTTCTCAAAAACAGATGCCGTTCAGTCTCGTGTAAAAATGCTTGAAAAATTAGAGATTGTTCAGGTAGATGAAGTCGATACGTCGGCATTACGTTTAAAATTTCCGCCGGCAGCACGTTCTGGACAATACCCGGTTATTGTAAAAGAAATGGCAAAATCATACGGTGGCCATGTGGTTTTTAAAGATGCCAATATCGTAATTGAGCGCGGTCAGAAAGTAGCTTTTGTTGGAAAAAACGGAGAAGGAAAATCGACCATGATCAAAGCGATTATGAAAGAAATTGGCGTTGATTCAGGAAGTGTTGAAATTGGGCATAACGCACAAATTGGATATTTTGCACAAAACCAGGCCTCATTATTAGATGAAAACGCAACCATTTTTGAAACAATCGATGCCATTGCAGTTGGAGATATCCGTACACAGATAAAAAATATTTTAGGGGCATTTATGTTTCAGGGCGATGATATTACCAAAAAAGTAAAAGTACTTTCAGGAGGAGAAAAAACTCGTTTGGCAATGATTAAACTACTGTTAGAGCCAGTTAACCTGTTAATTCTCGATGAGCCTTCGAATCACTTAGATATGAAAACCAAAGACATTATAAAAGATGCTTTACGCGATTTCGACGGAACCCTAATCTTGGTTTCGCACGACCGTGATTTCCTTGACGGATTGGCAACTAAAGTATTTGAATTTGGAAACAAACGAGTAAAAGAACATTTTGAAGATGTTGCAGGTTTCCTTGCCCACAAAAAAATGGATTCTATGCGAGAAATAGAAAAATAAATAATTGAAAGATATCATTTTAAAAGCACAAGAAATTTTACTCTTGTGCTTTTTTGTTTTTTAGGTAAATAGAGAAAAGGGTTTGAGGAATTTTAGTAATTTATAGTATAAAACAGAAAGTGTATAAAGTTTTACAGCATTGTTAAACTTTGTAAGTTTTTTTATACCTTAGTGATATTATTTCCAAATTAACTAATTTATTAACATGAAGAAAAGAGCCTTATTTCTAGTTGTTATAGCGGCTGGTTTATTTAGTATTCCTTTATTTTCTCAAACAGATAATGAACCGGTTGCTTTAGGTCTTCCGGGAGATAATCTTAATCTGTATGCCGTATTGGATATTTTCCAAAAATCTAAAACCTTAGAAGATTTTGAAAAAACATTAAATGATCCGGATAGTAAGATTAATAATTTAGATTTAAATAATGACGGGCAGACCGATTATATTGAAATAGAGAGTCATAAAGAAGGAAATACCCATGTAATTGTGCTTCAGACTGCTGTAAATAATACAGAGACACAAGATATTGCGGTTATAGAAGTAGATAAAGATAAAAAGAATAATGTGCATATCCAGATTATTGGAGATAAAGATTTATATGGTAAAAATTATATTGTAGAACCTTCAGATACTGTTTCAGGAACACCAAATCCTGGTTATAAAGGAGATGCTGCTGTAATTGTAAATAATAATACAACCAATAATTACAATACGACAAGTTATGTAAGCGCCGGCGTGAGTACATGGCCGGTAGTGGTGTTTTTGTTTTCTCCTGTATATGTAGTCTACAGATCTCCTTGGTATTGGGGATATTATCCTCCGTACTGGCACCCTTGGCGTCCGGTTTATTACCATGACTATTGGGGGTATCACGGACATTATTATAATGACCGTTATTATAGAAGAACAACTGTTATAAGAAATCCCAGATATTATAATACTTATGCAAGCAGAAGAAATACATCAGTAGTCGTTAGGGATAATCGGGTTAACGGGCGTTATAATACTACCTACAATGGCAGAGATTATAAAAGACCGGCACCGGTTACATCACCAAGACCAGCCAGACCAGGAAACACAACTAAACCGGGAGTACGCCCTGCGAATCCCTCTACCAGACCCGGAGGTACAACCAGGCCCGTAACTCGTCCTGCAGATCCATCGACCAGGCCAGGTACAACAAAACCCGCTGTAAGGCCGGCACAACCTGTAACACGTCCGGTTACTCCAGCTAATCCGTCCACACGACCTGCTGTAAAACCGGCACAGCCAGCAGCAAGACCGGCAGCTCCGGCCAATCCGTCTACACGACAGGCGGCACCTAGACAAACACAATCGGCAGCGCCTAGACCTGCTAATGGTAATTCTGGAAGAAGATAGAAAGGCTAAAGATTTAAAATTGCTGTTAGTAACTTAATTTTTATTTCAGAGTTTATGATTAAATCTTTACACATAAAAATTGTTTTTATCTTTTTTATCTTTTCGCTTTTTATGAATGCACAAACTGCTAATACAGAACCGCCGCAGGCAGATTCTGAAAGTAGTATTAAGTATCCCCAGTTTCAATTTAAAGGGCTTTTTCAGGCAAGATACCTGGAAAGTTTTGGCGATAATGTAGACGTTATGGGGCTTCACCATTCTACGGGCGACGTAACCCAGAGTTCCTTCGATATTAAAAGAATGCGTGTGGGGCTAAACACAAAGTTAAGCGAAGCTGCAGAAGTTGTAATCTTAGTAAACCTTGCCGATTTTAAATCAGACACAAAAGGTAAAGTGCTCGAAAATGCCTATGCAAAATATACCTTCAATAAATACATTGCCGTTTTGGGAGGACAGTTTCGGCCGGCTTTTGGTATTGAAGAATTAGTTCCTGTAGATATTATAAAATCGTTTGATTTCTCTAATCAATATTATGAGTTTGGAAAAAATGGCTGGACCAGTTTTCAAATAGGGGCCTCTGCAGCCGGAAATTTTGATCTGGGCAAGATTCCTGTAAATTACTCTGTTTCGGTTTTAAACGGAAATGGAAAAAATCAGGAAAAAGACAATGATAACGGGAAACAATATTCATCAAGATTGGTTTTTGAATTATCAAAAAAGCATAAAATTAATCTGGGATTAAACGGTGGTATTGGTAAGTATGCCAAAGAAAAAGTGTATGCTTTGGGAGCTGATATTACCAGTGATTTTAGGCTTACAGATCGTTTTACATTTGATTTGCAGATAGAATACAAACAAGGAACAAACCACAATTTGTACTTTTCTCTGCCCGTTGATTCCAGAACAGATGATGTTGCTGATTATCAAATGCGCGGAATTTATTTCCTGCCCAATTTGAGATATCAAATCGATTATAAAAAATTAACCTCTTTAGAAGTTTCCTGTCGTTATGAAAGATTTGACCCTAGTTATAAAATCGATTCAAACTTAAGGCAGACTTATACCCCTATGATAAGTCTTGAATTTGGAAAAAACTACACAGGCCGTATAGAAATGGGGTTTGAGATAGACCGTTTTGATCGAAATATTCCAGATACAACAACCTATAATGACAATTTATTTATTATTCAGTTTCAGTGCAGGCTGTAGTTTAATTTAATTCCAAAACAATGAAAGAAGTAAAAATTCCTCAAATCCTGATTACGCTTGCAGTTGGAATTGCAATTTGGTTTATACCTGCGCCAGACGGCGTTGCGGCCGAAGCCTGGCATTTGTTTGCAATATTTGTCGCAACAATTTTAGGAATTATTCTAAAAGCCGCCCCAATGGGAACCATGTGTATGATTGCCATTGCCTTAACCGCTTTTACTCAGGTTTTAGCACCTGGCGATCCGGGAAAATCAATTACATTGGCATTAAAAGGATTTGGGGACAAAGTAATCTGGCTTATTGGAATTTCATTTTTTATAGCCCGCGGATTTATAAAAACTGGTTTAGGAAACAGAATTGCCTTTCTGTTCATTCGAATATTCGGAAAAAGTTCCCTTGGGTTAGCTTACGGTTTAGGTCTTGCCGATTTGGTTTTGGCACCAGCCGTACCAAGTAATACCGCTCGTGGCGGAGGAATTATTTATCCCATTATGAAATCAATGTCGATGAGTTTTGGTTCAATGCCGGAGCAGCCCGAAACACATCAAAAACTAGGTTCGTATTTAACATTAAACTGTTATAATATGAATTTAATAGCATCCTCAATGTTTCTTACCGGAACAGCGAGCAACCCAATGTGCCAGAAGTTTGCCCTTAATCTCGGAATAAAAATAACATGGATGTCGTGGGCAGCCGCGGCAATTGTACCGGGATTATGTGCCTTTTTTGTTATTCCGTTTGTGCTGTACAAAATTTATCCGCCGGAACTTAAAAAGACAGGAGATGCTCCGCAGATAGCTTCGCAAAAATTAAAAGAAATGGGTCCAGTCACGAGAAACGAATGGATGATGCTGCTAACTTTTTTTATTTTATTATTTCTCTGGATGACCGGCGATTTGTTTTCTATTGATGCCACTACAACCGCCTTTATTGGTTTGGTGATTTTACTACTCACTTCTGTTTTAACCTGGGATGATGTAAAAGCCGAAAAAGGGGCGTGGGATACCATTGTATGGTTTTCGGTATTAGTAATGATGGCAAGTTCCCTAAACGAATTAGGTTTCATTGGCTGGTTTAGTAATGTTATAAAAGCCGAAATTGGCGGACTAAGCTGGCAGATGGCTTTTCCTATCATTATATTGGTATACTTTTTCAGCCACTATCTTTTTGCAAGTGCAACCGCGCATGTAGCGGCAATGTATGCGGCACTTTTAGGTGTTGGGGTTTCGCTGGGAATTCCGGGATTGCTTCTCGCTTTTATGCTTGGTTTTGTGGGATCAATTTATGGAACATTAACGCATTACGGACATGGTCCGGCTCCCGTTTTCTTTGGGAGCGGATATGTCGATTTAAAAAGCTGGTGGGTCAAAGGTTTAATAACCGGACTTGTAATGCTTTTTATTTATATGGTAATTGGCGGATTATGGCTTTGGGTAATTGGCGATTTTTAAATCCTGATTCCCGGAGGCAGTAAATCTTTGTATTTTGGGTTTTTTTTGAAAAAAGCAGCAATTTTTGGGTGAATTGGTACAACCCTAAAATTTTTCTCGGTGCTTAATTCCATAATGTTTTTGAGCAGAGTGTCGATTACTGGCTGGTTTTCAAAGTTTTCGGGAGTGTTGATTTTAGTTAAAAAAATCTTTTTTTCCTGAAAAGAATATTCAACGCTTAATAATCCTTCAGGGACCACGGTTTCAAATTGTCTTGCAAAAGTATTGTCTTTGATTTCCATAGTTTCGGTAGGTTCCATATTTGTCATGTTTTGGGGTAGGTTAAAAAATAGTAGAAAAAGAACGAAAAATATAGTCAGCTAAAATCTTTTAAAATGATATTTAGCTGTGAATGATTTGGAACGCAAAGGTAATCATTTGATTTTCAATATAAAATTATTTTTTTAAGATCGGGTTCATTGCAAAATTGATCTTTTTGCAGTTCATTTTTTTTTAATATGCAATTATGGTGTGCGATTTGCTGTAGATATTATTAAAAAAAGTAAATTTAGCTTGAAATTAAGAGCTGTAAGTTGTAATTCTATTTCAAACAAATGAGTAAAATACCCGTATATTTTATGCCTGGTCTGGCGGCTGGCCCTACTATATTTGAAAGAATCAAATTAGATGAATCTGTTTTTGAAACCTGTTTATTAGAATGGGAAATTCCGCATCCAAAAGAAGCATTATCAGATTATGCACTTCGAATTTCGAAAAACATCAAACATGAAAACCCTGTGTTAATTGGCGTTTCTTTTGGAGGAATTTTAGTGCAGGAAATTGCAAGGCATATTCAGGCCAGAAAAGTAATCATTATTTCGAGTGTAAGGAGTAATGCCGAATTTCCGAGAAGAATGAAAATAGGGAAGAAGACAAAAGCCTACAAGTTGATTCCCATGAAGCTGATTTTGAATATCGAAAGCCTGGCAAAATACTCTTTTGGAGAAAAAATCAATAAACGAATTAAATTATACGAGAAGTTTTTGGCCGTGCGCGATCTTAATTATCTGCAATGGGCTGTAGAATCTGTTATTTTGTGGGATAGAAATAAAGTCGACGAAAATGTAATTCATATACACGGCGATCAGGACGAAGTTTTTCCTATAAAATATATCAACAGCTGTATAGTAGTAAAAGGCGGAACCCATATTATGATTCTTAATAAATATAAATGGTTCAATGAGAACCTGCCTTCGATTATATTAGAGGAGTGAGTAAATAAATTGATAATTAATAATTATTTTGTCACCCTGAGCGAAGTCGAAGGGCGCAAAGTAACTCCAAAATATAAAACTTCAGGCCTGACGGGTTTTTAAAACCTGTCAGGTCTCTTTGCGTCAAAAACTATGTGGTTAGATAATCTTTGCAAAAGTTTTAAACTTTGGCAAAGATTCACACATGCACCGTCTTCGTTCCTCGCAAAGGCATATCTTGTAAATAAAAGGCAGCCACACTACAAACCCTTCTTTTTTTTAAGCTCCTTATTAAGCCACTCAATTTTTTCATCTTTAAGATTGATAATTTCAAGTCTTGCTTCGGCTAATTCTTTGTAGTTAATATTGACTTCGGGGCTGTCGCTTCTCTTTAGCATAGATCCCTCACCGGTTAAAAGCCAGTTCGCATCTATATCTTTATATCTTGCTAATAAATTAGATATAGGGACCATTCCTGCATTTGTTCTTTTTTTACAAATTTCTGTAACAAGCGAAGTGCTAATATTAAGTTCTGCAGCAAAACTTTTAATATTTGAAACAACTTTTGCTTCTTTCAGATATTCATAAGTTATTAGAAATCTTAAAGTTACGTCGTTCATTGCGAGAAAATTACAGATTTTTGTGTTTTGTAGGGTTTTTTATACAGTTTTTTGTATATATTTGCATATTATTTAGCATTCAAAGATAAACTTTTTGTTATGACAATCGAACAAATTAAGGAAAAAACGCTGTATGGTGATTACACTTTGCTTGGTCAGGTAATGGGTATTAATGCACCTGCAGCGAAAATGAGATTCTTTAGAGGTGATGAAATTGCGAAAAATGCTTTGCTTAAAATAATTGCAAATCGCGAGGCATTAATCAAAGAATTTCAAAAGAAAATAAAAACAGGCAGTATAGATTAACTCCAGGAAGTATTGCAGCCAGAGTAAAATTAAGATCATTAACAAATGAAAATAAATAAGACAATGGATAAAAGGAAGACAAAAGCTTATAGCTCCTATGATGCAAATATTTTAGAAGCTTTGTTTGTAAAGTACGGTCTGTCAAAATATTACATACGTCAATGTGTAAATGGAACTGTGCACGGAATAACACCGGACAGTATAAAAAGAGACTATGAAACAATGGAAAAAGCACACAAAGATGTTATTATGAACCTTATTCAAACAACACTTAAATAATCAGGTCAATATACCAGAAACAAAAAGTTGTTGCATTCTTTTATCAGTCTTAAAGCCCCAAGTTTTATAAGCAGATTATATAATATCCCTCGTTTATATTAATAAACAGGCAGGCCATTCATCTTTATAAGCCGTATTGATAAGATTCAATAGTTCCTGTTTTTTTACCCAATAATACCATAAATACCACAAAATATATACGAATATCCCAAAAGGATATCGATCAGGTATGCCTTCTGCTCTGTTATTCCATATAACGGTTAGGGGTCTGCCGCTTTAAATAATTAAAACAATTTAAAAAATGAAGAAAAATCTATTTTGTATGTGGCTTCTCCTTCTGGCCATATTATTTTCGGTAAACACGCAGGCCCAGATGACCGTGGGGGGCAAAAAAGAACCCGAGGCTTTCTCAGTTCTGGAACTGCTTAACAAAGGCGGACTTAGACTGCCGCAAATGACTACCGCACAGCGTAACGCTTTTGCAGTAAAAAACAATGATAAAGGAAACGGACTTACTATTTATAATATCGACACCAAGTGTGTGGAGTATTGGAACGCTGTACGCTGGGTAAGTTTATGCGAAGGAACATCGCAGACAAGCATAAGCCCGCAGCCATGTGTAAATGTGGCGGCAGATGGTACCGGCTGTAATCAAAAATTTGATGTTACAGATCCTGACTGTCCTAACGGCCCATTTACTATAGCTATTGTAGTGGGTTCAGAATATGCTTCATTAAGTGAGGTTGACAATGTCAGCGGAAGTTTTAAAATAAACTTTAATCCAAACGAAACCGTAAATGTGCATACAGTACTGGTGCGTGTTACCAGTACCTGTACGAGTTTATATAAAGAGTTTTTATTCTCTCAAAACGGGGTAGACTGCAGTTCTATGGCCTATACTGCGCCATCGGTAACAGCATCCGGGACTTCTTTATGTGCAGGAGGTTCTGTGTATTTATCAGTTCCTGCTAATACGGCCAACCTTGATAAATTAATATGGACCCGTAACGGTATCGAAGTAGCGCGCGGGGTTAATTATTTTATTGCCACACTGGCAGGAAAATACAATGTTTCTATGGGGGCTGTAGGGTGTAATACAAATGCTGCAGGCGAAAAAATTATTACTGCATCCGGTACTGCGGCACCAACTGCTATTTCGATATTGGCTTCTAATAATGGTGTATTGTGCGGTACAAATTCAGTTACACTTTCTGCATCCGGCACCGGCACTATAGCCTGGTTTCACAATGGAGTTGAAGACAAATCAAAAACAGGCAAATCTATAGATATAAGCGGAGACAGCAGTGTTGGCGATTGGTTTGCAGCGGTAAAAGATGCAGACTGTTATTCTAAACAATCCAACACTATTAATGTGACTAAAAGTGCAGCATCAGGATCAATAACGGTACCCGATGCTGATGTACTGGTAAACGGAAAACCATTAAATACGTTTACTTCATTCTGTTCTGGCGGAACTCTGGATTTAAGTATTGCCAACAAACAAAACGGAATTACCTATACCTGGTACAATGGCAACGACCTTATAACAGCGAACCCATTTGTGGTGCCAGGTTCACAGACTACCATGTCGCTGCGAATGATTGCAACAGACAACAGCGGGGCTAAATGTCCTGCAGAAGCACATGTATTAGAAAAAAATATTACAACAGGAAATACCCCTGCACAGCCAAATATTACAGGTAAAACAGTACTTTGCGACGGAAGCACAGATTTAACAGTGGTACCGGCAGTGGCAGGTACTTATACTTATGTGTGGTATAAAGACAATGTAAAAATGAGCCAGACTGCTCAAACCATTACAGTATCTGAAGGCGGGGTTTACAACGCCACGGTTACCAATGCAACTGGCTGTACCAGTACACTGGCAGTAAAAAATGTATCATCGACCGTTTCAAGCTTACCGGTGGTTTCATGGGTGTCTAATCCTGCAACGGCTGTATTTGGGGCAAAAGTTACCCTACAGGCATCTGCTACATTCAACCCAACAGCTTATACCTGGACAGCAGATAATGGTGCGGTGGTAACAGGTTCAGGAGCTAGTGTATCTGTACAGCTTCCGGCAAGCGGAACTGATGGATTAAAAGTAAAAATTACCGTAACGGCTAAAAACGACTGTGGTGATTCTGTACCGCTGGTGCATGAAATCACAATGAACAATGCATGTCCTACACCTACACTTACGGCGCAATCAGGTACAGCTCAAAATACAACAGCAGGTTCTGCCGTAACATTATCTGTATCTGTGGCAAATGCTGTGCAGGCAACTTATCAATGGTACAGCAATACATCTGCGAGCAATACAGGCGGTACAGCTGTAAGCGGGGCTGCATCAGCTTCTTATTCTTATACTCCTTCGGCTGCAGGCAGCTATTATTTTTACTGTATCGTAAAAAATGGCTGTACAGGTAATCCAACAGGAACTTCACCGATATTTACGGTTACAGCAGCAGTTAACCCGGCTAATATACCAACAGGTACAGGTACACTTGGCGGTAAAACTTGTTTTGATATTGCAGAAAGTAATGATAATGCTGTAGGTTGTGGTACACTTGCATCTCGTATATCTCAGAAAGCAGATTTTAATACGATTGCAACAAATACACAAACGTATACCTTTACCCCGGTTGGTACAGTAAGTAAAGTGCGCTTTGTCTATGTAGAATCCCTTACAGGTATTGTTAAATCGTTTACTGCGGATGCCGATAAATCGCAGACTCTTAATGTATCTGGAGCCCTTACCGCTAAAATGGTATACAATAGCAATTTAAGCAGCAGCAGTGCCGGTGCAGCAAATGGTGTAGCTTACGGGAAAGCAACTGCAGATGCGCTTAAGGTAACCATATATGCTGTTTACAATACAAAAGCAGATGGAACCGGTACAGATGCAGCAGTACAGCTTACAGCCGAAATAAAAGACTGTGCTTGTTGTGGTGCAATGGTAAGTGCTACAGAATGGAGATCATTTATGTGCCATAACTTAGGTGCCGATACAAGTTTAAATCCGTATGTACCTATGCCAGGCTTGGTAGGAACTCGCTATAATGCCTATAGATATTGGTATGTTAATGGTAAGAAAAATACAGCGCTTGATCCTTGTCCTGAAAATTATCGTATTCCAACTGTGAATGAGTGGCAGGGAGTAATAGACAATAATTTGATTTCGACTGTACCAAACAGTAAAGCTGGAAATGGTACTGGAGGATACTTTTTAGGTCCAAACTTAATGCTGCCTTATGCTGTACGAGGTTCTAATGCTATTGGTTATTGGGCTGGAAATCAAAAGCTTCCTACTTACCCTAATGCGTTTAGTCTTGTTAGCAGCGGATATACGAATACCCTATTTTTGGGATATTCTGTATATGATTATAGTAATGACGTATATTCTACAATACCATCACCTATCCGTTGTATAGCAATACCTGATAACGAAAAATAATAAATTTATTTGTCAGGAATATATAAGTCTTTAGTTGATTTGCATACAGCCGCTCAACTATAAAAACTCAAACAATAAGATTACCAAAAAGGACTGTAACGTTTTTCATTTCCTACCTATGGGCAGGAATGAAAGACGTTTCGTCATTAAAATAAAACGATTTAATTTATAGTAAATATGAAAAAAATAATTATAGCTGGGTTTGCCGTTTTTTGTTTGCTTACCACAGCAAAAGCACAAACCATAAACGTTACTTTTTCGCATTATGCAGGAAAGCAATATGTGTATGTATTAGAACGAGGAAACAAAAAAGATACCATCGCCACAGGCAAACTCGATACAGCCGGTAAAGCGGTACTGGTTATCCCTGCAGTAAAAAAAGGCTATGCGGGTATTTCGCATTTTGTCCTTACAGACGGCGGCGGTATGGATTTTGTTGTGAACAAAGAAAATTTCTCTGTTTCCTCTCTGGAAGAACAGCCCAATTTTGAAAACACAAAATATACCGGTTCTGTTGAAAATGATTTTTTAAATCAAAAAATAAAACAGCAAAAAGCAGTTCTGGACAAAGTCGGTTTTGTGCAGTACGGTCTTAATTTATATACCAAAGAAGAACCTTTGTATGTCGCTTTTCAAAAAGAAAACCAAAACCTGCAGCAGCAGTTTACCGCACTAGCAGACGAAACAGCAAAAAGTCCGCTTTATGCAGCGCGCTTTATAGAAATCTATAATTTTTTAATGGGTATAGGCAGCAGCTTTAACCAGCCCGAGGAAGAAAAAGCAAAAGAATTAAACCTTTTTGTAAAAGAAAAACTCGATATGCAGGTACTTTACAACAGCGGTTTCTGGAACCAGGCCATAGAAGGCTGGACAGATTTACAGCAAAAAGTAATTAAAGATGATGCTGTTTTACTGGCAGATACCAAACAAATATTATCACGCATAAAAAGCAATGAAACCTACACCGCCTTTACAGAAAAAGTCGTGGCTGTGTTTACCAAAGCAGGAAAAGATGATTTAGCAGCAGCCATAAGCCAGTATGCCGCAAAATCCGGAAGGCTCGAAAAACCGGCCAAACAATTAACAAATGCAATTAATGCCCCGGTAATTGGCGGTTCGGCTCCTGCCCTGCAAACGGCAAACGGTAAAAAAACAATCAGTAAAAAAACATTGTTGTTCTTTTACGAATCGGGCTGTAACAACTGCGAAAATGAGATTCACCAGTTATTAGGCAATTATGAAATTGTAAAAAGTAAAGGCTACGAAATTATAAGCGTCGCTGCAGACATGACAAAAGATGCCGCAGACGGTCACAATCACACCTTCCCGTGGAAAGAACAGTTATGCGATTTTAAAGGTTTTGCAGGCCCAAACTTCCAAACCTACGCCATAATAGGAACCCCGACTTTTTTCACCATAGATGAAAAAGGAAAAATCACAGGACGATATGCGAGGTTAATAGATACGGATATTCTTAAATAATGGTGAATTGCTAATTGTGAGTTTTTTTGTCATTCCAAGGAACGAGGAATCACACTAGAAACTCCGCAAAGCATATCGCCAATCCTATTCTAACCACAATCTTGTCATCCTGAGGAACGAAGGATCGCACAAGAAACTCTACAAAGAAACTCCTCAAAGAGAATCGCCAATCTTTGTCGATAAGCGTGTGCGATCCTTCGTTTCTCAGGATGACATAACAAACCCTATTATTCCAGAGAGAAACGAAGCCAAACATTGCCAGCGGTTTCAACCGTCGAGAAACGTTGTGTTATCATGACAATCGGTATCCCGCGGTTGAAACCGCGGACTATAGTCGAAATCAGATTAGAAAAACGGCATAGTTTGTCATCCTGAGGAACGAAGGATCGCACAAGAAGCTCTACAAAGAAACTCCTCAAAGAGAATCGCCAATCTTTGTCGATAAGCGTGTGTGATCCTTCGTTCCTCAGGATGACATAACAAACCCTATTATTCCAGGGACAAACGAAGCCAAACATTGCCAGCGGTTTCAACCGTCGAGAAACGTTGTGTTATTATGACAATCGGTATCCCGCGGTTGAAACCGCGGTCTATAGTCGAAATCAGATTAGAAAAACGGCATAGTTTGTCATCCTGAGGAACGAAGGATCACACATGAAGCTCTACAAAGAGAATCGCCAATCTTTGTCGATAAGCGTGTGCGATCCTTTGTTCCTCAGGATGACATAACAAACCCTATTATTCCAGGGACAAACGAAGCCAAACATTGCCAGCGGTTTCAACCGTCGAGAAACGTTGTGTTATCATGACAATCGGTATCCCGCGGTTGAAACCGCGGGATATAGTCGAAATCAGATTAGAAAAACGGCATAGTTTGTCATCCTGAGGAACGAAGGATCGCACAAGAAACTCTACAAAGAAACTCCTCGAAGAGAATCGCCAATCTTTGTCGATAAGCGTGTGTGATCCTTCGTTCCTCAGGATGACATAACAAACCCTATTATTCCAGAGAGAAACGAAGCCAAACATTGCCAGCGGTTTCAATCGTCGAGAAACGTTGTGTTATCATGACAATCGGTATCCCGCGGTTGAAACCGCGGGCTATAGTCGAAATCAGATTAGAAAAACGGCATAGTTTGTCATCCTGAGGAACGAAGGATCACACAAGAAGCTCTACAAAGAAAGTCCGCAAAGAGAATCGCCAATCTTTGTCGATTAGCGTGTGTGATCCTTCGTTCCTCAGGATGACATAACAAGCCCTATTATTCCAGAGACAAACGAAGCCAAACATTGCCAGCGGTTTCAACCGTCGAGAAACGTTGTGTTATCATGACAATCGGTATCCCGCGGTTGAAACCGCGGTCTATAGTCAAAATCAGATTAGAAAAACGGCATAGTTTGTCATCCTGAGGAACGAAGGATCGCAAAAGAAGCTCTACAAAGAAAGTCCTCAAAGAGAATCGCTAATCTTTGTCGATAAGTGTGTGCGATCCTTCGTTCCTCAGGATGACATAACAAACCCAATTATTCCAGAGACAAACGAAGCCAAACATTGCCAGCGTTTCAACCGTCGAGAAACGTTGTGTTATCATGACAATCGGTATCCCGCGGTTGAAACCGCGGGATATAGTCGAAATCAGATTAGAAAAACGGCATAGTTTGTCATCCTGAGGAACGAAGGATCGCACAAGAAGCTCTACAAAGAAAGTCCTCAAAGAGAATCGCCAATCTTTGTCGATAAGCGTGTGTGATCCTTCGTTCCTCAGGATGACATAACAAGCCCTATTATTCCAGAGAGAAACGAAGCCAAACATTGCCAGCGGTTTCAACCGTCGAGAAACGTTGTGTTATCATGACAATCGGTATCCCGCGGTTGAAACCGCGGGATATAGTCGAAATCAGATTAGAAAAACGGCATAGTTTGTCATCCTGAGGAACGAAGGATCACACAAGAAGCTCTACAAAGAAACTCCTCAAAGAGAATCGCCAATCTTTGTCGATCAGCGTGTGCGATCCTTCGTTCCTCAGGATGACAAACGGTATGTTTCTAGAATAAAAAAATCCCAAATTCATCCCGAAGCATCGGGAGAATTTGGGATTTTATCCCGATAGTTATCGGGATAAAATTTTAGAAAAACTAGATTTTTTTCATTTGTTCTTTCATCATAGAGATTTGGTCTTTCAGCATTCCTTGTTTATCTAATTTTTTAGCTTCGGCCAATAAATTAGTAGCTTCAAGTTTTCTGCGGCGTGACATTGCAACTCCGGCAAGGTTTAATTTTGCTACAGCAAGGTCCATATCCATTGATAGTCCAAGTTCGATAGCTTTTTTGAAATGTTTCTCAGCCTGAATTAAATTAGTCTGCGAAAGCATGATTCCGTGAAGGTAATTAAAGTAACCCTGTTGTTTTCTTACTAAAGCAGTTTCCGGATTTTTGATGTATGCTAACCATTTTTTAGCGCCTTCGAAGTCTTGTTTTCTCAATTTAAGAAAGGCTAAAAGGATAAATTCATTTTTAAAATAAAGAAAAACAGGAATTGCAGACAATAATATAAGGAAGATACCATTACCGGTTTCTTTATCTACAATTTGCCAAACGCCAGCTATTATAAGAAGTCCGGCCAGAATAAGTTTGATAATTTTGTTAAACATAATAGATGTATATTTGTGACTGCAAAGATAGTAAAAGGAATTAAAAATATTTTTATAAAACTACTTGCCAGAAAAAAAAGTCTTTGTATATTTGCACTCGGTTTTTGAGTAACGATATCCAAAACCAAGAAAGAGTTAATTAGATACCATTTTTAAAGATACAAAGCAATGAGCAAAAGAACATTTCAACCATCGAAAAGAAAAAGAAGAAATAAGCACGGATTTATGGACAGAATGGCTTCTGCGAATGGAAGAAAAGTTCTAGCGCGTAGAAGAGCAAAAGGAAGACATAAATTAACTGTTTCTAGCGAGCCTAGACACAAAAAATAATGTTTCTGTAAACATAAATAAGGCGTTACTTTCTTAGTATCGCCTTTTTTTATACCTTGTCGGTAAAAATTTTCTCAACATTCTAGTTTTTAGTACACTAAGAATGTTTTTTTAAATACTTATATAACTACACAATACATAAAAAATGCCTAAAGACACATCAATTAAATCAGTTTTAATAATAGGTTCGGGACCTATTGTTATTGGTCAAGCTTGCGAATTCGATTATGCAGGATCACAATCTGCACGTTCGATTCGTGAAGAAGGAATTGAAGTTATCTTGATTAACTCAAATCCAGCGACGATTATGACCGACCCAACCATGGCCGATCATGTTTATTTGAAACCATTAACAACAAAATCGATTATTGAAATTCTGAAGGAACACCCGCAAATTGATGCTGTTTTGCCAACAATGGGAGGACAGACCGCTTTGAACTTGTGTCTGGAGGCTGAAGAAAAAGGAATTTGGCAGGATTTTGGGGTAAGATTAATAGGGGTTGATGTAAACGCCATTAATATTACTGAGGACAGAGAGCAGTTTAAACAGCTTTTAGAAAGAATAAATGTGCCAACAGCGCCTGCAAAAACAGCTACTTCATACTTAGAAGGAAAAGAAATTGCACAGGAATTTGGTTTCCCGCTTGTAATACGTCCTTCGTTTACACTAGGAGGAACCGGAGCTGCAGTAGTTTACAAAAAAGAAGATTTTGATGACCTTTTAACACGCGGTCTTGAAGCGTCTCCAATTCACGAAGTTTTAATTGATAAAGCTTTAATGGGATGGAAAGAATACGAATTAGAGCTTTTAAGAGATAAAAACGACAATGTTGTTATTATCTGTTCGATCGAAAATATGGACCCAATGGGAATTCATACCGGAGATTCGATTACTGTTGCGCCGGCAATGACATTATCAGATACAACTTTCCAAAAATTACGTGATTACGCCATCTTAATGATGAGAAGCATCGGAAATTTTGCCGGAGGATGTAACGTACAATTTGCAGTTTCACCAGACGAAAAAGAAGATATCGTAGCCATCGAAATCAATCCTCGTGTATCTCGTTCATCAGCATTAGCGTCAAAAGCAACAGGTTATCCAATTGCTAAAATTGCTTCTAAACTGGCTTTAGGATATAACTTAGATGAATTACAAAACCAAATTACAAAATCGACTTCGGCTCTTTTTGAACCAACTTTAGATTATGTAATCGTAAAAATACCACGCTGGAACTTCGATAAATTTGAAGGATCAGACAGAACTTTAGGTCTTCAGATGAAATCTGTAGGTGAGGTTATGGGAATTGGCCGTTCTTTTCAGGAAGCGCTTCACAAAGCAACCCAGTCTTTAGAAATTAAAAGAAACGGTTTAGGTGCTGACGGAAAAGGATACAAAGATTATGAGCAGATTATCGAAAAGCTTACGTATGCAAGCTGGGACAGGGTTTTTGTAATTTATGACGCAATTGCAATGGGAATTCCGTTGAGCCGTATCCATGAAATTACAAGAATCGATATGTGGTTCTTAAAACAATACGAAGAACTTTATGTTTTAGAGAAAGAAATTTCAAACTATAAAGTTTCAAACCTTCCTAAAGAATTGTTACTTGAAGCCAAACAAAAAGGTTTCGCCGACAGACAATTGGCCCACATGATGAACTGTCTGGAAAGTGAAGTACATTCTTTACGTATGGAAAAAAACATCAACCGTGTATTTAAACTGGTTGATACCTGTGCTGCGGAGTTTAAGGCAAAAACACCTTATTACTACTCAACTTTTGAGGCTGAAATTGAAAAAGCAAACGGAGAGCGTTATGTAGATAACGAAAGTATCCTGACAGATAAAAAGAAAGTTATCGTTCTGGGTTCCGGGCCAAACAGAATCGGGCAGGGAATTGAGTTCGATTATTCTTGTGTACACGGAGTTTTAGCAGCAAAAGAATGCGGTTACGAAACAATTATGATTAATTGTAATCCTGAAACAGTTTCAACGGATTTTGATACTGCTGATAAATTATACTTTGAACCAGTTTTCTGGGAGCATATTTATGACATCATTCAGCACGAAAAACCAGAAGGTGTAATTGTGCAGCTTGGTGGTCAAACGGCTCTTAAATTAGCAGATAAATTATCTAAATACGGTGTAAAAATCATCGGAACTAGTTTTGATGCGCTTGACTTGGCTGAAGACAGAGGACGTTTCTCAGATTTATTGACAGAATTACATATTCCTTTCCCAAGATTTGGAATCGCAGAAACGGCAGACGAGGCTTCGACTTTAGCTGACAGTTTAGATTTTCCGCTTTTAATTCGTCCTTCTTATGTATTAGGAGGTCAGGGAATGAAAATTGTAATCAATAAAAAAGAACTTGAAGAGCATGTTATCGACTTATTGAAAACAATTCCGGGAAACAAATTATTGCTGGATCACTATTTGGCCGGAGCAATCGAAGCTGAAGCTGATGCCATTTGTGATGCTGATGGAAATGTGTACATTATAGGAATTATGGAGCACATCGAACCTTGCGGAGTTCACTCTGGAGATAGTAATGCAACACTGCCTCCTTTTAACTTAGGAGAATTCGTGATGCAGCAAATAAAAGATCATACGCATAAAATTGCGAGAGCTTTAAAAACAGTTGGTTTGATTAATATTCAGTTTGCGATAAAAGATGATACGGTTTATATTATCGAGGCAAACCCAAGAGCTTCAAGAACGGTTCCGTTTATTGCAAAAGCTTATGGAGAGCCTTATGTAAACTACGCTACAAAAGTAATGTTAGGTGAAAATAAAGTAACAGACTTTGATTTTAAACCTAAATTAAACGGTTATGCAATCAAACAGCCGGTTTTCTCTTTCAGTAAATTCCCGAACGTAAATAAAGCATTAGGGCCAGAAATGAAATCGACAGGAGAAAGCATCTTGTTTATTGATGATTTAAAAGACGATCAATTCTATGAATTGTACTCCAGAAGAAAAATGTATTTGAGTAAATAATCTCAGATTCTATTATAATCAAAAAGCTCCAATGAAAATTGGAGCTTTTTTAGTTTTAAACTTTTATTCGTTTTGACTAAAGTTCATATTGTCTCTAGTATTTTTTTGTACCGAAATAGCGCCAAATAAGGCTAATAAAAATGCAAATGCGTAGAAACCTTTTTCGCTTGGTAAAATAGTGGCATTCCATAATCCTACTACTAAAAGAACAATTGATAACAGCGTTCCAAACCAGCAGATTCCGTAGTAAATATCAGTTACGGGAAGTTTTTCCAATCGGTCCCTTACACTTTTTTGCAGTGAAACAACAGCAAAAAGCCCGAACATTAAAACGGTAAAATAATATCCTTTTTCGTTTAGGAGCATTTCGGCCCTGGCAAGTCCAACAATAAAACCAATTGTTCCGGCTCCAAGAGCTACCCATGATGCCGCGATAAAGGCATTTGATGTTTTTTGTATCATAATTAATTAGGTTTATTTATATTTAGAGATCTAAGTTTTTGGTAGTTTTAAATCTCATTTTGTAAATGTAATTAAATTCAATTAACATCAAAATAAAAATTACGAAGAATAATCTTCTTAAATGTTTGAATTAAATTAATAGGTTCCAATTATCCGTAGAGGCGCACAGCAGTGCGTCTACGTCCAGTATCGACATCCGTTATTTTTATTTTTGAGATATACTTTGCGCATAAGACGCACTGCTGTGCGTCTCTACAGATATGCTTTGTGTGGTTTGCAGGTTGAATGATAGAAGTAAATTCATCCCAATTTTCCGTAGAGGCGCACAGCAGTGCGTCTACGTCCAGTATCGACGTCCGTTATTTTTATTTTTGAGATATACTTTGCGCATAAGACGCACTGCTGTGCGTCTCTACAGATATGCTTTGTGTGGTTTGCAGGTTGAATGATAGAAGTAAATTTATCTGTGTTTTCCGTAGAGGCGCACAGCAGTGCGTCTACGTCCAGTATCGACGTCTGTTATTTTTATTTTTGAGATATACTTTGCGCATAAGACGCACTGCTGTGCGTCTCTACGATATGCTTTGTCGAAATTCATACCGTCAAATAATGCACTAAAAACTTAATTAAAAATAAAAAAAGAGGCTGTCTCAAAAGGACAGCTTCTTTTTTTTGGTAAAAACAAGATTGTCCACTAAAAACATTAATTCAGGTTTTTCGGATTCCACTTTCAAGATAATTTTTTATTTCTTGCTGATTT